>NZ_MPOI01000003.1:0-760876 GCF_001896145.1 Archangium sp. Cb G35
CTGAAGGACCACCTGGGGCGTCACCCCTCTACTCCACCCTCTACGGTGGGATACTCCGACAAGCTCCTAGAGCACCGGACGGATTGAAGCTCTAGAGATTTCGAGGGCTTGGAAGGAGGCTCGACAGAGAAGGGGCAGGATGGACACCTTACTTCAGCCGTGAGGCGGAGCGAGGTAACCATGGAGATAGAGCGGTGGAGGCCCAAGCAGGAGCTGAGCGAGCAGGAGGAGCGCATCATCGAGCGGATGAAGAGCACCGGGAAGCTCTTCGCCTTCCTGCGCAGACACCGCCACGAGCTCTTCGATGAGGCCTTCCAGGCCGAGTTGGAAACCATGTATCGCCAGACGGGGGCGGGAAAAGAACCGCTGCCTCCGGCACGCATGGCCATGGCCACGCTCCTTCAGGGCTATCTGGGCGCCTCGGATGCCACCATGGTGGAGCTGACTGTTTTCGACCTGCGCGTGCAGATGGTGCTGGATTGCCTGGGCCACAGCGAGCCAGCCTTCTCCAAGGGGGCCTTGTGCGACTTCCGCCACCGCCTCATTGGCGCCAACATGGACCGGCGCCTGCTGGAGAAGAGCGTGGAGGTGGCCATGGGCCAGCAGGAGTTCGGCTGGCGCGCGCTGAAGTCCTCGCTGCGAGTGGCCATCGACTCGCGCCCATTGGAGGGAGCAGGCCGCGTCGAGGACACCTTCAACCTGCTGGGTCATGCCGCGCGCAAGGTGGTGGCATGCGTCGCGGGGCTGCTGAAATGCTCCACTGACAGGGTGTGTCGCGAGGCGGGCATTCCCCTGCTGCTGGAGTCGAGCGTGAAGAAGGCGCTGGATGTGGATTGGAATGAAGCCGGGCAGAGGACACGGGCGCTTCAAGTCCTCATCCAACAATTGGACAGCCTGGTGCAATGGCTGCGGCGGGAGTTGCCCGAGCAACTCGTGGAGGAGCCCCTGGCGGGGCACCTCAAGACGCTCGAGCAACTGCGCGGCCAGGACCTGGAGCCGGACCCGGACGGAGGAGGAGTGCGCATCCGCCAGACCGTGGCGCACGACAGGCGCGTGTCGGTGGAAGACGGCGAAATGCGTCACGGGCGCAAGAGCCAGAGCAAGCGCTTCAACGGCTTCAAACAACACATCGCGGCGGAGATGGAGTTGGACCTCATCGTGGCGTGCACCGTCACCCCAGCAAATCGGCCCGAGGCGGAAGCCACCCCAGAACTCCAAAAGGACATGCAACGGCAGGGAATGGAGATTGGCGAGCTGTACATCGACCGTGGGTACATCAAAAGCCCGGTGGTGGAGTCGGTGCTGGAGCAGCGAGGCGAGGTGCTGTGCAAGCCGTGGGCGACACAGAATGGGGAACTGTTGCCCAAGTCAGCATTCAAGCTGGACATGAGGAGCCGGACAGTCACATGCCCAGGAGGCCAGAGGCTGCCCTTCAAGCCTGGGTCTGTCGTGGAATTCGATGCAAAGGTATGCGGCCAATGCCCTCTACGTGCCGAGTGCACGACGGCTCAACCCGAGCACGGGCGGATGGTACGCATTGCCGAGGATGAGGCTCTCCAGCAGCGACTGCACAAACTGGTGAAGTCGCCGACGGGCCGCGCACGGCTCAGAGAACGGGTGAAGGTGGAGCACCGGCTGGCCCATCTGTCTCGCCGACAGGGACGGCGAGCCCGCTACCGCGGAGTGCGCAAGAACACCTTTGACCTGCGACGTGCCGCTACCCTCCAGAACATCGAGTCCTGGCAGCGGCACCTTGAATCGCCTCGGGCTCAAGCCCAAAAGACTGGGGTACCTTCAAACCGTCCGGTGCTCTAGAAGCTACTCCAGGAGCGTATTGCTGGAGCCCGGGGCCCCCGAGAGAGTCCTCAGGATGCCCCATCGCTTCATGAGTCGTTAGCGCTCAATAGCTCGCGTCATAGTCGGCGCCGGTCCTGAGGGACAACCAGGTCTCATCGCAACGATGCTCAGGAGAGCCATTCGCACCGTAGTCGCACTCATAGGTGCCACTTCCAATGTAATAGCTGTGACTGCCTGGCTGGAGGTTGGTGCTGAGGTTGGACTTCATCGAGGTGTTGTACAGAAGGGCACCCCGGTCAAACCAATGACGCTCAGGTCTCCCGAGGACAGCACGTTGCGGTTGGCGTCGAAGGGGCTGCCGCTCTTCTTCTCCAGCGCGATGGTCCCATCCGAACTCTGAGCCGCAGAAGGTGTCAAAGGTGGCGTGATGCGGGTGCTGGGCGGCAGCCGCCGGCAGTTGCGGCTCGCGCAGGCCTCGGAGTTCGCGGCCATTGGCCTGCTATCGGGCCTCACCGCGGCGGCCGCCGCCTCCATCCTGGCCGGGGTCATCGCCACTCAGGTGTTCGGACTGCCGTGGCAGGCGGACTCGGGGTACTGGCGGCGGTGAGCGCGGGCATGTTCGCCACCCGCCGGGTGCTGGACGCGCCCCCCTCGGTGACGCTGCGGGAGGTGCAGGGCTGAGCGGAGAGCCGACTTTCCATGCGGGGCGCGGCACGACGATTATTTTGCGGCGTCACTTGATTATTTTTTGAAGTCCAACGTCCAGAGGGCCACACCGCGATGCTCAACGAAAGATGGCCTTCCGATGTCGATGAACCCGTGTGGAGATGGTCGTGCAGCATCCTCGTTCGCACCGCTCCCGCGGAGAGGCCTGTCCGAGACGGATGAATTCCTCCCGGTCATGGGAGCGGCGATGGGCGAGTGGCTGCCCATGTTGCGCGTCTTCGCTCAGCAGGATGAGACTCTTCTCATCTGTGGAGAAACGGGGACTGGCAAGTCCCGGCTGGCCCGCTGGTTTCATGCCCACTCCCGCCGCCGCGACGAGGCCTTCGAGGTTCTGGAGCTGTTATCGGTTCCAGAAGAGTTGCAGATGGCGGAGCTCGTGGGCTGGAAGAAGGGCGCCTTCACCGGAGCGGTGGGTAGCAACGTGGGCAGCGTGGCGCGCGCGGAGGGCGGCACGCTGTTCATCGATGAGATCGACAAGCTGTCGCTCAGGGCCCAGGCGGGTCTGCTCCACCTGCTGGAGGAGCGCGGCTACCGGGCCCTGGGCGAAGACACGGGGAAGAAGCGCGCCAACGTGCGCTTCATCATTGGCACCAACGTGAATCTGTTGGGGGCCGTGCGCGCCGGGCACTTCCGGGAGGACCTCTACTACCGCATCAACGTCCTGCCCTTCCGCCTCCCTCCCCTGGATGAGCGCCGGGACGAGATTCGTCCATGGGCCCGGTTCATGGTGGAGCGCTGCGAGCGCGAGCACGGGACCTCTGCCCGGGTGCGGCTGACAACCGGGGCGGAACAACTCCTGTCGAGCCAGCCCTGGCCGGGAAACCTGCGCCAGCTCGACAACATCGTCCGGAGGGCCTTCTCGCTGGCGTTGGTGGAGGCAAATGGCTCGGGCGAGGTGGTGATAGAGGAAGGGAGCGTGGCTCGGGCATTGGCCTGCGAGGCGATGCCCGGACCGAAGACGCTCTGCGAAGCATTGCGGCGCACGGCTCGCGCATTCGTGGAGGAAGCCTGCCGGCGCGAGATTCCCCTGGACCTGGACCTGGCGGATGCCTTTCGGGGCTTCGTGCTGGGCACGGCGGTCCATGAACTGGGGCGGGACGAGGCCTTCCGCGTGCTCGGCCGCGAGGGCCTGGTTCGCAATCGCAATCACCACAAGGTCCTCAAGCGCGAGGTGGATCGGGTGAACGCGCTGTTGACGGCCCTGGGCGAGCAGGATTCCTCGTTTTCTCAAATACTGTCATTGGAGCAATAGCGCTCACGCGGGCGGATGCGTTGATGCCAGACGCGTCCGCGTTGAATGGGAACGCGGCGAAACACTTTTTTCCCGTCCCAGTGCGTGTTCGGGAAGCGCCTCCAGAGGGAAGGCGCTGGATGCCGCGTCTGGCATAGCCATTGCTGAATAAATCCATCGCAGGACATTTTCGTTACCCCCCAACCAGGAGTTGAAGACGTGTCGAATCGCAATCAGGGTCGTCGTCTGCTGTGTGGTGCGCTCGTGGGAAGCATGAGCCTCGTCGCGTGTGGGCCCATGGCCGAGGAGCCGGCGGGCAGCGCGGCCGTCCAATCCCTGGAACCCGGCCCGCTGGCCGTGTCCTGCGCGGAGGTGAAGGCCTCCGGGCTCCCGATGGACCGCAATTACGTGCTCTACCTGAACGCGGAGTTCAGCAAGCCCTACATCGCCTTCTGCGATGCCGAGGGCGGCACCTACCTGACGCTGCCCACGGGCGAGGGACGCAACTTCTCCCAGTACATCAACGTGAGTGGGCAATCCGTCTCCACCACGTGGAACCGGGTCCGGTTCGATCCGGCGACCCAGACCCTGGATGTCGATGACTTCMGCTTCGCCACCTCGACGGGWGGCATCCCYCAGTGGGATACGTACACCGTGGCCTATGGCCTGGCGGGTGACTGCTCCGGTTTCTACTCCTCCGCGGGCCGCGCSAACGTGGACCTGACGGGCCTGCCCTTCGYGGTCACCGCCACCTGGAGCACCCACGGCTACTACCCGGCCGGCGGGTCCACCCGGTCGTCCAATGGCCAGGTCGTCGATATCACCGGTGGTGGCTTCTGCGGCAGCACCCTCGTCGATGGCCCCTTCACCGTGAGCTACGTGGGTTATGGCTCGTGCGACGCCGTCGCCGCCGCGGGCGGAGCGCAGGAGCAGGACTACACGCTGTACCTGGACCAGGACAGCAACAAGCCCTACGAGGCCTACTGCGCGACGGGGGGCGGCACCTACCTGACGCTGCCCACGGGCGAGGGACGCAACTTCTCCCAGTACATCAACGTGAGTGGACAGTCCGTCTCCACCACGTGGAACCGGGTCCGGTTCGATCCGGCGACCCAGACCCTGGATGTCGATGACTTCAGCTTCGCCACCTCGACGGGTGGCATCCCTCAGTGGGATACGTACACCGTGGCCTATGGCCTGGCGGGTGACTGCTCCGGTTTCTACTCCTCCGCGGGCCGCGCCAACGTGGACCTGACGGGCCTGCCCTTCGTGGTCACCGCCACCTGGAGCACCCACGGCTACTACCCGGCCGGCGGGTCCACCCGGTCGTCCAATGGCCAGGTCGTCGATATCACCGGTGGTGGCTTCTGCGGCAGCACCCTCGTCGATGGCCCCTTCACCGTGAGCTACCGCAATCGCATTCCCCGGTAGGAAAGGTAGCGGCTTCGCCTCGGGACCCTGGGCAGGTTCCGAGGCGGGTCATGACGAAATAGGTCACCTCGAGTACGAAATTTGTCACCTGGAGCCTGAGCAGGTGAGCAAGCACCAGGAATTCCGAGGGGTTTGAGCGGCGCCCGGGCGTGGCATGCCGTCTGCTTTCGTGCCCGCCGCCCGGGCAACCCTCCCAATTCCTATCGTACACAAGCGCCTCACCTCTCTCAGGAGAATCATGTTCAACAAGGAACCATCGCGGAGACGCTCGGGGTCTGTCCTGAAAACCCTATGGGTGGCATGCGTGGCGGTCTGGGCCGGTCAGGCCCGCGCGGAAGACCTGCATGGCAAGGCATGGGATGCGCCCCAGCGGAGCGTGCTGTCACAAAGTCTGACCGATTCCCTGGCCGTAGCGCCGGACGGAACCCTGTGGGCCTGGGGTCTCAACAACTACGGTCAGGCCGGAGATGGAACGACGACGCCGCGGCTCACCCCCGTGCGGGTGCCGGGCCTGACGAACGTGGTGGCCACCGCGGCTTCTCCCGGTAACTTCTCGCTCGCGGTGAAAAAGAATGGCTCCGTGTGGGCCTGGGGCGCCAACTTCTACGGCCAGCTCGGAGATGGGACGACGACCCGGCGGCTCACTCCCATGCAGGTGCCTGGTCTGACGAACGTGGTCTCCGTCGCGGCCGGCCGGGTCTTCTCCCTGGCCCTCGAAAGGGACGGCACGGTGTGGAGCTGGGGCAACAACGACTACGGCCAGCTCGGAGATGGGACGACGGCCCGGCGGCTCACCCCGGTGCGGGTGCCAGGCCTGGCGGACGTCGTCTCCATCGCGGCCAGTGGCTCGCACTGCCTGGCGGTGAGACGGGATGGCTCCGTGTGGGCCTGGGGTGCCAACTTCTACGGCCAGCTCGGGGATGGGACGACGACCCATCGGCTCACCCCGGTGCGGGTGCCGGGCCTGACGAACGTGGTGGCCGTCTCGACCGCTTCCATCACCTTCTCCCTGGCGCTGCGCGGGGATGGCACCGTGTGGGCCTGGGGAGAGAATTACACGGGCCAGCTCGGGGATGGGACGACGGCCCAGCGACTCACTCCGGTGCGAGTGTCGGGCCTGACGAACGTGGCCGCCATCTCGGCCGGTCACAGCGGCTTCTCCCTGGCGCTCAAAAGGAACGGCACGGTGTGGGGCTGGGGCAGCAACGACTACGGCCAGCTCGGGGTGGAAACCCCGTTCAGGCGGCTCACTCCGGAGCAGGTGATGGGGGTGAAACATGGCGTGGCCGTGGCAGCCGGCAGCCATGGTTCCCTGATGTTGCGGAAGGATGGCACCCTCTGGGCCTGGGGCACCGACCAGAAGGGAGTGCTCGGCACCGGGACCGCCATCGTGGGCCCGAGGTCTCCGTCGCCCGTGTTGGGACTCTCGAACACGGCCTCCATTTACGCCGGTTCGCACCACTCCCTGGCGCTGCGCGGAGATGGCACCGTGTGGGGCTGGGGCTCCAACAGCTACGGCGAGCTCGGGGCCGTAAACGGTTCCGCGATGGATCAGTACGCTCCGGTGTGGCTCGAGGGCTTGACGGACATCACGGCCCTCTTCTCCGGCACGAGCGCGTTCCACACCCTGGCACTGCGCGGGGATGGCACCGTCTGGGCCTGGGGCTCCAACCAATTCGGCCAGCTCGGGGACGGGTCGGGGGGCTGGTTCGGCGGTCCTCCCACGCAGGTGGTGGGTCTGACGGACGTGAAGACGCTCGCGGCGGGTGAATTCAGCTCCGTGGCGGTACGAGAGGATGGCACCGTCTGGGCCTGGGGATACAACATGGTGGGCGGGGACATGTACGACCCGAGCAATCAGTACCTCACCCCGGTGCAGGTGCAGGGGCTGCAGGACGTGCAGACGGTGTCGAACAGTGGCCGCCATGCCCTGGCGTTGCGCGCGGATGGCACCGTGTGGAGCTGGGGCGAGAACCTCGACGGCCAGCTCGGGAATGGGACGCGGCTCAACCAGGCCACGCCGGTGCAGGCGACGGGCTTGACGGACGTGGTGAGCATCTCGGCCGGTGTCAACCACTCCCTGGCGTTGCGCGCGGATGGCACCGTCTGGGCCTGGGGTGCCAACACCTACGGCCAGCTCGGTGGTGGGACAACGGGCCCGGCCCGGCCCACTCCCGGGCAGGTGCCAGGCCTGACGGATGTGGTGGCCATCGTGGCGGGCTACTCCGTCTCCCTGGCGGTGCGAAGCGACGGCACCGTATGGGCATGGGGGGGGATGCGCGCGGATCCGCTCACGGTGCCCGAAATCCGGCCCACCCCGGCCCCGATGGAGGGCCTGACGAACGTGGTGGCTGTCGCGCTCGGCCGGTACCACGGACTGGCGCTGCGCGCGGATGGCACCCTGGTGGGTTGGGGCAACAACGAGCAGGGACAGCTCGCCAATGGCGAATCACCCCGGCATTTCACCCCGGTCCGCACGCTGCTGCCCTGCCGCTTCAAGGGGCATCCCTCGCACGAGCACCACGCCTCCGGTCTGGTGCCGTGCCACGTGGTTCCCTGACGGACACAGGTGACGCCCCCGTCGCCTGGTAGCGACGGGTCACGCACGAGGCGGCATCCGCTGTCGCAAGGCAGGCCTGGATGCCGCCGGCTCGCTTCGATGGCTCGCGAGCGCGAAGTCCTCACCGATCACACTCTTGGGACACGCGGCGTTCTTCCGGATGAGCCCTCGTCACCTGCCGCAGCGCCGCGTGTACGCCTGGAGCTGATTCACGAAGCGCTCCCGCTCCGGTGCCGGCCACTCCTTGGGGAGCCCGTCCACGGCGCGCCGCTGTTCGGCCACGGCTTCTTCGCACTGCCCCAGCCCGAAGTGCGTGGCCGCGGAGACCTCGAGCACGTACGGATTGCCAGGAGCCTCCGTCCGGGCCCTCCTCGCGAGCGGCGCGGCCTCGGCATACCGCCCCTCCCGCGCGTGCGCCCACGCCAGCTCGCCGGCAGACCACCAGTACTCGGTATCCAGCTCGTTCAGATGCCGGAGGGCGGGGAGGTACGCGGGATCTTCCGGCAATTGCCGCGCCAGCGTCGAGGCCAGATCGAACCAGGCCCAGACACTCCTGGGAAAGGCCTTCGCACGCATCCGGACCCACTCGAGCTTCTGCTCCGGTGACAGACTCACGCCCCCTGGCGACATCTGGGCCTTGATGGTGTACGGAATCTCGATGGGATGACCCGCCAGCGTCGCGGGCTGGAACCTCGCCCCCTCGATCGCCGCGAACATGGCCTCCGTGAAACCATAGGGCGCGGATTCCAGCACCTCGCAATCCCGGCTCCTTCCGTCCACTCCGAAGCGGCAGCGGATGACCACGAGCGCGAAGGCTTTGTTCTTGAACGCTTCGCGTGGGTACTTGGGAAGGTCGCCCGAGAGCCGCTTGGGAGCCTTGAAGTGCTCGCGCAGGAAGTCGCAGGCCTGCTGGAACGAGGCCTCGCAGGCCGCCGTCAGGTCCTCCGAGGCCTGACGGACCTCCGCTTCCGTGGGCGTCCCCCGCAGGAGCTGGACCGCTTCGGCGAAGATGGACGGGGCCTGGGCTGGTTCCACCACCACCTCGGGGGTGCCAACGGGCTTGGGAGCTCCCGGCGGGGACGTGGGGAGCTCCAGGTACTTGTCCAGGGCCAGGGACAGGGCACCGTGACTGGCCGGCAATGCCGGCAGGGCCTTCGCATGGAGGCATCCGGCCGAGAGGAAGAGGAGCGAGGAGAGGGCAACCAGGTAGCAGCGCATCGCGCGCAGCCTACCCAACCCCGCGCACCGCACCGGGGTTTTCCCTCTCATGCGCATCGAGCATGGAGGACATACAGAGAATGCGCGTGGGCAGGGACGAGCGGATGTGCTCCAGATAGCCCATGCGCTCGTTCTCCCGGCTCCTCCTCTCCAGTTGCCTGTTGTTGCTCACCCACTGCGCCCACTCGAACGGGCCCGCCCTGGCCAAGGGACCCGCCCCCGTGGTCCAGACCGGCCGGGGACCCGTGCGGGGCCTCGCCTATGAAGATGGCATCTCCACCTTCCTCGGCATCCCCTTCGCCCAGCCCCCCACGGGCGAGCGCCGCTGGCGCCCTCCCGAGCCCGCCGAGGCCTGGAGCACCCCGCGTGAGGCCTCGCACTTCGGTGTCCGCTGCCCCCAGGTGGACATGCGCAACGGCAAGCCCGTCGAGCCCGCCAGCGAGGACTGCCTCACCCTCAACGTGTGGACGCCCGCGCTCCAGCCCCAGAAGCCCGCCCCGGTGATGGTCTACATCCACGGCGGCGGATTCACCCTCGGCTCGACCCAGGATGAGCTGTACGACGGCTCGGCACTGGCTCGCGCGGGTGTGGTGGTGGTGAGCATGAACTACCGGCTGGGCGCGCTGGGCTTCCTCGCCCACCCCGCGCTCGGCGCTGTAGCGCCCGAAGGATCCTCCGGCAACTACGGCCTCATGGACCAGCGGCTCGCGCTCGAGTGGGTGCGCGACAACATCTCCGCCTTCGGAGGAGACCCCACCCAGGTCACGCTCTTCGGCGAGTCCGCGGGCGCCATCTCCGCGTGCCTGCAGATGGTCTCGCCCGCGGCCCAGGGTCTCTTCCACCGGCTCATCGCCGAGAGCGGCACCTGCTACCTGGGCACCACGCCCCTGAAGGATCCGGGCACGCCCGAGCTGGAGGACAGCGCCGAGGAGCGCGGAGTGCGCTTCGCCCGCGAGGTGGGATGCACCGAGGGTGACATCGCCGCGTGCCTGCGCACCCGGACGCCCGGGCAACTGCTCGCCGCGAGTGGGGCCGCGCTCGATCTGGTCAAGCCACGGGTGGGCTTCGGGCCGGTGGTGGATGGAAACGTCATCCCCACGGCGCCGCGCCAGCTCCTCGCGGAGGGCAAGTACGCGAAGGTGCCCTTGATGCTGGGTACCAACCGGGACGAGGGCACGATCTTCACCCTCCAGGCGAAGATCGACACGCCCGAGCAGTACGAGGCCGCGGTGAACCTGCGCGCCCCTGGCAAGGCCGAGCCCCTGCTGCGCGCCTATCCCGCGAAGGACTTCAGCTCGCCCAAGGCGGCCTTCAGCCGGCTGCTCGGCGACGCGATCTTCGTGTGCCCCACCCGGCGGCTCGCGCGCACGCTGACGGAGCAGGGGCAGCCCGTGCATGCCTATTTCTTCACCTACGAGCCCAGGAAGCCCCTGGGCAGCGTCTTCGGTGGGATGCTGAAGCTGGGTGCGTACCACTCCGCCGAGCTGCCCTTCGTCTTTGGCCTGAGCCAAGGCCGGTTCGCCCTGGACTCCGACGCCGAGCGGGAGCTGTCCAGGAAGATCATCGGCTATTGGACCCGCTTCGCCACCCAGGGAAACCCGAATGGCGAGGGCGCGGTGCAGTGGCCCGCCTATACCCGGGACGGGGAGCAGTACCTCGAAATCAACCTGGAGCTCGGGCAGGGCTCGAACCTGAACGCCCAGCGCTGCGACGTGCTGGACTCGCTCGGACTCTGAGCGGCGCGGCGAGGTGCCAGCCTTCACAAAGCCGCTGGCGCCACCGCACCTTGAGTCAGAGGGAGGTTCCCGCGATGCCAACTCCGACCGAGATCGATACGTCGTTCCTTCAGCTCACATCCCTGGGTCTGCCCACCGTGCTGCACAAGGGCTCGCGTGGCCCATTGGTCATCGAGCTGCAACGCAGGCTGATGGCCGCCGGCTTCGACCCCGGCCCCACGGACGGCTTCTTCGGTGCGCAGACGGAGGACGCGGTGCTGTCCTTCCAGCGGGACAAGGGAATGAACGGGGACGGCATCGTGGACTCCGGCACCTGGCGCGAGCTCGGAGTCGAATTCCAGCCTCCTGAGCGGGAAGAGCCCGAGGGACCGGGCCTCTCCCTGGAGCAGTTGCGCACCGTCATGCCCAACTGCTCGGAGATGCAGGCCACCGAGCTGCTGCCGCACCTCAACGCGGCGATGCTCGAGGCGGACATCACGACGCCCCAGCGCCAGGCCGCATTCCTCGCCGAGCTGGCGTTCGTGACGGGCCAGCTCAACATGCTCGAGGAGCCGGATTCAGGCGAGCAGTACGAGGGCCGTGAAGACCTGGGCAACGTGCGGCCAGGGGACGGCTCTCGCTACAAGGGCCGAGGCCCCCTGCTGCTCACCGGACGGGCCAACTACCGCGCCGCCGGCAAGGCGCTGGGCATCGACCTGGAGAACAACCCCGAGCTGGCCGTGAACCCGGAGGTGGGTTTCCGCGTGGCGGCCTGGTACTGGAACAGCCGTGACCTCAACCAGGTGGCGGACCAGGGGGACTTCGAGGAAGTCACCCGCCGCTTCATCGGGCGAGACACCGTGCTGCCCAGGCACATGGTCTTCTACCGGCGTGCGCTGTCCATGCTCGCTCATTAGGTGCTGGCGCGCAGCAGACGCGCGGCGATTGGCAGATGATCGGAGGGCTCGTTCTCCGACGGCATCGGCGTCAGGCCGTCCAGCTCCGGCAGCCGGTCCGGCCGCGCCCGCAGCGCGCGCGAGTGGAAGAGGAAGTCGATCGCCTTGGCACTCCCGTTCGCGTTACAGGTCGGCTGGTGCCGCCCCTCGTAGGCATCGAGCAGCCCGGCCGCCACGAACACTCGGACCAGCGGCTCCCCGGGCCGCGCGTTGAAGTCACCGCACACGACCCACAGGGCCTCCGGGTCCCGCTGGACCAGTTCCTCGAGCAGCTCCGCCGCCTCCTGCATCCCCTGGTGCTGCTCCACGGGCCTGTCCGGCCGATCCCAGCGCAGGTGCGTACACGCCACGCGCAACCGGTCCCCTCCAACGTCGAAGTCCACCACCAGCGCCAGGTGCCCGGATACGCGCCCGTCCTCCAGCCGGTCCCTGAAGTAGTGGGCCCGGTGACCCTGGCAGCGTTCCATGCGATGGAACACCGCGCAGCCGTCGGGCCGGCCCTGCTGCTTCAGGGCCAGCACACCCACGTACCCGTGTGGCGCCAGCGCCCCCTGGAGCGCGGAGAAGCTGCCGGGCTCCACCTCCTGCAGGCAAACGATGTCCGCGTCCAGCCCCAGGATCCGGCGGGCCAGCGCATCCTGGCGCCTCCTCGGCTCGAAGATGTCCGCGGGTGTGTGCGGGAACCACTCGGGCTTGACGTAGGCGTCCGCCAGGATGTTGTACGAGGCAACTCGCAGCTCCACCGTCATGGGCAAAGTATAGGCGGAATGGAGAGCCGGTTGAGAGGACCCATCGAGCGTCGGGTAGCGCACGGGGGGTCTCCGGTACTGTCGAGCCTCCGACTTCCCGGGCACGCGCCGCACAGCGCCCGCCTTGTGACCCCAGCGCTCCGCTCGCAGCCTCGTCACCTCACCCTGGGAGGAGGACATCCATGCGCAACGGTTGGGCAGCGGCGGCCATCGGTTTCGTGGTGTTCAGCGCAACGGCAGCGGCCGCGGACGACGAGGAGTCCGTGCTCCACTGCGAGCGATTCGCCGATGGCGGCCTGGTGGCGGAGGTGCACAGCTATCCGGCGTTCATCGCAGTCGACACGTACATCTTCAACGACAGCGAGACGCGGACATTCACGGTCACGTCGATCCATGACTGGCCTCGCAACGCGGAGCCGAGCTCCGTGAGCATCGACGTCGGTCCGGGCACCAGCATCGGCGGGACCAGCTTCTTCACGCTGGAGAGCTATGAGCAGTGCGCGAGCCTCGCGGACCGCGAGGAGCGCGCCCAGACGGGCAAGCCCATCCGCCTCAAGACCTTCGCCAAGGTCCGCACCTCCACCGGTGAGAAGGCGAAGTGCGTCGCGCGCGTCGTCTGCCACCCGCCTCAGACACCTTGAAGCCCGTGCGGCTTCACCCGGTGGCCGCCGGCTCGAACCACTGTAGGAGTTGAACGGTCACCCCATTGGGGTCCTTGATCTGAAAGAGCCGCTCTCCCCACGGCTCATCCTTCAGCGGCGCGGTGATGGGAACACCCGCCGCTCGCAGCCGCTTCTCCTCGGCCCGCGCATCCTCGACCTCGAGCGCGATGATGAGACCGCTCGCCTTCTCATCACTGACGGTCTCCTCGGGAGTGATCCGCGCACCGCACTGGAGGAAGAAGAGCTCGTGCCCGTCGTCGTGCCTGAGCTTGGCGAAGACGCCAGGTTGGTCGAGCAGGACCTTGTAGCCAAGGTGCGACGTGTAGAACGCGACGCCCGCGGCAACGTCGGGCACCTGAAGGCAGAGGGTCATTCGAACGATATGCATCGCGAGGCTCCGTGGTCAGCGCTGCGTGCGCGCAAGGGTGTCCGCGGCTTCGAGCTCCTCGCGGAACTGCTCTCTCTCCTCCGCGGAGAGCGCAATCCGCTGGAACTCCTCCCGCGCACTCCGGGCACGTGCCTCGTCTCCGAGTGCGATGGCCAACTCGGCCCGGGCGGCGAGCGCCCGCGCGCGCTCAATGGGCAGGCCCGGCTCACTTCGCGCGAGCGCCACATCCAGAACCTTCGCGGCGGCCAGGTCGTCTCCCTTGAAGTCGCGCAGGCGCGCGGCGGCTCGAAGTGCCTTGCCCAGATGCGATGAGGATTGTGGCTTCTGGCTCTCGTCGTAGTCGTCTGGAGCATTCTTCCGGATGAAGATGACGGAGTTGCCAGCGGGGTCCACCACGGTGAACCGGCTCTGCCCCTTCCTCATCCGAGAGATTCGCGGCAGCCCCGAGATCGGCAGCTTGCCGAAGACGGAGCGCAGTGCCTCGGCGAAGGATTGATGCAGACGCTCGACTTCCGGAACGATCACCAGGCAGGTGGTGTACGCCTCCGTTGGCTTCAATCCCTTCACACCCGCGAAGTGGAGTTGCGCCCCATCGTGCTCGACGACCGCGTACGGGTTCGGCGTGGTCTGCCGATAGGTCCGCTGGAATCCGAGCAGCCCATAGAAGTCCAGCGTCTCGTCGAGCGAAACACAAGGCAGCACGGGGATCGTCACTGCGTGCGTCACGGGTACCTCCTGGGGTGTGTTCACGCCTCGTCCGAGCCGGACGCGTCCTTCTCGAGAAGCTGCCGCGCTTCCCTCAAGCCGTTCACGGCGGCGCGGAGTTGCCGCGCGTTCATCCCGGCGCCGAGCCGGTTCGCCCAGACGGCCTGCCGTCCCTCGACGCGCCGGAGCGCCTCACGGCCCTTGGCCGTCATCGAGATGAGCTTCGCTCGACGGTGGTGGGGATTCTCGAGGTACTCGATGAAGCCATCCCGCTCGAGGGCGTCGGCGGTCTGCTGAACGCCCTGGCGGCTCAGTCCCATGAGCCGCGCCACGTTGGCGACGGGCGCCGGAGCGTGGTCCACCACCCCCAACACCTGCCACCGGGCACTGCTGAGCCCCAGGGGCCCGGTCAATCGCTCCCCCGCCTCCAGCGCGAGGCCATTGAGCCGGAAGACCTCGAGCACCAGCTCCGTGAATGCCTCGCCCTCCTCGGTCAGCGCCGCCATGGACAGCATCCTGTCAACATGACAAGGCCTTGTCAAATCGGGTTCTGACTGCCCAGGCAGGGGAGCCCGGGCATGATGAACGGCTCGGAGGTGGAAACGCATGAAACGACTGGTCGCGCCGTCCTGCTGCATCGCGCTGCTCCTGCTGCTGAGCTGTGACCCGGCCAGCAGGCCCGGACCGGGCACCCAGACGCCCACTGCCACCAAGAGCGCCAAACGGGGGATTGCCTACGACCTCGCCACGCCAGAGGACCTCGCGGCCCTCTCGCCGGGGGTGAGCTGGTGGTACAACTGGAGCCCTCGTCCCCATCGGGACGTGCCCACGGACTACCGGTCCCGTTACGGCATGGACTTCCTCCCCATGCTGTGGAACGGGAACTTCGACAGCGCGAGCATCGAGGCCTTCCTGAAGGCCAACCCGGACATCCAGTACCTGCTGCTCCTCAACGAGCCCAACCTCACGGACCAGGCCAACATGTCGCCCCAGGACGCGGCGCGGCTATGGCCCCGGTACGAGAGCGTCGCCGCGAACACCGGCGTCAAGCTGGTCGGTCCCGGGATGAACTGGGGAACCTACCCGGGCTACTCGGACCCCGTCGTCTGGCTCGATGCGTTCTACGCGGCCTACCGCGCGGCCAATGGCAACCGGGACCCGCGCATCGACTACCTCGCGTTCCACTGGTACGACTACGGACTCGCGGGCCAGTTGGACCGGCTCACGAAGTACGGCAAGCAGTTCTGGGTCACCGAATTCGCCAACTGCCACAGTCAGCGAGATGGCGCGCAGATCGACTCGGTCGCCAAACAGAAGGCCCAGATGACGGAAATGGTGGCCGTCTGCGAGAACCGTGACGACGTGTTCCGTTACGCCTGGTTCACGGGCCGGTGGACGAATGATCCGTGCTTCGCGAGCCTGCTGGGCGCCCAGGGAACCCTGACGGAACTGGGCGCCCACTACCTCTCCCTGCCCTTCCGCTGACCAGGTCGGGACAGCGTCTCAACTCGCGGAGCCGGGCTCGAAGCGCGCGAGGAAGACCTTGAATTGGAGCGAGATGAAGATCGGCCGCGGCTCCACCAGCCCGGTCCGGGCGAGCATCGCGAACAGGGCGGCGTCGGACTCGATGGGCCGCACCTCCGCGAGGCGCTGGCGCCGATTCTCCAGCGCATCCTGGGGGACGCCATACGCCCGCAACCGCCGGAGCTCCACGTTCGTCAACACGGGGTCATTGCCGACGCGGCAGCCCACGACGAGCGGCGCTCCAGGCTTGAGCCGCCGGGTCACCTCCCGCAGCAACTCGAGCCGGGCCTCCTCACCTTGCACATGGTGCAGCACCCCCATCATCTGCGCACCGTCGAACGGGGGGCCGGGCGGCAGGGTACGCAGCTCGCCCACGTGCAGCTGCGTGCGAGAGAGCAGCCCCTCGGCCTCCAGGCGCTTGCGGGCGACGTCGAGCATGGCGTCGGAGGGATCCACCCCCGTGAAGCGCCAGCCCGGCACGCCGAAGCGGGTGTAGGGCACCAACTCCGCGCCCGTGCCCACTCCCACGAAGAGCAGTGACGCCGCCTCCTGGCCGTCGAGCTGTGCGGTCAACGCGCTGACGCCGAGCTCGTACATCGCCTGGGCGCCCGCGAGGTTGACGGATGCCTGGGCGTCGTAGTGGGCGGCGCGGTCGGCACCAAAGCCCGGCACGATGTGGTGGACGGAATGGGTGTGGTGTTCGTGAGCCATGACGTGTCCTCTGAAGGCCCGCGGGAAACGGGCGAGCCATCAGAAGATGCGTCGGGACCCCGCTGAATGGGAGGGCGGGGATTCAGGCCGGATCGGCGGAAATTCCGGTCCCCCCCAGGGCCGCTGGGACGTCCGAGAGGGTGAAGCCCACCGTGTTGCACCCATTCGTGCTCTTCGCGAAGACGCTTCCGCCATGCATCTTGGCCACGGCCTTCACGATCGACAGGCCAAGGCCGTGGTTGTTCCGGCTGTTCCGGCGCGCCCCGTCGACCCGGTAGAAACGATCGAACAGCCGCTCGAGGTGTTGTTCCGGAATCGGCGCCCCCACGTTCGTGACGGCGATGTGCACCTGGGACTCCCGCTGCGCGATGGCCACGACGATCTCCGCGCCACGCTCGGAGTGCTCGATGGCATTGACGAGCAGGTTGCTGGCGGCTCGCCGGAACAGGGAGCTCTCGAACGACGTCCGGGCATCTCCCTCCACCCGCACCGAGACGCCCGCTTCCTCGAGAAGGAGCTCGAGGAACTCGACCGTCTTCGAAACCTCCTCCGCGGCCGAGGCGTCCACCCGGCCGAGCGCCGTCTCTCCTTGATCCGCCCGGGCGAGGAAGAGCATGTCGTTGACGATCTCCCGCAGGCGGTCGAGCTCCTCGAGGTTCGATTGCAGGACCTCCTGGAGCTCAGGCGCGGTCCGCTCCTTGGCCAGCGCCACCTGCGTCTGGCCGATGAGGTTCGCCAGCGGCGTCCGCAGCTCATGGGCCACGTCGGCATTGAAGCCCTCGAGCTGGGCGTACGCACGCTCCACCCTGTCCAACGCGCCGTTGAACGAGGAGACCAGGTCGGCGAGCTCACGCGGCAGGGGCGAGAGCCGCAGCCGCTGCGACAGGTCTCTCGGGCTGAGGGACTGGGCCTCCTGGGACAAACTGCTCAACGGCGCGAGCCCCACCTTGGCGATGCGATGGCCGAGGATCGCGACGACGGCGACTCCCGCGAGACAGAGCACGACCAGCGCCCCGGCGAAGGCGTTCAAGGTGTCGCGGAACCTCGTCGAATCCACCGCCGAGATGATCCGGACCTCCGGGCGCTCGCCATTGGGCGGGAAGGTGCGCGCGGTCGCCAGCATCGAACGGCCCTCCAGCTCGAGCACGAACGTCCCGTCCCCATGGGTGCGGAACCGTTCGCGCAGCTCCGCTGGCACGTCGCCGTACTCGAACCGCGGGTCGGGGCCGATGACCCAGAACAACGCGCTCCCGTCGAGCGGCGTGAGCGCGTCGAGCTTGGCGCGCAGGCCCAGCCACTTCTCGGCGCTGTCGTTCCGGGTGCACATCATGCCCACGTAGTCGAGCCGGGTGTTCACCTCGCTGAGCTGGTGGCGGTCGAATTCGCGGTGGAGCACGTACTGCAATGAGAAGCCGAGCAACGAGAAGACCCCGAGCGAGGCCAACGCGAACATCACGGCCAGCCGCCTGGCGATCGAGGCCGTCATGACGCCTCCTCCTCGTCGCGCACCTCGAGCACGTACCCCATGCCGCGGATGGTGTGGAGGAGCTTGCGCTCATGGGGCCCGTCCACCTTCGCCCTCAGGCGCTTGATGGCGACCTCCACGACGTTCGTGTTGCTGTCGAAGTTCATGTCCCACACCTGCTCGGCGATCACCGTCTTCGACAGGATCTGCCCCTCGCGCCGGGCGAGCAATGCGAGCAGGGCGAACTCCTTGGCGGTCAGGTCGAGCCGGCTCCCGGTGCGGTAGGCCTTCCGGCTGAGCAGATCGATCTCGAGGTCTCCAATCCGGAGCTGGGTCGGCTCCTGCGAGCGGCCGCGCCGGGTCACCGCCTGCAAGCGGGCGACGAGCTCCAGAAAGGAGAACGGCTTGACGAGGTAGTCATCCGCCCCCTCGCGGAGCCCGTGGACCCGGTCGTCCACCCGGTCTCGCGCGGTGAGCATGAGGACGGGCGTCTGCTTGCGCGTCCGGATGGCCCGGAGCACGGCGAAGCCATCCATCTCCGGGAGCATCACGTCGAGGACGATCACGTCATAGTCGTGATGCAGGGCCAGGGCATACCCATCCGGCCCGGTCCTCGCCACGTCGACCGTGTACCCCTGCTCGTTGAGGCCCCGATGCAGGTACTCGGCCGTCTTCACCTCGTCCTCGACGATGAGGAGCTTCATGCCTCCTCCTGGAGCGGAGGCATGAGTCCCATGGTCTGGTAGAGGCGCACGAGCCGGAGCGACACGTCCGCGGTGGCCTGGGCATCCTGAAGCTCGAGGGCATAGAGGGTGCGCTCGGCATCGAGGACCTCCAGCAGCGACAAGGTCCCCTCCGCGTATTGCCGGCGCGCGAGCGCGGCGGCCCGGCGAGCCGACTCGGTGGCGGCGGCGAGCTCGTTCCGCCGACTCTCCCCCTGGGTATAGAGGATGAGCGCCGTCTGGACCTCCTGGAGTCCCGTGCGTGCCGTCAGCTCATAGCTCAAGTAAGCCTGCTCCTGTCTCGCGTCCGCGGCGTCGATCATGGCGCGAATGCGTCCAAAGTCGAGCAGAGGCGCGACGAGGCCCGCGCCGAGCGACCAGAGCAGAGAGCCGCCCGACAGGAAGGCCGCCGCCTCGGTCCCACTCTGGAGCCCCAGCACGCTTCCGAGGGTGAGCCGGGGGTAACGGAGGGCCTCCGCCGCCCCCCGCCGGGCCACGGCGGCCAGTAGCCGTTCCTGGGCCGCCCGGACGTCGGGCCGCTGGCCGATGACCTCCGTCGGCGTGAGGAGCACGCCCATCGCGCTCGCACGTGGGACGGGACCGGTCTCGGGGAGCACCTCTCCGAGCTCGGCCGGAGTCGTGGCCAGAAGCAGGACGAGGCGTTGGCGGGAGGACCCGGCGAGCTCCGCGAGCTGGGCGACCCGGGCCCGCGTCTCGCCCCGGGTGGTGAGGGTGCGCTCGACATCGAGACGGCTGGCGACGCCCTGCTCGAACCGGGCCCGGGCGATCCGAAGCGTCTCCTCCGCGGCCTTCGCGTTGGCCTCGGCGATGGTGTGCTGGGTGCGGTAGAGGCGGTACTCCAGATAGGTGCGTGCTACCTCGGCGGCCATCGTGAGCCGCACCCCGTCACGCTCTGCCATCGTCGCCGCCTGGTCCGCCTCCGCGGCCCGGGACTCCTGGCGCAGACGCCCGAAGACGTCGGCCTCCCAGCTCGCCTCGACGCCGAGCGTGGCGATGGGCCGTGCCATGTTGGTCCCCAGCAGCCGCCCCTGGTTGAGCCCCGCATTGCCGTTGAGCTGTGGAAGGAGTGCGGCCTGGGAGCCCTCACGCAGCGCCCGCGCCTCGCGGATTCGCGCATCGGCGAGTCGAAGCTCCAGGTTCCGGCGCTCGGCCAGGGCGATCAACGCATCGAGCACCGGATCCCCGAACGACCGCCACCACGCCGCGTCGATGGAAGCGCTGGGGGCCGTGGCTGGAGCACCCTCCCACTCCGTCTGGAGCTCCGAGGGGCGCAGGCTCGGCGGAGCCGCGCTCACACAACCCGTGACGGTAAGGAGTACGGCCATGAATCCCACGGACCGGCGCATCACGTCACCTCCACTGCCTGGGGCTTGGGCTGCTCCGAGGTAGACGGACTTCGCAGACGGCCGAAGAGGCGATCGAGCGCCAGGTACACCACGGGGGTCGAGTAGAGCGTCAGCACCTGGCTGACGAGCAGGCCGCCCACGATCGCGATCCCCAGGGGCTGCCGGAGCTCGGCGCCCGTACCGAACCCCATCATCAGCGGAATGCCACCCAGGAGCGCCGCGAGCGTCGTCATCATGATGGGCCGGAAACGGACGAGACAGGCCTCGTGAACCGCCTCTCGCGGCGACAGCCCGCGCGCCCGCTGGGCCTCCAGCGCGAAGTCCACCATGAGGATCCCGTTCTTCTTCACGATTCCGATGAGGAGCACGATGCCGATCAGCGCCATCACCGAGAAGTCGTGTCCCATCACCCACAGGAGCAGGATGGCGCCGAGCCCCGCCGAGGGGAGGGTCGACAGGATCGTCAGCGGATGCACGAAGCTTTCGTAGAGGACGCCCAGGATGATGTAGACCGCGAGGAGCGCGGCGAGGATCAGCATCGGCTGGCTCGCCAGGGACTCCTGGAAGCCGCGCGCGGTCCCCTGGAAGTTGCGGGAGATCGTCGCCGGCATCCCGATGCCGGCCTCGGCCTGCTCGATGGCCGTCACCGCATCCCCGAGCGCCGCACCCGGCGCCAGGTTGAAGGAGATGTTCACGGCCGGGAACATGCCATCGTGGTTGATGGACAGGGGCCCCGTCGTCAGAGGCTCGAGCTTCGCGACCGCGGAGAGCGGAACCACCTCCCCCGTCCGGGGTGAGCGGATGTGGAGCCAGGCGAGGCTCAGCGGGGTGCCTCGCTGCCACTTGTCGAGCTCGAGGATCACCCGGTACTGGTTGACCTCCGTTTGATACTCGTTGATCTGCCGCTGCCCGAAAGCGTCATAGAGCGTCTGGTCGATGTCCCGGGCGCTGATGCCGAAGCGGGCCGCGGCCGCCCGATCGATCGTCAGGCGCGTCACGCTGGCGCCGAGCTGCAGGTCATTCGACACGTCACGGAGTTGGGGAGACTGGGCGAGCCTCGCCGTGAGCTTCTCCGCCCACTCGGACAGCAGGGTGCCGTCACTGCTCTTCAGCGCATACGCGTACTGCGCGCGCGAGGGACCGCCACCGAGGTTGATGTCCTGCGCCGCGCGGAGGTAGAGCATGATGCCGGGCACCTGGGCGAGCTTCGGCCGCAGCCGGTCGATGAACTCGGAGACCGACACGTCACGGTCCGAGCGATCCTTGAGGACGATCCAGAAGCGGCCGTTGGAAGTGCTCTGGCTGCCACCCGTTGCGCCCACCGCATGCGCGAACTCCTGCACCGCCGGGTCCTCCGAGACGATGCCGGCGAGCGCGGCGTGTTTGGCGATCATGTCCTCGTAAGGGATGTCCTGCGCCGCCTGGGTGGTCCCCAGGACGAAGGCCGTGTCCTGCACCGGGAAGAACCCCTTGGGCACATACACGTAGCTCGCGACGGCGGCGGCCACCGCCAGGCCGAAGCCGAGCAGGGTAAGCCGCTGGTGCTCCAGCGCCCACTTCAAGGTCCGGTCATACGCGGCGATGAGGCGTTGCGAGAACCCGTCGTGCGAGCCGCCCGAACCGTGAGCCATGGGCTTCATGAACCGCGACGCGAGCATCGGCGCGAGCGTCAGCGATGAGACCGCCGACAGAAGGATGGCCGCCGTCATCGTCATCGCGAACTCGTTGAACAGACGCCCGACCACTCCGCCCATGAACAGCAGCGGGATGAAGGCCGCGATGAGCGAGAAGCTGATCGACATGACCGTGAAGCCAATCTCCCAGGAGCCGAGGAGGGCTGCCTCGTGCCGGTCCTTTCCCATCTCGAGGTGACGGTGGATGTTCTCCACCACGACGATCGCGTCGTCCACGACGAAGCCCACGGCGATGACGAGTGCCACCAGTGTGAGGTTGTTCAGGCTGAACCCGAGCACGTACATCGCGGCACAGGTCGCGACCAGCGCCACCAGGAGCACCGCGCCAACGATGAGCGTGGCCGACACCTGCCGGAGGAAGAGCCCCATGATCAAGACCACCAGGGCGATGGTGATGACGAGCGTGAGCTGGACCTCGTGCAGCGAGGAGCGGATCGTCCGCGTACGATCGTTGAGGATGTCGATCTCCACGCTCGCGGGGAGCTGCGCCCGGAGCCGGGGAAGGGCCTCGCGGATCCGCTCGGCGGTCTCGACGATGTTCGCCCCGGGCTGGCGGCGGATGATGAAGTTGATCCCCGGCTTGCCATTCTGCCAGGCCTGGACGTAGTCGTTCTCCGCGCCCGTGCTCACGCGCGCCACGTCACGCAGGTGGACCGGCGCCCCGTCGCGGTAGGCGACGATGAGGTCGTCATAGTCCTCGGGACGGAAGAGCTGATCGTTCGTCGAGAGCGTCGAGACGCGGGCCTCTCCGAAGAGCGCCCCCTTGGCCTGATTGACGCTCGCCGCCTGCACCGCCGCCCGGATATCGGCGAGCGTCAGTCCCTGGGACGCCAGCCGCTCGGGCGACGCCTGGATGCGCAGGGCGGGACGCCGCTGGCCGCTCATGCTGATCTCCGCGACACCGGAAATCTGGCTGAGCTGCCGCGCGAGCTGCGTCTCCGCGAGGTCGCTGAGCTCGGTGAGCGGCATCAGCTCCGACTGAATGCGCAGGACGAAGATGGGGCTGTCGTTCGGGTTGACCTTCTTCCAGGTGGGAAGGCTCGGCATTTCCGATGGAAGCCGGCCGGAGGCGGTGTTGATCGCGGCCTGCACCTCCTGCGCCGCGGTGTCGATGTTCTTCTCGAGGTCGAACTGCAGGGTGAGCACGGTCGTGCCGAGAGCGCTCGTCGACGTCATCTCCGTGATTCCGGGAATGGCGCTGAGCTGGACTTCCAGGGGCGTCGCCACGGCGGAGGCCATGGTCTCGGCACTCGCTCCGGGCAGGCCCGCGTTGATCTGGATCGTCGGGAGCTCCGCCTCGGGAAGGGGGGCAACCGGGAGACGTGGGTAGGCGAAAAGCCCGAGGAGGACGACGCCCGCCGTGAGCAGGGTGGTGGCGACCGGATGGACCACGAACCAACTGGAGATGCCTCGCTTCGAATCCATCACGGGACCGCTCCTTTCATGGCCACTCCACCGGTAGGGGCGACCTTCACCGTGCTCCCCGCCTTGAGGCGTGATTGCCCATCGCTGACCACCGTGTCGCCTGGCGCCACTCCGGACGTCACGACGGCGAGCTCATCGTCCGCATAGCCCACGGTGACGGGGACGACGGTGGCCTTCGCCTCATCGACACGAAACACGAACGAGCCCTGAAGTCCCCGCTGGACGGCGCGCGCCGAGACGACGGTTGCCCCCTGGCTCGCTCCGAGGCTGAGCTCGACGGTGACGAACTGGCCCGGCCAGAGCTTGCCCTCGGCATTCGGAAACTCCGCCTTGAGGGAAATGGTGCCCGTCGTGGGATTGATCTGGTTGTCGATCATCATCAGGCGCCCCTCCGCCAACGCCTCTCCTCCGGCGCGATTGAACGCGGTCACGGGAGTGCCGGCCGGAGCACGGAGCAGGGGCTGGAGCCGCGGAAGCTCGTCCTGCGGCAGGGAGAAGATCACCGCGATGGGATTCATCTGGGTGACCGTGACGAGCCCCTGCGCATCGGACGCGCGGACGACGTTGCCGGGGTCGACGCGGCGCAGACCGACCCTCCCGGTGACCGGCGCGGTGATGCGCGTGTACGACAGACGCACCTGGGCCGCGGCGATGGCCGCCTCATTGGCGCGGACGGTCGCCTCGAGCTGCTCGACCTGGGCCTTTTGTTGATCGACCGTCTGGCGCGCGATCGCTTCATCGCGGACGAGGTTGCCGTAGCGCTCGAGGTCGATCCGGGCCGCGTGGAGCTGCGCCTCGTTGCGAGCCTTCTCGGCACGCGCCTGGGCGATTTCGGCGGCGATGGCCCGGTCATCGATGCGGGCGAGCAGATCCCCCTCGTTGACGTGCTGCCCTTCCTGGAAGTTGACCCCGGTGAGGAGGCCATCCACCTGCGTGCGGACCACCACGCTGTGCAGCGACTGAACGGTGCCAATCCCCCGGATGAGGTGGGGAATGTCGCGGCGGGAGGCCTGCTCCACCACCACGGGGACCGCTGGCGGCCCCGATGCGGCCCCTGGCTTCGAGGCGCGTCCGAGCCACCACCCGCCCGCGGCGATGCAGAGTATGAAGACGACGAGGAGAGCGCTCTTGCTGGCCCAGGGACCCCGGGGCCGTTGTTCGTTCGGAACCATGCGCCCATACATCTAGAGAAGCGGGCAGGCACGAAGATGACGCGAAGATGACAAGAATGTCAGTTACGGGCGTTGGAGGGTTCGCGTTGGAGGCGGGCACGCATGTCAGTCCTCGTCTGTACGGTGCGCTTCCCCTTTCACGGAGGAACCATGCGTCACCTCATGCTCGTCCCGCTCGTGTCCCTCTCCCTCTTGTTCGGCTGCGCGACCTTCCAGCAAGGAAGCATCATCTCCGACAAGGAGGTCGCCGACCATGGAACGAAGAGCTTCAACGCTCCCCGGGAAAAGGTCTTCGCGGCCGCCGCGGCCTCCCTCCAGTCGATGGGCTTCGCGGTGGCCATCCAGAACCCGGAGAAGGGGCTCATCCAGACCGATCGGAAGCTCATCCGGGTGGACGCGGCCCGGACCGCGCCGGGTCAGGCGGTCGGCATCACCTACACCCGTCAGTACGTCCTCCGCTTCACGGAAAACGGCGGCACCACGGCGGTGAGCGCCACGCCCCGCCTGTTCGAGAACGACATCGAGATCTCGGACAAGCCCATCTGGAGCATGCAGGGCGAGCAGCAGCTCTGGAAGCAGCTCTTCACCGACATGGACACCGCGATGTAGCGAGCCCCGCCAGGCGGCTCCAGCGCCTCACAGGTTGCGGTGGAGCCGCTCCTGGGCCTTCACGATGGCCGCCGTGCGGGTGGTCACCTCTCGCCGGGATTCAACCAGGGGCATTCGCTCGCGTTGTAATAGACGATCTTCGAGGCCGTCGCCGTGACGCCGCAGGAATCCGTGACCACCACCTTGAGCTCGAAGCGCTTGACCAGACACGAGGGGCCGATCTGATTCACCGTTTCGATCTCGCCGCCCTCGTGCGTCGAGGTGGGAAGCCAGACGCTGCCGAAGTTGCAACACCAGCCAGCACGAGGCCTGTAGCCCGGCAGGCAACACCTGTTGCTCGTGGAGCAACACGGCTCGGAATTCATTCCCGACTTCACGGGGGGTCATTGCTAGAAAATTGAAACCGTGTTAACAGAATTAATGTCTTTCGTCTGTTTTCACGGCTTCCCAGATGGCGGTTCCTTCCTTGGGTAACGAGAAATCCACGACGCTGCCGGAGAAGGTGATGCGCGTGCTGCCCGCCGCGCTGATCGGAGTCCTGGCGATGCACTTCGCCATGACGATGGCGTACCTGACGCCGCTCAACCCGGTGAAGCTGCGGCTGATGCCGGTGGTGGAGGGATACATCCGCCCCTTCTTCGAGCAGCGCTGGACGCTGTTCGCGCCAGACGTGGAGGCCATGACTCGCTACGTGCTGGTGTCCTGCCGGGGTGAGGACGCGCAGGGGGTGGTGCAGGAGCAGCCCTGGGTGAACATCACCCTGCCGCTGCACGAGCTCAAACAGCGCTACCGTCTGACGCCAGCGGACCGGTTGGATCGAGCCCAGACGGTGGGCATCAGCCAGCTCACGCCCAACGACGACGAGGTGACGAAGAAGCTCCTGTCGAAGCCCGCGGACACCGAGCAGTACCGGCAGGCCGTGGCGCAGGTGGAGCGGCAGCGTGAGCACACGAAGCGGTTGGGCTCCCGCGTGCTGGGCCGTGTGGCCTCCGCGGCCTGCGCCAATCTCTACCCGTCGCTGCGCATGCAACAGGTCCGCGTCCGCATGGCCACCATCAAGGCTCCGTCCTTCTCCCAGCGCATGGAGAGCGAGGCCACCGGAGACACGAACTACGCGGAGCTGCCCTGGCAGCCCTATGAGGAGGTGAAGGATCCATGAGCACCTCCCCTTCCCCGTCCACGTTCCCGGGGATCGCCGCCGCGTGGAATGAGCTCATCGCGCGGATGTCCCAGCCCCGCTTCCTGATCGGCGCCAGCCTGTTCCGCATCCTCGCGGGCTCGGCCATCCTCATCGAGTACCTCATCAACTACGCGCACCGGCGCTACCTCTTCGGGCCGAACGGACTGTGGCCCTATGAGGTGTTCGCCGCGGACATGGCCCGCTCGGCCAACTTCTCGCTCTACTCCTGGAGCCGCTCGCCCGTGTACTTCGAGGTGATCTTCCACCTCGGAATCCTCGTGGCGGCCCTGTGGCTGGTGGGCTGGCGCACCCGCTTCCTCACCCCGCTCAACTACGTCTTCCTCTGGTCGCTGCACCAGCGCTTCCCCGGAATCTGGGATGGGGGAGACAACATCATCCACCTCGTCCTCGTGTACGCGGCGTTCGCGGATGTCAGCGCGTACTTCTCCATGGATGCGAGCCGGCGCCAGGCCCGGCCGGAGGCGCCCGGACCGTGGGCCCCCGTGAGCGCCATGTTCCACAACACGGCGATGCTCGCCATCGCCATGCAGATCAGCCTCGTCTATGGGCTGGCGGGCCTCTACAAGGTGCAGGGCCCGGTGTGGCAGGAAGGCACCGCGCTCTACTACGCCTTCCGTGGCGGCCAGTTCGTCTGGCCGGGCGTCACCGAGTGGATCTACCGCAACGCCTTCGTGGTGACGGCCATGTCGTACGGCACCGTGGCGTTCCAGGTGGCCTTCCCCTTCCTGCTCTTCCTCAACCGCTACACCCGCATGGTGGCCGTGGTGTTGGGCTTCACCTTCCACCTGGGCATCGCGCTGTTCCTCGGCCTCATCACCTTCTCGCTCTTCATGACGTCCGTGGACCTGGCGCTCATGGGTGACGAGGAGTACCGCGCGATCGGCGGCTGGCTCGAGCGGCTGCGTCAGCGTTTCCAGACCCGGCAGCAGCCCTCCATGTCCCTCGAAGCGGGAGTGGAGACAGGGTCGTCATCAAGCTCTCCCCCTCCGGGCTGATCCCGGAGGGGTGGAAGCTGGCGGAGGGCCCGGCATGCCGGGCAGGCCGTCAGGGCAGTAGGCAGTACCCACCCCCGGAGTAGTGAAGGAGTCGCACCATGAAGAAGTTCCTCACCCGTCTGTCGCTGCTCGGTCTCTTCGCTGGTCTCGCCGCCACGTCCTTCGCGGTGCCTGCCTCCGCCGCGTCCACCGACCGGAACGCCGCCTACGACGGCCCGACCACCAACGTGGCCTCGGAGGTCGTCATCATCATCATCGAGACTCCGGACGAGGTGTACTACGTGGAGTACTACGAGGGCACGGCCGCGACCGCCAACGCCGCTCCCGCGGGCGCCCTGACGGACGCCGCGTTCGACCGCTAATCGGCTGATTCCCAAAGGGGGGCCACGGAACGAAACTCCGTGTGCCCCCCTTTCTTTTCTCCCCTCGCGTGATGACATGCCCATGAAGCGTCTTGGTCTGGTGGTGCTCGGACTGGTGGTCCTGGGAGCAATCCTGCTGACACTGAGGGGGCTGAACGCTCCGGCGGGGGAGGAACCGGCCGGCGGGAAGAGCGCTTCGCCCGAACGCAAGACCCGGGTCACGGTGCGCTCCCAGAATGTCGCGTCTCGTGGGATGGGCCTCGCCGAGGCCAACACGCTTCCCATCGTCCCCGACAAGGATCCGGAGGGCTCCCTGCGGCTGCAGGTCCTGGTGTTGGATCCCCAGGAGTTGCCGGTCGCGGACGCCACCGTGCTGCTGGACTCGAATCCGGTGCGCTCGGCGCGCACGGAGAAGGACGGCACCTTCACCTTCACCGGGCTCACCCCCCGCTCCTACCAGCTCGAGGCCCGGCACGGCTCTCTTCAGGCGGGCCCCCTGTCCCTCTGGCTGAGCGAGCGGAGCGAGCCCCTCGTCCTCCACCTGCGGCCCGCGGCGTCCCTCGAGGTCGAGGTCGTGGAGGCGGGCTCGCGGCGCGCGGTGCCGGGCGCCGTCGTGGAAGCACGCACCCAGCAGCCCCGCTCGGCGACCACGGATGGTTCGGGCCGCGCGCTCCTGCAGGCGCTCCCCACGGGCCGGCTGGTGCTCAAGGTCTCGGCGAAGGGCTTCGCGCCCGTGTGGCAGCAGCTCTCCGTGGGCCAGGCCTCTCCCGTGCCCCAGCGGGTGACGGTGGCGGTCCGCTCCGGGGCCGCCGTCTCCGGGACGGTGGTGGATGCGCGCGGAGCCCCCGTGTCTGGAGTCACCGTCACGCCCGTCCCCTCCACGCAGAGCCTCCAGATGCTCACCGATGCACGCTGGGATGGAACCGTGACGGACGCCTCCGGCCGCTGGCGCTTCGAGCAGCTCACGGCCGGGAGCTACCGCTTCGAGGCCTCCAGCCCTCAACGCGCGACGGGCTCCTCGGCCCCCCTGACGCTGGAGGAAGATCGCGAGACGAGTGGAATCACCATCACGCTGCCCGAGCCGGCCCGGCTCATGGGGCAGGTCCTCGACGACCGGGGCGAGCCCGTCCCCCATGCGCTGGTGCGGGTGGCGATCGATGAGGGCATGAGCCGGACACTGGCCCGGCAGGTCACGTGCGACCAGCGGGGCGAGTTCGTCATGGAAGGCCTGCCCCAGCGGCGCCTGGCACTGCTGGCCCTGCACGAGCAGGCGAGCTCGATCATCCGGTACGTGGATCTCTCCCAGGAGCCGGTCCAGCAGGAGAAGGTGCTGCTGGTGCTCAACGCGACGGAGGTGATTCGCGGCCGTGTGGAGTTCTCCAACGGCCAGCCCGCCGGAGAAGCCGTGGTGCAGGCGGAGCTGAGTTCCGCACGGGCACGCGGCCGCGTGGAGCAGACGCTGCGTGGGCAGCTCGTCACCCAGGCGGATCCCGCGGGGCGCTTCGAGCTGCGAGGGCTGCAGCCCGGCACCTATCTGCTGCGGGCCGCGCCTCCGGGCACGCCGCCGCAGCGGAGGCTGGCCTGGCTGGTGCCCCCCGTGCAGGCCGAGACGGGAGGCCGGGAGGCGGTGCTGCGCATCAACCTGGGAGGGTCGATCCAGGGACAGGTGCGCCGGGACGACAACTCGGTCCCGGAGAGCTTCTCGGTGGTGCTGCGCGGCTCCGGCTCCATCCCGTACGGCGGCGGCGATGGGCGATTCCTGCTGCAAGGCGTGCCCGAGGGTTCCCACACGCTCTACATCACGGGGCCCGGTTTCATCACCAAGACCGTGCAGGACATCCAGGTCCAGGAGGGGAAGGAGACGAACGTGGGCGTGGTGGTGCTCCAGGCCGGGCGCAGGCTCCAGGGCCAGGTCCTGAGAGCGAATGGAACGCCCGTGGCGGATGCGACGGTCTCCATCTCCCAGGCCATGAAGGGCTCGGGCGTGGTGGTCGGAACCGCGGCGGAGCTGGACTACGGCCTGCAACAAGCGAGGACGGGTGCCGATGGCCGCTTCACCTTCGCGGGGTTGCCCATCACGCCCCTGCAGCTCGTGGGCGAGCACCCCCAGGAGGGACGCTCGGAGTTCGTCCAGATTCCCGCGGGCGTGGCGGCACTGGAGATGAATCTTCGGCTCGCGGCGACGGGACAGCTGGAGGGCACGGTGCTCAGCGGGGGACAACCCGTGAGCGGCGCGCTCGTGATGGTCACCAATCCCGGGGCGCCCGCCGGAGGCACCACGGGCACCACGGGCACGGACGGCCGGTTCCGCTTCGACAACCTCGCGCCGGGCACCTACATGGTGGTGGCCGTGGCGGACTCGTCGGGCAGTCAGCAGGTGCAGCGCACCACCACCACCATCCAGGCCCAACAGGTGGCGCGCGTGGAGCTGGAGTTCCCACAAGGAGATGTGACGGTGTTCGTCCGGGCCCAGCCCGCGGAGGGAGCCAGCGCCACCTCGGCCCGCGTCATCCTGATGGGCAAGGCCCAGCCGGGAACCGCCGCTCCGCCCGCCCAGGTCCAGGTGCTCACTCCCGTGGAACCCGCCCGCTTCACCGCCGTCATCCCAGGCGACTACAACCTCTGTGTATCGCCCATGACGGAAGCGCCCCCCACGGATGGTGGCACGACGGCGCCTCGCTCCAAGTGCAACCCCTTCACCGTCTCCCAGCAGCCCTCGCTGCAAGAGGTGATGGTCGCGATGCCACAGCTCTGAAGGCGCCAGAAGGGCGGCCTCTTCCCAGCCCTGGCAAACCCCTTCACACGGTGGGGCGCCTTGCTTCCCACGAAGTCACGCCCGCGTGAAGCCTCGCGTCTCCACGGCTTCCTTTTGACGGAAAAACCCAGGGCACACCCGGTGCATGTCGGCCGCACGGCGGGTGAATCGTCCTGGGAGGCAGCACATGAAGTATCGGGGGTCGTCGAAAACGAGGTGTGTGGGGGGAGTCGCGGCACTGGTGGTGTTGACCCACTGTGCCGGAGCGGAGCCGGAAGGGGGGGCCACGGACCTGCCCGTGCCCCAGACGCCTGGCCTCCTGAGACAGGAGGTGGCGTCCCCCACGACGTTGACCTTCGGGGCGAGCGCGGACGCCTACGTGGCCCACGCCGCCGACACGCAGAACTTCGGCGGCGCCGACGCGTTGCGCGTGGACCTCTCGCCCGAGGAGTGGGCCTACCTGCGCTTCGACGTCACGGGGGTGTCGGGGACGGTGACGCGGGCGACGCTGCGGCTGTACGCGACCGGGAGCAGTGTGAGCGGACCCCAGATCTTCTCCGCCCACTCGGAGTGGACGGAGGAGGGCGTCACGTTCCGCAACCGTCCCTCGACGAGCGGCGGCCGCCTGGATGTCGCGGGGACCGTCTCCAGCGGCTCCTGGGTGGAATACAACGTGACGAGCGCGGTGCGCGGAAACGGCCCGTTCCACTTCGCCCTGGTGGGGACCTCGAATGACTCGGTGAGCTTCGCCTCCCGCGAGAACAGCCGGACGGATCGCCGGCCCCAGCTCATCCTCACCGTGGCGTCCGAACCGGACTGCATGCCGCGCACCACCACGCAGGTCTTCGACCCCTCGGCGACCTACGACAGCTACGCCTCCCAGAGCCAGCCCACGCGCCGCTTCGGACACGAGCCGCAGCTGCTCGTGGACTCGGCACCCGACCGGTTGGAGGCCTTCCTCCAGTTCCGCTACAGCACCCCCGATGAATGGCGGGTGTTGCAGACGAAGCTGCGGCTCTACGCCACCGACGCCTCCCCCGACGGCCCACTGCTCTACCGCGCCAGCGATGACTGGCCTCCCACGGGCTCCTACGACTTCGATTGGAACACCCGCCCGGCGCTCCTCGGTGCCCCGGTGGGCAATCTCGGCGCCCTCACGGCCGGCACCTGGGTGGAGTACGACGTGTCGAGCCTGGTGAACAAGACCAGCGGCATCTACAGCTTCGGCCTCGTTCCCGAGTCCTCCAACGGGGTGGACTTCGTCTCGGCGGACTCGCCCTCGTACGAGCTGCGTCCCCGGCTGAGCATCACCCTCGAGTCCCCGCCCTACTGCTCCTACCGGGGCACGGGCGGTGGCTCCACCGGGTGGACACGGCATTACGGCGGCCTGGGCACCGAGCAGTTGCATGCCGTGGCCACCGACACTGCTGGGAACTTCGTGGCGGCGGGACTCTTCGGAGACGCGCCGTTCCCGGGCGGCAAGGGGTTCGCCCTGGCGCGCTACACCGCGGACGGCACGCCCGTGTGGAGCCGTCAGGTCACCACGGACGACATGCGGGTGCGGGCCCTCACCGTCACGCCCGACGGCAACATCCTCGTGGTGGGGCGTTACAACGGCTCGCCGGACCTGGGAACGGGCCCGCTGCCCACCAGCGGCTCCTGGTCCAACGCCTCCTTCATCGCGAAGTTCTCCCCCACCGGGCAGCTCGAGTGGGCCCGGGGGTTCGCCGCCACCTACGTGAATCGGGAAGATGGGACGCTCGAGCACTGGCCGGTCACCCCGGAGGCGGTGACCACGGATGCCACGGGCGGCCTCACCGTCGTGGGCAACTTCCATGGCGAGGTGGACTTCGGGGGCGGAAAGCTCTTCGCGGGCCCGGCCAGCATCTACGGCGAGGATCCCTACCCGGGTGGCTTCGTCGCCAGGTTCAACCGCGAGGGGCAACACGTCTGGTCGCGGGCCTTCACGGCGAGGTATTCCGAGGACCCGACACGAATCCAGGCCGTGGCGGCCGACAAGGACGGCAACACCCTCGTCGGTGGCAGGGTGATGATGGAAGCCGACCTCGGTGACGGACCCCTGGCGAGCTCCGGGGCCTTCATCGCGAAGTACAACGCCTCCGGAGCGCTCCAATGGAAGCGGCTGATCCCCGGCGTCCATGGGGCCGTCACCGCCGTCCAGTACCAGATGCCGCGCTACGTGTACTTCACCACCCAGCTGGGCGGGAGCTTCACCTTCGCGGGACGGACGTACACCGGAGGCACTCCGGACGATCCGTACTACCCGGAGAACGTCAGCGGCTTCATCGGCTCGCTGAACAACGAGACGGGCTACGACCAGTGGATTCGTGACCTGGGGCTCGTCAATCTCGACGGACTCGTCCTGTCGGGCGGCACCCTCGCGGTCTCCGGCAAGGGGCGCACCCCCACCTATGACCTGGGTGGTGGAACGCTCGGGGGCTTCGACCAGACCCCCTTCGTGGCGAGCTACACCGAGACGGGTACCCACCGCTGGTCTCGCTCCTTCGACTCGAGAATCGGAGACGCGTTCGGCCAGCCCAGGCTGCTCCTGGCGCCCCAGCCCTGGGGACAGGTCCTGGCCGGAGGCACCTTCAGCGTGCCCGTCCAACACGATGGGACGGCCTATACGCCGCGAGGCAGCTCCGACCTGCTCTACATCCAGTTGAAGCCGTAGGCTTCGCGGCTGGGGTGGCCTACTTCACGCCACCGCTCACGCCTCCTGGTGTGCACGCCCGCTTCCCAGGCAGAGTGCGTGGCTCCCCGGTGGGAGCCCCCATTCCCAGAGGAGCACCATGAAGGAATACAAGGCCAGCACGACCATCCGAGCATCCCCCGAGAAGATCTGGACGATCCTCATCGATGGAGCCTCCTGGCCCCAGTGGGATCCTTCCTGCGAGAAGATCGAAGGCCGCATCGCGCCCGGCGAGAAGCTCAAGGCCTTCACCAAGCTGAGTCCGGGCCGGGCGTTTCCGGTGAAGGTGTCGGAGTTCGTGCCCCACCAGAAGATGACCTGGACGGGGGGCATGCCGCTCGGACTCTTCAAGGGTGTCCGCACCTTCACGCTGACTCCCAGGGGCGACCAGGTCGAGTTCACCCTCCACGAGGTGTTCAGCGGGCCCATGCTCGCGTTGATCGGCGGCTCCATCCCCGACATGAGCGATGCCTTCCAGAAGTTCGTGGAGGGGCTGAAGCGCCGCGCCGAGACCTGAACAGGCATGGCAACGTGCGTGAAAGCTCCTGAAGGGCACGATGCGCCGGTCCATCCACCTCACCCCGCCCACGCTCCGCTACGTCACGGCCTGGCATCACAGGCCCAGATGCGGCTGGCCCTGGCGCGAGGAGAGCGGCCCACACTCATGGCCCGGCCGCTGAACACCCTCGACTCCTACGTCGACGTGCCGTTCAGCATCTGACAGCGGAGCACCTGGTGGAGCGGGTGCTGCCGCACGTGCCCTACCGGCAGTGGACGCTGTCCTTTCCGCACCGGGTGCGCTGGGTGCTGCTCAAGAACGTGGGACTGCTCTCGGACGTCCTCACCCTCTTCCTGCGCGCGGTGTTCGCCCTGCAGCGCCGAAGACGGCGGCAGGGCTTGCATGGTGGGCAGACCGGGGCCGTGTCGTTCATCCAGTTCTTCGGCTCGACCTTGCAAGTGACGCCTCACTTCCACTCGCTGGTGCCGGACGGCGTCTTCGTGCCGGAGGAGGGTGGCGTGCGCTTCGAGCCGTTGCCGCCGCCCACGCAAGGCGAGGTGGAGCAGCTGCTGAAGGTGGTGCGGCACCGGGTGCTGCGGCTGTTGGAGAAAAGAGGGGCCCTGCCCGCGCAAGGGCCCGAGGACGCGCTGCAGGCGTACCAGGCGCATTCCCTGCAGCAGCGATTGCGCTGGACTGAGGTGGACGTGCGGCATCATCCCCGAAAGCAGCCCCGGTGCACCTTCCTGGAGGGCTTCTCCCTGCACGCCAATACGCACCTGCATGCCAACGACAGGCAGGGACTGGAGCGGCTATGCCGCTACGGGGCACGCGGTGCGCTGGCGCTGGAACGTTTGTCACGAGCGGAGGACGGCCGCATCACCTACCGCATGAAGCGCCCGCTGCCGGACGGCACCACGCACCTGCTCTTCACCGGGCTGAAGTTGCTGCGTCGCCTGGCATCCCTGGTGCCTCCGCCTCGGGCAAACCTCACGAGGTTCCACGGCGTCTTCGCTCCAGGCGCCAAACTGCGGCCATTTCTGGTCCCTCAAGCAGGTGCGGAGGAGGCGAGCGCGAGGCTTGAGGTAGCGGCCAGGAAGGAGCGGATGAAGGAGAGGACGCCGCGAGTGGATTGGGCAGAGTTGCTCAAGAGGACGTTCGACTTCGACGTGTTCGTCTGCGTGAGGTGTGGAGGCAGGCAGCGGGTGCTGGCGTACCTGACGGCCCCCAACGCAGTGCGCGCCATTCTGGAGCACCTGGCGCTGCCCTCGCAGCCTGCGAAGCGGGCCCCGACGCAGGGGCCACCGCAGCTCGCGTGCTGTTGAGCCCCAAGCAGTCGCGCTGCCCCACTAGCCCACGCCCTGCTGCGTCCTTCCTGCAGGTGGGGCCGCTTGGGGCGGCGTGTGCCTCCAGGAGGCTGCACGCTCTCTGCTCCGGCCTGGCGCACAGCCCGGGGGGCTCCCCTCAGCGGCCCTCCTCGGCCCCTCGGCTCCTGCCCTCCCCCTCAACAGGGCCCCCATCCCTCCTATACGCAAAAAGTAATTGACGCTGGGCAGCCCCGCAGGGCCGACTCGGTCAAGTCCAAGTCCTTGGCCACCTGGGGCTGGCTCTTGCTGCCCTCGCGCACCAGCCGGACTGCATCGGTCCTGAACTCCGGGGTGAAACTCCGCCTCTTCCTTCGCTCCATGAACACTACCTCCCGTGTAGCCGACTTATGAGGTGTGTCCACAAAACCGGGGCAGGCTCATCAACAGGGTCCCCATGCGTCCTATACACAGCACCCCATCCCCCATAGGGCCCCCATCCTTCTTGTGCCCTGGTGTGTCGGTACTCCTGAAGGTAATACCGCAGTTCGGTATGGCCCGCATCTCGCCTTGAAGGAACACTTGGACGGACGCGACCTGTAGAAACGCCCCGTGTCTCTGGCTGCGGAGGAGCGAGTGAGCATCGAGGCCTTCAAACGTGTCCTCTCTGAGACAGGCGTGCTGACCGCCGGTGGCAAGCCCTCGCCCGGGCTGGTGCGCGCAACGGCCCCCGCGGCAGCACGGCTACGGGGCCGTCTCGAGGACTCCAGGATCTGTCTGATGGCCGACGCGGTGTTCACGGCGCAGAGCATGCCTGCAGCCGTCTTCAAGAGTTCGGGGGACCCTCCGAAAGATGAGAATGTGACGAAATGGCGCGAGGCTGTATTGAACGTCGGCGTTGCGCCGCTCCTGTGGGTTGTGATGCCCACCGACGTTCGCCTCTGCGGCTGCAATGCGTCACCTTCCCAGAAGGGGTCGCAGGGAGCGGCGGAACCACTCGACTGCTTCGCGTTTCATGCCGAGGACCGCCTCCGCCCGCGTGACGCACTGTGCGGCCATCTTGCGGCAGCAACCGGCGCTTTCTGGTCGAGCTCGCTCGGGGGCCTCGAGCGCAGGCATCACGTGGACCGCGAGCCCTCCGTGGAATCAACACTCTGGACGAGCGGTGCGATACTCGCAGGTAAGGCGACAATGACATCCATGCAGAGCGAAGACATCGGGTTTATGCGCCGGGTCCTTGAACTCGCAAGGAGCGCCTCCGAGCGCGGAGAACATCCGTTCGGAGCTCTATTGGTTGAGGAGGGGAGAATTGTTGCCGAGGCCGGCGATAGATCGATCGAGAGCTGTGACCCCACTGCGCACCCAGAGATTCTCGTGATTCGTGAGCGTTGTAGCGCAGTGGGAACGCTGTCGCTGGCCAATGCTACGTTGTATGCCAACGTTGAGCCGTGTCCAATGTGTGCAACCGCCGCAATGTATGCGGGGATCAGGCGAATACGCACCTCTTTGACTCGGGCCGAACTTGAGGCGACTGTAAGCATGGCTCGGCAGCGCGTGTTCCAGTCGCCCATCAACGCTTCGCAGTTGTACCTGAGCAGAGGTGTCCCGCTGGACATTGACTCTGGGTTCATGCGCGACGAGGCGCTAGAATTGATATCGAAGTACGACTTCAAACCGCGACACATGCTTCGTTCGCAACGTCCGGGCAAGCGAGGTTGACATGTCTGAGGTCGCTTCCGCAGCGAAGTCTCTCAAGGTGGAATACTTCCAGATGGACGCGATTGGACAGACCCCGCTGATCGACGTTCGACAGCGGCCCAAGACAATAGATATTGCGGCAGTCAAGGCCACGAGCCTGCTCCAGTATCGACAGTATCTCGTGCGTCACCTCAGGGCGAATTGTGCGGTCAGACTCTTGACCCTGTCCCCGTATGGAAAATGTGCGGACCTCGTTGCGTCGGTGGCTGGTAGAAAAGGGCTTGCAAGGTCGCTTGAAGCATCGAGGGAACAGGTCGTAGCATTTGCTGAACTCGCCAAGCAGAACAACTGGCCCTTCGAAGCGCGGGAGATTGATTGGTTGCCTTCTGCTGCGCTCGTGCTGGTCAGCGCGAAGGAAGCGGATGGGATTGGGTGGGTTGGGACGTACACGCCCGATTTTTCGTCCGCCAGTACCGAGAAATGGTTTGTTGAACTCAATGCAAAAGATCATCCGACAGCACTCAGATTCTATGCGACTCAGTTCGACCGACTCTGGACTCACGCGCATGTGCCTGGTGCCGCGGTTTTGCCTGCGCCGCAGAGTGCATCCGATAAGATTCCGGATCGATCCGTCAGAGCGTTCGTTGCCTCTGCGCCTGTTGGATGGCTGGTTACGGTGACTCTCACGCTGTCATCCCTGATCGCGGGAGTCACGTACAAGGTTGTGTCAGACACCAAAACCGGCCAGATTGAGACTCTCAAATTGCAGCTCGAAGAACAGCGGACAAAGGCAGATGAGTGTGCCAAGCGTGCTGAAAAGACCACGCCCCCTTAGTTTGCCAGCATGCGGGCCAGCCGGTTCATAGGGCGAAAAGGGCATCCCTACCGGATGACAGTTGCTGACTGATGCTCCACACCACGCGAGCTGCGCTGGCCCTGCGTCGGGGTCCACTTCGCAGGCCGCGTGGGCAGTCCCAGGTGCTCCAGAATCGCGCACACTTCTCAGGGCGTATAGGACGAACGGGAGCCCTGTGGTGGGTGCCAGGCGGGTACGGAGAGGGAGATGAGGGCTGCTGGCGGGGCCCCAAGGGCCACACGCCAAAGCCGGTGTAGAGGCCGTGCAGCCCCTTGGGCGCATGAAGGGGCCCAGGCGGTCCCCACAAGAAGGGAGCTGGGTGCCAAAGGCTTACGTCTCATTCCCGGCCGTCAGTGCAAAGACGAACGGCCGGCCTTGCCCCTCGGCTCGCACGTGGAACCTGGTCGAGCCCACCCGGACTCTTGCCGAGTTGGGAGTAGGCTCGGCTCAGAGCGGCGGATAACTTTTAGTGGAGGCGGTGGGAATCGAGGCCGCCGCCGGAGCCTGCTGCATGAGGAGCAAGTGCCCGCCGGTGCTCGGCTCTTGAGCATCGGACTCGCGCTGAGCCCTCCGGAAGCTCCTTCCTGGCCGCTGCCTCGGGAAAAGTGCCCCCGCCTCTCGTCCCTACCTGGGATGTCAGTCGAAAATCGAGGTCCGACGCATGTCCATGCGGCGATCACCGGTGGTTGTTGTCGCACTGGCTCTCGTGGGTTTCCTCCTCGGCTCTCTGGCCGGCTGCAAGCACGACGATGTGAAGTGCTCGCGGCAGGACGTTCAGGACTCCGGCACAACAGTCGTGTCCGGGCAGAGCGGACAAGCCCCCGCGTCCCCGTTCTGCCAGCGGACGCCGCAGGTCCGCGATGCCATCACGCGGGCCGCCTGTCCGAAGTGCTCCTGCGAGTCGATCACGCCAGACCTGTTGGCGTTCACGAGGAAGCGCGGAAATTTGGACCGGGACGCCGCAGGTGTGCCGGGGGGCCGGCATCCCGGTCCGAGGTGAGGCTCAGCGCTTGGACTTCGCCTTCCTGGTCGTCGCGGCTTCCTCGGCCTCGCGGCGGCGGTAGCTCTCGCCTTCGATAGCGAGGACGTCCGCGTGGTGGATGACGCGGTCAATCAGCGCGGTGGCACACGCGGCGTTGGGAAAAATGGTCGGCCAGTCCGAAAACGCCAGATTCGTGGTCATCACCAATGAGCGGTGTTCATACCTGCGCGCCACGACTTGAAAGAGGAGGTCCGCGTTGCGCGCGTCGTAGGCGAGGTAGCCCATCTCGTCGATGACGAGCAGGCTGGTGCGGCTGGTGTAGTGGCGCAGGCGGCGGTCCAGTGCGCGGCTGGTGTCCTGGGCGCCCAGGTCGAGCAGCAACTGGGAGGCGGTGACGAAGAGAGCGGAATGCCCCTTGAGGACGGCCTGGTGGGCGATGTTCTGCGCAATCATCGTCTTGCCCAGTCCCTGAGGGGCGACAATGACGACGTTGCGCGCGCGCTCCAGGAAGTCCAGGCGCAGGGCGGATTCGACGGCCTCGCGGTCAATCTTCTTGGGCCATGCCACGTCCGCGCTCGAGGCGGCACTCCAACTCGCTCCAACCCATGGCGAGCTGGATGTCCGGGCCTGGAAGGCCCGAAAGGGGGTCTACCTCGTGGGTGTCCCAAACGACTCGGAGCGCCCTCCTCGGCCCCTCGGCTCCTGCCCTCACCCTCAACAGGGCCCCATCCCTCCTATACGCATGGTGAACATGCCGGCATGGTAAGCTCCCGGCCATCGACTCGGGAGCAGCTGGCCATGTTGATCTTCTTGAGGAAGCAGTCCGAAGCCGACCACGTCATCACGACACCGGTGGGCCACGCCGTGCTCGCCGACTACACCACCACCTTTCCCAAGCTGAAGGAGGCCGAGCAATCTGCCGTCCCCTGGTACTCCTTCAATGAGGATCCGGAAGCCTTTGGCGAGGAGCTGCTGCAAACCGCTGAAGTCGACGTCGTCTGCAAGGCCCTGCTGAAGCGCGCCACGGAGGAGTGGGGCGCCGACTTCTCCATCCAAGACGGGCGCTTCAAGAACAAGCACGTCCAGGACCACTACACCAAGCAGCTCCGCAACTGGTTGAACCCCTTGTCCGGCAACCTCGGCCGCCGCACGGCCCACCTGACCGACGAACAGCAGCAGTACGATCAGGTCTGGATGAAGCTGAAGCTCAACCGCGACAAGGTCAAGGAGATTGCCCAGCTCCCCTTCTTCAAGAAGAACGGCTTCAACGTGGCGGGCCGCAGGGATCGGCTCCAGCTCTACCGCAACAAGACCGAAGCGGCCCGTGCGCTCGTGGGCGAGGTGACGTCATGGCCCTCGCGGTACGTCGAGAAGCTCGCGGTGCTGTCCCTGCTGCGCAGCGCCAAGCTGGCGGCGCTTCAGCGCACGATGCTCCGCCAGGTCGTCATCGACGGCATCGTGCTCGATGCCACCAAGTGGGAGTACCTCCCTTATTACCTGCGCGGCAAGGCCTTGGAAGCGTGCGTCTCGGTGCAGGAGAAGGAGGACGCCAGGCTCCTGGTGTTGGGGGCCCTCCATGATTGTCTGAACGATGATGTGACGACACGTCCCCAGGCGGACACAGAGGCGATCCGGAAGTTCACGGAGTTCGGGGGAGGCAATGAGTACGCCCGGTGGAGGCTCCTGCCGCAAGTGGTCCGCTATCAGGTGATGATCAGCGATCTGGCGCGCATCATGCCGGGAGGCAAGGCCGAGAGTGAGCACGTGCGATTCGAGTTCCAGAAAACAAAGCTCGACGCGCTCCCCTCGCTGGGCGGCTTCGGCACGTGGACCAAGAGCATGCAGAAGCACGCCTCCTCCACTCCTCACGATCCCGGGCGCCATCTGCCCTTCGCCGCGGGGTGGATCCGCAACGAGTTCTGCCCCAACATCGTCTCCTCGCGCCTGCTACTCGCCCCGCTTTACGCGGGCACCTCCGGGCATAACCAGGGCCGCATCATGGCGTGGCGCAAGCTCAAGACGCTCGACGCCCTCCCGGTGGGGCTCATCGTCTCGGCGGGCTACTCCGTGCTCTGGAGGCTCTACTACGACAAGCGGGTCAGCGGCTTTCACACGATGTTCGAGACCCTCCAGGGAACGCATGTCGATACGGTGGCGACGACCGCATCCACGTTCAAGGGTGGGGTTGACGACGTGGTGTGGAACAACCTCCTGGACAACTCCCCCGAGGGGAAGACGGATGTCTCCCAGTATTGGATGGACTGCATCGCCTGCTTCGCGAAGCCGGGACCGCTGGTGCACCTGATGCTCAAGCAGGACTTGCTCAAGGAGCGCGAGAAGACGCTGCAGCTGCTGGCCGGCGAGGTGCTTCCCCGCTGGGGTGCCACCGAGTCTCCGGATCGCTCGGCTCCCGACGTCGAGGTCTGGGACAAGAAGCAGAGCAAGGCCGTCTCCATGCGGCTGGAGTTCGAGATCGCCAGCAACACCCCCCTGCCGGATGACGACGAGTTCTAGGCGCCTGGGGCCCCGGCACCGAGCAGCCACTGCGTCCAGGACTGGGGGCCGCCCCCCGGGTTGGCCCGGGCGTAGAGGTGAAAGCGCCTGAGCAGCTCGAGCCGCTCGGGCGCGAAGGCCGCCTTGTAGCTGTCCGCGGCGGGCACCTTGCGCAAGTCGTAGTCGTTGAGCCGCTGCTGGCGGTCGAGAATGGCCTCCAGTTCCTCGTCTCGGGCGTTGCAGAGCACCTCCAGGAGCGTCAGGAAGAGGGAGGTACGGCCCTTGCCCCCCCGGCAGTGGAAGTGCAGATGGGCCTCGCCCCGCAGGTCGCGAAGGAAGTGGACGAAGCGCTCGAGCACCGCGTCCTCGGGGCGCAGATGATCAGCGGTAGGCAGGCGCAGGTAGTGGCCCTCGGGCAGTCCCAGCGCTTGCCGTTCGGTCCGCACGTCCCGCGGCGTCCACTCGGTGTAGTGAGGGAGGCGGCCTTCCTTGACGGCGCGGGCATCCGCCACCCACGCGGTCCGCCCACGCGCCAGGAGCCGCAGCCGCAGGGTCTCCAGCTCCAGCACCTCGTCCAGCCCGAGCCCCACGCCTCCCCAGTTGTGCTGGGCGTACCAGCTGACAGCGGCCCCATCGATGAAGCCATGGGACTCCTGGCGCAGATCGAGCACGTAGAGGCGCTCGGGGGAGGGGCGGCCCAGCTGCTCTTGAATGCTGTCCCAGCCGGCCAGGGAGAACTGCGCGCTGCCCGAGCAATGCAAGAGGCCACGGGTGCTCGTGCGGAAGCGGCGAACGAGCGGCTCGTCCGAGTCGAGCACGAGGGGAGCGAAGGTGGCGTCGGGGGCCAGGGGCGGCAAAAGCATCACGGGAACATACTGGAACCGCGGATCATGGACGTCGCCGCGGACGCACAGCCCCTGGCCGCGTCGCTGGTGTGGTTCTCGCCAACCCCTGAGAACTGGCGCACACTCTCCAACTTCTGCGCGCCGACGAGGAACGTCTCTATGCGCTGCTGCGCGCCCATCCAGGTAATGCCAGCGTGAGGCGGCTGGCCCTGGGCGCCGCCCTCCTCCTCAAAGGCCGCTCCGTCGAGGAGACGGCCGACATCTCCCGCGCTGTCTACCGAAGCCTGGGCCCAGAGGAGTACGACACCTTCGAGCGCTTGCGTGGGCTGCGTACCCAGTTGGCCGGGCTCTCGATCCAAGGCCCGGGTTCGCTCCCACCCACGGCCTACCAACACCAGATCAAAGCGCTCCCTCAAGCAGGTGAGGAGGAGGAGAGCGCGAGGCTTGAGGTAGCGGCCAGGAAGGAGCGGATGAAGGAGAGGACGCCGCGAGTGGATTGGGCAGAGTTGCTCAAGAGGACGTTCGACTTCGACGTGTTCGTCTGCGTGAGGTGTGGAGGCAGGCGGCGGGTGCTGGCGTACCTGACGGCCCCCAACGCAGTGCGCGCCATTCTGGAGCACCTGGCGCTGCCCTCGCAGCCTGCGAAGCGGGCCCCGACGCAGGGGCCACCGCAGCTCGCGTGTTGTTGAGCCCCAAGCAGTCGCGCTGCCCCACTAGCCCACGCCCTGCTGCGTCCTTCCAGGAGCAGGGGCCGCTTGGGGCGGCGTGTGCCTCCAGGAGGCTGCACGCTCTCTGCACCGGCCTGGCGCACAGCCCGGGGGGCTCCCGTCAGCGGCCCTCCTCGGCCCCTCGGCTCCTGCCCTCACCCTCAACAGGGCCCCATCCCTCCTATACGCTCCCCCCGCTGCCCTCGACATTGCCCCCATTCCTCTTATGCGCCTGAGCATCATCGGGCCAGCCCAGGTCCCACGAGACTACTTCCGAAGTGACCTCGTAGTACTAGAAGGATGAGAGCCACTCACGCCCTCCCACGGCACATCTTGCAAGAATTTGCGAGCCATGCGCCTCAAATACGCATAGGCTGCCTTGCATCCAACCCACTGCCCATTCTCAAGTCGAGCCCTTGTCAGAATTCTACGAAATCATCCCTCCATCGACGGAAGAACTTTAAAATGCCCCTCCAGTCCAGAGCCCACATCATCATCCTTATATGCATCAACATGGCGCTCCTACCAAAGGCAAGCATTGCCCAGTTCGAGCGCCAGATAACCTCAGACTACATCAAGGCCAGAATTACCGATCTGACTCCACCAGAAAAAGCGCTGCCAGAGAGTGAAATCAGTTTGGTGGAAGAACGAAGGGCGATCGGAAATGAAATCTCTCAGATTCTTGCCATTTCCCAACGACCACCAAGCACAAGCAAGAGTGTTGGAAAAATAGACAATGCCCAAAGAGCCATGATTTCAGCCTTTGAGAACATTAAAAAAACCGACTGCAAAAATCTGGGCCAAGAAAAATTCAATTCCGGCAAAGTCATCTTAAGTCAGTTATCAGCAATTGATGTTATTGTATTTCGTGAGGATCTTGAGGAAGTATCCAACCCATGGGAGGGGACTGATCCGCCCTTTCGCGAAACCAGAGAAGACAAGGATCAAAAGCAGCTTTGCGAACTGTGGAAGCAATTTATCAATGATTCCGACAACCAGACCTCCATGTTGCACTATCTTGATTCATTGAGGGGGGAGCTAAATAAACAACAAGAGAGTTTTTTGAATGACAAGTCCCTGGCGTCTTCATTGGTCGATCTTCTGCAAAAGCGCAAGGAACTCATCGAGAAGAAGTTGTCGGCGCAGTCAGCCCAGAACTCTCTTTCGAGCCACCTCTGGTTGATGATTCTTATTATTGGTGGGCTCAGCATCACAGCAATCCTTGCTGTTAATTTGTTTGAACCCAACATCCAGATCGAATGGGTCACGTCCGGACAAGTGATTCAATTCGTTACCGTAATGATTCTCCTTAGCGTAATCATGGCGCTAGGGTTGGCCGCAATCCTCAAAGAAAACACGCTCGGCACACTTCTGGGCGGGATCGCGGGCTATGTGCTCGCGCAAGGTGTTGGCAGAGCTGTTGCAAGGGAGATCGGTCGAGAAAGACCAGCACCTCAGCTTCAACCCCAGCCGCCGCCTCAACCCCAGCCGCCGCCTCAACCCCAGCCGCCGCCTCAACCCCAGCCGCCACCTCAATCCCAGCCGCCACCTCAACCCAATCCCGAGAGTGAATAATCAAGCCTGCCTCGGTTTGGTAATCCTCCCGCACTTTATGTGGTCTACGAGCGAGGAAGTATACAGAGACGGCAAGTGCCCATACAAATGGGAAACACCGGCGAGGCGCGCTCCGGACGCACCGTGAGTTTCAGCGTGCTCGCGTCGGCGGGAGAAAGTTCCCGGTACATGTCGCCGGCTTTCGTCTGGAGAAGCGCCTCGACGCTCTCCACGTCGATGGGGGCAGCCCTGGCCGTTTCGGACTCTTGCATAAAGTAGCGCTCTTCCGGCCCCTCGCCGCCGTGAAACAGTGTGAAGAATAGGGCGTACCGGGTTGCGTCAGCAGCGCACGGGCGGCGATCTCCGTGAGCGTGTTATGCGCCTCCAGATTTGGTCCAAATTTGGTCCGACAAGAATCGATTTGGTCCCCCAAGGCGAGCCGCGCATCCTCTTTGGGAGTAGGCGTGGAAGCGGCGGGAATCGAACCCTCCGCCGGAGGCATCCGGCGAGAGCATTGAGGCGAGGCCACGGGCAGGCCCATGTACAACGGCTCGTTCGCCGCAGCCCATGAGGCGGGGCTGCGCTCCGCGCGCGAAATGCTCCACAGCCTGGAGGAGGAAGACCGCGCCACGGCCTCCGCCGGAGGCTCAACGTCTGGCGAAGGTGGCCAGGTGCGACGCGATCCGCTGGGGCTCTTCGAGCATGGCCCAGTGGCCCAGGCCGGCGAAGTGATGGACCTCGCCGCCGAAGCGGTCCGCCGTGGCCTTGGGGAGATACGTGTCCAGATCCCCCCACAGCACCTGGTGGGGAAGCGTGTCGAGCGCCTTCAGCAGCCGCACGTCCCAGCCCACCAGCCGCTCCGAATCGAGGTACCGGTAGTACCGGAGCACCATCTTGCGCGTCTTGCTTCCGTATCTCGCGAACGCGCTCTCCGCGTAGTCACGGGGAAGCCTGGGGGAGGCCTTGGTCATCTCGTTCACGAACAGTGCACGAAAGGCGGTGAGCATCGCGAGTTCCCCCAGGACCGGCGTCCGCCAGACCCTTCCCCAGAAATGCCATCGATAGTCCGGAAAGAAGTTCGTGTTCAGGATCGTCAGCGTCGAGATCAACTCCGGATACATGGCCGTGAACGCCAGCCCGTACGTGCCGCCGACGTCATGGACGACCAGGTGCGGCCGTTGCAGCCCGAGCGCGGCAATGAGCTCCCGGACCCACTCGCCCTGTTTCTCCAGCTCGAGGTCCTCCTGCGGCTGCGATTCGCCATATCCGGGCAGATCCGGAGCGAAGCACGCGAACTCCTGCTCGAGCAGCGCGACGACGCCACTCCACGCGTCATGGGTATCCGGGTTGCCGTGAAGGAAGAGGATGGGCCTGCCCTGCCCCGCCTCCGCGACGAAGGTGTCGATGCCCAGGCATGTCACACGGCGTGTACGGTCGAAAGGGTTCAATCGGCTCTCCAGCGGTTCCATCGGGGCCGGCCCACCGTAGCGGACCTCACGCGGTTCGTACTACGGGACCCACTTCAGTATGCTCCGCGCCCATGAACAGGATGCATGTGTGGGGAGTCGCGGGACTGCTGGGGAGCGTGCTGTGGGGATGCTCCCACGCGGAGAAGGGCCCCCCGGACCGGGTGGAGACGCGAACGGAGACGGTGGAGCTGCCGAGGCCGTACACCACGGACTCGGTGCGCAAGTTCAGCAAGGTGCGGGGCTGGCCCGAGGGCAAGGCCCCGGTGGCCGAGGGCTTCACCGTGAAGCGCTACGCCGCCGGCCTGGTGAGCCCGCGCAACCTCTACGTCACGCCCCAGGGGGACGTGCTCGTGGCCGAGGCCAACACCGAGCTGCGGGGCATGATGAAGTTCGGCGCGAAGCTGGTGGGCTATGCCGCCTCCGCGCGCACCGAGCCCAGCGCCAACCGCATCACGCTGCTGCGTGACGCGGACCACGATGGCGTGCCCGAGACGCGCACGGTGTTCCTGGAGGGCCTGAACCAGCCCTTCGGCATGCTGGTACACGGCGGCTTCTTCTACGTGGCCAACACCGATGCGGTCTGGCGCTATCCGTACTCGCCCGGGGCCACCTCCATCACCGGCAAGGGCGAGAAGATCCTCGACCTGCCCGCGGGGGGGTACAACAACCACTGGACGCGCAACCTGCTGGCCCACCCGGACGGTACGAAGCTCTACGTGACGGTGGGCTCGGCCAGCAACGTGGGGGAGCACGGCCTCGACAACGAGGTGCGTCGCGCCAACGTGCTGGAAATCAACCCGGATGGCTCGGGGGAGCGCATCTTCGCGAGCGGCCTGCGCAACCCCGTGGGGCTGGGCTTCGCGCCGGGCTCGCGCGTGCTGTGGACCACGGTGAACGAGCGGGACGAGCTGGGCGATGAGCTGGTGCCCGACTACCTGACCCACGTGGAGGACGGAGCCTTCTACGGCTGGCCCTACAGCTACTTTGGCGCCCACCTGGACCCGCGGGTGAAGGAGCAGAAGCCCGAGCTCGTGAAGCAGGCGAAAGTGCCGGACGTGCCGCTGGGCTCGCACACCGCCAGCCTGGGGCTCGCCTTCAACGAGGGGCCCATGTTCCCCGAGCGCTTCCGCCACGGGGCCTTCATTGGTCAGCACGGCTCGTGGAACCGCTCGAAGCTCTCCGGCTACCAGGTGGTCTTCGTGCCGTTCTCCCCGGAGGGCCAGCCCACCGCGCCCGCGGAGCCGTTCCTCACGGGCTTCATCCAGAACGCGGACGAGCGCGAGGTGTACGGCCGGCCCGTGGGTGTGGCCTTCCTGCCGGATGGCTCGCTCCTGGTGGCGGACGATGCGGGCAACATCGTGTGGCGGGTGAGCCGGTAGGCCGGACGCTCGAGACGTCCCGTCCTCAGAAGCTCACGTCCCACATTTATGCGGGCTGTAACCGGAAAAACTCCACGTGCGTACAGGGTGAAAACGACGGAAATGACGGAGGGTTGTGCACATGGGTCTTCTGGGCAAGGTCGGCAGCGCGGTCTCCAGCACGGTCAGCTCGACGGTCAGCGCGGTGTCCGATGTAACGGAAACGGTGGTCGACACCGCGGACGACGTGTTGGACAGCACGACCGATGCGGCGACCAGCGCCTTCGACGGCGTCAGTGAGTTCGTCCAATCGCCGCCTCCCATGATTTCGGGGGTTTTCGACACCCTCCACCAGGCGCGCCGGAACACCCTGGATGCCGTGGAAGGTGCCGCCCACTCCGCCATCAGCGTCGCGAACGACGGTTACCAACTCGCGGGGGACATCGCGCGCGCGGGACCGAACGCGGCGCTCGGTTTCGCGGACCGGGCCCTGTCGGCGGCGGATCGGCTCGCGCCCGAGGGAGGCATCGTCGACGGCGTGCTGGGCGGCGCGCGCAACGCGGTGGGCTTCGGCCGGTCGGCGCTGGAGCACCACGAGCGGTTTCAGGAGTTCATGGGTGGCGCCGCGGAGACCCTGGCCCACGGCGGGGTGAACCTCGGACGCAGGGCGGCGGAGGACCCGATCGGTACCACCCGGGACGTCATCGAGTTCGCCCGCGACACCACGGCGCTGCTGGCCATCGAGGAAGACATCGAGGCCCTGGGGCCGGGAGACAGCTATTCGCTCAACGCCAGCCTGGACGGCTCCGCCTTCGGTCTGGCCGGGCGCCTCAAGGGCTCGCAGACGATCACCCACAACAAGGACGGGACGTACACGCTCGCCGTGAACGGTGAGGCGGGGGTTGGCCTGATGAGCCGCACGGGCTCGACCGGAGCGGGCACGGTGACCGCGGACGCGTTCGCCAACCAGAGCGCCACCGTGGAGTTCACGTTCGACTCCGCGGAAGAGGTGGCCGAGGCCGCGCGGACGTTCATGGGACCCATCGGCGGCGGGATTTCGGGCGCGCTCGACGGCGGCTTCCAGGGCGCCATCGACGGGGCGACTCCGGATTACGACGCGCTCCTCGAGAACATCTCGGCCGTGGAGATCTCCCCCAACGTGTCTGCCTCGGTGCTGGCCGAGGTCGGCTTCGGAGGGACGAGCGGAACGAGCGGGCCGGCCGGCAAGCCGGGCGGGACCGAGCAGGCCAACAGCTTCCTGGGCATCAGCGCGGGCGCCTCCGGGAAGGCCTCGGTGAGCGCCCGGATCGAGTTCGGCGACGAGGGCCCTCCGCAGCTCGTCCTCTCCCAATCCGTGAATGCCTCCGTGTCGGACTCCGCCTCCATCCCGGGACTGGAGGGGAGCATCGGCGGCTCGGGGACCGTCACCGTGCAGGAGCGCTTCGAGCTGCCGGAGGACTTCAGCGTCGGCGATGCGGTCCGCGATCCGCTGAACGCCGCGAAGGAGATCGCCTCGAACGCGAAGCGCACCGGCGAGGTCTCGGTGACGCTCGCCGCCAATGTCCGCGGAGGACTCGGTGCCAAGCACCCCAACGCGGCGGGCAAGCGCGGCGGGGAGCTCGAGGCGAAGCTCAAGTTCACCGGTGGAGCGCAGGACATCCTCGACTCCGGCGCCCTCAAGGCCGCCCTCCAGGGGAACTTCTCGCGGGCCTACTCGGCACTCGCGGACATCACCCAAGTGGATGCGACGCTGACCCCCATCGAGACGCAGAGCACCCAGGTGTCCGCCAAAGGCGGCGACGGTGTGGACTCGCTGGGCGTCTCGTTCGGTGCGACGAGCATCGATCGCCAGGAGCCCATCGTGGAGTACAAGGGCACCGTCCAGAAGGCGACCACCGAGCTCGCCCAGGCCCTCAAGCAGTACCGCCACTCATTCATCCGCGGATAGCCGGCCCCCACGCCCCCGGGGCCGGGTTCCACTCCCCGGCCCCACCGTTCGCTGGTGCCGGACTGCGTCTTCGTGCCGGGGGAGGGGGCGTGCGCTTCGAGGCGTTGCCCCCGCCCACGCAAGTTGGGCACCTACCTACCTGAGCCACGGCATGTGGCCCCTATAGGAGAGAGCTCAGTAGGTCCTGGCCGTGTAGATATGCGAGCCGCAGCCATCTGACTTGATGTAGCCATAGGCCTCCAGCACGGGGCTGAAGGTCGGGTCGATCCCTGCGTACACCTGGTTGGTGCTGAAGCAGCAGGTGTTCGTGAAGGTGGGGCTCCACTCCGCATCGTAGTTCACGATATCGGGGTCATACATCCAAGCAGCTGCCCTCACGTAGATCCGCTTCGTGTAGGGAGCGTACGGGCTGGGCTCCAGAAAGTAGCCCCGCATGGAGACTGAGCCGCCAGTCATTTCAATGAAGAACTGGGCGTCGAAGCCGTAGGTGCCGCCGCATAATTCACCCGAGGGACTGCCATCCTCGTAGAAGCCCTGGGCCGAGAGGCGCTCGTTGGGCATCCACGCACTGGCGCTGTTCTTCTCTTCGGCAAGGGCGTTCTCCAAGAATTGGATGCGCTGATCATTCTCCTGCGGGCTCGCCTTGAGCGCGGAAGCGTTGCCGCTCGCCTTGGACACCTGCGCGATGAGGGCCCGCTCTGTCCGGGCCAATTGCAGCTCATACTCCAGGCCCTCGACGCCGGTGCTGGACCGCTCACGGATGCCGTCCTCCCGCACGCGCTCCCAGACGCCGGGGGCGAGCCGGGCCCAGGGCTTGGGCGTCAACATGCTCCGCCCGGCCAAGAGCCGCGCGGCTGGCTCGCCCTGAGGCATGGGGTCCTCGCCTCCACATGCCATCAATGCCAGCACAGTGGGCAACCAGATGAATGGCCTCGTCATGGTATGGCTCCTCGTCAGCGGACTGGCGTCATTGCCAGGGTGCATACAGGCCGGCCTATGACCGGTCTACCCTCTGTCCCGCGGGCGCCTACCCTAAGACTGGGTTGAGGAACATCTCCTGCTTTGTGATGAGCGAATGTTTAGCACCTGTCAGGCGACAGGAGTTTTTGACCCCCTTACGTCACCAAAACCGACCCCCTCCCAGGACCCGTTTTCCTACACGGAGGCGACGTCCGAGGCTCTGGAGGCAGGCGCCGGGTGTTGGTGATGCCGTTCGTTTCGCAGACTCCACTGAGTCAGGTCGTCATGAGTGTCCTTGCCAGCCCTCCACCACCTGGATTTCTTTGGTAGAGACGAAATTCAGATTAAATGGTAGATTTCGGTTAATCCAGTGTCTGACGCGATTTTCCCCGAAGAGGAATGCCATGACGCCACGCTTCCCTGCCCACCCATTCCGTCGAGTCCTGCTGCCCGCGCTGCTGCTGACTGCCTGTGGCGGTGCCCCGGAGTCCGAAGTGGCGCCAGCCGAGGAGCTCGTGGGCACCCGGGAGTCGGCGATGTGCTCCGGTTTGAGCGTCACCAGCCTGACCCTCGACGGCATCAGCACGTATGAAGGTGAGCTCGCCGGAGCGGGAACCTACGCGGTCTCCACCTTCGCCAACGCCGTGTCGCTCGAGTTCTACGTCGATGGGCAGACGCCCAGCACCACCGAGCGCCTGGGCTCCAGCGGCACCTGGTCCTACAGCCGCACGGGCGTGGCCTGTGGCCCGAGGAACTTCGAGGTGCGGGCCTACCCCATGGTCGTCGCCAGCGATGGAACCAAGACCATCTGCCGGGAGAGCTACAAGTCAGTGACCCGGATTGTCACCGAGCCATGCCCTCCCACCGCTTCCATCTCCTGCACCAAGCTCTCCACGGGCGTGCTGCGGTGCACCGGAAGCGCCACGGGCGGCTCTGGCTCCTACATGCCCCAGTGGCAGGGATACTGGGACTCCTATTTCTATCAAGAGGAGTACCTCTTCCCCTGGCAGCAGGGCTCGTGGATCTCGTCCTCCTCCTGTTCCCCCACCACCTCGACGACCTTCTATGACGTCGTGCAAATGCACTTCAAGGTGACCGACAGCAACGGGCTGACGTCGAACACCGTTTCCAGCCCCGCCTACAAGTGCTACCCGGTGCACTGAGCGCCGCCCCGCCGTTGCAAGGCGTACATCATTCAAGAAGGGGTGCCTACGTCCTCGCGGCCTCAACCGAGCCGGGGGGACACGAACCAGTCCCAGTCCCCCTCCTTCGCCACGAGGGGGTGCTGCCGGCGCCAGGAGAGCACGTCCAAGCGCCAGGCCTCGGCTCCACCCGGCAGGAGCCACGTCCGTGTGACGGCGGCACGCCGGAGTCCCCTGAACTCCCGCACCAGCGCGCGGTTGGCCCGGTCGATGACCTCCGGCGCCGTCTTGGAGCGCAACTGCACTTCCACCGAGAGTTGGACCCCCTCGCGCCGGACAGGGTCCTCCGGTACCGTTTTCTCGAACACGGGCCAGAGCCCCAGCAGGGGCGGTGGGACGCCCTCGAGCAGGGCCGCGTGCAGGCGGTCATGCCCATCGAGCACCAGCCACTTCCCGGCGATCTCCAGGTAGAGCAGCAGCGCCGGAGGCAACGTCCCCGAGCGAGCGTGCTTGCGCCAGCTTTTCACCCGGCCATCCTCCGCGGCGGAGGGAGCGCGCAGCGGCAGCACGGCCCCGCTGCTCACCGAGTCATCCCCCGGCGGTCCACCCGAGGACCATTCTTCCACCCAGAACCGCTCCCAACGTAGGACGCCCTCGAGCGAGTGCGGGGGATCGGCCGGTCCGCCTGTCAGGCCGCTCGGGACGCAGGGATAGGGGGCGGACTCGCGGCGCGTCACGGCCTGGAGGGGCCGCAGGCACCAGCGGCCCACGTGGAGCACCGGCTGGGGCGACTGCGCGAGCGCTCGCGCCATCTGCCAGGTCCAGGACTCCCACCAGGCGGACGTACCCGGCTCGTGCGGAATGCCTCGCACCTCGGCCACCGGCAACGGGGGAATCACCCCGGGAGCGAGGGCGTGCCCCCGAAGGAAGCCGCAGAAGCTCCACCACTCGTCGATGCGCAACCAGAGCAGCGGCAGGCCTCCGCTGCTGACCCGCAGGCGGTACACGGGTGTGGCCTCCACATGGAAGGACGGCCGCCGGAGCCAAGGGCCCGTGCCGGGCACATCCAGCAACAGGCCCGGTCCCGCTCCTGGCGGACGCCAATCCGTATCATCCGGGGTGAAGACCACGCTGGAGGGCATTCCCTGCTCCTTTCGGCAGCCGTTTCGGAATTCTCCGTGTAACCAGGGCAGGGACCCAGGGCAGATTCCTTGCTGCCCAGCTCAGAATTGCCGCGAACCTCAAGGACTTCAAACCACGCATCATCAGGCCTGCGGCGCCGTCCAGACCAGGTTCCACAGGTGGCCGTCGAGGTCCTCGAAGCCCTGGTCATACATGAAGCCGTGGTCCTCGGGCGGATGCGGAGTACGGCCGCCGGCGGCGACGGCCTTGGCGATCAGACTGTCCACTTCTTCCCGGCTCTCACAGCTCAGGCAGATGACGACCTCGTTGGCCTCCTTCGCCTGCACGACGGGCTTGTTGATGAGGCTCTTGAAGAACGCTTCGGTCGTCAGCATGGCAGAAATGCTGCCATCCACGATGACCATGAACGCCGCGCTCTCGTTGCTGAATTGTGGATTGAAGCTGAAGCCGAGAGCGGAAAAGAAGGCCTTGGATTTGTCCAGATCCTTGACCGGCAGGTTGAAGATGATCTCCTTGTTCATGACGTCCCTATGTCGAAAGGTGAGTTGAATAACGGGTCCTGCATCCGGACGACGGATGATGACGCATGGAATCGGCAAGCGCGCGAAAAAATCTTCGCTGCGATGATGCTCACCAGACTACGCGAGCCAAGACCGACCCGTGTCAACGCTCGCCCTGCGCGACACCGAGATGCTCGAGGATACCCTCCCGCAGGGCGCCCGGCGTCAGCGGCGCAATGAAGTTTCCATGTGTACTCAGCTTCAACAGCCGCCCCCAACTCAAATCCTGTGCACGGGCCGTGGCACTGTCCTCCTCACGGTAAAAGACCTGGAAGACGATCTCCTCCCCAACTTCCACCTCCAGCCCGTGCTTGCACGCTTCATCGATGGGAAGTTGGTGCAGCGCCTCCGCCGGATCGGTGATCTGGCGCACGACCACCATGGGCTGAAAGAGTTCCACAACTCCCTTCTCTGGCTCATACCGGGCCTCCAGCCGCCGCCCCTCGCCGTAGTGTTTCCGGGCTTCAGCGCGGATGAAGTCCTCCAGAGCAGCAATGGCGGCGCTCCTGCTGAGGCCTTTTTCCTGAATCAGTTGTTCCAGCACCTGGGCCTGACTCCCCTGCTTCTCTACTCCAGGCACCGCCTCCCCAACCCTCTTCGCTCCCACGAGACTCAGGAACTCGTCTGACGAAAGACCAACACCTGCCGCCCACTCATGCCAACTGTCAGTTTGGAGGAGAGTGTCCAGTCGCTCGGCCACTCGCCCACACACCCCAGCCAGTTCGAGGTCTGGAAAATTCCTCTCAGCTCTCCACCCGTTCTTCAGAAGCGCGACCTCACGCCCCAAGGCGGCATCCACATCAAACGCATAGTCCCCCTCATAAACAATGCGCCCATCTACTTCGACTCTCGCGGTCCACGCATCTTGACTCGCATCGAACGTCACGCCGTGAAACATCCGCCTCTCACTTCCTGAGTCCGAGGGATTCAAGCACGAACCTACTGTGGGAGCTCGACGGCACCGAGGGAGACCTCGTGCGCACCGCGGGCAGTGGCCATGTGCAGAGATGGGGTACAGCGACGGAAAGGACATGCCGCCAGCAGCACGGCGCAGCAGCACAACAGTAACGGCGTTCTCTTCATTGAATCGCTCTCACGAGGTGATACGGAGTTGGGAGGCGGGGTGTGATCTACAACCCACGCGCGCCGACGTCTCCAAACGTGAACGGAATGAGCGCCTCGTACGAAGTGCGCATGCTCGATTCGGAGGAGCGACAAGTCGCGGCCTTCCAGGCGACCGCGTACTCGCGGTGACGATGCGACGCTCCGCACACGCTCTGTCCGTACGGAACTCCTCGCGAAATACCCGCCGTGGAGCATTCGGACGACCGGCGAGGGCGTGACCATGACCGTGACCGCGTGAACCGGTTTCCCACATCGCCCTTGCATCCGAGGCCAGCACCGGGACAAGACAAGGGCGGGCCCCTCTTCGCTCCAGGCCCACGGGAGAGCTTCATGACCGCGCGCTTCAAGAACCTGGATGGCAGCCTCCCCCACCCGCTCGGCAACGTCTTCAAGTGGGCCGTGGGAGACAAGCTGGCCGGCAAGCGCCGCAAGAGCCCGGACACCGCACCCGTGCGCCGCGTGGAGCCGGACCTCACCGCGCTGGCCACGCCTCCCGCCGTGGGCGAAGGCGCGCGCCTCACCTGGCTGGGCCACGCGAGCTGGCTGGTGCAGCTCGATGGCGTATCGCTGCTCATCGACCCCGCCTTGCGCGACACCATCACCGGTTTCATCCGCCGCAACGTGGGCCCGGGCGTGCCCATGGAGAAACTGCCCCCCATCACCGCCACCCTCGTCTCGCACAACCACTTCGATCACCTGGACATGCCCACCGTGCGCCAGGTGGGCGCGCCCGTCGTCAGTGGACTGGGCATGGCGCGCTACTTCCGCCCCGGCTCGCCGCCCATCACCGAATTGGACTGGTGGGGCTCCACCCAGGTGGGTCCGGTGACGGTGCACTTCGTCCCCGCCCAGCACTGGAGCCGGCGCGGCCTCAACGACGTCAACGAGACGCTCTGGGGCGGCTTCGTGGTGCAGGGCTCCAGCGCGTGCGTCTACCACTCGGGCGACACCGCGTACTTCGACGGCTTCACGGAAATCGGCCGGCGCTTCCCCGCCCTGGACGCGGCCATGCTGCCCATTGGCGCGTATGACCCGGGCTGGTTCATGGAGAAACAGCACATGAATCCCGAGCAGGCGGTGCAAGCCTACGAGGACCTCGGGGCCCGGCGCTTCCTCGCCATGCACTGGGGCACCTTCAAGCTCACCGACGAGCCCCTGGACGAGCCACCCCAGCGTCTGGACGCCGAGTGGGGCCGCCGGAAGCTACCCCGCGAGCCACTCCACGTGCTCGCCGTGGGAGAGAGCCTCTCCGTGCGCCGCAGTTGAGGTCCTCCACCCATGAACTCGGCCCCTCTCATTGCCGCGAGCCTCGGCGTGCTGCTCATTTCTTGTGCCGCCGTCCGCCCCACCGCTCCTGCCGATACCGAAGCGCTCTCCCACTTCGTGCTCACCATCAAGGAGTCACCCCGAGGTCAGGCAACCCATGACTGGCAACGTGCGGAGGAGGTTGATCTTTCGCCCTACAGGCACGGGCCAAGAACATTCAGTGCACCTGGCGCCATCGTGCTCGTCTCAGGCCGTCAACGTGACTGTGACCAGGAACTCGTGGATTGCCATAGGAGTGCATGAAGCGCCCCGTTCCACCAGATTACAATCAGTACGAGCACAACCGCGGACTCGGGGGACGAGCGGACTACTGTAACAAGCAATGCATGCCACCCTATCTGGACTGCAAGGAGCTGGAAAAACTCCGTCCCCAGGAGTTTTCGGCCATGGATGAAGCCATCGACTGGTTGAAGCGCCACCGCCAAACGCTCCTGGTGGGAAGCACCGTCGTCATCGCAGGAGTGGCCTTCGTGGTGGTTTCCGCCGCAGCGGGCAGCGTCATTCTCGCCCCCGTTCTCCTCGTTGCTTCTTGAGTCCTCCCACCCGTGCCACAAAGGCGGTCATGCCATGGACATGGATAGACTTTTCCAAGACGTCCAGGGTCTTCTTGGACGAACCCTCCACAACACGCCATCCCCTGAGGAGAAGGAGCTCTTCAGGATCGCCGCCGCGGCACTGATGTTCATCTCGGAGACCGGCCGAATCCTCTCGTTCGAGGATTATCTCCAGCATGGCAAGGAAGACCCCCCCTACGCGGTGGCTGCCTTCAAAACACGCGAGGAAGCGGATACCTGGCTCAGGAAGCACTCCGAGCCGCCCCATGGCGCCCACATCCTGATTGCGGATGAATACCACCTCGTTGCGTACCGCCGTGAGCATGACATCCGCGGCCTGCTCAAGCTGCCCGTCATCGAGCACTACCTCGAGGAGCTCGCACGCCGCGGCCCTACGACTCCGGTGGCTTCCTTCAGCACACGCGAGGCGGCGATTGCCTGGCTTCAAAGCCAGCCCGAGCCCCCCAGAAATGCCTTCATCTCCATCTCGGGCAAGTACCACGTCGCGCTCTACCATCGGCTCATCAACCACCGTGCACTCTACCCCCTGCCCATGACCGGGGAGCCGGGATGACGCTCCAGGGTTGAGGGAGGGCGGACGGTGTGCTGTGAGGGGGGTGCCATGCTCCTGCCCGTCCTCCTCGCACTCACCCTCCACCAGGCTCCCCTCACCACCGTCGCCGAGCAGAGCGGCTGGACTCGCACCGGCCGCTACGCGGAGGTGGAGTCCCTCTGCCGCGCCTTCCCCCAGCGCTACCCCGGCAAGGTGCGCTGCGACACCTTCGGCACAACGCCCGAGGGCCGCCCCATGCTCGCCCTCGTGGCCAGCGCGGATGGCACCCTCACCCCCGCCGCCGCCTCCAAGAAGGGCCGCCCCGTCGTCCTCTTCCAGGGCGGCATCCACGCCGGAGAAATCGACGGCAAGGACGCCGGCTTCTGGCTGCTGCGAGACTTGCTCGACGGCAAGGCCCTGCCCGGCGTGCTCAAGCAGGTGACGGCCGTCTTCGTCCCCGTCTTCAACGTGGATGGCCACGAGCACTTCGGCCCCAACCACCGCCCCAACCAGGTGGGCCCCGAGGAGATGGGCTGGCGCGTCACCGGGCAGAACCTCAACCTCAACCGCGACTACGTGAAGGCCGATGCCCCCGAAATGGTGGCGCTGCTCAAGCTGCTCCACTCCTGGAACCCGCTCTTCTACGTGGACCTGCACGTCACCGACGGCGCCAAGTTCGAGCACGACGTGAGCGTGCAGATGGAGCCCCAGAAGGTGGGCCCGGAGGCGATGCGCACCCTCGGCGCGAAGCTGCTCGAGGAGCTCCTCACCGAGCTGGCGTCCAAACAACACCTGCCCCTCCCCTTCTACCCATCCTTCCGCGAGGACGATGACCCCACCTCGGGGGTGAGCTACGGCGTGTCACCCCCCCGCTTCAGCCACCAGTACTGGGCCGCCCACCGGCGCTACGGCGTGCTGGTGGAGACCCACTCCTGGAAGCCCTACGCACACCGCGTGGCCACCACGCGCCACGTGCTCGAGGGCCTGCTGCGCCTCACCGCCCGCGACGCCCAGGCCCTCCTGTCCGCCGTGAAGGCCGCCGACACCGAGGCCACCTCCGGCAAGGTCCGCGAGGTGGTGCTCTCCTGGGACAACACGGACAAGAGCCGCCCCTTCGCCTTCCGCGGCTACGCCTACGAGCGCACCCCCTCCGAGCTCACCACCCAGCCGTGGATCCGCTACGACGACTCGAAGCCCCAGGTGTGGACCATTCCCTATTACGAGGAGCTCCGCCCCGTCCTCACCGCGTCGCTGCCCGCAGGCGGCTACCTGGTTCCCCCCGCGCACGCGGGCTGGGTGGCGGAGAAGCTCACCACACACGGCCTGCGCTTCCAGCGGCTCGGCCAGAACGTCCCCTCCGCCCAGGTGGAGGTGTTCCGCGCCACCGAGGCCAGGTTCCGCCCCGCCTCCGTCGAGGGCCGCCAGGGCCTCTCCGTGAAGGGCCAGTGGACGAAGGAGACCCGGCCACTCCCCGCCGGCACGCTCTACGTGCCCGCCACGCAGACGAATGTCCCCCTGCTGGCGCACATGCTCGAGCCGCTCGGGCCGGACTCGTTCCTCTCCTGGGGCTTCTTCAACAACCACTTCGAGCAGAAGGAGTACGTCGAGGACTACGTGCTGGAGCCCTTCGCGCGCGAGCTGCTCGCCCGCGACGCCTCCGTGAAGGCCGCCTGGGAGGAGAAGCTGAAAGACCCGGAGTTCGCCCGTAACCCGCGCGCCCGCCTGCGCTTCTTCTACGAGCGCCACCCCGCCCACGACACCCGCTTCAACCTCTACCCCGTCTTCCGCACCGACTCGGCCCCCGCCGGCCTCAAACCGGCGCGCTGACGCCTCTCACTCCGTGTAGGTGGCACACCCCGGAGCCCCCCGTTATCGTGATGGGTCGATCGCCGAGCATGTGGTGAAATAAGGCCCATGCCGGCTCCGGGAGGACGATGATCAAGGAACGCGACCTGCTCGAGCAGGCCATGGCCCTGCTGGAGGCCCAGCGCCCCATGCTGGGCCAGGAGGCCACCGAGGCCGCCCTGGCGGCCTTGCGCGCTCGGCTCGCGGCCCTCGCCTCCCGCGTTCCCCTGGAGCGCCGGCACGTCACGGTGCTCTTCGGCGACCTGTGCGGCTTCACCTCCCTCAGCGAGCAGATGGACCCAGAGGACGTCAGCGAGCTGATGAACCAGCTCTGGGCGCGCGTGGACGCCGCCATCGTCCGGCACGGGGGCCGCATCGACAAACACATCGGAGACGCCGTGATGGCGCTCTGGGGCGCGGACGGCGCGCGCGAGGACGACGCCGAGCAGGCCATCCACGCCGCCCTGGACATCCAGGCCCAGCTCGACTCCTTCCTGGCCGGCCCCCCCGAGGGCCTGCGCATGCGCATCGGCATCCACACCGGCCCCGTCCTCCTCGGGGTGGTGGGCACGCTCGGGGAGCTCACGGTGATGGGGGACACCGTCAACACCGCCAGCCGCCTGGAGCAGGCCTCGCCCGAGGGCGGCATCCTCATCTCCCACTCCACGCACCGCCACGTGAGCGGGGCCTTCGATGCCGAGCCCCAGCAACCCCTCCGGCTCAAGGGCAAGCAGGAGCCGCTCCAGGTGTACCGGGTGACGGCCGCCCGGCCCCGCAGCTTCCACCGCCAGGGACGCGGTCTGGACGGCATCTGGGCCCGGCTGGTGGGACGCGAGGAGGAGTCGCGCCAGCTGCGCTCCGCCCTGTCCACCGCGCTCTCCGGTGACGGCTGCCAGCGCGTCACCCTCACCGGCGAGGCGGGCATCGGCAAGTCCCGGCTGCTCGGCGAGTTCGAGACGTGGCTCGAATCGCTGCCCTCGCCTCCCCTCTGCCTGCGCGGCCGCGCCAGCCCGGAGATGCGCAGGCACCCCAACGCCCTGCTCAGGGATTTGTTCTCCTTCCACCTCCAGGTGCAGGAGAGCGATCTGCCCAGCGTGGTGCGCGCCCGCCTGGAGGAGAGCTTCTTCGAGGCGCTCGGCCCGGAAACCTCCAGCCGCTACCGCGCCCACCTCGCCGGCTCGCTCATCGGCTTCGACTTCAGCGACAGCCCCCTGTTGAAGGGCACGCCCCTGGACGAGCAGGGCCTCCGGGCCCGCGGCCTCGCCGCCCTCAGCGAGTACTTCCGCGCCCTGCTGAGCCGCGAGCCCATGGTCCTCTTCCTCGAGGACATCCATTGGGCGGATGACAGCGCGTTGGACCTGCTGGAGCGCCTGCTCCAGACGCTCGCCCCGGAGCGGCTGCTCGTGCTGTGCACCGCGCGGCCGGAGTTCTTCGAGCGGCGCCCCCAGTGGGCCACCGCCCTCCACCACACCCGGCTCGAGCTGCGCCCCCTCTCCCAGCAGGACAGCCAGGTGCTCGTGGCGGAGCTGCTGCGCAAGGTGGAGTCCATCCCCCCGGCCCTCCACGAGCTCGTGGTCTCCCGCGCCGAGGGCAATCCCTTCTACCTCGAGGAGCTCATCCAGATGCTGCTCGAGGAGGGTGTCATCCTCGCCGAGGGCGAGCACTGGCGCGTCGAGCCCCGCAGGCTCACCTCGCTCAAGGTGCCCTCCACGTTGAGCGGCGTCCTCCAGGCCCGCCTGGACAGCCTCCCCGCCCACGAGCGCGACGTCCTCCAGCGCGCCTCGGTGGTGGGACGCCTCTTCTGGGACGAGGCGCTCGAGCGGATGGGACAGGGCGAGGAGCCCCCCATCCCCATCCACCAGGCCCTGGCCGCCCTCCAGGAGCGCGAGCTCATCTTCGAGCAGTCCAACCCCGCCTTCTCCGGGACGCGCGAGTACATCTTCAAGCACGCCATCGTGCGCGAGGTCACCTACGACACGGTGCTCAAGCGCGAGCGGCGCGCATTCCATGGACGCATCGCCGAGTGGCTGCTGGCCCGCGGTGGCGAGCGCTCCCGGGAGCACCTCGGACTCATCGCCGACCACCTGGAGGCCTCCGGCCAGGGCGCCCGGGCCGCCGTCTACCTGCGGCGCGCGGGCGAGGAGGCACTGTCCCTCTTCGCCAACGCGGAGGCCCGTGCCTTCCTGGACCGGGCCCTGGACGTGACGTCCGAGGCGGACCTCCCCGAGCGCTACGCCATCGTGGCCGCGCTCGAGAAGGTCCACGGCGTGCTCGGCGAGCGGCAGGCCCAGCGGTTGGACCTGGAGCTGATGGAGGCGCTGGCCGAGCTGCTCGCCGATGATCGGCGGCAGACCGAGGTGGCCCTGCGCCGTGCCCTCTACGCCACGGAGATCGGCGAAATCACCGAGGGCGTGGAGGCGGTGCGCAAGGCCATCCGGCTGGCCCAGAAGACGGGAGACGTGGCCAGCGAGGCGCTCGGCCACCTGCGCTGGGGACGCATGCTGCGCCACCACCAGGGTGATTTCGAGGGCGCCCGGACCCAGTTCGAGCGCAGCCTGGCGCTCGCCGAATCCGCGCGGCTCGAGCAGCTGGAGGTGGAGAGCATCCTCAACCTCAGCGCCACCCTCAACGAGATGGGGGACCTGGGGCCGAGCCTCGGCTACATCCTCCGGGTGCTCCCCTTCTGCCGGGCCATGGGCAACCGCTGGCTGGAGTTCTCCGCCCTGCGGCACCTGGGGTACGTGCGCAAGAGCCTGGGTGACTTCACCGGAGCCCGGACCGAGCTCGAGCAGACCCTCCAGTTCAGCCGCGTCATCGGCTACCGCTTCTGGGAGTGCGTGGACCACTGCACGCTGGCGCTCGTCCACCACCACCTGGGCGACGAGCCCGCAGCGCTCGAGAGCGCCGAGCAGGCCCTGCGCATCGCCCAGGAGATCGGCAGCCCCCGCAACCAGGGTTATGCCTGGATGGCCCGGGGCCACGTGCTGCTCACCCTGGAGCGCCTGCCCGAGGCCCAGGAGTCCTTCCAGCAGGCCCGCAGAATCCGGGTGGAGACGCGGATGCGGCACCTGGAGATGGAGTCCGTCTCCGGCCTGGCCGCCGTCGCGCTGGCGGCCGGCGAGCAGCAGCAGGCCCTCGGGTACGCCGAGGAGCTCCTCTCTCACCTGGAGCAGGGCTCGCTCCAGGGCGTGGAGGAGCCCTTCGGGATGTGGCTCACGTGCTTCCGCGTCCTGAGCGGCCACGAGGACACCCGCGCAGCCCGGGTCCTGGAGACGGCCCACCGACAACTCCAGGAGCGGGCCGGGAAGCTCCAGGACGAGGGACTGCGGCGCTCGTTCCTCGCCATCTCCGCGCACCGCACACTCCTGGAGGAGGCCGGCCGCCACACCGAAAGCTCGACGCGTCAGGGGGATGAACTAGCGTAGGTGTTCCTCTCACCGAGGACACAACCATGCTCAAGACTGCCCTGAAGCTCCTGCTGCCCACCCTGCTGCTCGCCACCACCGCCTACTCCGCCGAGGCCACCGTGAAGATCGGCACCGGCGTGGAGAAGTATGAGATCACCGGCGCCTCCGACAGCTTCACCGTGGCCCCGAACACCCGCATCTACGCCGCCACCAGGCTCACCGGCGTTGAGCCCGGCGTCGTGAACGTCGTCTGGTCCAAGGACGGCAAGGAGGTCTCCAAGACGGAGCTGAAGGTGCCCCGCGCGTCGTACCGCACGCACGCCTACCGCACCTTCCGCGAGGGTGACAGCGGCGCCTGGACGGCCAAGGTGGTGGGCGCGGACGGCGCCGAGCTGGCCACCGCCAGCTTCCAGGTCACCGTCCAGTAACACCCCGCCGCACCCGGGGTGCCCCCGCTCCCCTCGTTGCCTCCAGGGGAGCATGGGGCGCCCCGAAGACGCTTCACCCTCTCACTTGCCCGTCACACGCTGGCCGCGCACGTCGACGACGAAGTAGAGCTCGTCCTTGTTCTTGAAGAGCCCGCCCATCATCGAATAGGGCTCGAAGCCGAAGTCCGAGTGGCGCGTGGTCAGCACGCCCCGGGCCGCCACGCGCTCCTCGTCCACCGCCACCTCCAGGGGAAGCACCACCTCCCGGGTGGCGCCGCGCAGCTTCAAGTCCCCCGTCACCGCCACCACCGAGCGCCCGTCCTGGCCCTTCTCGCCGGTGAGCGCGCAGGACTTCGAGGTGAACTCGATGCTCTTGTGCTCGTCCAGGTTCAGCTGCTCGCTGGCGCGCAGGTGATCGCGGATCTGCTCCCGGTCGGCCCGGGAGACGCGCTCCTGGCCCGTCAGGTCGCGCATCTCGTCACGCTCGGGGTCGAGCCCCTCCACCTGCACCGTCACCGACACCGCGCACGCGGACAGGTTCGACGGGTCGAAGGCAAGCGAGCCCCACCAGTCCGTGGCGCGCACCACGTGGTCATGCCCGAGCGAGGCGCTGAAGATCTGCACGAAGAGGTGGCTGCTCTCCAGGCCCGGGTCGAACGTATAGGTGCGCGAGAGGGACGAGAGGGACTCCATGTCACCCAGGCCCGGGAAGTCGTCCCGGGCGGGGAAGGTGATGCGCTCGCGGTCCTCGGCGGGGGTGGTGCCGCAAGCGGAGAGGGAGGCCGCGCCAAGAAGCGTCGCGGCCAGCACGAGGGGGAATCGGTGGTGCATGGATGAACTCCGTGACAAGGGGAAGGATCCGGAAGCCCGGAGCGGAGGAGTCTAGCAGCCCCGTCACCTCCCTTTCCCGTCGGCTATGGTGACGCCGTCCCGCATGGCGGGAGAGGGAGGAAGCGATGGGTCACGAAGCGGAGCCGACGGCGCCCAACACGGGCCGGATGATGGACTACTGGCTCGGAGGCAGTCACCACTACCCCGTCGACGTGGCGGCGGCGCAAGCCTTCGAGGTCGTCTTCAAGGACTTCCGCCCGGTGTTCCGCGCGCTGCGAGACTTCATCGGACGCGTCTCGCGCTACATCCAGGCCCAGGGCGTGGACCAGTTCCTCGTGCTGGGCGCCGGCCTGCCCACCCAGGGCAATGTCCACGAGACGGTGCCCGGGGCGCGCGTGCTGTACACGGACATCGACGACTCCAACGTCGCGCTGGGCCAGCGCATCCTCGCCGGCGTGCCGGGCACGGGCTACATCCGGTGCGACGCCACGGACCTGTCCACGCTCGACCTGGGCGTCCTGCGGCAGGTGCTCGGCCCCCTGCGCCGGCTCGGCATCATCGTGGTGGGCGTCGAGGCCTTCATGACCGACGAGCAGGTCCGCGACTCGTTCCAGAAGCTCCATGACCTGGCGCCGCCGGGCAGCTACCTCGCCTTCGACTGCGACAGCACCAAGGCCCTGGAGCACCCGGAGCTGGTGCGGATGATGGGGCCCAACTTCCACATGCGCACCCCGGCGCAGCTCGAGGCGGTGCTCGGCCCGTGGCGGCTCACCGAGGACGGCATCCAGCCCGTCGCCGTCTGGCGCAACCCGGAGACGCCCGCCAGCGTGGGCCCCTACATGAATGGGGGCGTGGCGGCGAAGCCCTGAAACACGAGGGCCGGAGACCGCTGGGACTTCCGCGGCTCCGGCCCGGTACCGAGCCCCTGTGGGGGCCATGCCCCGAGGAACGCTCAGTTCAGCTTGGGATCACACCGGCAGAGGCTCTGCCTGCATTCCGTCCCCGCCGGGCAGCCGCCACAGTCGTCCTTGCAGACACAGGCACAAGCGTTGGCGTCGGCCTGGTAGGTGGAGCCGCAGTTGAGCGCCGCCGTGTCACAGACGCACGCGCAGGCCGCCGGGTCGAACGTGAAGCCCGGCGCGCACGTGGCGCTCGCCATGCACTGGCAGGTGCACGTGGACGTGTTGCACGTCTGGTAGCCGCCACAGGTGCCACCGCAATCCGCCGTGCACGTGAAGTCACACACGTCCTTGCTGGTGTTGCACACCTGGCCCGGTGCGCCCCCTCCGCCGCAGTCCGAGGGGCACTCGCACCGGTTCGTCTGCCGGTTGCACGTGAGGTTGCCCTTGCAGAAGTCCGGAGCCGATGGGTCGTAATAGCCCGTGTCCGTCGAGCAGGGCGGCGGATTGCCGTCCTTGTTGGGCGTGAGGTCGCTCCAGTAGCGGTAGGAAACGGCGGCCTTCGTCGCCCCCGCGGAGGCCGGGCGGCAGGCGCCGTAGAAGGACAGCGCCCCACTGATGCCATCCACGTCGAAGCCGTTCGTCCGGCCACGGGGCAGATCGTTCGCCGTGCACGCCGCGGGGTTCTGCACCGACTCCAGCGCCACCCGCACCGAGGCGCCAATGGGCGGCTTGAGCGTCCGGTAGCCCGTGGAGGCGATAACGCTGTCCACGATGGTGTTGATGGCGTTCTGGATGGACGTGGTGCTGCGGATGCTGCCCACGATGCCGCCGGTGGCCTGGATGACGTCCAGGTGCCGCGGGTTGGCGGAGGGCTCGCCCGGATAGCAGTCGCCGCCGGCCGGGTCACAGATGATGCCGTGCATCTGGATGAGCCCACCGGTGGGGTTGGCCCCCTTGAAGTAGTCGATGTACGTGCTGACCGGGACGGAGTCGGGCTGGTCTCGCACGTCCGTGAGGAGGATGACCACGAGCCGGGCACCCGGGCGGTACTTCTTGTCCGCGGGCGTGCTGGCTCGGGTCATGTAGTCCACCGCCACGCGCGCGCCCTCCAGGGAGCGCTCCTCGCTGGCACCATTGATGTCCACCCAGCAGTACTGCGTGGGGTCCGGGCACCTCGCGCCCTGCTGCAGCCACGCCTTGAACTGGTCGATGTTGCGCGTGAAGCCGCGGAACACATCGCGGTTGGGCCACGTGTAGTCCGGCTGGGTGTACGACGTGGTCACCATGGCAATGCGCCAGTCGAGCTGCGAGTTGCCCAGCCGGTTGGCCACGGCCGCGGCGGCATCGCCCAGGGCGCCCTGCGAGGTCTGCATGGAGCCGCTGTCGTCCACCACGAAGAGGAAGTCGGCCATGCCGTTGCCCGTGGTGAAGGTCTCGCACTGCACCGCGTCCGCGTCACCGAACTGGGCCAGCGCCGTGCCGCCCGCGGTGTCTCCCATGACGAAGAGCCCCGGGGCCTTGTAGAGACTCGCCGGCGTGATGGCCAGCACCACCAGCACGCTCGCGTTGGAGCGGTGGACGTACTGCGCTTGAATCTTGTAGCCCCCGCTCACGCCCGAGCCGCCCGTGAGCGTCCCGGCGCCCGCGCCCACGAGCTGGTTGGCCACCGCGTTGGCGTAGTCGCGCAGGTTGGTGGTGGCCCCCTGGTCGTAGAAGGCCTGCAGCGCGGGGTGGCCATCCCACGTGGTGAAGGTCTGCGTGGTGCCCGCAGTCACCGATGGGGAGAACTGGCCACGCACGAACAGCTCGTCCCCCACCACCGTGGTGGAGGAACCCGCCTGGCCCCGCTTGTAGGCGATGAAGGCCACCTTGTTCGTGTCGTCGTAGCCGATGAAGCCCCGGCCCTTGCCGCCGAGGACGAGCTGCTTCACCTCCGTGAAGGAGGGCCGGAGCGCCAGACGGATGTCCCCGCCGCTGTCCTCCTTGAAGACGACCTCCCGCAGGTTGCCCGCCGCGCAGGCCTGGCCGGCCGGCGTGTTCGCGGCACCATCGGAGCCGTCGCGGGGATCCAACTCGCCCGGATCCTTCTGGCCGTTCTGGTTCGAGTCCTCGGCACCGTCGGCGATGCCGTCACCGTCGGAATCGGGGTTGAGTGGATCCGTGGAGGTTCCCGGGTTCGCGTCACCCGGGTAGCCACAGGTGGTGATGGGCGCCGAGCCCGCGGGAATGCCGCGCTCCACGCCATCCAACAAGCCATCCCCGTCCGTGTCGCGCTGGGTGGGGTCCGTCTCGCCCACGTCGCGCAGGCCGTTGCCGTTGGTGTCCTCGCCCTTGAAGCCACCCTGGTCCGCGCCGTCGAGCAGGCCGTCGCAGTCCGTGTCCTTCACCCGCGGATCGCTCTCGCTGGAGTCCACCACGCCGTTGTGGTTCCGGTCCTCCACACCGTCCAGCAGGCCATCTCCGTCCGTGTCCGCACGACGGAAGTCGGTCTCGGACGCGTCCCTGGCTCCGTTGCCGTTGGTGTCCTCTATCTCGTCCGGCAGGCCATCGCCGTCCGTGTCCTGGGTGCTGGTCCTGCCACCGCAGTCGGAGCCGTTCTTCGGGTCGGTCTCACCCGGGTCCTTCACGCCATTGCCGTTGCGATCCTCGGCCCCGTCCATGCACGAGTCACCATCGGTGTCGGCCTTGAGCGCTTCCGTCCGGGTGACGTTCAGCTCGGTGGAGTCCGAGAGGCCATCCGCGTCCGTGTCCCGCTTGCGCGGATCCGTCTCGCCGAAGTCCACCACGGTGTTCTGGTTGGCATCCTCCACACCGTCCTTCAGTCCATCCCCATCCGTGTCGGGGTTGACGGGATCCGTCTCGCCCGCTTCCAGCTTGCCGTTGTAGTTGCGGTCCTCCAGGCCATCCTTCAGCCCATCGCCGTCCGAGTCCGCGACGGTCGGATTCATCCTGGAGGCCCGGGATGGATCCGCGCTCGCGATGAAGCGGGCCTGGCACTCCGCGCTCTTGTTGACGGTGGTGGTACGGCCCACCTCGACACCATCACGCACGCCATCGCCGTCGGTGTCCCACCGGCCCGGATCAGTCCTCAGTCCACCGGGGTAGACGTTGCCGTGCTCCTCCTCGTCCGTGAGGCCGTCACAGTCGGTGTCGATCAACGCGTTGGTGGGGTTGACCGGGCCCGGAGGCTCTCCGAACGGATCCTCCTCCGTGGGCAACGGTGGAGGCGGAGGTGGGGGCGGCCGAGGCACCTCGTCAACAGGCTCCTCGGACTGTCCACCACCCGGTGGGGGGTCATGGACCACGTCGGTTCCACCACAGCCTGAGACAAACGCGGACACGAGCAACACGGCCGCGAGCAACCGGGAGGGAGTACTCATGGCGGTCAACACCGGGGGAAATGGGGAGAAAAACAGTCCGCCAAGCTGGGAACGCGGCCCTCCGTTGCCCAGGTGGGTGTCTAGGCGCAGGGCCCGGCATGCCCGAGCCAGGACGAACCGCCTCCCGGTGGCCCCTCCCCTTGTGCTCGCCTGCCCGCGGAGCGTTCAGTGACGGGAAATGCACGATGGTTGACCCACCCCCGGGCGGGCTCGGCTATTGTCCGTCGACGTGCCTGTGTTCGGTCTCGCGGCGTTGTGGAATGGCTCAGCCCGTGCGGAGCGGGTGAGAGAGCTGGTGGAGGGGCTGGGGGCATTGCTGCCCTCGCCGAAACCGCCAGGCATCGTCGTGGCCTTGCGGGAAGCCGAAGCCACCCTGGAAGTGAAACTGGAGGTCCCCAGCTACCCGCGCACCGCCCTCGAGGAACTGACCCAGCAGGTGGAAGAGAGTGGGGGCACGCTGGTGGAGCTGTGGCGCCTGCCCAAGGCGTCTCGCGACGCATTCCGCAAGGACTCGCTCACCGGCCCGGACACCCACCAGTTGGAGGACTTCGAAGCCGCCGCCATCGTCCTGCACGGACACCTGCAGCAGCTCGCCGTGCGGGAGCCCGTTCCGGAAGGGCCGCCCCCGGGGCCCGCCTCCGTCCCCATCGACTTCTTCGCCCAGGGGAACAAAGCCGCGGCCACGCCCGCGCCGGCCGAGCCCCCGAAAGCAGCCACGCCGGAGGTGGCCGCCGAGCCCGCTCCGGCGCAAGAGACGGCCCAGGAGTCCTCCCGCGCCTACGAGACGTTCGACACGCAGCGACTGGGGCGCCGCTTCGCGGTGAAGCTGGACATGGTGTTCCGCACGGAGCTGGACTTCGTGCGGGAGCACGCGACGAACATCTCCAACGGCGGCCTCTTCGTGCGCACGGCGCACCGGCCCCCCGTGGACAGCGTGGTGACGGTCCAGGTGAAGCTGCCCAACGGCGAGCGCCTGCAGGGAGACGCGCTGGTGGTGCACGTGGTGGATGACCCGTACAAGGGCGGCGTGGGGCTCGCCTTCCTCAACGACGACCCCACCTTCGCCGAGACGCTGGACCGCTACCTGGCGAGTCTCGCCAGCTCCCCGGCGAGCTGACGCCCTACCCCACCGACGCCGTGGGCCGTGGCTCGGAAGCCACCGGGACCAGGAGTCCCGGCTCGCCCACCACGACGAGCCGGCTGCGTCCGGCCCCCTGCTTCACCACGCGCACCTGCGCGCCAATGCGCTCGGCGAGCCCGGACACGTGGGAGATGATGCCCACCTGCCGGCCCGTGGCCTGGAGCGCATCGAGCGTGGCCAGCGCCATCTCCAGGGTCTCCGGGTCCAGGGTGCCGAAGCCCTCGTCGATGAAGAGCGTCTCCACCTGCGTCGTCTCCGACGAGAGCGAGGCGAGCCCCAACGCGAGCGCCAGGGAGACGAGGAAGCTCTCTCCGCCCGAGAGGCTGGAGACACCCCGCACCTCGTCACCCATGTCCCCATCCACCACCTGCAAATCCAGGTCGTACTTCGGCACGCGCATGAGGCGGTAGCGCGGGGCGAGCTCCTCGAGGTGTGCGTTGGCGTAATGCAGGAGCGCGTCCAGGGTGAGGCTCTGGGCGAACACCTTGAACTTGCGGCCATCGTGCGAGCCGATGAGCTCGCTGAGGGTGCGCCACACGCCGCTGGCGCGTTGCTTCTCCTCCAGGAGGCGGGCCTGCTCCCCGTGGCGGCGGCGGGCCTCATCGTCCTGGTCGAGCCGGGCCTTCAACGTGGCGACGGCCTGACGCCGGGCCTCGGTATCCGCGCGGGCCTCCTTGCAGACGGCGGGGGCATCCTCCTCGGGGATGGAAGGGAGACCGGAGGCCTCGTGGCGGGTGCGCTGCGTCTGGCGCTCCATCCGCACGGCCTGCGCGTGCTCATGCGCCTGACGAAGGGCCGACAGCGCACGCTCCTCGGCCTCGCACCAGGCGGCATCCCTCGCGAGCAGGAGACGCGCGGCCTCCAGCGTGAGGCTCCGCGCGGACAGCAACGCAGAGAGCGCCGCCTCGGCCTCGGCCCTGGCCGTTCCCGTGGAGGCATGGACCCGCTTCGCGTCCTCGACACGCGCGGCCGCGGTGGCGGCATCCCGCTTCGCCTTCTCGGCCCCATCTCGAACGGACTCGAAGGCCTGGGCGGCTTCCTTCAACTCCCGTTGGAGCGCCTCACGCACCTCGGCGGTGGGACGTCCGCCGAGCACCGACCCGCGCGCGGCCTGCTTCTCCCGCAGCGCCTCCTGTGCCCCGGAGAGCGCCTGGGCGCAGCTCTCGGTGAGCGCGTGCTGCACGCCGGCCGCCGTTTCCGCCGGCGTCCGCTTGTCCCGGGCCTGCGCGACGCGCGCCTCCGCGTCCTTCAAGGCCTGCTCGCGAGTGTTCCACTCCGCCACCCGCTTCGCGCAGTGCGCACGGAAGTCGACCGGCTTCGCGGACAGCGACTCCTGCCAGCGCGGCAGCTCCTTGAAGGGCACCGCCAGCACCTCCAACACCTCCTGACGGATGCGCGCGGCCTGCTCCACCTCACGCCCGGCGGCGGTCTCGGCGTCCGTGTTCTGGCGCAGCGCCTCCTCCGCCTCACGCACGGCCTTCTCCACCCCCTCCTGGCGCTCGAGCGCGGCGGTGAGCGCCACGCGAGCCTCCTTCGCCACACGCTCCAGCTTCTCCGCTGCCTCCTCCTCCGCGTTCAGCCCGGCCTGCCGCGCCTTCACCTCCGCGAGCGCCGCCTCCAGCCAGGCCTCGAGTCCCTCGGCCTCCACGTCCTCGGAAGGCAGCGCCCCCCCGAGTTTCGCGCGGGAGTCGCTCCAGGCCGCGCGTTGCTGCACACGCCGCCGCGCCGCGACCTCTCTCCGCGCCTCCGCCTGCTCCGCACGAGGGCCCGCCGCCGCCGCGCGCGCACTGGCCTCGGCCTCCGCCCGCGTCACCTGCGCGACCTCTCCCTCCAGTTCCTCCACCCGCGCCCGCGCCTTCGTGGCGAGCCCCTCCAGCGCCGTCCCCGTCCGCCGGTAGGGATGCTCGGTGGCACCACAGAGCGGACAGGGCTGGCCCTCCCGCAGCTCCGCACGGTGCTCCGCGAGGTCCAACGTCGCCCGCGCCTCGGCGGATGCCCGGCGAGCCTCCTTCAGCGCGGCTTCCCGCTCGAGGCGGCGCCCCTTCGCGGCGTCGGCCTCGGCCGTCGCGGACGCCTGCTCCGCCCGGGCCTTGCCGGCCTCCTCGGCCGCCTCCTGCTCCGCCCGGGCCGCCTCGCTCGCGCCCTTGCGCGCGTCCGTCAACGCCCGCAAACCCTCCTGCCGGGACTGCAGTTCCACACGACGGGCCCGCCGCTCCGCACCGGCCTCCTTGCCCTGTGCGGCCTCGGCGCTGGCCACCCGGGCCTTCGCCTCCTCCAGGGCCGCGTCCGCCTCGCGCTTCTCCCCTCCGCGACGCTCGGCCTCCGCGCGCAGCGCTCCAGACCGCGACCGCACCTGCTCGAGGGCGTTGCGCGCCTTCGTCTCGTCCTGGGCCGCGCGGCCGTAGCGGAGGAGCTCCGCCTCCCAGCGGGGCCACTCTCGGGCCATCGCCTCCAGGCGCTTGTTCTCGCCGAGCCACGCCTCCGCCGCCTTCTGCTCCGCGCGCGCGGCCTCCTCTTCCCGGGCCACCCGCTCCAGTGCTTCCCGCGCCACGCGCTCGGACTCGCGGGCGGACTCCAGCTTGCGCGCGGCCTCCTGCTCATCGCTCCGCGCGCGTGCCAGTTCCGCGTCCAGCTTCAGCGCTTCTTCCAGCGCCGGGCGCGCGGCCGTCTCCGCCTCCTCCGCCGCGGTCTTCCGTGCCTCCGCCTTCGCCCTCGCCTCCTCGCACACCTGTGCCGAGGCCCGTGCCGCTTCCACCTCCGCGCGCCGCGCCGCCAGCGCCGCTTCCGCCTCCACGAGACTCCGGGACGCCTCGTCCACCCGGTTCAGCGGCGCCCGCAGCACCTCCGCCGCGCGCACCCGCTCCAGCTCCGCCTTCCGGGGCTCCGCGGCCTCCAGCGCCTGGACCGCGCGCTGGCGCGACTGCTCCGCATCGGCCTCCTGCGCCACCAACCGCGCCCGCTCCGTGTACCAGAGCAGCGCCTGCTCGGCCCGCGTCTGTGCCGCTTGCGCCTCGCCCAGCGCCGCTTCCTCCCGCGCGCGCTGCGCCTCCGCCGCCGAGCGCTCCTCGTCGGACAGCCGGGCAATGGCCGCCACGCCCTGCTCCAGCTTGGACAGCTCCTCCTGCACCTCCTTGTGGCGCTGGTGCGCGGCCATGGACACCCGGCTGTACACCTCCGTGCCCGTCATCCGCTCCAGCAGCTCCGCGCGCTCGTTGGCGTCCGCGCGCAGGAAGGCGGCGAACTCGTTCTGCGCCAGCAGCGCCGAGCGCCGGAACTGGTCGAAGGACAGCCCCAGCCGCTCTTCAATCGCCTTGAGCACCTCGGACTTGGTGCGCCCGAACTGCTGCTGGCTGGCCACGTCGGTGAGGCTCATCTCCTGCGGCCGGAAACGGCCCTCGGCGAGCTTGCGCGCCCGCCACACGGACCAGCGCGCGCGGTAGCGCCGGCCGTCCTTGCCCAGGAAGTCCACCTCCGCGAAGCCCTCGCCCGCTCCGCGCCGCAGCATGCCGCGCACGTCGTTGGCCATCAGCCGCGCTTCCTCGTCCTCGTCGGCGCGCCCCACGGGGACACCACCGCGCTCGCCCAGCCGGGGGGTGCGGTCGAAGAGGGCCAGGCACATGGCATCCAGCAGCGTGCTCTTGCCCGCGCCGGTGGCACCGGTGATGGCGAACAGCCCCATCTTGTCGAGCGGCGGTTGATCCAGCTCCAGCGCGAAGTCACCCGCGAGACTCGTCAGGTTGCAGCCACGAATGGCGAGAATCCTCATGACGCGTCCTCCTGTACCTGGGTGAGCAGCGAGTGGAAGGCCTCGAGCAGCACGGGCTCCAGGGGCTCGGTGTAGTCGCGCGCGTAGCGGGCCCGGAAGACGTCCTCGGGAGTGCGCTCCTTGAGGGAGACCCCCGGCCGCGCGTCCGCGAGCGTGTGGCCGCTGCCGGTATAGGCGGGAGTGAGCTTCACCAACCGCGCGGCCTTGCCCTCGAGCGCGGCCTCCACCCGGCGGCGCAGCGCGGGCTCGGGGCGGGGCAGCGCGACGCACACCTCCAGGTAGGGGCGCCGCCAGTCGGGCGTGCCCTCCTCCAACGGGGGCAGGGCCTCCAACATCTGCACCACATCATCCAGCGTGGCCGCGTCGCGCTTGGGCACGCGCTCGATTTCCACCCGGCGCGGCACGTGCAGCGGCCGCACGGAGGAGAGCTGCGCACCGTCCAATTCCACCAGCAGCACCTGGTGCGCGTAGCTGGCCTCGGAGAGCGACAGGGGAATGGGCGAGCCGCTGTAGCGCACGCCCTCGCGCCCGCCCACGCGCTGCGCCTTGTGCAGGTGGCCGAGCGCCGCGTACGCCATGTCCTCGGGGAAGAGGTCCACCGGGAGCGCGTGCTGGTTGCCACCGAGAATCTTGCGCTCACTGAGCGCCGACAGCTCGGTGCCCACCATGTAGCAGTGGCCCATGGCCACGAGCGCCTGGTTCGGCTTGCGCTTCGCCCGCGCGCCCTCCAGCACCTCGGCGTACACCGAGCGCACCCCCTCGATGAGCTTGTCCCCCGCCTCCTCGGAGACGAGCGGCAGATCCGCGGGGCGCAGGTACGGCACGGCCGCCACCCACGCACCCACCTTGCCCTGGGCGTTCTTCAGCGGCACCAGCAGACGATCCAGGTCCAACGAGCCCCGGGCCTTGGGCAGGCCGCCCACCACGCGCACATCGAGCGCGGCGAAGAGGGGGTCTGGCGCATCCAGCCGGGCCGCCGAGTCATGGTTGCCGCCGATGACGACGACGTCGAGCTTGGGGCACCGGATGCGGGCCTGGGCGACGAAGCGGTACCAGGCGGCCTGGGCCTCGGCACTGGGGTTGGCGGTGTCGAAGATGTCGCCGGCCACCAGGAGCGCATCCACCTTCTGGGTCTCGAGCGTGTCGAGCAGCCACTCGAGGAAGGCCGCGTGCTCGGCCTCGCGAGAGGTGTCGTACAACGTGTGTCCCAGGTGCCAGTCCGACGTGTGCAGCAGGCGCATCCGACCCATCCCCTCCTGTGTCCGCTGCGAGGGGGTGGGGCGGGTCCCCGCCCTGCTCGCACGTTCAGGCGGCGCGCAGTGTGCCCGCTAGGGGACGCCGCGCCAATCCCGGGCATACACCTACATGGCGGATCCATCGGCAGCAGGGCGGGGGCAGCCTGTAAAAAATGCCGCGCGGCGGCCCGAGCCGTTTCACTTGTCGCCGGCGACAAGTGGAATGCACCCCCCTCGTTTCACTTCTCATCGATGAGAAGTGGAATGCGGGTGCCTCGTTTCACTTGTCACCGGTGACAAGTGGAATGCACCCCTCCCATTCCGGTTCTCATCGATGAGAAGTGGAATGCGGGTGCCTCGTTTCACTTGTCACCGGTGACAAGTGGAGCAGACCCTCACCCCAACCCTCTCCCAGAGGGAGAGGGAGTCTCACAGGGTGATGTGGCCCTCGAGGTACAGCACGGCCTGGCCGGAGATGCCCACGCGCTCGCCGCGGTCCTCGCACTGGAGCACGCCGCCCCGGTGGGAAATCTGGTGCGCCAGCAACTGCCGCTTGCCCAGCTTCTGGGCCCAGTAGGGCACCAGCGTGCAGTGCGCCGAGCCCGTCACCGGATCCTCCGGCACTCCCACCCGCGGCGCGAAGAAGCGCGAGACGAAGTCCGCCTCCGAGCCCCTCGCCGTCGCCGTCACCGCGAAGAACTCCAGTTGCGCCAGCTTCGCCATGTCCGGGGCCAGCGCCCTCACCTGCTCCTCCGTGTCGAAGACGGCCAGCAGATCCCGCGACAGCAGCGTCTCCCGCGGCTCGGCGCCCAGGGCCTCCGCCAGCCCTTCCGGTATCGCGCACGGCTCCGGCGGCCGCGAGGGGAAGTCCATCTCCATCCACTCCCCCTCCTGCTGCGTCACCACCAGCGGCCCCGAGCGCGAATTGAACTGGGCCCGCTCCAGTCCCGGCGCCAGCCGCGTGAAGAGGATGTAGGCCGCCGCCAGCGTGGCATGACCGCACAGGTCCACCTCCTGCGAGGGGGTGAACCAGCGGATCTGCCAGCCGCGGACCTCATCGCGCAGCACGAACGCCGTCTCGGAGAGGTTGTTCTCCGCGGCGATCGCCTGGAGCATCTCGTCCGGCAGCCACGCGTCGAGCGGACACACCGCGGCGGGGTTGCCGCCGAAGACCTGGGAGGAGAAGGCATCGACCTGGTAGAGGCGCAGGCGGGTGGGCATGGATGACCTCTTCCTTTACTTGCTGGACTGGTTGAGGGCGCTGGCGAACTGCATGGCGTAGTTCACCTCCAGGCCACCATCCACCACCAGCGTCTGGCCGTTCACGTACGAGGAACCCTCGGAGCACAGCCATTCAATCGTCTTGGCGATCTCATCCGCGCTGGCCACGTAGCCCACGGGCACGCTGTCCTTCACCTTGGCCTCCAGCGCCTCCCAGGCCTCGCCCATGTAGAAGCGGCTGGAGTCCGTGTCGATGTAGCCCGGGTTGATGGCGTTGACGCGCACGCCGGAGGACGCCAGCTCGGCGGCCAGGTACTTCACCAGGATTTCCATGGAGCCCTTCATCGCCCCGAGGAAGCCGTGGAAGGGCAGCGGCATGCGCGAGTCCATGCCGGACACCGCCACGATGCGGCCCTTGCGGCCCTGCATCAGCGGCACCGCGCGCTGGGCCCCCAGCAGGAAGCTCTTCACCGTGACGTTGAAGGTCTTGTCCATCTGGTGCAGCTTCATCAGCATCAGCGGCGTGAAGGCGGTGGAGGCGGCATTGGCCACGAAGACGTCCAGCCCGCCGAACTCCTCCTGGATGAGATCGAAGGCCGCGTGGAGACTGGCCGGCTCGAGCTGATCCGCGATGACGGTACGGCAGCGGCGGCCGAGCGCCTCCACCTCCCGGGTGAGCTCGGCGGCGGCCTCGGCGTCACGCCGGTAGGTGGAGACGATGTCGTAGCCCGCCTTCGCGAGCCGCAACGAGAGGGCGCGGCCCACGCCTCGCGAGCCACCGGTGATGAGCGCCACGGGTGCAGTCATATGACCCACGGCATACCATCTTCCGGCCGGGGAGCGCGCCTCCCCACCCTCGCGGGGTGTCCTGCTTCCGATCACCCGCCCGTCCGCGTGTCCCATTCCGGGACAGGCCCGCGCACGGCGGGTTTCCAGAGGGAATCCCAGAGGTTGGCTCCCGGAGTGCATGGCCGCTTTACACAGCCCCCGCGCGCCCATGTTCCAACCCCTCCAGCCCCGGGGCGGGTCCGAGCCAGGAACTCCAGGCACTTGGAGGTTGGCACGGGCAGTGCTCCAGGAGCGCGCGGCGGTCCGTGATTCGCGTCGTGCGGTCCCTGACGCGAGCTGGAGGGCCCCGGGTTTCCCACCAACCCGGGGCTCTCATCCTCGCGGACGGTAGAGTGCGCCGCCATGAGCGCCTCCCCTGCCCCGTCCTCCCCCTCCGGCCCCCGCTGGCTCTACCTGCACGGCTTCGCCTCGGGGCCTCAGTCCGCCAAGGGCGTGGCGCTCGCCGAGCACTACGCGCGCCAGGGCATCCACCTGGAGCGGTTGAACCTGCGGCAGCCCTCGCTCGAGCACCTGAGCCTGAGCGCGATGATGCGCACGGTGCGCGACGCCATTGGCGGCGAGCGGGACAGGGCCATCGTCTTCGGCTCCAGCCTGGGCGGGCTGACGGCCTGTCGCGTGGCGGAGGAGGACGCGCGGGTGTGCGCGCTGGTGCTGCTCGCGCCCGCCCTGCGCTCCCCGGAGCAGATGCGGCGCAACGTGGGCGAGGAGGGCATGCGCCGCTGGCAGGAGACGGGCTGGATGGAGACGCAGGACTACGCGGAGAAGCGCCAGACGCGCGTGCACTTCGGCCTCATCCATGACCTCGACACCCTCGACGCCCGCTCGGGCGGCTGGCCGGACGTGCGCGTGCCCACGCTCCTCATCCACGGACGCAAGGACACGACGACGCACATCCGTTATTCGCGCGAGTGGGCACACGGCAAGCGCCACGTCCGGCTCGTCGAGGTGGACGATGGCCACGAGCTGGCGGAGTCGCTCGGACGCATCGCCGCCGAGGCGGATGACTTCCTGCGCCCCTTCCTCGTCCCGGCGGAAGGGGCGGCGGGGCCTCAGTAGGAGGACTCGCTCCACTCGAGCACGGAGGCGGGCCGGCCCGAGGAGATGGGCGGCTGCTCCGGCACCTCGATGGTGGCGTTGCCCTTCAGGGTGACGCCGGAGGGGCCGTTGACGAGTCCGGAGCAGGCCCCCGCGTTCTCCACCACGAGCTGCCCCGTCAGGTGGGTGTTGGCGCCCATGTAGAACTGCTCGTGGACGAGCAGGGCCGCGCTCTCGCCACACGTGTCGATGAAGGTGTTGCCCTGCCAGACCTTCATGTCGCGGCCGGCGAGCAGGGCCACCCCCGTGGGGAGGGCGGGGCTCAGGCTCAGCCCGGCTTGAATGTCCATGTTCCCCTGGGCCAGGACGGAGGCCTTCCAACTGGTCGCAGCCGTACAGGACGGCGAGTTGCTCAGGAACTCCACGTTGCCCTCCACCATCCAGACCCCAGGGAGCAGTGCCCCTTGAGACTGGAAGCTCCCGGAAAAGGAGGCGTCCTTGCTCCACTTACCGGGCGATGGTTCCGGGTAGAGACCACTGCCCGGGTCACAACCCCCCGCGATGGAGGCGAAGGCCGGGTTGCTCGTCTTCCAGATCAACGGAGCCGAGTTGCCACACGGCGTCCAGGGATCGGGGTCGGGCTTCGTCAGGCCCGAGTCCTCGCTCTTGCGAACCTCCTTGGTCTTGGCGCCCGTACAGGTCGAGGCGTCGTAGACACTCTTCCAGCATCCGCCGCAGGTGGTCGCGGCCTCCCCGGGATGGAAGATGCGGGAGCACGTCTGGGGCTTCTCACAGCCGAGCTTCGAGTAGTTCCACATGAACACCTGCGCCCCACCGCTCTGTTCACGCAGATAGTAGAAGGGCGTGCAGAGGCCGCTGACACAGCCCGGGGGCGCGTTGAGGCTGCTCCACACCCGCACGGGCGGAGGCTGGGGCACGGTGGTGCCGGGGATGCACTGGCTCGACGAGCCTCCCCCCGTGGCGGAGCAGACGTCTCCGCCCGACTGAGCCACACAGGTGGTGTTGGCCTCGCACGCCTGCTTCGCCGGTGGGCCGCCCGTGCAGCCGGTGCCGCACATGCAGCCGGTGCCGGAGATGTCCCCCGTGGCGAAGATGTCGCCATGGGCGCCGCACACGTGCGAGGCGCCATCCATCTCGATGGTGCCTCCGGCGATGATGCCCGCCGCGGGCTGCGGCCCGACACGCACGCGCAGCACCTTGCGCGCCTGGGCGGTGGCCGGGTCCGTGCCCGGGTAGATGCCCACCACGGTGAGGATGACCGTTTGATCCCTGTCCCGCACCGGGTTGCTCTTTCCCGGCGCCAGGTCATCCCCCTCCGAGCAGCCGAGGCCAGGGTTGCTGAGGGTCGCGGCCTCGGAGGCGGGTGAATCCCCGTCATCGTCGTTGTCATCGAAGCGCACCAGGTACGCTCCGCCCTCGTGGGGGACGAGGCGGAAGTACTTGCCCGTGCCCGGCAGCTCCACATCCTCCCATCCGGGATCCGTGAAGACTGGCAGGTGGTCATCCTCCTGCCCGGCCCCGAGGGTGGGCAGCAGGATGCACTCGGTGTTCAGCATCGGGTCCAACGCCCGGTCCAGGTCCACGTCCGTGGCGAGCAGGGCGGCCAGGTACGCGCGGGAGCGTTCCACGCCGAGCTCGGCGAGCGCCAGCGCACGCGCGTCGTGACGCACGAGGCTCGCGCTGCGCCGCTCGTCCTCACCGAGCTGCAGCGTCGTGGCAACCACCAGGGTCATCGCGGCCAGGACGAGGAGAAGGGCCAGCAGCGTGAAGCCGGCACGCCCACCTCGCGGCTCTGCTCTCGCACTACACACGGGCGGACGCATTCATTGCCTCAGGGAGACGGAGAGGGAAGCGGAGTAACGCAGCACCTCGCCATCGGGCAGCGGGCGCTCGAGCTCGAGCTCGATGTCCACCCGGCGGATGCCGCGCAGGTCGGCCGGCTCCGTCACGGGAACGGGGAGCAGGGTTCCGTTGGCGCTCCAGTAGGTGAAGCGCAACCCGTTGGCGGCCGCATGGGGGGTCAGCGCCTCCCAGCCCGTCGCGTTGGAGGCGTAGAGGTCCGGACAGCCCAGCTCGAAGGGGCCGCCCGGCGAGGAGAAGAGGCTGCCCCAGCACTGGTTGCGCCTCACCTGGCCGTCCTGGAGCCCGTAGTACACACGGTCCGGCGTGGAGACGAAGCCCCGGTTGGAGCCGAAGAGGAAGTCCGGCGGGGGGGCCTGATCGAGGACGATCGTCCTGCGGCCCCCGGGGACCTCGGCATACAGCGACGGCTGGATGCGCCGCTCCACCCAACGGCCCTTCACGTTGGCCACGATGAGGTACTCGTTGCCCTGGTAGCGGTTGAGGCCCCAGGGGCAGGTGGGCGACGTGGGCTCGCTCGCGCAGTCGTCGATGCCCGCGCCCGGGCCGAAGAGCAGGCTCTCCTCGCTGGAGGAGCAGTGGGCGGGGGCGGAGGAGATGTCGCAGCCGCCGTTGAGCTCGTTGAGCAGGGCAATCCCATTGGCGGGGAGCCCCGTGGTCTGGTCATCCGCGAGCTGCGAGTACCCGTTGAAGTTCGAACCCCGCCGGGGCAGGTCCGCGAGGAAGCCGAGCTGATTCTCCTCGGCGGCCAGGAAGGTGGGCGGGAAGAGCTCGGCGGGGCCATCGGCGCGCGCGTGACGGGGACATCCGAGCCCGGCCTGCCGCAGCTCCGTGCCCAACTGCCCCAGCACGAGCGCGGCGCTCCGCTTCATCTCCGCGAGCTCCACCTGCCGGCGATGCATGACGGTGGTGCGCACGAAGGCGGCGAACGCCACGGCCAACACGACGAGGGCGACCGCGCCGCCCACCAGGAGCTCGATGAGCGTGAAGCCCCGGCGCCCCTTCACCATCTCAGCGCCTCCAGCGACAGCGAGGTGCCGCGGTAGCTCACCTGGACCACGGCCCTTTTGTAGGACAGGGCGCCGGAGACGGGCGCGCCCACGTCCGTGTCCGCCACCTCCGTCACGGTGACGGTGCACGTCCACCCGGTGGGCAGCGGCACCTGCAACGCCTGACAGGGCTTGGGGCCTCCCGCCCCCCAGGCCCCGGCCGTGGAAGGCTGCGCGCGCATCCACTCGAGCTGCTCGGTGGCCCGCTGCGCCGCGTCCTGATCCGCCACGGCCCGGCCCACGTCCTCTCCGCCCCGCGACAGGGCCCCGAACACCCCCACGAGGGCGAGCATCATCACCACCCCGCCCACCAGGGCCTCGGCGAGCACATACCCCCGCCTGCGCTTCGCTCCGCTCATGGACACACCTCCGACGAGGGCTCTTCCCTCACGCACACCGGGCCGTGGACCGCCAGCAGGATGGACAGCTCCTCGCCCCCGGACGTCACCCTCAGCTTCGCGGGCGTCTTCGCGATGTCCTCCGTGTGCAGCCGGCCGCTGGGCCGCCACACCGCCTCCACGCCGGGCTCCACCCGCACCGTCGTCAACGAGGGCATGGATATCCACTCCACGGGCTGCAGGTCCGCCACGGGGGTGGGGTGCTCACAGTCCGCGCTCGGACGGCGCGACAGGCGCAGCCGGTTGCCGGGAGTCCCGGTGCTCACCGGGGTGTCGTCCTGGTAGACGTCCAGGTGGAAGCACCGCCCCGAGTCCCGGGCGAAGAGCCGGGCCCGCGCCGCTCCCGCCGCGACCAGCTCCGCGGCCTGCCTCCGGCGATAGCGCCCGTTGAGGGGTCCGAGCGCCACCACGGCCATGCCCGCGAACAGGCCCAGCAACGCCACCGTCACGAGCACCTCGGTCAGTGTGAATCCACGTTTCTTCCGTGGCATGGAGGGTGCACGCATCGTGTCGCTTCCCGTGGCCTGTCCTGAAAAATCCGTACGTGGGAGAAGACCCCACAGGACTTGCATCGCTCACCGAAAACACGCCGGGGGCCCGGCTCCGGGCCGCGGTGGGACGGAAAACCCGGGCAATGGGCCCGTCAGCCCAGCAGCCGGGCACTCAGCGGAGCAGGCCTGGCCGAGGAATGCCTGCCCGGAGCTGCCGTTTGGGCACCCACGATGCACAAACGAAACCGACTGCTCTCCTCCTCGTGTCTGCTGGGCGTCCTGCTCACCACGGCGTGTGAAGCGCCCTCCACCCCTTCTCCCTCGGCGGCCCCGGCCTCCGAGGCCCCCACGGCCCCGGCTCAGGCTCCGGCCAGCCCACCCGCCGCCAGCCCGCCCGCTTCCGATGCACCCGAGACCCCGGCCGCCGGGAACCTGGGCAGCACCAGCTCCGGGCTCATCGCGAGCAACTGCCGCCAACTCACCACCGCCACGGCGACCGCCAGCGGCGATGACGGTCAGGGCAGCGTGGCCGCCAACACCCAGGACGACAAGCTGGACACGCGCTGGAGCGGCCCCGGCAAGGGCTCGTGGCTCAAGCTCGACCTGGGCAGCTCTCAGACGCTCGCGGGCGCAACCATCGCCTGGCACGAGGGCACCCGGCGCCAGAACCACTTCACGCTGGAAACCTCCGAGGACGGCACCACCTTCACCCAGGCCTACGCGGCCACCAGCGCGCTGACGGCCGACGCCCAGACGTACCGCTTCACCGGCACGCGCAAGGCGCGCTACCTGCGAGTCACCGTCAACGGCAACACCGTCAACGACTGGGCCTCCATCACCGAGGCGCGCGCCTGTGGCGACGACACCACGACGCCGCCCTCCGCCCCCACCACCGACTCGGGCCCGGCGCTGCCGCGCCAGCCGTACCTGCAGAGCGTGGGCACCACCAGCGCCCTGGTGGCCTTCCGCACCGGCGTGTCCTGCACGCCCTTCGTCCGCTATGGCGAGGGCTCGGACATCTCGCGCACCGCCACGGCCACGGCGGCCGGGTGGCAGCACGGTGTGAAGCTCACCGGCCTGCTCCCGGGGAAGACGTACAGCTACGTGGTCGAGGCCTGCGGCTCCGTCACCGGCGTGCGGCGCTTCCAGACGGCCACCGGTCCCGAGACGACGCGCCTGCACTTCACCGCCATGGGCGACTTCGGCACCGGCGGCTCGCTCCAGACCAAGGTGCTCCAGCAGCTCACGGCCGCGCGCGCCGGTGAATTCCTCCTCACGCTCGGTGACAATGCGTACTCCTCCGGCACGGACGCGGAGTTCCAGAGCAACATGTTCAAGCCCATGGCGGCCCTGCTGCGCGAGGTGCCCCTCTTCCCCACGCCGGGCAACCACGAGTACGTCACCAGCAACGCCAAGCCGTACCTGGACAACTTCTACCTGCCGGCCAACAACTCCGCGAAGAGCGAGCGCTACTACTCGTTCGACTGGGGTCCGGTGCACTTCGCCTCGCTGGACTCCAACTGCCGCAACTTCACCATCGCCGACTGCACGACGGCGCTGCAGAAGACGTGGCTCGCCCAGGACCTGGCCGCCACGAGCCGTCCCTGGAAGATCGTCTTCTTCCACCACCCGCCCTGGTCCAGCGGCGAGCACCTCTCGACCACGGCCATGCGCCGCGAGTTCGCTCCCATCTTCGAGCAGTACGGGGTGGACCTGGTCCTCACGGGCCATGACCACAACTACGAGCGCACCAAGCCGATGAAGGGTGACGCGGTGGCGCCCGCGGGCACACGTGGCATTCCCTACCTGGTGGTAGGCAGCGGCGGCGCGACCCTGCGCCCCTTCCCCGGCGCGCAGCCGAGCTGGACGGCCTTCCGCGACAACACCAACGTGGGCTACCTGGATGTGGTGGTGGACGGCGGCACGCTGACCACGAAGTTCATCACCTCCAGCGGCACCGTACGCGACAGCCTCACGCTGACGAAGACGCTGCCCGCCGCGGTGGCCTCGCCGTCCGGTGTCTCGGCCATGTCCGTGGACGCGCCCCAGGGCCCCACGTACGACCCCAGGCATCAGCCCGAGTTCCTGCGCGACCAGAAGCCGGTGCCTCCGGCCGACACGCTGGAGTCCGTGGCGGACGAGCCCGAGCCGGCGCCCGCCACCGCCCTCGAGCAGCAGTAACCTGGTACTTCCGGTTGGAATGCCGCCCGGACGCGGCGAGGATGCCGGGCGGCATTCCCCGGGAGTCCCACGAGAATGAATCGCATGCACTGGTTGGACGCGCTCGCCGCGAAAGTGACGGTGGCGCGCCAGCCCCGCTTCTTCGAAGACGGCTGGGGCTCCAACGCGCTGTTGGAGAAGCTCACCCGGGGCCCCCAGGGCTTCGCCTTCCCCGAGCTCTCCGAGGTGACGGTACGCCAGGCGAAGCGCGAGGGGCACCTGCTCGTCCAGGAGGGCCGCTTCCCCAGCCCCGCCGCCGTGGGCTCGCTGCCCGAGGCCTGCCGGGAGGCGCGTTTCCAACTGCTGCTGCCCCATGACGCGGGCCCCCGCCCGCCGGTGTGCGTCTTCCTGGCCGCCTCCGGAGACGAGGGCTTCGGCCTGCGCCGCTTCATCGCGAAGGAGCTGGCCCGGGAGGGCGTGGGCGCGCTGCTGCTGGAGAATCCCTTCTACGGCTCGCGCCGCCCGCCCGGACAGAAGGGCGCGGCGGTGCGCACGGTGGTGGATCTGCTGCTCATGTTCCGCGCCACGGCGGTGGAGGCGACGGCGCTGCTCGGGTGGCTGCTGGCCACCGGCCACCCCAAGGTGGGCATCTCCGGCTACAGCATGGGGGGCAGCATCGCGGCCTATGCCGCCGCCATGTTCCCACTGCCCGCGGCCGTCATCCCCCTGGCGGCGGCGCACTCGTCGGCTCCCGTCTTCACCGAGGGCGTGCTGTCCGCCGTCCCCGACTGGGAGACGTTGGGCCGCACCACCGGAAGCCCCGAGACGGCGCGGCAGCGGCTGGCCGAGCTGCTCTCGGCGGCGGCCACCACCGCGCTGCCGCCCCTGTCCAACCCGCGCCGCGCCATCCTCCTGGCCGCGCGCCAGGATGGTTTCGTCCCCTCCTCCTCCACCCTGCGCCTGTTGCAGCACTGGCGCGGGGCGGAGCTGCGCTACCTGACGGGGGGACACATCAGCGCCTTCTTCACCGGGAGGAGCACCATCATCCGGGCCATCCTCGACGCCTTCTCCCGCATCGAGCCCCTCCAGATCCCCCCCGAGGAGCAGCCCACGTGAGCACGCCCCGGTGGGCTGGCTGGTGGCGCATCGCCTGACGTACGCTCGGTGAGACGGGCCCGGAGGCCCGCCCCGAGGTGTGCAGATGGTCCGCTCCCCACTCCCGCTCGTCGCGCTCATGGGTGCCATGGGCTGCACCCAGGACGCATCCACTCCGGCCGAAGCGGCCGCCGATGACACCTCGCTCCTCCAGCGGATGAAGGGAGAGGACACCCGCGGGGGCTCCGGCATCCGCGCGATCTCTCCCGAGGAGCGCGCGAGCCTCTTCCCACAGCCCATCCCCGTCCCCGAGGGCTGGGAGGCACGGGACGCCTCCGTCGAGCCCGTGGACTACGCGGAGCAGCGCCGCCAGAGCTACGAGCAGCGCATGCAGCAGTTGCAGGAGGACGCGGCGCTGCGGGATGCGGGCATCGAGAGGACGCTCGAGGAGAGGGCGGCGGACGAGGCCCTGGTGATGGGCCCGGTGCCCCAGGACATCGCGGGCCAGCGCCGCCAGCAGCTCGCGAAGGAGCGGCTGGAGAGGGAGGGGTTCCGCAGGTTCGGCAAGGGCGGCGGCATGAAGCGCAGTGAGACCATCCACATCATCCGCGACCCTGACGGAGGCACCCAGGCCGCCGCGCTCAAGGAGTAACGGAGCACGCCCCCATGTCTCCCCCGAGCCCCCCGCTGCGCGTTGCCTACGACGTGGAGGCCGCCACCGTCCTCACACGCCACAATCCGCTCCACCCATACGCGCCAGACGTCGAGCGGATGAAGCAGAGCTCCGACGCCTTCCCGCTCGCGAAAGCGCTCACCCAGGCGGGCCGCCCGGCCACTCCGCTGGCGCTGGACGCGAACGCACTCGAGACCCTCCACGCCCTGGCCCGCGAGCGGCCACCGCTCGTCTTCAACCTGTGCGACACGCTCGGCGGCGAGGGGGCTCCGGCATTGCTGGTGCCCACCGTGCTCGACGCGCTGGCCATCCCCTACACGGGGGCGGACGCGAAGGGCCTGGCCCTCACGAAGAGCAAGCACGCCCTCAAGGCGCTGCTGGCCAGCGAGGGCGTCCCCACGCCACGCTTCCAGTGCATCCACGATGCGGCGGAAGCGGAGGGCTTCACGCTGACGCTGGAGCCACCCGTCGTCCTCAAGCCCTGCGGTGAGCACGCCTCCATCGGCCTGGAGGCGGCGAGCGTGGCGTGGAACGACGCCGAGGTCCGGGCCCGGGCGAGGCACCTGCTCGGCCGTTTCGACGGCCCGGTGCTGGTGGAGGAGTACGTGGACGGCCGCGAGTTCCACGTGTCGGTGGCGGGAGACCCGCCGCGGGCGCTGCCGGTGATGGAGCAGACGTTCGACGACATGCCCCAGGGCTACCTGAGGATGCGCACCTTCGACACGAAGTGGTTCACGGAGCCGGGCCTGTCCGGAGACGCACCGCTGCTCGAGCGGGACGCGCGGTGGAGCAGGCCGGTGCCCAGGCGGCAACCGGCCTCACCCTGGCGGCGGCGCGAGACGGTGGAGGAGTTGTGCGTGAGGGCCTTCCGGCTCGCGGGAGGCCGGGACTGGGGCCGGGTGGAGTTCCGGCTGGACGCGGGCGGAGTACCGCTGCTCATCGACATCACGCCCAACTCCTACCTGGCCCCGAGTGCCCCCTGTGTGCTGGCCGCGAAGGAAGCGGGCCTGTCCTACGCGGCCTTTCTCGGCCTCATCATCGACGGAGCCCTGGGCCGGGCGTCCGCGGGAGGCCGGACGCGGCGTCAGGGCTGATCGCCACCCTGCCCCTGCCCCCGCCCCCGCTGCCCTCCGCCCCGGGGACGCTCTTCACGCCGCTCCTCGCGCCGCATCTGCTCGTACTGCGCCCGCTGCGACTCATCCAGCACGGACGCCATCTCCTTGTCCGTCTGCTGGCGCAGCTGGCGGAGCTCCTGCCGGGCATCCCGGAAGGACTTGCTCCCGTCCCGCACCGAGTCGAAGAGCGCCTGGCGCTGGGTTTCCTCGGTCTGCATGCGCCGCGTGAGCTCCTGCTCCTGGCCGTAGCTCAACTTCGCGTCGGAGGCGAACTGGCGCAGGCGCTCGGTGCGACCCGCCTGGGCCTGGGCCTGAGCCTGAATCATCTGCTGCTGCCGGAGCTCCCGCTGCTCGGTCCGCATCTCCTCCTGCACCGAGCGCACCGCGTCCTTGAGGTAATCACGGCCGCCCTGGGAGTTCAGGGCCTCGCCGGCGATCATGCCGCGCACCTCCGAGCGAAGCTGCTCCACCTCGGCGGACAGGGAAGCCGGGACCGCGGCCACCACGCCCCCGTCGGAAGCCACCACCGGCCGCTGCTCCAGCAACATCAGCCGCTTGGACAGGCTCAGTGAGGTCTGCTCGAGGGATTCCACTCTCCGTTCGAGCGCCTCCAGCTCCAGTGAAGCGAAGGTGTCGGCATCGGAGGCCGGCTCGCTGGCCGGAGGGGGAGCCGCCGGCTCGCCTCGCCCGCCGAAGAGGGCGATCGCAAGCGCCAGGACGGACAGACCGAGGGAAGCGGGGCCAAGGAATCGATTCATGATGTCATCCAGACGGAGGAACGGGCTGCGTATTCCAAGATTCTACGGGCCCGTAGGATAGGGCCTGGTGACGGCTCAGTAGAAGACGCGGGTGGAGAAGATGAGCCGCACGGCGTTGTCCCCGGCGCCGTCCTTGTTCTCCCGCCTTCCGAAGAGCAGCTCCGCGCCGAAGGTGACGGAGCGCACCGGGGTCACGAGGAGGTTGCCGGAGAGGTAGTGCGTGCGCTTGAGCGTGCCGCCCGGCTGGACGTCGAGGGGGTACATCTCGAGGTAGCCGTAGACGAACGAGGAGGCGAGGTGCTCGGTCCAGCGAGGCTCGATGGAGCCGAACACGCCGAAGGTGGGCACCGCCTCCAGCCGGCCCGGGGCCACCACCACGGCGTCGAGCCCCAGCCCGGCGATGTCGGCCGTGTAGCCGCCGAGGCCGGCGCCGTAATGCACCTGGGTCGAGGCGCGCCAGCCCCGCTGGCCCCACGTCCAGAGCGCGCTCAGCATGCCGCCCCACCCCAGCACCGAGCCCTGCGCGCCGCCGGTCTCGTAGTACGAGAGCCACCGGGCGAGGCCCGCCGCGCGCACGTGACGGCCCTTGCCGAGGTTCCACTCCACCGCGCCCGCCACGTCCGGCAGGGGTGTGCGCTCCTCCTGCGTGTCCGGGTTGGAGAAGGTGAGGTCCGGCAGCGGCCGCTCCAGCGACGCCTGCACCAGCAGCGGGCCGAAGGTGTTGCCGTAGCGCAGCACTTCGTGCCGAGAGGCCAGCATGGAGCCCGGCCCCTGGAAGTCGAGCGTGTCGGGCACGGCCTCCAGGTCCATGAACGTCGTCCACTTCCGCCCCGCCAGCAGCGGGCCGATGATGGCGTACGCTTCGTAGACGCGGAAGTCACCGCCGCTGGAGCCCTCGCCGTAGAAGTCCGCGGAGATGTGGCCGATGAGCGTGCCCAACTGCGTCAGCTTTCCACCCTCGAAGAAGAGCCGGGACTGCTTCGCGTTGAAGTTCAGGTTGGGCCCCCGGGAATCCACGCCCACGGGGATGGAAGCCGGAACGAAGTCCTCTTCGTTGCCGATGGGCCGGAGGTCGTAGTTGACGTCCACCTTGAGGCGGGCGCGGAAGGAGACGTAGCCGCGCTTCAGGTCATCCTCCGTCGCCGGGCCCACCTTCATCACCATGCCCGTCAGGGAGGGGTCCACCACCGCCGGCTCCGAGCCCGGCGACGCTTCGAAGGGCTTCGCGCTCCCCGTGTCCGCTTCCTCCGCCTCGGGCTTCTGCTCCGGGGGAGACTCCGGAGTCTTCACACCGCCGGGCGTCTCGGGCGCCTCGGGGATGGAGGTGTCCTTGGATTGCGCGGAGGCACTCCCTCCGGCGACGGCGAGCAACGCACCCAACACTGCTCCGAGACGGCTGAGCCTCCGCATGCGGCGAGCACCTCCCCGGCACCTGTGTCCGGGGACAGGAGAGCATGGGGCCTCCGCTCCCGGTCAGCACTCGGGGGCCGGAAGCGGCTTCATTGTCGCGGACAGAACCCTCTCCTTCGACGCACCGCACCAACCGAAGCGGGCGGCAACCCGGGCAGACTACCGCCGACAATCTCCGAATTCCGGCACAGGAGCCTCCATGAAACGACGTCTCTTCTCCTCACCCCGCCTGCTGGCGGCCGTGGCGCTCGCACTCACCCTGGGTGCCTGCGACACGCAGTCCCCGGATGAGGACTCCCTCTCCACGCGGAGCGACGCGCTCGCCGACCCGTGCGCGGCCAACCAGGGTTTCCAGGTGGGCGCGGGCCTCTATGACATCACCGGCCCGGCGGCGGAGCTCGGCATGATGGGCTACGCCATGGTGGACCAGAAGACGGCGGGCATCCACCAGCGCCTGCGCTCGCGCGCCTTCGTCGTCGCCTCGCCCTGCAATGGCAAGCGCGCGGTGTTCGTGAGCGCGGACCTGGGCCAGATCTACCAGGGCGTGCGGCAGCAGGTGGTGGAGAAGCTGCGAGCCCGTTACGGCACCCTCTACACGGACGACAACGTGCTGCTGAGCGCCACGCACACGCACTCGGGGCCGGGCGGGCACTCGCACTACGCGCTCTACAACCTCACCATCCTCGGCTACGACAAGCAGGGCTTCGACGCCATCGTGGATGGCATCTTCCAGTCCATCGTCCGCGCCCACGACAACCTGGCGCCCGGCACCATCCGCGTCGCCTCGGGAGATCTGCTCGACGCGAGCATCAACCGCTCCCCCGGGGCCTACCTGCGCAACCCCGCCACCGAGCGCGCGCAGTACGCCCACGACACGGACAAGCGCATGACGCTGCTGCGGCTGCAGGCGGATGACGGGCAGGAGGTGGGCCTCATCAACTGGTTCGCCGTGCACGCCACCTCCATGGGCAACGACAACCTGCTCATCAGCGGCGACAACAAGGGCTACGCCTCCTACCTCTTCGAGAAGCTCAAGGGGACGAACTACTCCACGCAGCGCACCTTCGTGGCGGCCTTCGCGCAGAGCAACGAGGGAGACGTGACGCCCAACATCTACGGCGGCACCAACGGCGGCGGCGCCAACGACTTCGAGAGCACGGAGCTCTCCGGGCGCAAGCAGTACAACCTGGCGAAGACGCTCTATGACACGGCCTCGGCGCCGCTGACGGGCGGGGTGGACTTCCGGCACGCGTACGTGGCGATGGACTCGGTGCAGGTGGGGCCCGCGTACACGGATGGCGTGTGGCGCACCACCTGCGAAGCGGCCATTGGCGACTCCATGCTGGCGGGCGCCGAGGACGGCCCGGGCTACGGCTACGAGGGCTCCACCTGCGAGAGCATCGATGACGCCTGGGGCGTCTTCAACTGCGCCCTCTTCACCACGGCGTGCCAGGGGGAGAAGCCCATCGTCCTGGAGATGGGCACCATGCAGCCCTACCCGTGGACGCCCGAGGTGCTGCCGCTGCAGGTGGTGCGGCTGGGCAACGTGGCGCTGGTGGCGCTGCCCTTCGAGCCCACCACCATGGCGGGGCGGCGGGTGCGGCAGCAGGTGCTCGCGCAACTGTCCCCGGTGGGGGTGGATCAGGTGGTCATCGCCGGCCTGTCCAACGCCTACGCGGGCTACCTGTCCACGCGAGAGGAGTACGCGAAGCAGGACTATGAGGGCGCCTCCACGCACTTCGGCCCGTGGACGCTCGCGGCGGTGCAGCAGGAGGTGGACAAGCTGGCCAGCGCCATCCGCACGGGCGCCACGGTGGCCCCGGGCCCTACCCCGCGAGATCTCCGCAACAACCAGTCCACGTTGCAGACAGGCGTGGTGTACGACGACAAGCTGCTGACGGTGAGCTTTGGCAGCGTCGTGACGAACGCGCTCGCCAGCTACACCCGAGGCCAGACGGTGAGCGTGAAGTTCTGGGGAGGCCACCCGAAGAACAACCTCCGCCGCCAGGGCAGCTTCCTGCAGGTGCAGCGCAAGTCGGGCACCTCGTGGGTGACGGTGGCCAACGACTGGGACTGGGAGACGAAGTACCGCTGGAAGCGCTACGACTGCGCTCCTACCTACGGCTGCTCGCACGTCACCACCGAGTGGACGATTCCGGCGGACGCAGTGCCGGGCACCTACCGCATCCGCCATGAGGGCGACTGGAAGTCCGGCTGGGACGGGCTCATCCGCGCCTACAGCGGCACGTCGCGCGAGTTCACCGTGAACTGAGCCGTACGCGTCAGCGGACCTCCAGCTCGTGGAAGAGCACCCCATCCAGCTCCAGGCGCCGCACCGTCTCCACGAAACGCTCATTGGCGACGATGAGCGTTCCGCTCTGCCTCAACCGGAAAAGGTCGGGCTCCGAGGGGAGCGTAGCGGCATCGAGGATGATGGGCTCCGGGAGGGTGAGGAAGTCATTCCCGCAGGTGGGGCATGGGGGCTGGAGGTCTGGCGGCAGGCAGTCGGGGTGGAACTGGCCGTGCAGTTCCATCTGCAGCTCGAGCAACGTGGGGGCATGTTTGGTGCGGAAGCGGATGCGGGTGGGGCAACCCTGAAGGCCCCGCACGCCCGCTTCCTGTAAGCGCTCCAACGCCTCGCGGCGCAGGCACAGCGCCCAGGGCACATACAGATCCAACTGGCCGAAGTAACCCACCCCGGTGCCTTGCAGGGGCCCGAACAGTGTTCCTGGCTCCAGCATGGCTCCCGGAGGGACCAACGGGCGCACCACCTCCCGCAGCCGCTCGATCTCCTTGAGTGGGACGGGCCAGAAGTCGGACAGCTTCTTCAACTCGTGCGGTGGCAAGCTGGACAGGTCCACGCACGGGTATTCGAGGCCTGCCCCCGCCCCTCCGCATTTACATGTCGGGCAGGGCTCCAGACCGGGCAACCCCCACTTGTGCGCGGCATTCAGATAACCCGTGTAGCGTGGCGAGGGGTCTCGCTCGAGTTGATAGAACTTCATGCGTTCATGTCTCCATCCTCGGCGGTCACGGACCGAGGAGTTGGGGGCCTGGAGGGGAAACCGTGGCGGAGTACGGCATGAGGGGACCGACGATGTCGAAGCGGAAGGCGAACTCGAACGCCGTGCGCAGCAACTCCTCCGGCGACACACGGCGATACCGGTTGGCGCGCATGAATTGATCCCACGCCGCGTTCCACGCGCCGCCCCGCGCTCCACTGTGGATGCGCAAGTGCACATGCTCCGGAATGAGCATCGTCCACTGATGGATGTTGATACCTTGGATCTTGAACCACTGCGCCAGTTTCTCCTGCTGCGGGAACAGGTGGTGTTTGATCAGCCTGCCTTCGAGCCGGGGGAAGGCCGGAAGGTAGCCGTGGCGGTACTCGAAGTGGAACGTCATGCGGGGCCGGACACCATCCCTGAGCCCGGCACGCCTCCAGTTGCGCTGCGTACCAGGGGTGCGGAAGGAAGGACGGGAGCCGCGAGCCAGCTCCGCACCATGGCTCAGCTGCGCGCGTGCGACCGCCTCCGGATCCACATCCTCACACCCGAAGATGCCGCACTCGCCCTCTTCACAGGCCAGCACGACACACCGATCGGCGTCCGCGTCCTCACAGGCGAGGGCATCGTCATGCTCCGTCGCCTCCCACTCACGCACCACGGGTGAAGAAGTGGCGCACGCGGCCAGCAGCAGCGCGGCGGGAAACAGCGACAGCAAGGAGCGAAGTGGGAAGAGCCTGTGCATCCCGTCCCCTTGTATCAATGACGCGGAGGCACCGCGACGCACGCGCAGGCCCATGCGGTCCCGCTCGTGGTGTCTGGCATACTTAGGTGCGTGAGCCTTCACCACCGGAAGCCGTGCCCCCCTCCCCCGAGCCCGTGCCCGTCTCCGTCCTGGAGGCGCCCATGAGCGCGCTGGAGTCCGCCCTGGCCGCGTGGCGCTCCGCGCTGGGCGAGGAGCACGTCGTCACCGAGCCCGAGGCGCTCGCGGCCGCGGAGACGGCCACCTTCGCCACCACCCAGCGCATCCCCGCCATCCTCCGCCCGGCGAGCACCGCCGAGGTCCAGGCCTGCCTGCGCATCGCCCAGGAGCACCGCGTCCCCGTCTACCCGGTGAGCACCGGACGCAACTGGGGCTACGGCTCGCGCGTGCCGCCCCGGGACGGCAGCGTGTTGATGGAGCTGGGCCGGATGAACCGCATCCTCGCCCATGACGAGAAGCTCGCGTATCTCACCGTGGAGCCCGGCGTCACCTTCCGCCAGGCCCATGCGTGGCTGCGGGCCCGGGACTCCCGCACCTTCATCACCTCCATTGGTGGCTCCCCGGACGCGAGCATGGTGGGCAACGCGCTCGAGCGGGGGGACGGGCGCGGGCCACACGCGGACATCTTCCAGCACGTGTGTGCCCTGGAGGTGGTGCTTCCCACGGGCGAGCGGGTGGAGACGGGGCTGGCGCGTTTCCCCGGCGCCCGGGCCGCTCCCGTCTTCCGCTGGGGCGTGGGCCCCTCGCTGGACGGCCTCTTCAGCCAGTCCTCGCTCGGCGTGGTGACGCGCATGACGTTCTGGCTCGCGCGCAAGCAACCCTACCTCCGCGAGTTCTTCATCTCGGTGGACGAGGACGCGCAGCTCTTCGAGCGGTTGGACAAGCTCCAGGAGCTCGCGCTGGACGGCACGCTGCGCAGCAGCTTCTTCTTCTGGAACGACATCAAGGCGCTCAGCCTCGCGCAGCAGTACCCGTATGCCGCCACCAGTGGGCGCACGCCCCTGCCGGCCTTCCTGCTGGATCAGTTCCGCGAGGGCTTCGGCCGCTGGGCCATCAGCGGCGCCCTCCACGCCCCGGACGTGGACATGGGCGCGGTGCTGGAGCGGCGGCTGGCCTCCGCGCTCGAGGGACTGCCACGCCCGCTGCGCCTCTCGCCTCCTTCCGTGGACGGAGAGAGCCCCTTCCAGGGCGTCCCCACGGACATCAACCTGTCCATGACGTACTGGCGCAAGCGCACGCCCAAGCCGGACGAGCCCCACCCGGACCGGGATCGCTGCGGCTTCATCTGGTGCTCGGTGGCCCTGCCCTTCACGGGCGAGGAGGCCCAGCGCGCCGTGGCCATCGCGGACCGCCTCCCCCGCATGTTCGGCTTCGAGCCCAACCTGGCGCTGCTGGCCCACTCCGCCCGCTGCCTGTACCTCGTCGTGGCCCTCGCCTTTGATCGCGACAAGCGCGGCGAGGACGAGCGCGCCCTGGCCTGCTACCGGGCGCTGGCGCGCGAGCTCACCACCGCCGGCTACTACCCCACCCGCCTGGGCCTCCAGTCCGCGGAGGACGCCCTGCCCACCGGGGATGACTCGGCCGCGCTCCTGCGGCGCCTGAAACAGGCCGTTGATCCGGCCGGCATCCTGGCCCCGGGGCGCTATGTGCCCGGAATTCCTGGGGAAGACCCCGGGTAGTCCCGGGAAAATTCACGAAAAATAAGTGTGCAGGAAACTCCCCGCGATCACCGCCGATAACCTGTTCAACGCCGCACTCGCCAAATTCCCCTGGAGCCCCCCGTCATGACCTCGATCTCGCGTTCCGCTGAGTTCAACCGCTACCGTCCCGTGTCGCAGAGCCGCGCTGAGCCGGGTGCGGAGCGCAACCAGGCGCACCGTGAGATCCAGCGGGACTTCCGCGCGGACAACAACCCGCAGCGCCAGGCGGACATCGACGCCGCCGTTGCCAAGCAGAAGCGTGGCGAGACGCTCAACCCGCACGAGCAGGGGCTGATCGACGGCCAGCGCCGCACCACCAGCACCACGCAGACCAACAGCCCCGGCCAGACGGCCACCCAGAAGACGCTCGAGACGAGCGGCTTCGAGCAGGAGCTGGCCTCCGGCAGCGTGGGCGCGGAGTGGGCGGCGTTCCAGGGCTCGCACACCTCCGGTGATGTGAACGGCTCCTTCCACAACACGGTCGAGGGCCAGGCCCTGACGGCCGGCGCCAGCGCCAACGGCTCGGTGGCCTTCGACCCGGCCAACGGCAAGGTGATCGCCTCGGGCGGCGCCGAGGCCCAGGCCAACCTGGTGCGCGGCTCCGTCGAGGGCCACGTGGACAGCCCCGTGGGGAAGACCTCGTGGCAGGCCGAGGGCAACGTGGGCGCCGAGGCCAGCGTGCAGGGCCAGGTGGTGGTGGATCCGCTCAACGGTGACGTGGCGGCCACGGTGGGCGGCGAGGCGTTCGCCGGCGCCCGCGCCAGCGGCGAGGTGTCGCAGGAGATCGGGCCGGCCACCGCCACGGTGGGCGCGGAGGCCTTCGCCGGTATCGGCGCCGAGTTCGAGGCCAACGTGGGCCTGCAGGACGGCAAGCTGTCGGCCAACTTCGACGTGGGCGCCGCGCTGGGCATCGGCGGCAGCGTGGAGTTCGGCGTGGAGCTGGACGTGGGCAAGGCCGTGGACACCGTGAAGGACATCGGCGGCGGCATCAAGGACGCGGCCGAGGGCGTCAAGGACTTCGTCACCGCCTGGTAGTCCCTCGCGCTGACCGCTGTACCCAGGGGCCTCGCTTCGGCGGGGCCCCTTCGCGTTTCCAGCCCACGCTCGACAGCCCCCGGACCCTGGGGGACACTCCCACTCCATGAATCCTCTCGAGAAGCTCCTCGCGGCGGGGCAGCTGGCCCAGGCCCACGCGGAGGCGAAGAAGGTCCTCGCCCGTCAGCCCACGAACCGCGACGCCCTGGTGGTGCTGGCCAAGTTGACCCTGCTGCAGGGCAATCTCCCGCAGGCCGAGGAATTCATCACCAAGGCCGAGGCCCAGGGTCCCACCGGGGACACCGTGCTGCTGCGCGCGAACGTCGCCGCCCAGAAGGGCCAGCTGGACGTGGCCCTCAAGGCCTACCAGCAGGTGATGGCGAAGGAGCCCAAGCGCGCCGAGGCCCACTTCGGCCGCGGGATGATGCTCATCAAGCAGGACAAGACGGAGCAGGCGCTCGAGTCGCTCGCCAAGGCCGCGCAGCTCGACCCGGCCAACTCCGTCTTCCTCTACCGGCTGGGGCAGGTGCAGGTGGAGGCGGGCAAGGACGCCGAGGGCCTCGCCACGCTGCGGCAGGTCATCTCCAAGCACCCCCGCTTCATGCCCGCCTACCTCAGCCTGTCTCACGCGCTCGCGTCGCGGGATGACCTGCTGGGGGCCAAGCGCGTGCTCGAGCAGGGACTCAAGGAGATTCCCCGCCACCCGCGCCTGCTCGGGACCCTCACCGTGCTGAGCATGGCGCTGCGCGACGTGAACGCCTCCTACAAGGCGGCCTCGGCGCTGGCGGCGAGCCGGCCCAGGGATCCGGACGCGCAGGCCAACCTGGCGCAGCTCATGCTGGCGCGTGGCCAGTACCAGCAGGTGCTGCACCTGTGCCGCACCATGGACTCGCTGGGCCTGGCCACCGAGTCCCTCAAGATGGCGGAGGCCACCTGCTACGAGGCGGAGGAGCCGCCCGCGTACGACAAGGCGGTGGCGGCCTACGAGGCGGGCATGGGCCTGGCGCCCGACGGCTGGCGTGCCGCCAACAACCTCGGCCAGTTGCTGCTGCGCATGGCCGAGGAGAACGAGGCGCAACACCTCACCCGCGCCATCACCGTGTTGGAGGAGGCCACCCGGCGGGCCCCTCAGCGGCCCGAGCCCCTGCTCAACCTCGCCCTGGCCTTCGCGCGGGCGGAACAGCCGGCCAAGGCGCGCGAGCAGGTGAAGAAGGTGCTGGCCCTGCCCCTGCCCGAGACGGACGAGGTGCGGCAGGAGGCCGCCCGCCTGGAGCAGGCGCTGGCGAAGGCCTGACCCCCTGGCGGCCCCCGCCCGGGGAAACCGCCCGGGTGTAGAATCGGCCTCGACAGGAGGCCGGCATGAGGAGCGCGCTTCACGAGCGATTCCGCACCCTGGGTGAGCGCTACCGCACCGAGCGCACGAAGCAAGGCCGCCAGCGGCGCAAGGGCGAGGCGGCGGCCCCGGGTTTCGATCGCGCGGCGTTCCGGTGGCTCGGCGACGCGGGCCTGTTCCGCGTGGCCCTGGAGCCCTCCATGGGGGGCGAGGGACTGCCGGGCGCGGTGCATGCGCTCGCGGGCTTCGCGGCGGGCTCGGGAGACCTCGGGCTGGCCACCTCGCTGCTCGCGCACCTCGTCTGCGTGCGGCTGCTGGCCCGGGCCGGCACGGAAGCCCAGCTCGCGCGGCACCTGCCCCGGTTGCTGTCCGGCGAGTGGGTGGGCGCGGTGGCCAACACCGAGCCCCGCGCGGGCACGGACCTCCTCGCCCTGCGCGCGCGCGTGGTGCCCACGCCGGAAGGCCCCCGGCTGGACGCGCGCAAGTGCAGCATCACCAACGTGGGGCCCGCGGACCTGGCCATCGTCTCCGCGCGGCTGGGCGGCGTGCCTCCGGCCCACGCGGTGAACCTCTTCCTGGTGGAGACGGCCTGGCCGGGCGTGCACCTGCGCCCGGTGACGGACCTCACGGGACTGAACACCTCCGCCACCGGCAACCTCATCGCCCGCCGGGTGGTGCTGCCCGAGGACGCGCGGCTCGGCGAGCTGGGGGACGGAGTACGCCTGTTCCGCGCCACCTTCACCGAGGAGCGGCTGCTCACCGGGGTGCTGTACCTCGCGGCGGTGCGCCGCTGTCTGGAGCGCGGGCTGGCCCACGCGCAATCGCGCCGCACCTTCGGCGAGCCCCTGGGGCGCCACCAGTACATTCAAGAGCGGCTGGTGCGCATGCGCGTGGCCGAGGAGACGCTGGAGGCGCTGCTGGACGCGACGCTCGGCGCGCTGGCCCGGGGCGAGGAGGTGTTCGGCACCCTCTCCATCCTCAAGCTGCACGGCGTGGAGGCGGCGGTGGACGCGGCCCAGGGCCTCATCCGGATTCTCGGAGGCAAGGGCCTGCGCCGGGGCGAGGGCGCCGAGGGAATGCTGAGGGACTTGCTGTGCCTCTCCGTCTTCGGCGGCACCGTGGAGCTGCACAAGGTGGTGCTCTACAACGAGACGGTGAAGGCACGCGGGAGGGCCCGGCCCGCCGCCAGCGTGGACGAGTCGCTCGAGGTGCACGACACCCGGCAGCTGCCGCCCGGGCTGGAAGCGGAGCTGTGCGCCCTGGTGGCCCGCTGCATCCCGGGGGAGCCCGCGCTGCATGGCCGCTACTACTACGATACGCGGCCGGACCTGGTGGTGACGGTGCGGCGGGGCGGAGTGCTCGCGGGCTTCCGTGCCATCACCTTCCGCGAGGTGATGCTGGGCGGCCGGATGGTGAAGGTGGCGGGCCTGGGCATCGCCGTGGCGCCCGAGCACCAGCGGCGGGGACTGGGCACGCTCCTCACCCAACACGTGCTGGGGCTGCTCGCCGGGCGCGGCGTGGAGCTCGCCCTCGCCTTCCTCATCACCCGCGCCGGGGAGAAGCTGCTGCGCTCCTCCGGCTTCTCCCGCCTCGGCGCCCCGGTGACCTACCTCGCCCGGGACGACGGCCGGCTCGTCACCGAGTCCATGCCCGCCTACGCCCTGGCGCTCGGCGGCTCCGCGCTGCTGGAGGAAATCGAGGCCCGCGGCGGGCTGCACCTCGGCGTCGGCGTCTGGTGAACCGGGCGCGGTTTGCACCACAAACTGGTTGTTGACACCGAGCAGGCGGGCGGGTTACCTCTTGGTTTGTAGTGCAAACCTGTCTGCCCTGCTGAAGGGGGAGGCCACCATGTCCGAGCAACAGCTGCAGCGCATCCAGTTCGTGACGACGTACTACGACTGGGTGCAGGGCCTGCGCTTCGTGCCGCTGGGGGTGGTGTACCTCGGCTTCGCGGCGTGGATGGCGCTGCCCACGCCGGAAGGGGTGGACGCGAAGAAGCACCTGGCAATGGGCATCCTCGTCATGCTGGGGGCCTCGGTGCTGGCGCTGGGGTGCTACGCGCTGCTGGGGCCGTACTACCGCCGGAGGTTCGGCGAGGTGCGCCGGAGCGTCACCACGAATCGGCGCATGAATCGGGCCCTCGGCGTGTCGGTGGTGGCCGGGCTCGCCGTGGGCGTGCTCACCGTGGTGCTCCACAAGTCCATGCTGGCGAACCCAGCGGAGCCTCCGGTCGTCTGGATCCTCTCCGTCTCGGCGGTGGGGCTGGCGTGGTACTGGAAGTGGAGCGGCGGGGTGGCGGGCCACTACCTGGGCGTGGCCGGCGGCTTCGTGGCGATGGCGGTGCTGCACGCGATGGATGCCAACCCGGTGTACGCGCTGCTGAGGGCCCTGCCCTTCACGTCGGACGCGTGGGCCGCGGGAGTCACCCTGTCGGGGATGTGGGGTCTGGCCGTGGTGGTGATGGGGGTGATGGACCACCGGCTGCTCGTGCGCACGCTGGGCCATGAGCCCGAACCGGAGACCGAGGAGGTGCCGGGATGAAGGCGCCTTTCGAGGAGCTGGCGGCGCTGGACAGGCTCATCCACGAGCCCGCGCGGCTGGCGCTGCTCACCGCGCTGACGTCGTGCGAGAGCGCGGACTTCCTCTACCTGCAGCGGCTCACGGGCCTGTCCAAGGGCAACCTGTCCAGCCACCTGGCGAAGCTGGAGGAGGCGGGGCTGGTGGCGGTGGAGAAGCAGTTCAAGGGGAAGACGCCGCTGACGCGCATCGCGGTGACGAAACCGGGGCGCGAGGCGGTGGAGCGGCACTGGCAGCAGCTGGAGCAGTTGCGCAGCAAGGCCCGGGGCTGGGTGCCGCAGGGCACGGACTGAGCACGGACACATCGTGGAAGAGCACACGGCCCTCGCGCGCGGCGGGAGGGGCCGTCACGGGAGGGGTACGCCATGATCGAAGCGCGGAGGTTGACGAAGCACTACGGCGGCTTCACGGCCGTGAAGGAGGTGAGCTTCACGGTGGCCGCCGGAGAGGTGGTGGGGCTGCTGGGCCCCAACGGCGCGGGGAAGACGACGCTGTTGCGCATGCTGGCCGGAGTGCTGACGCCCTCGGAGGGGGAGGGCCTGGTGGACGGGGCGAGCACGGCGGCGGACGCCTTCCGCGTCAAGCAGCGGCTGGGCTTCCTCTCGGGGGACACGGCGCTGTCGCAGCGGCTGAGCCCGCGCGAGGTGCTCACCTTCTTCGGCCAGCTGCACGAGCTGGAGCCGGCGCACCTGAAGCGGCGCACGGAGGAGCTCATCGCGCGTTTCGAGATGGGCGCCTTCGCGGACAAGCCCTGCGGGACGCTGTCGGCGGGGCAGAAGCAGCGGGCGAATGTGGCGCGGGCGTTCCTGCATGACCCACCGGCGCTCATCCTGGACGAGCCCACCACGGCGCTGGACGTGCTCTCCGGACGCTTCCTGCTGGACGCCATCCGCGCGGCGAAGGACGCGGGCAAGGCCATCCTCTTCTCCACGCACGTGATGGGAGAGGTGGACTACCTGTGTGACCGGGTGGTGCTGCTGCACCAGGGCGAGGCGCTCGATCAGGGCCCCATCCCCGAGGTGTGTGCACGCGCCGGAGTCCGCACGCTCACCGAGGCCTTCCTCCACTACCTGCCCTCGCGGTCCGCCTGAGAGGTGTCCCATGCGTTTCGCCATTGCCTACGCGCTCTTCCGGAAGGACTTGCTGGAGGCCCTGAGAGACCGGCGCACGCTCGCGCTGCTCGTCGGGGTGCCGATGCTGCTCTACCCGCTCATCCTGGTGGGCTCCGTGCTGATGTCCGGGATGGCCAATCAGCGGTTCCAGGAGCAACCGTTGAAGCTGGCCATCTGGGGGCCCGCGCCCGCCTCGGTCCTGGAGCAGATGGAGAAGGCGGAGCACGTGGAGTGGGTGGAGCGCCGCGACGCGATTCCGGAGGCGCCCGCCCGCGAGGCCCAGAAGCTGATGGAAGAGCGCCAGGTGCAGGTGGTGCTCACCGTGAAGACGGTGCCAGTGGAGGGAGCCGGGGAGAGCCTCGTCCTGGAGCTCTACTTCGACACGGGGCGCCTGGGCTCGGCGGTGGCGCGCAAGCGGCTGGACAAGGTGCTGGAGGGGGTGCGGCTGCACGCGGTGCGAGGCCGCTTCGAGCAGGCGGGGCTGTCGCCGGAGCTGGCCGAGCCGCTCCAGGTGAAGGAGACGAACTTCCGCTCGATGGGCATATGGCTGGCGTGGGTGCTGCCGTACCTGCTGCTGTGCGCGCTGGTGATGTCGGGCTTCTACCCGGCCATCGACGTGACGGCGGGCGAGAAGGAGCGGGGCACGTTGCAGACGCTGCTCTGCGCGCCAGTGCGGCCGCTGGAGGTGGTGCTGGGCAAGTACGGGGTGGTGAGCATCTTCACGCTGGGCGGGGCGCTGGTGAACCTGGGGGCGATGGGGCTGGCCATCGTGGGAATCGCGGGAGGGGCGATGGGGCGGGTGCACGTGAGCGTGGGCGTGTTGGCGGCGGTGTTCGCCGCGCTGGTGCCGCTGGCGCTGCTGGTGAGCGCGATGCTCGTGGCGGTGGGGGTGATGGCGCGCAGCTTCAAGGAGGGCCAGAACTACCTCACGCCGCTGTTGCTCGTGGTGATGGCGGCGGCGCATGCGGCCATGGTGCCGGGGCTGGAGCTGACACCCGGGTTGGCCATGGTGCCGCTGGTCAACGTGTCGCTGCTGCTGCGCGAGCTGCTGACGGCGAAGGTGTCGGCGGGGATTTTCGGAGTGGTGTTCACGACCACGCTGGCCTGGGCGGTGGCGGGGCTGCTCTTCGCGGCGCGGGTCTTCGAGAGCGAGCAGGTGCTGCTGTCGGGAGAGAAGCCGTGGAGGGACGTATTCGGCCGGAAGGTGCGGCGGGGAGACCACTTCTCGCCCGGGAGCGCCCTGCTCTACTTCGCGGTGGTGCTGGTGGGCTCGCTCTTCGCGGGGGTGCTGCTGTGGAAGCGGCTGCCGATGTGGGGCGTGCTGGCGGTGAGCCAGGTGGGCATCTTCCTGGCGGTGGCGGTGCTGTGGGTGAAGCGCTCGGGAGCGGACATGCGGGAGGTGTTCTCGCTGCGGCTGCCCACGGGGCGAGGGGCACTCGCGGTGCTGCTGCTGGTGCCGGGGGTGTTCGGCCTGCAGGGAGTGCTGAGCCGGGTGCTGGAAACCGTATCGCCGCCGGGGACGGAGGAGTTCATGCGGCTGCTGGAGCTGCTGATGAAGGAGAGTGCCCGCTGGCCGCTCGCGTTGGCGCTGGCGGTGGTGGCACTGGCTCCGGCGGTGTGCGAGGAAGCGGCCTTCCGAGGGGTGATGTTGTCGGGGCTGTCGCGCACGGGCTCGCGCACGGTGGCGGTGGTGGGCAGCGCGCTGACCTTTGGCCTGCTCCACATCCACCCGGTGCACGTGCTCATCGCCGCGGTGGTGGGGCTGGTGCTCGGCTACGCCACGCTGGGCACGCGCTCGCTGCTGGCCGGAGTCGTCCTGCACTTCGTCAACAACGCCAGCAGCGTGCTGTTGGCGCGCATGGAGACGCAGCCGGCGTGGACCCAGTCCTGGCAGGTGACGCTCGTGCTGTGCGTGCCCGGGGTGGTGGCGCTGTGGCTGCTGCGCGGGGAAGCCGCGGTGCCGGCCCCTGAGCAGATCTCGCCCGTGCCGCGGCCCAATGCAGCCTGAGAGCAAGGCACTGCGAGCCAGGGAGTCTCAGGCCTGTCCGCCCGGAGTAGAGGGCGGCGGGCCACGCCTCAGCGGGTCCCACGTGTACTCCTCCGTGGGCGTCAGCTTCATGTTGGTGAAGCCATGCCGGGCCACGAAATCCGCGAAGCGCTTGGAGACGACAATGGAACCGGGCAGACCGCGGGCGGTAAAAATGTCGTCGCCATTCCAGCTGCCCTGTTCGAGAACAACCCCGTGGATGGAGTCTACTCCGGTCTCACGGCACCAGTTACAGGTGATGGGCGAGGAGCGCCGGATGCAGCTGCGGGCCTCATCCACCGCCGCACTACCGAAGACGGGCGTGACCAGGAAATAGCCAGGCACGATGGAGGGTTTGGGCCCTCGGCGCTGCCTGCGCACCCGCCTCACTTCCACGGGGTGGAAACCCTGCAGCCTCCTGAGGCCCTCCGAGCGGAAAGCCTCGGCGAAGCGCTCACTGACGAGCGAATTGCCAACCCCTCTCATGAAGTCACCCAACTCCTGACCATAGAGGTCCAACGTGACACGATAGGGAGGCAGCCACGGCAACATGCTGATGAAGTCTCCACATCGAGGGCATCGAGCGGCTTCACCTACGTTGTCGTCGTCATCGATTCTGCCGAACTCGGCATCGTGGACTCCCCTGTATTCATCTTTCAAAACGAAGAAGCGCGGTACCATGGTGGATTCAGTAACCCTTGGGGAACCATGCCCGTCCTGGAGCCCCGTCTACGGGAAGGTGACCTTGGGCAGCGTGATGATGCGTCCCCGCTCGTCCCACAGCGTCAGCGTCAACTCACCACGAGCCTGCGCGTAGGACGCATCCACTTCCACGATGACCGGTTTGAGCTGGCCGGGCGCGATGTCCTCGTCCTGCCGGAACTTCAACCCCCTCATCTCCACGCCCCGCGCGTCCACCAGTGAGCCTCCGGCCACTCGCCACGGCTCTGGCCCGGAGTTGCGCAGCCACACCTCCGCCGCCACGGTCTTGTTGGCACGGTAGCTGATCCCACTCACCCAGGAGAGGCCCCCTTCCGGCTGCCCGGGCCGTTCCGGGAAGATCGCCTGGGCCTGCACTCCGCTGGGCCCCATCGTCTTGCTGGCGATGAGGCTCCGCAAATCCCCCGACTGCGCGAGCAGGGCCTGGGTTCGCGCCAGCGCCTCGCTCAGTTGCGCCGTCCTGGCACGCTCTTGCAGCAACTCCTGCCGGAGCGACTCCCGGGTGCGCGCGTCGCGCGACACCTCTACCTGGTGTGTCGCCTGCCCCGAATGGCCCACCAGCATCAACGTGGTACCGCTCGAGGCCGGTTCTCCCTCGAAGCGCACCGTGAGCCGCAGCCGTTCCCCCGCGCTCATCTCGGGGGGCGGCATCACCGTGAGCAGTTTGCGGTTACGCACCACCGCCTCGAAGTGCACCTCGTCCTGCAGATCCACGCTCACGGGAGCGTCGAAGCGCAGGCTCGTCGTGAGCCCCGGACTGACACAGATCTCCCGGGCCGCGGCGGAGGGCTCGAGTGCCAGTTCGATGCGCTGGACGTCCTCGCAGCGAGCCACCGGGGATGGCTCCACGACGGCGCCTTGAAAGGGCAGGAGTGCCAGGAGGGACCAGAGCGGGGATGAGAGCACGGAAGACGGCCTCCAGCGCGGGACTAGCGGAAGCTGAACACGGACATGATGCGGGGATCCCACCAGATGTGTGCTTCCTTCGCCGTGCTCCCCGGGCGCATCTCCCAGCCAACGCCCGCGGGAGACACCCACTCCAAGCAGACGGGCAGGATCTCCCCTCCGGGCAGAAGGGCCTCGCTGAAGCGGCCATAGACCCGCCCCGTCCCGAAGATGGCCTGGCCCCGGAAGCGGGTGTGCTCCGGCAGTCTTCCCCAGGTGCCCAGCATCTCGACGGTGACCTCGCCCTCGCGGATGACGGCGATCCGGGTGCTCTCGAAGGCGGGAAAGATGGTGGGCTGCACCTCTCCCGCGGGAATCTGGAACCGCTCGCGGGTGGCGGCGGCTCCGGGCGGGCACTCGGCCGGAGCGGGAGGCGGGCGCTGCGCGCTCGCACAGCCGGAGCCAGCGAGACAGCCGGCGGCGAGCAGGGAGCGGGTCGTCTGGGATTTCTTCATGGCGGGTTCCTCGCTTCGCGGCGTCGCACGGGCGACTGGCGCGGAAGTGGAAGGGGGTGACGCCTCGGAAGCCGCGCCCTGGTCAACTTCTCCCGTCGTATGAGCGGACGCGACTTCCTGGCGTGGGACAGCCTGCTGCGACGGGAGAGGGGTGGTGGACGCGGGACGTTGGGTGGCTTCTGGCCGGCGCGCGGAGATTCCCCACAGGACGCCCCCCAGCACGGCCGCACAGAGCCCGGCGGCCCAGGGCCATCTCCGTCCCTCCGGACGAGAACGTGGCACCGGAGCCGGCTCGGGGCGCTTCTCCCGCTTCCCCCCGGGAAACAGCGGCACGCGCCAGGAGTCATCCGCCCGGGCCGCCGCGTCCTTCAGCGCGTCCTCCAGGGCCTCCTCGAGCGCCACGGCATCCGCGAAGCGGGCCTCGGGCGCCTTCTCCAGCATGCGCAGACACAGCGTGCCCAGTGCCGGGGGCACCCGCGGGTTGAGCACCTGGGGAGCCGGAGGCGTCTCCTCGAGGATGACGCGCATCAGGCCGGGGTTCTTCCTGTCCCCGAAGGGCAGCTCGCGCGTGAGGAGCCAGTAGAGCATCACCCCCAGCGCCCACAGGTCGTCCGACGGGCCGAAGGGATAGGGCTCGCCCTCCCACTGCTTCGCGAAGCGCAGCGCCTCGGGGCTGCGGTACTCCGGGGTGCCCGGCGGCAGTTGCATCGTCAGGCGCCGGGCGCCCTCGTACGCGGCGGCGCCGAAGTCCACCAGCACCGGCTGCCCGTCCGCCTCGCGCATGACGATGTTGGCTTCCTTCACGTCCCGGTGCACCACGCCTGCGGCATGCACGTCCGCCAGGGTGTCCACCAGCGGCACCAGCACCCGCTCCACCAGCTCGAGCGCGGACGGGTTCTCCTCGCGGACCCACGCGTCCAGCGGGAGGCCCTCCACCAATTCCAGGGCCAGGACGAGGAAGCGGGGCGCGTCCTCCGGCCAGACGCTGTAGCCGAGGAAGCCGACGACATTGGGGAACTGGGCCCGGCGCAACGCGTCCACCTCGCGCTCGCCCCGGGGGCCCATGCGCACCAGCTTCACGGCGAAGCGGCGCCCATCCCGGGAGGCCCTGAAGACGGTGCCGAAGCTGCCGGTGGCGATCTTCCCCTCGAGGGTGAAGCCCGCCACGCGCCCGCCCACACCGGGCCCGTCCATCTCATCGTGCATCCACACCCACCTCCAGCGGTCAGGTTACCCGACCGGTGGGTGGGGGCCCCGGACGCACTGGGTAGGGCCTGTTTCACAGGACGTCTTTGAGAAGCCCGCTGAGAGGCTCGGTGAGAAGCCCGGTGGGAAGCTCAGTCCACCTCGATGGCGGTGACGGCCAGGCCCGTCTGTCCGAGCTGCTCGCCGTCGCCGCTGCCACACACGGGGCAGCGCAGCAGGTGGTGCTCGGGGGCGTAGGTGCGGCCACAGGTGCGGCAGCGCGCCTCCACGTGGATGAGGTGGAGCAGGAGCCGGGCCCCCTCGGCCGGCGTGCCCCGGGCGTGGGTGGCGAACTGGGAGGACAGCCGCTCCGAGGACAGGGACTCCGTCTCCGCCACCCAGCCGCGCACCACACGGATGCGCGAGGTCCGATGGAAGACGGACCGCTGGAGGACGGTGTCGAGCACCTGCCGGGCGAGCGCGGACTCGTACATGGGACACTCTCGGGGGGAAGGACGCGGGGGCGGCCGTGCCAGCGTACGTGTCCGCCCCGAGCCGCCGCGAGCAGGGGGCCCCAGGCACGTCATCCGGCCAACGGTTGTCCCTCCCACATCCGGCACCGGACCGAGGGCTCGGACTCGTGGGAGGGGGCGTGTGACGACGTATTGATGCACCCGCGAGGAGCCGAGCGCATATGTTCCCCCGCATCGGCGTTCCGGAGGGTGACATGGACGAGCAGGGCGTACACATCGAGACCCATCCCCGCGAGGGAGATCCACTGCTGCGGGCGGGCAGACCGGACCCCTGCGTCATGGTCCTCTTCGGGGCCACGGGAGACCTGGCGCAGCGCAAGCTCTTCCCGGCGCTCTTCGAGCTGGCGCGGCAGGGGAATCTGCCGGAGCACTTCGCGGTGGTGGCCTTCAGCCGCTCGGAGCACAACCTGGAGCAGTTCCGCGCCCAGGTGAAGGAGGGGCTGAAGAAGTTCGCCCGCACGCAGCCGCTGGACGAGGCCACGTGGGAGCGGCTGTCCTCGAAGCTGGAGATGATGACGGGGGCGTACGACGACCCGGCCTCCTACCAGCGCCTGAGAGATCATCTGGAGCGTACCGCCGAGCGCTTCGGGACGCAGGGCAATCAGCTCTACTACCTGGCCACGCCGGCCTCCACCTTCCCCTCGTTGCTGGAGGGCCTGTCCGGCGCCGGGTTGCTGTACCGGGAGAGCGCCGGGGAGAAGCGGCCCTGGAGGCGGCTCGTCATCGAGAAGCCCTTCGGGAGGGACCTGGCCACGGCGAAGGAGCTCAACCGGGCGCTGGCGGCGGTGCTGGACGAGAAGCAGATCTTCCGCATCGACCACTACCTGGGGAAGGAGACGGTGCAGAACATCCTCGTCTTCCGCTTCGCCAACGCCATCTTCGAGCCGCTGTGGAACCGGCAGCACATCGACCACGTGGAGATAACGGCGGCGGAGAAGATTGGAGTGGAGGGGCGAGGGCGCTTCTACGACGAGACGGGCGTCATCCGGGACATGGTGCAGAACCACCTGTTGCAGGTGCTGGCGCTGTGCGCGATGGAGCCGCCGGTGTCGTTCGCGGCGGAGGACATCCGGGACGAGAAGAACAAGGTATTCCGCGCGCTGCGGCCCATGGTGGGGAGCGAGGTGGAGAAGTACGTGGTGCAGGGGCAGTACCGGGGCTACCGCGAGGAGCAGGGAGTCGCGAAGGACTCGAAGACGCCCACGTACGTGGCCTTGAAGACGTACGTGGACACGTGGCGTTGGCAGGGGGTGCCCTTCTACGTGCGCGCGGGCAAGGGCCTGAGCAAGCGGGTGACGGAGGTGTCCATCCACTACAAGTCCGTGCCGCACTGCCTCTTCAACACGAGCGACACGTGCCAGCGGTTGCAGCCCAACGTGCTCACGCTGCGCATCCAGCCGCGCGAGGGCATCGCGCTGAGCTTCGAGTCGAAGGTGCCGGGCGAGGACATCAACATCGCCGGAGTCACCATGGACTTCGACTACGCCAACAGCTTCCACAAGCCGGTGCCGGAGGCGTACGAGCGGCTGATGCTGGACTGCATGCGGGGCAACACGACGCTCTTCGCGCGGCAGGACAGCGTGGAGCAGGCGTGGGGGTGGGTGACGCCCATCATCGAGTCGCTGGACTCGGGGAAGGGAGGAGCGCTGCACACGTACGAGCCTGGGAGCGCGGGGCCGGACGCGGCGTCGGCGCTGCTGGGCCGGGACGGACGGCGGTGGATGGAGCTGAAGGGATGAGGCCGGCGCCCATCGTGGTGGAGAAGGAGGAGTTGGGGCGGGCGGGCGCGGACTGGGTGGCGCGGCAGTTGGTGGAGGCGGTGGCGGGAGGCCAGCGGGCGAGCCTCGCGTTGTCGGGCGGGAGCACGCCGGGGCCGGTGTACCGGGAGCTGGCGAAGCGGGACGTGCCGTGGGCGCTGGTGGACTTCTACTTCGTGGACGAGCGCTTCGTGCCGCCGGACCACCCGGAGAGCAACTACCTGTTGGCGGAGGAAGCGCTCTTCAAGCCGCTGGGGGTGCCGCCGCATCAAATCTTCCGGATGCAGGGAGAGCGGGCGGACCGGGAGCAGGCGGCGCGGGACTACGCGCGGCAGTTGCCGCCGGTGCTGGACGTGGTGGTGATGGGGATGGGCGAGGACGGGCACACGGCGTCGCTCTTCCCGGGGCACGAGGCGCTGAAGGAGGAGGAGCAGCGGGTGCTGGCGGTGGTGGGACCCAAGCCGCCGCCGTGGAGGATGACGCTGACGTTGCCGGTGCTGAGGTCGGCGAGGAAGGTGCTGGGGCTGGTGAGTGGGGCGGGCAAGCGGGACATGGTGCGGCGGGTGCTGGCGGGAGAGGACCTGCCGGCGGCGAAGGTGGAGCACGCGCAGTGGATGATGGACCGGAGCGCGGCGGGCCAGGAGTAACAGTCCCCTCCCCCGCCAATCACCCCTCTCCCCTCGGGAGAGGGACGGGGTGAGGGTATCGAGAACCCAGGGCTGAACGCCGTGAGCCCACGGCGGGCACAGGAGTCAACGCAATGACCACAGCACACGCGCAGTTCGGAGTGGCGGGGATGGGAGTGATGGGGCAGAGCCTGGCGCTCAACGTGGCGGACCACGGCTACCGGGTAGCGGTGTGGGACCGGCACCCCGAGCGCTTCGACGAACTGCGGACGAAGGGCGCACCCGAGAGCCTGAAGGGCCACGCGAAGCTGGAGGACTTCGTGGCGGCGCTGGAGCGGCCGCGCCGCATCATGCTGATGGTGACGGCGGGAGCGGCGGTGGACTCGATGATGGAGAAGCTGGAGCCGCTGCTGCAGCCTGGGGACGTGGTGCTGGACTGTGGCAACTCCTGGTTCCAGGACACGCGCAAGCGCGAGGAGGCGTGGAAGCAGAAGGGGCTGAACTTCATGGGGGTGGGCGTCTCGGGCGGCGAGGAGGGAGCGAGGTACGGTCCGTCGATCATGCCGGGAGGCCCGGCCGAGGCGTACGCGGTGGTGCGTCCGGTGCTGGAGGCGATCGCGGCGAAGAGCGAGGCGGGGGTGTGCGTCACGCACGTGGGCCCGGACGGAGCGGGACACTTCGTGAAGATGGTGCACAACGGCATCGAGTACGCGGACATGCAGCTGCTGGCGGAGACGTACGACTTGCTGCGCCGCGGGCTCGGGCTGCCGGCGGAGCAGGTGGCGGACCTCTTCGCGAAGTGGAACGAGGGCATCGCCGAGTCCTTCCTGCTGGAGACGACGGTCAAGGTGCTGCGCAAGAAGGACGGGGAGACGGGCAAGCCGCTGGTGGACATGGTGTTGGACAAGGCGGGCCAGAAGGGCACGGGGAAGTGGACGGTGCAGGTGTCGCTGGACCTGGGGGTGCCGGTGCCGTCGATCGCGGGGGCGCTGGACGCGCGCAACCTGTCCTCGATGAAGGACGAGCGCGTGGCGGCGAGCCGGGTGCTACCGGGTCCACAGGGCGAGGGCCTGTCGGCGGAGGAGAAGACGAACCTGGCGGCGTGGGCGCATGACGCGCTGTACGCGGCGCGGGTGGTGACGTACGCGCAGGGAATGCGGCTGATCCAGGCGGCGTCGAACGAGTACAAGTGGAACGTGTCGCTGGCGGAGATGGCGCGCATCTGGCGAGCGGGGTGCATCATCCGCGCGAAGCTGCTCACGCCGTTGCGAGAGGCCTTCGAGAAGAAGCCGGACCTGCCGAACCTGATGTTGGCGGACAGCCTGGCGCCGGTGCTGGGGAAGATGGCGCCGGCGTGGAGGCGGACGGTGGGGGTGGCGGCGCGGCTGGGAATTCCGGTGCCGGTGTTCAGCGCGAGTCTGGCGTACTTCGACAGCTACCGGAGCGCGGAGCTGCCGCAGAACCTGACGCAGGCGCAGCGAGACGCCTTCGGAGCGCACACCTACCAGCGCCGGGACAAGCCCGATGCGGGCTTCGTCCACTCGGACTGGAGCTGAAGCAAAGCGCCCCAGATTCCCCCACTTCGCCCAAATCCCCCACTCCGCCCAAATCCCCTCGCCCCCCGGGAGAGGGACGGGGTGAGGGTATCGAGAATCCCGGGTTGAACCCATGACTCCGCACCTCGTCGCCGGCCCGGTGTTCTCCCATTACGGGTTCAAGAACTGGACGATGCTCTTCCTACCGGAGGAGCTCGTCTGTGTTCCCCACCGCCTCTGGCCGATCTTCCAGATGGGATTCTTCGCGGGTCTCCTCATGCATGGTCAGGCCTACGCCGTGGCCAGGAAGGAGCTGGCCAGGGCGCGCGAGGAGTGGAGCACCGTCGACCGCCGGGCGTATCCGCGCATCTACTTCGAGCAGTAGCGCCCGGCGCCCACTCACACCATGGAGCGGATGGCGGCGAGCGTCTTCTCCACCTCGGCCGTGGTGTTCTGGATGCTGAACGCCACCCGCGCGAAGGGCACGGCGTAGGGCGTGGTCGAGGCGAGGATCCTGTTCCGCTCCGCGAGCCGCTGCACGACCTGCTGCGGCGACATGCCCTTCACGTCGAAGCAGACCATGCCGGAGGACAGCTCCTTCGAGCGGGGCGTGTACAGGGTGACGTGCTTCATCTTCGCCAGGCCCTCGCGCATCTGGGCATTCAACTCGTGGATGCGCTCGGTGATGCGAGCGGGGCCGATGGCCCGATGGAACTCGAACGCGGGGGGGACGGCCCAGTAGTGCTCGAAGGCCTGGAAGCCGCCGGGGGAGAACCAGGTGGCGCGAGCGGGCATGTCGGGAGGCTTCTCACCGGCCCAGGCGAAGAACAGCTCGGCGGACGAGGTGCTCGGCATGAGGGGCCGCATGACGGACCACACCTCGGGGCGGGCCCAGACGAAGCCGGTGCCGCGCGGGCCAAATATCCACTTGTGCGTCCCCGCGGAGAACGCATCCATGCCCATGGCCACGATGTCCGGCGACTCGACGCCGAGCCCATGCACCCCATCGACGACGAAGAAGACCCGGCGATCCGGGGAGCGCTCGCGATTCACCACCGCGAGGGCATCGGCGATGCGCCGGAGCGGCAGCTTGAGCCCACTGCTCGAGTGCACCCACGTCACGCCCAGCACGCGTGTCTCCGGACGGATGGCCTTGCGCAGACGCTCGACCATGTCATCGGCGGAAACACTGTCGTAGGAATCGAAGAGCGGAATCTTCCGCCACGTCGAGCCAGCGCGCTCGGCCGCGAGGCGGATGGCCTCGTGGTGCACGAAGTGGTCGTGCGTGGTGGTGAGGATCTCATCTCCGGGCTTCAGGGGCAGGCCCTGGTAGATGACGGCGAGTCCGGTGGTGGTGTTCTGGGTCAGCGCGATGTCATCCGCGCTCCCGCCGATGTACGAGGCAATCGCGTTGCACACCTTCGCGGGGACGTGCTCCTCGGGCGGCCCACCGAACGCCAGCCGCTCCACGGTCTGGAGCGGGTTGGATTCGAGTTGCTGGCGGTAGGCCGCGATGGCCTCACGCACAGGGCGCGGATGCGACGTGAGGAAGAAGAGGCTGAGGTGGATGTAACTCGGGTCGAGGTCGAACTGCCGCCGCACGGCGCCCCAGTCCTTCGAGTCGAAGGGAGCGGCCCTCGGCTTCTTCTCCGCGGCGACTCCGGTGGGAACAGCACCCGCACCCGCGGCGAGCGCACTGGTGAGGAGAAAACCGCGCCGGCTCAGCATGCACGCAACTCCTTCCAAGGATGGTCATGCAAAGCCTAACGGCGCACGCGCGGGCATTCCATACGCACTTCTCACATTCTCCGATGTTGCAAGTGTTTCATGCCATTGGGCCCGCGTTCACCGGGACTCGGGGGATTTCGCGACCCGCCGCCCGCGGAGCCACACCCTGGCGGGCCAGAGACCCAGCAGCAGCGGTGGCAACCAGCTCGGAACGCCCACCCAGAACGCCCCCGCGTTCGCCGAGGATTGCACCGGCACGAGGGGCCGCGGGTGCTCCGCGTGGATGAACCAGAAGCCCACCCGGTTCCACGAGGAGCGAGGCTGTGGCCTGCGCGGCGCACGGAAGAAGGCACCACCCAGGTCGAAGGCATCCACGGGCTCCGAGGCCGGCATCCAGAACGACTCGGCACCCACCCAGAAGGAGCCATCCCCTGGCCAGCGGATCCGATGATGCGTCCGCCTCACGGCACCTTCCCGCTCCCGGTCCATGTCGAGCCCAAACGAGGTGTAGAAGCCGTAGCTGAACGCCCACATCACCAGGAAGGCCAGACACGGCAGCCACACGGCTCCACGGAGGAGCCCGGTCAGGAAACGAGCGGAGGTCGCTGTCTTCATGCGCGGCCGCATGCTGAAGGGCTCCGGTGGCGTCCATCAACACGCAAAAGAAGCACACTCCACGGAATGCGCACCCGGAGTAGCGGCGAGCATGGAGGCAGGCGGAGGAATGAGAACCCGAGGCGCACGCCCTGCCGCTGGGTTATCTTTCCTCACCCCCCTGGCAGAGGAAGCACAACCCCTGCCCGCCCCCCCTGAAAAACACATGAAGCTCACCATCAACGACCGGGAGTACGAGGTTCCCGACGAGAACCCCCACCGCGTGCTGCTGTGGGTCCTTCGGGACGAGCTGGGCCTGGTTGGCACCCGCTTCGGCTGCGGTGCCGGCATCTGCGGTGCGTGCACCATCCATGTGAATGGAGTGGCCACGCGCGCATGCCTCACCCCGGTGTCCACGCTGGCCGCTGACGCACGCATCCGCACCGTGGAGGGCCTGTCCACCCCGGGGCCGGATGGCAAACCCCAGCTGCACCCCGTGCAGCGGGCATTCCTCGACGTGCAGGTGCCCCAGTGTGGGTGGTGCATGAGCGGGCAGATGATGAGCGCCGCCGCCCTGCTGGAGCGCAACCCGAGCCCCACGCCCGACCAGGTGGTGGAGGCCATGCAGAACAACTACTGCCGCTGTGGCACCTATTGCCGCATCAAGAAGGCCGTGCTCTCGGCGGCGCAGCAGCTGGCGCAGGAGACGAAGCCGCTGACCCAGGAGACGAAGCCATGAGTGACGCGGTGGCTCCGAAGAAGAGCTGGCGCCCCACGCGCCGGCAGTTCCTGTTGGGCCTCGGCGTGGGTGGCGTGGGAGCGCTCGCCCTGGGCCTGCCCGCCATACGCCTGGAGGTGGCGCGCGCCGTGGACAAGGGCCTCGTCCCCTCGTCGGATCCGCTGGACCCCACCCTCTGGTTCGAGGTCCTGCGGGACGACCGGGTGCGCCTGCACCTGCCCAAGGTGGAGATGGGCCAGGGCATCCACACCGCGCTGGCGCAGATCGCCGCCGAGGAGCTGGAAGTCCCCTGGGAGCGGCTGGAGGTGGTGCACGCCACCACCGCGCATGGACCGGTGGACAAACAAGGCACCTCGGGAAGCATGACGGTGGTGGGCCTGTACCAGCCCCTGCGCGAATCAGCCGCCACGCTGCGGGAGATGCTGCGCGCCGAGGCCGCCCGTCAGCTGGGCGTGCAGGCCAGCGCGATCGTGGCCGCCGGGGGGACGCTGAGCGTGAGGGACCAGCCCGAGAAGAAGCTGCGCTACGGCGAGGTGGTGGCGAAGCACACGGGCACGTGGGAAGTGCCCGAGCAGCCACCGGCGCTCAAGCCGGCGAAGGACTTCCAGTTCATCGGCAAGTCGATGCCGCGTGTGGACCTGGAGGCCAAGCTCACCGGCCAGGGCGTGTATGGCTATGACCAGCGGCTGCCCGGCATGCTGTACGGGGCCACGGCCCGGCCGCCGCGGCTGGGGAGCACGCTGCGCGCCGCGCGTGAGGGCAAGGCGCGCCAGCAGCCCGGCGTGGTGGAGGTGCTGATTGGAAGCGACTTCGCCTCCGTGGCCGCCGAGTCCAGAGAGCAGGCCCACGCGGCCCTGGCGCACCTGGAGCTGGAGTGGACCGAGGGCGAGTCGCTCCAGCAGGCGGACGTCGACGCGCGGACGACGGTGAAGGACGGAGAGGGCGTGCTCGTCCAGGAAGAGGGCGACGTGCCGGCGCACCTGGGGCGCGGCAAGCAACTGAGCGCCGAGTACCGCACGCCGCTGGCGGCGCACGCGCACCTGGAGCCTCAGGCCGCGCTGGTGGAGGTGAAGCCGGAGCGGGTGCGGGTGTGGACGTCCACCCAGATGCCCGGGAGCATCCGCAAGCAGGTGGCGAAGGCGCTGGAGCGGGACGAGGAGAGCGTCGAGATCGTCCCCACGCACCTGGGGGGTGGCTTCGGCCGGCGCCTGGACGCGAAGGCCCCCATCGAGGCCGCTCGGCTGTCCCGAGCCACGGGCCGGCCGGTGCACGTGGGGTGGACGCGCGCCGAGGAGTTCCGCCATGGCTTCTTCCGCCCGCCCACGCACCACGTACTGAAGGCCTCGCTGGAGTCCGGCAAGGTGCTGGCCTTCGACCACCAGCAGGCCAGCGGTGACGTGATCTTCGCGCTGATGCCCGGAGCCGTGAGCGCGGTGATGGGAGCGGACTTCGGCTCCTGGCGAGGGGCCACCATCCGCTACGACATGCCCCACCGCCGGACGCTGGCCCAGCGTGTGGAGCTGCCCGTGCCCACCGCCACCTGGCGGGGCCTGGGCCTGCTGGCCAACACCTTCGCGGTGGAGGGCTTCATGGACGAGCTCGCCCACGCGGCGGGCGAGGACCCACTGGCCTTCCGGCTCAAGCACCTCGGCGACGACGAAATGGGACGCCGCTTCCGCCGGGTGCTGGAGGCCGCGGCGAAGAAGGCCGGCTGGGGCACGGCCGCTCCCGAGGGCCGGGCGCGGGGCATCGCGTGCTCCGTGGACATGAACACCGTGGTGGCCCAGGTGGCCGAGGTCTCCGTGGAGAACGGGCGGCCGCGCGTGCACCGCTTCACCTGCGCCGTGGACTGCGGGCTCGTCATCAACCCGGACGGCGCCGCCGCCCAGGTGGAGGGCGGCATCATGATGGCCCTGAGCTCCACCCTCTCTGAGCGGATCACGCTCAAGAACGGGCAGGTGGAGGCGGAGAACTTCTACGACTACCCGCTGCTGACGATGCGGGAAGCGCCGGACATCGACACGCTGCTGGTGGGCGAGGGCGACAAGCCGCTCGGCATGGGCGAGCCGCCCATGGGTCCGGTGGCCGCCGCCGTGGCCAATGCCCTCTTCACGCTCACCGGGAAGCGCTTGCGGACCCTGCCCCTGAAGCTCTAAGGCGGGCCCATGCCCCTCCCGCTCCAGAAGAAGGTCGTGCTGGGCCTCCAGCACACCATCGCCATGTTCGGCGCCACGGTGCTGGTGCCGCTGCTCACCGGCCTCAATCCCAGTGTGGCCCTCTTCGGAGCCGGGCTCGCCACCCTCCTCTTCCACGTGCTCACCGGGCTGGGCGTGCCCATCTTCCTGGGCAGCAGCTTCGCCTTCATCGCCCCCATCATCGCCGTGCTGAAGGCCGAGGGCCCCGCCGCCGTGGGCGGTGGGCTCCTCGCCGCGGGCGCCATGTACCTCGTCTTCTCCGCCCTGGTGAAGGCCGTGGGCATCCGCCTCGTCCAGCAGGTGTTTCCCCCCATCGTCACCGGCCCCGTCATCATCGTCATCGGGCTGAGCCTCGCCGGCGTCGCCGTCAACCAGGCGCAGAGTCACTGGGTCCTCGCGCTCGTCACGCTGCTGGCCGCCATCGTCACCAGCGTCTTCGCCCGCGGCCTCTTCAAGATGATTCCCATTCTCATCGCCGTCATCACCGGCTACCTCGTCGCGCTGGTGCTCGGCGCCGTGGAGCCCGCGAAGCTCGGCGCCATCCGCGATGCCGCCTGGGTGGGCCTGCCTCCCTTCCACGGCCCCGCGTTCTCGTGGAGCGCCATCTTCGTGCTCGCCCCGGTGGCGATCGTCACCTTCATCGAGCACATCGGCGACGTCATCGTGAATGGCCGCGTGGTGGGGAAGAACTTCCTCGAGCGCCCCGGCCTGCCGCGGACCCTCTTCGCCGATGGCCTCGCCAACATGGCCTCGGCGGTGCTCGGAGGCCCCGCCGCCACCACCTACGCGGAGAACACGGGGGTGCTCGCCGTCACCCGTGTCTATGATCCCGCGGTGCTGCGCATCGCCGCCGGCTTCGCCATGCTCTTCGGCCTCTCGCCCAAGCTGGCCGCCGTCTTCCAGAGCCTCCCCGCGGGCGTGCTCGGCGGCGTCAGCATCCTGCTCTTCGGGATGATCGCCTCCGTGGGCATCCGCACCCTCTCCGAGGCGCGCATCGACTTCGCCCACAGCCGCAACCTCATCGTCGTCAGCCTCATCCTCGTGCTCGGCCTGGGCGGCGCGAAGATTCCCGTGGCCTTCGGCGACGTGCACCTGGAGTTGCACGGCATGGCATTGGCCGCGCTCGTGGGCATCCTCGCCAATGCGCTGTTGCCCGCCTCGCTCGACCGCGAGGAGGTGGATGCCCATCCCGCCGGGGAGCCCCCGTCCGGCTCGTGACAGGGGCTCAACCCGGGAACTCCGATACCCTCACCCCGTCCCTCTCCCGGGGGGAGAGGGGTTGTGACTCAGGCCTTGTCGTCCTTGTCCTCGGCACCAGCGTGGCGCCGGCCCAGCTTGCGGTAGATGGTCTTCCGGTCCACCCCGAGGATGCGCGAGGCCAGCGTCCGGCTGCCCCCCACCGCCTCCAGCACCCGCTGGATGTAGCGGCGCTCCATCTCCTCGAGTGACACCAGCTCGGACACGTCATCCGCCTGGGCACGGTTGGAGCCGCGGTAGTCGCGGATGCGCTCGGGCAGGTCCTCCACGGTGAGCTGCTCGTAGGAGGTGAGGGCCACGGCGCGCTCGATGCAATTCTGCAACTCACGCACGTTGCCGGGCCAGGTGTAGGCCAGCAGCCGCTGGGCCGCTGCGGGGCTGAGTCCCAGGACGCGCTTGCCGCCGCGGCCGGCGAAGTGCTCCACGAAGCGCTGGGCCAGCAGCAGCACGTCATTGCCGCGGGCACGCAGCGGGGGCAGCTCCAGGCCGATGACGTTGAGCCTGTAGTACAGGTCCTCGCGGAAGCGCCCCTCCTCCACGGCCAGCTCCAAATCCCGGTTGGTGGCGGCGACGATGCGCGCGTCGAAGGGCAGCTCCGAGTCCCCTCCCACCGGACGCACCGTGCGCTCCTGCAGGGCCCTCAGCAGCTTGGGCTGCAACGCCAGGGGCATCTCCCCCACCTCGTCCAGGAAGAGGGTGCCGCCATTGGCCTTGATGAAAAGGCCGGTGCGCGCGGCCTTGGCATCCGTGAAGGCCCCCTTGGCGTGGCCGAACAGCTCGCTCTCCAGGAGCTGCTCGGGCATGGCCGCGCAGTTGATGGCCACGAAGGGCCCCGCGTGGCGCCGGCCGCGCGCGTGCAGGGCCCGGGCGGCCACCTCCTTGCCCGTGCCGCTCTCCCCGGTGATCAGCACCGAGGTGTCCGAGTCCGCCACCCGCTCGATGAGCTCATACACCCGGCGCAGTGCCGGGCTCTCCCCCACCCAGCCTCCGTCCGCGGACGCATCCCCCAGGGCCTGGCGCAGCCGGCGCACCTCCTCGCGCAGTGCCCGGTGCTGCACCGCCCGCTCCAGCACCAGCACCAGCGCGTCCACGTCCACCGGCTTGGTGACGAAGTCGTACGCCCCCGCCCGGATGGCCGCCACCGCCGTCTCCAACGTGCCGAACGCCGTCAGCACCACCACCGGAATGTCCGGCCGGTTGAGGACGATGCGCTCGCACAGCTCCAACCCGTCCATGCCCGGCATCCGCAGGTCCGTGAGGACGGTGTCGAAGTCCTCCGTCTCCAGCAACGGGAAGGCCTCGTCCGCACGGCCTCGCACCGTGGGGATGAACCCCCGGCGCGCCAACCCCTTCTCCAACAGCGCGCGCATCTCACGCTCGTCCTCGACGATCAGGATGCGGCCCTTCGTCGCGCTCATGCCTCGGCCTCCTGGGACTCGCCGCCCCCGGGTGGAAGGAAGATGGAAAAGCAACTCCCGCGCCCGGGCTCGCTGCTCACGGATATCCATCCTCCATGGTCCCGGATGAGTCCATAGGAGACGGACAGCCCCAGGCCCGTCCCCTCCCCCACGTCCTTGGTGGTGAAGAAGGGCTCGAAGACGCGCGGGAGCGTCTCCGGGGAGATGCCCTCCCCCTCGTCCAACACGTCCATGCGCACCCACTCGGCCTCGGGGCCACCCAGCTCCACTGGAGGCAGGGCGCGCGCGTGGCCCAGCCGCACCCTCAAGGTGCCCGGGCGCTTCATCGCGTGGATGCCATTGACGACCAGGTTGGTGAGCGCCTGCTGGATCTGCCCACCGTCCACCTCCAGCCGCAGCGGCCCCTCGGCCTCGCTGGCGAGGTGGATGCCCCGCCGCGTCGCCAGGGGGTGCAACATCCGCAGCGTGTGCGCCACCAGCTCCGCCAGGTCTTCCGGGGCCCGCTGGGGCGTGCGCCGCCGGGCGAAGTCCAGCAACTGCCGGATGATGCCCGTCATGTGCTGCACCTGCTGAGTGATGATCTGCGCGCACTCGCGCGTCTCGTCGCCCTCGGCCTCCCCGGAGGCGATCATCTTCGCCCGGCCGAGCACCACGTTGAGCGGAGTGCCCAGCTCATGGGCCACGCCGGAGGCGAGCTTGCCCACCGTGCCCAGCCGGTCCGCGTGCCGCAGGTGCTCGAGCGTGGCCAGGCGCGCCGCCGTCTCGGCCGCCACCTGGGCGCGAGCGGCCGCCAGCCCACTGGCCATCTGGTTCATCGCCTCCGCGAGGGTGGACAGCTCGTCCTTCTGTCGCAGGTGGACGCGCGCCTCCAGGTCTCCCTGGCCGATGCGCCGCGTGAACTCCACCAACTGCTCCACCGGACGGCCCACCAGCCGGTGGCCCATGGCCATGGCCACGCCCAGGAAGGCCAGGAAGATGAGGGCCGTGGCCACCGCCATGCCCAGCACCGTCCGGCTCACGTACAGGCGCTGCTCCGTCAGGGGCTCGGTGATTTCGATGACGCCCTGCCGGGGGCCGATGCCCACCGGGGTGAAGGAGCGCAGCACGCCCGGAGCCCGCCGCTCGTCCACGAAGGAAACGTCCTGCCCCGCGAGCAGCTCCGCCCGTTGCTCGGACGACAGGTCCGCCGCCTCCGGCGAGTCCAGCCAGAGCCAGCTCAGCTTCACCTGCTCCTGGAAGCGGTTGGCCTGCGACAGCAACATCAGCGCCTGCTCCCCGCCCTCCACCTCCCAGGCCCGGACGAGGGAGCCACCCAGCGCGTGGCCGAGCAGGCGGTGATCCTGCTGCATGTCCAGGGCCGATCGGGACAGCTCCCGCCGCACCTCCACCGTCTCCAGCCCCGCGATGACCGCGAAGGCGAGCAGCACCAGGGCGAAAACGAGCTTCCTCGCGAGCGTCATGCCGCCATCCACACCACGGCCCGCCCCGCGATGTCCAACCTGTCCACTGGCGCGGGGCAGAATGCCCCCTGGGGGCAAAATGCCCCATTCACGTCATGCCGGGAGCCCGGCGCTTCAGTGCCCCGCCTCCACGACGAAGCGCTCGTTGATCTGCCGCTCATCCGAGGCATGCGACACGCGGAACTCGTAGCGGCCCGGCTTGTGGATGCGCACGCGCAGCGGCTGGGCGGCCGAGCCGCTCGGAGCCTCGAACTGGTGCAGGCAGCGATCCGCCTCGCAGCTCACCAGTTGGAGTGCGGGCAGGTGCTCGGCGTGGTGCTCGTGGAAGTTCATCTCGGCCGGGGTCTCCATGTGCACCACGGCCGTGCCCTCGGGGTGGTTGTCGATGTTCCAGGGGAGCTCCACCCAGCCGAAGCCCTCCTCGGGAATCTGGACGGACAGGTGCCGTGCGGGCAGGGACTCGTGGGAGATGAGCTGGGAGTCGTCGCCGTCGAGGTTGACCGTCACTCCCAACATGAGCGCGCCCGTGAGCACCGCGCCCATGGCCACGCGGAGCCCGGCGGAGGCGCGCCAACCGGCGTACTTCGGGGGAGGCGCGGGCCGTGGGGGCGCGGACCGGCCGGCCTCGGCCGCCTCGAGCGCCTCGTGGATGCGGAAACGGGCCTGCGTCGAGGGACGCTCGGAGCGGAAGGCCTGGATGGCGAACCGTGCCTCCTCGGGCAGCGGCGGCAGCTTCGTCTCGTCGTCCTTGCTCACGAGCCTCCTCCTGTGCGCACGGCGCACTCCTGCTGGTCCAGCTCCGCCTGGAAGGCTGTTCCCAACTGGGCCCGGCCGCGGAAGTGACGGCTCTTCACCGTCCCCACGGGCACCCCCAGGATGGAGGCTACTTCCTCGTAGCCCAGCTCTTCCACGTCACACAGCAACACCACCAACCGGTACTTCTCCGGCAAGGCATGCAGGGCGCGCAGCAGCATGGCCGACTGCTCGGACTGACAGGCCCGCGACTCCGGATCCGGCTGCTCCACCCCTCCCGTGAAGAGGGAGCCGAGCACCGACGACGCCCCCTCCAGCACGCTGTCCAGGAGCGAGCGGCGCCGGGCCGCGGACCGCCGGCCCTCGATGAACTGGTTGCGGACGATTCCGCACAACCATCCAAAGAAGGAGCCATGCCCCTGGTAGCTGCCGCGGTGGAGGTACGCCCGCACCAGGGAGTCCTGGAGCAGATCCTCCGCCTCCTCCCGATCCTTGCACAGCGTCAGACAGAACCGATGGAGCCGGGGCATGAGCGCTTCGACGTCGGCCTCGAAACGGGCCCGCTCGTTAGCGGACACGGGGGGCCTGCCTCTCCCGGCCTCTACCTCCAACCACCTGGCGCCCTGTTGTCCCATGCATCACATCCACCCTCCAGACGGAACGAACCGTCGGCCGGTTCCCACTCATTTTGTTTTCCGAGACGTTTCTCGGGAGGTGCCAGGAACCCGGCGGCCGTGCGTCCGGCCCGCCTGGGTGCCCAGAGGGGAAACAAGCGGGAAACGAGGGAAAAAACCCATCACGGGAACCGGAAGGCGGCTCATCCCATCCCCAGTGAATCCGATGCAGAAGAGGAGTCACGAACCCCATGCAATCCCCTTCCACACCTTCCTCCACGCCCCGCCCCGAGCAGGCGGACGCGTCGACCTGGAAGAGTGATCTCGTCTCTGGCTTCCTGGTCTTCCTCATCGCGCTGCCGCTGTGCCTGGGCATCGCCATGGCGAGCGGCTTTCCTCCGGTGTCCGGCATCCTCACCGCGGTGGTGGGCGGCATCCTGTCCTCCTGGCTGGGAAGCGCCCGGCTGACCATCAAGGGGCCAGCGGCGGGTCTCATCGTCATCGCGCTCGGCGCTGTGCAGGAGTTGGGCCAGGGTGACATGGCCCTGGGTTACCGCCGGGCGCTGGCCACCATCGCGGTGGCGGCGGCCATCCAGATCGCCTTCGCGCTGCTGCGCGCCGGAACGCTCGGGGACTTCTTCCCCTCTTCGGTGGTGCACGGAATGCTGGCGGCCATCGGCGTCATCATCTGCTCGAAGCAGGTCCATACGCTGCTGGGCGTGGCGCCCAAGGCCAAGGAGCCGCTGGCGCTGCTGGGTGAGATTCCCCAGAGCGTGGGGCGGCTGAACCCGGAGATCGCCCTCATCGGTGTCATCAGCCTGGTGCTGCTCTTCGGGCACATGGCGCTGTCCAAGAAGGTGGCGATCCTCAAGCGAGTGCCGGCCCCGTTGCTGGTGCTGCTCGCCGCGGTGCCCATGGGTCTGTATTTCGATCTGGACCACGAGCACACCTTCACCTTCTCCGACCACCTGTATTCTGTGGGCCCCAACTTCCTCGTGAACCTGCCGGGCAATCTGCTGTCGGCCATCACCTTCCCGGACTTCTCAGTCGTCGCCTCGAGCACTTCCATCAAGTACATCGTCATGTTCTCCTTGGTGGGCAGCATCGAGTCGCTGCTGAGCGCCAAGGCGGTGGACATGCTGGATCCGCAGAAGCGCCGCTCGGACCTGGACAAGGACCTGCTGGCCACGGGCGTAGGCAACCTCATCGCCGGCCTCATCGGCGGCCTGCCGATGATTTCGGAGATCGTCCGCAGCTCGGCCAACATCGGCTACGGGGCGAAGAGCCGGCTGTCCAACTTCTTCCACGGCCTCTTCCTGCTGTTGTTCGTGACCTTCGCGCCCATGCTCATCCACCGCATTCCGCTGGCCGCGCTGGCCGCGATGCTCATCTTCACCGGCGTGCGGCTGGCGTCGCCGAGCGAGTTCGTGAAGACGTTCCGCATCGGCGCCGAGCAGCTCACCATCTTCAGCTTCACGCTGGTGGTGACGCTGGCCACGGACCTGCTGGTGGGCGTGGCGGCGGGCATCGTGCTGAAGCTGGTGGTGCATGTGATCAACGGCGCGCCGCTCGGCGGCCTGTTCCGGCCCGCCATCGAGGAGCAGCTGCACGGGGACAAGGTGGTGCTGCGCGTGCGGCACGCGGCCGTCTTCAGCAACTACCTCAAACTCAAGAAGCAGATCTCCAAGCACGCCCAGGCGAAGCACGTGGAGCTGGACCTCGAGGACGCGCGCCTGGTGGACCACACGGTGATGGAGCGGCTGCACGAGCTGGAGGATGAGTTCTCCCGCTCGGGCCGGCACCTGCACATCCGTGGGCTGGACCAGCACCGAGGCCTGTCGAGGCACCCGCTCGCCGCGCGCAAGAAGCTGCCGGGCAACAACCCCGTCGGCGCCCAGTAGCCATTCCTTCCGGTACCCCTGAACCAGGACGTCTCAGATGAGCCACTCCCACGCCTCTCCGCACGGCACTCCAGAGGACCGCGGCCAGCACCTGCACGAGGTGCTGAAGCATGCGGCCCACCTGCTGCCGGCCCAGGGCCCCATCGGCGTGTTCGTGCACCACAACACGCTGCATGCCTTCCAGCACCAGCCCTTCCACGAGGCGGTGGAGGCCGCCAGTGCCGTCTTCGGCACGGAGGGCTACTACCCGGAGTCGCGCTTCCGCGAGCTGTACCAGCGCGGACGCATCACCGACGGGGACCTCGAGGCGGCCCTGGCCGAGCGTCACGAGGGCAGGCCGGTGGTGGAGCTCGCTCCGGGCGCCCTCACCCCGCTGGAGGTGGAGCGGCTGGCACTGCGCCACGCCATTCCGGTGGAGACGGCGGCCTCGCTGCGCTGGAAGCTGGAGGAGCTGTCCTCTTCGCGGCGGCTGCGTCCGGACGTGCCGGAGGCGGCGCGGGCCCGGCTGCTGCAACGCTCCACCGAGGGCCTGCGCGGCTGGATGGATCGGGTGGGTAGGGACTGGACCTTGAACGACCTCGCGGCGGCGCTGCTCGGGCCGTCGTGGAAGCCGGCGGACGTGAAGGCGGTGACGCGGGAGCTGGCGGCCATCTTCGGCGGCAATGGCAGCCTGCCCTCCCTGCGCGAGCGCCTGGCGAAGGAGCCGGAGGTGTTCGCGGTGAGTGCGCTGTGGGCCGCCTGCCGGACCCCGCTGCTCACGCCGGAGACCCCGGAAGCGCCGGCTCCGGAGACAGTGCGCAGCCACCGCGAGGTGCTGCGGGACATCACCGGGGAGGATGCGTCGGACCTGGTGAACCCGCACCTCATCCGCGCCTGCGCGGCCTTCCTCGACGAGGGGGTGTCGCACTGGCCCATGCCGGAGCGGGAGCGCGGGCTGTTCGCCGCGTGGCGCGCCTTGAAGCTGCGGGGCAGCGGTGTGTTGCCCCACTGGCTGGCGGGGCTGCACGAGGAGCTCGCCGAGTCCGAGCGCCGGGGCCTGTCCGCCCGGGACACGGTGCTGGCCGCGCTCGACACGCTCGGCGTGCCCGAGTCGCAGTGGGAGGAGTACGTCGTCCGGGTGCTGCTGGCGCTGCCCGGCTGGGCCGGCATGGTGAGCCGCCTGGAGCAGAACCCCGCGGACCGCGCTCCGGGGGCGCCTCCGGCCGCGCTGGTGGACTTCCTCGCCGTGCGCCTCACGCTGGAGCTGTACGCGCTGCGGGACGTGGCGAAGCGGCGCCTGGAGTACACGGGTCCGCTCTCCGGGTTGATGGTGCACGCCCGGAACCTGCCGCCCCGGAACGGCTTCACCGAGCGCCCGGAGGAGGAGGGCAGCTGGCGTTTCTTCCAGCTCGCGCAGGTGGCCGGACTCTCCGCGCCGGAGGTGGCCGGGCTTCCGGTGTCCCAGCGCCGCACGCTGCTCACGTGGCTGGAGTCCTTCGACGAGCTGGCGCGCCGCCGGGTGTGGCAGGAGGCCTACGAGCACCGCTACCGCATGGAGGTGCTGCACGGCCTGGAGCAGAACCAGCAGCGTCCCGAGCCGCTGCGGACGGTACACGGCGCCCGCTTCCAGGTGTTCTTCTGCATCGACGACCGGGAGGAGGCCATCCGCCGGCACTTCGAGGAGCTGAGCCCCGCGCACGAGACGTTCGGCGCGGCGGGCTTCTTCGGCGTGGCCATGGACTACCGGGGTCTGGACGACGCGAGCCATGCCTCGCTGTGCCCGGTGGTGGTGACGCCCGGGCACGAGGTGGTGGAGCAGGCGCACCCGGGGCACGAGCACCTGGCGCGGGCCCGCGCCCGGACGCGCGCCCTGTGGGCCCGCTTCGACCACTGGCTGCACGGCGGGGCCCACTCGCTGGAGCTCGGCTGGCTGCTGACGCCGCTGGTGGGGTTGCTCTCCGCGCTGCTGCTGCCGCTGCATGTCTTCTTCCCGCATCAGGTGGACCGGATGCGCCGGGCGCTCGCCAGGAAGATGGTGCCCACGCCGCGCACGAAGCTGGCGAGCCTGCGGGACGAGTCGCTCCCCGCGCCCCAGGTGGGCAAGTCGCGGGGCTTCACCGTGGCCGAGAAGGCGGACCGGGTGGCGGCCCTGCTGGACAACGTGGGGCTGGTGAAGGACTTCGCCCCGCTGGTGCTGCTGCTGGGGCACGGGGCGGTGAGCGTCAACAACCCGCACATGTCCGCCTATGACTGCGGTGCCTGCGGCGGCCGCCACGGCGGCGCCAACGCGCGCCTCTTCGCGGAGATGGCCAACCGGCCCGAGGTGAGAGCGCGCCTGCGCGAGCGCGGCATCCACATTCCCGCCGGCACCTGGTTCATCGGTGGGCTGCACAACACCACCACCGACGAGGTGGTGCTCCTCGACACGGAGGAAGTGCCTCGGGCCTTGCAGGGCGAGCTGGAGGAATTCCGGCGCGAGATGGACGAGGCGCGGGCCCTCTCCGCGCACGAGCGCTGCCGGCGCTTCGAGTCCGCTCCGGCCCGGCTCTCGCCCAGGGCCGCGCTGCGCCACGTGGAGGAGCGCGCGGTGGACCTCAGCCAGGCCCGCCCCGAGCTGGGCCACGTCACCAACGCCTCCTGCATCGTGGGCCGCCGCTCCCTGTCCCGCGGCCTCTTCCTGGACCGGCGCGCCTTCCTCGTCTCGTACGATCCCACCCACGATCCCACGGGCTCCATCCTCGAGCGCGTCCTGCTGGCGGTGGGGCCGGTGGGCGCCGGCATCAACCTCGAGTACTACTTCTCGTGCGTGGACAATGACCGGTACGGGTGCGGCACCAAGCTGCCCCACAACCTCACCGGCCTGCTCGGGGTGATGGACGGCGTGGAGAGCGATCTGCGCACCGGCCTGCCCCGGCAGATGATTGAAATTCACGAGCCCATGCGCCTGCTGCTCGTCGTGGAGGCGAGCGTGGCGAAGCTCGCGGCCATCTACGAGCGCCAGGCGTCCATCCGCGAGCTGGTGGGCAACGAGTGGGTGCAGCTGGTGAGCGTGGACCCGGAGACGGGCGTGATGACGCGCTTCACGCCCAAGGGGGGCTTCCGTCCGGTGGCCCTGCCCTCGACGAAGCTGCCGGTGGTGGCGCACTCGACCGATTGGTACCAGGGGCATCGGGACTTCCTGCCTCCGGCGTTGATTCAGCTGGCGGAGCCCTCGGGCTCGGCGGTCCCCCGGGTGGGCCGCGGCGCCATTCCCTCGCTTCAGGGAGATTCCATCCATGCAGCTCAGTGACGTCGTGGTGGGAGGAATCGCCACCACCGTTCCGTTCTGGCCCCTGCTGGCCTTCGTGGGGCTGGGGCTCGTGACGCTGGCGCATCGCACGCCGAGCGAGCGGACGGTGGCGGGGTGCGTGTTGTGGTCGCTGTCGTTGTCGCTCATTGGCTCGCTGGCGACGGCGGCCTTCATGCTGTCGCACCACCAGGATGTATTGATGGTGGACGTGGGCCCCTGGTTCTCCACGGGGACGTACACCTTCGAGATCTCCTTCCTGGTGGACCGGCTGTCGGTGACGATGATGGTGCTGTCGAGCGCCATCAGCCTGCTCATCGGCCGCTTCTCGGTGAACTACCTGCACCGCGAGCCGGGCTTCACGCGCTTCTTCCTGCTGCTGGCGCTGTTCGCCACGGGGATGATGCTGCTGGTGGAGGCGGGCAGCATCGACCTGCTCTTCGTGGGCTGGGAGCTGGTGGGGCTCACCTCGGCGCTGCTCATCGGCTTCTTCCACGAGCGGACGACGCCGGTGAGGGCGGGGCTGAAAGCCTTCACCATCTACCGGCTGTGTGACATCGGCCTGCTGCTGGCGGTGGTGCTGCTGCACCACTACGCCGGGAGCGCGGAGTGGGTGGAGGCCTTGGGCGAGTGGGCGTGGCCGGGCCCGGCGGCGGTGATGGGTGTGGGGCCGGCGACGGTGCTGGGGCTGTGCCTGGTGCTGGCGGCCATGGGCAAGTCGGCGCAGCTGCCCTTCAGCAGCTGGCTGCCGCGCGCCATGGAGGGCCCCACGCCGTCGAGCGCGCTCTTCTATGGAGCGCTGTCGGTGCACGCGGGCCTGTACCTGTTGCTGAGGGCCGAGCCCCTGCTGCAGCGCGCGCCGCTGGCGTCCGGGGTGCTGGTGGTAGTGGGCCTGCTGACTGCGCTGCACGCCACGCTGGTGTGGCGCGTGCAGACGGACGTGAAGAGCGCGCTGGCGTACGCGGTGCTCACCCAGGTGGGCCTGATGTTCGCCGAGGTGGGCATGGGGTGGTACCGGCTGGCGCTGGTGCACCTGGTGGCCCACGCCTGCCTGCGCTGCCTGCAACTGCTGCGCGCCCCATCCGCGCTGCGCGAGGTGCAGATGCGGCACGCTGCCACCCAAGGCGTGAAGCCGCCGTCGGTGGCGGTGGCCCACCATGTGATGCCCGAGGGCCTGCGGCAGCGCTTCTACCGGCTGGCGCTCGAGCGCTTCGCACTGGACGTGCTGCACGAGCAGTGGGCGCTGCGTCCGCTGCTGTGGCTCGGCGCGTGGATCGACAAGGCGGAGCGGGTGTGGGTGGGCGTCGTGAGCGGCTGGATTCCGCGTGCGGCGGAGACCCGGCGGTTGGAATCCGAGCACCGTACGGCCACGGAGCCGTCGGACGGCAAGTCGACAGGAGCGGTGTGAGATGCAAGCGAGTGTCCTTCCTCTTCTCTCGATGATGGTTCTGCTGCCGGCGCTGGGCGCGGCGGTGCTGGGGCGGGTGGTGTCGCCGGAGCGCACCCGCCGGATGGCGGTGACGGTGGCGTCGCTCGCGCTGGTGCTGGCGGTGGGCGTGCTGGCGCTCTTCCAAGCCGGCGCGGGAGCACAGGCGACGGCGTCCTGGGGCCAGGTGCCGGGGCTCGGGCTGAGCCTGCGGCTGGGCGTGAATGGCATGAGCGTGGTGGCGATGCTGCTCACCGCGCTGCTCACCCTGGGACTGGTGGCGGCAGGTCCTCGCCAGATGCTGGACCTGGCGACGCTCCGGGCCCTGCTGCTCACCGAGAGCGCCGCGCTCGGCTTCTTCTTCGTGCAGGACCTGGGGCTGATGCTCGTCTTCTGGGTGGCCATGCTGCTGCCAGCGGAGGTGCTCATCTCCCGCCGGGCCAAGGCCCAGCCGGAAGCGCGGGCGCTGCGGACCTTCCGCATCTACCTGCTGGCGGGCTCGCTGCCGCTGCTGGCGGCGGTGGTGCTGCTGGGGCTGCCGGGCTGGCAGTCCGGCGCGGAGGCCCCGCTCGGCCTGTCCGAGCTGCTCGCGCGAGGCATTCCCGCCCCGCGGCAGACGGCCATCCTGGCGCTGATGATGCTGGCGGTGGCCTTCCGCATGGCGGTGGTGCCCTTCCACTCGTGGCTGCCCGTGCTGCTGGCGCGGGGGCCCTTCGGCGTGGGGCTGCTGATGGTGAACGCCCACACGGGGCTGTACCTGCTGGTGCGGGTGGCGATGCCCTTGCTGCCCGAGGCGTGGACGGCCTTCAGCCCGCTGATCGAAGGCGTGGGCCTCTTCTGCGCCTTCTACGGGGCGGTGCTGGCGCTGGCCCAGGTGGACCTGCGCCGCACGGTGGGCTTCCTGCTGGTGAGCCAGTCGGGGCTGATGCTGGCGGGGCTCGCGGAGCGCAACCCCGAGAGCCTCGCCGGGGCGCTGCTGCAGAGCGTAGCCGCGGCGGTGCCGCTGACGGGGCTGATGCTGGTGGTGCGGGCCATCGAGGTGCGCACGGGCACGGCGGACATGACGCGGCTGGGCGGGCTGGTGCGCCGCGGCCCGAGGATGGCGGCCCTCTTCTTCCTGCTAGGTATCGCCAGCCTGGGTTTCCCGGGCACGCTGAGCTTCGTGGGCGAGGACCTGTTGCTCCACGGAATCCTCGGCACGCATCCGCTGGTGGCGCTGCCGCTGCTGCTCACCACCGCCATCAACGGCATCACCTTCCTGCGGGCCTTCCAGCGCACCTTCCTCGGGGTGCCGGCGCACGGCCATGCGTCCGTGCTCGCCACGGTGGAGGATCTGCTCCCTCGCGAGCGGATCGCCGCGCTGGCCTGCTGCGTGCTGGCCTTCCTGGGCGGGCTGTTCCCCGGACCGCTGATGCGCCTGCGGGAGCACGAGGTGTCGTCCCTGTCGGTCCCGGCGGCCGGCGCGGCGCACGCCGATGCCGGGGCTCACGGTCCGGCCATCGCCTCCCACTGAAGGACTCACCGCGTGTTGACCGCACGGAGGATGAGCTGGGGGAGCAATTCCTCCCGGAACTTCCTCCAGATGGACACATGGTTGTAGTTGCCAGCGGTGAACATGACGACGAGGTCGAGCTCGGGGACGACCATCACCAACTGCCCACCGTTCCCGCTCGCCTCATACTCTGAATAGACGCGGTCGCCGGCGCGGATGTCATGGCGCCACCATGTGTAGCCGTACGTTCTGCCTGGCTCCAGGGTCGCGTGCTTCGCCGTGGAGCGCTCGACCCATTGCTTGCTCACGACACGCCTCCCGTTCCACATGCCGCCGGAGAGGTAGAGCTGCCCGAGCTTCAACGCATCACGCGGGCGCATGTAGATGCCCCCACCCAGGTACTGCTCGCCCGAGGGCATCAGGTCGACATGGTATTTCCGCATCTGGAGCGGCGTGGCCAGATGGCGCTCGAAGAACTCCGGAATCCAGGTGTGCGTGGCGTTGCGAAGGACCCCGCCCAGGAGGTTGATGTTCGCGGAGCAGTACACGCCCTTCTCTCCCGGCGCCGTCACCATGGGCAGGTCGAGCGTGTACTTGTACCAGTCCGCCACATCGTCCTGGAGCCGCTCCTCGTTCCCCGGAGAGGACGCATCATCGTCGTCGCACGCCAGGCCCGTCGACATCGTCATCAGATGCTCCACCGTGAGGCCGCGCTTGCGCTCGTCCAGGTGGGAGATGCCGCCCTGGTACTCGGGGAACAGGGAGACCACGGGCGTGTCGACGGAAAAGGCCGCCCCCTGGTCGAGCGCAATGCCAATCAGCACCGAGGCATAGGTCTTCGCCGCGGAGCGGAGGTCATGCGGCCGCTCCTTGTCGAAACCGTAAAAATACTCCTCGACCACCAGCTTTCCATGGCGCGCGATGAGCAGCCCCTGGATTGCTGGAGCCGAATTTGGGCCGGGCTCCTGCTCGAGGATCTGCCGCACGAGCTGGCGGATGGGCTCGGCATCCATGCCGACGTCGGCGAGCGAGGCAGTTGCCCAGCCATCCTCCTCCGCGATGGGTGGGCGGTAGAGGTACGGGCCCGGTGCCGGCGTGCGCGGGTAGAGACCCACGGCATGGTTCCGGTCGCGCCGTGTGAAGTCGAAGGTGCGGTCCAACTGCGGGAAGAGCAGCGACAACCGCTCGGCCCGCGCGTCGACCGTGCCCTCGAAGCTCATCCCACCCGAAGTGGCGACGAGCCGGACCACGCCCTGCCGGAGGGTGACGCGGAACATCAGCCTGTTTCCGAAGTTCCTCTCCGGATTGCGGAAGAAGGCACCGATGGACCCATCCGGCTGCTTCTGGACCACCAGGTACAGGGAGAACCGGTCCTCGAGTGGAGCCACCTCTCCGCGCCAGACGTCCTTTTGAAGGGAGCGCAGCTCCACCGGGGTGGCGAACCGCATCCCGCTCATGAGGACGCGTGGTTGCAGCCAATGCCCGCGGATGCTCTTCCCGTCCTCCGCCACCGAGGCCCGCAGCTCCCCCTGCCCTCCCGGAAGAACGACGGAGACCTTCTTTCCCTCCACCCGTGCTGGCACGTCGAAGCCCGCGATGCGGGCACGCCACACGTCCGCGCTACGCACCAGGGTCAATTCCCCATGGACTTCCGGACCCAGACGCGGCTCGCTTCCCCATATCCCGACGAGCTGCTCCACCGGGGCTCGCGGCGCCGGACCGGCGGCCACGAACGCGGGGAACAAAGTCAGGAGGAGCCACGCCACCCGCCAGGCTCGAGCCGTCTCGTTGCGAAGGGCAGTCATCGAGCGATGCTGCCACAGCGCATACGGCGGACGCAGAAGGCATCCGCCTCCCGCGAGCCTTCTCACAGGCCGAGAAGAAGGTTCAGTCCTTCTTGGCGGGCTGCTGCGACATGGCCCGCAGCTCCGTGCGGCGGATCTTCCCGCTCACCGTCTTGGGCAGCTCCGTAACGAACTCGATGTCCCGCGGGTACTTGTACGGGGCCGTCGTCTTCTTCACATGCTCCTGGAGCTCCTCGGCGAGCTTCTCCGAGCCGGTGAACCCCGGCGCCAGCACCACGTAGGCCTTGATGCGCTGGCCGATGCGCTCGTCCGGGACCCCCACCACCGCAGACTCCGCCACCGCCGCGTGCTCCAGCAGCGCCGATTCCACCTCGAAGGGGCCCACGCGGTAGCCAGACGTCTTGATGACGTCATCACTGCGCCCCACGAACCAGAGGTAGCCGTCCGCGTCCTTCACCGCCCGGTCTCCCGTCACGTACCAATCGCCCCGGAAGGCCGCCAGATTCGCCGAGTCGTCGTTGAGGTAACCCGTGAAGAGGCCCACCGGCGGCACCGGCTTCACCCTCACGGCGATGTCTCCCTCCTGGCCGGTGGGGACTTCCTTCCCCTCACCGTCGATGACGGACACGTCGAAGCCCGGCGACGGCTTGCCCATGGAGCCCGCCTTCGGCTCCAGCGCGGGGAACATGCCCACCACCACCACGGACTCCGTCTGCCCGTAGCCCTCGCGGATGTGCAGCCCCGTGGCCTGCTTCCAGGTGTCGATGACCTCGGGGTTGAGTGGCTCGCCCGCGCTCAGCGCGTGCCGGATGGAGGACAGGTCGTACTGCGACAGGTCCTGCAACACGAGGGCCCGCCACGCCGTGGGCGGCGCGCAGAACGTCGTCACCCGTTGCTGCTCGAGCATCCGGAGGATGCGCGCGGCGTCGAAGCGTCCCCGATAGTCGTACACCACGTTGCACGCGCCCTGGCTCCACGGGCCGAACAGCTTGCCCCACGCGCACTTGGCCCAGCCGGTGTCCGACAGCGTCAGGTGCCGGTCCTCGGGGGTCAGGTCCAGCCAGTAGCGGCCGGTGATCTGATGCCCCAGGCCGTAGCTGGCCTGCGTGTGCTGCACCATCTTCGGCATGCCCGTGGTGCCCGAGGTGAAATAGATGAGCATCGGGTCGTCCGCCCGCGTGCGCTCGAAGTTCCCACCGTGCTGGCCGGTGCCCGCGGAGCCCGGCGCGTAGGACACCCAGGGCGAGGGCGCGTTGCCCACGGCCACCCACGTCTCCACGCGGCCCGTGCCCGCCAGGCCCTCGAATCTGTCCAGGCAGCTCGTGTCGGCGATGACGCCGTTGGCATCCGCGGCCAGCAGCCGGTAGCGGATGTCCTTGGCGGTGAGCATGGGCGTACCGGGCATGAAGACGATGCCCGCGCGGATGCAGCCCAGCACGAGGAACCACCACTCCGGAATGCGCGGCATCATCACGAAGACGCGGTCGCCCTTGTGCAGGCCCTGGCTGGTGAGGAACTGCGCGGCGTGCAGCGAGTGCTGTTTCACGTCCTTCCACGTGAAGAGCCGCGAGTGTCCCGCCTCGTCACTCCACTGAAGGGCGGGGGCATCGGGACGCTCGGAGGCCCAGCGGTCGACGAAGTCGGCGGCGAAGTTGAAGTACTCGGGGCGCTCCCACTGGAAGGCCCGGTGGGTGGCCTCGTAGTCGGTCATGTTGCGCGGAGAGGGTGTGGACATGACTCGCTCCTGGAGTGAAGGACGCCGCGAGCCTGCCACGGCACGGGCTGGCAAAGCACGGGCTCCGGGCACCAGAATGTCCACATGAATCCCATCGTGCACGCCGAGCTGTCCTGGTTGGTGACACAACGCCTGGAGGCGCGGAGGGACCGGGTGCTCGTGGTGTGCGCGGGGCTGGCGCCGGACCTGGATGGGCTGACGATTCTCGGCGGGGGCGAGCTGTACGCGCGCTACCACCACCTCATCTTCCACGGGTACGTGGGAGCGCTGGTGACGGCGGGGGTATGCGTGGCGCTGGCGCGGCAGCGGCTCCAGGTGGGGCTGCTGGCGTTGCTGACCTTCCACCTCCACCTGCTGTGTGACCTCGCGGGCAGCGGCCCGGGTTGGCCCATCTGGTACTTCTGGCCCACCAGCCTGCGCGAGTGGTTCTGGGACGGCCAGTGGGATCTGGCCTCCTGGCAGAACAGTGTCATCGGCCTGGCGGCCACGCTGGTGTGCCTCGCGTGTGCACTGCGCTACCGGCGCACCGCCGTGGAGCTGCTCTCCACGCGCTGGGACGCGGAGGTGGTGCGCACCCTCCGGGCCCGCTTCCTCGGCGAGGGCAGGCCCGATAGCCCATCCCAGCCCTGATTCGTGCTCAGTCGAGGAAGCGGAGCCACCACCTCAGGGCCTCTTCCTCCGTGAAGCCCATGAGGGAGTTCCCTGCGGCCATCCAGGTGTTGGGAGATGACCGCTCCAGGGGTTCGAGCAGTGGCCTGAGGACGAGTGCAAGCTCCCGGTAGGCAGGCAGGGTCAGCCCCCGCTCCAAATCACCCGACTCAGGCCATTCCCCCAGTGTGACGAGCACACGGTCTCCATCGAGCGTCTCCACACGTATGCTTTCGGAGCGGAGCCGCTCCCGGAGGCCCCGCGCTCCGCCAGGCGTCCCGAGCACGGAGGGAGCGAAAAAATTCAGCCAGTGGACACCATCCACGTGGAGGCCCACATCCTCTTCCCAAAGCCAGGCCGGGCGCAGATCGATACCTGGATACCGGAAGGCCGCGGCACGAAGAGCGGCATCCGTGGATCTCAAGGGCCAATAGAGTTGAAGGGCGAGGCCTGCATGCCCCGTGGCGAATCGAAGCTGGGAAGCCATCGTGCGAGCGAGCCCGGCCACGTGGGCAGGCCCGTGGGTCTCCAGGAACTCGGTGGGAACAGTCGCCGTCAGCAGACTCACCTTGTTCGAAGCAGGCTCCCGCCATGGGATGCGCGCTCGATACCGGAAGCTGTAGCCATTCCGAGCGCTACCTCCCTCGAGGAAGAGCTGCGTCTCATAACGTCTCTTCTCCACGCGATTCGCGTAGGACTCGCTGTAGTCGTCAGCGAAGCGCCAGTGGCGCTCGGGCCGGAGACGCTGGCGGATCGACTGCCAACGTTCCGGTGAAAGAGGCGCTCCCTCATCGTCATCGACGAAAGCCTCGTGGATGGTCGCGGAACCTTCCCCCACCGCCCGCATGTAGCTGTCCAGGGCAAGGCTGACGCCCGAGGCGATGTCCGGATGATCGTACGGCAGATAGAAGGCGAGCCGGACAACTTCACGGGCGAGCAACTCCTCGCCGCACGCCCCCGCCCCGGGAGGAACGCCCACGGGACGGATTCGAGGGTAGCGGTGCATCATGGCGGTAGATGAGTCATGCCCATCTGAGGAGTCACAACCGCTGGCTGGCATTCCATGCTCAAGGGTTTGTAGCTCAGAAGTTGCTGGAGGATATCCGGGTCGCCCAGCGGGTTTCCCATCCGTTTGGGAAGACATGGAAATTTGAAATCAAAGACGCACTGGATCCGGGTCGCGTTCCGCGTGAAGTGCAGGACGAAGTCCGGCTTGAGGGAACCGATCTTCCGGTCGGTCAGAACATAACCACTCGTGCCCGGGTCTGGATCTCTCCGGTACCTGGGCTCGATGGAGAAATTGTCCGGAAACCTTGGAGAGAGACGTGCCTTCACGCAATCGAAGGCAGCCGAATGTTTCAGACGCCCGAGTTCCCTGGCGAGCGTCACTTCCTCATCGCCTTCGATGCGGAGGACCCTGTTGCATTCATTCTCGTTCGGGAACTGACCATTCGTGAATCGTCCGATGTCCTCGCGCTTCTGGGCTGCCTGGTTGACGTCCGCCTCGGCCTGCTTCGCACAGTCCTTCAGGATGTCCTCCACTTCGGCCACTTCAGCCTCGGTCAGCAATCTTTCGAGCGTGATGTAGCCCTGGATTGCCTCGACGGCTCGTACGGAGGTTCTGATGGCCTGAGTCGCTCTACCTGCTGCCGGGATGAGAATTTCCCCAGTGCTGGTGGGCGCCGATGCGTTGCAGATGGCAGCGCCGGCCGGAGTCGAACACGACTGGTTGTACCGGCTCGGAACACCAGGAGAAATGGCACACGACACGAGGAGCAGGAGCGGAGTCGAAGAAAGCCAGCCGCCAGCCACGGAGCGACTGCTCGGAATGCCAGCGAGGCGTGAGAACAAGATACGCCCTGGAACCATGAACGTGGTCCTCCACCCTAACGCGTGAAGGGAAGCTCGAGGGTGGCGGTAGCGCCCTTCCCCGGTCCCTCGCTCTCCAAGGTCAGCCGTCCACCCATGAGGCGGGCCGCCAGCGCGCTGGCGTGCAGGCCGTAGCCATAACCATCCTTGCGCGTGCTGAAGCCCTGCGTGAACAAACGCTCGCGCACCTCCGGAGCCAGGCCCTCGCCGTTGTCCACCACCTGGATGCGGACCCAGCCGCCCTCCACTTCCATCCGCACCCCCAGGTAGCGCTGCGCCTCGGGGATGGGATCCAACGCACTGCGCGCGTTGCTGAGCAGGTTGAGGAGGATCTGCAACATCCGATGCCGGTCCACCCTCACCGGAGGCAGCGCCGCGAGTTCCTTCGACACCTGGACCGGGGACTGACGCGAGGCCACCTGGTGGATGCGCAGGGCTTCCTCCACCAGCCCGCCCAGGTCGCACTCGTCCGCCAGCAGCGTGGACTTCGCGTAGGTGCGCTGCATCTGGATGATGGTCCGCACCCGCTCCACGTGCCCATCCAGGTCCTCCAGGCCCTGCCGCAGCACCGCCTGCTCTCCCAGCAGCTCGTCCGCGAGCCCGGAGAGGTAGGACGGCAGGAGGGCGCCGCGCGGGTCCCGGGAGAGGAAGTCCCCCAGGTCCTCGCGCCGCGCATCCATCATCTCCACCACCTGCTTCACCCGGCCCACCCGCGACTCCTCCACCGTCCTGCGCAGCAGGTCCGAGTCCACCACCACGCTCGTGAGGGCATTGCCCGCGTCGTGGAGGATGTTGGAGGCGATCTCCTCCATGCCCACCACGCGCGCCGTCTCCATCAGGTGGGCCTGCGCCTGCTTCAGCTCGCGCGTGCGCGCCTCCACGCGCCGCTCCAGCTCGTCATTGGACTGGCGCAGCGCCGTCTCGGCCCGCCGCACCTCCTCGTACAGGCGCGCGTTCTCCACGGAGATGGATGCCTGCGAGGCGATGTGTTTGAGCAACGAGATGCGGCTCGGGGAGAAGGCCTCGGTGGTCAGGTCGTTCTCCAGGTACAGCACTCCGCCGAGCGCCTCCCCACGGCCCAGGGGCAGGCACAGCAGGCAGCGGGCCGCCCCGTGGGAGAAGTAGGGATCGTTGGAGAAGGCGTGGGGCTGGGAGATGTCATTGAGGAGCACATGCGAGCCCGAGCGCCGCACGTACGTCAGCAGCGTCCAGGGCAGCCGCCGGGCGGGATCCTCGGGGAGGGGAGCCCGGCCCGGGGTGGCGTCCACGATGGCCGCCACCTCCAACGTGTCCTGCCGCAACAACAGGAGCGCGCCGCGCTGGGCACCGGCCGTCTCCAGCGCCACGCGGATGAGCGTGTCCACCAGCCGCTCCAGGACGATCTCACTGGAGATGGCCTGCTGGGCCTTCACCACCGTGAGCGCATCCAGGTGGTTGGAATTCGTGTCGTAGCTGGTATCGGATTCCTGGAGCCCCACCTTGGGCGAGGCCAGGGACGGCCACTGCTCGTCCAGGTGCCGCACCTTGGCCGCGGCCCCCCATTGCGCCCAGGCCTCGCGGGCCTCCCGGGCGAAGAGGAGCGCGGTGGTGGACATCCCCCGCTCCTTCCAGAAGCCCGCGGCCAGCTCACAGATCAGGGCCGCGCTCTGCAGGGAGCCCTGCTCGCGGGCGGACTGGAGTGCCTCCTCGTAGGCGCGGTGGGCCTTGTCCGGTTCTCCCGCCAGACGCGCCAGCTCCGCGGCCACCAGCCGCTCGGCCGCGCGGAAGTTCTCCGGACAGTTCCCCGCCCACTCCGCCAGTTGCCGGTGGTGCTGTCCGATGGTTTCCAGGTACTCGAGCCGCCGCGCCGGCGGAGCATCCCGGCAGCACGCCGCCAGGGTCAGCGCCTCGTACAGCACGTACAGGTAGTAGTAGAGCTGGCCGATCGTGGACCAGAGCAGCCCCTTGACGCTCTCGGCCGCCTGCCGCGCCTGCTCGTACGCGCCGCACATGAAGCGCGACATCATCTTCACGATGGCGTAGCTGGAGCGCAGGGGAATCAGGCTTCCCGCGGCCAGCCTCGCCTCGAAGGCCGCCTCGTCGAAACCCTCTCCGTTCAACGAGGAGAAGGATTCGGAGCGCCCCTGCAGCTGCGCCACGAGCCGCAGGAAGACGCGCATCATCTGGATGACGTCCCAGAACAACACCTTGGAGGCGAAGTCGAAGCCCACCAGGGCTTCCCGGCGGACCTCCTCCAGTTCGCGCCCCATGACGAGGGGAATCAGCGTGCTGTGGTTGAAACAGAGGCTGGCATTGCGGAAGGCCCCCGCCTGGGACGACTGCTGGATGGCCTTGTGGATGAGATCCCGCGAGGAGGACAACGGGCCCACCCAGACGCCGTTCATGGACCGGGCGTGGAGGGCCTCGCCCTGGAAGGTGGTGCTGCCCTGCCGCTCGGCGAGCCTGCACGCGAAGTCGCTGATGGCCAGCCCCTCGCGGTAGCGCTTGAAGACGTTGCTGCTCAGGAAGCCGAACCACGCGTAGGCGTGCGCGGAAGCATCCACATGCCCATGCCGGATGGAGAGCGTCACCATGCGGCAGATGTGCAGGACGTGCAGGTTCCTCCGGCTGAAGAAGGCCGGCGCGTACAGGGCCGCGAGGACGCCCAGGACCGCCCTCATGTCCGGATCCGTCAGGGCCGGCAGCGAGAGGAAGCTCTCCAGGGGACGCGCGTGGAGCAGGGACCACGCCTCCTCGTGGGCCGCCACCACCTCCTCCCAGGAGGGCTCCAGCGGCAGGGGCATGCCGAACTTCTCCAGGCACTCCAGCAGACAGGCGACGGCGCCCTCCGCGTCACTGGAGGAGAGGAGCAGATCGCTCTTGAAGCGGTAGGCCTTCGCCATCTCCGAGCGCGTGCGGGCCCAGGGCAGCGCGCCGTCCACCAACCGGCGCGCCTCGGAGGCGTTGCCGCTCATCACCTCGCTGCTCGCCTGGGTCAGGCGCAGCTTGAAGGCCATGGCCCTGTCCGTCTCCCAGGGGTTGCCGGGCAGCAGGGAGAAGGCCGTGTCGAAGCACGTCACCGCCGAGCGGTGGGCGCTGGAGGCCTTGGCCTTCCAGCCCGCTTCGGCGTTCAGGTACGCCAGGTGGGAGCGCTCCGAGTCGTCCCGCATCAGCTCCACGCCCATGTTGAGGTGGCTCACCACCTCGAAGAGCCGCTCGCGCAGCTCCTCGGGTGACAGCCGCTCCAACAGCAGCCGGCCCACGCGCAGGTGGACGGCCTTGCGCTCCTGCTCGGGGATGAGGGCATAGGCCGCCTGCTGGATGCGGTCGTGCGCGAAGCGGTACCGCTCGGCATCCGCCCGCACCAGCAACTCCTCCTGGAGCGCGGGCTCCAGGTCCTGCTCCACCTGGGAGCTGTCCTGGTGGGAGAGGAAGGCCAGCTTGAGCAGGGCGAAGGAATTGCCCATGCACGCCGCCAGGCTGAGCATCTGCCGGGTCTGCTCCGGCAACTGCAGCAGGCGGCCCACCATGAAGTCGATGACGTTGTCCGAGTAGCCCCGGGCCCGGACACCCGCGGCGTCCCAGCGCCAGCCGCCCTCCGGGGCCCGCACCACCAGTCCGTCCTGGTGGAGCGCCTGCACCCACTGAAGGAGGAAGAAGGGGTTGCCGCCCGTCTTCTCCTGGACGAGCGACGCCAGGGGCACCACCAGCTCCTGCCCGGCCCCGGGAAAGGCATCGGCCACCAGCCGCCGCGTGTGCTCCAGCGTCAGCGGGCCCAGGTAGATGTCCCTCACCCGCGTCCCGCTCGCGCGGACCTCCACCAGGGTCCGCGCCAACGGGTGCGAGGGGCTCACCTCGTTGTCCCGGAAGGCGCCAATCAACAACACGGGCGGCGTCTCCGGGTCCGTGGCGATGTACCGCAGCAGCTCCAGGCTGGCCGGGTCCGCCCACTGCAGGTCATCCAGGAAGAGGACGAGGGGACGCTCGAGGCTGGCGAAGACGCCGAGGAAGCGCTGGAAGACGCGGTTGAAGCGGTCGCGCGCCTCGAAGGGGGGCAGCTCGGGGAGGACGGGCTGCTTGCCGGCGACGCGCTCGAGCTGGGGCACCAGGTCCACCAGCAACTGGCCGTTGCCCTCCCACGCCTCCAGCAGCCGCTGGCGCCAGACCGCCACCTCCTCGTCGCTGCCGGCCAGCAGTTGCTGCACCAGCTCCTGGAAGGCCCGCGCCAGGGTGGAATACGGAACGTCGTGCTGGAGCTGGTCGAACTTGCCGCTGAGGAAGAAGCCGCGCCGCCGCAGCACGGGGCGGTGCAGCTCGCGGACGGCGGCGGACTTGCCGATGCCGGAGTAGCCCCGCACGAGCACCCACTCGGTGCGCCCCGAGAGCGACACCCGCTCGAAGGCCTTCAGCAGGGCTTCCACCTCCGCCTCGCGGCCGTACAACCGCTGGGGGAGCTGGAAGCGGGCGGGGACGTCCCGGCTGCCCAGGGGAAAGGTCTCCAGCGAGCCGAGCCGCAGCGCCTCCTGGCACTGCTCCAGGTCCGCCCGCAGCCCCTCGGCGCTCTGGTAGCGCTCCTCGGCCACCTTGGCCAACAGCTTCATCACCACCGCCGAGAGCGCGGGGGGAATGGACGGCACCACCTGGTGCGGAGGCACCGGGGCCTGGGCCAGGTGCGCGTGGAACCACTCCAGCATGTCCTGCCCGCGGAAGGGCAGCCGCCCCGTCAGCACCTCGTAGAAGGACACCCCGAGTGAATAGAAGTCCGTGCGGTAGTCCACCGCGCGGTTCATCCGCCCCGACTGCTCCGGGGACATGTAGGCCGGAGTTCCCTCGGCGAGCGGCTGCTGGAGGACGACCTCCACGTGCTCCACCCGCTGCAGGGTGGCGATGCCGAAGTCGATGAGCCAGGCCTTCCCCGAGGGCGAGACGAGGATGTTGCCGGGCTTGATGTCCTTGTGGATGACGCCGCGCCGGTGGACCTCCCCCAGGGTGGCCACCAGGGAGGGGGCCCAGGTGAGGAAGCGGGACGGCTCCAGGGCCTTGCTCCCCTGCTCCGAGAGGGCCTTGCCCCCCACGTCCTCCAGCACGAGGATGGGCCGCTCCTGGAACACCTCGAGTGCGTGGGCGGTGAGCACTCCGGGTATGCCCTTGAGGTGGCGCAACAGCTCGTACTCGCGCCGGTAGCGGGCACGCTCGCGGGCGCCGACGGGCCAGGAGCGGGGCGCCTTGATGATGACGGGTAGCCCATCCGCCTCACGGACCGCGCGGAAGAGAAGGCTCGTCGCCGTCTCTTGAAAGCGGCCCAGGAGCCTGTACCCGGGGAGGAGGAGAGACGTGATGCTCATGAGGTCGGGCCCTGCTCTTCTCTGAGGCGTAGAGCCATGGGACACCATATCACCTCCGGCGTGCTGCTCTCGCGGCTCCCCCCGAGCCCCTGGTCCGCCCGGCCCCCCGTCACAGAGGCTCCAGGAACTGGCGGATATGCGAAAGCACCCATTTGATTTTTGGAATCTCGGCGAGCGCCTCGGGGACGCTGATTCTCACCGGGCGCTCCCGCCCCACCAACTCGGGCAGTACGGGCACCAACGAGTCCGCCGGGATGCCCGGGTCCTCCAGCTCGACGCTGGGCACCAGGCCGATTCCCAGCCCCGCGAGGCAGCAGGAGCGGATCAGATGGATGTCCGGTGTAACGAGCGCCGGGGCGACGGTGAAGGTGGCGCCCCGGAGGGTGGGCCAGGAGTGCGCATCGTCCCCCGGGGCCTCCCAGGAGAAGAGCTCGTGGCCCTGTAGCTCCTGGAGCGAGCCCGGGGTTCCCCGCCGCCGCAGGTACTCCCCGCTGGCGAAGAGCCCCTCCCGCACACGCATCACCACGTGGGAGAGCCAGGGCCCCCGGGGCATGTCCTCCCCGAAGTGGACGGCCATGTCCACGCCATCCAGCGGCTCGCCCAGGGGATCTCCGCTGAAACGGGCATGGACGCGCAGCAGCGGCCAGGTGCTCCGCAACAGCCCGAAGACGGGCGTGAGCAGATGCGGTGGCAGCCCCACGGGCAGCACCAGCCGGAGCACCCCCGAGGGCGCCTGGCCCACCTCGCGGATGGACGACAGCAGCGCGCTCGTCTCCTGCATCATGACGCGTCCGCGCCGGGCGAGCACCTCACCGGCTTCCGTCAGGATGATGCCCTGGGCCGTGCTCTTGAGGAGCGGCACGCCGGCCCGTGCCTCGAGCGCCTCGACGCGGCGCCGCAGGGTGGTGCGCGACACGCCCAGGGACTCCGCTGCGGCCAGGAACGAGCCCGTGTGCACGACGTCGAGAAAAGCACGCAACTCTTCCAGATCCATGCTCTTGCCTCGCTGCCTGGGACTCCGGCGCCCGACGCTGTGCAGGGAGTGGCCACCCCCTGTCCGTCTGCGGCCATCGGCCGCGCCTGGAGGGAGCTACGAAGAAAGGCGTCCCTTCCAGGAGGAACGCCCCATGCGTACACCCACCACGGCCCTTGCCTTCGCCCTCGCGCTGTCCACCCTGCCCGCCCACGCCAAGGACCCGGCCCTCGGCGCGACGACCTTCACCGTCTACGAGGCCTTCCTGAGCCCCGCCCAGGAGCCCGGTGAGGAGTCGGAGGTCCCCAAACCGCTGGAGAAGAGCCTCGGCGCCACGGCCCCCTCGACGCCCCGCGAGCAGCGGAAGTCCCGGGGGCATGGGCAGCTGCGGTTCGCCCGCGACCTGAGCAAGGCCTATGTCGAAGTCGAGATCCAAGGAGTGAACCCCGCCGACATCGTCATGTTCCACATCCACTGCGGCCCGCCGGGAGTGCTGGGCCCCATCATCGTGGACTTCGGTGAAGCTGGCAGTCCGGCGAAGAAGTTCACCGATGGCAGGTTCTCCGTGGAGCTCACCAACAAGAACGTCGTCTTCGTCAAGGATATGCCGGGCCTCAAACCCTCGCTACCCGAGGGCTGCCCATCCGAACTGGGACTCCCGGGACAGGTCAAGACGCTCTCCGGGCTCGAGTACCTGGCGAGAAAGGGAGTGCTCTATTTCAACCTCCATACGAAGGCGCACACCTATTACGGGGAGATGCGCGGCCAGCTCTACCCCGCGAAGGACTAGCCCTCCAGGACAGGCAGGTACGGCACCGCACGGGCCCGCAATGGGCCGTGTGGCGCTGAATTCAGCGCGATCTCCACGCGGAGGGCGGACGCGATGTATCTGGTGGTCGTCCCGAGCGCGTCGCTCCAGGCCACCCTGAACACGCCCACGCGGAGGCGGTCCGGAGTCCCATTCGCGGTATGCGCGAGACGGTGGGCCCTCGGGCCCGTGCGCGAGCACGAGCCCTCCCACGGTTCCCCAGGCCACGGAATGTGGCGGGGTCTCCTCTGGGCCCGGGGGACGTCCCACCGCTTCAGGTGAGCGTCTCCACGGCCCCTCCACGCCCGCTGTTCCACCCGGTGTCCTGGGGGTTCCACGGTGCGCGAGGAGTGGCGGAGGGGTGGGAGTGCCCATCAGCGGGCGCTCCACGGTGTCCGACGGCTCGGTGGAGTGCACCCACCTGCCACGGACGACGCCTTGCAGCCGCGGCGCGCTCACGCTGACTGCCAGACGGATGGCCTTCACCGGCCGCGAACCGGAGGAGGCCGGCGGCCGCGCCAGGTCCCTGGGCGCGGCGACCCGTGTCCGCGCCAGGGCGGACCCGGCACCGGGTGTGAGTCCCGTCTTCACCTGCGGGGACTCGAGTCTCCGGGCCTGCCTCGGAGGCGGTGCCTCCTGGCCCGGCGGGGACCGGTGAAGCCCGGTGCCCCCTGTGGGCGGAATGTCCGCGCGGCTGACCGCGAGACCCGCGATGAGCGCTCCCCGGACCCGGGCGGAGCGCTGCGTGGGCTCCGGCTCCCACTCACGCACCGAGGCCTGGTGCGGGAGAGCCGTGCCCTGTCCGGACTTCCCGGCGGTGCCGTGCCGGTGCCGGTCCCACTCCTCCAACCGGAGGGTGAGGGAATCAATGGAATCGTTCAGCTGGCCGCACCCGGAGGCCGACACGGCGAGCAGCAGCGCCACCAGCAGGACACTCGTCCCGCCGGGCCGCTCCACTGCCCTCGTTCTGTCGGCCACGCCGCTCATGCGCCTCGTCCAGTGTTACTTCGATGACCAGCCAATCCCACCATGTGTTACCGCGACTGCCGGGAAGCGCAATTCTTCGGCCGGTGCACCCACGAGGCCTCTCGCGTGCTAGCTACCGTCCGACTCAACCCGCTACATCCCTGGAGGACACGAGCATGGACATCAAGGCAGCGGTGGCATTCGAACCCGGTAAGCCCCTTCGCATCGAGACGGTGCACCTCGAAGGCCCCAAGGCCGGCGAGGTCCTCATCGAGCTGAAGGCCACGGGCATCTGCCACACGGACGCGTACACGCTCTCGGGCAAGGATCCGGAGGGACTGTTCCCCAGCATCCTCGGCCACGAGGGCGCGGGCGTGGTGGTGGACGTGGGCCCCGGCGTCACCTCGTTGAAGAAGGGTGACCACGTCATCCCGCTCTACACGCCCGAGTGCCGCCAGTGTAAGTCGTGCCTGTCGCAGAAGACGAACCTCTGTACGGCCATCCGCGCCACGCAGGGCAAGGGCCTCATGCCGGACGGCACCAGCCGCTTCCGGATCGGCAAGGACCCCGTCCACCACTACATGGGCACGTCCACCTTCGCGACCCACACGGTGCTCCCGGAGATCGCCGTGGCGAAGATTCGCGAGGACGCGCCCTTCGAGAAGGTCTGCTACATCGGCTGCGGGGTGACCACGGGCATCGGCGCCGTCATCTACACCGCGAAGGTGGAGGCGGGCGCGCGCGTGGTCGTCTTCGGCCTGGGCGGCATCGGCCTCAACGTGGTGCAGGCCTGCCGCATGGTGGGCGCGGATCAGATCGTCGGCGTGGACCTCAACCCCGCCCGGCGCGAGATGGCCGAGAAGTTCGGTATGACCCACTTCGTCAACCCGAAGGAGGTGGGCGCGGACCTGGTGCCCTACCTCGTCAACCTCACGGGCGGCGGCGCCGACTACAGCTTCGAGTGCATCGGCAACGTGACGACCATGCGGCAGGCACTCGAGTGCTGCCACCGCGGCTGGGGCGAGAGCATCATCATCGGCGTGGCGGCGGCCGGGCAGGAGATCAGCACCCGTCCCTTCCAGCTCGTCACCGGGCGCGTGTGGAAGGGCAGTGCCTTCGGCGGCGCGCGCGGCCGCACCGACGTGCCCCGCATCGTCGACTGGTACATGGACGGGAAGATCTCGATCGACCCGCTCATCACCCACACGCTGCCGCTGGAGCGCATCAACGAGGGCTTCGACCTGATGCACAAGGGCGAGTCCATCCGCGCCGTGGTGAAGTACTGATGGACACGACCCTCCGGCTGGCCTCCGAGCACCGCTGCTTCGGAGGCACCGTCGCCTTCTACCGCCACGACTCGGCGGTGTGCGGCGGCGAGATGCGCTTCTCCGTCTACGTGCCCCCCCAGGCCCAGACGGGCAAGGTGCCCGTGCTCTACTTCCTCTCGGGCCTCACCTGCACCGAGGAGACCTTCCAGATCAAAGGGGGCGCGCAACGGCTCGCCGCCGAGCTGGGAGTGATGCTCGTGGTCCCCGACACCAGCCCGCGCGACACCGGCATTCCGAACGAGAGCGCAGACTGGGAGGTGGGCACCGCCGCTGGCTTCTATGTGGATGCGACCCAGGCGCCCTGGGCCTCGCGCTTCCGCATGTTCAGCTACGTCACCCAGGAGCTGCCCGGGCTCATCGGCAAGCACTTCCCCGCCCGCATGGACCGCGAGGGCATCTTCGGCCACTCCATGGGAGGACATGGCGCCCTCGTGTGCGCCCTGCGCCAGCCTGGCCGCTACCGCTCCGTGTCCGCCTTCGCCCCCATCTGCGCGCCCATGCGCGTGCCCTGGGGACAGAAGGCCTTCCGCACCTACTTCGGGGCCGACTCCGAGGCCTGGAAGCAGTGGGACACCACCGAGCTCATCCGCTCGGCGGGTACGCGTCTTCCCCCACTGCTGGTGGATCAGGGCACGCGTGACAAGTTCCTCGGGGACCAGCTCAAACCCGAGTTCCTCCGCGATGCCTGCGAGCAGGCGGGGCAGCCCCTGACGCTCCGCTCCCAGGACGGATACGACCACGGCTACTACTTCGTCTCGACCTTCATGGCGGACCACCTGCGGCACCACGCCGCGGCGCTAACCGCCTGAAATCGTGGAGTGCATGAGCCTCCTCGCCGGACGGGCAACCGGCGAGGGGCTCGTGTGTCCCGAAGCAGCACGAGGAGGCCAGACGGCTCCTGCTCCAAGGAGCCTCCAAGGAGGGCTGACAGGGAAGCACGCCGGGAAGTGGGAAGGCGTTCCGTTTGTCCGAGGTGACCCAAACGGAACGAAAGGACAGAGCTTGAAGCGTTTGCTGAAACTTGCCCCCTTCGCGTTGCTGCTACCCACCCTGGCGACCGCCTCCACCGTGTGGCGGGGAGATTTCGAGACCGGCAACCTCTCGCAGTGGGACCGCGAGCAGACCGTCTCCTCGAGCCGCCTGCTGGTGGTGAGCTCGCCCACGCGAGAGGGCCGCTACGCGCTGAAGACCACCGTCCGTCAGGGCGACAACCCCATCAACGCGAGCGGCAACCGCAACGAATTGCTCTACCTGGACCGGGAGAAGGCCGGCTCCGAGTTCTTCTACAAGTGGAGCACCCTCTTCCCGAAGAGCTTCCCGCGCTCTCCCAAGTGGCAGATCTTCACCCAGTGGCACCACGACGGGAACGGTGGCTCGCCGCCGCTCGAGTTCTACGTGGTGGATGATCAGCTGCGCCTGCGTGTGGGCGGCACCAGCGGGAAGATCATCTGGCGGGCTCCGCTCCAGCGCGAGCTGTGGAACGACTTCGTGTTGCACGTGAAGTGGTCGCCGGATCCCAAGGTTGGCTTCGTCGAGCTGTACCACAACGGCAAGGTGGTCGTGCCGCTGACGAAGATCGCCACGCAGTACTCGGGCCAGCTCAACTACCTGAAGCTCGGCCTGTACCGCGACGCGTCCATCGCCCCCGAGGGCGTCGTCTTCCACGACGGCTTCGTCCAGGCCACGCGCCTGGAGGACGTGATGCCCCCGCCCGTCGTCGCCACCCCGGAGCCCCAGCCCGAGCCCCAGCCGGCCCCGGAGAGCCCGCCGGTGGATGGTTCCTCCGATGAGGGAGATCCTCCGCCCGAGGAGTCGGACCCCATCGCCCAGCAGCCCTCGGACTCCGCCCCGGGAACGGGCAGCCTCGTCCCCGGGGACGCGACGCTCTCCGGCACGGGAGTGCCTCCCGCGAGCTGCGGTGCGTCGTCGACCGGGGGAACGCCCCTGCTCGTCGCCGCCGGGCTGGCCCTGGCCGCACTGATGGGCCGGCGCAAGGCGGCCACCGCGCCCGCCCACGCACGGCGCTCGCACTCCCAGCGTCGCTGAATACCCGGGTGGGGTGACCCTGCCCCACCCGGTGCATCCAGGCTCTCCCCACCGGCATTGAAGCCCGGAGGCGGGCGGATGAAGATCCGTCCGCTGGGGGGAACCCCCTCATGTCCCCCGGCACCGCCGCGTCCCCCACGCGGCGGCCCCCCCATCCGCAGTGCCGAGAGACATGAAGCCCCAGGTAGTGGTGCGTCGCGAGCCCGGCTCGACCTTTGTGGACATCCTGCGCAAGAGGGCTCTGGAGCAGCCCTCGCGCCGCGTCTTCACGCTCCTGGAAGACGGAGAGACGGAGACCCGGCACCTGGACTTCGCGGGCCTGGATCAACGGGCCCGGGCCATCGCCGCCACGCTCCAGCGCTCGGCCGCGGCCGGCGAGCGCGCCCTGCTCCTCTACCCCTTCGGGCTGGACTACGCCGCCGCCTTCTTCGGGGCGCTGTACGCCGGCGTCGTGGCCGTGCCGGTGTATCCGCCAGACCCGTCGCGCCTGCACCGCACGCTGCCGCGGCTGCGCGCCATCGTCCAGGATGCCCAGGCCACCCTGGTGCTCACCACCCACGCCATCCGCGAGCTGGTGGATGGGCTCACCAGCCACGCACCGGAGCTCGCCTCGCTGCGCTGGGTGGCCACCGATGCACTGGAGCCGGACAGCGAGCGGACGTGGCGGCCTCCGGAGGTGACGGCCAGTACGCTCGCCTTCATCCAGTACACCTCGGGCTCCACCGCCGTGCCCAAGGGCGTGCGGCTCACCCACGGCAACCTGCTGCACAACTCCGCCATCATCCAGCGGGCCTTCGGTTCCACGGAGGACTCCGTCGGCGTGAGCTGGCTGCCGATGTACCACGACATGGGACTCATCGGCTGCGTGCTGCAACCGGTGTACGCCGGCTTTCCCATCGTCCTGCTGCCGCCCGAGTCCTTCCTGCAGAAACCGGTGCGCTGGTTGCGCGCCATCTCGCGCTACCGCGGCACGCTCAGCGGCGGGCCCAACTTCGCGTTCGACCTGTGCGCGCGCAAGGTGACGCCGGAGCAGCGCGTGGGGCTGGACCTGAGCAGTTGGAGCTACGCCTTCAACGCCGCCGAGCCCGTGCGCGCCGACACGCTGGAGCGCTTCACCCGGACGTTCGCGCCCACCGGCCTGCGCTCGGACGCGCTGCGCCCCCTGTACGGCCTGGCCGAGGCCACGCTCATGGTGACGGGCGGCTTCCAGGGCACACGCCGCACGGTGCGCACGGTGGACGGCGCGGCGCTGGAGTCCTGGTGGGTCGTCGAGCTGCCCGAGGGCACGCCGGGCTCACGGCGCCTGGTGGGCCTGGGCCGCCCGTGGCTGGACGAGCAGGTCCTCATCGTGGACCCCGTCACGCGCACGCGTTGCTCCTCGGACCGGGTAGGAGAAATCTGGGTGTCGGGCCCGAGCGTCGCCCAGGGCTACTGGAACCGCACCGGGGAGAGCGAGCACACCTTCGGCGCGATGCGCGCGGACACCGGTGATGGCCCCTGGCTGCGCACCGGGGACCTGGGCTTCCTCCAGGAGGGCGAGCTGTTCTTCGCCGGCCGCATCAAGGACCTCATCATCATCCGCGGCCGGAACCACTACCCGCAGGACCTGGAGCGCACCGTCGAGGAGAGCCACCCCGCGCTGCGTCCCGGCTGTGGCGCCGCCTTCTCCGTCGACTCCGGGCAGGAGGAGCGGCTCGTGGTGGTGCAGGAGGTCCACCGCGACCACGAGGGAGACAGCCCCGAGGACATCACCCACGCCGCGCGCCAGTCCGTGGCCGCGGCGCATGGCATCCACCTGGGCACGTTGGTGCTGGTGCGCCACGGCACCATGCCCAAGACGTCCAGCGGCAAGATTCAGCGGAGCGCCTGCAAGCAGGAGTACCTCGCGGGCTCGCTGGAAATCCTGCACACGGCCCGGCTCGCGCCGCCCCGCGCCGAGCCCACCGACGCGAGCCCCTCCGCCTTCCTGCGCGAGCAGCTCGCCCGCCTCATCGGCATCGCCCCCGAGGCGTTGGACCCGAGGCTCACCCTGGCGGAGCTCGGGCTGGACTCGATGCGCCAGCTCGAGCTGCAGCAGTTGCTGGCGGACCGGTACGGGCTCACGCTCCGGGGGGAGGAGCTGCTGAGCCATCCGCTCGGGCAGTTGCTGGAGGAGCTGGGCACGCGCAAGCCGCGCGCGGAGTCGGGCCCGTTCTCCATTGCCTGGGACGTGGCCCGCGACGCGCCCGCGCTCTGGCGCTACCTGCGCGAGGCCGAGCCCTGGGTGGCCGAGGAGCTGGAGCGGATGAAGCGGGACATCCCCGTGCCGCCCACCAACGGCACGTTCGACACCGAGGGCTTCTTCCGTCCCCAGGGCCACTTCCGCTCCTTCTACCGGCGCGGCCCGGGCGAAAGCGTGCTGGCCATCAAGGGCGCCGAGGTGCGGTGCGAGGATCAGAGCGGCTTCTTCCATCTGCTCCAGCAGCGGCTCTTCGAGCGCTTCGCGAAGCACTCGGTGACGAACACGCTGGAGTACTTCCTCATCCAGGAGCGCAAGGTGCCCGGCGCCGTCACGCTGCCCGAGGCGCTCACCGAGGCGCAGCGCGCGGCCGAGCTGCAGGGCCGTTTCCTGGAGGAGTTCCACGAGCCCGGCGGGCTGCCGCTGCCGCTGCTGGTGGTGCGCTGGTCCGAGGAGGTGGTGGCGCGCTTCCGTTCACGGCTGCTGCCGCTGCTGTCGGGCTTCACGCTCACCATCGCCCAGAACGAGCTGCGCGATGGGCTGGCCTGCTACGTCTACTGGTTCCCCAAGGCGCCCTTCCCGCGCGTGAGCCACTTCGCCGGCACCCTGGCCCAGGAGAGCCAGCGCACCGGCTCGGGCGGTTTCTCCAACACGCGCCTCGTCTACGCCACCCTCAAGCACAACCTGGATCCCGAGGCCGTCGTCGACTCGTGGGTGCGGCTCACCGCGCGCATGCTGTTGCTCGGTTACTTCCCCAGCGACATCCAGCACTTCAAGAACGGGCAGTGCATCGAGCCGCAGAACGTGCTCCTCAACGGCACCTTCGCGGACCTGGACTCCGTCATCCCCATGCGCCAGCTCGGGAGCGACCGCGAGTTCTACGCCAGCTTCCTCGCCATGCTGAACCTGCTGGCGCACACCGTCCGCGTCTTCCTCACGGCCGAGAGCAACGGCACCACCACGCTCCCTGGTCCCTTCCCCCAGCAATTCCAGCGCCCCGACTTCCTGGAGATGCTCTCCGTCATCCACATCTGGGAGCGTCTCAAGGTGCACCTGCGTGAGCAGCGCCAGGGCCTGCGCGGCACGTTGGACCCGAGGCTGGAGGAGCTCGTCTCGTCCCGCCTGTCCTTCCCGGTGCTCTTCGAGAAGGTGCTGTTCTCGCTCTACTACGCCGGGCCCACCCTGCCCGAGAGCGCCGTGCACCTGCTCTCCGTCGCGGACGTCTACAACGACGTGGGCGGCGCCGAGGAGCGCAAGCCCGCGCGCAAGGTGGAGTACAGCGCGAAGCTCTCCGTGGACGCCGCCGCGCTCGCCACCCTGCCCCGTGCCTTCCTGGAGCAGTTGCGGCTCACGCCCCGCGAGTTCATCCGCGACTGTCTCCACGGCGAGGCCTCGCTCGTCAGCGTGTACGAGACGTTCCTCGGCCGCATCGGGCTCATCGTGCTGCCGCTGGAGGACGCGGGACTCTACGTGGACAAGCAGCGCACCGTGGACGCCGTCGTCCGGGGACTCGAGGAGGCCGCGCGCCTGGGCGCCGACACCGTGTCCCTCACGGGCCTGGTGCCCTCGGCCACGGACTACGGACGTGCACTCGTGGAGGCCACGGCTGGCCGCTCCGGACTGCCCCGGCTCACCACCGGCCATGCCACCACCGCCGCCTGCTTCGTGATGATGGTGGAGCAGGTGCTGCGCGCCGGAGGACGGAGGCTGGAGGACGAGCACGTGGCGCTCCTGGGTGCTGGCTCCATCGGCACCGCCATCCTGCGCCTGCTGCTGCGCACGCTGCCGCACCCGCGCTCCCTCCGGCTGTGTGACGTCCCAGCACGGCGCGAGTACCTGCTGCGGCTCACCGAGGAGCTGGTGACGGAGCTGCGCTTCCAGGGGAAGGTGGAGGTGACGTGCATCTCCGGCAACACCGCGCCCGACGAGGTGTACGAGGCCTCCGTCCTGCTCAGCGCCACCAGCGCCGCGAACCTGCTCGACGTGGACAAGCTGCGCCCCGGCACGCTCGTGGTGGATGACTCGGCGCCCCACTGTTTCGATCCGCGCCGCGCCATCCGCCGCTTCCAGGAGCGCCGCGATGTCCTCTTCACCGAGGCCGGCGCCATCCGCAGCCACAGGCCCGTGGGGGAGATCCGGGAGATCACCTTCGCCACCGGATGGGATCACAAGATTCGCGCCGCGCTCAAGCTGCTGCACCCGCTCGATGACACGCTCATGGGGTGCGTCTTCTCCAGCATCCTCAGCTCCCGCTTCGAGGACGCTCCGTGCCTCGTGGGCACGCCGGCTCCGAGAGACCTGGACCTGCACTACCGCAAGCTGCGCGAGCTGCGCTTCGAGGCCGCGCGGCTCTACATCGAGGATTACGTGCTCGATGAGGACCTGGTGGCCATGTTCCGCGCACGCTTCGGCTCGGGCTCACGGTAGCTCTTGGAGTGGAGGCCCCTGGCGAATCCAGCGGGGAGGCTCGCGCGGGCCCGGGCCTCGGCCAGCAGCTCCGAGAGGGCCTGCTGCCCCATGGGCGTCGCGGCCATCACCCGCTCCTGGAGGCGGAAGAGCAGCGTGGCCGCCCCCAGCACCAGCGGGTGCAACCGCTTGCCCAGGAGAATCGAACCGGCACCCACCCCGAGCCCCAGCAGGAACGAGGAAAAATCGAGCTTCACTGGAGATACCTCCCAGAGTGGCTCCCCCAGCCTCCACCCGTGACCCTGACCCCTTCTAGGTGGAGCCGCTCGCCCGCCGGTGCAAGGTGTCACGCTCCCCGCCTTCGCGGAGCAGCGGACGGAGCGCCCCTCTCTCGTCCCCTTGCACCTGGGAGAGCCCGTGCGTAGGGGCTCGCATCCTCGGCAACAACCCCACGCGCCCACGCGGTAGCTTCCGGGCCCCATCACGGAGACAGAGGAGCCCCATGTTCGCGAGCCTGCTGGTGCTGCTGCTCACGCAGCTTCCCTCCACACCCGACCCAACGCCGGTGGAGTGCCTGTGCGACACCGAGGCGAGGGTGGTCGACGCTGCCATGGAGGCCGTGAAGCTCATAGAGAAGCTCTCCTCGCGGAACAGTGAGGTGGAGAAGGCCATCCGTAAGGGGGATGACATCCTGCAGGATGTGGCCTCGGACTGCTCCGAGCCCATCCAGTGCACCGGACAGTTGCACCACATCATCTCCCGGCTCATCGCCAAGGAGTTACAGGAGCACAGGACGCTCAAGGGCCAGTACAAGGAACGTGACCCGCGCTTCGTCAGCCGGGCCGTGGATGAGAAAGCCCACTGCGGCTACCAGCAGTGGCACCGGGATGTGGACGCGGAGGTCGTCGAATGGCTCAAGCGCAACCGCGATGCGACCGCGAAAGAGTTCGAAGCCCACCTCCGGGAGATCTACAACCGGCCCGACATGTTGGCGAGGTTCCCCCATGGTTTCTGAGCCAACGGCTTCCCCACGATTCTTCATCCTGGAGAAGGACAAGCTACGGTCCCGTTACGATGTCGAGGTCGACAAACTTGACCCCATCAATCGCGGAGAGGGGCCCGACTGCCCACGGTGCGGTGGTGCGATTGGGATGCTGGAGTGGCTGCCCCCCTACCGCGTCGAGTTGGTACTGCACGGTGAGGAGCTCGGGGACTTCATCGAGCCCTCGGGTGATGACCTGCTCGTGTCCGAGCGGTTCGCCCAGGCCTTCAAGGAAGAAGGGCTGACGGGGCTGGAGGGCTTCCACCCGGTGGAGGTGGCCCGGGTGCGCCGCAAGCGGCGGGGCCCCAAGGCTACCCACGTTCCCGCGTACCTCGTCGTCAGGACCAGCCCCATCAGCCGCGCGGCCGTGGACATGGCGCGCAGCCGCATCGTCTACGCCGACGCCCCTCCCACATGCGAGGAATGCCGCGAGGCGACCAAGAACGCCATCTACGGCTACACCCTGGAGCCTGGCACCTGGGGAGGAGAGGACATCTTCCGTCCTCGGGGACTGTATGGATGCCTGACCGTCTCCGAGCGCTTCGCGCGTTTCGTCGAGCGCCACGGGTTCACCAACATGAAGCTGATCCCCACCGAGCAGCTCGTGTGGGATCCCCTGCGGCGCGGGCCACCACGCACGAAGCCGGACGCGCTCTGAGTCCTGCTTATCGGGTGGGTTCATTCCAACCCCCTGGGGGGACTCCCGATTTTGGCCCGGAAGCGGCGAAAGCCGGCCGGGTTGCGGTAGATTGGGGACGTGCCGCGTTGTGTGACATGCGGGCAGCGTTGGGAGGGGACCCACGCGCACTGTCCTCGAGGAGCCACCCCGACCAACGCCCCCTCCGCGGGGCGTGGCCGGCCGTCGCCGTCCCTCGAGCTCGCCGGCTACCGGCCCGAGGAGGAGGTGGCCCGTGGCGGCTTCGGCACCCTCTATTCCGCCCGGCGCGAGCACGATGGCTCACGCGTGGCCATCAAGGTGGCCCACTCCGAGGTGCCCCTCGCCCGCGCGCAGCTCGCCCGCGAGAGCGAAGTCCTGCGCGTCATCGGCCCGCCCACCGTCCCCGCGGTGCATGACACGGGCACCCTCCCCAACGGCGCCCCGTACCTCGTCATGCAGTTCATCGCCGCGCCCACCCTCGCGCAGCGCATGGCGCAGGTGTCCGGCCCCATGCCGCTCGCCGAATTCACCTCGCGCACGCAGTCCCTGCTGGACGCACTCGCGGTGGTGCACGGCCACGGCTACCTCCACGGCGACCTCAAGCCCGAGAACGTCTTCCTCGATGACGCCACGCGCTCCGCCGGATTCTTCGACTTCGGCCTCGCGCGCTCCGTGAGCACGCCAGCCCACTCCTCCGCTGACGAGCCCACGCCCCCCATCGGCGACTCCTTCGCGGGCACCGTCGAGTACATGTCCCCGGAGCAATGCTCCGGCCAGTCCGGCCTGGACATCCGCTCGGACATCTACTCCCTGGGCGTCCTCCTCTACGAGATGCTCACCGGCCGGCCGCCCTTCTTCGGCACCCCGGCCGACGTCATCCACGCCCACCTGGCGCGCCGGCCCCTGCGTCCCTCGGAGCTGGTGTCCGTGCCCGCGGCGCTCGAGCAGGTGGTGCTGCGCTGCCTCACCAAGGAGCGCGAGCGCCGTTATGACTCCGTGTCCGCCCTGCGGCTCGCGCTCCAGGAGGCACTGGCCAGCACCGAGAAGCCCTCCACCCCGCCCCCCCTCGCACGCGAGAAGGCCGCCCCTACCCCGCCCGCGCCCGTGCGGCGCTCGGTGGCGGTGCTCTTCTTCCGCTCGGGCGCCAACCCCGTCACCGTGCAGAAGGCGCTCGCCGGCTTCGGCGGGCAGATGGCCTCCCACGAGGGCACCCGCTTCGCTGGCGTCTTCGATCCGGACGCGGGAGAGAATCCCGTGCGGCGCGCCCGGCAGGCCGCCGAGGGCCTCGCCGCGCAGAACCTCGCGCCCGCCGCGCTGATCGACGTGGCCACGGTGACGGTGCAGCGCCGTCCCGGTGGCCCCGCGCGCTACCTCGGCCCCATCTTCGCGCGCAAGGACCGCTACCCCACCGACGACGATCCCTCCACCCTGCTGCTCACCACCGCCGCGGCCGAGGCCCTGCCAGACCTGCCGTGTGAGCCGGTAACGGGCCGCGAGGGCGTCTTCCGCCGCGCGCCGGCGAGCCTGGGACGCGAGGACGTCACCATCCTCCAGCATGGCAGTGGCGTGCTGGTGGGCCGCGGCAGCGAGCTGGCCGAGCTGATGGAGAGCGCGGGCCTGGCGCTGGTGGAGGGCGCGCCCACGCTCGTCACCGTGCTGGGAGACCGGGGCCACGGCAAGACGCACCTGAGCGCCGCGCTCACCCAGCAACTTCAGGTGGCCCTGCCCAACGCGCGGGTGGTCACGTGGCGCGCCCGCGAGCCGGTGCAGGGCGATCCCGAGGGCACCCTGCGCATGCTGCTGCGCGGCGCCCTGTACGACTTCCGCGGCGACGCCGAGCTGACGGGCTCCGACCACGAGGGCCGCGCCACGTGCTTCGAGCTGCTGGGGCCCCAGCTGGCCACCGAGCTGTGGCCCGGCGTGGCCTCCACGTTGGGGTGGCTGGCACCTGGCGCCGCCGGACTGCAGAACTGGGCCGCTGCACCTGGCGCCCTTCGCTCGCTGGCCATGCGCGCCGCCGGTGAATTGCTGGCCGCGCGTGCCCGCCGCCGGCCGCTGTGCCTGCTGCTCGACGACGCCCAGTACGCCGAGGAGACGGCCCTGGACGCGCTGGAGTACGCCGCGCTCGCCGAGTCCCGCCTGCCCCTCTGGGTGTGCGTGCTGGCGCGCCCCGGCTTCGAGCGCCTGCGCCCCTCCTGGGGTACGCGCGCCGCCCGCCGGCACGTGCTGCCGCTCGGCCCGCTTTCACCGCCCAGCGCCGTGGAGTTGTGCCGCACCCTGCTGCGCCCCGCGGAGAACATCCCCGCCGCCGCGCTCGAGCACCTCTCCGAGCGCGCCCAGCGCGTCCCCCTCTTCCTCGTGGAGCTGGTGCGGGGCCTCAAGCGCCAGGGCCTCGTGCGTCAGCGCGCCAGTGGCGGCAGCTGGTTCCTGGCCACGGACGAGCTGGACCGGATGCCGGAGCTGCGGCTGGTGGACTGGCTGGCGGACCGCGAGTTGGGCGCGCTGCCCGTGGAGCTCGCGGCCCACGCGCGGCTGTGCGCACTGCTCGGCCCGGACTTCACCGCGGCCGAGGCCGAGGGCGTGGTGCACGCGTTGGAGGAGGACGGCGGCGCGGCGGACTTCCCGTTGGATCCACGCCATGCCACGCGCCGGCTGTTGGACCTCGGCCTGCTGGTGAGCCACCGCCAGGAGGGCCTCAGCTTCCGCAACGAGCTGCTGCGCGCCACGGTGGAGCGCTCGCTGCCCGAGGCGGACCGGGCGCGCATCCACCGCGCCGCGTTCCGCTACTACCAGAGCAAGGCCGGAGCCGCCGAGCGCCAGCGCCTGCCCCGACTGGCCCTGCACGCCGCCGCCGCCGGCCTGCGTGACGAGGCCGCCGCCCTCTACATCGACCTGGCCGAGTCCGCGCGGGGCCGCCACGCCTATATCGAGGCCGAGTCCACCTATACGCGCGCGCTCGAGTTGCTGGAGCCCGATGACCGGCGCCGCCGCCTCACGGTGCTCCGGGGACGGGGCCTCATGCGTTACCGCGTGGGGCGTTACGAGGACTCGCTGGCGGACTTCGCCGCGGCGCGCGAGCTGGCCCGGCAGCTGGAAGCGGTCTCCGACGAGGTGGACCTGCTGCTGGACGAGGCCATGGCCTACGACTGGATCAACGACTACGCGCGCTCGGAGGAGCGGGTGTACGCGGCGCAGGATCTGGCCTTCTCCCGGAAGCTGCAATCGCCGCTGCTGCAGCTGCGGCTGCTGCTGGGCCTGGGGCGCGCGCAGTTCCGCAACGGCCAGTGGGTGGAGTGCTGCGAGCCGCTGCGGGAGGCGGCCGAGCGGGCGCGGAAGCTGGGAGATGCCGGCTACGAGTCGCTGGTGGTGGCGCAGCTGCTGCTGGGAGTCATCCTCCCCAACATCGGCCACATCGACGAGGCGGAGCGCATCCTCGAGGAGGTCATCGCCGAGTGCAGCGAGCGCGGGGACCGGCTGCACCTGGGCAGCGCCATCAACAACCGGCGCAACCTGTGGGTGGCGCGCAACGACGTCCAGGGGGCGATGCAGGACCAGGAGCGCTTCCTGCACCTGGGGCGCGAGCTGGGCATGGTGGGCTGGGAGTACTTCGCCGAGCACAACATGGGCGAGCTGCTCCACCAGGCGGGGAACGCGGAGGCGGCGGCCCCGCACATCATCCGCGCCATCGAGCTGGAGCGGCACCACCCGGAGATGGCCCCGAGGCCCTGGGCGCTGCTGTTGCAGGCCCGGGCCCTGGCCTACCTCGGGCAGGACGAGAAGACGCGCGTGCTGCTGACGGAGATCCGCCAGACGTTGAAGCAGAGCGGCGCGGAGTTCAGCCCCTCGGAAGAGGTCATGTTCGACGCGGTGGATCTGGCCACGCGCGACGCCACCGACGCGGAGTGGGAGGCACTGCTGGAGCGCTCCAACGAGTTCTCGGTGGAGCAGGAGCCCCTGGAAGTGCTGGAGCTCATGGGGCGGGCCTTGCTACGGCGGGGCCGCCGGAAGGAGGCCGTGCGCATCCTGGAGGAGGCCCTGCGCCGGGCGGAGACGATTCCCAACGTCATGAGGGACCGGCTGAAGCGCAGCCTGGAGAGCGCGCGCCTCTTCCCCGAGGCGTGAGGCCGCGAACCAGCGGGGCGCTTGCCTGGAAGCCCGGTGGAAGGTCCGTGCCGGCCACGTCCCGTGAGGTAGAGTCGCGCCCTTGCCATGAGCAGCGACCCCTCCGCCCCGAGTCCCTCCGTCCCCGCCTCCACGACCCTGGAAAGGCGCCTTGGCTGGCTGGTGGGCGTGGGCTGTGGGGTGGCGGTGCTGGCGCTCACCTTCGCCCTCGCACCCGAGTACTGGCGGTCGCGCGGCTTTCCGCTCGATGACGCGTGGATCCACGCCGTCTACGCGCGCAGCGTGGCCCGGGGGGATTGGCTCAGCTACAACCCCGGCGTGCCGGCCACCGGGGAGACGTCCCCCCTGTGGGCCTTCGTGGTGTCGGTGGCGCACCTCGGCGAGGCGAGCGTGGGGCGGGCGGTGCTCGTCACCAAGCTGCTCGGCTTCCTGCTGCATGCGCTCACCGCGGCCGGCCTGTACGCGGTGCTTCGGGACGCGGGCCGGCTCCGGGCCCTGAGCGCGGCCCTGGTGGTGCTGGTGAGCCCTCACCTGGTGGGGGCCAGCATTTCCGGCATGGAGGTGCCGCTGGCCACGCTCGCGGCGGTGGGCTTCGTGCTCGTGCAGCGCGGCCAGCGCCCCTGGCTGTACGCGCTGTGTGGCGCGCTCGGTCCGCTCGCCCGCCCCGAGGTGGGCGTCTTCCTGGTGCTCCTGCCGCTCGTGGTGCGCCCCCAGCCCGGGTGGAGGCCCGTCGTGAGGCGCTGGCTCGAGGCGGCGGCGGGGCTCGTGCTCGGCGGCGGCGCGTGGGCCGCGTGGAACCTGTATGCCTCCGGCCGGCCGCTGCCGGCGACGTTCTACGCCAAGGTCACCTCCTCCCGCGCTCCGCTGCTCCCGTCCCTGTGGCACTCGCACCGGGTGGGCTACTCCGAATTGCTGCCGGAGGTCTCCTGGCCCGGGCCCGTGCTGCTGGTGCTGGTGGCGCTGGCGCTGCTGACCGTGTGGCGCCGCCAGTCCGCGAGCAGCACGGAGCGCCTGGCGGCCGGACTCGTGGCCGTGGGGCTGGCGTTCTGCTCCGTCTCGCTGGCGCTGGGGCGCCTGGGCAAGGTGGAGAGCTTCTATGCGCAGCGCTACGTGCTGCCCGCCCTGCCCTTCCTCCTGGCGGCCCTGCCGGTGCTGCTGGGCGGGTGGCTGGAGCGGCGGCTGGCGAGCCACGGCCCCCGGATTCCCGCGCTGGCCGTGGCGGTACTGCCCCTCGTGATGGCCACGGGGCTGGCGCCCCGTCTGGCGCGGCTCGAGAACGACGCGCACAACATCGACGATCTGCAGGTGCAGGAGGGCCTCTTCCTCTCGCACGCCTCGCCCGGGGACGTGGTGTGGGTGCTCGACGCGGGCGCCTCGCGCTTCTTCGGCAACGCCTTCGTGGTGGACCTGCTCGGCCTCAACACGCCGCAGATGCTGGAAGAGGACGCGCAGGCCTGGCTCACCCAGCACCCGCCGCGCTTCCTCGAGTGGACCAAGGGCTGGGCCGCCATCCAACCGGACGACAGGTCCGGGCTGCGAATCGCCGGCACCTTCCAGACGAGCACCGAGTACACCGTCTCCCACCAGAAGGAGATGGGGACGCGCCTGTTGATGGAGTGCAGCCCCGGGGTGGGAGGCGTGTACGCGCGCAAGTCGAACCGGTGGCGCTACGCGTGCGCGGCGGCGCCCTCCGCGCAGCCCGTGGTGGAGGACGCCCAGCCCTGAGCCGCGCTCACCCCTGGTGGATGAGACCGGCGGCGATGAGCGCCGCGATGAGGACGCTCAGGAGGGACTCGCCGATGATGGCGCCCGCGCCCGCCGACTGCACCGTCTGCGTGGCCGAGGGACGGAAACGAGCCACCCCGGCGGCCAGCAGGGACCCGAGGCACAGCGTCACCGCGTAGTAGGCCGGCACGACGAAGCCGATACCCATGGCCGCCGCCGAGGGCAGCCACTTCGCCAGCCGCCCGCGCGCGCCCACCGACAACAGCACGCCCGCGAGGAAGCCCAGGCCCGTGGCCAACGCGGAGGACTGGGGCAGCTCTCCCAGCCCCTTCGAGGCCAGCTCCGCCACGGCCTTGAATTGCTGCGCCGTGGGCATGGGCAGCGTCTCGGAGCCCAGCCCGTGCGCGGACACCAGCAACGCGTACGTGGGGATGGCCACGGCGGCGCCCAGCAGCACCCCCGGGAGCTGGACGAGCAACTGGCGCGAGGCACTGGCCCCCAGCAGCCGTCCGGCCTGGAGCGACCACAGGCTGCCGCTGGTATGCGACGCGGCGCCCGACACCACGCCACCGGCCGCGACGTTGAGGCCGGGATGGCCCGGCACGCCCAGGCCGAAACCCACCTGCGCGAGCTGTCCCACGGGGCTCATGGGCGCGATGTCCGTCTGGCCCGTCGCCCGGGCGCACACCGCGCACAGCGGGAACGTCAGCAGCAGCGCCAGCAGGAAGTACAGCGGGCTCAACTGGAAGGCGAACCACGCCATCACCCCGGTGAGCACGATGGCCGGGAGCACCGCCCTCGCCACCCACCGGCCGGCCGTGGACTCCCAGCCCGTCCCGTCCTGTCCCAGCTTGCGCAAATCCCTCATCACCGAGGGAAGGGCCCCCACCTGGGACAGGAGCGACGTGGCCGCCGCCCCCACCATCAGCCCCACGCCGGGCCACAGCAGCCACCCGGCGAGCGTGGGGAACGAGGCATCCTTCACCACCTCCGCGCGAACCAGCCAGGGTGCCAGTCCGGTCCACGCGAGCGCCGAGCCCAGCAGGATGCTCAGCCCCGCCTGCGGTCCCACCAGCACGCCGATGCCCAGCATCATCGGATTCCAGCCGATCCCCAGCATCAGGCTGTTCGCGCCCAACCCGCCCACCGTCAGTGAGCCGGGCAGCAGCGAGGCCTGGGGCACGAGGCCCCACGCATCCCGCGAGAAGGTGAGCCCCATGGAGGCCAGTCCGCTCACCCACAGGCCCCGGACACGCGCCGCGTAGGCCGAGCCGGTGGAGTGCAGCGTGGAGATCAGCTGCGCGGTGGCGGCACCGGTGGGAAAGGGCAGGGCCTCGTCCTCGAGCAGGCGCCGGCGCAGCGCGAAGGCGAACAACACCCCGAGCGTCCCCAGCCCCACGCCCCACAGTGCCACGGCCCAGCCCGGCGGCTGTGTCCCCAACATGGCGAGCGCGGGCACCGCGCCCAGCAGTCCCGCGGTGGCGGGCACCGCGCCCACGGAGACAGCGGCCGTCTGGGAGAGGTTCGTCTCCAGCGGGGAGACAGGCGGGCCACGCCGGGCCATCGCCGACAGGCCACCGAAGGCCAGCAGCGAGGACAGCACACACCCCGACTCCCAGAAGCCCGTCTTCAGCCCCGTGTACACGTTGGTGATGGCCACCACCGCGCCGATGAGCCCTCCGGCCACCAGCGCACGGGCCGTCAACTCGGGGGGACTGGAAGCCGGCGCCACGGCGGGCACCGGGTGGAGCGAGGGAGGCGAGGACTCGTCTGGAACGAGCACGGGGGTGGCCGCGGCGCTCCCGGATTGCCGCTCACTCATCTGGCGTCTCCCTGGAACACGGTCACGGGCGAGGACGGTGACGGCGTCGTGGCCGGAGACTGCGCGGAGCGGCCCACCAGCGCCTTCAACTGGCGCATATCCAACGGCTTGCTGAGCTTCGGGTTGGACACCTCCTGCAGGAAGCTCAGCGCCCTCGGGGTGAAGGCCCCGCCCGTCATGAAGACCACGCGCTGGGCCTGGTCCGGCGAGGAGCGGTTCAGCTCGGCGTACAGGTCCATGCCCGTCATCCCCGGCATCATCACGTCGCAGAGGATGAGGTCGAAGCGGTTGCCCTGGTCCATCAGCTTGAGCGCGGCCCGGGCACCGTTGACGGTGGCCACCTCATGGTCCGGCGACAGCGAGCGCTGGAGCGCCCGCGTCACGTACGGCTCGTCGTCCACCACCAGGATGCGCGCGCGGCCCGCGGTGGGCACCGGCGCGGGCTCGGCCCGCACCTCGACCGGCGTACCCGCCACGCCCAGGCTCACGCGGAACGTGCTCCCCTTGCCCGGATGGCTCTCCACGCTGATGCGTCCACCCATGGAGTCGACGATGCCGTGGCAGATGGACAGCCCCAGCCCCGTGCCCTCGCCCACCGGCTTGGTGGTGAAGAAGGGATCGAAGATGCGCGCCTGCACCTCCGGCGCCATGCCCACGCCCGTGTCGCGCACCTCCACCACCACGTCTCCCGAGCCGCTCTCGCGGATGACGACGCGAATCTCGTGGTCCCTCGCATCTCCCTCGGGAATGGCGTGCGCCGCGTTGAGCAGCAGGTTGAGGAACACCTGGCACAGCCTCGACTCGTTGCCCTGCACCGAGGGCACCGGCTCGAACTGCGTCACCAGCCGCGCGCGGTGTTTGATGACGTTGTCCGCCATCTTGCACGCCAGCTCCACCGCCTTGCTCACCTCCACCGGTCCCAGCCGGTCCTCCTGCTGGCCCCGGGCGAACGTCTTCAAATCCCTCACGATGGAGGCGATGCGCTCGGCGCCCTCCACCGTCTCGCGGATGACCTGGTGCAGCGGATCCACCGTCTCCGCCACCGGCGAGCTCCGCAGCCGGTCCAACCCCTCGGAGATGAGGTGCAGGTTGACGAGCATGTAGGCCAGCGGGTTGTTGATTTCGTGCGCCACGCCCGCGCCCAGCGTGCCCACCGAGGCCAGCCGGTCCGCCATCTGCAGCCGCGACTGGAGCAGGCGGCGCTCGGTGGTGTCGCGGTGGACCATGATGTGGGCGATGGTCCGGCCCTCCGCGTCCCGCAGCGGCGCCACCACGGACTCGCAGTAGCTCTGCGTGCCATCGGCCCGCTTGAAGTCCATCTCCCCCGTCCACCGGCCGTCACGCTCCAACGCGGCGAGCACCTCGCCCGTGCGCTTGTCCTCCACGCCCGGGTGCAGCAGCGAGAAGAGCGTCTGCCCGAGCGCCTCGGCCTTGCCCCGGCCGAACATCTTCTCCGCGCTCGCGTTCCAGTCGATGATGCGCCCGGCCCGGTCCGTGACGACCACGCCCTCGCACAGGCTCTCGAAGATGAGCGCCTGACGGCGCAGCTCCTGCTCGGCCACCTTGCGCTCGGTGATGTCCATCACCGTGCCGGTGATGCGCACCGGAGTGCCCGTCTCGTCGCACAGCACGTCACCCTTGCAGGACAACCACCGGCCGCGCGCGCCCGTCAGCTCGATGCGGCACTCCACGTCCAGGTGGACGCGCTGGGCGAGCGCCGTGGCCAGCGCCTCGCGCACGCGCTGGAGATCTCCCGGGTGCACCACCTCGGACAGGTCCGTGGGGCGCCCCGACAGCGAGCCCACCGGCAGGCTCAGCAGCCGGTCCACCTGCTCGCTCCACGTCACCGCGCCCGTGACGGCGTTCCAATCCCAGATGCCCACGCGCGCCGCGCTCAGGGCCTGGCGCAGCTGCTCCTCGCCCTGCTCCACCAGCTCGCGCATGGAGAAGCGCAGCACCGTGACGGTGCCAATCTGGACCCGGTCCCCCTCGTGCAACTCGGCGGACGCGATGCGCACGCCATTGAGGTAGGTACCATTGGTGGAGCCCAGGTCCGCCAGGTGGAAGTTGCCCTCGGGCGCCCGGGTGATGCGCGCGTGCCGGCGCGACACACCATGGTCGTTGATCTGGAATCCCGCGTCCGCTCCCCGTCCAAGCACGTGCTCCGCGGTCTCGATGCGGAACACCTTTCCGATCGCCGCCGGCGTCGTCGTGCTGGTGAGGATGAGGCACGCACTCTCCGAGGACTGGAGCGGCTTCGCGGGCCCTCCACACATCGTGAGATCGTCCACCATCTTCATGGCCATGCTCTTCCCGGGGGCAGGAGTTTTTCGTCAGCTGAGAAAGTATCCCGCAGAGTCGGGGCTCGGGGCACCTCACCCTCCCGGTGTCTCGCGAGCCCATCCATCCACCAGTGGACACCTCGTTCCACGAGGGTAACCCAAGTGCCGTGCGCTCGACAGAGGGGGGGCCCCCTCCGGAGGCCCTCGTCCGGGGGTGGTAAACTTGAAGCAATGGCGGACACGGACAGCACTTTTCACATCCTCCCCCGCACCGAGCGGACGCCGCCCCGCGAGCAACCCGCCCGCGTGCAGCTCGCTCCCGGTGCCCTCGCCGGTGAGTACATGCTCAAGGCGGTGCTCGCCTCGGGCGGTCATGGCGCGGTGTACGAAGCTGAACATCGCATCCTCGGCCGGCGCGCCGCGGTGAAGGTGCTGCATCCGCACCTGACGGATCAGGGCGAGATGCTGCAGCGCTTCGTGCGCGAGGCGCGGGTCGTCAACCAGATACGCCACCCGCACATCGTGGACGTGTACGACTTCGGCATGCTGCAGGACGGCAGCCCGTACTACGTGATGGAGCTGCTGCCGGGGCGCACGCTCAGCCAGTTGTTGCAGGAGCGCGGGCGGCTGTCGCCGGAGCGGGCGCTGGCATACCTGGAGCCGGTGTGCGCGGCGCTGGAGGCGGCGCACCAGGCGGGCGTGGTGCACCGCGACCTCAAGGCGAGCAACGTGGCGGTGGTGTCCGAGGGAGAGTCACCGGTGGTGAAGCTGCTGGACTTCGGCATCGCCAAGTTCATCCACCCGGAGCCGGGGCAGGAGGGGCTGACGGTGGCGGGCCAGCGGCTGGGCACCTCGCAGGCCATGGCGCCCGAGCAGTTCCGCAGCGGCCACATCGGGCCCGGCACGGACATCTACGCGCTGGGCGTGCTGCTGTACCAGATGCTGACGGGCCACTACCCCTTCCAGTCCGAGGACCGGCTGGAGGTGGAGCGGATGCACCTGGAGGCGCCGGCGCCGCGGCCGAGCAGCGAGGTGCCCGTGCCGCCCGCGGTGGACGCGGTGGTGCTGCGCTGCCTGGAGAAGGAGGCGGAGCGGCGCTACCCGGACGTGGCCTCCTTCCGCGCCGCGCTGCGCGAGGCCGTGGCTCCGGCGGGCCCGGGCAAGGCGACGGCGCAGGGCCGCAGCGTGCGCGCCTTCGCCCTGCACGCCGAGGTGGAGCTCGAGGAGGGCGCCGAGGATGACGCCGCGTATGCCGCCGTCAGCGAGGTGCTCGACGGCCTGGAGCAGGAGCTGCGCGCCGCGGGCTTCGTGCTCGCCGTGCAGACGGGCATGGCGCTGCTGGGCGTGTGCCCGCTCGACGAAGCCTCGCACGCGGATGCCCGGGAGCTGCTGGAGAAGGCGCGCGAGCTGCACCAGCGCGCGCGGAAGCTCGCGGCCGGCACGCGCGTGAGCGTCCACGCCTGCGTCCACGTGGGCCAGGTGGATGCGCGGCGCGGCCCCGAGGGCCTCGACATCACCGGGGGTCCCCTGGCGGACATCGCCGGCTGGGTGGTGCGGGACGCGAGCGGTTTCGGCGTCACCCCCTCGGCCGCGCGCGCCTGCTCCCTGCCGCTGGCCGGCTGACGCGGGCCGGTAGCAACTCCCCTTTCCCTCTCTCAATCCCAGACGGCGTGAGGCCTCGCGCTTCACGCCGTCTTCGCACGTCCACGGACAGGACGTGAAACGCCATTCACTGCCTGACGTCGCGGGTGGGCCGGTTGCCCATTACCGACGTTTCAGGTGTCTCAATTTTGACCGACTAGGCGGTTTTCACCTGATTACCCTTTCTTTCATCAATACCAGTAGTCACACTGATGGCGTGGAGTTCAGCTTGTCGGGCTGGAATTCCGAAGGGCTCCACGAGGGGGAGTGAAAGGCAGAGCGACATATCCCGCGTCATCCGTTCCCAGGGGGTGGACCATGCTGTTGAAGACCTTCGAGTCTCGGCGCAACGGTTGGGAGTTTCTGGCAGTGGTGCTGGCCTGCGCCGTGGGGTGCGGACCGGCGGAGGAGCTGCCAGAAGAGATGGGCGGGCAGGAGGAGTGGGGGAGCACGGCCCAGGAGATCATCGTGGGCAACGGGCTGAGCCTGAATGGCCTGAGCCTCAACGGGCTGAGCCTGAATGGCCTGAGCCTCAACGGGCTGACGCTCACCGGTCTGGCGACGAGCAGCTTCAACACCTGGTTCCAGGGCGACCCGACGGTGCGCAACGAGGTGATGAAGTACGTGGTGGCGTGCGCGGTGCCCTCGGGCCAGACGCGCTCGTACACGGGCGGGGGCACCACCTATACGTGGAATGGCCTGCTGGGACTCGCCCCGGGCTGGGCGGGCGGCTCGGCGGCCACCACGGCGGAGTTGCAGGTGGTGTCCGGCTGCATGGCGGCGCACGCCAACAAGTTCGGCATCAACGTCACCATCTCGCTGCTGGGGCTGGACGGGGCCGGCAACACCATCACCTATACGACGCAGGAGCTGGCGGACTACAGCGTCAAGGAGGCGTGCTTCTTCGGCAACCTCTTCGACGGGAGCACCGGCGTCTACGGCGGCAACGACGGCCTGAGCCTGACGAGCAGCCAGAGCAGCCCGCGCGTGTGTGGCCTCGCCGGCTCGCCCAATGCCTCGCAGTGCACGCCCATGACGTACGTGGGCAGCTGCTCCAACTACTGCACCCGGGACGGGACCAACACCTTCTACACCACGTGCACCTACAACGGTGTCACCTACCGGCCCATCACCACGCGCATGAAGCCCTCGGACTTCTACACCTGCGGTGACGGCGTGTGCCAGGCCACGGAGAGCTGCGGCACCGGCACCACCGCCAAGAGCTGCGCGGCCGACTGCGGCTCCTGCTGAACGTCACCGCCCTGAAAGGGATTGGACGCGCCGGAGGCTGAACACGTCCACGTCGACGCCTTCCGAGAAGAGCGCCATCGGAGGCTCGGCGGGACGGGGAATGCCAGCGGCCGCCAGGAGCGACTCGTCCAGGCCCTCCGCATCCGCGCCGCGCACCTGGTAGGGCGGGTGGTGCACCTGGCCGCGAAAGAGCGAGCCCCTCGCGGTGGAGTAGAGGAAGTAGCGCTCGACGAGGAAGTGCTGGAGCGTGCCCGGAATCGAAGGCGCGGCCGGACCCCGGGGCGTGCAGCGCACGGCGCACGTGGCGGGCGTGGGCCCGGGCCAGAGACGCTCGGAGCGGTAGGCGAAGGACTCCCCTGCCCCGCCCACGGTGAGCTCCATGCGCGCGTACTGGTAGGGCAGCTTGAACCACGCCCGCGCGAGCCGCACCGCGATGGCATTGGCGGCCTCCAGGCTGAAGAACCAGACGCCGGGGTCCTTCCCCTGGAAGTGCACGTACGTGCGCACGTTGGTCTCGTGGAAGTCCGACAGGAAGCCCACCGCGGGAAGGCCCCGGGGCCGCACGCCGCGCATGGTGAAGGGCACCAGGCCCACCCATGCCTGGCCATCGAAGGTGTCCAGCGTCAGGCCCGGCGGCAGCAGCGGCGCCATCACCTCCGGCGGCAGCGGCCAGTGCAGGAAGAGCAGATGGCGCCAGCTCTGGTACATGACGGGCCGCTCGTCCGGCCGGCGCGTGGGACTGAGGCGATCGATCTCGGGCACGGGCTCCTTCATAACCCCGGAGCCCGGCGCGAGCCTACGGTCTCAGGTCCCCACCGCTCCCGGAGCTCCGGGGGCACCGCCCTGCTCCGGGGGCACATGGTTCTCGGCGGCGTCCGCCCGGGCGATCCGCTCGTCCAGGTCCGCCATCAGGTGCTCGAAGGCCTCCTTGCCGATGGCCGCCTTCTGGTACGCCTTGATCAGCGCCTCCTTCTCCACGATGAGCACGCGCCGGACCGCCTCCTGGTGCTCCTCCTCGTGGAAGCGCATGGACTGCTGCTTGAGCGCGGACAGCTCCTGCTCGGCGGCGGCCGCCTTCTGTTGATAGTCCCGCTCCAGTTGCTCCAGCACGTCGGCGGGAATCTCCCGCGTGCGGCGCATGCCCTCCAGCGCGGCCAGCGCGGCGTGGACCGAGCCCAACCGGCCCCGCACCATCTCGTACTGCTCCTGGTAGGCGTCCTTCATGCCGGTGATGCCCAGCCGCTTCAGCAGCGGCGCCATGGTGAGCCCCTGGAAGATGATGGCGAGCACCACCACGCCGAACGTCATGTTCACCAGCAGCTCCCGGTGGGGGAAGGTGGCCGGCAGACTGAGGATGAGCACCATGGAGATGGCCCCGCGCAGCCCGCTCCAGGTGAGCACCGCGCTCCAGCTCCAGGGCATGCGCTCCGAGGTGAAACGCAACAGGCCCGACACGCCGTACACCACCAGCGCGCGCCCCGCCACCACCGCCACGTACGCCGCGAGAATCGGCTTCCAGGAGGCCAGCAGCGAGCCGAGCTCCACCTCCAGGCCGATGAGCAGGAACACCACCGAGTTGAGCGCGAAGGCCAGGTACTCCCAGAAGCTCTCCACCGCCACACGCGTGGCGGGGCTCATGCCCTCGTGCGCCGCCCAGTTGCCGCACAGCATGCCCGCCACCACCGTGGCGATCACACCCGAGAAGTGGAAGTGCTCGGCCACCACGAACGAGCCGTACGCCGCGATGACGGTGAGGGTGATTTCCACCATCGCGTCATCCACGCGCTGGATGACCTGCGCGACGGCGAAGCCCACCGCGCCGCCCACGGCCACGCCCATGCCGGCCACCTTCACGAAGTCCCACACCGCCCCGCCCACCGTGAAGTGGCCTCCGTTGGCCACCGCGACGATGAGCGTGAAGAGCACCACGGCCGTCCCATCGTTCAGCAGGCTCTCGCCCTCCACGAGGATGGCCAGGCGCTTGGGCGCTCCCAGCGCCTTGAAGAGCGCCACCACGGCGATGGGATCCGTGGAGACGATGACCGCGGCGAACACCAGCGCGTGCATGAAGCCGAAGCCGGGCGCGAAGTGCCACTGCGAGAGGATGAGCGCGGTGACCCCCACGGAAGCCACGACACCGGGAATGGCCAGCGAGTGGATGGCCAGCTTGTTCTTCCAGAACTTGCGGAACTCCACATGGAAGGCGGCCTCGAACAACAGTCCCGGCAGGATGATGGCGAAGAGCAACTCCTTCGTCAGGTGCGGCGGCTCGAAGATGTGCACCGAACCAAGCACCAGGCCCGCCACCACCAGGGCCACCGTGTACGGGAACTTGAAATAGCGCGCCGCGATCGCCACCGCCGTCGCGATGGAGAAGACCAGCACGAAGGCCAACTCGAAATGCATCCCTCAACTCCGTTTGAGCTCAAAGCAATTGACTTTATCACAGCCTCGGCCCCGGCTCCCAACCCGGGCCACGAATCCGGACCCCGAATCCGGGCCACATGCACCCACCTTGTCACCAGGACAAAGGGGCCGGCGGGGGGTGGAAACGCACCCGGTGGATGGGTCAGACTGTTCTCCCCCCAACCTTCAGTGTTCCCCTACTGAAGAATTGAAGGAGTGCTGGATGCAGGCAGGACTGGAGAGCCTTGGTATCGCGGTACCGCCCACGTACGTGGAGTTGGCGGAGCTGGCCAGGGCGCGCGGTGTGGCGCCGGGCAAGTACGTGGATGGGCTGGGCGTGACGCGGATGGCGGTGCCGTTGGTGGAGGAGGACACGGTGACGCTGGCGGCGCGCGCGGCGCGCATGGCGATGGAGGCGGCCGGGTGCACCGCGGAGGACGTGGGCATGCTGGTGGTGGGCACCGAGACGGCGGTGGACCACTCCAAGCCGGTGTCCTCGTACGTGCAGGGCCTGCTGGGGCTGTCCACACGCTGCCGCGTCTTCGAGACGAAGCACGCCTGCTACGGCGGCACGGCGGCGCTGCTGCTGGCCATGGACTGGGTGCGCTCGGGAAGCGCCAAGGGGAAGAAGGCGCTCATCATCTGCTCGGACATCGCGCGCTATGGCGTGGGCACGCCGGGAGAGCCCACGCAGGGCGCGGGCGCGGTGGCCCTGCTGGTGTCCGACAAGCCGAAGCTGCTGGCCTTCGAGACCGGGAAGACGGGCGCGTACGCCAAGGACGTGATGGACTTCTGGCGGCCGCTCTACTCGAAGGACGCGGTGGTGGACGGGCACTACTCGGTGCAGTGCTACCTGGACGCGCTGGAGGGAGCGTACAGGGCCTACCAGGAGGCGGCGGAGGACGCGGGCGGCGAGGGCGCGTACAGCGACCGTTTCGCGGCGCTCGTGTACCACGTGCCGTACGGGAAGATGTCGCGCAAGGCGCACCGGCACGTGCGCACGCTGGATGGGGACAAGGAGCCGGACGCGAGCTTCGACCGGCTGGTGGGCCCGAGCCTCGTGCTGCCCTCGCAGGTGGGCAACATCTACACGGGCTCCATGTACCTGGCGCTGGCGAGCCTCCTGTCGTGCTCGCGCGAGGATTTGACGGGCAAGCGGGTGGGCCTGTTCTCGTACGGCAGCGGCTCGTGCGCGGAGTTCTTCAGCGCGGTGGTGCAGCCGGAGGCGCAGGCGCGGGTGAAGGCGCTGGGCCTGGAGGTACTGCTGGAGAGGCGGCGAGCGCTGAGCATCCCCGAGTACGAGGCCATCATGGCCGCGCGCGAGAAGCTGGACGACAAGCCCGCCGAGGAGACGCCGGGCGAGGGCTTCCGCTACCAGGGCACGCGCGACCACAAGCGCATCTACGCGCGCTGAGCACCCCGGGGGACGTGGGATTGCACGGCCCGCGAGCCGCCTGACATGCTCGCGGGCCATGAGCTCCGAAACGCGGCCCCCGTTGAAGCCCCCCAAGGGCTTCCGCTTGGAGGAGGACGGCCAGCGGGCCACACTGACCTGGCGGTGGTACTCGACCGACACGGTCGCCCTGATGATTGTCAGCGTCTTCTGGACCGTGTTCCTGCTCGAGAAGCACTCCCGGCTGAGCCTGCTCGAGCTGTTCTTCTTCAGCTCGGTGGCCGGGGCCTTCGTCTACGCCACGCTGATGGGCCTGCTGAACTCCACCCGCGTCGAGGTGGGCAACGGCGAGCTGCGCATCCAGCACGGCCCCCTCCCCTTCTGGCGCATGACCCGGAGCCTCACGATGTCCGGCGGCTCGCTCACCCGGCTATACGGTGAGGAGTTCCGGAACGCGAAGGGAGGGCTCTCATACACACTGCTCGCGCTCGACACGCGGGGACGCCAGGTGAAGCTGGTGTCGCGTCTCGAGAACAAGGAGCAGGTGCTCTACCTGGAGCGGTTCCTGGAGCACCGGCTCGGTATCGAGGATCGCCCCGTGAAGGGAGAAGTCGCCCAGCGCGATCAGGTAGCATGAGGCTCCGCACGCCGAGCGCCCTGCTCTATGCTTGCGGGCCATGCAGCTCGAGTGCGAAGCCTGCCATTCCCCGTTGCGCGCCCAGGACGTGAACTTCGACCTGGCGCTGGCGAAGTGCCACGCGTGCAACGCCGTCCATGATTTGTCGGCCCGCCGGGGCCTCGGGCCCTCCCCCGCCCCCGCCTCGAGGCCAGCCGCGCGTGAGCGGGCGCCCACCCGGGCCAGGGTGACGCTCCCCGTGCGGTTCCACATGACGGAGGATGAGCAGCGCACCGTCATCTCGTGGCGCACGTTCGATGGGATGGAGCGCGTCCTGCTGCTCATCGTCAACGCCATCTGGAACGTGCCGCTCCTCCTGCTCTACCGGCACCTGCTCTCGACGGACACGTCCCTGATGTTCCTGCTCCTGCCGCTGCTCTTCGTGGGACCGGGCCTGTTCCTCGCCCATACGGCGCTCGTGAGCTTCCTGAACAGCACCCGTATCGAGGTGAGCCGCGACAAGCTCACCATCCGCTGCGGTCCCCTCCCCTGGTCGAAGAACCACACCCTCTCCGGTAAAGAGCTCGTCCAGCTCTACGTCCACGAGCCAGCGGACCACACGCAGACCTCGACCTATAGCCTGCTCGCGCTCGACAAGCATGGCCGCAAGGTGCAGCTGATCACGGGACTCGAGAAGGAGCAGGTGCACTACCTGGAGCAGGCGCTGGAGCGGCAACTGGGCATCGAGGACGCTCCCGTGGAGGGAGAGATGTCCCGGCGCGCCGGGGACGCGGCCTGAGCCCTCGCGGGCCGGGGTGGGCCCGGGCGCCCAAGCCATCGGAACAAAGTCCTTTCAGGGGTGGGTGAGTCCGCCTTCCGGGCGCGCTCTTCACGAACTTGTCCAACTGTTGGACAAGTCTGGCGAGACCGTGCCCGGAGGGCTCCCTCCTGCTTTCGAGCTGAGGACAGCCCCCTGAACGGACTGACTTCGGCTGGCTTAGGGGATGAGGTAGTACGCCTCCTGCCGGGGCACGAAGAAGCGCCAGCCCTCGGTGGTGAGATACGCGGGGTCCTCCTCCATCACGTACACCTCCTCGCCGTCCCACTCGGGCACCGGGGTGCGCGTGTTGAGCTCGATGGAGATGTACGAGCCATCGCGCAGCTTCCTCGGCTCGTCCTTGCGGTTGGCCGAGCGGAAGTCGATGGAGGCGCCCAGCGCGTGTCCCTGGTTGCCCAGCGGGTGCGAGTACACCTGGGCCACGATTCCCCGCTCCTTCATCGCGGCCATCACCGCCTCGTACACCTCGCCGGACAGGCGCCCCGGACGAGACTCCTTCACCATCGCGTCCTGCAGCGCATTCGTGTTCGCCAGCGCCCTCTTGAGACCCTCGGGCGCGTCCTTTTCGCCCTCGCGCAGCACGTAGGCCATCTTCTGCCAGTCGCTGTGCAGGCCCATGTAGCTGATGCCGAAGTCCACGTGCAGCAGGTCTCCCCGCTGGATGACCACGTCCTCCTTCGCCACCGCGAGGAAGCCCCGCGACGAGCCGTAACCCTGCCCCTTGCGCTGCACACGCAGGTCCGGCTGGAACCAGGTGCCCACGCCCCATCGGCCCAGCTCGTCATAGAGCCAGCGGCGCACGTCCCCTACCGTCGTGACACCCGGCTTCACCACCTCCGGCGAGAAGGCCTGCTTCACCATCCGCTCCGTGAGCGCCACCAGCGTGCGGTAGTGCTCCAGCTCCTCGGGGATGCGCGTGTCCAGGTACTCCTCGATGAGCGGCGCCGCGCTGACGAAGCGTGCCTCCGCCTCGGGTCCCAGCGCCTCGACGAGGTACGTGTACGCATCCCGCGTCAGGCTGTGCGTCACCGCGCGCCTGCCGCCGATTCCCAGCGCGATGGTGGCCGGCCGGTATTGCTTGTCGAGCTCACCCAACACCTGCTTGTAGACCCGCGTCTGAGACGGCACCTCGAAGAAGCGGGCGAGGTTCTCCTCCTCATAGGCCGGGAGTGCGTACTTCTTCAGTCCCTGCTCACCCGCGTCGATGAAGACGAAGACATCGCGGAGCCCCACGTAGGGCCTCGGCGGCGCCACGTATTGGGTGAGCGGATCATCGTGGAACTCCTCGTTCACGATGATCCACATGCCCACGCCGTGCTGACGCATCATCGGCAGGAGCATCTCGTGACGCTTCTTCAACCACGCCTCGCGCACGTCGAGCTGCTGGGACCAGGACAGCAGCCGGAGAGGCTCCTCGCCCGTGGGGGCGGAGCGGGCCGTGGCACACGCCACGTTCAGGGCAAGCAGACAGACGACGACTGCACGGCGGTCCAACGTCATCGAGCGACTCCAGCGCAAGGGGCGTCCAGGTTACCCCTGGGAGGCCGGTGGCGCTCGGCTGACCGAGGCCGGCTGGCTCGTGTTGAGGCGAGCTTGTAGCATGCGCCAGTGCTCCAGATGAGCCCCGGTGGCGCTCGTGGCATGCGAGCGGCGAGGCAACAGCGTGTCTGAGCGGACTCCGAAACTGAGCGGCATGACGGGCTTCACGGCGGCGTGGCTGGGCCAGATGGTCTCCGTGTTCGCCACGCAGATGACGGCGTTTGGCGTCACCCTGTGGGTGTACGAGCGGACGGGGAGCGCCACGGCGCTGGGGCTGACGCAGTCCTGCTTCATGGCGCCGCTGCTGTTGTTGTCTCCGCTGGCCGGGGCGCTGGTGGACCGCTACGACCGCAAGTGGCTGATGGTGGCGAGCGACCTGGGGGCGGGGTTGGGCACGGTGACGATGCTGGTGCTGCAGTCCCTGGGATGGCTGGAGACGTGGCACCTGTACGTGGTGAACGCGGTGATGGGGGCCTTCCAGAGCCTGCAGTGGCCCGCCTGGTCCGCGGCGGTGAGCACGATGGTGCCGAAGGAGCAGCTCGGGCGGGCCAACGGGATGATGTCGCTGGTGGAGGCGGGGCCGGGCGTGCTGGCGCCGCTGCTGGCGGGGGCGCTGCTGCCGCTGATCCACCTGCGGGGATTGCTGGTGCTGGACGTGCTCACCTTCCTGGTGGCGGTGGGCACACTGCTGATGGTGCACGTGCCAGCACCGCGGGCTACCGCCGAGGGACGGCGGGCCCGTGGGAGCATGCTGGAGGAGTCGCTCTACGGCTTCCGCTACATCGCCGCGCGGCCGGGCCTGCTGGGACTGCAGCTGGTGGTGTTCGCGGGCAACATGGTGGTGGGCATGGGCTTCACGGTGCTGGCGCCGCTGCTGCTGTTGCGCACGGGGAACAATGGGCTCGTCTTCGGCACGGTGCAGTCCATGGGCGCACTGGGTGGGGTGGTGGGTGGGGTGCTCATGAGCGCATGGGGAGGACCCCGGCGCCGGGTGCACGGGGTGCTGATGAGTTGGATCATCGCGGGACTGTTCGGCCAGGTGCTGCTGGGGCTGGGGCGGAACCTGCCGGTGTGGAGCACGGCGATGTTCGTGCTCGGGCTGGTGGCCGCGGTGAGCAGCACCTGCAACCAGACGCTCTGGCAGGCGCAGGTGGCGCCGGACATCCAAGGCCGGGTGTTCGCGGCGAGGAGGCTGGTGGCGTGGCTGGCCGTGCCGCTCGCGCCCCTGCTGGCCGGCCCGCTGGCGGACCACGTCCTGGAGCCGGGCATGAGGGAGGGTGGAGGCCTGACGGGGCTGTTTGGAGGCTGGGTGGGCACGGGCCCAGGGGCGGGCATGGCGCTGCTCTGCGTGCTCTCCGGCCTACTCATGGCGCTGGTGAGCCTGGGAGGCTACCTGTGGCCGGCGGTGCGGGAAGTGGAGGGGCCTCGATCTGAGCAGCAACCGGCCTCCCTCGAAGGGCAGGTCTGACTCCGCTCCCCTCCGCGATACGTGAGAGCGGGCCACGGCACGCCTTCCCGCTGGGAGGGCGGCCGGGACTCCTTGCGGGTGGGGTAGCGGGCGGTTACACCCTCGGGGTGAGCGACGTGAAAGACCCCCGCGTCCAGGAAGCGCTGCGGCAGGCGTGCGACGAGCTCGGGCTGCCCCTCACCTACCGCGGCTGCGTCCATCCCCTCCTGCGCGACCCCGAGGGCGAGTGGCCCCAGTGCTGCGGCGGAGGTTGCTATCCGTGCGCGCAAACGCTCGTCGATGTCGCGGTGCGCACGCTGCAATTGCTCGGGACTCCGCGCACCTCACCCCTGTAATGCCTGCGCGAACTCCTCCAGGGCCGCGCGCCCGCCGCGGAATACCGGCCAGCCATCCCCCACCAGCACCGCGTCGATGCGCGGCCATCGCGCCACCAGCTCACGCACCGAAGCGCGGGCACGGCTGGCGTCCTTCAGCTTCGCATCTGGCAGGAGGTTGAGCCGGCCGCCCATGTGGCCGCGAATCAGGTCCCCGGTAATCAGCGTGGTGTCCTCGAGGAGCAGGGCCAGCTCGCCAGGTGTCTTGGAGCCGTGGAGCTCCAGCGCCACCAGCCCGGGGACGAGCTCATCACCCGTGGCGAGCCACCGGTCGCACTGGAGCGGAAAGGTGTCAGCCTCGGCGCGGGGGCCGGCCACCTTCGCGCCAAACGCAGAGACCAGCTCGCGGGTGGCGCGGACATGCTCCGAGTTGGTCACCACCACCCACGCCACGCCTCCGAGCGAGCCCAGGTGCGCGGCATCGTGCGTGGACAGCGGGAGTGGATCGATGACGACGTTGCCCTCGGGGCGCACCCACAGGACGCTGTGGAAGTCCAGGTTGCGCGCCTCGTTGAAGACGGACCAGCCGTAGAGCTCTTTGCGATGCAGGGCTTTCATGGCGCCCGAGACTACGCGGGCTCAACCCGTGGTCCGCAATGCTTCCGGCAGTGGCATGCGCCCAGACAGCCACTCCACTGCTCCCGGGGCGTAGAAGAGGGCGCGGATCCACGGCAGCTCGCGGAACCGGCCCGACTCCACTCCGTACACCCCACCCTTCTCGCGCAGCCAGCCCACCCGCCGCGCATGTTCGAGCTGCGGCCCGTACATCGTCTCCAGCGCCACGCCCGCGAAGGCCTGGAATCGCACCGGGTCGATGAGCCCGAAGTTCAACGAGAGCAGCACATACTTCGCGCACCGCTCCGCGTCCGGAAGCGTGTACCCGTCCTCCTCCGGCAGCACCGCTCCGCCCTCCACCGCCTCCACGTACGCGTCCACCTCGTACGGCGCGAACCACCAGCGTGGCCCCACCATGCTCGATGCGTAGTTGCCCGCGCCCACGTACGGCAATCCGTCCAGCAGCCGTCCCTCGAAGTACGGCGACGTCCCCGTCTCCCCCGCGTGCCGCGAGAAGTTCACCGAGCCATAGGGCGCGTGGAAGCCGTTCGCCGTCAGGTGCTCATACGCCAGGTCGTACAGCGCCCCGTAGTCCTCCGGCGTGGGCCGCACCGCCGTCAGCCTCGGCATTGCCCGTCCCGCTCCCCGGTACAGGCAGTCGTACGTCGTCACCGAGTCCACCGGCAACGCCGTCACCCGCTCCAGATCCGTCCACCAGTGCTCCCGCGTCTGCCCCGGCAGCCCGAACACCAGGTCCACGTTCACCCGCCGGAAGCCCACCGCCGCCAGCGCCTCCACCGCCCGCTCGCCCAGGCTCCGCTGCGCACGCCGGTTCACCTGAGCCAGCGTCTCGTCATTCGTGCTCTGCAACCCCATCGACACCCGGTCCACCCCGCCCGCCTTCAGCACCGCCAGCCGCTCCCCGTCCGTCGCCGCCACCCGCGGCGTCGTCTCGATGGACACCGGCCACGCCTCCTCGCACCGCCGCCTCCACGGGCGCAGCGCCTCCAGCACCCGGCCGAGCAACTCCGGCGGCAGCAGCGTTGGCGTTCCTCCGCCAATGTCGATGCCCGGCACCGTGCACCCCGCGGGCAGCGCCGCGTCCAACCGCTCGAGCTGCGCGCACAGCGCGTCCACGTAGCGCGTGTGCACTCCCGCGCCCTTCCGCAGGTCCACCGCGAAGTTGCAGTAGAAGCACTTCGCCTCGCAGAACGGCACGTGCACGTACAGCAGCACTCGCTTCAGCGCCTCCAGCGACACGCCCGCTCCAGGCGGTGACGTGAAGCGCTCGCGGAAGTACTCCCGCGAGGGCGGGTACTGAATGGTGAAGTCCAGCGGCCGCGCCGAGGCCAACGCCAGCGCCCGCCTCCAGCTCACCGCCGCGACTCCTCGGCGATGATGCGCGCCACCGCCGCCACGTCCCCCTCGCTCAGCGTCTGGTGGATGCCCACGAAGAGCGACGCCTCCGCCAGCGCAGTGCAATTCGCCAGCCCATCGTGCGGCAGATCCTTCCACGCCGGCTGCCGGGTGATGGCTCCACCCATCAACGTGCGAACCTCCACCCCGCGCCCCAGCAACCGCTCGGCCAACCCCGCCGCGCTCCCCGTCTTCACCGTGAACGGGAACACGAAGGGCGAGCCATTGTCCCTCGGCGCCGCGTACACCGTCAGGCCCCGCTCGTCCCGCAGCGCCTCGTACAGCGTGGCGTAGTGCGCGTGCCGCTTCGCCTCGTGCGCCTCCCATTTGCGCAGCTGGAAGCGCCCGAAGCAGGCGTTCAGCTCGGACATCTCCAGGTTGTGCCCCTGGCGCACGTAGTGGAAGTTGTGGTGGATGCCCGGCGGCGCCGTGCACGCACCCGGGTCATAGTGACAGGTGCACTCGCGGCCCCAGTGCGTCACCGACTCCACCACCCGCTGCCAGCTCGCATCCGGGCACACCACCGCGCCCCCTCCAAACGAGGACAGATGATGCGGGTGGTAGAAGCTCCACGTCGCCAGCGTTCCGTACGCGTGCGCCGGCTTCCCGCCGATGCGCAGATCCATCGTCTCGCACGCGTCCTGCAGCACCAGCAGATCGCGCTCCCGCGCCAGCTCCAGCAACGCCTCCAGCGCCGCCGGGAAGCCCAGGAAGTGCGTCACGCACACCACCCGCGTCTCCGGCCGCAGCGCGCGCCGCACCGCCTCCGGATCGATGCAGAAACCGCCCGGTTCCGTGTCCACCACCGTCACCGCGAAGCCCGCGGTGCGCAGCGACGACACCGTCGTGGGAAAGGTGAAGCCCGCCGTCACCGCGTGCGCCCCGGGGCCCGCGCGCTCCGCCAACGCGAGCGCCGCCGCCAGGTTCGCCGAGCTGCCCGAGTTCACCAGCGCCAGGTGCCTCGCACCAAAACGCTCGCCCAGCTCCCCCGCGAAGGCCTTCAGGTTCGCCCTCGCGGGGCCCAACTGCCCCGCCACGAAGTGCTCGAAGCCCTCCGTCTCCACCGGGCCGGTGCAGGGATACCGATAACGCGCCATCGCAGCGGCCCTCCGCGCTCAGCGCGCCTGCTTCTGCGCCGGCTGCGGCAGATCCGGATCGAGGCCGCGGACGATCCAATCCACCGCCTTCGCCTCCCACTCCGGATCCTTCAGCGCGTCCAGGTAGCGCTCGTACGCGTACACGCCCGTGGCCTTCGCCAGCCGGAGGATTTGGATCAGCGCCACCGTGCTGTCCAACACCACCACCGAGCGCTCCATGCCATGGCCGCGCAGCCACACCATGGACTCCTTGATGAGCTCCTGCGTGTCCGGCGGGTTGGCCTTCTGCGATCTCGAATCCACCAGCAACCCGAAGGACTTGCCCTCGAGCGCCACCACCCGCGAGCGCAGATCCTCGAACCAGGCACGCGCCTCCGCCGGAGTGATGTACCCGGGCGCGTGCACCCGGAAGCCGTAGTCCGTGACGACGTTTTGTGGGACAGGCATCACTTGCCTCGTGTTCCTGCTGGGGACGCCCCTCGCGCCCCGATCAGCCCCCGATGGGACCGCGGAGCTTAGCCCGAACTCTCTTCCGCTCGGAAATTCAAGGGGTTGGACGGAGGCCGCGCGCCCTTACCACATCCAAAATCCAGCGGACCTGAAAACTTTTAATTTAATTGTTTTCTTCGTTGGAGAAACTGGGGTACTTTGCGATGCTGTCACCCTCCGACACACCGCGTCGCGCGCACGCGAGCCTCGCCTTCTCAGTACCTGAGATCCAAGCGAGGTCCACAAACCCGCTGTTCTGGGGAAGCGCGTACCCCGGACGTCGAAGAAGAAAGGGGAGCCAGTGTCCCAGCCCGCCCTCGCCAAGTCCCTCACCAGTGCCCTGCTTCGTGGAGAGAGCACCAGCGCCCTGTTCCCGCAGGGGATGAGCCCCCTGAGGGATGGCTCGAGGGACGGGAGGATGGAGGCGGCCGGAGCGGAGCCGAACGCGCGGCAGGAGGAGCCGCAGGTCCGGATGGCGCTGCGCTCCTTCCACACGTACGAGGACCTCACGGTGGCCGAGGCGCTGCTGGCGCACCTGGAGGCCGAGCAGGTGGACGCGGTATTCGGCATCCCCGGGGGCAACATCGCGCCGCTGGTGCAGGCACTGCGGCGGCAGGCGCGCATCCGCTTCATCATCGGCAGCCATGAGGGAGGCTCGGCCTTCATGGCGGACGGGTACGCGCGCGCCACGGGCAAGCTGGGCGTGTGCGCGGTGACGGCCGGCCCCGGAGCCACCAACGCCATGACGGGCGTGGCCTCGGCGCACCTGGATCAGGTGCCGCTGCTCACCATCAGCGGGCAGGTGTCCACCGAGCGCTTCGGGCTGGGCGCCATCCAGGAGAGCACCGACGAGGGCGGCATCAACACCAACGAGATGTTCCGCCACTGCACGGCCTCGAGCACCACCATCGTGGACGCCAAGAGCTTCCCGCGGCTGCTGGAGCGGGCACTGAAGACGGCGCACGCACTGCCGCACGGCGCGGTGCACGTGAGCATCCCCACCAACATCGCCCGGCAGAAGCTGGCGAAGGTGAGCGTGCCCACGGCGCCGGGAGCCTGGAAGGGCACCCTGCCCGCGGCGCCGGCCTCCGAGGTGTACACGGCGTTCGAGCTGCTGCGTCACGCGAAGCGGCCGCTGGTGTACCTGGGCTCGGGCGCGCGCGAGGCGCTGGAGAGCCGGGGCCCCGAGTTCGCCGCGTTCGTGCGCCGCTATTGCGTCCCCGTGGCCACCAGCCTGCGCGGCAAGGGGCTCTTCTCCGAGGAGGATCCGCTCTCGCTGGGCGTGCTGGGCATCGCCGGCAGCAAGCGCGCGGAGCAGTACCTGGCCGAGGGCGTGGACGTGCTGATGGTGCTGGGCAGCCGCCTGGGCGAGTGGGCCACCAAGAGCTTCTCCTCGCTCTTCGAGACGGCGCACACCGTCATCCAGGTGGACGCCACGCCGTCCGTCATCGGCCAGTTCCTCCAGGTGAACCTGCCCATCGTGGCGGACGTGGGCTCGGTGGTGGCGGGGCTGGTGGAGTTCGGCCATGGCGCCGCGCCGGGCAACGAGGCGCACGTGCGCGAGCGCCGCCAGCACCTCAACGCGTTGAACCTGGCCCACCGCCTGGCCACACCCGTGCTGCCCGAGGACGGGCCGCTCAAGCCGCAGCACGTGATGCAGGAGCTCAATCCGCACCTGCACACGAACACGGACCTGTACGTGGACATGGGTAACTGCACCGGCTGGGCCACGCACTGTCTGCGCATCACGCCGCCGGCCCGTGTGTTCTACCCGTGTGGCCTGTCCTCCATGGGCTGGTCCATGGGCGCGGTCATCGGCGGGAAGGTGGGGAGGCCGGAGAACACGGCCATCGCGCTCACCGGGGACGGCTCGTTCCTGATGAATGGCACGGAGCTCGTCACGGCGGTGCGCTACGGGGTGGGCGCCGTCTACATCGTCCTCAATGACAACTACCTGGGGATGGTGAACCACGGCGAGCACGCGCAGTCCGGAGGCGAGTACGAGCTGGACGACCCCTACTTCAGCCTGGGAGACCCGGACCTGGTGAAGTTCTCCGAGTCGCTGGGCGCGCGGGCCTACGAGGTGACGCGGCCGGGCCAGCTGGCGGAGCTGCTGCCCGAGGTGCTCAAGCGCGCGGACGAGGAGCGCCGGCCGCAGGTGCTGGTGTGCCGCATCGACCACCGCGAGGTGCCGCCGTACGGGGACCGCTTCGCCGCCGTCGCCTCGGCCCCGAAGGAAGACTGAACCCGCCTTCACGGGTAGAGTCCGGGCGCAGGAGCCCGGAATGAACCAGACCCCCGCACCGCAGTCCGCCAACGACCCGGCCGTCCCCTTGGTCCCTGGAGGCCCGTCCTCCCGCCCGGAGCAGGGGAGCTTCTTCGGCCACCCGCGCGGACTCTCCACGCTCTTCTTCACCGAGCTGTGGGAGCGCTTCAGCTACTACGGCATGCGGGCGCTGCTCATCCTCTTCATGACGGCGGCGGTGGACAAGGGCGGCCGGGGTTTCGACACGAACAAGGCGGGGGCCATCTACGGCCTGTACACCTCGGGCGTGTACCTCGCCGCCATGCCGGGCGGGTGGCTGGCGGACCGGTTCATCGGCCAGCGGCGCGCGGTGCTCTATGGCGGCATCATCATCGCCCTGGGGCACTTCAGCATGGCACTGCCCGGGACGTTCTTCTTCTTCCTGGGGCTGTTGCTCATCGTGATGGGCACGGGACTGCTCAAGCCCAACATCAGCAGCATGGTGGGCGGCCTCTACCCCGAGGGCGGCGCACGGCGGGACGCGGGCTTCTCCATCTTCTACATGGGCATCAACCTCGGCGCCTTCGCCGCGCCCATCGTGGTGGGCACCCTGGGGGAGAAGGTGGACTGGCACCTCGGGTTCGGCGTCGCGGGCCTGGGCATGGTGTTCGGCGTCATCCAGTACCTGGTGGGCGGCAAGCACCTGGGCGACGTGGGGCAGAAGCTCCAGAGCGAGCCCCCGGCGCCTGGACAGGCGGAGCGCGGCGGCGGCTCGCGCACGGTGGGGTTCGCGGTGGTGGGCGTGCTGGTGGGGCTGCTGGTGGTGCTGCAGGTGCTCGGGGTGGTGGATCTGACGACGGCGGTGGGACTGGCCAACGCGGGCGGCCTCATCATCGTGACGCTGGCGCTCGCCTTCTTCGCCTTCCAGTTCACGGCGGGCGGGCTGGACGCCACGGAGAAGCGGCGGCTGGCCGTCATCGGCGTGCTCTTCATCTGCTCGGCCATCTTCTGGGCGGGCTTCGAGCAGGCGGGCTCCTCGCTCAACCTCTTCGCCCGCGAGCTCACGGACCGGACGGTGTTCGGCTGGCAGATGCCGGCGAGCTACCTGCAGACCGTCAACGCGCTACTCATCATCAGCTTCGCGCCAGTGTTCGCGTGGCTGTGGGTGTGGCTCAACAAGCGCGGGCTCGAGCCGTCCAGCCCGGCCAAGTTCTCGATGGGACTGGTGCTGCTGGGCTTGGGCTTCGGGGTGATGGTGGCGGCCTCACTGGCGGCCGCGGGAGGCAAGCAGGTGAGCCCGCTGTGGCTGGTGCTCACCTACCTGCTGCACACGCTCGGAGAGCTGAGCCTCAGCCCGGTGGGACTGAGCACGGTGACGAAGCTGTCCCCGCCGCGGGCGTTGGGGCAGATGATGGGAGTGTGGTTCATGTCCATGTCGCTGGGCAACCTCATCGCCGGGCGCGTGGCGGGACAGTTCGAGGCGATGCCGCTGCCCCAGCTCTTCGGCGCGGTGGCCGCCGTGGCCATCGCAGCGGGCCTGGTGCTGTCGCTCTTCGTGCGCCCCATCCGGCGGATGATGGGCGGGGTGCACTGAGCCCGCGGACGGCTCACCGCGAGGCACTGAACTCGGCGGCGAAGTCGAGGAACTTCAGGGCGGCCTTCCGGTGGTCGCCCTGGCAGTCCTGAAGGTATTTGACGTGCCAGCCCTCGCCCGGGGCCTCCTTCTTGACGTCCCGGAGCCAGTCCTGGAAGGGCGCTACCGTCAGGTCCTTGCTCTGGTTGAAGACGGAGTTCTGGATCCAACCCAGGGTGAAGGAGTGAAGCGATTCCACGGTGTCCTGCCCCGTCAAGAACGACAGCTCCCGTCCTTCGCGCATCCGCTGCCGCAACCACAGCAGCGCATCCAACAATTCCACCTGACGCCCGCCCCACGCCTTGGGCAGAGGCCCATAAGTCGCGGCGACTCGCTCATCCGTGGCACTGGCGCGGCCTCTCGGAGTCGGGCTGAATCGCTCCACGTAGGTGGCGACGAGATCGAGGAGCACCAACACGGCTCTCTCGTGGTCGCCCTCGCAATCGCGCAGAGGCTTGACGTACCAGTCCTGGAGCAAGGGCTCGCCCTGACTGCCCTGGTACCACTCCAGAAACTCCTGCCAGGCCAGATCGTGCCCTCCATTGAAATGGGTATGCGCGAGCCATCCACGCGTCATGGGAAGGAGTGAATCGACGCTTTCAAAGCCGGTGATGAACCACAGCGCATGCCGCTCCCTCACCCACCAGCGGCACCGAAGCAACGCATCGAGCAGCCCCACCCTTCGTCCGCGCCACGCCTCGGGGAGTTGTTCCTGGCTCATGGCTCGTCCACCACCTCGTGGATGACACGGCTCCCGTGGACCGTGCTGAGCCGGGACAGGTACTCACGCAGGGGAAGACCTACCAAGCCTGTATAGGCATCGATGACTTTGTCACCCAGCTTCACCGCCACATGTTGGCCGGTCGATGAGACCTGGAGGTTCCTGACCACCACGCCATTGCTGGTCACATCGTAGCCCAGTTGCTTGAATTCACCTTCCACGGTGAACCGGATGAACACTGGCTTCTGCGCGAACTTGAGCAGGCCCTCATGGATGGCCCTGGCCACCTTCTCGCATTCACCCGCGCGGCGGTTCGCCACGGCGAAGGCGTTCTGGAACGCCACCAACCAGCCCGGCATCCTGCCCAGGTTCTTGAGTAACAGGTACTGATCGACGACACACTGCATCTCCCCCATGAGCAGGCAGGCCTTGATCCGGGCCCGGATCGACTCATCCTGTGGTCCCGGAGGGGAGGCCCACGCCACCTGATAGAAGAGCAGCACTGCCACGAGGGCAGGCCAGTTCCACCTGATGGCGCTTCTCGCCGTGATCATCATCCGGACCTCCCAAGCACTGGCACTCATCCGTACCAGCCCGGCGGAAACACTCACCCGCCCAGCAACCGTGGCCAGTCGTCCGCGCTGTCGAACAGGTGCACGCCCAGCCGCTCGCAGACATCCTCGTGCACCCGGGCCGCCGCTCCACCCACCCAGATGGGCGTCCCCTTGGGCACCCCCGCCACGATGCGGGACAGCGTCTCCTCGAAGTCCTGCGCCCCGTGGTCCGTCACCGCCGACAACCCCACGAACTCCGCCTTCAGCTCGCGCGCCATCCGGCCCACCTCCGCCGCCGGCATCCGCTGGCCCAGCAACGTCACCGACAGCCCCGCGTGCCTCATCCGCAACGCCGCCCCCAACAGGCCCAGCTCGTGCTGCTCGTCCGGAAAGCACGCCAGCACCACGCGCCGGCGCCCCGTGTCCGGCGCCGCGTGCAGCAGGCTGATGACCCGCGCCCGCACCTCCTGCGTCACCAGGTGCTCCTGCCCCACCGAGAACGCCCCCGCATGCCAGCGCTCGCCCACCTCGTGCAGCAAGGGCACCAGCATCTGCTCGTAGGCCTTCAGCGGTGTCAGCGACGCCAGCACCTCGTCCAGCACCCGCGACACCCGCCGCTGATCCAGCGCCGCCGCCGCCGCCAGCACCTCGTCCCTCCAGGCCGTCAGGCTCGTGGCCCCAGGCTCCGGCGTGGGCTCGGGCTCCGGCCGCGCCGTGTCCAGCTCCGCCTGCAGCTGCGGCAGCATCGTCGCCGCCTCGCTGATGGACACGCCCTCCTCGGTGAGCTGCTTGAGCCTCCGCAGCAACGCCACGTCCCGGTCCGTGTACACCCGGTAGCCCGATGGCGTGCGCCGGGGCGCCAACACCCCGTAGCGCCGCTCCCACGCGCGGATCAGCTCCACCCTCACCCCCGACAACTCGGCGGCCACGTGGATTCTATAGCTGCGCTCGGCCATCCCACTCCTCCTCCGCCCCCCAACCTCCTCAGGTGCGGTTCGACGCGCCGCGCGCCTGCTGCCAGAGGGCCACCAGCTCCTCCGTGGACTCCGCGTACTGTGCTCCCGAGCCGAAGATGACCTTCAGGTGCTCGCGCGCGCCCTGCCCCCCTACTACTACCATCGCCGGAGCACACGCCTCCACCGCGCTCTGCAACACCTGCCGCAGCTCGTCCGCCTCCCGTCTCCTCACGCACGAGAGCGCCACCACGTCCGGATTCAACTGCACACATGCCCCCCGCAGGGCCTCGGCCGGTGTGTCCGCTCCCAGAAACGTCACCTGCCAGCCCCTGCGCTTGAGGTGCAGGCCCAGTGCCAGCAACCCGCCCTCGTGCATGTCACGTTCCGGACAGGCCAGTAGCACCCGGGGGCCTCCCGGCCGGGAGTCCTCCGCCAGCAGCAGCGTCCGCAGCCGCTGGCGGATGAGCGCCGAGGCCAGGTGCTCCCGTGCGATGTCCAGCCGATGCTCCATCTCCCGCAGCAGCGGCATGAGCACGGTGTCCACGTAGGGCTCCACCGCCATGGCCGCCTGCGCCTCGCCCAGCACCCGGTCCGCCGCTTCCCCGTTCAACACCATCACCGCCGACCAGAAACGCTCCTCCAGCCGCTCGCGCACCGGCAGCTCCGCCACCGGCACCGAGCGCACCTGGGCAATGGCCTCGCTCACCGACAGGCCCTCGGAGATGAGCTTCGCCACCCGGTGGATGTTCTCCACCTCTTCCCGAGAGTAGACGCGGTAGTTGCTCTCCGTGCGGTGCGGGCGCGGAAAGCCATAGCGCCGCTCCCACGCCCGCAGCGTGGCCTCGCGAATGCCCGTCAGCCGGGCGATGGTCCGGATGCGCAACGTCATGCCGAGGGCGCCCTCCCCCGCACCGCGTCCCAGCGCTCCGCCACCCCCAGCCCTCCCGACACCACCCGCGTGAAGCCCTCCAGGCCCGTCACCCCGGAGAGCCGGCGCACCGAGCCCTCCAGCTCCGACTGGAAGCGCGCCAGCGCTCCCGCCCCGTGCGGCGCTCCCACCTCCACCAATACGTCCGGCCGCTCGTGCTCGAAGAAGGCGTAGCGGATGGCCAGCGGCACGCACTCCACCTGCCCCACCCGCGCCAGCAGCTCCACCCCGCGCTCCAGCTTCAACGGCAGCACCCCGAAGGGGCGCAGCCCGCCCTCCGGGAAGATGCACACCGCGGCTCCCGGCCTTCCCAGCAGCTCACGCGCGTAGCGCAGCGTCTCCAGCGACGAGGCCGCCTCGCCCCGGCGGATGCTGAAGGCGCCCAGCCTCGACAGGAAACGGTAGCGCTCCAGGTTCCGCTCCTCCATCACGCAGTACGTGTCCCAGCCCGCCGCCTGCCCCACCTGGTGCAGCACGAAGCCGTCCCACCAGTTGGAGTGGTTCGCGTACACCAGCCGCGCCCCCTCTCCTCCCGGCAACTGCCCGCGCACCCACAAGCCCCGGAACGCCGACCGGAACTTCCACCCCACGTACCCGTCGAGCACCCACCCGAAGAGCCCTCCCTTCGCCGCGCGTATCACGGCGCTCGCGCCTCCCGCCGCGAGAGAAGCACCGTGAAGAGCGTCAGCCCGAGCGACACCATCACGCTCGTCAGCAGGAAGAAGAAGATCTCCTCCAACGGCACCCCGGCCACGTACACGCCCAGGTGCTTTCCCTCACCGAAATTCCAGATGCCCACGCGGATGGCCAGGTGGTCCGCCACCGCCAGGTACGTCCCCACTATCAGCGCCGGCGGCAGCACCGCGCGCAGCACCGCCCACGTGCGGCTCCGGAAGTGGTGCACCAGAAACCCCAGCTGCAGCACGATGAAGGGCACCGCCCACGCAAACAGGTGGATCATGTACGCCCAGCGCGACTCCATCATGACGCCACCTCCTCGGCGTCCAGTGGCTGCTTCGGTGCTTCCGTACTCCCGGCCGGACGCCGCTGGGGCTCGGACGCCTCCAGCACCCGGAGCAGCCTCGCGCGCGCCCACAGGCCCACCAGCACCGTCTGCAGCCCGAAGAAGAGGTACTCCTCCAGCGGCAGGTAGCCCAGCTTGATGCCCCAGATGAGCTCCGGCTTGAAACCCCACAGGCCCCACTTCACCGCCAGGTTGTCCCACGGCGACGTCGCCGCGTAGACCACCACCAGCAACACCCCCATGGGCGCCAGCCCCCGCGGCGTCAGCGTGCGCCGGTAGCGCACCAGCAGGAAGAGAATCGGCAGGACCACGAACAGTCCCAGGAAACGTGCGTACGTCATCCCCGGCCTCCACCGAGCTCCGGCGACATCCGGCCACCGGAATGCAATTCGTAGGTGCGGCCCCTCCACGTCACCCGCGACGGCCGCACGAGAGAAGTCATGAACGCGGCGAGCAACAGCGCCTCGCCCAACAGCCAGTCCCACAGCAACGGGGACGGAGAGGTGAACCCGGCACCCTCACCCCGTCCCTCTCCCGGGGGGAGAGGGGAAGTGAGTACGGTCAGGCGCCAGGAGAGGAGGGTTCTCACCGTCAGGAGACCCGCGACTCCCACGAGCAGCCACACCGAGCCCGTGAACAGGCCTAGTGCCAACAACGGCCACGTCGGAGTGAAGAGCAGTGGCACCGTCGGATACAGCCCTGGACGGTGGCTGCTCAGCACCTGCATCCACCTCGTGAAGCGCTCCAGCGCCGCGCTCCACGTCCCCGGCGCCATCGGCACCACCGCCGGTACTTCGCACAGCTCCACCTCGAGGCCCTTCGCGTGCAACCGCTTGGAGAGCTCCAGGTCCTCGCCGATGTGATCCTCCAGCGCCCGCAGCTCTTCCACCGCCCGGTCGCTCAACCCGAGCGCCTTGCCGCACACCGCCCTCGCCCCCGCGCTCATCACGTGCAGCGCCCGGAAGCTGTGGTGCGTGCGGCGCAGCAGCCCCGCCACCGCCCGGTCCGCCAACGCCCGCTCGCCCACCGGCGTCGGCGCCGCCGTGCTCAGCGCCGCCCCCGCCGCTACCGGCGCCGCCAGGCCTTCCACCAGCTCGCCCGTCACCGCCACGTCCGCGTCCACCACCAGTACCACCCGCCCGTCCCGCGGCAGCTTCTCCAGCGCGTACAGCAGGTGTCCCACCTTCCGGTTCGGCGCCACCGGATCGCTCCGCAGCCACTGCACGTCCTCGGGCAGCCGCGGCCGCTGCGGCGAGAGCACCACGTGCGTCAGCGGCCCCTCGTAGCCGATGGGCCTCGACAGGTTCTCCAGCTCCCGCTCCGTGGGCACGTCCACCGGCCGCAGCAGCAACACCGGCACCCGCGTGGACCCCGGCGCGCGGCGGCGCTGGCTCAGCAGGCGTCCCAGCGCCACCGCGCTGAAGCCTCCCGCCAGCACCACCCAGCCCAGGCCCATGGCCTCCAGCGCATTCATGTCCCGCGCTCCACGCGCGTGCGGAAGTGCGCCATCCAGCGGATGAAGGGCGAGTGGAACCGGCGGAAGTCCGCCACCTCCCCCATCACGTCCAGCCCGTCCCGCCGCGCCTCCACCCGCGCGTAGAAGGGCGAGGACTCCAGCAGTCTCGGCTCGCCCACGGCCTCGTTGCCCGCGTACAGCCGCGATGGCACACGCAGGCCCCACCCCGTCAGGCGCGTGTCCCGCGCCTCCGCCAGCAGCGGCCTGCGCTCGGACTTCGTGCCCAGCGCGCCCGCCGTCACCCGCAGCGGCGCCACTCCGCCCGGCAGGTGGTAGTCCACCACCGTCTCCTCCGGGCCGTGCACCCGCGCCCAGTGCCACCCCGGCAGCCGCGCGCCCAGCAACTCCTCGCCATGGTTGGTGTCGTGGTAGCCGATTCCCTCCGCCACCACGCCCTCGGAGGACACCTCCAGCCGCGCCTTCGCCCGGGGCGCCAGCGCCCGCCAGTAGTGCGGCAGCCCCGGCACCAGCTGCACCTCCTCCGCCGCCGTCACCTGCGGCTCCAGCTCCAGCCGCGCTCGCACCGGCCCACCGAAGGGCGCGCACCGCTCGTCCACCTCCATGCGCACCGTGCCGTCCAGCCCGTACTCCAGCAGCGAGCGGCCGATGCGCAGCGCCCGGCCATCCCGCTGCACCTCCACCGCCGCATGCGGGTACTCGCTCAACACCCAGCGCCGGTTCGTGCTCCGGTGGTACAGCGCGAAGTTCACCGCGCAGTGCTCCAACGGCAGCGCGCCCCGCTTCACCCCCGCCGAGTAGCGCGGAGAGAAGAGCGAGCCCATCATGAAGATGCACACCGCGCTGTACTCGCCCGCCGTCACGTCGGCGTAGAACCAACGGTACGCCCCCGAGGTGCCCGGCGGCGCCGGCAGCGCGTCCCGCCACGCGTACCCCTCCGGCGAAACGGGGATGGCGAGTTCCATCCGCCTCATGCGCTCCTCCGCAGGTGCTCGGACGCCATCTCCGCGGCGAAGCGGCCCGACAGCATCACCAGTGGAACCCCGCCGCCCGGGTGCGTGCCTCCACCCGCGAAGAAGAGCCCCGGCGTCCCGCCCCGGATGCGCGGACGGCGGAAGGGACCGAACTTCCCGTGCGGCAGGAAGCCGTAGATGGAGCCACCCGGCGCGCCCAGGGCCGCCAGATCCACCGGCGTGCGCTGCCCCACCACCCGCATGCGCCCGCGCAGCTCCGGGTAGTGCGCCAGCAACTTGTCGAACATCTGTGTCTTCACCCGCTCGGCCTGCAGCTCCCACGCGGCCGCCGCCCGCTCAGACGCGGCCGGCTCGCGCGGCAGCGCCGGGGCATTCACCATGACGAAGAGCCCCGTCTTGTCCGGCGGCGCCACCGTCGGATCCGACGCCGAGGGGTTGCAGAAATACACCGTCGGATCATCGGCCAGCTGGCCCCCGAAGAGCTCGTCGAACTCGCGGCGGTAGTCCCGGCCGAAGAGCACCGTGTGGTGAGGCAGCGCGGGGCGGCCGTCCACCTCCAGCAGCAGCACGTAGCCCGACAGCGACAGCGGCTCGCTTTCCCGCCCCAGTTTGTCCAGCGGGTCCGCGTTCACCACCACCGAGTCGAAGCGCGCCTCTCCGCCCGGAGGCCCCACGAGGTACCCCCGCGCGTCGCGCTTGTAGCCCACCCGCGCGTTGAGGTGCACCTTCACGCCCTGGCGTTTCACCGCCGCGCCCAGCGCGTCCACCAGCGCGCCGATGCCACCCCGCACGTGGTGCACGCCATACGCGCGCTCGATGTGGGGGATGAGGGCGTAGGCCGCGCTCGCCTCGTACGGCGAGGCCCCCGCGTACGTGGCGAAGCGGCCCACGAACTGCTGCATGTGGTCCGTCTTGAAGTGGGCCCGCGCCAGCTCGTCCAGCGTGGCCAGCTTCATCCCCTTGGCCATCGCCGTCACGCCCCGCCGCGCCACCCGCGCCATGAAGCCGGCCATGCCCTCGAAGGGCGCCTCCAGGTACGGCTCGCCCGCGGCGCGCCAGATGGCCTCGGCCTCCTCGTAGAAGCCGAACACCCCACGCCGCTCACTGGACCGTAGCTCGCCCGCGCTCTGCGCCGTGCGCTCGAGGTCCCTGTACGCCACGAAGCCGCACCCGTCCGCGAAGCGGTAGGTGCACTGGGGCTCCAGCTCGGCGATGGGCGGCAACAGGTCCGCCCCGCCCAGCCGCTCGAACAGCCCCTTGACCACGTCCGGCAGCGTGAGCAGCGTGGGTCCGGTGTCCAGCCGGAGCCCATCCACCCGCACGCACTGCGCCTTTCCTCCGAGGGTAGGGCTGCCCTCGAAGAGCGTGACGTCGTGGCCCTCCTTCGCCAGGAGCCCGGCGGCCGTCAGCCCTCCGATTCCGCCGCCCACCACCGCGACACGCATCGTCTTCATCTCGAGGCCCCCTTCCGCCGGACCTCCTCGGCGAGGATCTCCCGTGCTCGCTCCGGCCGGTAGACGCGCTCACGCGCCAGACGCTCGGCGACGATCTCCACCAGCTCGCCCTGGGCGCCCGCCTCCGCGGCCACGCGCCGAGCGTGCAGCGCCATGTGGCCCTTCTGGATGCCCTCGGTGGACAGCGCCTTGAGCGCCGCCAGGTTGGTGGCCAGTCCCGCCGCCGCTGCCACTCCGGCCAGGTCCACCGCGCTCGTCACCCGCGCCAGCTTCAGTGCCCGCTGCACGCCCGGATGGGTACGCGCCGCGCCGCCCACCGTGGACGTGGCCAGGGGCATCTCCAGCAGGCCCACCAGCTCGCCCGCCGGGCCCTTCTTCCACGCGGTGAGCGGCCGGTACACGCCCGAGCGCGCCGCGTACGCGTGCGCCCCCGCTTCCACCGCGCGCCAGTCGTTGCCGCATGCCACCAGCACCGCGTCCACTCCGTTCATCACACCCTTATTGTGGGTGACGGCCCGGTATGGATCCATCTCCGCGAACGACTGGGCCTCGAGGATGGCGTCGCGCACCGCCTCGCCCTCGGTAAAACCCTCGGAGACCAGCGCCGCCGCTGGCACCGTCGCGCGCACGTACACCTTCCGGCGATCCGCCAGGTTGGTGAGGATCTTCAACCCCACCCGGCCGCCCGAGAGGGCCGCGAGCCGGGGAGCCATCCGCTCGGCCAGGCCGTTGACGAGGTTGGCCCCCATGGCGTCCCGGGTATCCACATGCACGTGGACGACGAGCGTGGTGGCGTCCAGCACGCGCACCTCCAGCTCCCGCGCCCCGCCGCCCCGGGCGCACATGGCGCCCATCCCCGCGTTGGCCTCGGCCAGCAGCTCCGCCGCGTGGGCGCGCAGCACGGCCTCGGCGTTGGCCAGCACGGGCACCTCCAGCAGCTGCACCTGGGCGGTGGTGATGGGCTCGTCCCACGACACGGAGAAGCCACCGCCCTCGGCGCACAGGCGCGCGGCGTAGCTGGCCGCGGCGATGATGGAGGGCTCCTCCACCGACATGGGCACCAGCCGGTCCTGCCCGTTCACCACGAAGTTGAGCGCCAGGCCCAGCGGCAGGCCGTGCAGGCCGATGACGTTCTCCACCATGGCGTCCGCGCAGGCCTCGTCGAAGCCGCCCAGCCCCGCGCACGCCTCGGCCTCCTCCGGCGCCAGCCAGCGCGACTCCACCAGCCGTGTCCGGCGGCTCTCCGGCGTCTGCCGGTAGAAACCCGACAGGCGCGAGGAGCGCTTCACCTTCAACGTCTGTACCTTGTCGTCGCTCATAACCGCACTCCCGTGGTGACCCCCGTGGGCAGCAGGGGCACCGACACCTCGGGCGTCTGCGGCGCGGGCAGCACCGCCGCCGGCCGCACCAGGATGGTGGAAGCCAACGCCAGCTTGCGCTTGCCCGGCACCGACAGCCGGCCCTGGAAGACGTCGTAGTCGTTCTCCTCGATGACGCGCAAAATGTCCCCGTAGATGGAGCCCATCAGCTTCACCATGCGCTGGCAGCCGAAGCCGGTGAGCGCGGGGATGCCCGCCGCCGCCCGCGAGTAGTACGCGCGCGCCCGGTCGATCTGGAAGCGCATGAAGCCGCGCCACCGGTCATCCACCACGCCCGCGCGCAGGTCGTCCACCGTGAGGCCGAAGGCCGCCAGCTCCTCCAGCGGCAGGTAGACGCGGTCTCGGTCCAGGTCCTCCTTCACGTCCCGGAGGATGTTGGTGAGCTGCATGGCGCGGCCCAGGTCCGCCGCCGGCCCGAGTGCCCACTCCGCCGAGCACCCGAGCATGGGCGCCATCATCAGCCCCACCACGCCGGCCACCCGGTAGCAGTACAGGTCCAGCTCGGCCCAGCTCTCGTAGCGGCGCTGCGTCAGATCCATCTCCATGCCGGAGATGAGGTCCTGCATGGGCTGCTCGGGGACGCGGAAGCGGCGGATGACGTCCTGCAGGGCGGCGAACTCGGAGGGATCCCACGGGCCATCACCACCGCTGGCGCGCGTGGCGGGCGGAGGCATGCGCGGGTCTCCCAGCTCCGGCACGTCCACGAAGAGCTCGGCCACGGCCCGGCGCGCACGTATCAGCCGCTCGCCCAGGTCCTCGGGCACCGCGCCCCGGTCCGCGCCGTCCGCCACGTCCACCATGTCGTCCAAGCGCCGGCAGTAGGCATAGAGGGCGAACGCCGCCTTGCGCCGCATTCCGAAAAGCATGAAGGAAGCGAAGAAGAAGCTCTTGGCGTGATGACGCGTCACGCGCTCCGCCATCTCGTAACCACGTGTCACCAGGGTGTTGTCGGACTTCCTCATGCCGCCTCCTCGATTGCTGCGCGTCCGTCACTTCCGGGCTCCGTCACCACATCCGCCGCTCCCGACCACGCCAGGATGCGTTCCACGGCCAGCCGCGCCGAAATGAGCACCGTGGGAAGCCCGGTGCCCGGCTGCGTGGAGGCCCCCACGAAGAACAGGTTCCGCACCCGTGCATCCTGGTTCGCGGGGCGGAAGGGGCCAATCTGGAAGAAATTCTGCGCCAGCCCGAAGGCGCTGCCCCGGGCCAGGTTGAAGGTGGCCGCCCAGTCATCCGGCGTGTAGACGCGCTCCACCTCGATGTCCCGCTCCAGCTCCGGGTAGCCCAGCTCGGCCAGGCGCCGGAACACCTTGGCCCTCACCTTCGGGCCCTCCACCTTCCAGTCCAGCCCCGGGTGCTGATGCGGCACCGGCACCAGGATGTAGAGCGCGTCCTTGCCCGGCGGCGCCAGGCTCGGGTCCGTATGCGCCGGTGCGTTGACGTAGAAGCTGGGGTCCTCGGGCACGCGGAAGCGCTCGAAGATGTCGTCGAACGAGCCCTTGTAGTCGCGGCCGAACACCACGTTGTGGTGGTGGAGCCCCTCGTACCGGCGCTTGAGTCCCAGGTAGAGCATGTATCCGCTGGACGTGTAGCGAAGCTTCTCCGCGCGCTTGAGCCGGGTGACGCCCGGATCCAGCAGCTTCTCGTACGCGTAGGGGAGATCCGCGTTACACAGAACCACGTCCGCCTTCACCACCTGCCCGTCCTCGAGCTCCACGCCCACCGCGCGCGAGCCCCCGGTGAGGATGCGCTTGACGGGTGTGCCGTAGTGCAGCCGTACACCCTCCTCGCGCGCCACCTTCTCCAGCGCGAGGGGAATCGCATACAGGCCCCCCTTGGGGAACCACACGCCCACGCCCAGCTCCGTGAAGGGCAGCAGCCCGTACACCGCCGGCGAGGCGAAGGGCGACACGCCCAGGTACATCGTCTGGAAGGTCATCGCCGCGCGCAGGCGCTCGTCCTGGAAGAAGCGGCTGACGTCCGCGTACATGCGGCGGTGGGCGCGCACTTGAAAAATCTTCTTCAGCACCGAGGGCGCGAAGTAGTCGGAGATGCCCGCGTAGTTGCGGCCCACCAGATGATCCAGGCTGGTACGGTACTGGGTGCGGCCCTGGGCGAGGAAGGCGAGGTAGCGCGCGTAGCTGCCGGGCTCTATCCGCTCCAGCTCGCGCCCCATGGCGCACAGCTCGGAGGTGAAGGTGATGGCCGAGCCGTCGCGGTAGTGGATGCGGTAGTTCGGGTCACACCGCACGAGCGTGAGGTAGTCCTCCAGGCGCCGGCCGAGCGAGGCGAACGTCTCCTGGAACACCTCGGGCATGAGGACGATGGTGGGGCCGATGTCCCAGGTGAAGCCGTCCACCTGGAGGCGGTTGCAGCGCCCGCCGGGGCCGTCCGTCTTCTCGAAGAGCTGGACGTCGAAGCCCTGGTGGGCCAGCCGCGCCGCCGCCGCGAGCCCGCCGACGCCCGCGCCCACCACCACCGCCTGTCGCTTGCCACTGCTCACGGTACGGCTCCTCTCAAACGATGCGGTGTGCCAGCTGGCCGATGAGGGCCTGCACCAGCTCACGCAGGCCATTGGGGTTGGGCAGCTCCGCGAGCGCGTGCACCGCGCCGTGCGAGGCCCGTGTCACCAGATGCTCGGTGGCGCTCCGCCCCCCGCTCTCCTCCACCAGCCGGCGCACCCGCCCGAGCGCGAGCTCATCCCTCCGCTCGGCGGGCAGGCTCCACAGCGCCTCCAGCTCCCGGCGCGCCTCGGGCAGTGCCCGGGACCAGGCCGCCGCCACCGGAAAGGTCCGCCGGCCCCGGAGGAAGTCGCACCGCGGAGCCTGGACGGCCCCTCGCGCCTCTCCGAAGAGGCCCCTCAACTCCTCGCGCAGCTCGTGGGCCAACCCCATGTGGCAACCCACGCGCGCGAACCGCAGCCGCAGCTCCGCGTCCGCCCCGGCCAGCATCGCCCCGCACACCAGGGCCGGCGCCAGCCCCTCGCGCACCATCCGCAGACGCGCCAGGCGCCAGGTCCGGAGCACGCCGCCGGGGCCCAGGAACGCACCGCCCCGCTCCAGCTCCGCGTAGCGCCCCACCGCCGAGTAGCGGCACAGCTTCAGGAAGTACTGGCTGGCCTGCGTGGCGCCCGGCAGCTCCGAGCCCAGCAGCGTCTCCATGGCGCGAGCGTAGAGGTGGTCTCCCACCACCACGGACAGGTGCTGGCCGGTGGCGCCCGGTGCCAGCAGGTGGTGCAGCGTCAACCCTCCGCGCCGCAGCACCGACTGCTCCGCCGCGTCGTCATGGATGGCCGCGCAGGCATGCAGCAGCTCCAGCCCCGCGGCGAAGCGCCACAAGCCCGCCGGCACGGACGCCGAGCCGCGCGCCAGGCAATAGCCCGCCAGCAGCAACGCCGGCCGCATCCTCCAGGTGGGGCGCAACACGTACTCGCGGACGTAGCCCAGGGCTTCCGTCCAACGAATGTCCAACCTGGCCTCGTCCGGCAGCTCCAACAGTTCCGCCAGCGACGCATCCACCCGGGCCCGCACCAACTGCAGCCACGCCTGCTCCACCGAGGGAGCCGGCATGGGCGCTGCAGAGATGAAGGGCGTGAGCCCCATGCAACCTACCTCCCGGCGGATGGGTGACCTCTGTGTAGGAGGTAACCTTTGTGTCCACATTCTGTCAAGGCTATGTTCAAGGTTCGTACAAGCTTCGTTCACAGGAGGCCCCGATGACTGCACGGATTGCTGGCATGCTGACGGCGGCTTTGTTGGCCGTGAATCCATCGCTCGCCGCCGAGCCACAGGTTGGACCGATGGATGCAACCTTGCGGGGCTCCAACGGAAAGGAAGTGGCGCTCTCCAGCTGGCGGGGAAAACCCGTCATTCTTTTTTATGAGGATCGCCACTCCACGACACTCAACTCGTCCTTGAAGGAGGCCCTCTTCTCGAAGGGCCGGGAACTGGGGCTGTTGGACGCGGCGTCCGTGGTGGCGGTGGCCAACCTGGAGTCGTTCAACTTCTTCCCCGCTCGGGGCATCGCCTTGTCCCACGTGCGCGACGAGGAGAAGAAGTGGGGCATTCCCATCCTGGTGGACCTGAAGGGCACCCTGGGGGCGGCGCCGTGGAACCTGCCCACCAAGACCTCCTCGGTGTTGCTGCTGGACAGTCAGGGGGCGCTCGTCTACCGCTACTCCGGCCGCATGAAGGAAGAGGATCAGAAGGCCTTCTTCCAGACACTCGGCGCCCTGCTCGGCCGGGAGATTCCCGAGGAGAGCCACCCATGAAAGTCGCCGTCACCGGAGCCAGTGGTTTCCTCGGCCCGCTCTTCGTCCAGCGGTTGATGGAGAGGGGCCACACCGTTCACGTGCTGGCGAGGAACGTGGAGCGCACGCTGGGCAAGCTGCCCCAGGGGGTGGGCGGCTCCTTCTTCGACGCGGCCACGCCCCTGTCCCCGGAGGCCCTGGGAGGAGCCGAGGCGGTGGTGAACCTGGCGGGCGAGCCGGTGGCACAGCGGTGGACGGAGAGCGCGCGCCAGCGCATCCATGACAGCCGGGTGGTGGGGACGCGGTTGCTGGTGGAGGCCATGCGGGCGGCGGGCACGGTGCGGCACTTCGTGTCGGCCTCGGCCATCGGCTACTACGGAGATCGGGGCGCGGAGCCACTCACGGAGAGCAGCGCGCCCGGGGACGACTTCCTCGCGCGGGTGTGCCGGGATTGGGAGGCCGAGGCCCAGCAGGCGGCCACGGCGGGCATCCGCACGGTGACGGCGCGCATCGGCGTGGTGGTGCACCCGGAGGGCGGCGCGCTCCAGCAGGTGCTGCCCCTCTTCCGCCTGGGCGTGGGTGGGAGGATGGGCTCGGGGCGGCAGTACATGAGCTGGGTGGACCGCGAGGACACGCTGGGCCTGCTGCTCTTCGCGCTGGAGAACCCGGAGCTGAAGGGCCCGCTGAACGTGACGGCGCCGGAGCCGGTGACGAACGCGGACTTCGCGCGGGCCCTGGGGGCGGTGCTCCACCGGCCGGCGGTGCTGCCGGTGCCCGGCTTCGCGCTGAAGGTGGTGATGGGGGAGATGTCCGAGGCGGTGCTGGGAGGCCAGCGGGTCCTGCCCCGGCGTGCGCTCGAGGCCGGCTACCGCTTCCAGCACCCCGAGCTGACCGGCGCCCTCCGCGCGATGCTGGGGTGAGGGCGCGGCTTCACGTTTCTTCACGTACGATTGGGTTGCGGCGCACGGGGCGCCGATGAGTATTCGGACCCACATGCGCTTCACGCTTCAATCCCTCATCTTCTTCGGCACCATGTCCCTGCTCGTGGTGCTGGGGCATGTCTACCTGTACCGTCGGCTCTTCCGGGACACGGCGAAGCACCCCCACTGGCGGCGGGCCGGCGTGGTGCTGATGGGCCTGCTGGCCACGCTCATGACGAGCTGGTGGTTCGTGCCGCGCCTGCTGCCCGGGGAGACGGCGTCCGTCCTCTCGCGGCTCAACTGGTTCTGGATGGGGGTGGCCACCTACCTGCTGCTGGCGGTGCTGTCGCTGGGGGGTCTGCGCGGACTCACCGGCTGGTTGAAGCGCGGCCGCGTGGCGGAGGCGCCCGTGGCCCCGGTGGTGGACCCGGTGGTGGATGAAGCGCGGCGGCAGTTCCTCGCCCGGACGACGGCGGGGGTGGCGCTGGCGGCCACGGGAGGCGTGGCCGGCTACGGCGTGTGGCGCGCCTACCACCCGCCGGTGGTGAACGAGGTGGCGGTGAAGCTGCCCGGCCTGCCCAAGGCGCTGGACGGCTTCAGCATCATCCAGCTCAGCGACGTGCACGTGGGCCCGCTCATCCAGCGCCGCTTCATGGACGCGGTGGTGGCGCAGTGCAACGGCCTGAAGGGCGACCTGGTGTGCATCACGGGAGACCTGGTGGACGGCCGGGTGGCGCAGCTGGGGCACGGGGTGGGCGCGCTGAGCAACCTGCGCTCACGGCACGGCACGTACTTCGTCACCGGCAACCACGAGTACTATTCGGGTGACGAGGAGTGGGCCGAGGCGCTCACGCGCATGGGCGTGACGGTACTGCGCAACCGCCACGTGCGCATTGGCGAGCCGGGAGCCTCGTTCGACCTGGTGGGCGTGGACGACTGGGGCGCCCACCGCTCGGGCTACCCGCGCGAGCGCAGCTATGACCTGGCGGCGGCCACGGCGGGGAGGGATCCGTCACGTGCCTCGGTTCTGTTGGCGCATCAACCAGCGGGCTGGCGCGAGCACGCGCTGAAGGCGGGCATGGGGCTGCAGCTGTCCGGGCACACCCATGGGGGGCAGTTCTTCCCTTTCAACCTGGTGGTATCTGCCATCTGGGAACATGACGCCGGCCTGTTCCGCGAGGGAGACAGCCACATCTACGTGAGCCGCGGCACGGGCTTCTGGGGCCCCCCCCTGCGGGTGGCCGCCCCGCCGGAGATCGTCAAGGTGACCCTCCTGGCATGACACGACGTGACGCAACTCGCCGTGCGTGGGTAGGATAATCACGTAGATGCGTAAGGCAGCGGCGAAGCGGGAGATCAAGCAGGAGCGCGCGGCTCGGACGCGAGTGGAGATCCTGGAGGCGGCCATCACGCTGTTCGCGAGACGAGGAATCCTCGCGACGACGATGGCACAGCTGGCCAAGGCGATCCGGATGACACCGGGGGCGCTCTACTGGCACTTCCCCACGAAGGAGGACCTGCTGCTGGCGGCCATCGACGAGCTGCACGCGCGTTACCTCGCCGAGTTCGAGGTGGTGTTGGACGAGCACCGCCAGCATTCGGCGAGCGTCCAGCTGAAGAGCTTCATGGAGCGCACGCAGCAGTTCCTGCGCTACCACCGCGAGTACGGCATCTTCTTCGGGATGGTGTCGGCGGAGTCGGCGGAGAACAACGACCGGGTGGCGGATGCCATCCGGGAGAAGCTGGGCATCTACGTCCTGGCGGTGGAGAACATCATCCGCTACGGCCAGGACAAGACGAAGGAGTTCCGGCTGGACGTGGACGCGCACCAGGCCGCGCACAACATCATCGGCGGCTACATCGGCGCGGTGGTGCACCAGAACCTGTTCCGCGAGTCGGTGACGTACGACGCCACGCTCACCACGCTGGCGCGGCTGCTGGTGGAAGGCATCGTCGCGCGCTGAAACGGCAACGCCCCCCGCGTCACCCGGACTGCGTGACACGGAGGGCGTGAGGACTTCAGGGGACTTCACCGGCCCCGCCCGCCCCACGGTGGAGGCGGACGGGTCCAGCTTGGCTCAGGGAACCGGCACGATCTGGTTCACCGCGCCCGGCGTGCTCTTCGTCGTGAACTTGAAGTCGTCCGCGTTCGAGTCGGAGTCCTGGCTGGTGATGCTGCGCGACAGCGAGCCATTGGTGCCAACGCCCGGATCCACCAGCCCGGTGGTGGACTTGGGGCCCTCCGTCAGACTGAACTTCGTCGCCGTCTTGTCGAGCGTGACGCTCCGCATGTCACCTTCGTACGACAGCGAGTCGACGAGCATGTCCGTCGCCGTGTTGTAGATGGCCAGACTGTCGGGCGCGCCGTTCTGGATGTTGTCCTTGGCGAGGCCGGCGGTGATCTTCTTCACGCTGTCTGGCACCGTCTTGAGGAGCTCGGCAGAACCGAAGACCAGGTACTCACCGGCCCCCAGCGTCGTGAACGCGGTCTGGGACAGGTTGACCCGGAGGTATTCGGTGTTGTTGCTGCCATTGGCCAGGACGAGGACCAGACCCTCCAGCGAGATGGGCTCGGTCGAGGAGTTGTAGATCTCCACGAACTCCAGCAGGTCGTCGCCAAGCTGGTCGTAGTCCACCTCGTTGATGACGAGCCCCTTGCGGTAACCCACCACCGTCACCGGGGTGGTGAGCGTCACGCCGTCGTAGGAGGCACGGAAGGTACCGCTCGCCCCTTCGGTGCTGTCGGTGGCGGTGAACGTCACCTTGCCCTCGGTCGCGTCCTTGGCGATGACGATCGTCGCGGCGCTGAGCTGGCCCAGACCGGAGGCAGGCTCCAGCGAGACGTCGACCGTGACCGTGGCCTCCGCCGGCTTGTCCAGCGCCACGGTGAACTCCTGGGTCTCCGACGGCTTCACCCGCGGGTTGGCCGGAGTGATGCTGGCGAGCTTCGGGAACGTCGGGCGCACCGTCACCGTGGCCTCGGCCCTCGAGGTGCCGAGCGAGGCCCTCACCTTGAACGTGCCAGTGGCCGTGCCGGTCGCCGCCGCGGTGAAGAGGAAGGTGGCCGAGTCACTGCCCTTGGGCACCACCACCGTTGCGGGAACCGAACCAAAAGCCGTGCTCTCCGAGGGAGGATCCAACGCGAGCTTCACCGCCACATCCCCCTCCGTCTCCTTGTTCAGCTTCACCGTAAACGCCTGGGTCGTACCGTAGAAGACGGTGACCGGGGACGGGGTGAGGCTGGTGACGGTCGGGAAGTCGTCGGTGAAGCTGACCGGGACCGACACCTCGCTGGCCCCCAGCCTGACCGTGATGGTTCCCGTGTCCGTGATGGTCGCCGTCTCGCTTGCGAGGAAGGTGAAGCTGACCGAGGAGGCGTCCGGCGTGACGTTCACCGTGGAGGGCGTCACCGTCCCGAGCTCCGCCGGCGTCACGATGACGTCGACGGTGGTGCCGGTGGGCGCGGGGATGTCCAGGGTGGCGGTGAGCGTCGTGTCGAAGCCCGCAGCGGTGACGAGCGGATCCGGCGTGAGCGTCTTGAGCGTGGCCGCCTCGTCGGTGGCCAGCACGCGCACCTTGGTCTCCAGGTCCACGGCGCGCAGAGAAGCGGTCAGCGTCACCTCCGCGGCCCGGGCCTTCGGAATGAGCTTCACCTCGGCGCTGGTCTGTCCGGCGGGGATGACCACCATGCCGACACCCGCCACCGCCAGCGCGTCATCGTTAGAGGAGGTGACCTGGACGGCCACGTCCTCGGCGTAGGTGCTGGCGATGCTCACCCGCAGCTTCGTGGAGCCGATGATGGAGCAGCCAGCAGTACAGTCGGAACCCAGGCGGATGAACTGACCCGAAGCCATGCCGAAGGAGACGAGCTCCGGCTGCGGTCCGAGCAGATCATTGGCACCGAGCGGCTCCAGCTTGGAAGCGCTGTTGCGCCAGTTCAGGACGCCGCGGATGACGTGGTACTCCGTCCCCACCGTCGGCAGGGGCGAGGGCTTGTAGACGAAGTCATCCACGACGAGGCCCCTGGCCGCCGGGTCCGAGTCCTTCGCGGTGTCGACGACGAACTCGCCGGCGCCGGAGTCCACCTTCGTCACGAAGACGTCGGTGAGCTGCACCCGCACACCCTCGAGCGCCGCGGCGCGCGAGCCGCCCGTGCGCACCTCTTCCGGGGTGACGAGCACGGGCGCCGGCAGCGCCTTGCCGCTCTCCACGGGCGTCTTTTCATCGAAGAACGCGTCGTTGAGCTGGAGCTGCCCGTAGTAGTCCTTCAGCACGGCGTTGTTGATCTTGATGACCTCGCCGACCTTCGGCGCGGCAGCCGTGGAGGACCTGGGGTAGACGTAGATACCGGACCAGTCCGCGCCCTCGGTCCGATCCTCGTCGGGCACCTGCAGGAAGAAGTGGTTGCCCGACACCGCCGTCACCAGCGCCTTGGGAATGGTGACGGTGTAGCCCACCAACGACGGGAAGGGAGCAACAGCCGGCTTCTTGAGGTCATAGACAGTGACCGAGCAGAGCACGTCATCCGGGTTCTTCGAGCGGCAGGCGTCGCACGCGTCACCGCGGCCATCGCCATCCGAGTCCGCCTGGTCCGGGTTGGCCACGCCGGGGCAGTTGTCGGTGCTGTTGGGATTGCCGTCACCGTCCTCGTCCGCCGGATTGCGCGCCGTGCAGGTGGTACCGCCGAGCGGGCACGGATCGCACGCATCACCGATGCCATCGTTGTCGGAGTCCGCCTGCTTGCCGAGGTCCATCGGGCGGATGGGGTTGAAGACGATGGGGCAGTTGTCGTCCTGGTTGGCGATGCCGTCACCGTCGGAGTCGGCGAGCCGGCGCGTGCCGGAGTAGACGGTGGAGCCATTCACCGAGGCCGCCACGGGCGCGGAGGCCGTGCGCTGCGGGGTGCAGGTAGGCTCGTTCGTCGGCGCCGTGTTGCGGCAGAAGAAGAGCTCGTAGGCGTTCTTGTTGAACTCCTTCAGCGCCGGGAAATTCTTGCCCGGCGTCGTCCCCAGCGCCGTCTCGGACTTCACGCACACCGCCTTGGTGGCGCCGCACATGGGCAGCTCGTCACACTCATCCGCGCCCTTGAGCCCATCCACCACGTTCTTGTCGCCGTAGAGCGGCTTGCCGCCACGCACGGTGAGGACCACGTCCTCCGTCCCGGCCTCGATGACGGCGCGGTGCGGCGAGTAGGCGAAGGAGCGCAGCTTGAAGATGGCCAGGTCCGCCACCTTGCCCGGAGCGATGCGGCCCAGCTTCTCCGCGGTCTCCGTCACGTCCGCCGCGTTCGCGGTGACCATCCGCCACAGTTCCTCATCGGTGAAGGACTGCGAGTAGTGCACCTGGTTGAGGTAGTTGGCGCACTGCAGCTCGCGCAGGATGTTCATGGAGCCCGACTGCAGCCAGTCCGTCCCCAGCGCGATGCTCACGCCCAGCTGCTTGTAGGCGGTGACCATGGCCGTCTCGCCATACAGGGAGATGTTGGAGCGGGGCGACCAGACGAGCCCCGTGCCACGCTCGGCCATCTTGCCGATCTCCGCCGCCGTGAGGCCGATGCCGTGGATGAGGGCCGTGTTCGCCCTCATCAGATCCTGGCTGCCGGAGCCCTCACCGGACAGGCAGCGGAACTCGTTGTGCGCGGAGGACTCGATGCCCTCGGACACGTGCGGCATGTAGGCCGAGAGGGGCGGAATCGCGTCCGGCCTGTCGATGCTCCCGTAGGAGCACCCGCTCTCCAGCTCCTTGCCGCCCGAGTCATCCAACGGGAAGGTCTGGAAGAACGCGGGCATCTCGCGCAGGCCTTCCTGGCTGGTCCGGGTGCTGTAGCTCTCGGCGGTCAGGTCGCGCAGCAGACCCGAGATGCCGCCCGAGCCCACCATGGAGGTGGTGCCGGCGACCACATGGCGCAGCTCGGCCCAGCGCAGCAAGTCATCGGGAGAGCTGCTGCTGCCCTGGTTGAGGGACGTGTGGCCGTTGTTGCCCTTGCGCCAGTCATGGCGGTGCTCGTAGCGCTCCGCCTTCCCGGCCTCGGGAGCCTTCTGGTAGGAGATGTGGTCGTGCGCGTTGATGAGGCCCGGGGAGATGACACCCTGCGGGCAGGAGATCTTCGTGGCCGTGTCCGCACCCGCCGCGCTCGAGCAATCGCACGCCGAGCACTGGATGATGCCCTTGTCGTCCACCAGCACCTGGCCGCCGGTGAGCGTCTTGCCGTCCATCAGCACCACGCCCATGTAGAGGCGCGCGGCGCCGGTACCGGCGATCACCTTGCAGGTCTCACCGGCCTCGGGCTGCGGCAGGGTCGCCGCCCCGGGGCACACTTCCGGCGCCGGCCGGGTGACCACGCAGTTGCTCTCGCACCCGTCACCGTCCGTCTTGTTGCCGTCGTCGCACGCCTCCGAGATTTCCCGGGTGCCGTTGCCGCACACGGCCAGCACTTCCTGATCCGGCCGGGTGATGCTGCAGTCGTTCTGGCAACCGTCACCGTCTACCTGGTTGCCGTCGTCGCACGCCTCGCCAACTTCCTGCTCGCCGTTGCCGCAGACGGCCTGCGCGCTCTCGGTGGTACAGGTATTGGAACAGCCGTCACCGTTGGCGGTGTTGCCGTCGTCACATTGTTCCTTGCCTTCGACGCGGCCATTGCCGCACTCCTCGGGCGAAGGGCACGCGGTGAGCAGGAGAAGTCCTGCACTCAACAGTGCCAGGAGATGGCGGGGGTGATTGCGCATGCAGTCCCTTGGGGGGTTGGGGGTTGGACCTGCGCAGTGGGCTCCCGCTTCGTGACAACGGAGTGAAGCCCACTGAAACATTTAAGCGACACCTTACGCCGGAGGTGGGCCGGGTGAAAATCCGTCCCCCCCGTTTGGACGCCTGTCCACGCCCGAAATCGACCCTCTCAAACGCGCACTCTTGGACAACCCGGCGACTCCGGACACGAGAAGGGGTGGCGATCACGCCCCGGAGGTGTTTCTCTCCCCTCATGGCGCGCTCCCTGCTGCTCTCGCTGCTCGTGCGGCAGCACCTCGCACTCAAGGAGAAGTTCCGGGCCCGCTACCCGCACTGCTGGCTGGTGTGGGAGGCCGGTGTCTGGAACGTTCCGGAGAATAGCGAGCAGAACCACGGCACCACCCGGCTGCCCACCTCGGATCTCCGCGACTGTCTGCCGTCGGGGGATGCCATGTGCTTCGAACTGGCGGCGGCGCCAGGGCGGGACACGCTCACGCTGGGGCGGGCCTCGCACAACGTCTTCGTCATCAACGACGCCACGGTGTCCCGCGAGCACCTGGCGCTCCACGCCCAGCCGGACGGAAGCTGGACGGTGGAGGCGCTGGTCCAGGGCGGGCCGGCGATGCTCAGCGGAAAGCGGATGCGGCCCGGGCAGATCCTCCCGCTGGAGTCCGGCATGCAGCTGCAGCTGGGCGACGTGCGGCTCACCTTCCACGACGCCGAGAGCTTCCACACCCGCATGGGCCACACGGCCGCGCTGATGCTGGCCCATCAGCGGGGCGGCTCCCAGGAGACCCCGGCCTGAAAGGGCCCGGGCCCGCGGCCCCGGCTAACGCACGGTGCCCAGGGTGGTGGGGCGCGGCTGGGGCGCGGTGGCCGCGTAGACGATGCCGCCGGCGATCACCGCCACGGCGCCCGCCCCCGCCCACACCCACCACTTCGTCAGCGGGTTGTCGCCCTTCACCTGGGCCTCGCTCCGCGCGGAGGCCTTGGCGCGGGGCACCAGGGCACCCTTGCCCTCCCCCTGCTGGACACGGCGCGCGGCGATCGCCTCCGTCTGGGCCCGCAGCGCCGCGGCCTTCGCCTGCTCCCTCGCCGTCTCCTCGCGCGTCTGGCGCCGCTGCTGCTCCCGGCGCACCGCCTCGTCCATCTCCGCGATGAGCTCCCGCACCAGCGCGGCGTTGGACGGCTCCTCCTTGGAGAGCGTCAGGTAGCGCCGGTAGAAGAAGCCGGCGCGCTCGGGACGGCCCATCTGCCGGTGGCACTGGGCGATGTTGAAGAGGAAGCCCGGCAGCGGCATCACCCGGTACGCCTCGCTGTAGGCGTCCAGGGCCTTCTGGAACTCGCCCAGGTCATAGGCGATGTTGCCCTCGGAGAATTTCGCGCGGGCCTGAGACTCCACGCGGGAGTCCGCCTCCACGTTCGCGGCGCGCGCGGACAGGGGCGACAGGGCGAGCGCCACCGCCACCAGCACCGGCAGCAGGGAGCGCTCAGCGAGCGAACGGATCAATGATGTCATCGCGCACTCCGGGGTTCTGCTTGCGGTGGGCAGCGGGGCGGACCTGCTCCCGAGCCTGCTTGCGGCCCGCGCGCGGCTCCGCCTCGGGCACGAGCGGCGCCTCGAGGATGCCGGGCGAGCCGGGCAGCGCCTCCTGCCCGGTGGTGAGGGGGACAGGGGCCTGAGCGGCGGCCTCGTGCGCCTCGGCCCCGGAGGCGGCGCCACGCCGTACGCCCCACGAGAGCACGAGCCCCGCGAGCGCCAGGGCCACCACACCCGAGGCGATCAGCGGCCAGGGGCGCCGCGCACCGGACAGCGCCGCGGGCACCGCCATGGGCTGGGTGGGCCGATCGTCCTCGGAGAGGACGGGGGAGACCGCCCGCGGTTCCATCCCCGTGTCCGACAGCAGCGCGGTGATGACCTCGGAGAGCTGCTGCGGCCGGTCCCCGGGCTCCTTGGCCAGACAGCGCAGGGCGAGCTGGGCCAGCCCCTGCGGCACCGGCTCTCCCGCTGGCGTGTGCGAGGGCAGCGCGGGGGGCGGCTCGGTGAGGATCTTCACCATGAGCTGGCCGAAGTTGGGCGCCTGGAAGGGCGGCCGTCCGCCGAGCAGCTCGTAGAGGACGGTGCCCACCGCGTAGATGTCCGCGCGATGATCCACCGGCAGGCCCGCGGCCTGCTCCGGCGACATGTAGGTGGGCGTGCCGATGATGGTGCCGTCCAGCGTGCCGCTGGTGCTCTCGGCGGTGAGCAGCTTGGCCACCCCGAAGTCGAGCACCTTCACGAAGTCCTGCTGCCCGCCCTTGTGGGTGACGAAGAGGTTGTCCGGCTTGATGTCCCGGTGCACCACCCCGAGCTGGTGCGCCGCCCCCAGCGCCGCGCACACCTGCACCAGCATGCGGCGGATGCGCAGCAGGGACAGCTTCTCCTCGTTCAGCAGGGCGGAGAGGCTCTGCCCGCGCAGCAACTCCATCACGCAGTAGACACGTCCGTGCTCCGCGTCCTCGATGAAGTCGAAGATCTCCACGATGTGTTCGTGGTTGATCTGATTGACGGCGCGCGCCTCCTGGAAGAAGCGCTGCACGAAACCGCGATCATGGGAGAAGGCCGAGCGCAGCACCTTGAGGGCCACCTGGCGTCCCAGCCGCGTGTGGCGGGCCTGGAACACCTGGCCCATGGAGCCCTCGCCCAGCAGGCGCTCCAGCTGGTAGCTGCCGAGAATGTCGCCTTCTTGAAGCTCGCGGTCCACGACCGCCGAGCCGTCTGCGGCTTGGAAGCTGCCTGAGAGCACCGTGCCCGAGATGAAGTCGTCGCCGCGCATGGGCGGCAAACCTTTTCATCCTCTCATCCCCCGGCAACCCACACGGCCAACGTTGTCGTCAGGGTGACGACTCTTCTGTCCCACCCAGGGCAGTGGAATCCTTCTGGGAGCCATGAAAAGAAACAGGCCCGCCCCGGAGGGCGGGCCCGCGCTCAGGTGTGAATCAAGCGCACAGGCTCAGTTGCACGAGCCATTGCTCTGGCACGTTCCCGCCGAGCCGTTGGTGCGGGTGCAAGCACTGCCGGAGGGGCAATCCGTCCTGTCCGCGCAATCGATCTGACCGTCGCCATCGTTGTCGGTGCGGTCATTGCAGATGGTCTCCTTCCTGGCACAGTTCGACAGGGAGCAGCCCGCGCCGCACAGGCCGTTGACGCAATTGGGATCCGCGTTGCCGGAGACGCAGTCGAGCTTGCCGCCGTTCCCATCGTTGTCCCTGCCGTCCGTGCAGGCGACCTCCACGCGCTTGCCTCCCGCGCAGATGGTGCCGTCGCCGAAGTTCGTCCAGTTGCAGTCAGGGTCCGCGCAGTCCACGTCGCCCTTGCCGTCATTGTCCAGCTCATCGTTGCACACGGTCTCCTTGGCGGTGCCACCCGTGCACACACAGCCACCGGCAACGCTGCAATCCTTGCCGTTGCAGTCGGAGTCCGCGCAGTCGATGCCCTCGGTGCCGTCGTTGTTGATGCCATCGGAGCACACGGTCTCCACGGCCTTGCCGCCCGTGCAGGTGCAGCCGGTGCCGCACGACTGGTTGGCGCAGTCGGGATCCGCGCAGTCGATGCCCTCGTTGCCATCGTTGTTGATGCCGTCGCTGCAAACGATTTCCTTCTTCACGTAGTTGGAGCAGACGCAGCCGGTGCCACACGACTTGTTGGTGCACTCCTCCTCGACGCAGTCGATGAACCCGTCCGGAATGGGCTCGTTGTCGATGCCGTCGCCGCAGTTGGCCTCGCCAATCGTCCGGTCGACGCAGATGCAGTTCTTGGCCGTGTCGCCGGCCTTGCACAGGCGCGTCTGGAGGTCGCAGTCGCTGTCCGCGCAGTCCTTGGCGCCGTCCCCGTCATCATCGGTGTCGTCTTCGCAGAGCTGCTCGCCGCGCGTCTTGCAGGCCCCGTCCACGCAACTCTCGGTCAGGGCATTGCAGCGGTTGCCGCACCGGCCGCAGTTGGCGTTGTCCGTCTGGACGTTGAAGCCCTCGTCCAGCTCGCCGTCGCAGTCGTCATCGACGCCGTTGCACGACTCGGTGGCGGCGGGCACGACCTCGCCGGCACAGATGATGGAGCCGTTGGCGCCGCAGGCGGCCCGGCCGGACTTGCAGCCGCCCACGTCCCGCGTGGCCTCGGGGCCGGTGTAGCAACTGGCGGCGGCCAGGTCGTCCAGCTGGCCGTTGCAGTTGTCGTCCTGGCCGTTGCACACCTCGTCGGTGGGCGTGCAGCAGTAGCCGCGCAGGCCCGCGCCGCGGGGAGCACACACCACGCCCTCGGCGGCGCAGTCCTCGGGCTTGTCGCAGCTGAAGAGGGTGTCGTCCGGAAGCTCCGGCACGAAACAGCCCGCGGCGGACAGCGCGAGCACCAGACAACAGAAGAGGGAAGAGAAGGACTTCATGTTCAGAAGCTCCCGCCAATCACGAAGTGGAGGGCCGTGCCGCTGGTGCCCTTCCCGCTGGAAACGGGGGCCACCGAGGAGGACACCGGCTCGGAACGAGCAGGGACGATGAAGAGCCACAGCAGGCTGCCGCCCGCCACCGCTCCACCGCCCGCCATGAGCGCCGTGGCGATCATCGACTGCTGCCGGGCGGCCAGGTACTCGGCACGGGACACGTCCATGATCCCATCGCCGTTGGCGTCCTGCACCTTGCCCTGGAGGCCCATGCCCATGGCCACGCCCGCGCCCACCGCCGCCAGGCCCAGCACCGTGGTGTAGAGGGCGGGACGGCTGAAGACGGAGGGACCGGAGGGGCCGCTCGACTTCTTCTTCTTCACGCCCGCCACGGCGTCCGACGGGGGGCCCTCCGGCGCGGGGCCATTGAGCTCCAGCCGCACCGCCACCTCCTGCGTCTCACCCGACACGAGCGTCAGCGTCTTCGTATAGGTGGAGTATTCGTCGGCCTCCACGATGAGCTGCACCTCGCCGGGCGGCAGCTTCGCCTCGACGGTGCCCACGCCCAGCATGCGCTCGCCCACGCGCACCACCGCCTGCGACACGTTGCTGGACACCTTCAACATCGAACGCGGCCGGGCCAGCTCCGTCACGCGCCTGGACAGCACCTCGCCCGCCTCGCGGATGAAGTTGCTGTCGGTGGGCTTGCGGCCCGTCACCACGTCCGTCTCCACCACGCCCCGGTCCCGGTCATACGTCCACAGCCGCAGCGTCCAGCCCTCGTCCTCGAGCGCCAGGCGCGCCGTGGTGAGCAGGTCCGCGTCCATCGTGTCCGCCGGCCCGCTCAAGCACGAGGCCTCCTGGCAGCGCAGGGCGGCCTCGTAGTCCGACGCGAGCTGCTCGCGGACCTCGGAGGGCTCGGCGGCCCTGGCCACCCGGCCGGTGCGCAGCGCCACCGCCTGCAACCAACCCATCCACCGCTTCGCCGCCGCGGCGCCAGCGCGCTCGGGCGTGTCCAGGCCCACCAGCGCGAAGCGCGGCTGGAGGTCCGCTCCCGGCGTGCCGCTGCTCAGGTCCAGGCCCAGACCCATCCCGCCCTGCTCGCCGTCCGGTGGAGTGCCCTCTCCAGAGCCCTCTCCGGAATCCTGCTGCTGCTCGTTGCTCTGGGTGCTCGAATCACCGGACAGGTCCAGCCCGAGGCCCTGGGCTCGGACCGGGCCGGCGGCCAGCGCGAGTGCCAGCAGGCCGGCCACATACACGACGGGGGTACGCATACGCACTGTTGTACCGCGAACAGCGCCCGCTGCGGAGCACCGCCCACGTCACACCACGCACCTGCCTTGGGAGCAGGCAGGTGACTGCCACGCCCGGGTCCGCTGTGTAGCCTCCAGACACACCTCGAACCCTATCGGGGTCCCCCCGTGGCAGACTCGCGCGAGGAACGAGGTGCCGCGCACGGGCGGACCCGGCCGTGGAGGAGGTTGCTGTGTCAAGGGATGAGACGGGGCCGTCTGGCGACGGCAGGCAGCGGAGGGTGGCCGGGTATCTGGGCTCGCTGGTGTTCCACGTCAGCTACGTGACGCCCATCTTCTGGTTCGTGGAGCTGCTGCAGAACCAGCTCTACTGGAAGCTCACCGGGGAGCCAGGGTGGACGTATCCGCTCTCGCCCTACCACTGGTTCTCCTTCGAGAGCGTGGGGCTGTGGGCGGGCTCGGTGACCATCATCTGGTGCCTGAATTTCTTCTGGTTCCTGCGCCGGGACGTGGGGCTGGTGAAGCGGATGGTCATCGCCGGGACGATCTGCTTCGCGGGCGAGTGGCTGGCGGGCTTCGTGGCCGACCGGGTGCTGGGCCATCCGCTGCAGATCTGGACGAACGCGCCGCTGGTCTACATCAAGTTCAGCGCACTCTTCTTCTGGTGGTGGGACGTGCTGCTGTACGAGCTGCTGACGGTGGACATCGCCAGGCTGGGACGGCCCGCCGCGGCGGCGCCGGAGCCGGGTGGGCAGGCCGAGCCACTTCGCGGCTCGAGCTCCTCCTCGTCACTCCGATAGCCCATCGACGACGGGCGCCCTGTTCTGGCTCTCGAAGCCTGGCGCTGTGATGCGGCAGCATCGGGCACGGTAGCCATGCCCATCGGGGTGAGGGGCGATATCCAGGGTCCGTCCCCTGAAAAACGTGGCGAAGCGCATGAGGGATTACAAGATCCCGATGAACTTCACCCGTTGGAGCGGAAGATGAGCGGCGGACAGGCGTGGCAGGGAAACGTGAGGGCGCGCCTGTACGAGCGGATCCGCGAACGAGGCTACGACTCGCTCACGGCCTTCGCTGAGGCGCGTCCCGCTGTGCCGCTGTACTTGCTGGCCGAGGAACTTGGCAGGGATGACGTTGCAGCAGTGCAGGTGTTGAGCGGGTTGCTCGCCGAGGCGGAGCAGCACAAGCGGGTCACTCGCTTTGTCCGCGATGTGCTTGTGCGCGAACTGGCGGAGAGTCTCCCAGATGGGTGGCCGGCCGTGCTGGACGACGCAAACCGTGTAGAAGTTGCCATGGCGCTCGGCACCTGGACTGCCTACACCCCGGAAACGCATAAGCAACGCGTAAAGCGGGCGGGAAATGCACTCCTCGCCACACCACCTCCGCCCGGTTGGCGCCCGCGCGGCCCCGATGACGAGCTGCTCCTCACGCTCCTGCCCGACGAGGAAGTCTGAATTCCCCTCCTGGAAGCGGAGCCGTTACCGGCCCCACTCCCGCCCGCCAGGGGCCTAACCCGCGCGCGACGCGAGGTAACGCACCAGCGCCTGGGCCTTGGGAATCAGGGTATCCACCTCGATGAACTCATCCACCGTGTGGAAGCCCTTGCCCCGGGGGCCCAGCCCATCGATGGACGGAATCCCCATGGAGGACGAGGTGCTCGCGTCCGAGCCACCGCCCACCAGCGGCGCCTCGCCATGGCCCAGCCCGGAGGCGTGGGCACACACGCCATACGCCGCCATCAGCGCCGCGGAGGCCTCGGTGCGCTCCAGCGGCTCGCGAGCCACTCCACCCTTCACCTCGATGCGCGTGCCGGGAACACTGGCCGCGGCCTCCTCGGCCGCCCGTTGGAAGCGCTGCACCAGATCCTCTCCATCCGCGCGCGTGCAGAAGCGCAGGTCCACCTCCGCCACCGCGTGGTCCGGCACCGTGTTCTTCCCCTGGCCGCCCGTCACCTTGCCCACGTTGACGGTGATGCCACGCGGGTAGTCGGTGAGCTGCTGCACCCGGTCCACGAAACGGGCGAGCGCCCACAACGCATTGGCCCCCTCCTGGTGCGCGTTGCCCGCGTGGGCCGCCTTGCCGTGCGCCACCGCCGTGGCCATGCCGGTGCCCTTGCGCCGGGTGATGATGGCGTCCGCCGCCCGCCCCGACTCGAAGACGAGACACGCCCCCGCGCCAGCGATGGCCTCGCGGATGACGCCCGTGCCCTCGGGCGAGCCCACCTCCTCGTCCGACACCACCACCAGCCGCAGCGGCGGCAGCTTGTCCAGGCCTCCCGACGCCGCGAGCGCCTTGAGTGCCCAGGCGATGACGACGAGCCCACCCTTCATGTCCAGCACGCCCGGCCCGCGCCGCAGCGCCCCGTCCTTCCGGTAACCCTCGAACTTGCCCGGGGGAAACACCGTGTCCAGGTGGCCCACCAGCGCCACCGGCTGGAGCCCCGCCCGGCCCTCCGAGCGGAACACCAGGTGATCCGCGTACCGTGTGCTGGGGACCACCTCGCCCACCAGCCCCGGCATCGTGAACTGCTCACGCAGCAGGGCGCCCACCTTGCGGCCACCCTCCGCGTTCTCCGTCCACGAGTTCACCTCCACCAGCGCGGCGAGCGCTTCCTCCATCTCCCCCAGCCTGCCCACCAGCCAGCTGGCCGCCGCTTCATCCATCTCGCGCATGTCCTCGGCCTCCCGCCGAAAAGCTTCACACCCCGGGGTGCATCCCCGGTCGTCCCCCGGGCATATGCCAGGCCCCCGGCTCCAGGGAAGGTGCCCCGGCGCCCGCCCGCCCGGCGCCCCGGCACGGGTCCCCCGGAGGAAGGAAGCTTGCCGGGGACGGTGGGGGTCCGCACCTCAAGGAGCAGGAGGATGAACGATGGCGGACGCGCTGTGGATATTGGTGGCCAATGGAAGCCGGGCCAAGCTCTTCGCGACGGACGAGCGCGCGGAGGTCTGGAACCTCAAGGAGGAGTTCCACCACGAGGAGAGCCGGTCCATGTCCCGGCAGCTGCTCAACCAGCCGGACAACCCGAACGCCGGCTCCCTGCACAAACCCCAACCCGAGAACCAGCCCGATGCTCGCCAGCAGCTGGAGATCGACCGCTTCGCCCGCGAGCTCGCCGCCCGCCTGGAGCGCGGCCTCAACGACCACGCCTATGACCGGCTGGTGATCGCCGCCCCGCCCGGGCTGCTCGGCATGATGCGCAAACTCATCAGCCCCCGCGTGCACCAGCGGCTGATGCTCGACTTCCGGGCGGACTACATGAACGTGCCGGACCGCGAGCTGCCCGAGCGCATCCCGCTCTCCTAGGTAGGCAAGCGGATGGACAGGCGGCCCGGAGCTTCCTACGTGCTCCGGGCCTCGTCCGTCTGGGGCTCCCACCTGGACCCACAACATGGAACGTGCCCCCTCCGCTTGGACGCGCTCCGTGGTACAGGAGGAAGGGGCGTCGGCTGTGAGGACATTGGGGTCCCTCTCGGCGCCTCCCAGCGGACGTCACCAGATTCATGAAACTTCCCCTGATCGGCACCCTCAAGCTGCGCGGCCGCCTGACGCTGTACGTCACCCTGCTGGCCGTCACGCCGCTGCTGCTCTCCACCCTGGCGGGGGTCACCACCACCCAACAGATGATGCAGGCGCAGGTGCACGAGATGCTCCGCATCGAGGCGGAGGGCCTGAAGGATCTGGTGGAGGCCTCGCTGGCGGAGCGCGAGACGAGCGTGCGCAGCTGGGCCGAGGACGCGCTGCTGCGCGAGTCCCTGCAGCGCGACAGCTATGGGCTGAGCGACGGGGTGCTGGCGCGGCTGCAGTTGCGCTACACCACCTTCACCGGGCTGGTGCTCTTCACCGACGACGGCCGGGCCGTGTCCGCCAGCACGCCGGCGCTGCGCGACTCCTTCGCGGGACAGGAGGCGGCGGTGCGCGGCTCGGCTTGGTTCAAGGCGGCCCAGGAGGGGCGCTTCACCAGCGAGACGCTCGCCAACGAGGACCCCGTCTTCGGCATGCAGGTGCTGCACCTGGCGGCGCCGGTGATGGAGTCACGGGGCGGGCGGCGGATGGGCGTGCTGCTGGCGGCGTATGACTGGGGCCAGGTGGGCGAGGTGGTGAAGGCCGCGCTGGCCCGCGCCCGCTCGCGCAAGAACGAGAGCTTCGCCCTGGAGGTGCGCACCGCCACGGGCACGGTGCTCTTCGACTCGCGGGGCAAGGACGCCTGGAACATTCCCAACGCCGTGGCCGAGCAGGCCATCAACGGGCCGGAGATTCCGGACGTGGGCGATGACTGGCGCTTCGTGGCCCTCTCGGACCCCGAGGAGGTCTACGCCACGATGAACCAGCTGCGCGTCGGCACCGCGTTGGCGGTGATGGCCGTGGTGGTGCTGGCCGCCCTGGCCGCCCTGCTGCTGTCGCGCGGCATCACCGCGCCCATCACCCGGCTGAGCCAGGTCGTGCACCGCATCGTCCAGGAGGGAGACCTCACCCAGAGGCCCGACGTGCGCTCCGACGACGAGGTGGGCGAGCTGGCCCGCTCCTTCGTGCAGCTGGTGGACCACCTGCGCGAGACGACCGAAAGCCTTCAGCGCGGCACGCAGGTGCTCACCGACACCGTGGCCGAGCTGACGCGCGCCGCCGAGCAGGAGGAGAGCAACCTCACCCGCCAGGCCGCGGCGCTGCAACAGACGCAGGTGACAGCGCAGGAAATCAAACAGACGTCGGAGGTGGCGGCCGAGCGGGCCGCCGCGGTGCTGACGGTGGCCACGCGCGCCGAGGAGCTCGGCCACGGGAGCGCCCGCGCCCTCGCCGAGAGCATGAGCGGCTTCCAGGCGCTGCGCGACCAGGTGAACGACATGTCCGAGCAGATCAGCGGGCTCAACGAGCGCGCCCAGCGCATCGGCGGCATCACCCAGACGGTGAAGGGGCTGGCGGACCGCTCCAACATGCTGGCGCTCAACGCGGCCATCGAGGCGGTGCGCTCCGGTGAGCACGGCAAGGGCTTTGGCATCGTGGCCAAGGAGATCCGCACCCTGGCCAACCAGTCCATCCAGTCCACCGTCCAGGTGGGCGGGCTGCTCGAGGACATCACCCAGGCCATCGTCAAGACGGTGGAGCTCAACGAGCAGGGCCATGCGCGCATGGAGGCGGGCATGGACCAGGTGCGCACCAGCGGCGAGAGCATCCACGCCCTCACTGAAATCGTGCAGGACAACATGAACGCGGTGCGGCAGATCTCCGGCGCGGTGAGCCAGCAGAACGCGGGCATCAACGAAATCTTCAGCGCCCTGACGGACCTCTCCAGCCTGATGCACGACACCATGGTGGGACTGCAGGCCACCCAGCGCGTCACGCAGGCGTTGCGAGAGGTGGCCGAGCAGATGCAGCACGTGGCGCGCAGCTACCGGGTATAAAACCCGGTCCATGAGCCCTCCGCTTCGCGCCATCATCCTGGACCTCGGCAACGTCCTCGTCTTCCACGACAATGCCCTGCTGTTCCGCAGGCTGGGGGCGAGGGCGGGGCTGCCGCCCGCGGAGGCCGAGCGCCGGCTGGCGGGCGCGGGCTGGACGGCGGCCAACCGGGGCCTCGTCGGCGCCGAGGGCATCCGGCGCGACGTGTGTGGCGCGCTGGGGGTGGACCTGCCGGCCGGGGAGTTCAACGCCCTGTGGAGCAGCCACTTCACCGTGCACGAGGCGGTGCTGCCGCGGGTGGAGGGACTGGCGGGGCGGGTGAAGCTGGTGCTGCTGTCCAACACCAACGTGCTGCACATGGAATGGCTGCGGCCGAGGCTGCCGGTGCTCGAGCGCTTCGATCACCTGGTGCTCAGCTGCGAGGTGGGCCTGGTGAAGCCCGAGCCCGCCATCTATCAGGAGGCCCTGAAGCACGCGGGCTGCGAGCCGCACGAGGCCGCCTTCTTCGACGACATTCCCGAGTTCGTCCAGGCCGCGAGCGCGCTGGGCATCCGCGGCCACCTCTTCACCACCGCCCAGGCCTTCGACGCGCAGTTGAAGGCGCTGGGGCTGTAGCGAGCCCTACTTCTTCTCGTAACGCGCCACGGGCGGCTCGTGGCGGGCGGCCTCGGTCCAGGCCTTCATCGCTGGCAGGGCGAGCACCGCGTCCCGGTAGGCGGCGCCCTCCGCGTCCAGCTCCACGTCATAGGTGACGAAGCGCGTGACGACGGGCGCGTAGAAGGCATCCGCGATGGAGAAGGCGCCGAAGAGGAACGGCCCGCCCTGCCCGAAACGCCGCCGGCACTCCGTCCACAGCGAGGTGATGCGGGAGATGTCCTCGGCGACGCCGGGGGCGCGGCCTTCACCGGGCCTGCGGGCGTGGAGGTTCATGGGCATGTGGTTGCGCAGGTTGGAGAAACCCGAGTGCATCTCCGCGGTGACGGAGCGGGCCATGGCGCGGGCGGCGCTGTCCTGGGGCCACAGCTTCGCCTGGGGGAACTGCTCGGCCAGGTACTCGCAGATGGCCAGCGAGTCCCAGATGGCGAGGTCCCCGTGCAGCAGCGCCGGCACCCGGCCACTGGGCGAGTACTTCGCGATGTTCGCGGCGGTGTCCGCCTGGCCCAGCGGCACCACCACCTCGCGGAAGGGCTGTCCGGTGTGGGCGAGCGCGAGGTAGGGCCGCAGCGACCAGGAGGAGTAGTTCTTCGAGGCGACGACGAGGGTGAACTCTTTCATGGGGGCGCACCATATAGCGCCCCGGTCCACGCGAGCGCTCAGCTGCCGGGACGCAGCAGGCCGCGCAGGCGCGACATCCACGAGCCGCGGCGGCGGCGCACGGGCGGATCGATGCGGTAGACGGACACCGGCAGGCGGATGTTCTTCAGGTCTCCCCGGCCCAGGCGCACCACGGGAGCCTGGACCTGGCTCTGCACCTGCCGCACCACCGGCTCGCTGACGTAGAGGCTCCCGGGCCGGGCGAGCGACTCCAGGCGGGCGGCCACGTTGACGCCCTCGCCGAAGATGTCACCGTCCCGGTGCACCACCGAGCCCAGGTGGATGCCGATGCGCAGCTCCACCCGGCGCGTCTGCGGGACACATTCGTTGCGCGCGCACAGCGCCGACTGCAGCTCCAGCGCGCAGGCCACCGCGGGCAGGGCCTCGTCGAACTCGACGAGGAATCCATCCTCCAGCTGTTTGATCTCCCGGCCTCCGTGACCGGAGAGCAGACCGCGTACCAGCCGGCCATGCTCCTGACGCAGCTCGTGGTTGAGCGCCTCGTCCCGCCGAGCCTCGGGGCTGAGCTCCACCATGTCCGTGAACATGATGGCCGCTACCTTCCTGGGTTCCGGTTGCGGCACTTCCGCCATCATCAACGCGTCTCCTTCCCCCCCACCCACGGCAGCGAATGTTACCTGAGGGACACTCGCCTGGTCTGCACGGGGGCAATCCGGCAGCCGCGCCTAATCCCACCTGCTGGCCTGGATGAAAGTAATTCATTGCTGACGCAACGCACAATGCACGGGGAGCGCGAGGGTCCACGAGACGACACAGGGCGTCACGGGAGTGTCGCCCTGTTACTGTCGTGGGCGAGCCTGCCGCCCATGTCCGTCCCCGAGGATGAACAAGACCCACACGCGCCACTCTGGCCGCCGCTGCTGGCGACGCTGGGGGTGCTGTGGGTGGCCACGCAGGTGCGGGAGCAGAAGCTGGTGCTCAGCGCGCTGGCCACGCTGGTGGCGCTGCCCACGCTGTGGCGGGTGGTGACACGCCGGTGGGTGCGCGGGGACGTGCTGCGAGGGTTGGCCATGGGTTACCTCGCCTGCCACCTGCCGTTGCTGCTCGGGGCCTGCTCCACGCTGGACCGGCCCGAGTGCCGCATCCGCCTGTGCATGGATGGAGTGCTCGCGGGAGTCCCGTACGTGCCCTGGGCGGGAGTGCTGGGCACCCTGCTCTACTGGGCGTGGGGCACCCTGAGTGGAGGCCGCCGCGCACTGTGATGCCGGGTACGGGCGGCTTGCGGCCCCGAATGGCACCGCCCTAGCTTCGACGCCCCTCGAACATCTGGAGACAGTCATGGAGAACATCACCGGCAGCTGCTGCACGCTCGATCTCGACACGTTCCAGAAGACGAAGGCGCACGTGTCGGCCAACCCCGAGGCGGGCAAGGGCCGATTCGAGACGGTGACGGAGTGGCGTGATGGGGCGCAGGCGGTGACGAAGGCGCGCTCCTTCACGCTGGAGACGGATGAGCCCACGGCGCTGGGCGGCAAGGATCAGCACATCGATCCGATGGAGTTGCTGTTGGCCTCGTTGGGCACGTGCCTGACGATCGGCTGGGTGACGCAGGCGCGGATGAGGGGATTGGACTACCGCAACCTGCGCATCAAGGTGAGCGCGCCGTTCGACCTGAGGGGCTACCTGAACCTGGACCCGAAGGTGCGCGCGGGCTTCTCCGAGCTGCAGTACACGGTCGAGGTGGACACGGACGCGGACGCGGCCACGCTGGAGGAGATCCGCAAGGCGGCGGAGAAGACGAGCCCGATGTTCGACAACATCCTCAACCCGACGGCCATCTCGGGCCGGGTGACGAAGCTCAGCGGCACCGTGGCGGCCTGAGCACATCTCCCCAAACAGAAGACATTTCCCCAAGCAGAAGACATTTCCCCTCTCCCCCCGGGAGAGGGACGGGGTGAGGGTATCTCGTGGACCCGGGTTCGCATCCACACGGGTTCAACCCGTGGGCCCCGGCACCCTCACCCTGACCCTCTCCCGAAGGGAGAGGGAAGGGATTGAGGGTAGGGATTGGGATGAAGGAGGCTCAGCGCTGATTCGCGCGCAGTTCCTTCACGAGCCGCCCGGCGCCGTAGATGTGCTCGAGGGCCCGCAGCAGGCCCTCACCATGCACGGACACGGCGCGGTTGGTCTCCGGCACGTACGCATAATCGCCCCCGAGCGAGTGCAGGTTGCCATCGAAGATGAGCCCCACCACGCGGCCCTCGCGGTCCACCATGGGCGAGCCCGAGTTGCCGCCGATGATGTCGTTCGTCGTGGCCACGTTGAAGGGCGTCTCCCCGGGCACCTTGCCCCGGGCCTTCATCCACGAGTCCGGCAACCGGAAGGGCTCCTTGCCCGTGTGGCGCTCATACGCACCGGCGAACGTCGTCAGCGGCGACACCTGGCGCCCACCCTCCTCCCAGCCCTTCACCGTGCCGTAGTTGAGGCGCAGGGTGAAGGTCGCGTCCGGGTAGCCCGTGGTGCCATGGGCCGCCAGCCGGGCCTGCGCGAGCAGCTCGCCATTCTTCTTCAACACCGGCTCCACCGTGTCCTCGTAGCGCTTGCGCACCTCCCGTGACTGAGCGTCCACCCGGCGCGCCAGCAGGATCATCGGATCCTTCGAGGCCTCCACCGCCGCCTTGCCGCCGTCGAGCAGCCGCTTGCGCTCCTTCACGTCGAAGAGCTTCGTGCCCTTCACCAGCGCGCGCGCCAGTTCCTCCGGGGCCTCGCGGCCGAGCACCGTCTTCACGAACGGATCATCCGCGCCGAGCGTCTCGCGCAGCTTGTTGAAACCAAAGGTGAGCGAGATGGCCTCCAGCTCCGCGGGGATGGGGGCCTCGCGCAGCAGCCCCATGCGCAGGGCGGGGAGCTGTCCCTCCGTGTACTCGCGCAGCCGCTCCGTGTTGGGCTTGGGCAGCTCATCCGCCGCGCGCACCAGGTGCTGGGCGATGTCGAAGAGCTCGGACGAGAAGCCATACCCGTCCTCCTTCAGCCGGTACTCGGCGATCATCGTCCGGTAGGTTTCCAGCGCGCGGGCGATGGCATCCCAGGAGCCCGCGGTGGTGGCCGCGAGCTTCGGGTCCGCCTTCACCTTCGCGCGGAGGTCCGCCTCGGCCTCGCGCTTGGCGGCGAGCAGCGAGGGCTCGGCCAGGGCCTGGTGCCGGCCGCGCAGCGCCTTCAGCCCGTTCTCCACCGAGCGCAGCCTCGCCCGCGTGGTGCGGAAACGCTCCGGCGAGGTCGAGGCGTACTCGCGCAGCATGCCGCGCCGCTCCGCCAGGTACATCAGCGCGAACGGCAGCGCCACGTCGCGCTGGAACTCCAGCTCCGCCACGGTGAGCTGCCGCTGGGTGGTGCCGGGGTGGCCGGAGACGAAGACCAGGTCCCCCTCCTTCGCGCCCTCCTTCGCCCAGGGCAGGTAGTGCTCCGTCTTCAGCGGCTGCCCGTTGGCGTCCCACACGCGCAGGAAGGCCGCGTCGAAGCCGTAGCGAGGGAAGTTGAAGTTGTCCGCGTCCCCGCCAAAGGCGGCCATGGAGAACTCGGGCGCGAAGGCCAGCCGCACGTCCTGGAAGCGGCGGTACCGGTAGAGCTGGTACTTGCCTCCGTGGAAGAGCGTCACCACGTCACAGCGGACCTCGGGCCCGGTGGCGCACTCGCTCTCGATGGTGGACATCTCCGCCTTGAGGGCGGTGTTGAAGGCCGCGCCGCTCAGCCCCTTCGTGGCGGTCTGGAGACGCGCGGTGACGTCCGTCATCCCCAGGAGCTGGTTGGCCTCCACCTTGGGGCAGCGCAGCTCGTCCTTCAGCTCCTTGGCGGAGAAGCCCGTGGCCAGGTAGTCGCGCTGGGGCGAGGACAAATCCTGCACACAGGAGCGGATGCAGTGGTGGTTGGTCATCACCAGCCCGTCCGGGGACACGAAGCTCGCCGAGCACCCGCCGGCCAGCCGTACCGAGGACAGCCGCAGGGAATCCAACCATTCCTGAGAAGGCTCGAAACCATGGGCGGCCTTCACGGCGGCCCGGGGAAAGGCGTCATAGGTCCACATCCCCTCCTCCGCGGCGGCGGGGAGGGCGAAGAGCAGGCCGAGGGCGAGCAGTCGTTGCACGGGCGGGCGATCCTTCCTGAGGAGGGAGAGGGGCCGGGTTGTGGCCCGGGAGTGGCGTGCCGTCAACCCGGGCGGACGGAGGATGCACGTCGGACTTGAGTTGGAGGCGGGGACTGCGGAAGGTTGGGGAGAATGGCGACGAAGCACCACATCTACCTGGTCCCCGGTTTCTTCGGCTTCGCCAACCTGGGAGAGCTGCTCTACTTCGGGCACGTCCGCGACTACTTCGTGGCGGAGATGGCGCGCCGCGGCGTGGAAGCCGAGGTGGTGCAGGTGCTCTCCCACCCCACCGGCTCCATCCGCACGCGCGCCGCGGACCTCTACAAGGCCATCGAGGCGAGCGCGAAGAACGACGACGGCCCCATCCACCTCATCGGCCACTCCACCGGAGGGCTGGACTCGCGGCTGTTCGTCAGCCCGGGCGCGCTGCTGGGCGACGACATCGACGTGGAGCCCTATGCCCGCCGGGTCCGCACCGTGGTGACGGTGTCCACCCCCCACTCGGGCACCCCGCTGGCGACCTTCTTCCTGGGACTCTTCGGACAGAAGCTGCTGCAACTGCTGTCGCTGTTCACCGTGTACGTGCTGCGCTTCGGCCGGCTGCCGCTGACGGTGGCCTTCCGCCTGGGAAGCCTGCTGACGCGTTGGGACGAGCAGCTCGGCTTCCGCCCCACCATCCTCGACCAGCTCTTCGAGCAGCTGCTGGGGGACTTCTCCGTCGAGCGCCGCGAGGAGCTCGTCCGCTTCCTGGGCGACGTGACCCACGACGCCTCGCTCGTCCCCCAGCTCACCCCCGAGGGCATCGACCTCTTCAACGCGACCACCGTGGACCGGCCCGGGGTGCGCTATGGCTCGGTCATCACCCAGGCGCGGCCGCCGTCCCTGCGCGCGCGGTTGAGCGCGGGGTTGGACCCGTACGCCCAGATTACCCACACCGTGTACGGCTTCCTCTACGGACGCACCCAGCGTATGCCCCTCACGGCGATTCCCCTTCACACCCCGGCGCAGACGGCCGCACTGGTGGAGGCCTACGGGGCGATGCCCGGCCCGCAGGCCTGTGACGGCATCGTTCCCACGCGCTCCCAGGTGTACGGGCGGGTGCTGGCGGCGGTGCGCGCGGACCACCTGGACGCCATCGGCCACTTCGACCAGCCGGCGCACAGCCCCCCCCACGTGGACTGGCTCATCTCGGGCTCCGGCTTCCGCCGGCTCCAGTTCGAGCGCCTGTGGAACACCGTGGTGGATTTCGTCCTGCTGGAGACCTGATACACAGCGGGCCTGGCCGTCGACCTGGAGCCCACCATGTGCACCCCTCTTCGTGACCTGCCTCGCGCCCGGCGCGCGCTCGTGCTGGCACTGCTCGCCGTCGTGACGGGCTGTGCCACCGCCCCCGGGACGAAGCCCACCCCCGCCGCCGAGCATGTCCCCGTGTTGTTCGTGCCCGGCACCGATGACTCCCCGGGCGCCTTCTTCGCGATGGTGGATGCCTTCGAGCAGGCGGGCTGGCCGAAGGAGCACCTGTACGCGGTGCGGCTGCACCCCAACAACGGCCAGGTGCCCATCGAGGTGATGGCCTACCAGGTGCGCCGCGCGGCGGAGGGCCTGCGCAAGCGCACCGGCGCCGAGCGCGTCGACGTGGTGGCCTTCAGCCAGGGCGCGCTGTCCACGCGCTACTGGATGCAGGAGCTGGGCGGCCAGCCACGCGTGCGCCGCTTCATCTCCATCTCGGGGCCGCACCGCGGCACGCGGGCGGCGTACCTGAGGGCGGACCCCGCCCTGGTGCAGATGCGCCCGGACAGCACCTTCCTGCGCGAGCTGAACCGCCGCGAGAACCCCTTCGGGGACACCGAGGTCTTCTCCTTCTGGTCGCCGCTGGACAGCACCGTCGTCCCGGCCGACAGCTCGCGCCTGCCCGGCGTCACCGAGCGCACCTTCTTCGTGCCCGCGCACCAGCTCATGCTGAGCGCCCCGGCCGTCATCTCCGCGACGGTGGAGGTGCTGGCGCAGGCTCCGCGGCAGTAGCCCGGGACAGGAGGGGCTCGCCCGCCCGCACGCCCTCCGGACATGCGCGATTGGATTGGCGCGAGCCCCCCGTCATCCCCACCGTCTGAAGAAACCATCGGCTTTCGTGGCCGGTCGGAACCACGACGAGGGATGACGCATGACCACGAAGTTCCCCAGCCATATCAACCTGCCACGCGAGTCCCGCGCGGAGCTCATCGAGCTGCTCAACGTCTGCCTCGCCACGTCCATCGACCTGCACTGGCAGGTGAAGCAGGCCCACTGGAACATCCGCGGCAAGGACTTCATCAGCCGCCATGAGCTCTTCGACGACGTGGCTGACCACGTGCGCAAACAAGCCGACGAGTTCGCCGAGCGCGCGGGCGCCCTCGGGGGTTACGCCCAGGGCACCATCCGCCTGTCCGTCAAGAACAGCGAGCTGGAGGAGTACGACCTGAGCGCGGTGAACGGCGATGACCACGTGCGCGTGCTCGTGGACCGCATCACCATCTACGCCTCCACCATCCGCGGCGGCATCCAGCGCGCGGGCGATCTCAACGACCCCGTCACCGAGGATCTGTTCACCCGGATCCTCGGCGAGGTGGAGCAGGACCTCTGGTTCCTCGAGAGCCACCTGTACGGCTCGGCCGTCACGGGCCGCGACGAGGTGGCTCCCTCCGCCATCATCGAGGAGCGCGGCACCGCGCCCAACGCCTGAGCCCGTCCCAGGGCTCGCGCGACGGCGTGCGCGCGGGCCCCCCGGCGCATTATAGAGGGCGCTCATTCTGGAGGGTCATACCGGATGACGCCGGGACACATACAAGGGAAGGTCTGCCTCATCACCGGAGCCACCTCGGGCATCGGGCTGGAGTCGGCCCGGGCGCTCGCGCGCGCGGGGGCCACCGTGGTGCTGTCGGGACGTGACAAGGGCCGGGGCGAGGCCGCGCTCGCCGAGGTGCGCCGCACCGTGCCAGACGCGAAGCTGGATCTGCTCCTCGCCGATCTCACCTCGCTGGCTTCCGTCCACCAGCTCGCGAAGGATTTCCAGGCCAGGTATTCGCGGCTGGACGTGCTGCTCAACAACGCGGGCCTCATGCTCGACCGCCGCAAGGTGACGCCCGACGGCTTCGAGGCCACCTTCGCCACCAACCACCTCTCCCACTTCCTGCTCACCCATCTGCTGCTGGACCTGCTCGAGAAGAGCGGCCCCTCGCGCGTGGTGAACGTCTCCTCCGAGGGGCACCGCATGGGCTCGCTCGACTTCCTCGAGGACCCGCAGGCCGAGCGCGGCGGCTACAGCGGCATGAAGGTCTATGGCAACTCGAAGCTGGCCAACATCCTCTTCACCCGTGGCCTGGCCAGGCGGCTGCAGGGCACGAAGGTGACGGCCAACAGCCTGCATCCAGGCGTGGTGCGTACCGGCTTCGGCCTCAACTCCGAGGGCTTCTTCAAGCACCTGGTGAAGCTGGCCGCGCCCTTCATGCTCTCGGCCGAGGGCGGCGCCCGCACCTCGGTGTACCTGGCCTCCTCGCCCGAGGTGGAGGGAGTGAGCGCGAAGTACTTCATCAAGAGCAAGGTGGTTCGTGAATCCAAGGCCGCCCAGAGCGACGAGGGCGCCGAGACACTGTGGCGCAAGAGCGCCGAACTGACGGGAGTGGGACGATGATCGATCTCTACACGTTCACGACGCCCAATGGGCGCAAGGTGTCCATCGCGTTGGAGGAGCTGGGGCTGCCCTACAAGGCCCACGTGGTGGACATCACGAAGGGTGACCAGTTCAAGCCCGAGTTCCTCGCCATCAACCCCAACAACAAGATTCCGGCCATCGTGGACCCCCAGGGTCCGGGCGGAAAACCGCTGTCCGTCTTCGAGTCCGGCGCCATCCTGCTCTACCTGGCCGAGAAGACGGGGAAGCTGCTGCCGGCGGACCCGCGCGCGCGCGCCGAGGCGGTGCAGTGGCTGATGTTCCAGATGAGCGCCGTGGGGCCCATGCTGGGGCAGCTCGGCCACTTCAAGCGCTTCGCCACGGAGAAGATTCCGTACGCCATCGAGCGCTACACGAAGGAGTCCGAGCGCATCCTGGGCGTGCTGGACAAGCACCTGGCGCAGCACGAGTTCCTGGCCCCCGAGTACTCGGTGGCGGACATCGCCACGTACCCGTGGCTGGCTGGCGCGACGCAGTACTACCCGGAGCTGCTGCCGGCGGTGGCCAACGTGCGGCGCTGGATGGACACCGTGGCCGCCCGCCCGGCGGTGCAACGCGGCATGAAGGTGCCGGAGCTCAAGTAGTCTCCCCACCGGCCAGACAGGCGGGCCCGCGGGACGGGAACACCGCGGGCCCGGTGCCTAGCTTGAGGGGCACCATGAGTGAGCTCGTCACCCAACCTCGCGGCTTCTTCCAATCACTCGGCCCCGGTCTCGCGGGCGCCGTCTCCCTCACGCTCGTGCACCAGGGTGCGCGCGCCGTGCTCAAACACCCTCCGCGCATGGATGTGCTCGGCATGCGCTCCATCAAGAAGATCTCCAAGCGGCTCGGCCTGCCCACGCCCCATGGCCGCGCGCTGTACCAGCAGAGCCTCATTGGCGACCTGCTGAGCAACACCCTGTACTACGCCCTCGTCTCCATGGGCCGCCCGCGCCGCATCTACCTGCGTGGGGCCCTCCTCGGTGCGCTCGCAGGCCTCGGCGCCGTGGTGCTCCCGCCCTACCTCGGGCTCGGCAAGCGCCCCAGCCGCGCGAAACGCTCCACCGCCTTCTTCACCGTGCTCTGGTACACCCTCGGCGGCCTCGGCTCCGCTCGCGCCGCGAAACGCTCGCTCCTGGCCTCCGCCACGCCCTGACGGCGGGCCTCGAAGGTTGTCGAGGTGAAACTCTCCTCCGGGGGCACTTGTCCCCGGGGACAGTCCGTCCGAGCCTCGACATCATGACCACGGACCTCACCCGCATTCCCCTGCGCGGCAGGGACGGCTCCTTCCATGTCGTCGTCGAGTCGCCCCGGGCCTCCACGGTGAAGCTGAAGTACGAGCCGAAGCTCGGCGCCTTCACCGTCTCCCGGCCCCTGGTGCACGGAATGCGCTACCCCTTCGACTGGGGCTTCGTCCCCAGCACCGAGGCCCCTGACGGAGATCCGCTCGACGCGCTGGTGTATTGGGATCAATCCACCTACCCCGGCGTGGTGCTCCCCTGCCGCGCGCTCGGGGTGCTGAAAGTGGACCAGAAGAAGAAGCGCGGAAGTGGCCGGGAGCGCAATGACCGGTTGCTCGTCGTACCCATCATCGCGGCACGCGCGGAGAACCTGAACTCCATCCAGGACCTGTCACGCCGGGAGCGCCAGGAACTGGAGCACTTCTTCACCGCCGCCGTGGCCTTCGCGGACAAGGATGTGCGCATCCTCGGCTGGGAAGGAGCGGAGGCCGCCGAGAAGATGGTGAGCAATGCCGCCAACACGTACCAGATGAAGGCCCGGCGTTAGGAAGAGTGGAGCCATGCCTCGCCCTACCCCCATCCGCGGGCTCGGCCCGGACAGCCGCCTGGAAGAGGCCGCCCGCCGCCTCGTCTCCAGCCGCCTGGCCGATGTGCGCCACGAGCAGGACGCCCTCGACGGTCAGCTCACCGAGGACGGTGTCCATGACATGCGCGTGGCCACCCGCCGCCTGCGCGCGGCGCTGAAGGTGTTCCGCCGTCTGGGCGGGCTGGCAGCACTGGAGCGCGAGGTGAAGAAGCTCCAGGACGCCCTGGGCGAAGTGCGCGACATCCACGTGCAGGGCGCCTGGCTGAAGCAGGCGGCCCGGAAGGAGAAGCCGGCGAAGCGGGCTGGATTCGAAGCGCTGCGCGCGAGCGTGGAGTCCCAGCTCGGCGCGAAGGAGAAGCAGTTGCGGCGCGTGCTGAAGCGCTGGGACACACGGACGGTGCCCGCGCTCCTGGACGAGGCGAAGCGGTTGGAGGGTCCCGGGCGCTATGGAGGCCAGCGCGTCCGCCGTCAGCTCCGCCGCCGCCTGCGCGAGGTACAGCGGCTCATGGAGGACTACGCGGCCGCTCCGGATGCCGCCACGGCCCATGAGCTGCGCAAGGAAGTGAAGAAGCTCCGTTACGAGGCGGAGATCTTCCGGCCCGCCATGCGCCGGAGGATGGAGGCGATGCTGGAGACGCTGGTCCCCCTCCAGGAGTTGCTGGGCGAGCTGCACGACTCGGACGTACGGTTGGGGCTGCTCGAGGGTTTCGCCGCGAAGGGCACCGCCGCCGAGCGCACCGCCGCACGCACGCTGCAGGAGCACGTGCGCGAGGAGCGGGCCGAACGCGCCGCCCACACTGCCCGTGAGCTGCAACGCTGGCACGCCGAACGGCTGAACCGTGGCCTGCGCCAGCTGTTGGATTGAGGGCCGCCCTGCACTCCGCGCTACCCATGCGCACCGTTTGCGCGTAGAGGAGGCCCCCCCATGGCCGCCTGCGGACTCGACTTCGGAACCAGCAACACCGCCATCGCCCTCCCGGACGGGACGGTGCTCCCCATCTCGCCCGGCTACAGCGATCCCCGCCTCTACCGCTCCGTCATCTTCTTCCCCGAGGACGAGCGCGAGGTGTACACGGGCGCTCCGGCCATCGCCCGCTACCTCGAGGACCACACGGGCCGCTTCATCCAGTCCGTGAAGTCCTTCCTGCACAGCGCCTCCTTCCGCGCCACGCAGATCCGCGGCCGCACCTGGCTCATCGAGGACCTCGTCGCCCTGCTGCTGCGCCGCGTCCGCGAGGCCGCCGCCCCCCACACCGGCGGCGCCCCCGAGTCCGTGGTGCTCGGCCGCCCCGCCATCTTCTCCCCGGACCCCGAGGCGGATGCACTCGCCGAGCAGCGCCTGCGCAAGGCCGCCGAAATCGCCGGCTTCACCCACGTCCAGTTCCTCATCGAGCCCATCGCCGCCGCGCTCTCGTACGAGGCCCAGCTCACCCGCGACGAGCTGGTGCTCGTGGCCGACTTCGGCGCCGGCACCACGGACCTCACGCTCATGCGGCTGGGCCCCTCGCGCCGCGGCAATCCGGACCGGCGCGCGGACGTGGTGGGCTCCACCGGCGTGCGCATCGGCGGTGACCGATTCGACGCCGAAATCATGCGCTACAAGCTCCTGCCCCGCTTCGGCGCCGGCTCCACCTACAGGGTGCGGGGCTTCAGCGACAAGCGGCTGGCCGTGCCCCAGCACGTCATGTCCAAGCTGCTCTCCTGGCACGAGATGTCCTTCATCCGCGAGAAGTCCACCCAGGAGCTGCTGGAGCTGATGCTCGAGTCCAGCGACAAGCCCGCCGAGGCCGAGGCCCTGTACGACCTCGTCATGGACAACCTCGGCTACCGGCTCTTCCGCGCCATCGAGGCCGTCAAGGTCCAGCTCTCCTCGCAGGAAGAGGCCACACTCGACTTCGAGGAGGCCCGCATCCACCTGCACGAGCCCATCACCCGCGCCGAATTCGAGGCAGCCTCCGAGCCGCTGCTCACCGAGCTGCGCCAGGTCACCGAGGGGCTGCTGGAGCGCTGCGCGGGAGCCGGCGAGGTGGACGCCGTCTTCCTCACCGGAGGCTCCTCTCAGATTCCCGCCGTGCGCCGGCTCTACACCGAGCGCTTCGGCGAGGAGCGGGTGAAGACGAAGGACGCCTTCACCTCCGTGGCCGAGGGCCTGGGGCGGGCCGCGGCGTCTGCTTGAATCCGCCGCGCCTCAGCGGCGCTGCACCCAGTCGAGGATGGGCGTCCACACCGCGTTCTGCGCATCGGCGGCCAGGAACAGGTCCGCGTGGCCGTAGTCCACCGCGCGGTACATGTCCGGGAAGCGCTGCACCACGAGCGAGGAGACGTCCGTGCTTCCCAGCAGGGAGAGGCTGTGCAGGCCGTAGCCGCCCATGCCTCCCGCGGCGCCCACGTACAGCACCGGCACCCGCACCCACGCCAGGTGGTCGTCATACGGGACGGCCGGCGCACCGCACCACATGGCGAAGGTGTCCACCTGCTCGCCAATGCTCTGGTAGGGAGAGGCTTGCGCCAGGGTGTCGAAGAAGAAGGGCGCGGCCGTCCACGAGAGCCCCGTGGGCAGGCCTTCCGCGCTGAACTGGCCGCCCGTCCAGTGATAGTTCGGGATGACGGGCGGAGTCTGGAAGGCGTGCGTCGCCGCGCCGAAGAGGAGCGCCACCTGCCGGTTCGTGCTCCCCGGAAGAAGGCTCGAGGGCGCCGCGGGCTGATGGATGGCGAGCCCCGCGATTCCCTGCATCGTCAGCCCCAGCATTCCTCCCTCGTACTGCCCCGAGGCCTGGACCTGCGCGAGCGCCGCATGCGTCTGACACGCCGCCTGACGCTCCTGCGTGGCGCCCGGCGCGAACGTGTAGGCCATGTCCACGGGGATGAAGCCGCTCACGTGGCGCTTGTCCAGCGGCTGCTGCGTCTCTCCATTCAGGTAGGCGTAGGAGATGGTGGCCCCCCGGCTCCAGCCCAGCAGCACCATCCGCCCGTTGCCGTTGCCCGTGAATGAACGCCACCCGCGCGCCAGGCCCAGACCGATGCCCACGTCCTTGGCGTGCATGCCCAGGTTCCAGCCCTTCATGAAGGAGAAGTCCGTCGTCCCGCTCGGAACATGCACCCAGCGCAGGTCGATGCCCCACACGTCCACCCCCCGCCGCGCCAGGAAGACGGCGATGGATTGACTCGTGGGCACCGCCGGGCTCGCGGCGCTGGAGAGGAACGCGCCCCGGAAACCCAGTGCATCTCCATGCACCAGGAACATCGACTTCTGCGTGCGCACCGGCGACCACTGGCCATGCTCGCGCACCACCCGGTGCAAGGTGATGAGATCATAGGCCCCAGGCCCCACCCGCACGCGATAGCTGTACTCGTAGATGTCATCGACCAGTTGCCGGCGCTCGACGTTGCTCAGCGTGCAGGGCTCGCCGTCGTCACCGTCACCGCCGTCGTCATCGTCGTCACCGTCCTCCTCGCCGTCACCGTCACCACAAAGCGCCTCGAGGCGCTCCGTGTCCCATCCCTCCCACTCCTCGTCATCGGCGCGGGCCTGCTGCGCCAGACCCAGCACACCGATGCAAAACCACGCGGCCATCCTGCCCGGAATTCTCATACGGCTTTCCTTCCTCATGGGGACTCTCTTATGCGGGAAAACTGGTCATCCCAGCCATTCCCGACAACCCCATTCCATGTCTTTCTTCAGCGGGACATGAGGTTTTTTGGAGAGGCCACGCGGAAAGACAGCTCAACGCGTGCCAGAGAGCGCCGTGGCTTCGACGACGAGGTCCGCGTAACGGTTGCGCGGATCCGCGGGCACGGTGCCATCGCGGTAATAGAAGGTGAACTCGTCCCACTCATCCGGCCGCGAATCATTCGCGAACATCCACGGGCCGCTGGCGCCCGCGCCCACGCGCCAGGCACAGCGGAACCAACCGCGGTACATGGCCCGCCGCTCGTCGAGCGAGAAACCCTCGTGGTTGCGCAGGGCGAACTCGCCGATGAACAGGGGTTTGCCCACGTCCCGGGCAATGGCGGCGTGCTCGAAGAACCAGTGCGCCCCGGCGCGGGCCGTGTCGTCCCGCTTCACCCCGTAGAGCTCCGGGTAGAAGTGCACGCTGGCGAAGTCGATGAAGGGCGAGGCCGTGTTGCGGCGGAAGCTGCTGCCTCCCTCGAAGAAGGGAGAGGACGCCGCGCCCCGCCAGAAGCGCTCGTCATAGCCCGCCAGCGAGGTGTCGAAGCCCTCCTCACCCGTACCCACCAGGTGCCCGGGCGCGTACTCCTTCACCACCGCGGCCACCTCGTCCACCCAGGCGCGCATGGCCGCGCCCTCCGGGTCCAATCCCTTGCCACGTGGCTCGTTGAGCAACTCCCAGGCCAGCACGGCCGGGTGCTCGCCGTAACGCAGCCCGTCGAAGGTGTTCTCGCGCGAGAGCAGCCGGGCCACGTGCGCCTTGTAGTGGTCGATGACGGCGCGCTCGGTGAAGAAGCGCGGATCTCCCTCCACCGGCGAGGGCAACCCCGCCCACTCCACGTAGCGCCGGGTGCCTCCGTAGGCGTCCCAGTAGTTGCCCAGGGGCAGGATGAGCTTCACGCCGTACGCGGCGGCACGGGTGAGCACCAGATCCAGCCCGCGCAGGGACACCTCGTCATATTGCAGCGGCGCCACCTGGATGGCGGAGTCACCCCGCTTGTCGGCCCCGTCGTTGTAGCCCGTGGTGCGCACGGCGTGGGCTCCGAGCGCCGAGACCTTGGCGAACGTCTCCTCCACCGCGGGCGATTCGGTGCGGCCCCGCCGCAGGTCCCTCGTGGCCTCCTCCTGGAGGTAGTAGGCATTGAGCACCACCGCCGCGGAGGGCGCCACGCCCAGACGCATCGCGGGCGCCTCGGGGCAATCCGAGGCCTCGTCCTGGAGCAACGCCAGGGAGTCCTCGCCACAGCCCACCGCTGTGAGCAGCAATGCCAACAAGACAGGAGCACGCATGCGCGACTCGCGGCGGAAAGGCACCATGCCCATACCACCCGAGCCTCTCCTCCAGGTTACCTCGCACTCTGACACGGCGCTGCCCTCCCGTGTCTGTCTTGTTGGCCCGTGCACGCCTTCATCGCCCCACAGATTTCGGGCTCGGGAAGTACCGCGGAACTCAGCCCCGAGGCTCGGACAGCCCGAGCGCCTGGCGCACCTCGGCCACCTGACGGGAGGCCCAATGACGGCGGTGGTTCTCCAGGGTGGTGAAGCTGCGCGGCTCCATCCGGTCGAGGTAGAGCATGCCGTCCAGGTGGTCGATTTCATGCTGGAGGATGCGGGCATACCAGCCACGCGCCTGGAGGGTGATGGCCTCGCCGTTCTCGTTGAAGGCCTCCACACGCACGGCGCGGGCCCGCCGCACCAGCGCGGAGAAGCCACTGACGCTCAGGCAGCCCTCGTAGAACTCCACCGGCTCCGAGTCCTCCACGGTGAGGCGCGGGTTGATGATGACGTGGAAGTCCACCGGCTTGCGCTCCCGCGCGGCCAGCTCCTCGGGGGAGAGGGCCGCCTGGTACTCGGCCCGGTCCTCGATGACCGCGAGCCGTACGTCCACCCCCACCTGTGGCGCGGCCAGTCCCACTCCCGGCGCGTCCCGCATGGTCTCGCGCATGAGGGTGATGAGTTGCCGCACCGCGGGGCTCATCATCTCCTCGGGGGTGAGCTCTCTCGCGCGCCGGCGCAACACCGGCTCTCCAGCCTGGACGATCTTCAGCATCATGGCCCACGAGGATACGCGGAGTGGTGCGCGCGGGGGCACTCCCAGCACCGCCCTCGTGCCCGCTCGTGGACGGGAAGCCCGCCCGCCCCATGGACAGACCCCCGCCCGGCGTGGCTTCGTCCGCTCGTGGATTCTTCGAGGACATCTTGGAAGCGCCCCCTCGTGCTCGGGGCGGTGGTGGGACTCGGTATGATGGGCGCGGCGGCCTCCTGCTGGATGGGGCGAGCGCCGCCCGAGCCGGTGGCCGCCCCCTGTTCCCCCGCACAGGTGGACCCCGAGCGGTTGAAGGCCCACGTGCGCACCCTGAGCGAGACCTTCCACCCGAGAGACCACCAGCACCCGGACAACCTCGAGCGCACCGCGGGCTACATCGCCGAGGCGCTGTCCCGCGCGGGCGGGCGCGTGAGCTCGGAGCCCTACACGACGGGCGGCGCGAGCTACCGCAACGTCATCGCCACCTTCGGCCCGGACAGCGAGGAGCGGCTCGTCATCGGCGCGCACTACGACGCGGCGAAGGGAGCACCCGGCGCGGACGACAACGCCAGCGGAGTGGCCGGCCTGTTGGAGCTCGCGGTCTGGCTGGGCGAGCACCCACCGCCCATGCGGGTGGATCTCGTGGGCTACACGCTGGAGGAGCCACCCCACTTCCGCCGGAGCACCATGGGCAGCAAAGTGCACGCGCGGGGACTGCGCGAGCAGGGCGTGAAGGTGCGCGCGATGATCTCCATCGAAAGCATCGGCTACTTCTCCGACGACCCCGACAGCCAGCGCTACCCGGTGGCCTCGCTGAGGCTGCGCTACCCCACGGAGGGCCACTTCATCGCCGTGGTGGGCCGCACGGATGAGCGCGCACTGGTGGACCGCGTGCACCAGACCCTGGGGACCGCGAGCGAGCTGCCCGCGGAGTCGCTCGCCGCCCCCCGAGGCCTCAAGGGCGTGGACTTCTCGGATCATGGCAGCTACTGGGACGAGGGATACCCGGCGGTGATGGTCACCGACACCGCCCTCTTCCGCAATCCGCACTACCACACGCCCCAGGACACCTGGGACACGCTCGACTACGCGCGCCTGGCGAAGGTGGTGCGGGGAGTCCAGTGCGCCGTCGAGACCCTCGCCTCGCCCGCTGCACCGGGAGCACGCTGAGCCCTACCTGCTCCCCACGGCGGTGGCCACGGCCGTGAGCGTGCGGAGCGCGGCGGGGGAGAGCGTACGCACGAGGGACGCGAGGCGGCGCAACTCGGGTGACGGTTCCGGCACGGGCAGGCCGGCGAGGGCTTCACGCTCGGCGGGATCGAGCCCCAGGAGCACATCCGAGGAGACGTTCAGGGTGGCGCACAGGCGGCACAGCGTGGGGACACTGGGAAGCATCTGTCCGCGCTCGATGCGGCCATAGACGGCGGGGGCGATTCCCGCTTGCGAGGCGACCTCGGCCTGCGTGAGCCCGGATTGCTCCCGGGAGACCAGGAGCGCACCGCCCAGCATCCGCTTCAATTTGCCGATGTCGTCCATGCGAGTGGATACTACCTCAAAAAACGGCCCGCAGGGAGTAACTTCCCAGGTAGATTCGAGACATGCCAGACGGCCCGTGGAACACGTCGTTTCCGTGCCATGGAGCCAACATCCACTGTGGCTTTACCCGGCCCTCCATCTCGTCGATCATGCGGTCGCGTCGTCCTCGCCGCACCCGTCTGGAGGTTCCCGTGGCACACCCCACCGATGAGGCCTGGCAGCTGAGCCGGCAATACAAGGACAGCGCCGCCGCCAACATCCTCCAGGGCAGGCCCGAGGAGGCCCTCGCCGACTACCGCAAGGCCGTAGAGCTCAACCCCCATGACTCCGCTGCCCGCATCAAGGTGGCCGAGCTCCTCGCCCAGCTCGGACACCGGCAAGAGGCCATCCGCGAGCTCCACTCCATCGCCATCCGCTACGCCACCGAGGGCAACACCCTCCACGCCATCGCCGCCTGCAAGCTCATCCTCGCGCTCGAGCCCCAGCACGCGGAGACCCCGGAGAACCTCGCCAGTCTGATCGCCATGCGGAACGCCGAGGAGCACCCTCAGCCCAACGAACCCGAGCCGCCCGGCACGCCGCTGTTCTCCAGGCTCCCCAAGGACGTGTTCCTCGCGCTGCTCGAGCTGCTGGAGATGCGCCGCGTGAACGGAGGCGAGCACATCATCACCGAGGGCGAACAGGGCCGCTCCATGTTCATGCTCGTGACGGGCACGGTGCGCGTGGTGCACACGCCCAGGAACGCTCCACCCCGCACACTCGCCGAACTGGCCGAGGGCTCCTTCTTCGGCGAGCTGGGACTCATCTCGGACGCGCCCCGCACGGCCAGCGTCATCTCCATCCGCGACTGCACCCTGCTGGAGGTGACGCGCGACATGCTCGCCCAGCTCGGCGCCCGCTTCCCCACCTTCGAGCGGATGGTGCAGCAGTTCTACAAGGACCGGCTGCTGAACAACCTGCTCGAGTCCAACCCCGTCTTCCAGCCGCTCTCCGGCGAGCAGAAGCGCGCCATCGCCCAGCGCTTCCAGACGCGCACCGTGGAGCCCGGCACCGTGCTGCTCCAGCAGGGCCAGCGCAGCCAGGCACTCCACCTGCTGCTGCGCGGACGCTGCTCCGTGGTGCACCAGGATCCCGACGGCGGCGAGCGTCCCTACCCCGACATGACCGAGGGCGCCCTCTTCGGGGAGATCTCCCTGCTGTTGGATCTGCGCGTCACCGCCACCGTGCGCGCCGCCACCTCGTGCCTGCTGCTGGTGCTGGATCAGGAGACCGTCAAGGAGCGGGTGCTCACCCACCCCGAGGTCCGCCGCGCGCTCACCCACCTCAGCCGCGAGCGCCTGGACCGGACCGCGGCCATGCTCGCCGAGGGCGCCGAGGTCCGGGGCTCCTACCTCATCTGAGCGCGGCTAACGCTCGTAGATGGGGTTCTCCGACAGCCACGCGTCGAAGAGCGCGTCCGCGAAGGCCTTGCCGGGAATCGTCGCGCCCTGGCTGCCCTCGCCGGAGATGAGCAATCCCTTGTCCGGCAGATAGGTGATGAGCAGGGTGTCACCCTTGCGCACGCCCTTGAGCGACTGGAGGAGCATCTCCGATTGGCGCTTCATCTCCGGGGAGCGCAGCGCCCGGCTGTTGGAAAGGAAGGCGCGGAAGGCTTCCGCCAACTGCTCGCGCTTGATGCTCCGCCGGAAGTGGAGCTGCAACTGCTTGGGTCCCTGGAAGGCGATGGCCTGCTGGGTGGAGGCCGGCTTCTGTTCCAAGTAGAGACCCCAGACGTAGAGCTCGAAGAAGAGCTTCTTCTTGAGCTCCACGTGATCCAACAGGAGTTCCTTGCCCTGGAGCGAGATGGCATCCGGCAGCCGGACTCCCGCCATCACCTTCGCCTGGGCCGTGCCCACCATGAGTGTCATGGCCAGCACCAGCCACCGCGCGCCCCGCCAACACCTCCCCGCAGACACCGTCCTGTTCTCTCGCTTGGGCTCCATGTCGTCGAAGGTGTTCATGCCCTCCAGGGTCGGCCAGCCTGCTTATTCCGGAGTTGAAAGAGAGCGCCTGCCCGCTCGCCTGGAGGGGGCCAGATGGGAAGCGGGCGTGCCCTCCCGTCTGTCAACCCTCCGGCTTGTCGGGGCCGCGTGGGCAGGTCCGGGCCGCCTGCCCACCTTCACTGCATGAATCCGTTCGATGAAGACAGACCCGGCGCGCAGGATCTCCGTCCAGAGCTCATCGATGGAGTGCGCACCGCGGCCATCCCCTTGAAGGATGACGATTCGGACTTCGACGCGCTCCTGGAAGGCATCGGTGACGCGCGCTTCGTCCTGCTGGGCGAGGCCACGCATGGAACCCACGAGTTCTACCGGGCCCGCGCCGCGCTCACCCGCCGGCTCATCGTCGAGCGGGGCTTCAGCGCGGTGGCGGTGGAGGCGGACTGGCCGGACGCGCTGCGGCTCAACCAGTACGTGCACGGCCAGGGCCCGGACACGGATGCACGGCGGGCACTCGACGGCTTCGAGCGCTTCCCCCGGTGGATGTGGCGCAACCAGGAGGTGCAGGAGCTGGTGGAGTGGATGCGCGCGCACAACGCCGCGCGCGGGAAGGACGCGCCGCGGGTGGGCTTCTACGGGCTGGACCTCTACAGCCTGCACGCCTCCATGCGCGAGGTGATTCGCTACCTGGAGACGAGAGACCCCAAGGCGGCCGAACAGGCCCGGCACCGCTACGCCTGCTTCGACCGCTACGGCACGGACCCGCAGGCCTACGGCCACGCCACGGCGTATGGCTACGCGGACACCTGCTCGGAGGAAGTCCTCGAGCAGTTGCTGGACCTGCGCCGGCGCGACGTGGAGGGAGCACTCGAGCAGGACGCGCTCTTCCACGCGGAGCAGAACGCCCGGCTGGCGCGCGACGCGGAGGCCTACTACCGCACCATGTTCGCCGGGCGCGACGAGTCGTGGAACCTGCGCGATACCCACATGGCGGACACCGCGGACGCCCTGGCCGAGTACCTCGGCCACCGCTACGGCAACCCGGCGCGCATGGTCATCTGGGCGCACAACTCGCACCTGGGCGATGCCCGCGCCACGCAGATGGGGGACCAGGGCGAGCTGAACCTGGGCCAGTTGATGCGCGAGCGCCATGGCCGGGAGACGTACAACGTGGGCTTCACCACGTACTCGGGCACCGTCATCGCCGCGCGGGAGTGGGACATGCCGGGCCTGAGACGGCGGGTGCGGCCCGCGCTGGGAGGCAGCTACGAGGCGCTCTTCCACGAGGTGGGCCTGCCGGGCTTCCTCCTGCGGATGGAGGACCTGGGCGAGGCGGGCGCGGGCCTGCGCGAGCGGCGGCTGGAGCGCGCCATCGGCGTCATCTACGCGCCCCACAGCGAGCGCTACAGCCACTACTTCCACGCGGACCTGCCGACGCAGTTCGACGCGGTGCTGCACTATGACCTCACCAGCGCGCTGCACCCGCTGGACCGCGACGCCGGCCACGAGGAGGAGGATGCCGCGGACACCTGGCCCTTCGGGATGTGAGCGAAGGCGCTGCGAGGCGGAGGCACTCGGGATATAGGAGGCAACCGTGATTCTCGAGAGCTTCCAGGTGGGAGAGGGGCAGCGGCCCACGGTGCTGCTGCATGGTTTCCTCGGCACGGGGCGCAACCTGCGCTCGCTGGCCACGGCATGGAGCGAGGCGGACAAGAACCGCCGCTTCCTCCTGCTGGACATGACGGGTCATGGCGCCTCGCCACGGCTGCCGCCCGGGGCCACCCTGGCCACGGTGGCCGGAGACGTGCTGGAGACGGCGCGCGCGGCCGGGCTGCAAGGGCCGCTGGACCTGGTGGGGCACTCGCTGGGAGGGCGCGTGTCGCTCGCCGCGAGCCTGCGCTCCCCCGCCGACGTGGCGAGCGTGACGTTGCTGGACATCACCCCCAGCCCCATCCCCACCCAGCTGTCGGAGAGCGGCAAGGTGTTGGAGATCCTCCGGGCCGCGCCTCCCAGCGCGCCGGATCGCCGGACGATGCGCACGGAGCTGACGGGACGCGGGCTGTCCGGCCCCCTGTCGGACTGGCTCCTCATGAACCTGGAGCCGGCGCCGGACGGCACGGTGCGCTGGCGCTTCGACCGCGAGTCGCTCGCCGAGTTCCACGGGCGGGTGAATGGCGAGGACCTGTGGGCCGCGCTGACGCGCCCGGGCGCGAAGGTGCGCTGCATCCGCGGCGGCCGGGCCCACTACGTCTCCGACGCGGACCTGGCACGGATGGAGTCCCTGGGCTGCCCGGTGGCCACCCTTCCCGACGCGGGCCACTTCGTCCACGTGGACGCCCCGGAAGCCCTGCTGCGCTGGCTCACCTCGGAGCCCTGACACGAGGGCCGTCACGTCCGGGAATTGATTCCTCCATCTTCCTTGGCAGCCCTCTCCGGCTGCACTGGACCCGATCAGGAGGAGCACCCATGGACGCCACGATGGAAACCGCACCCGTACACGTCATCCCCGAGACCCGCGCCGAGCCCGTCGTCCCCAACATGTTCGAGTTGTTGGGCCGGGGCGTCTCCATCCACTTCTCGACCACCAGCTTCACCGGCGAGCCCCGGCTGCACTACCAGGACTCCTGCCGGGAGGTGAACGCGAGCGGCGAGGAGATCCGCCAGGAGGAGACGGAGCTCGGCACGTTGGTGACCATCACGCTCGAGCCGGACGCGGATGCCGGCTCGCTCCTCTTCACCGTGGTGATTCCGAGGGCCCGCGTCGATGGTCCCGAGCGGGAGGTGCGCATCGAGACGCAGGGCTTCCTCACCCGCAGCCGGTTCTCCCGGCTCCCCACCGACGCCCAGTTGCAGACGTACATCGCCGTCCCGCTCCGGGGCCGGGCCTCCCAGGTCGACTTCTGACCGGAGGGCAGCCGGCGAGACGGGGGCTCGTCGCGCTGCCCATCGCCGGGCTCGGGCCGCATGGCAACGGTTACAGCCATGCAGCTCGGGTCCAAGCGCATGCTCGGCGAAATCCTGATGGAGCTGGGGCTCATCGACCGGGCCCAGCTCCGCCTCGGGCTGGTGCACCACCACGAGACCCGGGTTCCACTCGGACGGGCGCTGGTGCGCGAAGGGCTGTGCACCGAGGACGAGGTTCTCCGCGCCCTCTCCCTTCAGCTCGGCCTGCCCGCCATCGACCTGGATCGCGAGCGGCTGGATCCCAAGCTCACCCGGCTGGTGCCCAAGCGCATCGCCCAGAAGTACCGGGTGGTGCCGCTGCGGCTCGAGAAGGGCGAGCGCGTGGTGCTGCACGTCGCCCTGCCCGCCCCGGCCTCGCTCGAGGCGCTGGACGCGGTGCGAGCGGTCTCCGGCAAGCCCCGCGTCGAGCCGCACCTCGCGTCGGACACGGCGCTGGGCCACGCGCTCGCCGCGCTGTATGGCCTCCAGGACGACGCCACGGAGCCGGCCTTCGGCGCCACGGGCGCTTCGGGTCCGGACTCGCCACTGCTGCTCTACGCGTGGCCTCCCGTCACCGCTACCCTCATCTCAAGAGCGCTCGCGCGGCACGGAGTGCGCTCCAAGGTCGCCACTCCGCTGGAGGTCATGCACTCGACGCCCTCGGACATCGTGTTCGCCCCGGTGCAGGCCATGGAGGGGCTGCTGGCGGGGGAAGCGCGCATCTCGGGGGCTTTGCTCCTCTCCGGCGGCTCCACGGACGAGGACCTCGAGCGGGCCCACCAGATTGGAGCGAAGGGCTACGTCGCCAACCCGCTGGACGGCGAGCTGCTGCTGCGCGCCATCCGCCGGCTGCGCTCCATACCCGGTGACACGTCGCAGCCCCTGCCGGGCCCGAACGGCTGAACCCTCTGTATGCCCGGGCCCGGCCCGGCTACAGAGACCCCACCACGTGCATGGCTATGGGTCCACGCTGGCATCCGGTAGAGTCCAGCGCATCCGATGAATCCTTTCCATGTGAGGGGGAAGATGAACCCGAAGTCGGCCGTCGCCAGTGGAATGCTCACGATGGTGTTGCTCGGCGGTTGCCCGAACCCGAGCCGCTCGCAGCTCCGGGAGCAGCCGGAACAGCCCGCCGCTCCGGCGATGAAGAGCACCCCGGCGGCGCTGTCGTCTGCGCCAGCACCGGCGTCCGGAAAGCCCGTGACCGAGGGCCGTCTCATCGACTCGGGATTGATCATCGAGACCTTCGCGACGCGGTTCGGGAAGAAGGATCTCAAGCAGGTGCCGTCGGAGGTGATCGACACGGGCATCTTCCGGTCCGTCCCCTACCTCACGTACGAGACGTCCCGGGGCGAGCTCAACATCTACGGGGACCCCCAGCACCCCGCGGGCGTGGAGATCGGCATCTACGCGGGCAAGACGAGCACCAAGGAGGAGCTGCGCAACCTGATGGCCGGGCTGCTCCAGCAGGCCGCCGACCGGGATCTGGTGCACAGCCTGTCGCTCGATGAAGACAAGCTGGAGCGAGCGGGCCTCACGTTCGAGGTCACTCCACCCACCTCGGATGAGAGCTATGGAGGCTGGTGGATCTCCATCTATGACGCAGCCGCCATCGACAGGGCCCGAGCCTCGGATGCCGAGCTGAAGACGATCGCCGTGGAAGCGCCCGAGCGGAAGGACGAGCCGCCGGCGGAGCCGAAGAAGCCGCCGCGCAAGAGCAAGAAGCCGGACACGTCGGATCGCGTCTACATCCCGGACTACAGCCGGGAGGAAGGCACCTACGTCCGTCCGCCGCTGTAAACCGCCCACACCGAAGCTCCCGGGTTCTCACCGCTCGCCCGAGTGCCCGGGAGCCGAGCCTTGTCCCCATTGCCGGAGGTGAAGACCGTTCAAGGAGCGGCGGCTCCCAGGCCGCGGGAGGCCCACATGCTCCATCTCCGCGCACTGCACGCATTCCTGTGGTCGCTCTTCATCACCCCGGCGCTGGCGCTCGCGCAGACGGCCGAGCCCATCGCTCCCTATGAGGTCTACGACTCCACCCGCTGGGGACTGGGCTGGCTGTGGCTCGCGGTGCTCGCGGTCGTCATCGTCGCGCTGGTGGCCTGGGGCTTGTCTCGGGACAGGACGCATCGGGGTCCGCCATTGCCCCATTGATGCGGAGTCTTATTGGTGAGCGGGAGAACCCTCGGAGCCCGTGTTGGAGCCGAGAAGCTCGTGGGGCAGGCGGACGAGCACACGGCCGATCCCGCGCACCACGACCCGCCGCGACTCCGCATCCAGGCTGAGTTGCACACAGCAGCCCTGCGCGTAGAAGCGCAGGCCTTGTTCGTCCTGATAGGCGAGTTGATTCCACCTCGCGTCATCCGGCGGCCAGAGCGCCGCCAGCTCCGCGATTCGCGCGAGCATCAGGTGGATGGTCGCGCGCGTGCGCTCGGGCAACTCCTCCATCAAGGCGAACAGGTCATCCGATAGCTCAATGACATAAGGCATTCCCAGAGGGTGGGAACCCTTGGTGTGCCCAAGAACTGTACTGGGGGCCGTTGACGCCGTCGCCCAGGCCTACCCAGGCCTGCTCTCCCCCTCCCCTGCCAGTCCCCTGCATCCCTCCGCGCCAGGTCTTGCCCGAATCACGGCCGGGGCCTATCCGCCCGGGCTGCATCCCATGTGGGCCGGAGCGCCGTGGCGACCGCGGCCACCACCTCGGCCAGGGCCTCGGGACGACCCTCGGGCTGGCCATGGCGATAACGCGCCCACTTCTCGTTGCTCCAGGGGCTCCGGCCGAACTCTCCCGCCATCAGCCGCTCCATCAGTTCCAGCGAGTCCCCGCGTGATTCGAACGCCAGCCGCAGCGCCCGGGGCAGCAGCGCCGTGTCGAGCGGCGCGTACCGGGTGAGCAGGTACACGTCGAAGAGATCCTTGGGACGGAAGCGGCCCTTTCCCCGCTCGAAGAGGCCGTGCACCTTCCAACCGAGCAGCGTCTCCGGCCGGCACGCGAGCACCCGCGCCGCCTGGGCTTCCCCGACCTCGTACTCCGTCCACGCGGGCCCCGGGTCCATGGGGTCACCGAAGCCCGTGTCGATGCGCAGCTCGAAGCTCCCGACCACGCCGGGCAGCCGCGTCTCCACGAAGACCCGCACGCCCGGGAACGCCGTCTCCGCCCAGATGACCTCGGACTTCAGTGCACCAAAGGAGAATCCATCCTCCACCCCGGCCCGCAGGACGGACTCCAACCGCTTCACGGTATCCGCCGCGTCGAAGGGAAACAGGGCGAGGAAGTCCAGATCCTCCACCGGACGCGGCACCGGACCGCTCCACAGCCGCATCATCAGCCCGCCGCGCAGGACGAACGACTCCCGCTCCGGGGACAGCGCGAGGCGGCGAAGCACCGCCGCCCCGGCGCGAAGTGGCAATTCATGGGCACTCACGTCACGTCTCCCAGCCAGCCCCGGTCCAGCCCGCGGTTGGAGTCGTACACCGTCCACTCACGCATCCGCTGCGTCAGCTTCAACCCCGTCGCCGCCAGGTCCTCCAGCAGCGCCGAGAAGCGCGCCTCGGCGTTCGCACGGCCCAGGCCGTACACCCGGAGCGTGACGAAGCGCTCGGACGCACCATCCTCCCGCACCTTCCGCGCGTTGCGCGACAGGTGCGCGCCATGGCTCTCACAGCGGGCCCGCAACGTGTCCAGGTCCGTGAGCCCGGAGGGCAGCAGCACCTTCACGTGGAACTCGAAGTAGTTCGCGGGCTGGGCCCGTGCCGTCGCGTCGTCCTCGGGGATGTCCCGGTTCTTGCCGAGGGCCTCGAGCTTCAGGCGCTTCACGTCGAAGCCCTCGGCGGCCAGGGCGCGCGCCATGGCCCGAGCCTCCTCGAGCGCATGAGGGAGCGTGCCATGGTGGTACGAGGCCGTCATGGGCTGGAAGGGCTCGGCGCCCCGGCCCAGCTCGATGAAGATGCACTTCACCGAGGCCGCGTCGCAGAACGCGCGGAAGCGCCGCAGGTCGTCCTCGGAGCGCGCGGCGACGGTGATGTGCGCCTCGAAGGCGCCTCCCTGGCTCTGGGTCTTGGACGGGTTCCCGGTGACGATCGAGCCAGACACGGCGGCGCCTCCTACGGCTGCGGCGCCTCGGGGCGCCAGTTCCACACGGCGGCCCTCCCTGTGTTCTCCGGCAGGAGGCTGCCATCCACCTTCTCCGGCCGTACATACTTGGCGAGGAACTCCACCCTGACAGCGTCGCCCTCTCGCCGCTCCACCCGCCAGACAGCCCCCTCCACCGGGTCCACGGCCCCATGGAAGCCGCCCGCCTGGAGCCGCTCCATCACCGCGGAAATTCCCAAGGGCCCGCCCTCGTGGATCAACCCTGGCGTCACGAAATTGCCCGCACGGATGCGCTCGGTGACGGCGTGCCACGGCAGCCGCTCTCCGTCCCGCATCAGGTCGAAGGCGACGAAGGGCTCATGCGGCAGCACGTAGCGGGTGCCATGCGCGAGGGCCAGCCACTCGCCCACGAGCCGCTCTCCGGGTTGGAGCACGGCCAGGAAGCGCTCCGCGTGCACGGCGACCCAGGCAGCCCAGAGCCGGCGGGCCTCATTGGGAGACTGCGACGCCAGACGCCCCTCGCGGCCCAGGGCGAGCACGGAGTCCCCCACACGAGCCGCGGCCACGCACGAGCCGTCGAGCTTCTCCAGCACCACGATGTGGTCTCGCGTGTCGCGGGTGCGCTCGGTACAGATGCGCGCGAGCGCTGGGGAGAGGTGGCGATCCGCCGGCCCGGTGCGTGAGCCCGGGAGGTGGGGAATCGAGCCATAGGCCTTACGGCCGAGGGGACGGAAATCAGGGGCGGGACGCGGTTCCACCGGTGCGAGGGTAACACCGATGTCGCCAAGCCAGCCTGATTCCTCCTGGTGTCTCCCCACCAGGAGGAATCGAGTTCCAAGCGGCAAGGGCGTGAGGAGCCGTCCAGGCTGTTCGACAGCACCAGACGTCCCACGAAGCCCTTGAAGCCATGAGTGCCTCACCAAGTCGCTGCCGTCGAGGATGGCAGCGAAACGGATGATGGCATCCTGGTCTCGTCACCACTGATTCTCAAGACAACGACCCTAGCACTCACCACGCACAAACGCTGTTCTCAAGGCACAGTCCTTGTCGGTATACCAGTCGGAGAACTATTTGAACCAAAGTCGGACTGCCTGGTCTGTAGTGCCCGCACAACTGATTGCGGCTCCGGCTGGCCATGACGGCTCCTGATCGAACATGAATGCCCGGATGCTGCAGTACCGCCCATAATTGTTCTGACCAATCCCCATGCTACCATTGACTGGCGTCACCGGGGACACAGGGGTCGAGAAGGACGGAGAGGAAAACCCCTGATTACAGGAGCCTATAGGCTTGTTGAACAGGCTGTTTTCCCAATCCACCACACAGGTAGGCCGGAAGTAGACTCGATTGAATTGATCGGTCAAAACCCAGGCGACCGTCGGCCTCAAGATCCTGATGGCGCTACTGCCTAGCCGATATGACTCCGTCAGGCCACCAAAGTTCTGGGCGTTGACGGTGCTAAAAATATATGGCAGCAGTTCGGCAGGGCTCTGATTCATCACCAGCGTCCACCCACCTCCATCGCTTGTCATATCGCAGTAGACCCAAGTAGGAGCCAGAGAACCCATGTCATCGAAGTCTACTTGGTACACACCACTGCCCGTAGACATCCCACTCTCAAGAATCCCCTGGCAACTGGCCTTGAGCGGCAAGCTCATGACTTCGACCTCTGCGAGCGAGAGATAGTCAGTCCCCGCCAACTGAACTCGGACGTAGCGCCCTGTCCGGTTCACTGCGAGCGCGCTGGGAGTACCTGCTTGACCAAAGATGACATAGGTGGAAACTCCAGGCTGGGCACGCGTAGCACTCGGGTCGTTCGATGTGAATGGCACATCGGAAACAAAGACATAGACATTACTCAAGCGTTTCGTGCAGCAGTCCGTGCGATTCCAGAGGTTGATCTGCTGAATGCTCCGCACAGTCTGCAGGTCGACTTGCCACCACGGATTGGCCTCGAGCCGGGTGTGAGTCACCGAACCGTGATACCAATCCCCATCAATGTTGCCATCCACGGCGCGACTACTGACTCCTTCCAGCGTGCTCGATTGACTGGTCGGTCTGCCGAGAGCCAAGTTGAGCGCTGGGGCAAGCACCTCGACTTCCGCCAGTGAAAGGTAGTTGGTCCCAGCCAACTGTACTCGAATGTAACGTCCACTCTGGTTTACGCTGATCGCACTCGGAATGCCTGCTTGACCAAAGATAACATATGTCGAGACCCCGGACTGAGAGCGCGTGATGTCCGGATCATTCGATGCAAATGGCGCATTAGAAATAAAAACATAAACATTACCCAGGCGATTCGCGCAGCAATCCGTGCGATTCCACAGATTTACCTGCTGGATGTTTCTCACAACCTGGAGGTCGACCTGCCACCAAGCATTGCTCTCCAGCTGGGTGTGGGTCACCGAACCGTGATACCAATTTCCATCGGTGTTGCCATCGACGGCGCGACTGCTCGTCCCATCTAGCGTGCTCGACTGGCTGGTCGGCCTGCCAAGTGCAAGATTTGCATGTACGCTTCCCAAGCCTTGTAGCAATGCCCCGATCTCCGGGCCATCACTCTCTCCTTGTACAGCATCAACTCCTGATTTTTCGAGAGAAACTTCGGGCACACCACACCCCACAAACACGAGCAATGCGCAGAGTCCCACCCATTTCAAACTCACATGACACAGGGCACCACTCCTCCTGCATGCGCTCGACATGAACATGTCTCTCCATTCGTTCAGCCTGTCCTTTTTTGGCCGTAGCAATCTGGGCAGACCGAGCGCAGACACAATGCCTATCTGGCTTTTCGCGCAAACACCGTTTCTTAGAGGTTATTGCAGAGATTGGCTTTGTTGATTGGCGGAGAATTGTGAACTGCTCTTCATTCAGCAGTTACCAAGAGGCCCAGTCCCCTGCGTCTCCCCTCACGGAGTGCCAGGGCAGCCGCTCTTCGTCCCGCATCGGTCAAAAGCTACGAAGGGTTCATGCGGCAGCATGTAGCGGGTGCCGTGCGCGAGGGCCAACCACTCACCCACGAGACGCTCTCCGGGTTGGAGCACGGCCAGGAAGGGCTCGGCGACCCAGGCGGCCCAGCGCCTGCGAGCCTCGTTGGAGATTGCGCCACCAAACGTCCCTCGCGGCCCAGGGCGAGCACCGAGTCCTCCACACGGGCGGCGGCCACGCACGAGCCATCGAGTTTCTCCAGCACCACGAGGTGGTCGCGCGCGTCGCGGGCGCGCTCGATGCAGATGCGCGCCCACGCGGGGGAGAGGTGACGATCCGCCGACCCGGTGCGAGAGCCCGGGAGGTGGGGAATCGACCCGTAAGCCTTGCGGCCGAGCGGACGGAAATCAGGGGCGGGACCGGGGTCCACCGGTGCGAGGGTAGCACCAATGCCAAGCCGTCCTGGTATCGTGGAAGCACAGGAGACAGAGCGCATGCAGACCCCTCATGCCATGAAGAGCGCATGTGCATCCGCCCGCGAAACGCCGGGTGTGTGGTGCTGGTGCGTTCTCGTCGTCCTGTTGATGGGCTGTGTTTCCAAGCAACGCCACTGGGAGGAGTTCCGGGGTAGCAGCTTCGAGCAACTGCGCCGGGATTACGCGTGTGCCGTTTCGATGAGTTACGAGCCCCCGATGTCCAACGAGTGTTTGAGGATCTCCTGGACCGCCATGAGGATGATGGAGCAGCACCAGCAATGCAGTGCGGATTCAGACTGCATCGTCAGGAGCCTCTGGCCGCCCGTCAGTCCCTGCTGCACCGCTGTGAATCGCGCATGGATTCTCGGCCAGGAGGCCTTGGACCTCGAAAGGGATGTGGAAGGAGTCTGTGGCTATGTCGACCGCATCTGCGCGCGAGCCTCCTCCTGCGAGGCTCGCTGCGTGAAAGGCCAGTGCGCTCTCCGAAACCCCGAGCCCTACCTGATTCCCGCGGACGCCATCTGTAGCAATCCCTCTTGAGGCTCAATCGTGGGTCTGGATGCCCACGGTGGCCCCCGTGTCGTCCCAGACGTTCCCGGTGAAGGTGCCCGTCGTCCCCGTGCTCTTGAGGATGGGACAGTTGTAGTAGGAGTTCCGGCCGAAGCGATTGTTCGTCGCCGACACCGTGAGCGACGTGCCGCCCTTGTGGGAGAAGTTGAACGTGCAACGGCCTCCGTCCGCCCAGTTGCGGCGGATGAAGAGCGAGCTCACCACGCCGAAGTCCTGCGTCACCTGGATGGCCGCGTTCTGGCTCTCCGGCATGACCAGGTTGTTGTCCTGCACCTGGATGTTGCTGCCGCTGAGGATCTGGATCGCGTCGTTGTGGCTGTTCTTGCCGCCCTGGTTCGGGTCGACGCTGAAATACGTCATGTCGTGGATGTAGCAGCGCTCGATGACCGTGTTGCTGCCCGCCTTGATGCCATCCACGCCGCCGTGGATGTTGAGCCTGCGCGCCGTGAAGTTCGAGCCGCCGAGGTTGTCGATCCACGCCGATGGGTTGGCGACCGTCAGCTCGCTGTCCTCGATGAGGTTGTCCGTGCCCGACTCGAAGGACACCACCTTGCGGTTCCGGGTCGCCACGCCTCCACGGATGATGGAGCGGCGGATCACGACGTTGCTGGCGCGCACCGTGACGAAGCCGTGGATGTCCAGCCCTTCGATGACGGTGCCATTCGTCGTGATGGTGAGATCTCCGTTGTGGACCGTCAGGGCCGCCCCCGATGGAACGCCCGTGTTGGTCGCGTCCGGGCGGCCCGTGATGACGGCGAAGTTGTCGAAGCGGCCATTGTTGTCCCGGGAGCCCACCCCCACCTGCCCGCTCGTGAGCTGCGACTCGGTGGCGGAGGCCAGCTTCACACCATTCAAGTAGACGGCGACGGCGTTGCCGTTGCGGATGACGCGGATGCGGTAGGAGGTGTTCGCGGCAATCTGCCCGGAGAAGTCCGCCAGCTGCGTCTGCACGCCATCCACCACCCGGAACAGGCCGTGGGTGTTGGCGTCGTTGCTGACGTTGAAGCTCGCGTAGAGGTAGCGCGTGCTGCTCTGCCTGCCGAACACCACCGCGAAGTCGGCCCACAGGTGGGAATCCGTCGTCCGGGCATCCACCTCCAGCTGGAAATCGCCAGTGACGGAGGTTTTGTGCAGCGCGGTGTTGGCCAGCCCCAGGGTCTCTCTCTCGGAGGCCGCGGCATTCGCGAGGACGAGCTGCCCGCCCGTTACGCTCCACGTGCCGCCCACCGTCGTGAAGTTCGCGGCGGAGGTATCGAAGGTCTCGGAGATGAGCGCGGTGGCGGCCGACTCCACCTGCCCCGCTGCATCCGTCACCTCCTCCGGAAGGGCGGGACCTCCGCACCCCAACAGGACGCCCAGCGCTCCCGCCCCCAGCATCCGCATTCCGAACCACCGTGTGTCAGCCATGACCTTCTCCCATGTTTCAGCTAGAGGGAGATGGCGGACTAGTCCACATAGTTCATGAATACCAGTTTTTCAGTTTGATGCATGAGTCTGGCCCCAGGCTTTGTCACACAACTTTCTCGGGTGCATGTGAAAAGCAACCTGGGGAGCTCGATACCCTCACCCCGTCCCTCTCCCGAGGGGAGAGGGGATATTGGGGAGATTGGACTCGGCGCACCGCCTTGGTTCAGCGCGCCTCCTTGTTTCAACGCGCCGCCCCTGGCTCAGCGCACCGCCCAGGTGGCCGGTGGCACGTGGAAGACCAGTTCCGGCCGGTCCACCGGCGTCAGGCTCGACGCCCCCGCCTGCAGCGTGCCCGACAGTGTCGGCACCACCCGGAACCTCGCACTGAAGGGCTCGGCCGCGCCTCGCGGAGGTAGCGTGAGGCTCACCGCCCCATCCTCCACCTCGTAGGACGTCACCTTCCCCTCGTTCACCAGCGCGTCCAGGCTCGCCCGGTCCACCTGCACTCCCGCCGGCAGTCCCTGGCGCAGCGTGAGCGACATCCCCGCGGGCGAAGCCGCCTGCACCGTCACCTCCGCCGGCATCCCCACCTTCACCTCCGCCGGTCCCTTCACCGCGAGCTCCAACCCCTTCCCTGTCTCGCTCGCACGCCACGGCACGTAGGCACCCAACGTGAGGGAGAAGCCCAGCCCCGGCACCGCCGGCTCCGCGCGCACCACCCACGTGTGCTTGCCCGCCGAGCCCGTGGCCGCCCCCTCCAGCGCGAGCACCTCCCGCAGCGCCTTCGCGTCGAACGTCCCTTCCGTCACCACCTTGCCGTCCCGCTCCAGCACCACGCTCACCTGGGACGGCAGCGGCTCCTTGAAGAGCGCCAGCGCCGCCCGCAGGCCCACGAGGTTCGCGCGCCCGTCACCCCATCCCCGCTCGGGCCGGTAGTCCGCGAGCAGCGAGGTGCCCAGGTCCGCCAGCGGCGCCTCCTTGTCCTCCACGAGCGCCAGCACCGCGAGCGCCGTCGCCTCCGTCTCCGAGGGGACGAACCCGTCCGCGCGCACCACGCCCGGTCCCACCGGCAGGAAGGCCGAGCCGTCCGGCCGCTTCTGGAGCGCCTCCCGCACCTGCTTGCGCAGCGTGTCCCGCACCGTGCCGGACACGCCCCCGCTGGCCAGCACCGCCGCCGCCGTGTAGCCGTCCTGCACCCGTGCCACGTAGCGCTCGAAAGCGCCCGCCACGCGCGCGCCGAAGGCCGAGGCCCTCCGGCGTCCCGCGTCCGAGCCCGTCCCGGCACGCACCGCCCGGGCGCAGTCCGCCGTGGCCACCAGCAGCCGCTGCAACGTCCACCCGTCCGCGCCCTGGCACGTCCCATCCGGCCGCTGCGCCGAGGCCACCTGGCCCGACAGACGCTCGCCCAGCCGCGCCAGCACCGGGTTGTCCGGGTGCGCCAGCGCCGCCTCCGCCAACAGCGCCGCCGAGGCCACGTCCGGCGCACGGCCCGCACGCAACACCCGCTGCCCGGCCAGCGCCGACATGCGCTTCAGCGACTCCGCATCCGCCGTGCCTCCCAGCGACGTCAGCAGCTCCGGCGCACGGCCGGCGAGCAGCAGCGCGTAGGCATCCTCGGCCACGCCCCCTCGCCCGAATGCCGCGCTCAGCTCCGAGCGCAACACGCCCAGCGCCCCCGGGAAGACGAGCAACCGCACCCGCTCGCTGCCGGCCACCGCGTTCTCGGGGCCCTCCAGTTCCAGCGTGCGCGGCGCCGCCAGGGTGCCTCCATGCGTCTCCACCACCGGCCGGCCCGTGGGCCACACGTCGAAGGTCCGCACCACCGAGTCCGTGCCGCCCAGCGAGGCCCTCAGCGTCACGGGCCCCGGCTGCGCCGCTCGCACCGTCACGTACTCCACCACGCTGCCCGCCGCTGGCACCGTCACCGTGCGCGAGCCCCCCTCCACCGCCGCTCCCTGCGCCTCCACCTTCAGCGGGCGCGTCACCGGCGAGCCCGTCGTGTTCACCACCTGCACCGGCACGCGCACCACATCCCCCGCACGAAGGAAGGGCGGCAGCACCGGGTCCACGTAGGTGGGAAGCGTGCCCGCGAAGCTGCTCACCGCCCCGGCCTGCGCTCCCGAGCGCGAGTGCGCCAGCGCCAGCACCCGCCAGTTCGTCAGCCGGTCCGGCACCTTCACCGGCACCGACGCCAGGCCGGACGCATCCGTCACCACCAGCGGCTCGAAGAGGAACGTCTCGGGGAACCAGGCCCGTCCCGGCGTGGCGGGCGCCTCGGCCACGGGTGGAGGCGGCGGTGCTCCCGGTGCCTCCTCCTTCATCGCCACTTTCTTCCCTCCACCTCCCCTGGCTGACCCGAACCCCCCCATCGCGGACTGGACGGGAGCAGCCATCATCGGCGGCGCCTCCGCCTCCTCCATCTCATCCGCGTCATTCTGGCCGAAGGTCTGGAGGTTCTTCCTCGCGTACATCCGGTCCTCGCCCCCCCCCGCCAGTGCGTCCGCGGAAGTGGCGTAGGAGTACGCCAGGCTCCGCACGCACGTGTTCAGCGCGAAGCCCGCGACGAGGCACACCCCACCCACTGCGACGTAGCGCTTCATGGCGCCTCCCGGGCGACCCACGCGCCCCAGTTCTCGACGTCCTCGGGCAACCGCGTGCCGTTCACCACCACCGCCCGTGGGTCGGTGAGGGCCAGCAGCTCCTGCGGCAACCGCGACAGCTTCAACCGGCGGCCGTAGGCGTCCGTCACCGCCTCGCCGCGCTTCTCACAGGCCTCGAGCGCCTTCTCCCACAGCTTCGCCATCCCCGCCGGGGAGAGCGTCTCGTCCTTGGGCGCCGACTCCTCCCAGGCGCGCGCCTGCACCGTCAGCTCCGACAGCACCCGGTAGAAGGGCTCGGTCAGCTCCACGTCCGGCTCGAAGGGAGTCGACACCTGGAGCGACACCCGCCGCTCACCGCCATCCCGCGACGGCAGGCCCGACACCCGCAGCAGCGTGGCCGCGGCCGCGTTGGCACCCCGGATGCGGCCCATCGCGAGCGCCGTCCCATCCAGCACGTTGAAAGCCGGCGAGGACACCGTGGGCACCGGACGCATGCCGTCCAGCGCCCCCGTCCCCGGCAGCGGAACGAGCTGCGACAGGCTCTCGTCCACGCCGAAGAGGCCCACCGCCGCCGGGCCGTCCTGGCCGTCCACCCGCGTGTGCACCTGGAGGTGCGCCAGCTCACCGGGCGCGTAGGCCTTCTTGTCCGGCGTCACCTCGAGCGCCAGCTGCGCGCGCGGCGCCACGTACACCCGGGCCACCGCGCCCGCCCAGTTCGCCTCGGCCCACCCATCGAAGTCCTCGGGCAGACGGAAGCGCGCCGCCTTGTTCTCCACCTTCGCCTTCAGCTTCTTCTCCCCGGCCATGAGGACGAGCTCCTCGGGCAGCTCCCCGTGGAAGTCCGGGCCGCGCAGCAGCTCGAGGCGCACCTCGTCCCCTCCACGCGCCAGCACCGGCGTGGCCCTCAGACGCGCGGGCGGCAACCGCACCGGGTGCACCACCCACTTCGTCGAGCCCAGCTCCTCCTTGTCCGCCTTCGCGCTCACCATCAGCTCGTAGCCGAGCAGCGTCGTCTCCTGGGCCACCGCTCCATCGGAGCCGCTCCCCGTGGGCTCGGCGGTGAAGCGCACCACGCCCATGGCACTTCCGGGCTCGGCGCCCAGCACCAGCCGGGAGAAGCGGGACTGGATGCAGGACAGGTGGGCGGCGGGCAGCATGTCCTCCCCCGGGGGCAGGGACGACCAGCCCACCTCCACCTCGCGCTGCTTCGGACGCGTGCGCCAGGTGAGCGCGGACGGCAGCGCCGCGGACAGCGACAAGTTCGCGGGCAGGCACTCGCGAGCATCGAGCGCCGCGGCCCGCAGCGTCTCCTCCAACTCCTCGCTGGCACCAGCGACGTCGAGCACCTCGAACTCGAGCGAGGGCAGCCCCGGGTCGCGCACGTCCAGGGTGAGCCCCAGCATCCGCTCGCGGCCGGGCGGCAGCGAACGCGCCCGCACCACCGAGGCGAGGCAGGAGCCCAGCGGCGAGCCATCCGGCACCACGTCCACCACCGAGCCTCCCGCGGCCACGCGCACCCCCAGCGTCACCTGGGTGGAGCCCGAGTCGGGCGACACGAAGCGCGCACAGGGGCGCAGGGATTCCAGCCAGCGCTCCAGCGCGAGCTGATCCTCCAGCGCGGGCGAGCCGTCATCCGAGAGGAGATTCCGCACCGAGCCCAACCCCACCGGAGGCGGCGGAGGCCTGCGGCGCACCGGCATGGCGGGAAGGACGACGTTGACGGGCGGGCCCGGGTCGAGCTGGAAGGAGGCCACGCCGTCCTCGTCCGTCACCGCGCGCACGCCCTCGTCCCGCGGGTCCCACGCGCGCTTCACGGTGAGCTCCGCGCCGGGCAGCAACTGGCCATCCGCGGTGGTGGCGCGCAGGTAGACGCGGTTGCTGTAGCCGTCCGCCAATCCATCCGACAGCTCCGTCACGGCCGACACGGAGAGCGCGTCCTCGGCGAGCAGCACCGAGGCGCCGCCCTGCACCTGGTCTCCCGCGGGGTCCGTGGCGGACAGCCACGCGGAGAGGGTGGCCTGGCCGCGCAGGTCATACGGCACACGCGGCAGGGTGAGCCGGAAACGTCCCGAGCCATCCGTGCGCGCCTTCTGGGGCAGCGCGTCCTTCGCCTTCGCGTCGAGCCACTCGAGTGGAGCCGGCCATTGGCCCGAGGCATTCCAGGAGATATCCACGGCCGCGTCCGCCACCGGCGCGCCCGAGCTGTAGACGACGCGGCCCTCGACGGTGGGGGACTCGCCCACGCGCCAGAAGGGCTTCGTGCTGACGGCCTCCACGCGGAAGCGCGGCAGGGTGAAGGGCTTCACCTGGAAGGAGGCCACGCCCGAGGCATCACCGCTCGTCCAGCGCGCCGTCCAGGTGCCGGTGGGCGCGCCTCGGTCGAGCGGGAAGTCCCCGGCCACCACGCCCCACGGGCCCGCGGGCATGCGCTGCTCCAGCACCACCTCGCCGGAGGGGTCGGTGACGAACCACGTGCCCGGGCGTCCGTCGATGGGCGCGAGGTCCTTGGCGCGCAGCACCACGGCGCGGAAGCGGACCTGGTGGCCGGGCTCGTAGAGGGGCCGGTCGGTGAGGACGTGGACGCGGGCGGGAGCGTAGAGGGCCAGCGGCGCGTCCACGGTACCGGTGCCGAGCGGAGTGGTGACGCGGGCGCGCAGCGTGTAGTCCCCATCCGGCAGCGCGGGCAGCTTCACCCGGGCGACCTGTGCGAAGTCGGAGTCCCGCTGCTCCCATCTCTCGGGAGCGAGGGGTGACTCCTTGCCCCCGGCATCCACGAGGAAGAGCGAGGCCTCCAGGCGCCGCACCGGGGCGTTCAGCAGTACCTGGGCGTCGGTGATGCCATGGGCCTCGGCCGACACATGGACGGAGCCCGTGGCCTCCCGGGCGAGCCCATCGGCGCGCAGGCCCAGCGTCTGCCGGAAGTCTCCGTCCGGGCAGCGGTACACCTTCACACCCTGGAAGGCCCACGCGGACACGCACACGTCCGAGGTGGCCCACCTCACGAGCCCCACGGCGACCACCGCGGCGATGCCGAGGGCGACCCGGCGGTTGAAACGGATGTTCATCAGCTCTCCCCAGCCACCACTCTATGCCGGAGCGAGCCTTCCGCGCCTCCTCCCTCCTACCGATGCGAGCCGCCTCACGGCCCGGGTAGCACGCACGTCACCTGCTCGAGCTCCCCCCATACCCGGAAGCCCGCGCGCGCGTAGATGCGCTCCGCCTCGGGGTTGGACACCTGGAGGAAGAGCGGCACCATGGCCCTGCGCTGTATCCAGGTGATCAACGCCGACGCCAGGCCGCGCCGGCGATGCCTGGGCCGCGTCGCCACCTCCTGGACCAGCGCGCAGCCCTCTCCCTCCTGCAGGGCCGCCATCGCCGCCGGCACGCCGTCCACCCGGGCGAGGTAGTAATGCGACGCGGGACCCGGCACCAACCGCTCCAGGTAGCGCACCAGCCAGCCGCGCTCCTCCCAGCCGCAGGCTTCTCCCTGAATCTCCGCCAGGGACGCGATGGTCTCCGGGCCCGCCACCTCCAGCGTCACTCCCGAGAACAACACCGGAAGCGGACGGGAGGCGCCCAGCGCCCAGTGCATGAGGCGCATCTCCTGGGAGTCCTTCTGGAAGCCCCGGACCACCAGCCGCTCCACCACGTCTCCGGGTGCGCTCAGGTCATCCACCCGTACCCGCGGCACGAGCCCCCGTGCCCGGTAGAGCGCCACCACTTCCTCGATGGCGGCCTCCGGCTCCTCCGCTCGCAGCCAGCGCGCGGTGTTCGCATCCCAGTGGTGGGGATTTCCCACCTCGTGGACGAAATATCCCCACGGCCGTGCCTCGACGGTCGCGAAGCGCCGGGCCAGCGTCAGATCGAGTCCCAGGAACTGCTGACGGAAGGCGGAATCCATGGCTGCGCTCCTCGGGGCCCACCGGCGCGAGACGTGCATTGCCAACAGAGGAGGCCCCCCGTGTTCGTGACGGCACGGTGGAGGAAGCTCGCCCGCCTGCCTGCCACCCTCTTGCACCGCCCCCGAGAGACATATACCTTATAGGTATCAAGTCACTGGGACTTATAAAAATAAGGTCGCTGACCCGCCATGGATGAACTGGACCACCGCCTCGTCGATCTGCTGCAGCGAGATGGGCGAGCCACGCAGCTGGAGCTCTCCCGCTCGGTGGGTCTGTCCCAGCCGGCGGTGGCCGAGCGCATCCGCAAGCTCGAGGAGCGGGGGGTCATCACCGGCTACACGGCGCGCGTGGACGCGTCGAAGCTGGGCAAGGACATCACCGCCTTCATCGGCGTGAGCATCGAGCACCCCAAGTACTTCGAGGGGTTCGCCCGCAAGGTGCTGGCCATGCCCGAGGTGCTCGAGGCGCACCGCGTCGCCGGCCAGGACTCGTACATCCTCAAGGTGCGCACCCGGAACACGAAGACGCTCGACTCCCTGCTCGTGGAGACGCTGCGGACCATTTCCGGCGTCACGCGCACGCACACCACCATCGTTCTGACATCCATCAAGGAAGAGACGTACATCCACGTCTCCCCCGAAGAGCTGAAAGGAGCCTGACCATGACCGCGGCCACCCCCATTATCGCTCCTCCGCCGTTCCCGCTGGCCCAGCGCATGTCGCGGGTCAAGGCCTCCGCCGTGCGGGAGATCCTCAAGGTGGCCGAGCGTCCGGACGTGCTCTCCTTCGCTGGAGGGCTGCCCGCCCCCGAGCTCTTCCCGGTGGAAGCCATCGCCCAGGCGCACGCCGAGGTCTTCGCCGAGGAGGGCCGCGCGGCGCTCCAGTACAGCACCACCGAGGGCTACGGCCCGCTGCGCGAGTGGATCTGCTCGCACCTGGGCGGCCAGGGCCTGCACGCGGCGACGGACCAGGTGCTCATCACCAGCGGCTCGCAGCAGGGCATCGACCTGGTGGCCAAGGTGATGCTCGACCCGGGTGACGTGGTGGTGGTGGAGAATCCCAGCTACCTGGCCGCGCTGCAGACGTTCAGCGGGTACGAGGTCTCCTACTCCGTCGTGGGCAGCGACCGGGACGGCATGCGCGTGGACGAGCTGGAGACGCTGCTGCACACCGTGGGCCGCAAGCCCAAGCTCATCTACCTGGTCCCCAACTTCCAGAATCCCAAGGGCACCACCCTGTCGCTGGAGCGCCGGCAGGCCCTGGTGCGCTTCGCCCAGCGCCACCGCATCCTCATCCTCGAGGACAACCCCTACGGCGAGCTGCGCTTCCGGGGCGAGCACCTGCCGTCGCTGGCCTCGCTCGACACCGAGGGTGTGGTCGTCACCCTGGGGACGTTCTCCAAGACGCTGGCCCCCGGGCTGCGCATCGGCTGGGCCGTGGGCCCGCGAGAGATCATCCGGGCGCTCACCGTCGTCAAGCAGTCGGCGGACCTGCACACCGCCACGGTCGCGCAGCGCGCCACCGCCCGGCTGCTGTCGAGCTTCGACTACAACGCCAACCTGGAGAAGCTGCGCGCCGTCTACGGTGACCGGTGCCAGGTGATGCTCGCCTCGCTGGAGAAGCACATGCCCGAGGGCACCCGGTGGACGGAGCCGGACGGCGGCATGTTCCTGTGGGTGGAGCTGCCGCGGGGCATGAGCGCGGATGCCCTCTTCCCGCTGGCGCTCGAGAAGCGCGTGGCCTTCGTGCCCGGCGCCTCCTTCTTCGCCGGAGAGCCTCGCACGGAGTTCATGCGGCTGAACTTCTCCAACCGACCGCCGGAGCTCATCGAGGAAGGCATGCGCCGGCTCGGTGCGGTCATCGCAGCCGCCCGGAGTTGAGGTATCTCTCACGGCCATGTCCGTGAATGAGAATGCCTACGACGTCGCGCTCGTCACCTCGTCCACCTTCCCCGAGTGCCTGCCCGATGAGCATCTGCTCGCCCAGGCACTCGCAGCGAGGGGCCTGAAGGCCGGGCCCGTCATCTGGGACGACCCGGCCGTGGACTGGAGCCGCTTCCGGCTCGCGCTCATCCGTACCGCCTGGGACTCGGATGCGCGCCGGGAGGAGTTCGTGGCCTGGGCCGAGCGCGCCGGTGCCCGCTGCCCGCTGTGGAATCCGCCCGAGGTGCTCCGCTGGAACACGCACAAGGGCTACCTGCGCGAGCTCGCGGAGCGCGGCATCGCCACCGTGCCCACCGCCTGGCTGGAGCGCGGCTCGCGGCCGGACGTGAAGGCGCTGCTCACGGAGCGCGGCTGGGCTGACGCGGTGGTGAAACCCGCGGTGTCCGCGGGCGCTCGGGACACGCTGCGCGTCCGGAGGCCCGAGGACCTCCCCGCCGCCCAGGCGCTGGTGGAGCGTGTCCTCCCCCACAAGGACATGATGGTGCAGCCCTACCTGCCCTCGGTGGAGGGCCATGGCGAGCGCTCCATCCTCTTCCTGGGCGGTGAGCACACCCACGCCATCAAGCGTCAGCCAGCCCTCTCGGGCAACCCGGGCTACGACGCCACCGCCGCCGAGCCCGCCCCGTCCTCCGAGGACGAGCGCGCCTTCGCCCGCCAGGTGCTCGCCGCCACCGGCTTCGAGCTGCTCTACGCCCGGGTGGACGTGGCGCGGGACGAGCACGGTGGGCTGCTGCTGATGGAGCTGGAAATCACCGAGCCCAACCTCTTCCTGCGGCAGGGCGGACCCCGGGCGGTGGACACGCTGGCGGACGCGATCGTCCACAAGGCACGCCGGATGGCTTAGCCTGCGGCCATGCCGCCTCCGGAGAAGAAGCCCCGAGCCCCGCAGGACACGCTGCCTCCCCGGCTGAAGACGCTGCTGGAGGAGCTCACCCACCGCGCGCTGGCCTCACGGCTGGAGCGCGTGTACCGGGCCGCGGCGCTGGCCATCGACCGGCTGGGGCACCTCAACATCGTCAAGTACGAGCCCACCACCCTGGAGGAGACGGAGGGGGCGGACCTGTCGCTGTGGGAGACGATGGCCCCGGCCATCCGGGACACGGTGGTGGACGTGAACGCCCTGGTGTCGGCCATCCACGAGGCCTTCCCCTCCTCGGTGGAGGCCGCGCGCGACGGTGCGTGGGAGCCTCCCCCCGCGGGCGTGGACGAGCGGCTGTCGCGGGAGGTGGAGGTAGTGCTGGGCGCGTGCGCGGGGCGGCTGTCGCGGCGCGTGGCGGACCTGGGCCAGCGGGTGCGGCGGCCCGAGGTGGTGAGCGACCGTTGGGCGCTGATGGCGGAGCTGCAGTCGTTCCGCGCGGACTTCCGCGCGCAGATGGGAGACCTCGTGTACCTCACGGCGGCGGCCTTCGCGGACGTGCGGCGCGAGGACGTGGTGCCGGGCTACCAGGGGCAGGTGATGGCGGCGGCCGTGCTGCGTGGCGGGGTGGCGGAGCTGCGGCGCTCGCTGCAGTCACGGCTGGAGAAGGCGGCCACCGCGTCCCCGCGGGAGGGGCCGGGGCTGGCGCGGAGGCTGGAGGAGATGCTCGCGGCCTTCGCGGGGATGAACTCCTCGCTGACGATGAAGACGCGGGACAAGCGCCTGGTGGTGGAGGTGCGCGAGCGGCTGCGCGCGCTGGCCTCGCTGCCGGAGGTGCCCGCGGACGAGTTGAAGACGCTCGTGGAGCCCTTCCTCGGAGAGCTGGGGCGGGTGGGCGCGGAGCTGACGCAGCGCACGCTGACGGCGCACGACCGGGCGGTGTGGGCGGCGTGCGGGGCACGGCTGGAGCAGGCGGCGATGCACCTGTTCCTGAACTCGCCGGGCACCGAGCGCGTCATCCGCGAGGCGGTGGACATCGCGGGAGCGCTCTACGGCCGGGCGCCGGTGTTCGATGGCTTCCTGCGCAAGGCACGCCTGGGCCTCGAGCAGTCCATCGAGGAAGCGGAGCTGCGCGAGACGCTGGAGGTGTTCCGGGAGCGTCTCGCGGCCCTGCCCTTCACCTGAGGCGGCCGGGAAACTACTTGGACTCGGCCTTGGCGCCCTCGGGCAGCGCGGCGGCGGCCGGCACGGGGAGGCGCGGAACCTTCAGGTTGCGGTACTCGGTGGCGAGGTTCTCGGGCGTCATCTCCTCCTGCCACTGCTTCGGGTTGGTGTTCCACCCGTAGTCCGCCGGCACCTTGCCGCCACCCTGGTTCTTGTAGCCAATCATGTCCGGGAACTTCGCGGACCAGCGGCCTGCTGGATCCGTCTCACGGGTGATGGGCTCGCGGTTCGGGCGGGGGGTGTAGTTGCTCTTGCTCATGAGGCGTGACTCCTAGCAGGTGCGCGGCCTCTCCGGAACCCCCACGGAGGCCCGGGAGATGCCCCGCCGCCCCGGGGCCTACGCGGGCCCGCCCGCTGCCCGCCCGGCGGAGGAGGCCCCGGCCCGGGAGCGCCGCCGCCGTGATACCGGCGGCAGCCAGCTCGGTCCCAACTCGAACACCGCGGCGAAGTAGCGCGCCTGCGCCTCGCTGCCATAGCGATAGCGCCGCACACCGCCCCCCTCGAGGGTCACCTCCACCCCCCAACCCTTCCCACGTCGGCGAAGCGCGACTCGCGCAATCTCCATGCCCGCCCTCCCCCCTCAGGAACGCCCTTCTCTTGAAAGCGGCGTGCCAAGGCGAGCGCCTGTCTTCAGCGGGTTGCGGTGTGCGGCGGTGGACAGGTGCCGGAGAGACGGTAGGCGCTACAGGCCCGCCTGCCTGCCCTCCAGGGGTGCACGGAAAACACGGCCCGGCGGCTTGTGGCCGCCGATTCCTGCGTTACGTGAAAGGCATGACCGGAACCACTGAGAAGAACATGGGTGACGCCGTTTCGGAGTTCACCCTTCCCGATGGCTGCATGCTGTGCGGCGGCGCGGTGACCATCCGCAGCACGCCGGGAAACGGCGCGCACAGCTACTGCGCACACTGCCACTGGCTGTCGCGCACGCGGCTGCGCATGCGCAAGGAAGGCCTGGAGATCGCCTACGCCACGCAGGCCGTCGCGTAGGCGGCGCACGCTCTCAATGCAGGAGCCACAGGGTGACGGGCACCGTGGCGAACGAGAGTGGAATGCCCAGCCCCACCATGAGGGCGGAGAGCTCCGGATCCAACCCATTGTCCGCGGCGAGGATGGCGGCGGTGACCATGGGAGCCATGGCGGCCTGGAGAACGGATACCTCGAAGGTGAGCCGGCCCATGCCGGGCAGCAGCAGCAACAGCAGCGCAATCGCGAGCGGCGCCAGCGCCAGCTTGTAACCGAGCCCCAGCGCGAGCGCGCGCATCCGGCCCTTCACGCCCGAGGGCCGCAACTGGAAACCCACGGAGAAGAGCGCCAACGGGGTGAGCATGTCGCCCAGGCGGCCGAGCACCACGTCCACGGCCTGGGGCCAGTCCCACGGGTGCAGGACGAACCCGGCAGTCAGGGCGATGAAGGGCGGAAAGGCCACCACCTTCTTGAGCAGCGCCCCGAGGCGGGTGTCCTTGGCGGCGGCGTGCGTGGCGAAGAGGGTGGCCACCGTGCCCAGCGCCAGGAACGAGCCGAGCTGATCCACGACGACGGCCACCTGTAGCGCATCGCGGCCCATGAGTCCCTCGATGAGGGGCAGGCCCACGAAGGCGGTGTTGCTCAACCCGCCGGTGAGGACGAGCGCCGCCACGGTGCCGGGCGCGAAGCCCAGCCGTGGGCCCACCGTGCGGAAGAAGAGCCACGAGCCGCCGAAGACGAGCCAGGGCGTGGCGGCGGCGGCGAGCAGCTCGGGGACGAGCGTCAGCCGGTGCACCGAGCGCAGCACCAGCGCGGGCAGCGCGATGTTGAGCACGAAGGCGTTGAGGGCCAGCGCCGTCTGCTCCGGGAAGCGGCCGCTGCGCCGGGCGAAGGCTCCGAGGAGGAAACTGGCGGCCAGCAGACCGGCGAGCTGGCTCACGAGGAACGCCTCCCGGAGGAACGCGGGGCGGGACGGCCCTCGCCGGACAGGAGGGGGCGCTCGCGCTGGATGAGCTCGGTGAGGAAGTGGAGGGTGGCGCGCACACGCGCGTTGTGCTGCAAATCCGGGTGGACCACCAGCCAGATGTCACGGCGCAGCGAGGCCACGAGGGGCGCCACCCGCCGCAGTCCCGGCTCCCGGTCCCCACACAGGCACGGCATCACCCCCACGCCCATGCCCGCGGCGGTGGCCGTCACCACCGACAGCAGCGAGTTGCAGCGCACCGCCACCCGTGCGCCCGGAGCGGCCTCGGCGAGCCAGCGGGCCTCGGGCCACTTCGCCGCGGCGTCCGCGTAGCCGATGACGTCATGCCCCGCGAAACCCCGCGCCGGATCCGGTGCGCCGCGCCGCTCCAGGTACGCCTCGGAGGCATAGGGCGCGATGGCGATCTCCCCCACCTTGCGTGCCACCAGCGTGTCACCCTGGGGCCGGGTGAGGCGGATGGCGATGTCCGCCTCGCGCCGGGCCAGGTCCAGCGCGCCGTAGTCGGTGAGGAACTGCACCTCGATGCCGGGGTGGCGCTCGCGGAAGGGCGCGAAGCGCGGCAGGATGATGTCCACCGCGAAGGCCTCGGTGAGGGTGATGCGCACCACGCCCTCCAGGCGCGCGTCCTCTCCGCTGGCCCGGCGCTCCACCGCGAGCGCGGCCGCCTCCATCTCCTCCACCGCCGAGTGGATGCCCCGCCCCGCGTCCGTCAGCACCAGCCCCGAGGGCGTGCGATCGAAGAGTTTGGAGCCCAGTTCCTCCTCGAGCGCCGCGAGCCGCCGGCCCACGGTGGAGGCATCCACCTCCAGGCTCCGCGCGGCCGAGGCGAGCGTCCCCTCCCGCGCGATGGCGAGGAAGTAGCGGAGATCATTCCAGTCCGGCACGCCCTGCAAATTCGCATGCCCACCCTGCAATCTCCAGCGTTTTCGCAAGGGGTGCTTCCGGGGCATTCCTTGGCTCGCCCGGGCCGCACGGAGCGGCCGGAGCCAGACCTCTGGAGCAGAACCATGAAGACGATGAACCGCCTCGCGCTGACCGTTGCCACCCTGGGCCTCGCGGCCGGCTGTGCCACCACGGGAGGAGCCTCGGGGACGCGCGTGAAGACGAACGAGCTGACGGGCGCGTGGACGAGCGCGGTGTGCGAGTCGATGCCCAACCCGGACGGCTCGAAGACGTACTTCAAGCGGAACTTCCAGCTGACGGAGAAGGACTGGTCGCTGAAGTTCGAGACGTTCGGGGACGAGGGCTGCACGGCGAGGCTGTTCACCGCGCGTTTCGAGGGCCCCTACACGCTGTTGAAGGACTCGGAGAAGGTGGAGGGGGCGACGGAGGGGAACTTCGGCTTCGCGCGGCACTACATGACGGCGCACGTGCAGCCGGTGGCGGACTGGTTCCAGGGAGCGAAGTGCGGGACGGGTGCGTGGAAGGTGGGCGAGGAGCAGGAGACGAGCACGACGGGGTGCGTGTTCCTGCGGCCGGTGACGGCGTGCGGAACGGACCACGACATCGTGAAGGTGCAGGGCAACCAGCTCTTCTTCGGGAAGCGGCCGGCGGACGGCGACATGTGCACGCCGGACAAGCGCCCCACGGCCCTGACGCCCGTGGCCGTGGTGCGCGGCTGAGCCACTCTTCCTCCGGGCCTCCATCGTTCTACACTCCCCACGAGTTCACCATCGTGGCCGAGCAGCCCGCGACGAGGGGGGAGACATGGTCAGGCCCATCCAGATGGCCGTTTCCCTGCGAGCGCTGTTCAGCGTGAACGGCAGCTCGCAAGCCAGGTGGGGCTCACAAAGCGCACATCCCGTCGTCAATCCTGAGTCCCATCTTCGATCGTGCAACGGCCATCGCCCTCAAGCGCGTTGTCCTGGATCGTCAGCGATGAAAGGGATCCCCATGCAGCCGTGGAGCATCGGCGTCGTCTGTGCCCTGCTCTGGGCCCTCCCGGCGGCGGCCAGCGCCCCCCAGGAGACTCCGCCCGAGCACACCGCGTGGAAGCCCTCCGCGCCACTGCAAGCCTCCCCTCTGTTCGCCACCGGGGGTGGTGAGCCCACGAGCCCCGACCGTGGCGCCTGGATCTCGAGCGATGGCAAGAGCGTCGCCTTCCTGACCCGCGAATCCTCGGCCGCCGAAGGCAGCGCCCGCGCGCTGGTCGTGAAGGACGTGGACACGGATGCCGTCGTCTTCGAGAAGGTGCTGTTCTCGGAGGAGGAGGGTTTCCAGCGGAGCGGCCCGGACCTGGAACGGCTGGCGAGGTCCCGTGCATGGGAGGCTCGTTCCTACCTGGCCCAGCGCGAGTGGAAGCCCCTGCTCTACCGCGAGAATCCCCAGCACGACGCGGAGTTCTTCTCGGATGCGTGCTTCATCCAGCGGAAACGTCCGAAACGCTCGGTGTCCCTCGAAGAGCTCAAGCTCACGTACCAGGAGCCGCGACTCGAGATCTCGCGCCGGGGCAAGAAGGTGCTCGACCGGCGGTTTCCCTCCTGGGGAGTTCGCCAGCAAGGGTGCGAGCACGCCAGCCCCTCATGGCTGAATGGCACCTTCGTCAACCCGGAGCGGAACGTGGTGTTGATCGAACTGGGCTTCTGCGGGGTGGACAGCTGCCCCGAACCGCCAGCGGCGTTTCACGTGCTCCGCCTGCCCCCGGACAAGTCTCGCGCGGGAGCCACGGCTTCTGACCAGACGAAGGTTACGCCCCGAGGCCCGTTCGTCGGGTACGAGAAGCCAGACGCCGTCAGCGCGTCGCTCTACGCCACCGGGTTCCCCGCCATCTCGGAGGATGGGAAGCTCGTGGCCCTGGCGGAGGTCTTCGCGGATGGTGAGCGCAAGGACCCCAACCTGCTCATCACCCTACGCAACGCCCAGACCAACGAAGTCACCTGGAAACTGCCCGTGCTCGAAGCCGGAGAGGTGTCACCCGTGCTGCGGTCGCTGCCGCTGTCCCGGGAGCTCGACAAGAAGGTGCTCGAGAGAATCCGGCAGGTGAATGGCGCCCTTGGCAGGACACGGTGGGTGGCGCTGGAGGAACAGCCTCCGCAGCCCATGGTGACGGAGAGCTGCCAGCAAGCCCCGGCCCAGAAGCTGCAACTGCCCGAGCTGGAGATGACATTCAACCAGGGTCACCTGGTGCTGAAGCAGACCGGGAGCGCTCCACCCATCGAGCTGAAGCTGAATCGCCCGGGCGACAACGGGGCGGATGCGTGCAAGACGGCCAGCCGAACCTTCATGGACGCCGCCTACGTGGACTCCTCTAGAGGAGTCGTCCTGTTGCGCCTCTCCACCTGCGGCGACGAAACGTGCCCGGCCCAGGACAGGTGGTATCACGCCATCAAACTGCGTTGAGCGGACACCGCGCCGCGTATCAGGCCGGGAACATGCGCCCGCGGAGTTCCTCGATCCCGCGGCGAGCACAGCTCCTCCGAGACCACGAACTGCCCCGCGCCTGTCCACCTGACCGCATTCTGGGCTGTGATGGAAACAGCCGAGAGAGCACTCCTGTTACGCTGAGACAGCATGCCGACTACCCCCACTCGCGAGATAGTCACGCTGTCCGGAGAGCTCCACCTCGTGCCCGTCGTCGAGTTCGAACCGGGGAGCTATGCCCGCCAGGAACGCCCGCGCCCAGGAGGTTCGGGCGAGGAGGTCCCCAGGGACTGGCAACACTATTGGGAGCAGAGCCTCGCGGACTCGGGTCTTCATCTGGAGCCACTGTTCTCGGGAAGCTGGTTCGTTCCGATATCGCGACTCACGGACCCTCACGTCCTGCGCCAGATGCTTCGAATCAAGCTGGAGACGATTGACTCCGCTGAGCCAGTAGAACTGTTCGATCGCGTCATCGCGATGTCGGGAGGACAGGTCCTGTTCGAAGGCGAGCACGTTGTACTGACTCCCCGATGCTGCGGAGACCTGAGCGACCTGGAGAACTGGGAAGCCGCCGCACGTCGCGAGCCCGACGGATTCTGGATCGGCCACCCCCAGGTATTCGCCTCCTGGGAGGAACCGTGGTTGCTCCTCCGTGAAGAAGAGCCGGACCGAAACGGCGTGCACCGCGCATGGCACCTATCGCCTCATGCGCTCGCAGAAGCTGTCCTCGCAGCCCGAAAGGAGCAGGAAGACTTCGCGCGAAGGCTCATCCCCCTCCTGTCGGAGCGATTCCCACCCGAAATGACTCATCCGCTCGCGTCCGTGCTCTCGGGACTGGGTATGCCCGAAGGCACAGACAACCCCTGAGCCCACGAACTTCAGCGAGCCACACCCCTCAACGCCGCGAACAGCGCGCGCAACTATGCTCGCCGGAAGCCCGGTGGGTAGCCACGTCATCAAGCTGCGTTGAGCGGACACCGCGCCGCGTATCAGGCCGGGAACATGCGCCCGCGGAGCTCCTCGATCCCGCGCGGCGAGCACAGCTCCTCCGAGAAGAGCACGTCGAGCGCACGCTGGGCCAACCCGGCTGCGGGCGCCGCGACGAGCACCCGGCCACACTCCTCGAGCTGCTCGCGGATGAGACCAATCTCTCCGTACATCTCCGCGAGCTTCATGCGGTCCTCGACCGTCAGCTCGCGCTTCATCTCCGCGATGACCTGGCGCAGTTCCACCGTCTTTCCATCCGCGCGCTGCACCGTGGGCTCGGGCTCATCATCCACGTCGTCGGCGAGCAGCGGCCAGATGTCCGTCAGCTGCGTGGGATCCTGCACCAGCAGATGTCCCACACGCTGGGCACAGCCCTGACACGCGGCTCCAGCGAAGCGCGGCAGGTTCAGCGCTGGAGAGGCTCCAGCGCCACAGAGCAGACAGGTGGCCAGATCGGTGGTGGGCTCCATGGGGCACTCCCTTAACGTCCCCGCCCGGCCGATGCCATCTTCAACCGGGGCCTGTCACCGTTCTTGTTGGCTACCCCCCAGGCGAGCCCGGCAACCCGGGCCCGCCTTCCAGCCCCTCGTCTACAGCTTGTCAGTCAACGCTCCACGCCCAGCAACGCCGCGAACAGCTCGCGCGGGTCGATGCTCGCCGGGAGCCCGGAGACGCCTCCGTCGTTCACCTCGACCACCACCCAGCGGCCGTCCTCGAGCATCGCGACGTCCATGGTGAAGAAGCGCGCGTCGATCTTCCGTGCGAGCTTCTCGAAAGCCGAGAAGTCCGGGACGTCGACGTCGAAGTCATCGTAGGACTCCGCCGCCAGCAGCCGCCCTCGCCCGAAGAAGAGCCGGAACTCGAGGTGCGCCGGTCCGCTCGGCGTCCGCCCCCGCACCTTCAACGGCAGGAAGCGCCTGACCACGAACCCCCGCTCGAAGCGGTCCCCGCGCTCCTCGAGCAGGTTGCCGCAGATCCGCTCGAAGTCCTCTCGCGTGGCGCCGGCCGGGACGAAGCACGCCTCCGCCCAGCGCTCCTTCGCCGACTTCACGTGGTCCTTCACCAGCCACGGCGGCGAGCCCAGCTCCTGCGCGGCCTCCCACGCCTCCGAGGCGTCCGTGCCCTCGGTCCACACGGAGCGGGCGGTGTACCCCTTCAACCGTGGGTACCAGTTCGGGAGGTAGTGGGCCGCCGCGTACTCCGCGGGAGTCGTCATCAGCGCGTGGCCCCGCTCGTCCAGCGCTTCGTCCAGGGCTTCGTATTCCTCGCCCGTGAGCATCCACCCCCGGTAGAGCAGTCGCAGGCGGCCCCGCTCCGGAAGAGCGGCGAGTGCCCGCTCCGTGTTGCCCTCGAGCAGCGCGTGCAGGTCGAGCTGGAAGGTCTCGATACCCAGGACCTCGGCCGCTTCGGCCTCCGTGTCGAAGGTATCCGGCTGATGCGGATTCCGGCCAAACACGATCGCCTGCTTGATGCGGGGATTCGTCGCCATTCGCGAACCTCTCGTCTGCGGGTGGGCCCAGCCAGACGGTGGTTTCTCGCGAGGGCTGACAAAGACGCGGCGGCGCCTCCGCGGGAGCGGTGGCCGATCTCATATCGCGCTCTCTGGCCTTCCAACCCCCCGACGCGCTCCCTTCCGGGAGGCTGACAACTCCGATTTTTTCCCGCGGCCGGTGCCTCGCCGCCGGGTGTTGCTCCACTTCACGCGCGTGCCGGGGCGGAAACCCCCTCCCTTGGATGACGGACCCACGCTGCGTTACAACTCGCCGCGCCGCTCCTCCTTCAGCCCTGGAGACTCCCCCGGTGAAAGTCGTTCATTCCCCGCTGCACGCCCGCCATGACGGCGGCATGGAACTGCATCGCGGCGAGCTGGTGCCGTGCTTCGAGATGCCGGTGCGCGTCGACTACATCCTGAAGGCCGTGGAACGCGCCGGACTCGAGGTCATCGCGCCGCGCTCCTTCGCCCACGAGTCCCTGCTGCGCGTCCATGACGCCGCGTTCGTCGAGTTCCTGCGCACCGCCCATGCCGAGTGGCGCTCGCTCGGCAAGGAGGGCTTCATGCTGCCGAGCGGCTTCCCCGCCCGCGGTATGCGCCGGGACCACATCCCCTCCGGCATCAACGGCCGGATGGGCTACTACGCCTTCGACTCCAGCACGCCCATCGTCGAGGGCACCTGGGACGCCGTGCTCGCCACCGCGCACTCCGCCCTGACCGCCGCCGCGCTCGTCGCCGAGGGGGACAAGAGCGCCTACGCCCTGTGCCGTCCTCCCGGACACCACGCCGGGCACTCGGTCTACGGCGGCTACTGCTTCCTCAACAACGCCGCCCTCGCGGCCCAGCACCTGCGTGACCGGGGGTTCGCCCGCGTGGCGGTGCTCGACGTGGACTACCACCACGGCAATGGCACCCAGGACATCTTCTGGGAGCGCTCCGATGTGCTGTTCGTCTCCATCCACGCGACCCCGGAGACGGACTACCCCTACTTCCTCGGCTATGCCGATGAGCGCGGAGCGGGCGCCGGGGAGGGCTACACCCTCAACCTCCCGCTGGAGCGCGGCACCGGCTGGAACGAGTACAGCGCCGCCTTCGGAGCCGCGCTGGACGCCATCGGGACGTTCTCGCCCGAGGCCCTGGTGGTGTCGCTCGGCGTCGATACCTACGAGGGCGATCCCATCAGCGCCTTCAAGCTCGCCCAGGAGCACTACCCGCTCATCGGACAGCGGCTGGCCGGGCTGAAGCTGCCGACGGTGTTCGTGCAGGAAGGCGGCTACGCGGTGGATGAGATCGGCACCAACGTCACCGGAGTGCTGGAGGGATTCCTCGGCCGGCGCTGAGCCACCCGCGACGACTCCGGGGTACAGTCGCCCCATGCCCCGGAGCCCTTCCCTTCCTGGCTGGCCGAGCCAGGCCGCGTGGAGCCAGGCGCTCTCGCTCGCCGAACGCGCCCGCTCGCGGCAACTTGTGCTGCGGCCCCCCGCTCCGCTGCCCGAAGAGCTGGAACAGGCGAACCGGCGCGTGGCTCGCTGGCGGACCCAGGCCCCTTTCGACGACCCCTCCCTCTGGCATGAGCGGCTCGCTCTCGACGGTCTCGATGAGTCCGGTCTGCTCGAGCTCCTCGCGGCCCGGGCGGACCTCCTCTCCTCGCGGGAGTCCCCGCCGGAATGGCTCGAGTCGCTGCGGCTCGCTTATATGGAGGCCGAAGCCGGGCTCCCGGCCGCGCCTCTCTCTCCAGACGGTCTGCTGGCTCCCGTGGCTCCGCTCGTGCGCTGGGGCCATCAACGCCTCGTGGACGGTATGCGGCGGCTCGCTTCACCCGGGGAACCGCTCCGCTTCGAGCCCGAGGCGGTGGGCACCGCCCTGCTCCGTCAGCTCGAACGCCGCCTGAAGAGCCGGCTGGCCCGTCCCCTCGCGCTCGAGCTGCACATCGCCGGTCTCGAAAGCCGGCTCTCCGGTGACACGCCCGAGGCCCGCTTCGCCAGCTTCGTCGCCCGGACCCGTCAGCCAGCGGAGGCCCTCGAGCTGCTCGGGCGCTACCCCGTCCTCGCGCGCCAGCTCGCCGGCTGTGTCGAATCCTGGGTCCGCTTCGGCCTCGAGGTGCTCGGGCACCTGCAGCGCGACTGGACCGCGCTGTGCGAACGCTTCACCCCTGGAGCGGAGCCCGGCCCGCTGATCGCCATCGAGGGCACGTCCGGAGATCCGCATGCCGGTGGGCGCAGCGTGCTCGTGCTGCGGTTCCAACGGGGCTCGCGCCTCGTCTACAAGCCCCGTTCCCTGGCGCTCGAGGCCGGCTTCCACGCCCTGGTCCACTGGCTCTCGCCGCACCTCGAACTCCCGCTGCGGGCGCTCACCGTGCTCGACCGGGGAGACCACGGCTGGGTCGAGTTCGTCACCGCCGCTCCCTGTGACTCCACCGACGCGCTGGAGCGCTTCTACACGCGCCAGGGCATCCTCCTGGCGCTCTTCCACGTCCTCTCGGCCACCGACTTCCACCACGAGAACCTCATCGCCGCCGGCGAGCACCCCGTGCCCGTCGACCTGGAGACGCTCTTCCACCCTCCCTCGCCGCGAGCCCACGTAGCCAGCCCCGGTGACGACGGCATCGAGGAGAGCGTGCTCCGCGTGGGTCTGCTGCCTCAGCGCATCCTCCCCCTGGGCAATGGCGAGGGCATCGACATCAGTGGCCTCGGCGCGACACCGGGCCAGAAGTCTCCCACCGGCTCCCTCCAGCTCGTGGACCCGGGCACCGAGCGGATGCGCTTCGTCGCCGCCTCGCGGCACCTCGGCACGCCACCGAGCCGGCCGACCCTGCGCGGCGCCCCCGTGGAGCTGGTAGATCATCTCGAGGCCCTCGCCCGCGGATTCACGAGCACCTACCGCCTCCTCATGCGGCGGCGTGATGCCCTGCTCGGCGAGGACAGCCCCCTGAGCACGATGGCCGGCGCCGAGGTGCGGATGGTGGCACGGCCCACCCGCGCGTACGGCACCCTCCTCTCCGAGAGCACGCATCCGCACTACCTCCAGGACGCGCTCGAGCGGGAGCGCCTCTTCGACAGGCTGTGGTTGGGTGCGGCCGGGAATCCCTTCCTCCAGGCGTTGATTGCCTCGGAGCGGGAGGACCTGGAGCGGGCCGACATCCCCCGCTTCTCCACACGCGTGGACTCCCACACCCTCTGGGACAGCGCGGGACGTGCCCTGCCGGTGCGCCTCGAACAGAGTGGATTGGAGCGGGTCCGCCAGCGCCTCGCCGGCGCGAGCGAGGCCGACCTGGAGCGGCAACTGCGCATCATCCGTCAGGCGATTGGCCTGGAGTCCCTCGCACGGCGTTCCTCTCCGCGGCCCCGCTCCACCGTGGTGCCAGGCGAGGTGGCCGCCAGCCGGGATGCGCTCCTCGCCGCCAGCGCCGCCGTGGCCACGCGGCTCGCGGAGCTGAGCTTCCGCGGACCGGCCCAGGCGCGTTGGCTCGTGCCGCGCCGCCTCGAGGGCCGCCACTGGACGCTCGGCGAGACGGGGCCGGATCTGTACTTCGGCCTGTCGGGCATCACCCTGTTCCTCGCCTGGCTCGGCGCGGTGAGCGGAGCACCCCAGCACCGCGAGCTCGCCGAGGCCGCCGCCGCGACCCTGCGCGGTCAGGTGCGCTCCGCCTCGGGACGGCGGCCCACGCTGAAGCTGGACAAGGTGGGGGCCTTCGATGGCTGGGGCGGTGTCCTCTACGCCTGTACCCACCTGGGAGCCTTGTGGCGGGAGCCCGCCTTCTGGGACGAGGCGGAAGCCGCGCTCGAGCGTGTGTCTCCGGCCATCGACGCCGACGTGCATCACGACCTCCTCAGCGGCAAGGCGGGCTGTCTGCTCGGTCTGCTGCGGCTGGCCCGTCATCGCCCTTCCTCCCAGGCACTGCCGTTGGCGCGGCGCTGTGGCGAGTTGCTCCTCGCGGCGGCGCGGCCGGCGGGGGCGGGACTCGGCTGGCTTCCAGCGCGGGGTTCCTCGCAACCGCTCAACGGCCTGTCCCACGGGGCCGCGGGCATCGCCTGGGCGCTGTTCGAGCTCGGCGCGGCCACCGGGGACTCCCGCTACCGCGAAGCCGCGGAGGGCGCGCTGGCCTACGAGCGCGGGTGGTTCTCTCGCGAGCAGGGCAACTGGCCCGATCTGCGCGACGGCGGGCCGGAGGACGACGCCACCCGGGACACGGCGGGAGGCGCCGGACACTTCCTCACCGCCTGGTGCCATGGCGCCCCCGGCGTCGGTCTGGCCCGGTTGTCCGTGCGCCCGTACCTGGAGGACGCGTCCATCGAGCGCGAAATCGACGAGGCCGTGGCCACCACCCTGCGCACCGGCTTTGGCCTCAACCACAGCCTGTGTCATGGCGACCTGGGCAACCTCGACTTCCTGCTCGAGGTGGCGCGCGCCCGGGGAGACGGGGAGTTGGAGGCACGGGTGTACCGCCTCGCCCACGGCGTGCTCGAGAGCATCCAGCGGCAGGGGTGGCTGTACGGCACACCTGCTGGGACCGAGCCGCCGGGATTGATGGTCGGCCTCGCGGGCATCGGCTACGGCCTGCTGCGGCTGGCCGCGCCCGGCGAAGTGCCCTCGCTGCTGCGCCTGGCGCACCCTTCGGGCTAACATACCCGGAGCGGACCCCCCCGCACGGAGAGTCGACATGAAGCCACTCAGCACGGAAGACATCATTCGCGCCTGGCGCGACCGGGATTTCTACCTGCAGCTCGACGAGGCGCAGCGCGCTTCACTGCCCGCCCATCCGTCGGGCCTCACCGAGCTCTCGGACACCGATCTCGAGAGCATCTACGGCGGTTACGTCGCGGGCACCCACTATTCGCACTGCGACCCCACGGCCGACTGGTGCGATGACTGCAAGAGCAGCGACAGCTTCGAGCACGCGAAGTAAGCGTCTCCGGCGTCCCCGGGCCCTGCCCTCCTTCCAGGGCCGGGCCCGGCACGAAGTAGGGGCCCGCCTTCAGCCGCCACCCGAAAGCATGCCCTTCAGGCGCTCGCGAAGCACCGCCCCGAGCACGCCCGCCGTCTCCTCGGGCACGCGCGCGAGGTGCGTATAGAGCGTCTCCTCCAGTTGCGCGAGCGTCTCCGGCGGCACCCCGGCCTCCTTCATGCCGGCGAGCACCGTATAGGCCGCCAGGCCGAGCGGCTCGACGTAGCCCCCCGACTCCTCCCAGAACTCCTCGAAGCAGGGCACCGCTTCTCCAGAGGCGACGCGGATCAAACGCCCCACGTTGGCCTCCCAGTACGCCCGGTACGCCGCCAGGAGCTCGGGGCTCGAGACCGGACCCTGACGAACCTTGATGCGCGTGCCATCTCCGGAGGGCTCGAGCTCCATGGAGAGGCGCGTCGTGTCGCCGCCGAGCTCCCCGCCGTCCCAGGACAGTTCCATCATGAAGCCCCGGCCCGGAGACACCTTGAGGATACGGCCCGTCTGCGTCCGGAGGACCCCCTTCGCATCGAGCACGTTCACCTGGAACGGCTCGCCTGCTTCCGCGTCCCCCTGTTCCCCGAGACGCTGGCCACCCGGAACCGCCCCGTACCAGCGCCGCATCTGGAAGGGATCCTCGATGGCCTGGAAGACCCGCTCAGGACTCTGGGCCACCCACCACTCCATCGACAGCTCGCTCATATCATCACCGTTCCCGCCCGGGTCCGCAGCTCCATCCGAGGCACCCGCGCGAGCAGCTCCTCCGGCAGACGGTACTGCTCGACCACCAGGCTGATGCGCGCCGCCGAGATCTCCGGAGCCCCGGACTCGACCGCTATCACCTCGTGCGCCATGTCTCCCCGGAACGTCACCAGCGAGTTCGGCCGGGGTGCCAGCGCCGCCACCCGCTCACCCCGGTGATACAGCCGCAGTTCTCCTCCCGCGAGCTGCTCGGGAACCTGGATGTAGAGCACGCTCACGGCGACCGGACAGCCGATCGTGTCCCCGTAGTACATCATGCTCTTGTCCAGGTGGGCCTCCACCCCGCGCCCGTTCTGGATCAACAGCGGATTGAGCAGGAACGCGTTGCAGACCGGCAGCAGCGCGGCGTCGAGAAACGGAACGAAGGTCGGGAAGCGGTCCTTCACATCGGAGAGCGCCTCGCGCTGGAAGGTCACCGAGAAGCCATAGGTGCCCGAGAACTGGGACGTCAGGTTGGTCTCCCCGAGCAGGGAGGAGCCCAGGATGACCGAGCGCATGGCCTCGATGTCTGCGGGGGGCAGGGCATCGAGCTTGCGGTGGAAATAGGTCTGGAGGCGGAAGGCCCCGCCCCACGGCGGTTGGAAGCGCATGCGAGGGACTCCGGCCTCAGTCCATCTGGGTGGAGATCCACCACGTATTGCCCGAGGGATCCTTCACGCCACCGCGGCGATCCGGATCGCCCTTCTGCTGCGGCTCCTGGACGGAGACTCCACCCGCCGCGAGCGCGCGCTGGTACGTCGCATCGACGTCCGGGACATAGAGGTGGAGCCACACGGGAAACGCCGGGAAGGAGCCTCCACCATCGGAGAGCATGATCACCGAGTCGTCGATCCGCACCTCGACGTGCATGATCGACCCGTTCGGGCCGTCGTAGCGGCGCAGCTCCGTGGCGTCGAAGGCCTTCTTCAAGAAGTCGATGACGCGCTGGGCGCCGTTCACCATCACGTAGGCCGAGACACTCGGGTAACCATCCGGCTTGTAGGGTCGAGTCACGCGTGTTCCTCCGGGTGTGAATCCTATGCGGTCCAATCACTCCGGGAGTAGGGGGAAGGCCCGCCCCTGGCGCCCCCGGGCCGCTTCCAGCAAGCTGCGCCCGTCATGAAGCACCTGTTGGGGCGATTGAGGGCGGAAGTCCAGGCGACGGCGGGGGGACTGCCGGGCACGTACTGGTATCTCTGGACGGGAACGTTGGTGAACCGGCTGGGCGCCTTCGTGGTGCCCTTCCTGGCGCTGTACCTCACGCGCGAGCGCGGCTTCCGGGTGGAGGAGGCCGGGATGGTGGTGTCCCTGCACGGCGTGGGCGGCGTGCTGGCGGGGCTCGTCGGCGGGACGCTGTCGGACCGGGTGGGCCGGCGCAAGACGCTGGTGTCGGGGCTGTGGCTGGGCTCGGCGGCGATGCTGTCCATGGGCTTCGCGAAGGAGACCTGGCACATCTGCGTCTCGGCCTTCCTGCTGGGCCTGCTGGGCGAGCTGTACCGGCCCGCGGTGTCGGCGGCCATCTCCGACGTGGTGAAACCCGAGGACCGCGCGCGCGCCTTCGCCCTGCTGTACTGGGTCATCAACGTGGGCTTCTCCATCGCCCTGCCCCTGGCGGGCCTGGCCTCGCGCTTCGGCTTCCTCGTGCTCTTCGTGGCGGATGCCTGCACCACCTTCCTCTACGGGCTGCTCGTCTGGTGGAAGGTGCCGGAGACACGCCCCGCCCTGGCGGACCGGGGAGCCGAATCCTCCCGCCGGCTGCCCTCGCTGGCGCCCTTCCGGGACGAGGTGTTCCTCGCCTTCGCCCTGCCCCTCGTCCTCACCGCCATCATCTTCACCCAGGGCAACGTGACGCTGCCGATGGACCTGACCGCGCAAGGCATGTCACCCGCCACCTTCGGCACGGTCCTGGGCGTGAATGGCGTGCTCATCGTGCTGCTGCAACCCTTCGCCGGCCGGATGATGGGGCAGGTGCGGCGCGCGACGGCGCTGGCGTGGGCCTCGGCGCTGACGGGGCTGGGCTTCGGGATGTACGCGCTCGGCGCGAACCCGGGGCTGGCGGCGCTCGCGGTGGTGGTGTGGACGCTGGGAGAGATTGCCCAGGCGCCCGTGGCCTCGGCCGTGGTGGCGGACCTGGCGCCCCCCGAGCAGCGCGGCACCTACCAGGGCGCCTACTACATGCTGTGGGCCCTCTCGGCCAGCATCGCCCCCACGCTCGGCTCGTGGGTGCTGGGACACTTCGGCGCACGGGCCCTGTGGGGCGGCTGCCTCGTGGTGGGCTTGTTCGCCGCCGGCTGGCACCTGGCCGTCGCCGATGCCCGCCGCCGCCGCATGGCTACCCTGCGCCTCACCCGCACCGACGTGAGCGCCGCGCTGGACTGAGACACGGCGGGGGCTCGCCAGGCTCCCGAGCGAGTCTCCCCGTGGAGGCGGGCGTGCATGCCTTGCCCGGTCCGGAGTGTTCTTCCTCTTGGGGGGAAGCCCATGGCCGAGCCACCTCTCCGCCAACTGTTGTCCCTGGCGGATGACCCCATCGCGAAGGCGGATGACGACGAGCTGGAGCGGGCCGCGTTCGCGGAGCAGATCGTCAACGTCCTCGAGCTGGTCCGGGCCCAGCCCTCCAGCACGGTCCTGGCCCTCATTGGCCCCTGGGGCAGCGGCAAGTCCTCCGTCCTCGAGCTCGTGGCCGAGCGCCTCGCCCCGCTCGAGGACGAATGGACCGTCGCGCACTTCAACCCCTGGGAGCTCAGCAGCCTGGACGGGTTGATGTTCAACTTCTTCGAGGTCCTCTCCAGCGCCATGCCGGATGACTTCAAGGACCGCACCTTCCTCGACTCCTTCCGCGCCTACGCCAGCAAGCTCCTCTCGATGGGAGGGGCGATCACAGCCCCCCTGAGCTTCCTGACCGGAGTCGATCCAGGCAAGCTCGCCGAGGGAATCTCCAAGCTCCTCGAGCCTTCCCGCTCCGTCCAGAAGCTTCGCGAGCGGCTCGAGGAGACCCTGTCGAAGCTGCCCCGGCACATCCTCGTCGTGATGGACGACGTCGATAGACTCGCCCCCAGCGAGCTGCTGATGCTCTTCAAGCTGGTCAGGCAACTGGGGCGGCTGCCCAAGGTCTGCTACCTGCTCGCGTACGACGAGCAGACGCTGCTCTCGGTGCTCCAGGAATCGGAGCTGGCACGCAATAATCCCAGCCGTGCGCTCGCGTATCTGGAGAAGATCGTCCAGCTCCGCCTGGACCTGCCCATCCTGCATGAACATCATGCGCGCAGGATGGTCGATCGCAGCCTGGAGTCACTCCCACCGCAACCCCCCGCGGTGCAGGCCCGCCTCCTGGATCTCTTCGACAAGTGGCTGCTGCTCCGTCTGAGCGAGCCGCGGAGCATCAAGCGCTTCTTCGCTCAGGTCAGCGCCTACCTGCCCCTGGTAACGGGAGCGGTGGACCTCGCGGACTTCCTCGCGCTCACCTACCTGCGAACCTTCTACCCGCTCCTGTACCGGGAGCTTTACCATCGAAAATGCGAGCTGACCGTCTCCTCTGATGCGCAGCGAGCGAGGCGTGCGGCCTTCGAGCCCCTCCTGCTCGACACCGGCATCTCGGACGCTCGAGAACGGCAATCGCTCGAGCGCCTCCTGGACTCACTGTTTCCCGAGCAGCCTGGGAACGAGGAGGAGTTCATCAAGGGCAATCGGGTCAGCAGCAACGAGTCATTCGACCGCTACTTCTACTTCGGCGTCCCCCCGGGTGATGTATCGGATGCGATGCTGGCCCGGATGCTGGAGGCACTGAAGGAGCCCCCTCCACCCGGGAAACAGGACGAGCTCGCACTCGCGCTCCGCGCGCGGCTGGAACTGGTTCTTCCGAAGCTCATGGATCTGGAGCAGGAGCTGGATGTCGAGCAGCGGGTGCGGTTGCTCGTGATTCTCTCCCGGCTCTACCGGGAGCGGTTCGGGCAACAGGAGCCCACCCCACTCAAGGACAGGCTCCTCGAGCTGGGCGCCTTCGTGGAAATGGGATTGGACGAGGCCGCGGCCCGGAGGGTCCTCGATTCCCTCCCGGACCCGCTCGATAGGGATTATCTCGTCCTCACCTCGGCCCGGATTGCCTCGAGAGTTCACCTGGAGACGCTCTGGAGTGAGCTATCGAAGGCGTTCCCCGCCCGGCTGGAGCCGCTCCTTCAACAGCCGATGGGCGAGGTCAGGTGGTGCCTCGAGCTCATCTCCGCCTGGGCGCGAATCCATTGGCCCCAGAAGGTACAGGAGTGGTTCGAGGCACAGCTCGATTCCACCCGGACGAAGTGGACGTCCCAGGACCTCGCGCTCCACGGTGCCTCCATCCTCTTCGTGGTGGAGGCGCGCTCGGGGAGGAGGCGCATCCAATTCGATATGGACAGAGGTCTGCCCTTGTCACCCGAGCTGAGGAATCGACTCGATGAACTCCTCGAAAACGTGGGGTCTCAGCTGCCCTCGGATCCGGTATGAGGCCCCTGGGCAGCGGCCGAGCGCCGGAAGCCATACACCCAGGCCGCGGCCGCGCCGAGCGCCGGCAACACCACGGACAGGGTGAGCACACCGAACACGGCGTCATTCACGGGCTCGCCGGTGGCATCCACGCCGGACACGCGCAGAAACGCCTTCACCCCGGTGACGAACCAGTTGGCGAAGTTGGACACGATGAAGGCCCACGCGAGCCGGCGCTGGCCCGTGGCCCCGTAACGCAGCATCGGCAGCGTCCACGCCACGCCCAGCAGCAGGAAGGCCCCCATCAGCGCGTTGAGGTGCGAGGCGAGCGCGGCGTGGGGATCCGCGGGCACCTTGCCCGTCATGGCCGCGGACACGAAGCCACCGGTGAGCAGACCCAGCAGGGTGAGCCACGCGGCGGCGTGCGCCATCAGCCGCGCGGCGGGCAGCGGGGCGGGAATGGAGACAGCGGCGGGAGCGGGAGAAACCTCCTCGCTCGGGGGCACGGGACGCAGGGCGGTCGTCATGGAATGTCCCCACTCTAACGGGAGAGCAGCCAGACAGACGAGCCGAGGGCGGTTCGGAGCCAGCGGGCCATGCGGCGCCTGCCCGGCCGCCTGCTCGCATTCCGGGAATAGATGTGAGAGCAACCATCTCTGCCTCTCTGGACAGGAACCGCCTCATGCCGTTCCCGCCGCTGCGCTGGAGCCTTTTCCTAGCCCTCGTGTGCCTGCTCGTTCCCGGTCTCGCGCCCGGCGCGGACGTGAAACGCAAGCGGGCGAAGACGGCCACCGCCAAGCACCTCGTCGCCCTGCCCGGTGGCAAGTCGCTGCGCCGTGACGCCGCGGCCTCCTTCCTGCGCATGGCCACCGCGGCCCGCGGGGATGGCATCGGGCTCTGGGTGACCAGCGGCTACCGCACCCGCCGGGAGCAGCGCCTGCTCTACGAGCGCTACCGCAAGGGCCTGGGCCCCAAGGCCGCGCGCCCTGGCCGCTCCAACCACCAGCGGGGGCTCGCGGTGGACGTGGTCGTCGGCGACGAGGAGTCCCCCACCTACCGGTGGCTCGCGGCCAACGCGTGCCGCCATGGCTTCCGGCGCACGGTGCCCTCGGAGCCGTGGCACTGGGAGTACCGGCCCCGCACCACCCGCGCGCCCGCTCCGGGCACCGACTGCGCCGGCCAGCCCCTGCCCTCCGAGGAGCCACCTCGGACCGCCACCAAGGACCTCAGCAGCTGACGCCGGGAACACTCGCGGCCGAAGTGCCCACTGGCGGGCATCCGCCTCGCCCCGCTGTCGCATTCCTGCTCCAGGGTGACGCAAGTGCTCGCTAGCGAGCACCCGCAGTGTCCTGCTGTGTCATGAATGTCCTCCAGCCGGAGGCAATGCGGTGGGGCAGGCAGCAATGTGGGCGGTCCGTTTATGACCGCCCTCCTGCTCACAGCCCTGCTCTGGCACGCCGGTCTTCCCGCCGGTGCCCTGCCCGCCCAGACCGGACCGGGGACTGCTCCGCCGCAGCAGCCCGCGCCCGTGTCTCCGCCCTTTCAACCCGAGGTCTCCGATCCGCTGCTCGAGCCCGTGTCTCCGGCTCCGGTGCAGGTGGGCTCCTGGGACGAGGCGCTCGCGCTCCTGCGCCAGCAATCCACGGACCTGCGCGCCGCGCTGGCCCGGGTGGAGTCCGCCGCGGGACTGCGGCGCGTGGCGCTCGCCGGACTGCTGCCCACCCTCAACGGCTCGGCGGGTGTCCAATACAACGTGCTCGACCCCTCGACGGCATTCATCGGGGGCGGCATCGGTGGAGGCGGCATCGGTGGAGGCGTCGGCGCGGGCGGGGGTGACGGTCAGCGGCCCACCGCGCCCCTGGCCACCGCCACGGTGACGGCCTCCCTTCCCCTGCTCGACTGGGGCGCCATTCAATCCCTGCGCTCGGCCAACGCCTCCCGCCGCGCCGCCGAGCTGTCGCTGGAGGAGACGCGGCGCCAGCTCACCGGGGAGCTCGCCCGGGCGCTGGCGCGGGTGGCCTCCTCCGAGCGGCTCTCCGAGGTGAACCGCGTCAACCTGCGCTCCGCACTGGAGCGGCTGGCGCTGGCCCAGCGGAGGTTGGAGCTGGGGGCTGGCACCCAGTTGGACGTCGTCCGCCTGCGGCAGGACGCGGAGTCGGCACGCTCGTTGGTGGTGTCCGGGGACAACACGCTGCTGCAAGCGAGGGATACCCTGGCGCTGATATTGGGCCAGGAGCAGCCGGTGGGGCTGGCGCGCGGCGTGTCCCTGGAGGAGCTGCTGAATCGCGGCCGGGCGCAGTGCCAGAACCTCCAGGCGTTGGACCAGCGGCCGGACCTCGCGGCGTCGCGCGCGCAACTGGAGGCGGCCGGTCACGACGTGTCGGCGGCCCAGGCGCAGTACCTGCCCACGCTCGCGGCGCAGAGCACGGTGTTTGGCTTCACGGTGGACCCGGGCTTCGCGCGGGTGCCCGTCTGGAACATCGGCGCGGTGCTCACCCTGCCCTTCTATGAAGGAGGCGCGCGCGGAGGTCTCGTGCGGCAGGCACGGGCCCAGGAGGAGGCGGCGCGCCAGGACGTGGTGGCCAGGCAGCGCGGGGCCACGGTCGAGGTGAGGCAGACGCGGCGCGAGGTGGGCGTGGCGGGGGCGGAGCTGGAGATCGCCACACGGAACCGGGAGCTGGCGGCGGAGAACGACCGGCTCACCCGCCGGTCCTTCGAGGTGGGCACCGGGACGAGTCAGGACCTGGTGGTGTCCGCGGCGGCGCTGCGGCAGGCGGAGCTGAACCTGGTGGTGAGGGAGTTCCAGGTGTTCCAGGCGCGAATCGAGGCGTTCTTGGTGGAGGCGGCATGCGACTGGTGAGGTGGGGAGTGTGGCTGGCGGCCCTGGCGCTGGCCGGGTGTGAGCGCACACAAGGACAGGGAGGCCCCCAGGGAGGAGCCGGCGGCCCGGGAGGCGGCGGACAGCCCCTGCCGGTGGAGGTGATGGAGCTGCGGCCGGGCCCGGTGCGCGACACGGGTGAGTACCTGGGCACGCTCATCTCCCGCCGGAGCATCACCGTCTTTCCGCAGGTGGCCGGCTACGTGCAGCGCATCGCGGTGAAGCCGGGCCAGGTGGTGAAGGAGGGGCAGTTGCTGCTGGAGGTGGACCCGAGGCGTGAGCGCGCGGGCGTGCAGAGCGCCCGGGCCCAGCGTGCCTCGGCCCTGGCCCAGCGGGAGTTCGCGCGCAGCACCCGGCAGCGCGCCGAGCAACTGCTGCGCGAGGGACTCATGAGCCGGCAGGACTATGAGCAGGCGGTGGCCCAGGCGGCGGCCGCCGAGGCCAGCGCGCGCGGGGCGGAGGCGCAGCTGCAAGCGCAGCAGGTGGAGCTCGGCTACTACCGGGTGGAGGCGCCCTTCGCGGGTGTGATGGGCGACATCCCCGTGAAGATGGGTGATTACGTCACGCCGCAGACGGCGCTGACGAACGTGGACCAGAGCCGGGCGCTGGAGCTCTCCGTCTCGGTGCCGCCCGAGCGCGCCTCGGAGGTGAAGCCAGGCAGCACGCGGCTGGAGGTGCTGGACAGCGAGGGCCAGCCGGTGGTGAGCGCCCCCGTCTTCTTCGTGGCACCCACGCCCGACCCGCGCACGCAACTGGTGGAGCTGAAGGCGGCCTTCGACAACACGCAGGGGCTGCGCGCCGGCCAGGTGGTGCACACCCAGGTGGTGTACGCCACGCGCGAAGCGCTGCGGCTGCCCACCTTCGCGGTGACGCAGCAGAGCAGCCAGTTCTTCGCCATGGTGGCGGTGCAGGGCGATGGCGGGCCCATGGTGGCGCAGCGCCGGCCTGTGAAGCTGGGCGGGCTCCAGGGCAACTACTACGAGCTGCTGGAAGGCATGGAGCCGGGAACGCAGGTCATTGTCGGTTCGCTCCAGCAGCTACGGGATGGACAGCCCATCCAGCCCAAACCCGCGAAGCAGTTGCCGGGCGATGACTCCGGCGTGGGCGGCGGCGCGGACGCGGGTACGGGTGGAGCCGGGGACGCGGGCACGGCGCCGAGCCCAGACGGGGGGAAGTGAGCGCCCATGTTCTCCGACTTCTTCATCCGCCGGCCCATCTTCGCCAGCGTCATCTCCATCCTCATCACGCTGGTGGGAGCCATCTCCATTCCCAGCCTGCCCGTGGAGCAGTACCCGGAGCTCGCGGCGCCGCAGGTGACGGTGACGTCCACGTACATCGGCGCTTCCGCCGAGGTGGTGGAGAGCGCGGTGACGACGGTACTGGAGCGCCAGCTCAACGGCCTGGAGGGCATGCGCTACATCTCCTCCACCAGCAGCAACAACGGCACCAGCACCATCACCGTCACCTTCGAGCCGGGCCGGGATCTGGACGTCGCCGCGGTGGACGTGCAGAACCGGGTGGCCACCGCCTCGGCGCGGCTGCCCGCCGAGGTGAACGCGCTGGGCATCACCATCAACAAGACGCAATCGCAGCTGCTCATGTCCTTCGGCCTGTATGACGAGGCGCAGCGCTACGACACGGGCTTCCTCAGCAACTACGCGGACGTCTACATCCGTGACGCGCTGCTGCGCGTGAAGGGCGTGGGCGACGTGCGCATCTTCGGCGAGCGCCGTTTCGCCATGCGGCTGTGGTTGGATCCCACGAAGCTGGCGAGCCGGGGCCTCACCGCGCAGGACGTGGTGGGCGCGCTGCGCGAGCAGAACGTGCAGGTGGCCGCGGGCCAGGTGGGCCAGCCTCCCTCGCCGCGGGGGCAGACGTATCAAATCAACGTGCAGGTGCTCGGCCAGCTGTCCACGCCGGAGCAGTTCGGGGACATCGTCCTGCAGCGCGGCGAGGACGGCACGCTGGTGCAGATGAAGGACGTGGGCCGGGTGGAGCTGGGAGCGGAGAACTACAACCAGCTCCTGCGCTTCAACGGCCGGGACGCGGTGGGCCTGGGCATCTTCCAGCTCCCCGGCTCCAACGCGCTGGAGGTACGTGAGGGCGTGGTGGCCGAGCTGGAGCGGCTGAAGGCCAACTTCCCGCCGGGCATGGTCTACGAGAGCGCCTTCGACACCACGGCGGCGGTGCAGGCCTCCATCGAGGAGGTGCTCAAGACGCTGGTGGAGGCCATCGCGCTGGTCATCCTCGTCATCTTCATCTTCCTGCACGGCTGGCGCAGCATCCTCGTGGTGGCCACGACGCTGCCGGTGTCGCTGGTGGGCACCTTCGCCTTCGTGAGCGCGTTCGGCTTCTCGCTCAACACGCTGACACTCTTCGGCCTGACCCTGGCCACGGGCCTGGTGGTGGATGACGCCATCGTGGTCATCGAGAACGTCGAGCGCGTCATGGTGGAGGAGAACGTGGACGCGCGTGAGGCGTCGCACCGGAGCATGAAGCAGGTGGGCGGAGCGGTGATCGCCACGGCGCTGGTGCTCTCGGCGGTGTTCGTCCCGGTGTCCTTCTTCCCGGGCACCACGGGCACCATCTACCGGCAGTTCGCGCTCACGCTGGCCTTCTCCATCAGCTTGTCCGCCCTGGTGGCCCTCACCCTGTCTCCCGCGCTGTGCGCCCGGCTGCTGCGCGCGCACGAGGGACAGAAGTGGCGCTTCTTCCGCTGGGTGGACCAGGCGATGGATGCCTTCCGGCGCGGCTACGCGAGCTTCCTGGGCAAGCTGCTGCTGCCGGGCATGCGCTGGGTGGTGCTGGGCGTCTTCGTGGTGCTCCTGGGCGTCACGGCGCTGCTCTACCGCCTGACCCCCACCGGCTTCATCCCCGAGGAGGACCAGGGCTACCTCATCGTCGCCATCCAGGGCCCGGAGGGCACGTCGCTGGACTACACGCGGCAGGTGCTCATCCAGGCGGAGGAGGTGCTGCGCCAGCAGAAGGAGGTGGCGGACATCTTCACCGTGGGCGGCTTCTCGCTGCTGGGTACTGGCCCCAACTACGGCGTCCTCTTCATCAACCTCCACCCGTGGGAGGAGCGCGAGGAGAAGGAGCAGAGCGTGGCCGGGCTGGTCAACCGGCTGCGCGGGCCCTTCGCCGGCATTCCCGGAGCGCGGGTGCTGGCCTTCCAGCCGCCCACCATCCGCGGCGTGGGCAGCGTGGGTGGATTCGAGTTCGTCCTGGAGGACCAGCAGGGCAACCACACGCTGGACGAGCTGGCGGCGGCCACGCAGCAGCTCTCGGGGCGGGCCAACCAGTCACCGGACCTGCGCAGTGTCTTCTCGTCCTATACGGCGAGCACTCCGCTGCTCAACGTGTCGGTGGACCGGGAGAAGGCCAAGTCGCTCGGCGTGCCGCTGGACGCGCTGTACTCCACGCTTCAGGTCTACATGGGCAGCAGCTACGTGAATGACTTCACCTTCGCCAACCGCGTCTACCGCGTCTACGTGCAGGCGGCCATGCCCTTCCGCAACGAGCCCAAGGACATCTCCGCCTTCTACGTGCGCTCGACGCAGGGGCAGATGGTGCCGCTGGAGAGCCTGGTGAAGGTGGAGCCCGTCACCACCGCGCAGAACATCCAGCACTACAACCTGTTCCGCTCGGCCACCATCAACGGCCAGGGCGCGCCCGGTGTCAGCACGGGCCAGGCGCTGGAGGCCATGGAGGCCGTGGCCCGCCAGGGACTGCCGGCCGGCTTCACCTTCGAGTGGACGGGCCTGTCGCTCGAGCAGAAGCAGTCCGCGGGCAAGGTGCTGCTCATCTTCGCCCTGGGCGTCGTCTTCGTCTTCCTGGTGCTGTCGGCGCAGTACGAGAGCTTCGCCCTGCCCTTCGTCATCATGCTGGCGGTGCCGGTGGCCATCCTCGGCGCGCTCGGATTCCAGCTGCTGCGAGGGCTCGCCAATGACGTGTTCTGTCAGGTCGGTCTGCTGATGCTGGTGGGCCTGTCCAGCAAGAACGCGGTGCTCATCGTGGAGTTCGCCGAGCAGTTGCGCCATCAGGGCAAGAGCGTGGTGGAGGCGGCCATCCAGGCGGCGGACACGCGGCTGCGGCCCATCATCATGACGTCCTTCGCGTTCCTGCTGGGCGTGGTGCCGCTGGTGCTGGCCACGGGCGCGGGCGCCGCCTCGCGCAAGTCGCTGGGCACGGCGGTGTTCGGCGGCATGCTGCTGTCCACCTTCGTCAACCTCATCTTCATCCCCGTGCTGTACACGTTGGTGGAGACGGCCCGGACGAAGCTGCTCAAGCGCCACGAGAATGGCACCCCGCCTCCCACTCCAGGCGAGGGTGGACAGACGCATCGTCCGGCGTGAGCAAGAAATGACTCCAGGGACAGGCTCCCTGGAGTCAGCACCTGCCCCACCCATGCTCAGCTGGAGAGTTAGAGAACTACTTCTTGAGTCAAGCGGGGGATTGACAGAGACGTAACTCCTGGAGTCACATTTGCTCAGGCGGAGTTGACTTGGTGATGTGCTAACCGAACAACGTGGCACGCACCATCTAGGAGACCCTGATGTGCAGTGGCACTTGCGAATACCAGCGAGAAGCCGCTTGGAAGCATTTCGTCCAGTGGCGCGAAAAGGTCCGTCAGATAGCGTGGCAAGAAAGCTGGCTGGAAGGTTTCCGGGAGGGGTGGAGGAATGCCCTGCTGATAGTGCTTGAGGCCCGTGGCCTCCTGATGGACGAGCAGTCCCGTCAGCGCATTGCCGCCTGCTCGGACCTTGCTCAAATCGAGCGCTGGCTCCTCAAGGCCGTGTCCGTGCAGTCCGTGCAGGAACTCTTCGAGCCCTGACCCGCCTGACCCGCAAAAAAAAACAGCGACGGATGGGCCCTCTGGGGAGGCTCATCCGCCGCTCACCACAGCGGGACGTCAGAGGAGGAGGAGTTGACGGCCCGTGTCTCGGTGTAGGCACCTCTTAAGCACTCAGCGTGCCAGCGGCCAAGCGCTCGATATTGCTCGGAGTCCAAAACCGACCCGGTGCGTCAGGGCTCCACTTCCCATCCGGAAAATGTAACGCGCCGTGACAGATTTGCCTGAATCCATCGGCATTTCAGGGGTTTACACGCGAAATTTGCCACTGTCCCAGAATCGGTCACTTCTGTCCTGAGTCCGGACACCCGCCTTCTCCCGTGTCGTCCGCCGCACCGGGGGAGAAGCTCCAGCACCGCGGGACGGGGGGTGTTGCTACATAGACAGCGACCCTTGCCGAGGATTCCCGTGATTCCCGCCGCCAGGCACATCGAAAACGTCCGATACGCCATCCGCAACGTCGTGGCCGAGGCGAGCCGCCTGGAAGCCCAGGGCCAGCGCATCCTCTTCCTGAACATCGGCGACCCACTGAAGTTCGACTTCCGGACGCCGCCGCACCTCATCGAGGCGGTGCACCGCGCGATGCGCGACGGCCACAACGGCTACGCGCCCTCGGCGGGCATCCCGGCCGCGCGAGAGGCCATCGCCCGCGAATGCACGCGCATCGGCATCCCCGGCATCAGCCCCTCGGACGTGGTGGTCACCAGCGGCGCCAGCGAGGCGCTCGAGCTGGCCCTCACCGCCATCCTGGAGCCCGGCGAGCGCGTGCTGCTGCCCTGTCCCGGCTACCCGCTCTACAACGCCCTCATGTCCAAGCTGAGCGCCCAGGGCGTGCCCTACACCCTGGACGAAGAGCACGGCTGGACGTTGGACCTGGAGGAGATCGACGCGCTGTGCACCCCCGGCACCCGCGCCCTCCTGCTGTGCAACCCCAACAACCCCACGGGCGCGGTGCTCGACCGCAAAGTGCTCGAGGGGCTGCTGGAGATCGCCCGGCGGCGCGGACTGGTCATCCTCTCCGACGAAATCTACGACAAGCTGCTCTACGACAAGGACCACACGCCCACCGCGTCGCTGGCCACGGACGTGCCCATCATCACCTTCAATGGCATGTCCAAGGCCTACCTCGCTTGCGGCTGGCGCATGGGGTGGCTCGTCTTCTGCAACTCGCACCTCATGCCGGCGCTCAAGAGCGCGGTGATGCGGCTGGCGGATGCCCGGCTGTGCGCGCCCACCCCGCAGCAGTACGCCATCCAGCCCGCGCTGGAGGGGCCGCAGGACCACATCCCGGAGATGATGAAGCGGATGCGCTCACGGCGCGACCTCACGATCCGCCGCATCAACGCCATTCCCGGCCTGTCCATGGTGGAGCCCGACTCCGCCTTCTACGCGATGGTCCGCCTCCAACTGCCCGGCGTGACGGACGACGAGCAGTTCGTGCTGTCGCTGCTGCGCGAGACGGGTGTGCTCTTCGTCCACGGCAGCGGCTTCGGGCAGAAGGCGGGCACCCAGCACTTCCGGGTGGTGTTCCTCCCGCCGGAGGACATCCTCACCACCGCCTTCGACCGCCTGGACGCGTTCGTCCGCGAGCACTACGTGGCGGGAGGGCACGGGACTCCCGCCAGCGGCCCTCCCTGAGCCACCTCAGGGCGTGAGCTGGGGGACACAAGACGTGGGAGTGAAGGCCGCGAGCCGCGCGCGGAACTCCTTCTCCAGCGTCTCGTTCGGCTGCTCCTGCAGCATGTCGAGCGCCCGCTGCTCGGCGAGGATGGCTTCGGGGCAACGGCCGAGCCCCGCGGCGGCCATGGCGAAGGTATCCAGGATGAGGGCATTCCAGGGGGCCAGCTCGATGGCGCGCGACGCCAGCGGCATCGCCTCCGCGTAGCGCTGCTGGGTGACATACAACCACGCCAGCCCGTTGGCCGCGCTCGCATCCCCCGGAGCCAGCTCGACGGCCTTCTTGTACGCGGCCTCGCGCTCCGCCACCTCCGGCGGACTCCTGCCTACCCGCAGGGCCTCGCCCAGCAGCAGCCAGGCGCGCGCCTCGTGGGGATGGGCCTCCACCGCCGCGCGCGACAGGGACACCGTCTCCTCGGGCGAGGCATCTGTCAGCTGCACCTCGAGGGCGAGCATCCCCTCCGGCTCCAGCCGGAGCACCTCTTCGTACTCGGCGCGCGCCAGCTTCCGCCGCGCCGCCCTGTCCTCCTGGGACATGCCGGCGGCCGTCAGTGCCAGCATCCCTCGGAGGGCGTGGACCTCGGCGTCATCCAGCGTGCGCTCGGAGAAGCTGTTGGCCACGGGAGGCACCTGGACGGTGATCTCCTCGTAGGAGCCGCTCTGGAGGTACTCGAAGAGCCGCTTGTCGAGCCGGGCCGAGGACAGCTCGGGCAGCGCATCACGCTGGGAGGGGACGGGATCCTTCCCCTGCGCCAGCATCCCCTGGAACCGCGCGAAGGCGTCGGGCTGCGTGTTGTAGAGCCAGTGCACCAGCAGCCAGCTGCCCGAATAGTTGGTGGCGAGCTCCCAGTCCTCGAATTCGTCCCGCCGCCGGTCATCCCAGGCGAGCACCCGCTGCATGGACCACTCGTTGTCGCGCAGCAGCCCCCGCTGGGACAGGTCCAACACCTTCTTCATGAACACGGCCGAGTCGATGTGCGGGGTGCCCATGGTGGCGGTCCTGCCATCCTTGGACAGCCGCAGCGTCTCCAGGAACTCGGCCAGCCCCTCGGACAACCAGTGCGGCCGGCGGAGCAGGGTATAGGTGCTCAGGTGATGGGTGAGCTCGTGCTTCAGCGTGGAGGAAGACGCCTCCGAGAACCCCGAGAAGCGCTTCTCCCAGGTGTCCGGCGGGCCATGGAGAACGATGAAGGGCTCATCGCCCTGCAGGGAGAAGAACCCGGCGACCCTCCGGGGAAAGAGGTTCTCGAAATCCGAGCTCTGGCCGAAGACGTAGACGGTGACCCGGGCCATCTTCCGCGTGCTCGCGGAAGGCCACGCGGCCGCGAGGATGGCGGCGCGGGTCTGCTCCAGGTAGCGCGCCGCCTTGTTGGCCTCCTCGATGGGGAGATCGGTCTGCAGCGTGAAGTGCTCGCTCTCCACCTCCTGCCAGGGACGGCCGCCCTGCGCGGGACATTGCGCGAGACGGGGCCCCAGACAACCCGTGGACGCGATGAGAACGGCGAACAGGATGACGGCCCGAAGACTTCGGTGCATGGATGGAATCCCCCTCTGGAGCCCCCACAGCGATGGAGGAGGGCTCCTCCCCAGCACTCTACCGCCCACGCAACGGGCTCCTCATCCGGGGAAACCCTCACGGCGTGAGCTTGGGGACACAGGACGTAGACGTGAAGGCCGCGAGCCGCTCGCTGAACAGCTTCACCAGCTTCGGGTCCTGGGAGTCCTGCAACACGTCGAGGGCGCGCTGCTCGGTCAGGATGGCCTCCTCGCAACGGCCGAGCCCCGCGACCGTCATGGCGTAGGTGTCCAGGATGGAGGGATCCCAGGGTGCCAGCTCGACGGCGCGCGCCGCCAGCGGGAGCGCCTCCGCGTACCGCCCCTGGAGGACGTACACCCAGGCCAGTTCATTCGCGGGGCTCGCGTCATTCGGGGAGCGCGCGACGGCCTTCGCGTACGCGGCCTCCCGCTCCGCCAGCGTGGACGCATCCTGCCCCAGCACCCCGCCCAGCAACCTCCAGGCGCGGCCCTCCTCGGGGTGCGCCGCCACCGCCGCGCGGACGAGTGGCAACAGCTGCGCCTCGGGCACGTCGCCCATGCCCACCTTCAGCCAGATGGCGGAGAAGTTCGCCGGTTCCAGCCGGAGCGCCTCGTCCAGCTCGGTATGAGCCAGCGCCCGCCGCTCCTTCGATCCTTCCTTGGAGAGAAAGGACGCCGTCAGCGCCAGCCACGCCCGGACGGCATGGACCTCGGCGTCCCCCAGGGGGAGCTCGGTGGCGCTCGTCGTCACGGAGGGCACCTGCACGGTGCGCTCCTTGAAGGAGCCCCGGAGCAGGTACGGCAGCAGCATGCTGTCGATGTCGGCGCCGCGCAGGTCGGGGAATGCCTCCGCGAAGGACTGCCGGGGGTCCGCGCCCTTCGCCAGACGGGCCTGGAATTTCGAGAAGCCCTCGGGGCGGGTGTTGGAGAGCCAGTGCACCAGCAGCCAGCTCGTCGCGTAGTGGACTGAGCGCTGGTAGGGGGTGTCCTGGTCCAGCTTCCGCGAGTCCCAGTTGAACACGCTCCAGGCGGACCAGGAGAGCACCTGACGGTTGCGCACGAGTTGCAACTGGTAATCCATCCACGCCGCGGCATTCGGGGAGGGCTTGCCCACCGTGGCCGTCTTCCCGTCCTCCGACAGCTCCAACGTCTCGAGGAACTCGGCGAGTCCCTCGCCCAGCCAGCGCGGCTGGCGGAGCTGGAAGTAGGCACTCAGGTAATGGGTGAGCTCGTGCTTCACCGTGGAGAAGGAGCGCCCATCGGTGCGGGCCGACCACGTGGAGGGCGAGCCGTGGAGGAAGATGGAGAGTTCTCCACCGATCCGGGTGAAGAGCCCATCGAGACTGGAGGGAAAGAGGTTCTCGAAGTCCTGGCTCCTACTGAGCACGAAGACGGTGACCTTCTCCATGGGCCGGTCGTGGGCCTCGGGCCACGCGGCGGCGAGCAGGGCGGCGCGCAGCCGCTCCAGCCAGGCGATGGCCTCGTGGGCCTCCTGGGAGGGAAGGTCGGTCTTCAGGGTGAAGTGCTCGCTCTCCAGCGTGCGCCAGGGGCTGCCCCCGTCCGCGGGGCACCGCGCGAGCCGGGGTCCCAGACAGCCCGTCGAGAGGGTGAGAATCGCGAGCAGCAGGCCCGCGGCAAGGGTCTTGTGCATACGGAAACGTCCTTTATTCCAAGGGAGGCCCCGCGTGCGCCCCTCAGCCGCCCGGGGGATGGGCGGGGGAGTGCTCCGGGCGGGCACCGGAACACGGACCGCGTGTTATGGAGGCAGCATGCCTTCCCGACGTCCTGAAATCCTCGCACCCGCGGGAGACCTCGATTCACTGCGCGCGGCGCTCGCCAGCGGCGCGGATGCCGTCTACTTCGGGTTGGACGAGGGCTTCAACGCCCGCGCCCGCGCCGACAACTTCTCGCTCGAGCGGCTGCCCGAGACGATGGTGCTCGTCCACCGCGCCGGGGCCCGCGCCTACGTGACGCTCAACACGCTCGTCTTCGAGCCCGAGCTGCCCATGGTGGAGCGCATCCTGCGCCGCGTGGCCGAGTCCGGTGTGGACGCCCTCATCATCCAGGACCCGGCCATCGCCCTGCTGGCGCGCGCCATCTGCCCCCAGTTGGAGCTGCACGCCTCCACGCAGATGACGGTCTCCAGCGCCGAGGGCATCCGCTTCGCCCGGGGCCTGGGCGTCACCCGCGTCGTCGTGCCCCGCGAGCTCTCCACCACCGAAATCCGCCGCCTGGCCAGCCAGACGGACATGGAGCTGGAGGTCTTCATCCACGGCGCGCTGTGCATGTCCTGGAGCGGCCAGTGCCTCACCAGCGAGGCCTGGGGCGGGCGCTCGGCCAACCGCGGCCAGTGTGCCCAGTCCTGCCGCCTCCCCTATGACCTGGTGGTGGACAGCCAGACGAGAGATCTCGGCGACGTGCGCTACCTGCTCAGCCCCAAGGATCTGGCGGGCGTGCGGGCCGTGCCCGACCTGGTGGACATCGGCGTGCACAGCCTGAAGATCGAGGGCCGCCTCAAGGGCCCGCAGTACGTGACGACCACCGTGCAGGGCTACCGGCGGTGGGTGGACGGAGTCATCGCCGGCAAGCCGGATGAGCGCCAGCTCGAGAAGGACCTGGCCGACATGTCCCTCACGTACAGCCGGGGCTTCTCCAATGGCTTCCTCGGGGGCTCGGACCACCAGACGCTCGTCGAGGGCCGCTTCCCCAAGCACCGGGGCCTGTACCTCGGCCGCGTGCGCTCCGTGTCCGGCAAGGAGGTCTTCGTCACTCCCGACGAGCGTCCGTGGACCGGAGCGCTCGGCCTGGGCGAGCAGCGCCCCGAGGCGCCCAATGGGGCCATCTCCTCTCCCCTCCCCGGTGGCGAGCCCACGCCGGCCCATGTGGACCCGCGGCCGGGCATGGGCGTCGTCTTCGATGCGAACGCTCCCGAGGACAAGCACGAGCCGGGTGGCCCCATCTTCCGCGTGGACCGCAAGGGCCAGGGCTGGGTGCTGGGCTTCGGCCACCCGGGTCCGGACCTCGGGCGGGTGGCGCCGGGGCAGCGCGTGTGGCTCAACAGCGACCCGTCCCTCGTCCGCCGCACCGAGGGAATGCTCTCCCATGGCGAGCCCGAGGGCCGCATCCCACTCACCCTGAAGGTCTCGGGCGCCGAGGGAGCTCCGCTGCGCCTGCATGCGAGCGCCTGGGGACACGAGAGCTCGGCCATGAGCCCGACGCCGCTCACCGCGTCGCGGGGCAAGGGCCTGGACGAGGAACTGTTGAAGGACAAGCTGGGCGCCTTTGGAGGCACGCCCTTCACGCTGGAGAAGCTGGACTGCGCGGAGCTGCCGCCGGGCCTGCACCTGCCCGTGTCGGAGCTCAAGGCGCTGCGCAGGGATCTCGTCGCCGAGCTCACCGCGGCGGTGGAGCGGGGCCACAAGCGCACGGTGGTGGAGACGCCAGTGCTGGAGCAGGTGCGAGCCTCGCTGCTGGCGCACGTGCCCGAAGCCGCGGCCGAGGAGGCGCCGCGCCTGTTGCCGCTGTGCCGTAACGACGCGCAGTTGGAGGCCGTCCTGGCCGCCGGCATTCGCGAGGTGGAGCTGGACTGGATGGAGATGGTGGGCCTGCAGCGCGCGGTGGAGCGGGCGAGGGCCGCCGGGCTGCGGGTGACGATCGCCACGGTGCGCGTGCAGAAGCCGGGCGAGGAGGGCTACGACGCGCGCATCGACAAGCTGCGTCCCGACGCGGTGCTGGTGCGCCACTGGGGAGCGATGATGCACTTCCTGGAGCGGCCTGCGGGCCAGCCGCGCCCGGTGTTGCACGGGGACTTCTCACTCAACGTGACCAACTCGCTGACGGCGGCACACCTGCTGGGGCTGGGGCTGGACACGCTCACCTTCTCGCACGACCTGGACGAGACGCAGCTCTTCTCGCTGCTCGACCACACGCCGGCGGACCGCTTCGCGGTGGCGCTGCACCACCACATCGCCACGTTCCACACGGAGCACTGCGTGTACTCGCACACCCTGTCCAACGGGCGCGACTTCAAGAGCTGCGGCCGGCCGTGTGAGAAGCATCAAATCTCCCTGCGGGACCGGATCGGCCTGGAGCACCCGGTCATCGTGGACGTGGGGTGCAGGAACACGGTGTTCAACGCGCAGGCGCAGAGCGCGGCCTCGCTGGTGCCGAAGCTGCTGGAGCGAGGGGTACGCCGTTTCCGGGTGGAGTTCGTGCGCGAGTCCCAGGAGGAGGCGGCACGGGTGCTGGCGGCCTACCAGGAGCTCCTGGCGGGAAGAATCTCCCCGGCCGAGGCCGTACGCCGCACGGCGGTGCACGAGCAATTCGGAGTCACGAGGGGCACGATGAAGGTGTTGAGCACCCCCCCAAGTGCCCACTGAGCACCCTCCCCTGAGCACCCTCCCCTCGCCCCCCGGGAGAGGGACAGGGTGAGGGTGCCCGGACCCGTGCTCCCCACCGTGCTCAAGTCCCGGAGGCCCGTGAAGCCGCCCGTGTATTCGCGGGAGCGAAGGCCTCGACGACACCGGACAGGTCCTCGATGACGAGCGCGCGGACGATCTTCCCGCCGCTGAATTCGAGGACGAAGGCGAACTCGCTGTAGCAGGTGCGCCCGGTCTTCTTCACGACGAACTGCTCGTCGCCGAGGACGATGACCTGGTCGCCATTGCCGACGAAGTCCCAGGTCTTCACTTCCAGGACCTCGAGCACCTGCTCGAGCCGCTCGAAGTACTCGAGGATGGCCTCCCGGCCGCGGAACTCCCCACTGAGGGGAGTGCCCTTGGGGAGGGACAGCTTGTAGACGGCCTCGTCATCCAGGGCATCGAGGAGGGGCTGGTTGCTACCGGTCCGGGCCATCTCCTCGAAGATGAGCCGGGTCCGCTCCACGTTCTTCTTTGCTTCTGACACGTCGATTCCCTCGTGGCACTGCGCGGGAAGCCACTCTGCGCCCGAGCGGGGGAACACGGCCATGGCCCCCGTCATGTAGAGTTGGCGGCATGACGGTCGCCATCATCGGATATGGCCGCTTTGGCCGCGCGCTGGGCTCACTGTTGGACGCGGCGGGCATCGCCTACCGGGCGTGGGACACCGCGGCGGACATCCCCGAGCCCCACCGCGCCGGCTCCATCCCGGAGCTGCTCTCGGGGGCCGAGCAGGTGGTGGTGGCCGTGCCGGTGCCGCGGATGCGCGAGGTGCTCGAAACACTGCGTCCCCACCTGACGCCGGAGCAACTGTTGCTCGACGTGGGGAGCGTCAAGGTGAAGCCCGTCCAGGCCATGAACGAGGTGCTCGGGACGAAGGTACCGTGGGTGGGAACCCATCCGCTCTTCGGGCCCCTCAGCCTCGCCATGGCCGAGCGCCCGTTGCGCGTGGTCGTCTCGCCCAACCCGCTCCACCCGGACGCGGCCCGCCAGGCCCGGAGCTTCTTCGAGCGGCTGGGCTGCGAGGTCATCGAGCAGTCGCCCGAGGGCCATGACCGGATCATGGCGCACACGCACGCGCTCACCTTCTTCGTGGCCAAGGGGATGGTGGATGCGGGCTCGGGGGTGGACGTGCCCTTCGCACCCGCGAGCTTCAAGGCGTTGTCGCGCACCATCGAGCTCGTCCGCTCGGACGCCGGGCACCTCTTCACCGCCATCCAGCACGAGAACCCCTTCGCGCACGAGGCGCGCAGGCACCTGCTGCAAGCGCTCGGGGCCATCCACCAGGAGCTGGAGGCGATTCCGCCCGAGGCCGCCACACCGGACACGCCGCGCATGGAGCTGCCAGCGCTCGAGACGGGCCTGCCGGAGCTGAAGGAGACCCGCGAGCACATCGACCAGCTGGATCGCGAGCTGGTGGAGCTGCTGGCCCGGCGGGCGGAGCTGGCCCGGCGGGCGATTCGCACCAAGGCCGAGGCGGGCCAGCCGGTGCCGGATCCGGCCCGGGAAGACGAGATGCTCGCCACGCGCCGGGCCTGGGCCACCGAGCTGGGGCTGGACCCGGAGGGCGTGGAGTCCATCTTCCGCGCCGTGCTGCGCTTCTCCCGGCGCGCGCAGCAGACGAAGGGCTGACCCAGAACCCGCAGGAGGAGGTGTAGGACAACGCGGGCGCCTGCAGTCCGTTGGCGTCACGCGCCACGAAGGTGAAGCTGGATGAAACCCGTGGGGGGGGCATCTGCGTTCAGGCCGCCCGTGGGCTAGCCTCTGGCCCATGTCCCTCCCGCGCGCCCTGTTCACTGGAGTCCTCCTCGCGGCCCTGGCCCTGCCGGGCTGCAAGCGCAGCTCATCTGACGAGGAGAAGCCCCCGGTGCCCGAGGCCCCCAAGGTGGCCCCGGAGCCGTTCGCCCGCGCCGGGCTCACCGCGCCTGGCACCGTGCCGGGCGTGCGGGACACGGGGACAGTGGACCTCCCGGCGCTGCGCGACGCCGTCGCCGACCCGCAGCCCGTCACCGAAGAGGAGCTCATGCGGCTCGTGGTCGCGGCGAACTGGCGAGGCGTTCAGCCCGCTGATGAGCCGCGCACCGGAGCGCCCCAGGCTGGAGCACCACGGCCGAGCCGCCACGACGTTCAGCCTGTCGTCGCGGCGGAGGTGGACGCGTCCCTGGGCTCCGAGCAGATGGAAGGCGCGATGGCCCAGGCTCCGGCGGACGCGTCTCCGCCCCCCCCGCCGCCGCCCCCCTCCCCCGTGGCCATGCCCGAGCCCGCCCCGAGGGCCGCGGCTCCAGCGGCCCCCATGGATGGAGAGGAGGAATTCGAGGAGCGCCCACGCGTGCTGGAGCAGAAGCGGCGCGAAATCATCCAGATCATCAAGGGCGGCGGCGGCGGCTCGTCGGGTGGCCGAAGGGGTGGAGCACCCGCCCCGAGCGCGGCGATGCGGGACGACGCCTCCCCCGAGAAGCCCAAGGAGAAGTCCAAGCTGGAAGAGGCGCCCCGGCCGGTGCTGCCCAAGGTGGAGACCGCGCAGCGCGTGGCCAAGGTGCTGGTGCAGGACGACGAGGGCCGCTACCAGCCGCTGGTGACGCGCGAGGTGCGCGTGGTGACGTACATCCAGGGAGCCCGCGCGCGCACCGTGGTGGACTACCTCTTCGAGAACAACACCGCGCGCGCGTTGGAAGGCACCTTCTACTACCCGCTGCCGGGCGGAGCGACGGTGGCGGGCTTCGCGCTGTACTCGGGCGCGGTGGCGGTGGACTCGCCCTCGCTCTTCCAATCCACGGAGCTGCTGCCGCCACTGGGAGACTCGGGCAAGGCGGAGACGCTGGTGGCGGCCGCCCCGCCGAGCCCGCCGGGAGCGAAGCGCTCGTGGGGTGAGCCCCAGGAGGCCCGCATCGTCGAGCAGAAGCGCGCCCGCGAGGTGTACGAGGACGTGGTGCGCCGCAACGTGGACCCCGCCCTGCTGGAGTGGGCGGGCGCCTCCAACTTCAGCGCGCGCGTCTTCCCCCTGCCGCCCAGGTCCCTCAAGCGCGTGGTCATCGCCTACGAGCAGACGCTCCTCTTCGACGGCCAGCGCCTGCGCTACACGTGGCCGGTGCCGCCGGGCGCGGGCAAGGGCCTGAAGGTGTCGGCGCGCGTGCACGTGGACCCGAAGCACGCGGGCGAGGTGGTGGTGGGCCCGCAGACGGGCAAGCCGCTCACGCTCGGCACGTGGCAGGCGTGGGACTGGCCGAAGCTGCAAGGGGATGGCGTGCTGGACGTGGCGCTCACGCCCAGGAGCCAGGACGCGGACGTGCTGGTGGGCGCGGACCCAGCGGGACTGCCCGGGCAGGCCTTCTACACCCGCGTGCGGCTGCCGGAGCGGCTCACCGCGAGCAGTGAAGAGGCGGCCACCGGGCGGGCGGTGCTGGTGGTGGACACCTCACTGTCGGTGGAGGACGGCAACGCCTGGGCTCTGCAGGGCGCCATGCTGCGCGCGCTGCTGGAGAAGGACCCGAGCCTCACCGAGTACGCGGTGCTCCTCTTCGACGTACGCCCGCGCTGGCTGCACGGCACCGGCTTCCGGCGCAACACGCCCGAGGCCCGCAAGCAGACCTTCTCCGAGCTGGAGCACGCCTTCCTCGAGGGCGCTTCCAACGTGGGCGGCATGCTGTCCGAGCTGGACCGTGCCGGACGCGACTGGCTGAAGCCCGCGGCGGGCGGCGGACGGGTGACGGCCTTCCTGCTCTCGGACGGCAACGTCACCTGGGGACAGAGCAACGTGGAGGAGCTCATCTCCCGCCACCCGGCCGCGGAGACACTGCGGTGGGTGAGCTACCGCTTCGGCGAGGCGTCGGTGAACACGGACCTCTTCGACGCACTGGCGCGCTCGGGTGGGGGCCGGGTGGTGAACGTGCTCTCCGGCGCCGAGGTGGACGCGGCGGCGCGCGCGCACCGGGCGGCCTCGGTGGTGCTCGCCCGGGTGGGCGTGAAGGGCGCGCCGGTGAAGGATCTGGTGGTGTCGGGCCGGCCGCACCTCGTCTATTCCGGGCAGGAGCTGCGGGTGGCGGGGCGGCTGGTGGGCGATGGCCCGGCGCAGCTGGAGGTGGTGACGCAGGCCGCGGGCGAGGAGCGCACCCTGTCGGTGCCCCTGCCGCGCGACGAGGACAGCGCCTTCGCTCCCCGCGCGTGGGCCGAGCTCTTCGTGTCGCGGCTGGTGGGGCTGGATGACGTGAAGCTGGACCGGATGGTGGTGGCGCTCAGCCAGCACTACCGGCTGGCCAACGCCCGGGCCTCCATGCTGGTGCTGGAGTCCGAGGGCGACTACGTGCGCTACGCGGTGCGCGGCGAGCAGATGGATCTCACCGACCTGGACGCGCTGCGGCGGCAGCAGGAGGACCAGCGCCGGGACGAGCTGCTGGGGCTGTCACTGGACGGGGTGCCGGACGCGGGCCGCGAGGTGTTGCGGGTGCTGAAGGAGAAGCAGGCGGAGCTGGGCTCGCGGATGAAGGCCCAGCCGCTGCGGGACGAGCCCTACGCGGGAGGCGAGGAGCGGCTGCAGGCGGAGCTGGCGTACCGGCGGGCGCGGCGGGAGAACAAGGACGACGTGCTGGTGTACGAGACGGTGGCGCGCAAGCGGGCCTTCGCGGGCGACACGTGGGGCGCGGTGCGGGCGCTCTCCTCTCCGGTGGAGCTGCGCCCCAAGGACGCCGAGGCGCTGCGGCTGGTGGGCTATGGGCTGCTCGCGCTCGGCCAGTTCCCGGCCGCCACGGAGCTCTTCGAGCACGTGCGGCTCAACCGTCCCTTCGAGCCCCAGTCCTACCTGGAGGAGGCCCTGGCCCTGGATGCAGCGGGGCGTCCCGCCGAGGCGGCGCGCAACTGGGAGATCGTCCTGGCCCGTGCCTGGAAGCGCCACGATGGCCAGACGAAGACGGTGGCGGCGTACCACTACGGCCGGATGCTGGCGGCCCTGGCGAGACATCCCACGCTGGCCGCGCAGTCGGCGGCGCTGGAGGCCCGGCGGCGCGAGCTGAACAGACTCCAGGAGACGAGCCCCATCGACTACCAGCTCACCACGCACTGGAACTCGGACGGGACGGACATCGACCTGTGGGTGATGGAGCCCAACGCCGAGAAGTGCTTCTACCAGCACAAGGAGACGTCACTGGGCGGCAAGCTGCACTGGGACATCACCGACGGCCTGGGGCCGGAGCTGTACCACGCGCGCAAGGCGGCGCCGGGCACGTACTTCGTGCTGGTGCACTACTTCGGCAACAACTCGCAGCGGTACGTGGTGCCCACCGCCCTGCTGCTGGTGACGGACCGGAACGTCTTCTCCAAGGACGACGCCTACCAGCGGCGCTTCCAGGTGCGCATCCTGCCCAGGCAGAACGCCCAGCTGCTGCTGCGGCGTGAGGAGCTGGTGCCCGCTCCAGCTCCAGTGGCCAAATCCCAGGAGTGAGGCCCCCTCCCCGGCCCCATCACCAGGAGCAGTGCAGCTGGAAGTTCATCCCCGGCTCCAGACACGGCCCCAGGGTGACGGTGATGTGCACGCCCGAGATGTTCTGGGCGATCACCGTATAGGCCCCCAGCAGGAACGAGGGCCCCATCAGCTCGCGCTTCCAGATGAGCCGGGCATGGGTGGGTCCCTCGCGCTCGTACTTGCGCTCGCCATACGTGACGAGCACCCGGGCCGAGGCCTGTGACACCGCCAGCCGCTCGTGCGGGTCATTCCCCACCGCCAGGTGAGCGGCCCTGCTGAAAGGTGTACCCTGGGTGATGCGAGTCACCCACCCGCCCATCTCCTCCAGCGCCTGCGGGTAGGTCAGGAGCCCCTGCTTGTCGGCGAGGTCCGCCGCGGCGTCCATCATCCGCAGCAGCTCCGCCACGGGGTAGCGCTGGAAGCTGGCCCACGGCCGGAGCGGCCATGTGGCTGCCCGCACCGAATCCGCCACGTCCCTGCCCAGCATCTCCCGTATCGACAGGTAGGCGTTCTCGCAGAATAGCCCGGAGACCAGATCTTCCGGGGTGGACTGCTCGATGCGCCGGGCCATCGCCTCTCGTGTATCCGCGTCCATCGGCTCTCTCGGGGCGGGGGTGCTCAGCGCCCGGGGCTCAGGATGAGGCGCAGCTCCTCGAGCATCTCCTGCTCGGAGGCCTGGAGCTTGCCATCACTCGAGATGAGCGCGCGAGCCGCCTCGAGCACCTCATCGGAACGATCTCGCAGCAGGCCCAGATCGGGCGCCGGCAGCGTCACGCCGCCCTCCAGCGCCTTCTTGAGGGCGGCCACCTCCAGCTCGGGCACGCCCCAGCTGCGCGCCGCGCCGAGGATGGTCCCCACCTCCTGCACGTCGATCTGATCATCGCTCCAAGCCAGTTGGAGCATCAACTTGAGCACCTCGATGTTGAAGTGATCCTCGGGGGTGGGTTTCGCCATGGGAAGCGCAGCCTCGCCGTTCCCGCCGCGAACGTCCATGGGGGGCGGGCCCCTGAAAGCGAGAGAGCCCCCATTTCCCGGCGGCCCGACGCACCGCGGCTTCGTCCTCCGGCGCACACCCGGCGGCGGCGGCTGCCCCCGTGCTGCCCACCCGCCGACATCCCTCCCCGGGCCGTGTCCTCGCATTCCCTCCATTCCCAGCAATCCCTTGCACGTATTCGCCATGGACTCACAACACCGGGGGACGGCTCCGCCAGGGCTGCAGAACCGCCAGCCCGGCAAAAGCCTGACAACGCCCCACGCGCGCCCTGCAAGTCATTGTTTGCCCGGTTCCACGCGGGAGCGGATTTCCCTGAGATACAGCGGGGTTCCAGGGTCTCGACCCGGAGGGACGGACTTTTCCAGCCCCGTGGACCCGGGCGGATCGCATGAGCAAAGAATGGCACTGTCCGCCTTGACGAAATGGCGCCCCGGGCGTTTTCTTTTCATGAAAGGGATTACCCTCATCCCGAAGAGGACTGAGGAGAGAGCCGCACATGCGTGGAGACGTAGAGACATCGGCCGGACCGGGCCTCGCCGCCGGGAGCTACTCGGGGTACTCGCTGCACGCCGAGAGGCCGGAGAAGTCCATCAACCTCATCCTGTCCCAGCCGGGGATCAGCAGCAGCCGGGTGACGCGGCTGAGCCCCACCGTGGTGTGGGCCCTCCCCGAGCCGGGCGCCGAGCTGCCTCCCCGAGACCGCCTGCTGCAACTGTTGCTGGACGACAACGGCCGCACCATCGGCCCGCTGAGGGGGGAGCTCTTCTGGAGCGATCCACGCCGGTATGACGCGCCCATCGGCATCCAGCTGGTGGGGGTGACGCGGGAGCAGGGCCGGCAGATCCTCTCCCTGCTGGACGTGGCGGCCCGCGAGGGACGGGCCCAGCCCGCCGTGTCGCCGCAGCCCATCGAGGAGGCCTTCGTCGAGCCCGAGCGCATCCGCTCCATCCTCAAGACGGTGTGCGTCATGAAGCACGAGGGCCTGCTGCGGCAGCTGGGCCGGACGCTGCGCGTGTCGCTGGAGTACTTCGACGTGGCGTCCTCGCAGCTGCACTGGCGGCTGGAGGAGCCAGAGGCGCTCTGGGGCATGGCGCCCTATGACATCGAGGTGGTGGGCCACAACACGGCCTACCGCATGCGCGTGCCGGCGCTCGGGACGCAGGGCGGCCGGATGGTGACACCCCTGCCGCGGCGGCTGTGGAAGGTGCGCCACCGCTCACACCGGCGCGTGCCCGCCCCCGAGGGAATGACGGCCTGGTTCCACCACCCGCTGTGGGGCGAGCTGGGGCCGCTCGAGCGCGAGGTGGTGGACCTGTCCTTCAACGGCCTGTGCCTGCGCGGCACGCCCGAGGACCTCATCTTCCCGGGGCTGCTGCTGCAACCCCTCGAGGTGCGTGGCGCCAATGGCGAGCCCATCCTCCTGCGGGGCGAGGTCCGCTACGTGGGCGGCAAGCAGCAGGACGGGCAACGGCTGTTCGGCCTCCAGGTCACCCCGCGCACGCCGGTGGACGAGGCGCGCTGGGTGCAGCTCGTCTCCCAGGCGCTCTGCCCCGCCACGCGCGGCGCGGAGGGGCTGCTCGAGCCGCTGTGGGAGCTCTTCGTGGACTCGGGCTACTTCAACCTGGCCGGCAAGACGACGGAGCACTTCCAGGAGCTGCGCGCCAGCTTCCTGGAGACGGGCCACCATGCCGCGCACCTGCCGCGGCTCTTCTGCCAGACGGTGTGGCCCTCGGAACGAGGGGTGGAGGCCACGCTCTCCTCGGTGCGGCCCTACCGGCACACCTGGCTGGTGCACCAGCTGGCCAAACGCCCCGGCAAGCCCGCAGCGGACGTGCCGCCCGGACAGATTCTGCGCGACATCCACGTGCGCACGCTGGAGCACGCCCAGAGCGATCCCGACTTCCGGTGGCTCATCGCCTACACCGAGTCCACCGTGCCCCTCATGGAGCGCGTCCACCACGTCTACGCGCGGGAGCACGAGGCCAGCGGCGAGGCCCTGGTCATGCCCGTGCGCCTGATGCACGTGAGTTGCGATGAGCCGAGCGGGCAGACCGGCCACGGTTTCGAGCTCGGCCCGGCGCGCTTCGAGGAGAAGAAGCGGTTGGTGGAGCAGATCGCCCGCACGCGTCCGGCCAGCTACGTGGACGCGCTGGACCTGTCGCGCGAGCGGTTGGACCTGAGGGACGCGATGGAGACGTGGCACGAGGCCGGGCTGGAGCGCGAGCGCCAGGTGCTGGTGGCGCGCCGCGACGGCGTGGCGGTGGCCGCCCTCCTCCTCGAGCTGGGGCAGCCGGGGACGAACCTCTTCCGCCTGCTGGACTCGGCGCGCCTGTTCCCGCTCACGCCCGAGGGTCCGGAGGCCTATGTGGCGCTGCTGGACGAGGCCCGCGAGTGGTACGCGCGGCGGGGCCGCAACGCCTTCGTCTTCGTGCGCGAGGACGAGGACGACAGCTACGCCGCCGCCGCCCGGCTGCACGACGAGCCCGGCGCGAAGCCCTGCCTGTGGCTGCTGTCCGCCCGGCTGCTGCCCGATTTCCTGGAGTACGTGAGCGAGGCGACCCTGGGCCGCCTGACGCCCGTGACTCCCACCGTTTGAAGTGCCGTCGCCGTACCGCAGAAAGAGCCGTCAGGAGTCGTCGCCATGAGTCTGGTCAAAGAGTTGTATGAGCCCTACGTCCTGCCCGCCCGTGCCCGCATCTCGACGGATCCGGTGATGCGCAGGCTGGTGGACCCCGCCATCGAGCCGGCGGTCCTGGAGCGTTTCTTCATCCAGTACCACTCGTTCGGCGTGTACATGACCGAGCCGGTGGAGGGGTGGATCCGCCGGGCGGGCCAGCGCTGCCTCCTCCTGGGGATGGACTCGATTGGCAAGGGGCTGCTCAAGCACGCCAAACAGGAGGCCGGCCACCACCAGATGATGATCGACGACGTGCGGATGCTGGTGCGCCGGTGGAACATCCGCCGCCGGGCCATGCTCCACACGGAGCGGCTGCTGGCCCAGTACCCCACGGACGCGATGCGGGCCTACCGGCATCTGCACGAGGCGACGATCGCCGGGGAGCTGCCCGCGGCGCAGATCGCCATCGAGTTCGAGATCGAGAACCTCTCGCTGGTGCTGGGGCCGCACCTGCTGTCCAACGTGGCGCGGGTGCTCGGCCGGGAGACGCTGGAGGGGCTCAGCTTCCTCAAGGAGCACGTGCAGCTGGAGGTGGGCGGCACCAACGCGCGGATGATGGAGGAGTTGCTGCAGATGATGCCGGAGAACGCCCGGACGCTGGCGGAGACCGGCTCCGAGGCACTCGACATCTACCTGCGCTTCCTGGGGGATTGCCTCCAGTCGGCCGAGGCCGCGCTGTGGTCCCCCCAGGACGAGGCCGTGGCCTGCTGAAGGCCCGGAGACCCTTCCCGAGGAGCGCCTTCATGCCGTAAGCAGGGTGCTCCTCGAAAGGAAGGGTGTGATGACTCGGGTTCCGTCGAAGCTGAAGCGCTCCGCCTCGTCAGTCCCTGGCTGGTTCCTGCTCGGAATCCTGCTGGGCTCCGTGACGGGTTTCGCCGCGGGTGGGGGGCTGAAATACCCCGCCGATTGCGATCACGCGAAGCTCAAGCGAGCGGCCAACAAGAATGGCTGCTCGACGCACTCCGGCTCCAACCACCTCACCGTCAAGAAGAACGGCAAGGTCATCACCCAGATACCCCACACCGTCAAATCCAACGGGACCTGCCAGGGCACCATCAAGGCCATCAACACCCATTGCGGTGGATAAGACCTCCCGCCCGGGTACGGCCCGCCCGAGGCCGGAAGACCCCCTGAGACTCTGGACCATCCGCTCGGGCCCCGAGCGCGCGCTGCTGGAACGGCGGGGCGTGCTGCGCACGGATGGCAGGCGAATCCCCCGCTACCGCCAGGACGCCTACGCCTGGATGGGTGAGCAACTGGCGAAGCGGGTGGGGCCGCCGCCTCCAGGCTGCCGCTACCCGCTCTGGGCCTGGGTCCAGTACGGCGGAGAAGGCCGTCCCCAGCCGGACCTCCGTGCCAGGGGACACTGTCCGCCTGGAACCCGCGCCATTCGCATCGAGGCCGTGCTCCCCAGGCGGAGCGTCCTCCTGTCCGACTTCCAGAAGTGGCATGCGGTCCTCAACCGCACCTACCTCGCGGGCTCCGAGCGCGATTCGCGGGCCTTCGAGGCGGCGCTCCGGCGCGCGGGCGTGACGGACGCCTGGCCGTACCCCGAACCCTTCGCATCCCGGGTCATCCAGAGCTGGGAACGGGTGTTCGAGCTCTCTGACGACGACGAGGCCTGGTGGGGCCCGGCCCGCGAGAGACAGCTCCAGGCCGTGTTCTGGGAGCTCCACGCCGCGCAGGTGCGGCGGCTCACTCCCTTCGTCGCACGGTGAGGGTGCGCCTCAGCGCCCGAAGATGGACTCGGGGCGGGTGAGGCCGCGCGCCTGGGACAGCGCCTGGAGGATGTCCTGGGGCGGCGCGTCCGCGGTGAGCAGCAGCGCGCGCACCGCCGTCTCCACCACGTCCTCGGCGCTGGGGCGCACCATGCCCCGGCGCGCATCCTCCACCCGGCGCTGGCGGTACACGTCGAAGTGCTCCATCACCCGCTGGGCGATGGACTGCATGGCCTTGTCACCCGCCTCCACCCGCAGCTCCGACTCGGTGCGCAGCTGCACCGGATCCGCCAGCACGCCCACCTTGTCGTAGGCCTTGTTGGCCGCGTCCTCGTGCATCGCCGCGTAGTCCTCGCTGTGCGGCGAGGCCGCCGCCGCGTCCTTGGACAGCGACACCAGCCGCTCGGTCACGCTCGCGGTGATGGACAGCCGGTGCAGCTCCACGTCGTACGGGTAGTCGGCGTAGACGGGCTCGTCCACCGTGAGGGGCTCGCGGTAGTAGGCATCCCGGCCCCGCTGCACCTCGCGCCGCTGCGTCTCCGCGCTCTCCTGCGCCGACTCCAGCCGGCGCTCCAGCTCCTGCGCCGCCGAGGCCCGCTGCGACAACGCGCCTTCCTCCGCCTCGCACTGGGGGTTGCAACGCGACGGGCTGCACTCCTTGGGCACCTCGCCGGGCTTGGACTGGCCGAAGGCCCTCACGCACTCGGCCAGCGCGGTGCTGCACGCCTGGCGCTCGCGCGAGCGGCAACGGGTGGCCACCTCGCGCGCCTGGGCCAGCTCGTCCTGCTTGCGCAGGTAGTCCCGCAGCACGCCGGACAACTTGCGCTCCACGTCCTCCAGCTTGCGCTCCTGCTCCAGCAGCACCGACTCCGTCTGCAGCCGGCGCGGGTTGGGCACCGCCTTGTTCGTCACCAGGTAGCGCTGCGACTTCTGCGCCTGCTCCACCGACTTCACCGGCATCACCCGCTCCACCGACAGCCCCAGGCGCACGCCCTCGTGGTCCTTCGGCGCATCGGCGGTGATGACGCGGATGGGCACCTCCTGCGGCAGCAGCGCCGACAGCCGCCCGGGCGACAGCCGCTGCGCCACGTCCGGCGCCTCCGCCTTGTCCTCCGCCGGCCCCGTCACCACCAGGAAGGCGATCTCGTCCTGCAGCTTGCGGCGCACCGCCTCGGCGCGCTCCAGCGCGGGCGTGGCCCCCGTCTGCTCCTGGTTCGCGCGCACGTACGCCAGCAGCGCGTTGCCCAGCTTGCCCTCCTCCTCCAGCCGCTGCGCCGTGCCGAACCACCGCCGCGCCAGCGCCGTCTGCACCCCGATGACGCCCTTGCGCGCCGCCACGTTCCCCTCGTCCACCGCCAGCACCGCCTCGAACTCGGCCCGGGCCTCCGGCAGCCGATCCTCCTTCAACGCCTTCTGGGCCACCTCCACCCGGGCATCCAGCGTCTGCGCCAGCAGCATCCGCGCATCCGCGTTCTCGCCGTCCAGTTGCAGCGCGCGCACCAGCAGCGACGTGGTACCGGCCAGGTCTCCCTCGGTGAGCTTCACCCGGGCGCCCTGGAGGATCTCCGCGCTCCACTGCTGGCGCAGCTGGAGCAGCTTCGCCTTCGCCTCCGCGTCGTTGGGCTCCTCCGCCAGGGCGCGCAGGTAGGCCTCCTCCGCTTCGGCCCACTTCTGCTGGGCGGAGAATGTGTCACCCTCCTTGATGGCTCGGGCGAAGGGCGAACAGCCCGCCGCGGCCAGCAGGGTGACGACGGTGAGGGCAACCAATCCCAGCCGGCGGGCCAGGGGCGACGAGGGGGGGTCGAACGAGGAACGCACGGGGCGCATTGTCGGGGAAAGCCCCATCCGGATGAAGCACCGAGTGAAGGCGCACCAACCAGGAGAGCGGGCCCCCGGAACGGTTGCGTGACGGCCTCACCGCCGGGCGCCCGCCCGCTCGCCTGTTGTGCGGACGAGGCGGCTCGCCGCATCCCCCTTCCCGGCTCGGGAATGACGCGACGCACCAGTGGGTATGAAGAGGAGTCCCGAGGGGGGCTCACAGATTCTTAGAGAGGGAGTTTCAGCGACATGGCCTGCTCGCCACCCAAACCCAATCCCACCGAGCTCCGCCTGCCCATGTGGGCGGACCACCATCGCGTCGAGGACTACCGCAACGTCCACTGCCGCTCGTACGCGATGTGCATCGACGCGGCGGTGCGTGAGGACTGGGAAGGCTTCACCTGCCAGAAGTGCCCCTTGTTCCACAATGACGCCGCGCCGCGCGCGGAGCAGTACGCCTTTGATCAGCCGGCCGACAACGGCCGCCCGTAGTCACCCGGAGTCCAGCCGTCTCCCGGGTGGACGCCACCCGGTGTGCGCCAGCGCACGGGCCGCCCGTGGGCTCCGTGCACTGGCACACGTGGGGACCGTCCCCCGGTGCATTGGCCCACGCGCCCGTACATGGAGCCCTGGCCATTCCACCCCGGCGGCAGCACCTTGACGCGTCCTCACGTGCGGGCCACCCGCGGGAGACGCGATGATCCGACAGCTGCTGCTGTCCGAAACGGACTTCCGGGCTGAAGACGCGACGCGAGCGCACTCCGGTGCCTTCGTGCTGCTGGCCGAGGAGTTTCCCACCGTCACCGTGTGGCCCGTCACCCTGGATGGCCACGAGAACGTGCTGAAACTGGACGCCCAGCAGTGGCGCGCCCCGGGGTTCGACCCGTTCGACTGGGACGAGCGCGTCTTCACCGCCGACGCCGCCGGGAGCCTCGCGGGCCACGACCTGGCCCTGCACATCACCGGCTCCCCGCGCGAGGCGCTCGCGGCCACCGCCCTGGAAGTGCTCACCCGCTACCAGGGACTCATCGGCCGCCGCAACGCCACCTCCGCCGGGCCCCTCTTCGACGCCATCCTCGCGCGCCACCTGGCCCTGCACGACCTGAGCAAGCCCCTCGTGCTGGCGGACTACCGGCATGCGCTGGACACCTGGCAGTGGGTGCTGCGGCTCGCGCCCCACGCGGACCTGGCCCTTCAGACGGCGGCCCTCTTCCACGACGTGGAGCGCCTGCTGTCCGAGGCCGACGCGCGCGTGGAACACCACGCCCCGGACTACCAGGCCTTCAAGGACGCCCATGCCGCCCGCGGCGCGGACGTGGCGTGCGCGCTGCTCTCCGACGTGGGCATGGACAAGGCCACCATCGAGCGCGTGCGCTGGCTCATCGGCCGCCACGAGCGTCCCGAGGGCGACATGAGCCTCACGCTCCTCAACGACGCGGACGCCCTGTCCTTCTTCTCGCTCAACGCCTCGGGCTTCGCCCGCTACTTCCCGCTCGAGCACACCCGCCGCAAGGTGACCTACACGCTCGGACGGCTGCGCCCCAATCAGCGCTGGCGGCTGGCGCGCGTGCGGCTCGCCCCCCAGGTGCGCCGACTCCTCGAGGAGGCCGTCGGGGCCATCACCCTGCCATCCACGCAGCAGGAGTCCGCATGAAACGAAACATTTCCCCTCTCCCCCCGGGAGAGGGACGGGGTGAGGGTGCCGGGTCCAACCGGGTTGCATCCCCCACCCGTGTTCACGGATTTGAAGAACGGTGACGGATACCCTCACCCTGACCCTCTCCCGAAGGGAGAGGGGACAGTGGGTGGTGGGTTGAAACAGGGTGGGTTGAAACAGGTGGGTTGAAGCAGGGTGAGTTGAAACAGGGTGGGTTGAACGGGGTGGGACAGGGCGGGATGGAGCAGGACAGGGCGGGAAGGAGAGGCGGCGTGGAGAGAACCCCAGGAAGGAGGCCCGTGGATGCGGCCTCCTGATGAATCGACGTCGTTGGACAGGTATCTGGGTGGAGACGGGCGCACGGTCGGAGACATCCTCGCGCCCCTGCTGCTGCCGCCCCAGGCGTTGCGCGGCTCCATCCTCTTCATGGCCGCGCACCCGGATGACGAGGTGCTGGGCGCCTCGTGGCTGCTGCGCCGCAGTCCCGGCTGCCACGTCGTCCACGTCACCGACGGCGCTCCGAGGGACCCCACACTGCGCCCCCCGGGTGCACCGCCCGCTCGCGAGGCCTACGCGCGCATCCGCGAGGAGGAGTCCTTCGCGGCCCTGGCCCTGGCGGGGGTGCCCCGGGACAACCTCTTCTCGCTCGGAGCCGTGGACCAGGAGGCCGCACTGGACCTCGCCACGCTCACCGGGTGCCTGGTGGCGCTGCTCAAGGCGCTCCGCCCGGCGCTCCTCGTGACACACCCCTACGAGGGCCGGCATCCGGACAACGACTCCGCCGCCTTCATGGCGCATGCGGCCGTGGCGCTGCTGGCGCGGGCGGGGCGCACACCTCCGGCACTGCTGGAGATGGCTCCCGGGTTCCTCCCCGCGCCGGATGGCCGTCCGGGCACCACCGTGGCCTTCACCGAGGCGGAGTGCATCGCCAAGCAGCGGATGCTCGCGTGCTACGCCTCGCAGGCCCGGGCGCTGGAGTCCTTCCCGGTGGGCAGCGAGCACTACCGGGCCGCGCCACGCTACGACTTCACCCGTCCACCTCACGAGGGAGCGCTCCAGTACGAAAACTCCGGCTGGAGGATGACAGGCGCCCGCTGGCGGGAGCTCGCCCGCGCGGCCCTCGAGACGCTGAAACTTCCGGAGGCACCATGGCACTGAGCACGGACATCACGACGCCCCACCTCCGGCCAGCGCGGGCCCCCGCGCCCCTCGAGGTGGAGGAGATCGTCTCCCTCCGGGGACTCGAGCAACTCCAGGGCGAGTGGCGCTGGCTGTGGACGCGTTGCCCCACGGCCACCACCTTCCAGCGGCCCGAGTGGCTGCTGCCCTGGTTCCGGAGCTTCGGCGCGTCCTTCTCGCCACAGCCGCCCTGGGTCATCACCCTGCGCAGCGAGGGCCGGTTGGTGGGGCTCGCGCCGCTGGCCATCCGCGAGGAGAACGGGGGCCGCGTGGTGCGGCTGCTCGGCGAGGGCAGCGCCGATCACCTCGACGTGCTGATGGATCCACAGCTGGCACCGCACGGAGTGCGGCTCCTGTTCGACTGGCTCGCCCTCAATGGTGAGCTCTGGGACACGTGTGTCTTCGAGCAGCTCCGAGAGGGCTCGCCCCTGCTGCACACGCCGGCACCCGAGGGCTGGGGCGATCGCACCGAGACGCGGGAGCCCTGTCCCCGCACGGGCCTGCACCACTACCGGCGCATCCTCTGGCACGGACCCGAGCGCAAGGTGTGAGCCAGGCCCCGGAGCCGGGGTCCACCGCCCTCATCGAGGAGCGTGGACCCCGCGAGGCTTCGCACCTTCTCAGGAGCCCAGCAGGCGCGGCTTCAACCGCTCCGCCACGCGCGGCAGGTCCTCCGGCGCCTTCACCGGCTCGAACCGGCTGGCCGCCGGGTCCACGCGCTCCACCTCGATGAAGGCCACCGGCATCAGCGGCTGGCCATCCGGACGCGTGAGGCTGCTCGCCTCCGCCGTCACCTGCTCGAGCTGAATCACGGGCTTGTCGTCCACCTTCTTGGAGACCGCCCGGTAGGGAATCGGGACGTCCTTCCCGATCATCGCCTCCAGGTCGAAGGTGATGTTGTTGGTGGAGATGAAGCCATGCTGCGCCGGGTCCACCTTCTCCACCAACTGGAGCTGGCCCTTGAGGCGCACCGGCGCCGCGCCCGCGTCCAGCGCCCCGCTCGGGTTCTTGCGCGGCGTCACCTCCACCGTCATGGCCTTGCCCTGCTTGATGTGCAGACCGATGACGATGGGGTCCAGCGTCGCCCCGAGGTTGTCCACGTTGGAGAAGTACACGTGGCGCACACCGCGCCGGCTCAGCTCGTCACCCACGCCACTGTCGCGCAGCGCCCGGAACACGTCGCCGTGCCCGGACGGGGCGAAGGACAGCTTGCCCTCCGCGTCCTTGAACAGCTCGCCGGAGGACGTGAGCCGCGGGAGCATCCGCTGGCGGAACAGGAACACGTTCTCCTGCAGCCGGTGGTCCGCCAGGTACTCGGCGATCTCCTCATGCGTGAGGTAGGACGTCATCAGCGCCATGGGCACCGGACGCCCGTAGTGCCGCCCCAACTGCCGGGCCTCCTGCAGCTTGAAGTCGAGGAACGACTTCCCGCCCACCACCTGCACGAGCCCCTTCACCCCACCGCCGAAGCGCGTGCCGGCGCCACCGGCCACCACGAGGCCCGCCACATGGCCCTTGCGGAACGCCTCCTCGCCCCGCGCCTTGCAGTCCTCGTACTCGGGAGTGCCCGCGCGCGGCAGCGGCTGGATGTCCCCTTCCTGGAGCGGCTGGAGGGCGCCCGCCAGCGGCGGGGCTTCGATGAGCTCGCCCCGCTTGTACCGGGCGAGCAGCTCGCGAAAGCTCGCGGCGTCGAATCCGTCACGCGCGAGCTGGGGATTGTCGAGGTCCATATCCATCGGTTGGCCTGTCACGAGTGCAAGGAGATTCTGCGCACCTCCGCGGTACGCATGTCCGCTCTGGACCCCCCAGGTCTCTCATGAACACAGGCAAGGGGGAAGAGGCCTGTCTGCTCAGCTGCCGGACATTCAACGGGCTCGGGGCAGGAAGGCCCCGCCGCCATGTCCACTGCTGCGTTGCGTAATCGGTACCTAGCCTCCACGAGGAGGCGGCATGACCAGGAAGATCCAGGGGTCCGTGGTGGTCATCACCGGCGCGTCCAGTGGAATCGGCCGTGCCACGGCACTCGCGTTCACCCGGCACGGCGCGAAGGTGGTACTCGCGGCCCGGAACGAGCAACCGCTCCACGAGGTGGCTTCCCAATGCGCCGGGCTGGGTGCCGAAACCCTCGTGGTGCCCACGGACGTGACGGACGAGGCATCGGTGAAGGAGCTGGCGCGCCGGGCGGTGGAGCGATTTGGCCGCCTGGACATCTGGGTGAACAACGCGGCCGTCACCGGCTTCGGCTTCTTCGAGGACACGCCTCCGGACGTCTTCCGCCGCATCATCGACACCAACTTCTTCGGCTACGTGCACGGAGCACGGGCCGCCCTGCCCCTCTTCCGCGAGCAGGGCAGCGGGGTGCTCATCAACAACGCCTCCATGGTGGCCCGGATGTCGGAGCCCTATGTGAGCGCCTACGTCGCCTCCAAGCACGCCATCCGCGGCCTGTCACAGAGCCTGCGGCAGGAGTTGGCGGTGAAGAAGGCCCGGGACATCCACGTGTGCGTGGTGATGCCCGCCACCATCGACACGCCCTTCTTCCAGCATGCCGCCAACTACAGCGGCCGCGCCGCCAAGGCCATGCCCCCGGTGTACCCCGCCGAGCGCGTGGCCCGGGCCATCGTGCACATGGCGCAATGGCCCCGGCGCGAGCTGTTCGTGGGCAACTCGGCCCGCCAGTTCAACCTGCTGTCCTTCGTGGCCCCGGGCCTCGCCGAGCGCCTCATGGCCCGCATGGTGGACCGGCAGCACCTGTATCAGGATGTTCCAGCCTTCCCGACGCCGGGCAATCTCTTCCAGCCCTCGAGACATGGCGCGGAGAGCAGCGGCGGCTGGATGCCTCATGGCCTGACGCGGCTCCGCCGCTCGGCGTTGAGAACCACACTGACCGCGGTACCCGCGGTCCTGGGCCTCTGGTGGCTGAGAACCCGCCTGCTCACTCGTCTGCCTTCCGCAAGCTGACCCCGGGGACAATGCCTCGTCGGGTGCTACATGACAGCTTGACCTCATGAGCCTGGCGATTCGGAAAGAGAGTGAGCGACGCGAGGTGGAAACCGCTACCGGCCGGCGGTGGGTGATCGTGGCCGCGGATGGACGGGGTTGGTACGTCCGGCTCGAGGGCAGCCGCGGCCTCGACCGGTACCCCAACGTGACGCAAGCCATCCACCGTGGCCGCAGGCTGGCGCACCAGAACAAGCCCTCGGGCCTCGTCGTCCGGTACACGGACGGTGAGGAAGAGGAGTCCCACTACGAGCTCGCGGTGAGCCCGTAGCGGAGGTCCACGGAGCAGGTGGGCTCCGGCTCACTTCTCCGGGTCGCGCGAGGACCCTTCGCGCAGCACCGACGAGCGCAGGCCGGCGGTGGCGGCAGCGGCCATGAAGCGGAGCACGAAGCGCGGATCATCCAGCATCCGCTTCAGCTCGCCGCCGAGCTCCTGGAAGAGGGCGCGGTACGCCTCCATCTTCTCCGGGTCCGGCAACGGGGAGGCGTGTCCGAGCATCGGCAGCCGCTTCTGCCACGCCGGCGAGCGCAGCAGGTGCGTACGGACGTAATCCAGTACGTCGATGCCCGTGGGAGGCATGAGCCCCACCGAGATGGAAATGGCCTCCTGGTCCGGCGCCGTCACCTCGTGCCAGAAGCCGCCGGGAATGTAGAGCCAGTCCCCCGCCTCCAACCGGCACTCCTGGATGGGCGTGCGCTCGCGCGAGGGGCTCATCTCGTCCTTGAGCGTCTCGTGCAGGGGCGTGGGGTTGAGCGTGTTCTGGCGCAGCAGGTAGCGCTTGGCCCCGGACGTCTGGAAGATGAAGACCTCCTCCGGGTCGCAATGCCAGCCGAAGCTGCCGTGGCCCGCGGGCGTGCAATAGACCTGGAGATTGACGGTGCCCTGCAGCTCGGCGGAGAGGGTGCGCCCCAGTTCCGCCAGGCCGGCGTCGTACCGGTCCGGGTTGCGCAGGGCCAGCGAGTATCCCTCCTTGAAGAGCGCGCGGGCCTCGGCGGCGGTTCTGGGCCGGGCACCGGGCCATAGCTTGCCATCGCGCACCAGCAGCAGGTCGCACGAGGTCGTCTCGACGAGGCGATCGACGGTGGCCCAGGTCGCCAGCTCCCGCAGGTGCGCCGCGGTGGAGGGCTTCGCGAGGGGCTGTTTCTGGTAGTGCTCCTGGAGGAAGGTGGAGCGGGGGATGTCTCCCAGGAGTGTATCGATGAGCATGGAGTGAGCGGACACGCGGGGCCGAGGATGCACCTGTTGCCAGGAACAATCCAGGAGCCCCGCCATGCCGCGCTCGGCGAAGTGCTGGTCCACGAGGACATCGCGGAATCAGACCCTCGCGCGGCGTCGCGGTCTCATGCCACCCGGAACCGGACGCTCGGCGGCCTTGTAGTCGGTCATCAGCCAGACCAGGGAGAGGCCAACGCCCGAGAAGAGGAAGAAGTTGCGCGCCGAGACGTCTCGCGAGAAGCCGAACGGGACGGGCGCGATGATGAGGAAGATCGCGACGACGGCCTCGATGGAGCCGTGCACGGTGAAGGGGATGAGCTTCGCCACGCCGAGCGGATAAGCCGTCATCAGGCTCATGAGCAACTGCGCCACGGCCAACACGTAACAGAGCACCGCGGACGACCCCGAGAAGCCGAACAACGTGGGCGCCAGGGCGAGCAGGGCCACGATGAGATAGTCGCCGTAGCCGTGAATCCTGGGGGAAAGAGGGGGTTTCATCGCGGAACCTCCGGAAGTGGACATACCCTGTCACGCAGCGTGGGCATGCCCGGCGCCAATGCCATCCCGGCACCGAACACGCTCCCACGGAGCAAGGGAGCACGTGCCAGCGAGCCCCGGGCTGCCCATCTTCCCGTCCGTGTTGGAACACCGGGTGAAGAACTGGGTGGAGTTGCAGGACGCGCTCTTCGAGGGCTCGTGGAACGAGAGCCTCCGGCGCTTCCGTCCCACGCTCGCCTTCCGTGGCATGCCGGACTCGCGCCATGACCTGGCCACCAGCCTCAACCGTCGCGGGGGCAACTACTCCCGCCAGGAGCACGTCATGCTGCGCGCCTTCCGCAAGTACGCGCGCGGCACCTCCAACCCCTGCGACTCCCTCTGGGATTGGCTGTCGCTCGCCCAGCACCACGGCCTGCCCACCCGCCTGCTCGACTGGACCTTCAGTCCCTACGTCGCGCTCCATTTCCTCTCGGAGGATCCGGAGCTGTACGGCGTGGACGGCGTGGTGTGGAGCGTGGACTACCGGGAGACGAACCGGCTGCTGCCCCGTCCCCTCAAGGCCCAGCTCCAGGAAGAGGGCGCGGACGTCTTCAGCGCCGAGATGCTCGCCTCGGTGGCCGGGGACCTCGCCACCTTCGACCGGCTCACCCGCCATCCCTTCGTCCTCTTCTTCGAGCCGCCCTCGCTCGACGAGCGCATCGTCAACCAGTTCGCCCTCTTCTCGGTGATGAACGATGCGTCGGCGCGCCTGGACACCTTCCTCGAGAAGCAGAAGCGCGGCGTGCGCCGGCTCATCGTCCCCGCGCACCTCAAGCAGGAGGTGCGGGACAAGCTCGACCAGGCCAACATCACCGAGCGTGTGCTCTTCCCCGGCCTGGACGGCCTGTCCCGCTGGTTGCGGCGCTACTACAACCCGCGTCCTCCCGGCGCCCCGGACGGCGCTCAGTAACCGTGGGCTTCCCGGTCCGAGGGGGGCCTCTGGCCCTCCGTGGCCCGACCCTCCAGTTCCACACGCTTGTCTCCCATCCTGCTGATGCCCCCCAGGATGAGGGTGAGGGCGATGACGAGGAAGAACACGATGAATCCAACGAGGAATGCCATTCGAGCGACCTCCTTTCCGCTCAAGCTAGGGCCGCCCCTGGAGCGCGTGGGGCAGAGACACGCGTGAGGGCCTGCCCGCCCGCCCGGTCTCCATGCCGCCCTCACCGCTCAGGCGCGCAGTTCCTGGAGGAGCCAGTCGAGCACCTTCGTGAAGACGCGCTCGGCGGCCTCGTCCAGGACGTGGCCCGCTCCCGGAATGAGCTCCAGCTCCTTCCGCCCCCTCGCCCGCTCGTGGATGCTCAGCGAGCAGCTCGGGGGCAGCACCGCGTCCGACAGGCCATGCACCAGCAGCAGCGAGCGCGGTGACAGTTGTGACACCGCCTCCGTCCCGTAGCTCTGCGGCGCCAGCCCCACCACCGTCGTCACCCAGGGCGATTGCGCCCCGGCGTCGATCATCACCGCCCCGCCAAACGAGTGCCCCACCAGCGCCACCCGCTCCAGCCCCCGCCCCACCAGGAACTCCACCCCGGCGAGCACGTCGTGCACCGACTCCGTCAGGTCCGTCGAGTGCCGGTACTTCAACCGCAGCGTGGACAGGTGATGCCGCAGCAGTTCCTCGCCCAGCCGCGGGAATAGCCCGAGCGCCGGTGTGTCGAAGCCTCCCCCGACGCCACCCGCCAGCAGCGCCCCTTCCTTCGCGCCCAGGGACTCGTACAGCAACGTGTCCACCGGGCCCTGTCTCGTCCGCAGCGTGTACGCCCTCGGCTCCAGCGCCCCATCCTGCGGCGTCTCGATCTCCGACATCCCTCTCCGCGCCTCCTCTCGTACCGCCAGCCCCTTGCCATCACGTTGGGCATGCACGGTCGGTGGGGAAGGCTCGGGAGTTCGAGCGGGAGCCCTCTCCCATGGGGAGCGGGAGTTCAGCTCTTCGCGGTGGGGGGCGTGTGGCGCGGCAGCTTCAGCCAGAAGCACGTGCCCTCCGCCTCCGTGGAGCGCACCTGCAGCATGCCCCCGTGCGCCTTCACGATTTCATGCGTGATGTAGAGCCCCAGCCCCAGTCCCGTGCGCGGGCTCGAGCGAGAGCCCTGCTGCCCGCGCACGAAGGGGTCGAAGATGTGCGGCATGCGCTCGGCCGGAATGGGCGTGCCCTGGTTGTGGATCTCCACCCGCACGCCATCGCCCTCGTCGCGCGCCACCACGCGCACCGCGCTGCCCTCCGGCGAGTACTGCACCGCGTTGCCCACCAGGTTGGACGCCGCCTGGGCGATGCGGTCCGCGTCCCACTCACCCCAGCCCGTGCCGGACACGCTCAGCTCGAATTGCTTCTGCGGATGCGCCACCTCCAACTCCTCCACCACCTGCTTGAGCACCTCGTGCACGTTCATCCACGTGCGCTGCAGCGTGTAGCCGCCGCCCAGCCGCGTGCGGGTGAAGTCCAGGATGTCGGAGATCATCCGCGCCATCCGGTCCGAGGAGATGGAGATGCGGTTGAGGGCCTTGCGCTGGGGCTCGGACAGGCCGCCGTAGCGCAGCAGCAACGCCGCGTTGCCGGAGATGGCCTGCAGCGGGTTGCGCAGGTCATGCCCCAGAATCCCCAGGAACTGCTCGCGGAAGAGCGCCGTCTGCCGCGCGGCCTCCTCGCGCTTGAGGCCCTCCTCGGACCGCTTGCGCTCAATGGCGTAGCGCAGCGCGCGCACCAGCAGCGGCCCCGTGGCCTGGCCCTTCACCAGGTAGTCCTGGGCGCCCGCGTGCATCGCCCGCATGGCCAGCTGCTCGTCATCGGTGCCGGTGAGCACCACCAGGGGCAGCGCCGGCGCCGCCTGCTGCATCCGCTCGATGTTGGACAGCCCGTGCCCGTCCGGCAGGGACAGGTCGAGCAGCACCACGTCCAGCCCCGGCTCCGCCACCGCCGCCAGCGCCTCGGCCATGCGCGTCACGTGGCACACCTCGAAGCGGACGGACGCCACCTCCTTCAGCTCCTCCTGCAGGAGCCGGGCGTCCCCGGGGTTGTCCTCCACCAACAACAGCCGCAAGGGCTTCACCTCGTCCATGCTCATGCCGGCCTCACTCCAGCGAGGGCAGCCGCACCACCGACAGCCAGAAGTCGTCGATGGAGCGCACCACCGAGATGAACTGCTCCAGGTCCACCGGCTTGGTGATGTAGCAGTTGGCGTGCAGGTCGTACGTGCGCAGGATGTCCTCCTCCGCCTTGGACGTGGTCAGCACCACCACGGGGATACGGCGCAAACGTGAGTCGTCCTTGATCTCCGCCAGCACCTCGCGCCCGTCCTTCTTGGGCAGGTTCAGGTCCAACAGGATGAGGTCCGGCCGCGACGCGTTGGCATGGGGCCCCTCGCGGCGCAGGAAGGCCAGCGCCTCCACGCCGTCACGTGCGACGGAGAGGCGGTTGCGGACCTTGCCCTCCTTGAGGGCCTCGATGGTCAGGCGGACGTCGCCGGGGTTGTCCTCCACCAGGAGGATTTCAATGGGGCGTCCGAGGTTGTCGTCACTCATGAGAGAATGCCCGGGGTTGAAGGAGTGGGGACCGCGGGCAGGGTGAACCAGAACGTCGTCCCCTGTCCGGGTTGGGAGTCCAGGCCGATGCGGCCTCCGTGCCGCTCGACGATCTTCTTGCAGATGGCCAGGCCGATGCCCGTGCCAGGGTATTCCTCCTTGCCGTGGAGCCGCTGGAAGATGACGAAGATGCGCTCGTAGTACTGCGGCTCGATGCCGATGCCGTTGTCCTCGACGGTGAAGCGCCACTCGTTGCCCTGGAGCTCGGCTTCCACCAGCACCCGGGGCGGCGCCTTGCCCCGGAACTTCAGCGCGTTGCCCACCAGATTCTGGAAGAGCTGGGTGAGCTGCGTCTCGTCCGCCATCACCTTGGGCATCTTCCCCTGGATGAGGGTGGCGCCCGTCTCCTCCATCAGCGTCTTGAGGTTGGCCAGCGCCTTGTTCAGCGCCAGTCCGGCGTCGAGCGGCTTGAACTCGTGGCCGCGGGTGCCCACGCGCGACCAGGTCAGCAGATCCTGGATGAGCCGCTGCATGCGGTTCACCCCGTCCACGGCGTAGGAGATGAACTCGTCCGCGTCCGCGTCCAGCTTGCCCTGATAGCGCCGCGCCAGCAGTTGCGTGTAGCTGGCCACCATGCGCAGGGGCTCCTGCAAGTCGTGCGAGGCCACGTAGGCGAACTGCTGCAGCTCCTCGTTGGAGCGCGCCAGGTCGCGGGCATGCTCCTGGAGGGAGACCTCGGCGCGGCGGCGCTCGAGACCCTGGGCCACGGCATCCGCCACCGTGGCCAGCGTGGCCAGCGTCTCCTCCTCCAGGGACGTCTGGCCGTAGACGGCGAGTACGCCCACCAGCTGTCCACGCACCAGCAGCGGGGCACCGAGGAAGGACACCAGCCCGTTGACCTCCGCCCACGTGCGCGAGCGCAACCGGGGATCCGCCAGCAGCGCATTGACGAGCAACGGCTGGCGCGACTGACCCACGGCGCCCACGAGCGTCTGTCCCAGCTCCACCCGGGACAGCTGCACCGACGGGGGCGCGGCGGAGCCGGCATTGCCCTGCAGTTGCAGCACCTGGGCCTCGCGGTTCCAGGTCCACAGCTGGACGAGCGCCAGCACCGGCAGGTTGCGCACCATCACCTCGGCGCAGGCCTGGATCAGCCGGGACGGGGTGTCCTCACGGGAGAGCACCTCGCTGACCTCGGCGCGCAGGGCCTCCAGCTGGCGGGCGCGCTGCTCGCTCTCCAGCCGGCGCGAGGTCTCCTCGGCGCGGCGCTGGGCGGTGATGTCCGTGCTGGTGCCGATCCACTCGCGCACCTGGCCCTGCGCGTCGAACATGGGCACGGCGCGCGACAGGACGGTGGCCCAGCTGCCATCGGCCCGGCTCAGGCGCATCTCCACCTCGTAGGGCTGCTTGATGACCCGGGCCGCCTGCCACCCGCGCCGCACGCGCTCCTGGTCCTCGGGGTGGACCACGGCGAGCCAGCCATAGCCCTGGTACTCCTCGAGGGCCTGGCCGGTGAAGGCACGCCAGGTGGGCGAGTCCTCCGCCACCATGCCCTCCGGCTGCATCACCCAGACGGCCTGCGCGGTGGCGTGGATGAGCGAGCGGAAGCGCTCCTCGGCGCGGACGGAGTTGGTGTAGAGGCGCGCGTTGTCCACCGCCAGGGCGGCGCGGCCGGCGAGTTGCTCGGCGAGGGCCAGGTCCGCGGGGGTGTAGCGCCGGCTGGACTCGGCGAAGATGAGCGAGAGGGCCCCGAAGGTGCGGCCCCGCGCGGTGAGGGGCACCGTCATGGCCGAGCGCAGGCCCAGCTCGCGGGCGATGCGCAGGTGCTCGGCGTCGCCGCGCGTGCCGGCCACCAGCAGCGCGTCGGGGATCTCCGGAAGCATCTCGGAGCGGCCGGTGCGGATGACCTCGTGGAGGCCGTGCGGGTCCTTGGGGTCGGGCGGGTAGCGCCGGCGCAGCTCGTGGGCCCACTTCACCTTGGCGGGGTCCACGTGGGCCACGGCGAGCAGGCGGACGACGCCGTCCTCGCCCAGGATGTCCAGGGAGCACCAGTCGGCGAGCCGGGGCACGGCGAGCCGGGTGAGGGCCGCCAGCGTCGTCTCGTAGTCCAGCGAGGAGCCCAGCAGGGCGCCGGCCTCGGCGAGGAGTTGCAACGAGTCCGTGGTGCGGTTCTGGGCGTCGAGGCCCGGGGTCGGATTCGACAGCGGTGGCACGTCCGGGACGCGTCGCTCGGAGGGGTTCATGAAGGGGACGTGGGACGTTAACAGGGCCAGAACAGCCCGGAGTGCCCCACCCCATCCCCACCCTACCGCCTTTCCACCAGCGGACACTCCCTCGACGGGAACGGCCTCCCGGGGGGACCGGGTGTGAAGCACTCACCTGCCCGCTCCCCCTGGAGCCCGCCGCACATGGCGTCGCGGCCGGGCGCGAGGCACAGATGCGGGGAAGGCCGACATAAGGAGGCGACCATGGCCAGGGCGATGTGGAACGGAGCGGTGATTGCCGAGAGCAACACGTACGAGGTGGTGGAGGGCAACATCTACTTTCCGCGGGAGGCGGTGAATCGAGAGGTGCTGAAGGACAGCACGACGCACACCACGTGCCCGTGGAAGGGGGTGGCGAGCTACTACGACGTGGAGGTAGACGGGAAGGTGAACAAGGACGCGGCCTGGTACTACCCCGAGCCGAAGGACGCGGCGCACAACATCCGGGGACACATCGCCTTCTGGAAAGGCGTGCAGGTGGAGCGATAACGACATGTCCTGGCTGGTCCCCTGCGCAGTGCTCTCGGCCGCCCTGGCCCAAACGGCCCCCGGGGAGACGACGGTGGTGGCGCCGAAAGTCCCCACGCCGCTGAGCCGCACACCGGCGGCGGTGAGCGTGGTGGAGCGGGAGGACATCCAGGAGGGCCGAGCCACGCTGGGCCTCCACGAGTCGCTGGTGGGGGTGCCGGGGCTGGTGACGCAGAGCCGCAACAACGCCGCGCAGGACCTGCGGCTGTCCATCCGGGGATTCGGCGCGCGTTCGGCGTTCGGCATCCGGGGCATCACGGTGCTGGTGGACGGCTTTCCGGAGACGCTGCCGGACGGGCAGAGCAACGTGGACAGCCTGGACATGGGCTCGGCGGAGCGCGTGGAGGTGCTGCGGGGACTGTCCTCGTCGCTGTACGGGAACGCGGCGGGCGGGGTGGTGAGCATCACCACGGAGGAAGGCCCGGACCGGCCCTTCGTGGAGGCGCGGACGGTGAACGGGGACAACGGGCTGTGGAAGCTGAACGTGAAGGGCGGGGGGAAGAGCGGGGACGTGCGCTGGATGGTGGGCGCGTCGCGGCTGGCGCAGCAGGGGTGGCGGAGTCTGTCGGGCACGGAGCAGGTGCTGCTGAACGGCAAGGTGGGCTGGACGCCGGACGGGAGCTCGGAATGGAAGGCGGTGCTGTCGCTGGTGGACGCGCCGGAGGCGGGGGACGCGGGAGGGCTGACGCGGACGGAGGTGGAAGATGACCCCCAACAGGCCTCGCCGCTCAACGCGCAATACCGGGCGGGCGAGTCGGTGCGACAGGGGCGGCTGGGGCTGACGTACCGCCGCCGTCTGGGCGAGGCGCACGAGGTGGAGGCGAGTGGCTTCCTGGCGTTGCGGCGCTTCCAGAACGCGCTGCCGCAGACGGTGGTGGCGTTCGACCGGGCGTTCAACGGGGTATCGGTGCGCTACGGGAACCGGGCGCCGCTGCTCGGGCTGCGCAGCCGTTTCACGGTGGGAGCGGAGGTGCAGTCGCAGGCGGACCGGCGGAAGAACTTCGACAACACGGAAGGCCAGCCGGGCAACGTGTTGCAGCTGGACCAGGACGAGGGCGTGCTGGGGCTGGGCGTCTTCGCTCAGGAGGAATGGGAGCTGCGCGAGCGCCTGACGCTGGTGGCGGGGGCGCGGTACGACGTGTCGCGCTACACGGTGGACGACTTCCTGAAGGAGGACGGGGACGGGACGGGGGCGCGGACGTTCCAGCAGCCCACGGGGCGGCTGGGGCTCATCTGGGCGCCGAGGGCGGAGGTGTCGGTGTTCGCGAGCGCCACGCAGTCCTTCGAGGCGCCGACGACGACGGAGCTGGCGGTGCCGGCGGGGACGGGCGGCGGGTTGTCGAGGGACTTGAAACCCCAGCGCTCGAACGGGGTGGAGCTGGGGGCGCGAGGGTTGCTGTGGGGCCGGCTGCGTTACGACGTGGCGCTGTTCGCGGTGTGGATCCAGGACGGGCTGGTGCGCTTCGAGGACGAGCGGGCGCGAGCGTACTTCCGCAACACGGGGCGCTCGAGGCACATGGGGGCGGAGGTGGCGCTGGAGGCGAAGGTGACGGAGGAGTTGAGGGTGAGGGCGGCCTACAACGCGTTGCAGGCGACGTTCCGGGACTACGTGTCACAGGGCCAGCAGCTGAGGGGCAAGCAGGTGCCGGGGATACCGGCGAACCAGGTGAGCGCGGAGGCGGTGTACCAGCACGCGAGCGGGGCGCGTGCGGCGGTGGAGGTGTTCAGCGCGGGAGGGCTGTACGCGGACGACGCGAACACGGTGCGCGAGCACACTTCCTGGGTGGTGAATGCGAGGGTGGGCCACCGCTTCACGATGGGGATGTTCGAGGTGAGCCCGTTCCTGGGCATCCAGAACCTGCTGTCGGCGCGCTACAGCGACAACGTGCGGGTGAACGCGAGCCGGGGGCGCTACTTCGAGCCAGCGCCGCCACTGTCGGTGTACGCGGGAGCGGGCCTGGCACACCGCTGGTGAGGCGCGTGCATCAACGCTGTGCTCGCGGTTCCATGGGAGCCGAGAGTGAGCTTTGAGCAATCTGCCAGGCAGGGGGAACCTGGGCGCGCCAATCCTCCGGGATGATCTGCTTCGCTCGCAGCGTCCTGTCCAGCGATACATCCCGCCCCAGCATGCGCGCGATGAAGAGTTGCTCGGTGGCTGAATAGAGCGCCTGCGTGTTGTTCTGCGAGAGGTGGCGTTCGATACGGATCAACCGGGGAGGCATCACGTAGAACGACCAGCGGTGCACCTGAGCCAGTTGGCGCGATGCACCCCCCTGCTCGAAGGACAGGACGCCCCTTGCTCGCTCGAAAACCTCACGGAGCTGTTGCTTCAAGAAGTCCGCGGGATGGACGAGGGTCTCTCGACCGATACGGTCCATGGTCATGAGCTCGGGTTCGGTCAGTGACGCACGGCCCGCCAGCGACAACAACCATCCCCTTCCAGCACGAGCCTCGAGGATGCACCCCAGGGCAATCCGGTCCTTCTCCGGAGTAGCCGGGTCGGGACGGTAATCGACGAACGAGAGCCACACCTTGTCCAGGCTCATGGGATACCCGGGTACATGCTGGCCATGATGCCGCGAATCCTGGACTGACGGTACGACAGTCCCTCGCGGATGGCGGTCCGATGCTGCTCCGACAGGAAGCTACCAGGAATTCTATTCACGATTTCACGCAGCGTCGCGGGCGGGAACCGTTCAATCTCGCCAATGGCCAACCCCATGCTCCGCACATCCAACGGCACTCCGTCCGGATAGCAGGCAACCCCCTCCTCCAGCTTCCACCACCGCTCACCCTTTCCCCAGCGGTACGCGAGCGAGTTGGCGAAATCCAGGTATGCCACCCGCAGCACCGGAGGACTGGCGGAGTCATCCTCACTCACCAGCAGGTTGCCATCGTTCTGCCGATCCGCGTTCGCCACCCAGGAGTCGAAGACGGCCATCGCGGAAGCCACGGCCGCCAGCCGGGGGAGGAGGCGTGAAGACAGCCCGGCGGCCATCGCCCAGGGGTTGGCTCTTGGGAAGGCCAGCGCGGAGATGGACGCATACCGCTGCTGCTTCGGCCCCGCTCCGGAGCGCGACCACAGGAGGACCGGTGGGACGGGAAGCCCCAGGTCGAACGCGAGATCCGCCGCGATCTTCTCGTGCGCGGCCCTCGGAAGCTGATGGACCGGAGGCTCCACGGTCCCGGGCTTGGCGAGTCCAGCCGCTCCCTCCGAGGAACGCACGAAGAACGGCTCGGACTCGAAGTGCTCGATGACGTCTCCCACCTGGGTCCAGATTGAAGACGTCAGGACCTCACCACGCCACTGGCGCGCGAGCTGCTCGACCTGGGGAGGAAACGTCCGGAGATTCATTGCCCGACAGACTCCAAGCAAATCCCTGGCCATGAGATAACACACGCCCCATGACCGCCCCCGCCTCGAATCCGCTGCTCTCCGACCGTGACGTGGACTTCCAGCTCTACGAGGTGCTGGACACGGAATCGATCTGCCAGCTCCCGGCCTTCGCGGACCACTCGCGCGAGACGTTCACGCTCTTCATGGACAGCACGCGCCGCTTCGCGAGGGACGTGCTCCTCCCCACGTACCGGCTGATGGACACCGAGCCGCCCTCGTTCCGGGACGGGCGCATCCACGTGCACCCGCTGATGCGCAAGCTGTACCCGCAACTGGTGGAGCTGGGCCTGCTGTCGGCCACGCACCCGGTGGAGGCGGGAGGCCAGCAGTTGCCCATCACGGTGTACTCGCTGGCCTCGGCGTACCTGATGGCGGCCAACCTGAGTGCGTATGGCTTCATCGGGCTGACGACCGGCGCGGCGCACCTCATCCAGGCCTTCGGCAGCCCGTGGCTGAAGGACGAGTTCATGTCGCGGATGTACCGGGGCGAGTGGACGGGCACCATGGCGCTCACCGAGCCGCAGGCGGGCAGCAGCCTGGCGGACGTGAAGACGCGGGCCACGCCGGTGGGGGACGGGACGTACCGCATCACGGGCTCGAAGATCTTCATCAGCGGTGGGGACCAGGACTTCACGGAGAACGTGGTGCACCTCACGCTGGCACGCATCGACGGCGCCCCGGCGGGGACGCGGGGCCTGTCGCTCCTCGCGGTGCCCGCGCGCCGGCCCGAGGACGGGCGGCTGGTGGACAACGACGTGCGGGTGGCGGGGGCCATCCACAAGATTGGCTGGAAGGGGCTGCCGAGCCTGGCGCTCAACTACGGCGAGGGCGGGGACTGCCGCGGGTGGCTGGTGGGCGAGGAGGGCAAGGGCCTGGCGCACATGTTCCAGATGATGAACGAGGCGCGCATCATGGTGGGCCTCAACGGCGTGGCGACGGCCTCGGTGGCGTACCACGAGGCGCTGGCGTACGCGCAGAACCGGCCGCAGGGGCGCCCCGCGTGGGAGAAGGACGCGGCGCGGCCGCAGCGCCCCATCATCGAGCACGCGGACGTGCGGCGGATGCTGCTGCGGCAGAAGGCGATTGTCGAAGGCGGCCTGTCGCTGCTGGCGGTGGCCTCGTGGCACGCGGACGTGGCGGCGCACGGGAAGACGGAGGAGGAGCGCCGGCGCGCGGGGCTGCTGTTGGATCTGCTCACGCCGCTGGCGAAGACGTTCCCCGCGGAGAAGGGCTTCGAGGCCAACGCGCTGGCGGTGCAGGTGCATGGGGGCTACGGCTACTCGAGCGAGTACCTACCCGAGGCATACCTGCGGGACCAGAAGCTCAACAGCATCCACGAGGGCACCACGGGCATCCAGGGGTTGGACCTGCTGGGGCGCAAGGTGATGGCGGCCGGGGGCGAGGCGATGAGGGCCTTCACGGAGGAGGTGGGGGCAACGGTGGAGCGGGCGCGGAAGGCGGGCGTGGAGCCGGCGTGGGGCGAGGCGCTGAACCGGGCGTTGCAGGAAGTGGTGGAGCTGACGATGGAGCTGGGCGCGGCGGGGATGGCGGGCGAGGTGGAGCGGATGCTGCGCCACAGCGCGGACTACATGGAGTTGTTCTCGGTGCTGGCGGTGTCGTGGCGATGGCTGGCGCAGGCGGCGGCGGCGCGCGAGGGCCTGGCGCGCGGAGGCGAGGGCCGCGACTTCTACGAGGGGAAGCTGGCGGCGGCGCAGTACTGGCTGAACACGGAGTTGCCGCGGGTGACGCACCTGGTGGCGCTGTGCCGCTCGGGGGAGGACTCGTACACGCGGATGAAGCCCGAATGGTTCTGAGAAGAGGGTGAGGCTCTACCTCTTCAAGTAGGTCCGCGACAATTTCCCCTCTCCCTTCGGGAGAGGGACGGGGTGAGGGTGCCAGGGTCCCGGGTTGAATCCCCTGTCCACACTGAGGGCCACGGGTTGGGAGAACGGGCTCGGATACCCTCACCCCAACCCTCTCCCGGGGGGAGAGGGAGCATGGAGCCCCTTCGATCATTTCCCTGAAGGGGATTAGCCTCCCGAGGAACCGTGTCCGTCTCCTTCCACCTGTGCCAGCCCGGCCGTGGCGCCTCGTGCGGCGCCTGCTGCGGCCTCTACAACTTCCGCGACCACTCGCGCGCCACGCTCACCGAGCGTCTCGCCACACAGACCGACACCTTCGCCCCATTGCCCAAGGAACCCGGGGCCTACCAGGCCGCGGCCCGGGCCCTGCTCGAGACCCGTCGCGCCACGCCTCCCCTCTTTCCCGCCGTGCGCGTCTGCCCGCTGCTGGGCTTCCTCGACACGGAGCGCACGCGGGTGGGCTGCCTCGGCCACCCGAAGGTGACGGGCGGCGCGGACCTGCGCGACTGCGGCGTCTACCGCGCCGACATCTGTGAAACCTTCACCTGCCCCTCCTTCACCTGGCTCTCGGACGCGCAGGCCCGGCTCGTCCACGCGGCGTGCGCGGACTGGTACCTGTATGGGCTCGTCATCACCGACGTGGAGTTCGTCCGCGGCTGCCTGCGTCTGCTCGAGTGGGAGCTGGCGGGACCCGTGGACCCCGAGGTGCTCGCCGCCCGCCCGGAGACGCTCGAGGCCGTGCGCCAGCTCTTCGCCCTGAAGGAAACCGCGCCCGGCCGGGGCACCCACGCCGCCGTGTTCGGCCGCTTCACCCCGGACACCGAGGGCGAGCCACTCTCGCGCACGCTCGACTACGCCGCACTGGGCGCGCGCGCCGCTCCTGAGGACGAGGTGGTGCTGTGCCTCGGCTATGTGCCCACGCACCTGGAGGAGCTCACCCGCGCCCGGGAGCTCGTCCGCTCGCACGTGAGCGCCGTGGCCCACGCCCTGGGAGCGTAACGGCATGGACAACCTCACCCACGGCTTGCTGGGCCTGGCCCTCGGCGCACTGCGCCGGCCCGAGTCCCCCGCCGGCTCGCCCCTCTCCCCCACCGACAAGGCCGTGCTCCTCGGCTCCGTCCTCGCCGCCGAGCTGCCCGACCTCGACACCCTCCTGCCCGCCGCCAACTCCGTCGATCACGCCCTGCGCGCCCACCGCGGCCTGTCCCACGCACTCGCCTTCGCCCCCGTCGTGGCGCTCGCCGCCACCGGGCTCGCCCTGCTCGTCTTCCGCCGCGCCCGCTTCCTCCCCGTCTACCTCTCCAGCCTGCTCGCGCTCTGCGGGGCACACCTGCTGCCCGACCTGTGGACCGGTTGGGGCACCCGCATCCTCCTCCCCTTCTCCGACCGGCGCCTCACGCTCGACTGGACCATGGTGGTGGATCCGCTCGTCACCCTTCCGCTGCTCATCGGCGCGGTGTGGGCCTGGCGCCAGCGGGCACGGTGGCGGCGCGCCCTGCTCGTGGGGCTCGCGTGCTCGGCCGCGTACGTGGGCCTGCGCGGCGTCCTCCAGGCCACGCTGACGTCCCGCGTGCGCGAGGCCTGGCCCTCGGCGGAGCGGGTCCAGGTATTCCCCGCGTGGTTCTCCCTCACCACCTGGCGCTACGTGGCCGTGCTCCCCTCCGAGTACGTGGCCGGCTCCGTGTCCCTCGCTGAGTCCCCGCGCGAGGAGCGCCGCCTGCCCCGGCCCTCGGTGGAGTCCCTCCCCGCCTCCGTGCGCGCCGTACCCACCGTGCACGAGGCGCTCGCCTGGGCCCGCTTCCCCGTCATCTCCTCGGCCTCCGGCGAACAGGGGCGCACCGTGGTGCGGATCGGAGACCTGCGCTACCACCTGCGCGGCGAGCCGACACTCGCGTTCGTCCTGGAGTTGGCGCCAGACCTGTCGGTGGTGGACGCACGGCTCGAGCGGGGTGGCAGTGCTCGCGAGTTGATGGAACGGTGGCGCGGGCCGCGCGGGGGGAACCCGGGGAGCGACATACCCTCACCCTGACCCTCTCCCGAGGGGAGAGGGGAAATCGAGCGCATGGTGGCTTGCTTGCTCTCCCACATGGGACGGGGACGGAGCGCTTGCCGTGCTCACGCCCGCTCACCACCTTCCCCGGGGCTGAGGGTGAGGGGGGCGTGGGATGGCGAAATGGATGAAGTGGGCGTTGCTCGGCGGGTGTGTCCTCTGTTGGACGGGATGCCGGAAGCCGGAGCCGACAACGGAAGTCACGAAGGTCGCGGTGGCCACCGAGGCTCCAGCCCCATCCGCCCCCGTCCAGACCATCGACGTCGTCGAGCTGCCAGAGCTGGCGGCCCCTGACACCGAAGCCGAACGGACCGGAGCGGCGGAAGAGCACCTCGCGAGCGGAGCGGACGCGGATGCGCCCCCCTCGCGGATTCTGGAGACAGACTCCGAATCCAGGGAGCGGCCGGGAGGCCAACCCGCCCGCCCCGGCATTCCGGATGAGGACCGTATCGGCTTCCTGGAAGCCGCCGAGGCGGCACGTGCCGGCAACGCGAGCATCTCCGCCACCGAGCCCGCCGAGGAGGTCACCATCGCCAGCGGCACCGTGGATGGCCGGGTGAAGCGCGTGCGCCCCGGCACCATCGAGGTGAGCGACGACGAGGGCAACGTCTACGAGCTGCGCATCGACGGCCGCAGCCGTGGCCTTCACCGGGGCCGCCACATCCCGCTGCGGACCATCACCGAGGGCACGCCCGTGCGCGCCTCGTTCGACCTAGTGGGCGGAGGCGAGAGCCTCGCGCGGGACATCCTGCTGCGGCGTTGAGCGCTCCGCATAAAAGACGACGGGCGGCCCCCACGAGGAGAGCCGCCCGCCCGTCAATCCATCCTGCCCACCCGGACTACGGCCGGGTGTAGCTGATGTTCAGCGAGTACGTGGACGAGGTGTAGCCGCGCACCATGACGTAGGCGCTGCTCTGGCCCGCGGGCACCGTCAGGTCGCACGTCTCGGAGGCGTTGGAGGTGTACGGACGGCAGTTGTAGGTGGTCGTCGTGGGCGCCGCGCCGAAGCGGACGTAGAGGTCCGGGTCACCCGAGCCCGACATCACCACCTTGAACTTGGTGCCCGCCACCACGCTGTACGGACCGAAGTTGTCCGCCGCGCCCGAGTTCACGCTGTCGTTGATGGTGAGGGTCACCGGCGTGCCACCGCCACCGCCAGTACCGCTGTACGTGCCCTTGAGGGTGACACCCGAGAACGCCGAGTAGGGGTTCAGGAACACGTACCAGGTGCCCGCGGCCGGGTTGGTGAAGGCGCAGTTCTCCGTGTTGCCACCCGCGTACGGACGGCAGTCGTAGGAGCTGGTGGTCGGCAGCGCGCCGAACCTCACGTGCATGTCCGCGTCACCCGTGCCACCGCTGATGTCGAACACGAGGTTCGCCTGGCCGGCGGGCACCTGCAGCGAGTAGTACTTCTTGCCACCGGAGATGCCGGTCACCGACACGCCGTTGGTCAGCGGATCGATCACGGGCGGCGGAGGCGGCACGCCCACGGCCTTCCAGGCCTCGTTCACCGCCAGGGACTCGGCCGAGCCCGCGCCGTAGAGCGAATCGGCGGCCTGGATGGTGTACGTCTTGGCCTGCTCGAAGGTGGTGCTGGCCGTGAAGAGGTCCGTGTTGGCCTTGTAGAAGATGCGGCCGGCCTTCTCCGGGCCAATCGCCGGCACGGAGTTGGTGGACTTGCCGCGCGGGTGCACGCCGCCCTTGCTCAGCAGCGAGAACACCAGGTTGCTGATGCCCGAGCTGTAGTGCACGTCCACGCCCGCGGAGTAGTCGCCGTAGAAGTCGAGCGACACGCCATCCCTGGCCGGGTCATCCATGTAGCGGAGCGCGTCACCCGCGGTGCCGGGCGTCCAGATGTCCTCGCCAATCTTGAAGACGTCCGCGTCCACGGCCCAGCTGCGGTTCCAGCTCTCGCACACGCCGGCGAAGATGTCGGACATGGACTCGTTGAGGCCACCGGACTCACCCGAGTAGATGAGATCGGACTCGGAGTCCGTCACGGCGTGGGTCAGCTCGTGGACGGTGACGTCCAGGTCCTTGCCCAGCTCGATGGAATCCGAGTTGTTGCCATCGCCGTACACCATCTGGGTGCCGTCCCAGTAGGCGTTCACGTAGTTGCTGCCGTAGTGGACGGTGCTGATGAGCGTGGCGCCCGCGTTGTCGTACGAGTCGCGGTTGAAGAGCGTCTTGTAGCAGTTGTAGGTGACGCCCAGCATGTCGTAGTTGATGTCGACATGCGCGTCACCAATGGCCGCCTGGCCCTCGCTGCGCTTGAGCGTGCCCGGCGTGGTGGAGCCATTGTTGGCCGAGTACACCCGGCGGTTGAGCGCCGTGTGGATGAGCGGGTTCTCCAGGAGGACGCCGCCGCGCTGCGCGTCCACGTAGACGAGGTCGTTGGCGGGCATGCCCTGACGCTCGCCCTTCACGGACACCTCGTAGGCCAGGCGCAGCTCGGAGCTGCCCTCGGCGCGCACGTAGACGAGCTTCGCCTCGCCCTGGGAGGAAGCACCCCGCGCGGAGGAGCCGGCCACGGCGGCACGCAGCGCGGCCTCGGGAGCCACGCGCGCCGCGGCGGACAGCTGCTCACCCGGCCGGAGCGAGCCGTTGATCGCGTAGATGTTGCCCGCGCCATCCGCGTGCATGACGAGCTCACCGCCCACCACGCGCAGGCCGTTGAGCGTCTGCTGGAAACGCAGGTGGCGGTGGCCCTGCTCGTCCACGGTGGAGCGCTTGAACACCAGGTCCTCGCCGCTCACGCGGAACACCGGCGCGAGCTCCACCACCGCCTCACGCAGCTCGTCCTTGGCGCGCAGCTCGCCTACGCTGCCCGCGGGCGACAGCCGGCCCAGCTGACCCGTCACCGCGTACGGAACGCCGGCCTCGCTGCCCACGACGCGCGCGTCCTTGAAACGCGCCAGCGCCGCCTGGATGTCCACGTCCTTCTCCCCCGCCTTCACCGCCTCCTCGTTCACGTCCACAGTCGAACCGCAAGCGGCGAGGCTCGCACCCAGCCATGCCACACACAGGGTCCGCATCAGTCGATGAGCCAAAGCAATACTCCTCGGTAGAAGAGACCGTTCACTTGAACTCCGAACTAAGCCGTGAACAAGAGGCTGTGATGGTTTTCAGGAATTTTTCTGTTGCGAGGGCTGTAAACGTTACCTCCGTCCCCCTTGTCTCCTCCCCGGAGACATGGAACGGTGCGCGATTTTTTCACGTGGGCCGCAACGTGCTGGTCGCGTGCGGGCTGGCGGCGCTGGCGGCCTGTGCGCCCCGGCACACCCGGCCCGAGGTGCCGCTGCCCCCGCGCGTCACCGTGGAGCAGGCGGCGCAGCTGGTGCCACCGGGAGAGAAGGAACGGGAGGGCTGGGCGGAGGACGTGCTGGCGGCGCTGGAGGCGCACCGGCTGTACCCCTCGGCGGAGGCGGTGTGCTCGGTGCTGGCCGTCATCGAGCAGGAGTCCGGCTTCGAGGCCAACCCGGCGGTGCCGGGCCTGTCACGCATCGTCCGGGAGAAGCTGGACGCCTACGCGGACAAGCTGGGCCCGCTGGGGCCGCCGGCGGTGAAGGGGCTGCTGGAGGGCAAGGCACCGGGCTACTCGCAGAACTTCGAGCAGCGGCTCGCGCAGGTGAAGACGGAGCGGGACCTGGATCGCGTCTTCCGCGAGCTGCTGGAGTACTACGAGACGGAGTACCCGAAGACGTACTTCGCGGCGCAGATGGCGAGCAGCCTCTTCAAGTCCACGCGGCTGGAGGATCTCAACCCCATCACCACGGCGGGCTCCATGCAGGTGAGCGTGCGCTTCGCGGAGGAGCTGGCGGGAGGTGACGACCGCGCGCTGCAGCGGGTGCGCGAGGAGCTCTACACGCGCAGCGGCGGGGTGTACTACGGCACGGCGCGGCTGCTGGGCTACGAGGCCCACTACAGCGAGCCGCTCTACCGCTTCGCGGACTACAACGCGGGCTACTACGCCTCGCGCAACGCGGCGGTGCAGTCACAGGTGAGCCGGCTCACAGGCATCAAGCTGGTGACGGATGGAGACCTGCTGGCCTACGACAAGCAGGGCGAGCCGGTGGACGAGGACAGCAACTCGCTGAAGGCGATTCTGGCGTTCCGGGAGCGGTACGTGCCGGAGGACGTGAGCGAGCGGCGGGTGCGCAAGGACGTGGAGAAGGAGAAGGAGCTCGCCTTCGAGGAGACGGACACCTGGAGCGCCATCAAACGCGTGTACCAGGAGCAGACGGGAGAGACACCGAACTACGAGCAGTTGCCGGCGGTGACGATCCGGAGCCCGAAGATGAGCGGGGACAAGTCCACGGCGTGGTTCGCGCAGTCGGTGAACAGGCGTTACAAGAAGTGCATGGACCGCTACGCGGCGCTGCCGAAGTAATCCGCCAGCCCCTCCAGGAGGGAGAACCGGCAACTCCCTCTCCCCTCGGGAGAGGGCGGGGGTGAGGGTATCTCGCCCCCGTCCTCCTGACCCGTGGAGAAGACCCGCGCCTACCGCGCCTTCGCCGCGGTCCCGCGGGGAGCGAAATACGGGTCCGTGATGCTCATCTCCGTCACGGGCCCGTACTTGCGAGCCACTTCCCGGATGGCCGAGGCCTTGCCGATGAGCACGACGGTCAAATCCTCCTGAGCCGGCATCACCCGCTGGATGGCGGCGTGGATGCGGGCCTTGTCGGCGGCGGCCACCTTGGAGGCGAACTCATCCACGTCGCTCGAGTCGAGGCCGTAGAAGGCGAGCTCGGACAGGCGGGAGGCGATCTGCTGGCTCGTCTCCAGCGTGGGAGGGAACTGGCCCAGCAGGTACTCCTTGGCGGAGGCGAGCGTGGCGTCGTCCATGCCGTGCTGGCGGTAGTTGGCGAGCACGTCCAGGGCCATATCCAGCGCCTGCCCGGTGGACTCCGTCTTGGTGTACGAGGAGACGGCGAAGGGGCCGGGCTGGATGCCGGGAAGCACCGCCGAACCCGCGCCATACGTCAGCCCGGACTTCACACGCAGCGCCGTATTGAGCAACGAAGTAAACCGGCCGCCGAGCACCGTATTGGCGAGCGACACGTCCACACGGGCCGGGTCGGTGCGCGAGATGCCCGTATTGCCGGCCCAGAAGTACGTCTGCGTGGCGTCCGGCTTGTCCACCAGGAGCACACGCCGGCCCTTCAGGGGCTGAGTGGGCGGAGCCACCGGCACCGGAGTGCCCGCGCGATTCCACCCGCCGAGCGCCGCCTCGAGCTGCTTCCCGAGCTTCTTCGCGTCGAAGTCGCCCACCACGGAGAGGATGAGCCGGTCACCGCCCAGGTGCGCCTTCGCGTAGGCCAGCACGTCCTCGCGCGTGAGGGTGGCCAGCGTGGCCTCGCTGCCGCCCACCGGCCGCCCGTAAGGGTGCGTCCCGAAGTGGAAGCCCTGGAAGTAGGTGCCGATGAGGCCGCGCAGGTCTCCATCCTTCGCCGCGGCGAGTTCCGACACCATCCGCTCGCGCATCTTGTCCAGCTCGGCGGCGTCGAAACGGGGCCGCATCAGCATGTCCGAGAGCAGCTCCACCATGAGGGCGGTGTCGCGCGACATGAACTGTCCGCCGATCTCCAGCGACTCGCGGCTGGAAGCCACCCCGAGCACGCCGCCCACGCTGTCCACGGCCTCGGCGAACTGCGCGGCGTCCCGCTTGCCAGCGCCCTTCTGGAGCAGCTCGGCGGCGAGCGCGGCCACGCCCTCCTTGCCCGCCGGATCTCCGAGCGCCCCGCCGCGCACCTTCGCGCTGAAGGACACCAGCGGCACCTCGTGCTTCTCCACCAGGAGCAGCCGCGCGCCGTTCTTCAGCTCCAGCACGGTGGCCTTGGGCAGCTTCACCGCGTCCTTCGCTGCGTCCTTGCGCACCTGCTGCGCCGCCGGGGCCGGGGCCTTCGTCTCCTGCGCCCCCGCCGAGGAGGCCACCAGCAGCGCCGCGAGCGCCACCTTCCCGTTCATCACCTTCATCGCGCCGCCTCCTTCTTCGCCTCGTCCGCCGCGGCCTCGGGCACCAGCACGCCCACGGAGCGGTTGTTCCTCGCGAACACCCGCGCGGCCACCTTCTGCACCTGCTCGCGCGTCACCGCCTCGTAGCGCTCCGGCGCGCTGAAGAGCTTCTGCCAGTCGCCGTGGAATACCTCGTAGGTGCCGAGCGCCTGCGCCCGGCCGCTGTTCGTCTCCAGGCTGCGCCAGAACTCCGCCACGGCGATGTTCTTCGCCTTGCGCAGCTCCGCGTCACTCACGCCCGCGGACACCGCCTTCGCCAGTTCCTCGTCGAGCAGCGCCTCGGCCTTGCCCAGATCGCCACCCGGAGGCAGGTCCACCAGCATCCACGTGAGCGACGGATCGAACCCCGCGCCCCGGTACCCGCCCACGCTGATGGCCACCTGCTCCTCCTCCACCAGCCGCCGGTGCAGCCGCGAGGAGTCGCCCTCCGTGAGGATGCGCACCAGCAAGTCGAGCGCGGGCGCGTCCGCATCACTGGCCTTGAGGCCGTGGAAGGCCATCTGCAACAGCGGCGCCTGGGCCAGCTTGCGCACCACCACCCGGCGCTCGCCCTGCTGCGGCGGCTCCAGGGTGCGCACCGGCTCGGGCTCGGGCTGCGCGGGGATGGGCTCGAGGTACTTCTCCGCCAGCGAGAAGATCTCCTCGGGCGTCACCGCTCCCACGACGATGAGCGTGGCGTTGTTGGGCGCGTAGTAGGTGCGGAAGTAGCGCTCCAGGTCCTCCTGCTTCCAGCTCTCGATGTCCGAGGGCCAGCCGATGACGGGGAACTGGTAGGGGTGGGCCACGAAGGCGGTGGCCTGCACCTGCTCCATGAGCAACCCGTTGTTGTCGTTGTCCACGCTGGAGCGCCGCTCCGAGTAGACGACGCCGCGCTCGCTCTCCACCACCTTCGGGTCGATGGCGAGGTGCTGCAGCCGGTCCGCCTCCAGATCGAAGATCTTCTCCAGCGCCGAGCGCGGGAACCAGTCCTGGTACACGGTGACGTCCTCGGAGGTGTAGGCGTTGTTGCGGCCGCCGTGCGCCTCCATGACGCGATCGAACTCACCCGGGCCGTACTTCTTCGCGCCGTTGAACATCATGTGCTCGAAGAAGTGGGACAGGCCGGTGATGCCGGGACGCTCGTTGCGGCTGCCCACGCGGAACCAGTTGTAGAGCGCGACGCTGGGGTTGTCCGGGTCCGCCCAGACGATGACCTTCAACCCGTTCTTCAGCGTCTTCGTCCGCACCTGGGCGCCGGGCTTCTGCGCGGCGGTGGTGGCCGCCGTCCCGGGCGCCGCGGCCCGGCCCTGGGCACACGCGGCCGTCCCGGCCAGCAGCACCAACCCCGTGACGAGCAACTTCTGTCTGAGCATCCGCTCTCCCTCCACATGCTTCGAAGAGCCCACCCAACGGGTGGACCCACTGGAAATTCCTCGGGACCGGCTCCGGCCTTCAGCCCACCGACGACTTGAGGGCGGACGCGGCGGCGGGCGGCGCCATGGCGACCGGCGAGCCGTGGACCCAGCCCCGCAGCGCCGTGGAGAGCGAAGCGAGGTGCGAACCCCGCACGGCCCCGTAGAGATAGCGATCCGGACGGAGGACGGCGATCTCCACCTTGTGCTCGCGGAACCAGGCGTCGAGCTTGCCCTCGGTGTCCACCACCTCACCGGGCTGGGCCTGGCCGGAGCGCGGGGGGATGATGTTCAGGCACCGGGCACCCATGCTGTCGGCGAGCACCTGGGCACCGCGGCGCGCCGTCTCGCGGGTGTCGGGATGCACCAGCACGGCGAAACCAGGGCCCAGCAGCTCGTCGAGCCGGACCACCTCGCCCCCCGGAGCGCCCACGCGGGGCTGGGGGAAGTAGGTGCCCTCGGGGGCCTGACGGTGGGCCCGCGAGCCGCCGAGCATGAAGCCGCGGGAGATGAGGGGCCGGGGCTTGAACTCGAAGTTGCGGATGAAGCGCTGGGCGCGGGGGATGCGATCCAACGCCCGGAAGACGTTGTCGCGCAGCATGGCCATGGGGCGGCTGCCGGTGAGCACGACGCGGCCCATGTGGACACTGGTGTCGAGCATGGCCTCGACGTGGGGGCGGCGCTCCTGCTCGTAGGTGTCGAGGATCCGCTCGTCGGCGTGGCCGTGGAGCACAGACGCGAGCTTCCAGGAGAGGTTGTGGGCGTCGCGCAGGCCGGAGCACAGCCCCTGGCCGAGCACGGGCGGCATGAGGTGGGCGGCGTCGCCGAGCAGGAACAGCCGCCCATCGCGCCAGCGCGAGGCCATGCGGCGGTTGAAGACGTAGGCGGCGGCGCGGAGGATGGTGGCGCGATCCGGATCCACGAAGGGGGCGATGAACTCGCGGAGGCGCTCGGGCTGGAGCAGGTCCTCGACCTTCTCGTCGTGGCGGATGGTGGCGTCCACGCGCATCTCGTTGCCGGAGCAGCGGGCGACGAAGATGTGGCGGTGGGGGTCGCACACCATGCGGCAGATGGGCGGCGGGGGCTCGGGGAGCAGGAGCGAGATGGCGAGCATCTGCTCGTCATAGGTGGAGCCCACCATCTCGATGCCGGCGAGGCGGCGCAGGGTGCTGCGGCCGCCGTCACTGCCCAGCAGGTAGCGGGCACGCACGGTGCGCTCGGAGCCATCCGTGGCGTCGCGGACGGTGGCGGAGATGCCGTGGGAGTCCTGCGAGTAGGCCTCGAGGGACTGGCCGAACCGCAGCTCGACATGGGGGAAGCGGGAGAGGCCCTGGCGCAGGACGTCCTCGACGTAGGGCTGGCTGAAGAAGCGGAGGGCGGGGAAGCCGTTGCCGAAGTCGAGCCCCTGGATGACGACACGGGCGAAGAGCTCACCGTTGGCCCCGGTCATCTGGACCTCGGGGACGGTGTACATGAGGGCATCCATGGGCTCGGCGAGGCCCGCGGCCTGGTAGATGCGCAAGGCCTCGTCGTCACACGTGATGGCACGTGGCAGGCCGTGGGGGGTGGGCTGGCGCTCGATGAGGAGCGTGCGGACCCCGTACAGCCCGAGGAAATTGGCCGTCAGCGCCCCCACGGGGCCGCAGCCGACGATGAGGACATCCGTCTCTTCCACACGTGGTGTCATGGAACTCCCTGCCGAGAAACCCCGGCTGTGGGGTTCTGGCAGGGGGGAATGTACCGGATGCAAGCCGTCCCACCACGTTCGTTGTCACGGGGCTACCCGGCTGGCACGCGGACGGGAGGTTGCATGCCCACACCCGGGGTGCACTCCCCCTGGTTCATGGGACAGGGGGTGGGAGCCGGACCAACCCACGGCGGTGGCTCCCGGAGACAGGTGAGATACGGTGCCGCGCGTGAGCTCCCCCTTCCTGAAAGTGCCCGAAGCCGAATGGGTGGCCTCCAACGCACTGGCCTTCGCCATCCGGGACCGGTTCCCGGTGAGCCCGGGACACACACTCGTGATTCCGCGCCGGCCGGTGGCCACCTGGTTCGACGCCACACCCGAGGAACAACGGGCCCTCTTCGAATTGGTGGACGAAGTGAAGCGCGGGCTGGACTCGAGCTCCCGGCCGCCGGACGGCTACAACCTGGGCATCAACGTGGGCGCGGCGGCGGGACAGACGGTCTTTCACCTCCATGTGCATGTGATTCCCCGCTACCAGGGAGACATGGCGGACCCACGCGGCGGAGTGCGCCACGTGATTCCGGGCAAGGGCAACTACCTGACGGCCTCGGTGAAGCCCCTGTCCACGGGAGGCCTGGAGGATCCCTTCCAGCGGCACCTGGATCCGCTGTTCGCGCGAGCCACGGATGTGGCGGTGCTGGCCGCCTTCGTGCAGGACAGCGGGCTGGAGGCGCTGCGCGAGCCAGTGGAGGCGGCGCTGGCGAGGGGCGCACGGGTGCGCATCCTCACCGGGGACTACCTGGCCATCACGCAGGCAACGGCGCTGCGCCGGCTGCTCGACTGGATGGACGAGAGCGCGGCACGGCGTGGGGCCGAGGAGCAACCCGAGACGCCCCGGGGTACCTTCGAAGCACGGGTCGTGGAAACGGAGAAGCTGGGGCGCTCGTTCCATCCGAAGTCCTGGCGTTTCGAGGGGCCGGGGCTCGCAGCGGCATTCGTGGGCTCGAGCAACGTGTCGCATGCGGCCTTGCGCACGGGCGTGGAGTGGAACCTGCGTGTCGAGCGCGACAGGGATCCACACGCCTGGCAGGAGGTGGTGGCGGCCTTCGAGAGCTGGTGGGCACGGGCGCTGCGCTTCGACGCGGCCTGGGTCGAACGGTACGCGGCCCGGGCACGGCGGATGGCCGGCCCGCCGCTGCCGGATGACGCGGAGGTGGAGGAGCTGGAACTCCCGCGCCAGCCCCATGAAGTACAGCGCGAGGCGCTCGAGGCCCTGGCACGGAGCCGGAACGAGAGGCGCCAACGGGCCCTCGTGGTGCTGGCGACGGGATTGGGGAAGACGCTGCTGGCGGCCCTGGACGTGGCGGCCTTCGAGAAGGCGCGGAAGCAACGGGCACGGGTGCTCTTTCTCGCGCACCGGGCGGAGCTCCTGGCCCAGGCGGCGGAGACGTTCCGGCGGCAGCTTCCCGAGTCACGCTTCGGCTGGTTCGTCGCGGACCAGTCGGACCTCGAGGGAGACGTGGTCTTCGCGTCCGTGCAGAAACTGTCGCGCCCTGACAGCCTCGCGAAGCTCCGGGAGTCGCCCCGCTTCGATTACGTCGTCGTGGATGAGGTGCACCACGCGGCGGCGGCGAGCTACCGGACCATCCTGGCGAGCCTCGAACCGGAGTTCCTGCTCGGGCTGACGGCGACTCCGGAACGCGCCGACGAGGGCGATGTGCTGGGCCTGTTCGACGATCACCTCGCCTACCGTGCGGACGTGGGCGAGGGCATCTCGCGAGGGCTGCTGGTGCCGTTCACGTACCACGGACTGAAGGACGACATCGCGTACGAGAACATCCCCTGGCGCAACCGGCGCTTCGACCCGGAGAAGCTCGCGGCGGCGGTGCAGACGGAAGCGCGCATGCAGCGGATGTGGTCGGCGTGGGAGGAGCACCGTGCGACGCGCACGTTGGTGTTCTGCTGCTCGGTGTCGCACGCGGATTACGTGAAAAGCTGGCTGAAGGAGCGAGGCGTCCGGGTCGTGGCCGTGTACTCGGCGAAGGGAACGGATGACCGGGCGGAGGCCCTGCGCCAACTGGCCGCTGGCGAACTGGACGCGGTCTGCGCGGTGGACCTCTTCAACGAGGGCGTGGACGTACCCGCCGTGGACCGGGTGGTGATGCTGCGTCCCACGGAATCGCCCGTGGTGTTCCTGCAGCAGCTCGGGCGCGGACTGCGCAAGGCCGAGGGCAAACCCACGGTCACGGTCATCGACTTCGTCGGCAACCATCGGATGTTCCTGGATCGGGTGCGCGCATTGCTGGCCCTGGCGGATGCGGGCGAGCGGCTGTCGCTGCGCGACTTCCTCGTGGATGGCAAGGAACCCGAGCTGCCTCCGGGCTGCTCCGTCCAGGTGGAACTGGAGGCCAAGGATCTGCTGGCCCGGTTGCTCCCGAACGGACGCAGCGAGGTGGAGCGGATCTACCTCGAGCTGCGGGAGACCTGGGAGCGGCGGCCCACGGCAGGTGAACTGTACCGGATGGACTACCGGCCATCGACGCTGCGTGGGCCGGAAGGAGGATGGCTGCGATTCGTCCAGGACCAGGGTGACCTGACGCAGGCGCAGTCCCGCGCCTTGGAGATGGGTGTGAAGTGGTTCGACGAGCTCGAGACCACGCCCATGACCAAGAGCTTCAAGATGGTCTCACTGGAGGCGCTCCTCGAAGCCGGAGCGTTGGCGGAGGGACTGCCGCTCTCACAGCTGGCCGAGCGCAGTCTGGCCATCCTGCGCCGCTCCCCGGAGCTGCTGAAGGACATCGAGGGGGTCAAGGCGCTGGGAGACGACTGGCGCAACCCGGAACCGAAATCCTTCCTCAAGTACTGGAACGACAACCCGGTCAAGGCGTGGACTGGAAGCCCCTGGTTCCGGAAGGAGGGCGACCAGTTCGTTCCACGCCTTCCCATCACCGAGGAGACGCGGGAAGCCTTCGTGGAACTCACGCGGGAGCTGGTGGACTACCGGCTCGCGCAGTACCGCGCCCGGCAGCGAACGGAGACCCTCGGGACGGCCTTCGAGGCCAGGATCCTCCGGAACACACGAGACCCCATCATCAAGCTGCCCTCACGCAAGCAGCGGACGGATCTGCCAGAGGGCGAAACGGACGTGAGACTGCCCGATGGCAGTCCCTGGCGCTTCCGGATGGCCAAGGAGTACTGCAACGTGGCGAGACCGGTGGGCACGGACCGCAATGTCCTGCCGGACCTGCTGCGGCGCTGGTTCGGCCCCACGGTGGGCCAGCCAGGTACCGCCTTCCGCGTCCGTTTCACGCCGGGCCCCGACGGATGGAGCGTGGCTCCCATCGAAGCGGAGGTGCTCTCCCTCCCCGCGCGGGGAACAATCGTGGCATTCCCGAGCCTGCGTGCCGCGGCCGGAGCGGTCATCCACTCGCTCGCACTGGAGAGCGCACCGGAAGCGGAGCAGGTGAACCTCCCGGTGCAGGCACGTGGAGAAGGGCTCTTCGCGATACGTGCGTCCGGCGACTCCATGGATGGAGGCGAGCGCCCGATTCGAGACGGTGACTGGCTCATCATGCGTTACGCCAGAGCCGCCGGGATTGGCGCGGTCGAGGGCCGGGTCGCGCTCGTGCAGGTGCCGGACTCGTCAGGCTACGGGTACCAGGTGAAGCGCGTCGTGCGCGAGGGCGACAGATGGATTCTGCGCTCCGACAACCCGGCACGGCCATCCTTCGAGGCGACGGAGGAGGTGGTTCCCATCGCCCTGCTCGTAGAGGTGATTCCGCAGACGTCTCCCTGAGGCGGCTGAACGAGCCATGGCCTGGGTCCAACACCTGCTGAGCACCCATCCTCCCGGGAGCATCCGTCAATCGGCTCTGCTATCTGGAGGGAACACCGAAGGGCTCGACCCAGTGGAGCGATACAGGCTGGGCCTTGTACCTCCTGCATGTTCTGGAGAATGAGTGACCTCCACGATCGATCTCCACATCATCGCGAGCTGCAGCGATCGGAAGCGCGCGCCTGTTCCCTCCGAGCTTCACCTGCGAACCATTCAGGCGGAGACTCCCGAATCCCGGGCCCAGCACTGGTGCAGCAGCCTTTACAACCATCCTCATCCCACGCGGCCCGCGCTGGAACTCTACGCGGGCGACCACTGGAATGTCGTTCTGGAGCTCCCTGCTCTGGCTTCACAGGCCGGGCTGCGACCACAGCTGTGGGTAGCTTCGGCAGGATATGGGCTCATCCCCGCGGATGCGGCCATCCGTCCATACTCGGCCACGTTCACCCGAGGTCATGCGGACTCCGTCATCCCCAGGGGAGAGTCCGGCCCCACGAGCGCGCTGCACCAACACTGGTGGAAGGCACTTACCCGGGAACCCGGTCCAACCCCCGGGGCCCCACGTCACATCCACCAACTCGCAGAGACCGCGCCCCGTGCCCGCCTCCTGGTCGTGGCCTCATCCCCCTATGTCGCCGCGCTCGAGCAGGACCTGGCGCTCGCTGCACGCGCCCTGCGAAAACCCGAGTATCTTCTCATCGTCTCCAAACCCGGGCCCCTCTTCAGGGGTGTTCTGGAGCCCCATCAAGTTCCCTCGACTTCCCATCTCCAGCCCCTCCTGGGCGGGCCGCTCCAGTCGCTCCACGCGCGTGTCGCCCGGGACCTCCTCGAGCGCACCCGCGACGCAGGTGCCGAGGTAGACGCAACCCACGCCCGGGATTATTACGAGAGCCTCATCCGCCGCAGCGCGCCCCCCGTTCGCTACGAGCGGACGCCCATGACGGATGACGAAGTACGCCGGTTCATCGAGCGGACGCCGCGCACGGAGAAATACCTCTGGAGCGCCACCCTGAAACAGCTGCGGGACAGCGGCCTCGCCTGTGAGCTGAAGCGCTTCAAACGGCTCTTCCACGAGGTCCAGCAGCGAGCGGACCAACAACACCAGAACCCTGCCGCGCAACCACGGCCCACCTGAACACCTGACGGACACCCGATTGAAGTTCTTTCTGCCAGACAGCCAGGATTTCGTCGATCCCACCTTCGATTTCGAGAGCGAGCGCCGCTCAGCCACCCGCCAGCGCCAACTCGACGACCTCTACGCCCACGAACTCTTCTCCACGCCCGCTTTCGACGGGCTGCTGGTCTCCAAGAGCATCGTCGATGGTTTCGGCACACTGGGCAGCCGCTACACGGCGGCCCAGCGCCACCGGCTGCTGCGACGCGGCGCCCCCGCGTTCTTCCGCCTGGACCGGGCCCCCCGCCCTCTCGAGCTCATGGGCGACTGCGGTGCCTTCACCTACGTGGCCGAGGAGGTCCCGCCGTACTCGGTCGACGAGGTGCTCGATTTCTACGAGAGCTGCCGCTTCGACATGGGCGTGTCGCTCGACCACGTCATCCTCGACTTCAAGCCCGCGGTGGACACACCGGGTTCCGCGGTGGGGCTCCCCGAGGCCGTCCGGGACAGGCAGAGGCTCACCCTGCAACTGGCCGAGGAGTTCCTTCACAAGCACAAGGCGGGGCGCCATTCCTTCGAGCCACTCGGAGTAGCCCAGGGCTGGAGCCCGAAGTCCTATGCCGCGGCGGTGAAGGCTTTACAGAAAATGGGCTACGGCTACATCGCGCTCGGCGGCATGGTGCCCCTCAAGACCCCCGAGATCCGCATGTGCCTGGAGGAAATCCAGACGGTGCGCAAGCCAAGCACCCGCCTGCACCTGCTGGGCGTGACGCGCACGGAGCACCTCGAGGAGTTCTCCCGCCTGGGGGTCGTCTCCTTCGACAGCACGTCCCCGTTGCGGCAGGCCTTCAAGGACGACCACGACAACTATTACTCGGACGAATTCAAGTACACGGCGATCCGCATCCCTCAAGTCGAAGGGAATCCCGGATTGCAGCGGAAGATCTCCTCCGGGCAGGTCTCCCAGGAGCAGGCGCGCCGGCTGGAGCGGGCCTGCCTGGAGGCCATGAAGCTCTTCGATGAGGGCCGACGCACGCCCGCTCAGGCCGTGGAGGTGCTCATGGAGTACGAGCGGTTCTACGATCCGGACACGAAGAAGAACCACGCCCCCGCCTACGAGAAGACGCTCCGTGATGCGCCCTGGCGCCGCTGCCCTTGCGAGGTGTGCCAGCGCCTGAAATACCACGTCATCCTCTTCCGGGGTGCCGAGCGCAACCGGCGGCGGGGCTTCCACAACATCTGGACGCTGTACCGGCAATTGGAGCGGCTCGGGCTGGACAGGGAAGAGACATGTCGAAAGAACTGAAACTTCCCGCCGTGGAAGTGCAGCAGTCCCCCGGACGCAAGCTGTACTCCTTCGCGGTGGATGGAAAGCTGATCCACCGCTTCGCCACCATCTCGCGCGTGAGCCGTCACGAGAAGGGTGGCCTGCATGGCTATCAGCGGCCCGAGGTGCTCTCGCATATCGAGGAGATCCGCAACTACCTCGAGGGCCCCTCGCCGATGGTGCCCAACACCATCGTCCTGGCGTTCGATTCGCGTGTGCGCTTCGAGCCGGCGAAGGGCAGCTCCCCCACGGACTACGCGCGCCCGGGCTTCATCACCATCCCGCTGGAGGAGAACCTCCCCGACGAGCGCAAGCCGGGCTTCATCGTGGACGGCCAGCAGCGCCTGGCTGCCATTCGCGAGGCGTCCATCGAGCGCTTTCCCATCTGCGTGACGGCCTTCATCACCAACGACGTCAGCGAGCAGACGGAGCAGTTCATCCTCGTCAACTCGACCAGGCCCCTGCCCAAGGGACTCATCTACGAGCTGCTCCCCAAGACAACCGTCCAGCTGCCGGCACACCTCAACCGGCGCCGGCTCCCAGCCCAGCTCATGGAGCGGCTCAACCTGGATATCAGCTCGCCCCTGCGCGGAATGATCCAGACTGCGACCCATCCGATGGGCATCATCAAGGACAACTCCATCCTCAAGATGCTCGAGAACAGCCTGAGCGATGGCGCGCTCTACAAGTTCAAGCAGCCGGGGAGCATGGAATGCGATGTCGAGCCCATGCTGGAGCTGCTGCGCAACTACTGGACCGCGGTTGCCCGGGTCTTCAAGGCGGCCTGGGGGCTCCCGCCCAGGAAGTCGCGGCTCATGCACGGCGCGGGCATCGTCAGCATGGGGTTCATCATGGACACCATCAGCGATCGCCTCCACGACTCGTTCATCCCCACCGTCATCCAGTACGAGACGGACCTCCTGCCGCTCAAGGACAGATGCCGGTGGACCGCCGGTCACTGGAACTTCGGTGGCGGGCAGCAGCGCAAATGGAACGAGCTCCAGAACACATCCAGGGACATGGATCTGCTCGCCAGCCACCTCATCACTCAATACAAGAGCTTGGTGTGGAACCGGCCGGCGAAGGCCAGGAAGACCGCACGCGCCGCACGCCGCTGAGCAGTGAGCCCTCGAGAGCGGTGGCGCGTATCACCCGGGGAGGTGGGCCTCAGTAAGGGTACTCGCGCGAAAGCCGCTCTGCTCGAAGGAGGGGGTCATCGAGACCGGTGAGCAGCCGCACAATCGGCGCCCGCTCCTTCTCGAGAATCCGCTCCAGCACCGGAATGGGATTGCCTCCCGTTTCCAGGATCTCGTCGAGCCGTGCGAAGAGAGCGCTGGGGTACCGTTCCGCCCGATACAGCTCTTGGCGCGTCTCCTGCGCCTCGTGTGCGCGACCGAGCACCGCGAGGGCTCTGGCCCGCCACCGGTGCCGACAGTACTGGACGTGCTCCCGCGTGGCGCTCCAGGACACCTCCCCGTCCTCGAGGAAGGTGAGCGCATGCTGGGGGCGGCCGACCAGAACGTAGGCTCGCCCGAGTGCGAGGTGGAGGAAGGCGCGTGAGCCGGAATCCAACCGAGGGCTAGCCCGAAACTGCTCCACCAGCGATAGGACGGCTTCCTGTCTCGTGGGTTCCCCGAGAATGCCTATCACCCGGAGGAGCTCACAGAGAGCATGGGAGGACTCCTCGAATTGCCCAAGCTCCCGCCACGCCTCCACGGTCTCAAGCAGGAACACACGTGCATCCTCGTGGCGCCGGAGCGACACCAGTGCACGGCCGATGGCTCCGCGCAGGATGAGCTGGGGCTCGTAGCAGTCCAGTACCGAGGGCGGCAGGGAAGCTCGCGCCCGCTCCACGATCTCCTCCAGGTTCGCCGCCCCCTCGTCATTGGCGGCTTGAACCACCTGGGCGATGAGCTTGTCCCGTATCGGCCGGGGTAGTTGGCTCAGGAGCCCGTCGGGAGGCCAGTCCAGCGGCGCGGACTTGTGGCTGTGGCGCCGGGCCACTTGTCGTGCGGTTTGCGCCTCCATGAAGGCAGGCGCGTCCGGCATGAGCCGCTCAAGGACCCTGGTGGCTCCCCGTTCAACGGACTCCCAGTCCAGAATGGGTGAGCGTGCATCCAGGGCGAGGTGGAAGAGCTTTCGTGCCGCCCGCCGGAGCTGTTCCGGTTGGTTCAGACGCTCGGATAGGGTCTGGTAGTGCTCCCCGAAGAGTTCCTGGAAGACTTCACTCGCCGAGCATGCCCCCTGAACCTTCACCGGACTCCCGAGCTCCGCGAGCAGCTCCCTCGCCCTGGTGACCTGGGACTGCCCGACCAGGAGCCGCTTCAGTCCCAGCCCCGAGCCCGCCAGGATAAAGAGCTTGTCCTCAAGTCCCTCGACCGGACCCAGTCCGCCCGTGACGTCTACCGTGGCGGAGGCCACGAAATCGGAGGGCAGGGGCTCGTCCATGAGCAGCGAGGCCACGGCCAGGAGCATCGACAGTCCATAGGACGGGCCATCCAGGGAGTCATACCCACTGTGGCCGATCTTCGTGATGAGCTCCGCGCACCACACCTCCTGTCTCAGCAGGGGCTCCAACGACAGGATGAACGGGAGTCCCCGCGTCACGATCTGCTCGGAAATCCGCAGCGCCCTCATGGCTTCGGGCCGGAAGTCGCGCTCGAGCGGGGACAATCGGGCATGCAGTGGCTTCCTCCGCAACTTCCAGAGCGCTGCCCTGCGGGGCTCCGGGGCCGCAGAGACCAGGAGCGCTTCTCCAGGCCGTAAAGGCTCGGGGGGTGCCTTCACGAGTTCCAACGCGCTCGCCAACAGAGGGCCCTCGTGAGGCCAGCACCAGGGGTGCCGCAGTGCCTGTCGAACCGGCTCCCGGATGGAGAAGGTCGCGTGACAGGCTCCGGGCAGTTGGGTCCGGAGCCACTCCGGATGCTCGTCAGGCAACGGCAAGCTGACCCCACCACGCATCGGGTTCCTGCCAGGCGACGGCCCGCAGGCGCTCGTTTTCGCTCACATCCAACGTCGCCCAGAGCGATTCAAACTCCGAGGCATGGCGATCCAACTCCGCCAGCTTCCCTTCCAGGGACTTTCCCGTCTCGATGCATCTCAGGAGGAACAGGGCGCATTCCAGGTCATCCCGATCCAGTAGCCATTGGAGGCACTGTCTCGTCGCGGACTCGGGATCGACCAGGGCGTGGGATTGGAGGGTGGGGAGTTGCTGGCTCAGCTCATCCGCTTCCTCCATGGCGGAGGACTCCACCTGATGATGCACGCCCTGCTCCAATGCACGGAACCAGTCCACCGTCGCCTTCCTGGGACCCCATGAACCGGTGAGCGCGCGAGTGAGTGACTCGCGCAGCTCCTGGGAGTCTTCCGGCGACCAGAGACGGGCGACAAGGCCCGCGGCACAAAGCCGGCGGAGAGGCCATGCGGCGGAGGCCATCTGCTCGGATTCCGTCAACAGCCAGTTCTGGAGCCGGCCGCCCGCGGTGAGCGCACGGATGTCTGGTCTGGGAACGTCCGGAATCGGGGCGGCGCGCCACTTCTCGAGTGCATCGAGTGAGGCGGAGCTCGTGGGAGTGGAGGCCTCCAACAGCTCGATGTTCCCCTCCTGGCAACCGAGGATGCAAACACAGGTGCTACCTTCCAGGCGCACGAAGGTGGGCCCCTGACGGGAATCGAGAACGAGCGAGGCCCCCTCATCCAGCCACTCGTGCGCTCCAAATGGCTTGGAGCCCCGGACAGCTCCGGCTTCGAGGAGGACAATGAATGGATCGGACAGCCAGCGACGGAGCTGAAGGCCTGGGAACCGCTCGGCCAGACCCTCCAGTTGGATCTGATTGAAGACAGGTGCGGTGCGCAGGAGATCCGCCAGACTTCCCGAACGAGGCATTTCGGATGCGGTGGCGCGTCCTTGTGCCACGGGAGCATTGGGAGCGAGATCGCTGGCGACCGGAATCAACTCCGTATCGAGTTCGAGGCCGAGCTCCGCGAGGACTTTCGAGGTGAGCTGTTTCATGAGGACTCCTCCGCGAACCATCCGAGACCCATTATGGGGATTTGCCATGCGCGACGCCCGCCACGGAATCCGACTGACATCTGTTCAAATTCGCGATGAGTTGGCGGGCCAGCATGGCATCGTCCGGTGACAACAGTCCTTCCTGGTTCATGACATCCACGGTCAGCAGCAGGCTCTTGCGCAGCCGGCTATGGTTCTGATGGATGCGCTGTTGCGCTGCCTTGCGCTCGCTCTGAGACGTAGATGCGGTAACGCCTTCGTCATTCCGCAAGAGTTCCTGCATGGTGGCATCTTCGAATGCCAGGCCCCGTACCTGGGCCCATGTATGAGTAAGTTCCTTACGGAAGCGCGGTGCGCGCCGGGAATACAGCTCCTGGTAGACCCGCTCCAGGAGCTTCCGGTTGTCGGTGAGCGACAAGGCCGCGTCGGATGAGGGGGGAGTGGACGCCAGGCTAGCGCTGTCGGCCTGTTCCTCCAGAGCGAGCTGCTCGTGCCGGTTGCGCCTGCGCTGCTCGTCGATCCAACGGTTGCGCAGCATGGCCTTCAGGTAGCGCCTGCACTCTCCCTCGCTCCTCGTAACGACTGGCAGCGGGCTCTTCTCCAGGATTTTCAGGGCGACTGCGTTGATGACATCGTCCCGGTCCTGCTGGGGGATGTTCAGGCTCTTTCCGGTGCTCTGGACGATGAAATCCTCGCTCGCGAGCTCTTGGAGCTGGGCATAGAGCTGCCCCCAGACCTCCTGGCGCCGAGGGGATCCCGGAGATATGTCGAGCAGCAGCTGGACTAGGCTCATGTCTCTCCCCCTGTACGCTTCCGGGCTTCCAACGCTGACAGCCAGAGCCTGGCCTCGTCCACGGCCCAGGCCGGCTGTACGCCCGAGAGGCCGGGGAGCGGCTGGCCGGTGAACGCCGCCTCGAGAAACGCGCGGGGGGCGCCGTTGGCGGAGACCGTGGGCAGGGGCTGGCCGCTGAGGGGGTCGGGTAACTCCACGGCGACTCCCGTCGACTTCCAGAACCCCTGCGCCAGCACCTCCCAGGAGCGGGGCGTGAGCTGGACGCGGAGCTGGTTCATGAGGTGATCGGCCAGGACCAGACCAGGATGTACGGACACACTGGAGTAATCCTCGGGAGGGACGACGACCGTGTGGATGGGAGTGCCGATGCCCGAGATGCGCAACGCCTCGTTGAACGCTTGGTGGACATCCGCTCGCGTGAGGGAGGTACGCCCACCGGTCGGCCGAAGTACATGCCGTGTCGCGGTCCTGATGCTCAGGTACACGGGCTTCTGGAAGGAGCGAAGCAGCGCGATGGTCCGCTGGAAGAGCGCCACGAGAAGGTTCAGGTACCGGTCGGTGAACGGCCCGGGCACGGCCCCCATGGACTCGGCGGCCGCCACGGTCAGGCACCCTCCCGAGTAGAGTCGGCTGAGCTCCTCCAGCAGTCGCTTCATCCTGCCCTGGGCCGTCCAACGCACCGCCTGGAGCGCGTCGCTGGCCTCGGCCCGCATGCGGAGCCAGGTGTCGCAGCGCACCAGGGCTGGGAGCTTCGGTCGCGGCGGCGCCTGCCCCGGCACCACCGCCAGCTCCGGGGGCAGCCCGGCCTCCGCGAGCACCCGTTGCTCCGCCCGGGTCAGCGGCTCCTCGAACTCGCGCGGGACCTCCGCCCGGCGAGCCGGAGACAGGCTACGCCAGCCCACCAAGTGGCAGGAGAGCCGGTGGAGTTCGGTGGCGTGAGGTGGGTAGGGCAGGTGCGGATACACCTCTTCCAGCTTCGCACGGAGCACCTGGGCCAGACGGAAGGAGTCCGCCTCCTGGAGGAGAAGGCCGCCCACGCAGACGTGCTCATTCGGGGTGTCGAAGTCGCCGGACTCGTCGATGCTCAACACCCACTTCACCTGAGCGTCCAATCGTTCCGACCTCCTCACCCACGTGACACGGCCTGTCACTGCATCGCATACCCGGGCTTCGAATATCCAGGGTTCACGGCTGGAGCTGCGCGGCGACCAACTGGTCCGGCCAGAGGAAACGGTCCCCATCCGGAACGGAGAGCCCCCAGCCTCTGGCCGTGAGCTCCAGCACCTGCGAGGCCAGCTCCCGCGCATGAACCACCTTCTCCTGGTTCACGATCGCGGGAGCATGGTTGACGCGCGTGCGGAGGGTGAAGGCATTGTTCAATTCGTCCATGCGCAGGGTGCGCATTCCCGACAGATCCAGGGCCCGGCAGGCGAGGATCATCTCCAGTCCTCCATGCAGCTCATCGGGCAGGGCGGTGGGAAGCCGGTCCCGGTCCCGCCCACAGCGGCGGGCGTCCTCCTGGTACTGAGAGAGCGCATCGGAGGGGCGAGCGTCCTGGGGAAGCGGCTGACCCTTCCGCCAGCCCCGCTTCGTGAGCTGGGCCTGCGTGGCCGACTCGATCACCACCATGAAGTCCTTGAAGGCATCCGCCCACCGCTGGAGGCGTTCACGCCGCCGGGCGCGCGCGAACTCGAGCGCGAGGCGGTCCAGGATGAGGCTCTTGCTCTCCTTGTCATAGAACCTCGGAAGGTCCTCGATCCGCACCACCTTCTTCCAGAAGTCCACGAGGGCACGCGCCTCGTCGTCCAGCCCGTCACCGAGCGACTCGAGCCCGGCAATGGCCTGTTTGTAGTCCGCGTTGATGGCCCCTTCGAGCGCATGGGCCACCCCCTTGAGGCGATTCACGGATTGGCGCTTTCCCTCTCCCAGGGCGTCCCCGTCTTCCACTGCGTGCAGGAGTTCCAGGGCTACTGCCGGGTTTCCCTCCCGGATGAGCCTCACCACGCGATCGAAACGCAGCTCGGAGGAATTGGCGGCCTTGAGCGCCATCTGCTTGATGCGTTCACCTTCCACGTGGGCTCGCAGGGGCGAGTCGAAGATCTCGACCCGCTCCTTGGAGTTGGAGTACGGACGGAGGCTGTAACGGGCCCAGTCATGACGCAGGATGAGGCTCACGTGCTCCGGCGGGTTGTCCAGGCCCATCAAGGACCGCTGCAGCACCTGCTGGCTGTGCGTGTCCAACCGCTCCCAGAACTTCTGCGCCTCCCGCGCGAGGTCGGCGCAGGCGCTGAACTTCAGCAGATTCGCCAGGTCATCCCGCTGGCGCTTGACCAGCGACTCCAGCAGCCGAAGGCCCTTCTGGACCCGGTATTCAGCGAAGCCGTACTCCCGGACCACGAGGTTGGCAGCCTCGTCCGACGCAAGCAATGAAGTGTCGCGCCAGGCGGACGCGACGTCGCCGAGGCTGACAGGGTGGGGCTGGCGCGTGGTGAAGTTGTTCGCGAAGTGCGAGACGCCGGTGAGCGACTTGCGGAGATCCTTGTAGCTGGTGACGAAGCAGTACACTCCTGCCTCCGGCAGGATGTCCCGCAGCGCCTCGAAGCAGCTGTCGAGCTCGATGTGCGTGGTCTCGACCGCATCCAGGTGCTTGAAGAACAGCACCAGCCGGGCAACGGGGCGCAACTCCCGGAGCGCGTCGCGCAGGGCCTCCTGACGCAGGAAGAGCGCCTGCTGGTGGGCAATGCCCTGCAGCCGTTGCACCACCTCCAATGGGGCCACCGCCTTCACGCGCTCGAGGATGCGGTTGCCCAGGTGTTGGAAGAAGTCCTCCGGTTGGCGTGGCGACGTGGACACGTCGATCACGACCCAGTGCTCCCGCTCCACCGGAAGCTCCACGGCGGCGTGCTGGGCGAACTCGAAGCGGCCGCTCAGGGGACACCCGTAGATCACAGCGCCGCCGGCGTCCTCGGCGGCGACCGTGAGGCCCAGGTCCGAAGCCGCTGTCCGGTTCTCCTGGGAAAGGAGCTGGGGCAGTTTCTCAGGAGACATGGTTCAGGTGCCGCAGGGCGAGTTCCTTCGTCACGGCCGGGGAATAGTCGTACTTCGTCTGGACCAGTCTCCGCACGAGCGGGAAGCGGATGCGGTAGTACAGCCGCCCGTTCTCGTCCTCGATGACGATCATCTTGTACGTGTCGAGCAGCTTGCACAGGCCCATCACCCGGGAGCGGGACAGCCGGGTGCCCACCTGCTCCTCCGACTGCTGCAGCACGTCCTCGAAGCGGACGCGAGGCTCCTCGTCGGTGGTGCGCCGCGCGATGAGCGAGAGCAGGTACTCCAGCAGCGGGTGGTCCGGATGGTCCTTGATGGGTTCGAGCACCTTGTCGTAGGGCGCGGGCGCCTCGGCGATGCTGTCCGAGGGCAGGCTGCGCCGCACGGCCTCGCGCACGTGCCAGCGGCTGACGAGGTCGGAGGGGCGCTCCAGCAGCACGTTGCACAACCGGCTTCCCAGCAGCTGCACGAAGAAGGGGAAGCCGCCGGTGACCTCATACACCTCGCGCAGCGCGGCCTGGGTGATGGTGATGGGCCGGCCGGCCAGCGTGGCGAAGGGGGCGGTGAGGAGCTTGGTGCACTCCTCGCGAGACATGCTGTGCACCGGCAGCTGGGTGATGCTGCCGAGGAGCGGGTTCTGGTAGTCCTCGAACATGGAAGCGCAGCGGTCGGAGCCGGACAACAGCCACCGGAAGGAGCGCAGTGGACCGCCTCCCGGAGACAGCAGCGAGCGCATCATGTTGAAGAAGTCGTAGACGTACTGCCGTGACTCCGCCTTCTCCCAGTAGTTGACGAGGTAATCGAGCTCGTCCACCACCACGATCATCGGATTGGGCTCTACCTGCCGGGCGACCTCCTCCAGCATTCCCCGGAGCAGGTCCGAGGGGAACCGGGAGTCACTGAACTCCTTGTGGACCTGCTCCTTCCACTGGAAGCCCTTGTAACCGAGGAGCGAGTACAGCGCGCTGCCCTCCGCGCTGCCTTCCAGGATTCGGGTGGCGAGGAAGGAGCACATCCGCCAGGGCGCCAGGGAGAGCTGCTGGTTGTCCCCCTGGCCGCTGTACTGCTTGAAATCAACGAAGGCGGTGACGGCGCCCTGCTCGCGGGCCCGGTCCAGGAAGACGCGGGCCAGCGAGGTCTTGCCGATGCGGCGCATCCCCCGGAGCACCAGGCCCTCTGGCAGCTCCTGCTCCAGCAGGCGGAACTGGAGCTCCTCCAGCTCGCGATCGCGGCCGAAGAAGTTCCGGCCGACCTTGATGACCTCGTTTCCGGACTCGCTGAAGAGCTGCTTGAGGGTCCGGCGTTCGAGGACGGGAATGGCCGCCTTGGAGCGCTTCGGGATGATGACGTTCAGCAGCTTCTCGTAGGCCCGGTCATCATGACCGCGGTAGGTGATCCGCAGACCCAGGGCGGTGGTGCTGCTCTCGTCCGCCGCTCGGAGCCGCCCCTTGATCTGGCTGATGGAGGTCTGCCGCGGGTTGAGCAGCTCGTCGATCACCAACGGCTCGTCCTCGCCCACGAGGATCTGGCTCTGCGACTGCGAGACGATCCGCATCCCATGAATGATGTCGCTGCCGCGGTTCTCTAGGGCCAGCACGAAGTCCACCGCCGTGCCGTCCACGGTCGCATGCGTCTCCTCCAGGAAGACGTGAAGCTCGGGAGGATCACTGGGGACGTTCATCTCCACGAGCGCCTGCTGGATGCCGTGGAGGGTGGCCGCGAAGGACTTGCCGTGGTTGTTGCGCTGGGCGACCAGGAGCAGCCGCAGGAGCTGATCGCGCTGGGCGGCGCGCTGCGCCCCAATGGAGCGGCCGAACGTGGACAGGTTGCGCCGGATGAGGTTCCAGGTCTGTTGCTCGCCGAGCGGCATCACCTCGTCGCTGCGTCCCGAACGCGCGAGGTGATCCAGCACATCCAGCGTCCACTCGTGGTCCTTCGCGACGTGGTTCGTGAGCAGGTAGCCGAGCTGCCGGCGGGCGTTGATGTCGGCCTCGGTGCGCAGCAACCCCGCCAGGCTCTCCGCGAGCCACCCGGGGTTCTCCTCCCACAGGGTCATGCGGCGCAAGCTGACCACCATCAGCGGCTCGCTATCGTCGGCAGGGAGTCCCCAGCAGACGCCCAGGAGGCGCGCCAGGTGGTCTCGCGCGGTGTCCGCCGCCAGGGCCGCCTTCATGTGCTCCGCCGTCGTGGAGCCGCTGCTCGTGCTCCGGGCCAGCCACTCGGCAGGGGCTCCGCGGTGCTCCTCCGGAATACGGGCGATGAGGTGGGTGCTCACCAGCAGCACCACCGCGTTCAATGGGTCCTCCGGCGGCCGCGGAGCTCCCACCTTCTTCTGCGCCCACTCACTCCCCCAGCGTCGCTGGAGAAAGAAGAGCACCTCGCAGCACTGGCGAGCCGCGTCGCTGTCACCCGCGTAGGCGTAGGCAAGGGCGCGGACCCGTGCGAGCTCCGCCAGGAATGCGGTGCGTTGGAGGCCACGGGGGACGGAGATCTCCGCGAGAATCTCGAGGCGGCGTGCCACCCCCGTGCGATCCGCACCACAGCTCGAGTACTCGCGCTGGAGCGCCGCGAAGCGCCCGGACTCCTGGATGCGAGGCGTCTCGGGAGGCTGGAGCAACGCCGCGAGCCCGGGGGGCTCGTCGCTGAGCGGTGCCTGGGCGAGCCGCTCCTTCGCCAGCTCCAGGGTGGAGGCCAGCGCATCCAACTCCGTGGCCGGGAGCAATCGCGCCTGGACGAGCAGGGGCTCGACGGCGGTGACGTCGAAGCAGTCCTGGCGCCGTTGAAGCATGTCCTGCTCTAGCCGCGTGAGCAGCTGCTGGAGCGTGGAACCACGCTCCGTGGGACCTTCTTCTCCGACCTCGGCGAAGTGGCCCGCCCGGTCCAAGAACGACTTGATGGCGCTCTTGCCCTGCGCGTCCTCTGGCGCCACGTCGTGATCGATCACCAACCGGAAGGCCTCGAGCGCCACGACGAAGCGTCTGTCCGCCAGGGCGGCCTTGCCCACCATGAGGCACCGCCGCGCCTGCGGGGATTGCAGCCGTCCTTCGTTCTCGAGCGCCACGATCTGGGTATGGAGCTTGTGCGCGGCGTTGAGGTTCTGCTCGGCCCGGTTGTTCACACCGACCTTCGCCTCGGACAACAGGCGCATCACCTCCTCGAGATCGATGTCTCCAGGCTCCTTCTCCTGGAGGCGCCGCCTCAAGTCGCTCACGAGCTGGGCGACCGGTGCGGCGTCGTACTCCTCGGCGGTCGCCTGCTCCAGCAGCTCGTCGGCGAGCGTGACGAGGGTTTTCAGCTCATTCAGCCGCCGCTCCTGATTGAACACCGCCAGTGCGTGGACGAAGGGCTGCTCCATGCCGGGCAGCAGCTGCGTGCACGCCCGCAGATCCCCCCGGCGCGCCGCGAAATAGGCCTCGATGACGCGCCGCTCCTTCTCGTCCACGCAGGCCACGACGATCCGCTCCAGCAGGTGGCGGGCGAGGAGCAACCGCTGGGCTCGCGTCTGGGCCCGTGGGGCCTCGAGTCCCCGCAGCAGGCCGGGCCGGGTGAACCACTCGGGCTCCCACTGCGGCTCGCCATCCATCATCTCGAGAGCTGCGTTGCCGGATACAGGTGCTGGCGCCAACCCGGCCAGGAGGCAGCGAGCCACCAGTGTCGTCTGGGACGACAGCATCGGCAGGTGCTGCATCAGCCGCTCGCGCGCACCGTTGTCCCGGGAGGGGGCCGTGAGTTCCGCCACCTTCGCCGCCTTCACATCCTGTAGTTTCTGCACGTAATGGGTGAGCTGGTCGGTGAACTTCTTGAACCGGCTCCCATCCGCCGTGGGATCTTCCTTGCCTCGTGCCTGTTCCCGTCTGACCGCGGCCCGCAGCCTCTTCTCACGCACATCTGGGAACTCCAACACCTCCAGCGCCTCAAGCGTCCGCGCCTGGGAGATAGCCTCCAGGAGCGAGCGCACCTGCTCGATGACGGTGTCCTCATGTTCGCGCAGGAAGTGATTGCTCCAGCGATCCTGGAGCCTCTGCGTCTCGGCGAACTCGGCACGCAGCTGCTCGGCGAGTTCCCCGGAGTGGTGCCTGAGTGCAGCGCTGGGAGAATGCTTGTGGGTAAGGGCATCGGCCAACAGCGCTGCGAGATCCGGCGGGTTTCCGGGCAGCGAGTGGATGAGCGCCGTCGCCCGGTTCGTGAGTTCCAGGTCGTCAGGAGCCGCGAGCGCCGCCTCGACCATCGCGAGCGCCCCCAGCCATGCGCGAGGCGTCGTGGGCAGGGGCTGTCCGGAGGGCTCCCAGCGAGGGACGAACGCCAGCAACCGGGCGCGAGCCGCGGCACCCTGGCTGGCCGTTTCCAGGTAGAGCGCATCCAGGATGGGGCCCACAACCGAGGTGACACCGAGGCAGTTGGCGAGAACGAAGGCGGCGGCGACTTCCCGCTCCTCGACCAGGGCCTGGCACAGGCGAGCAGCGGAGGCGAGCTGAAGCTCGCTCAGCTCGGCGCCTTTCCGGGTCTGCGTCCAGAGCCATCCGGCGACAGCGGCACGGCCCGACCGTGCGTTTGCGTCTCCTCCCTCCACGGGAATGAGCTCGAGGACCTTGTCGGCCTCGGCCGTGTTCGAGGCGAAGAGATACAGGCGCTCAAGATAGCGCAGCGGAGGCACCACGTCCGGGGAGCCGAGCACCGCCCACACGTCGGGCTTCTGTCCCCGCGAGGCATTCCGGAGGACATCGTCTTCCTCCAGGGTCGGACGGATGAGCGTGGGTTCCTCGCTGGAGACGGAACTCTCCGTCCTGGGTACCGCCTCCTCGAGGCGCTTCGCCTTGAGCCGGCCCTCGAGAACCTCCGACCAGCCCTCCAGGCGCTGGGCCTGGTCTTCGTGTTCCGCTGCGGTGGTCACCTTGACCGCATCAAGCGGAGTGATGTCGGGGAGCCCAGCCTCCGTCGCGTCCTTCCTGGCCTGCTCCGCCCGTCCGCGAGCCTCCGCCAGCCGCTGGCGTGCCGCAGTGAGGCGCTTGACGGCCTCGTCGAGGCGCGTGGTGAAGAGGTCCATGCTGCGGACCGCCTCATCGAGCCGGTGGGCCGCCAGGGCTTCTCGGGCCGTCTGGAGTGCCTCGGACGCCAGGGCACCGTCACCTCCCAGCAGGGAGCCGTCCAGCTTCGTGGTGGCCTGCCGGAGCCTCTGCCCAAGCTCGTCATGGCGGCGCCAGTGCTCCTCGAGGCGGGTCCGGAGCGAGGGCACCTCCGAGGCAAGAAGGTCCCGGAGGCCGAGGAAGTCCGCCGGAAGCGCCGGCTCCGGGGGGAGCGTGGAGTCCAGCTGGGCAAGGTGCTTGCGCAGCTCCCTCCAGCCGGCCACCGCCGCATCCACCGACGGCTGCACCCGGATGAGTGCATGACCACAGGACGTGAGGCTGTCCTGAATGCGGGACAGTACGGCCGAGGCCTCGGGCGTGCACGGAATGGCGGCATCCTTGAGGCGGAGCTGCAACTGCTCTCGCGTGTGCTCGAAAGCGGTGACCCGTTCCTCAAGCACCTGGATGGGCTGAACAAGCGCCCCGGCATCGATGGGGCTCACGGTGGTGGGCGCGGTGGCCCGCGCCAGGAGTGGAGCCGGCTCGGCGTGAGCTGTGACGTCCCTGTGTGGCTCCGCTCGAGGAAGTCGCTGGCCCGTGACGGACGGAGGCAGTGCCTTCTCCTCCTGCACTGCGGGCTTCGCCATTTCAGCCAGCGGGGGGAAATGCACGAGCAGGGGAGAGCGCGGCCCGGACGCCGGAGCAACAAGCGTGGTGCCGTGGGGCGAGGACTGGACCTTGAAGAACTCGTTGAACTGGGGTCCGAGTGACAGCAGGGGCCGGAGCAGCGCGGGTGCGTCGTCTGGCTGCAGAAGTCCGAAAGCCAGCACAAACAGCGCCAACTGCATCTCGGCGGAATGTACGGGGAGGATGCTCGTGGGTGAGAGCTTCTTCCATCGCTTCCTGACGTTCTTCTCGAACGCGGCCGGGTCCAGCACGGGGATGTAGTTCCTGATGCGCTCGGCCGGTTTGATGGTGTGGGTGTAGACGCTGCGTGCCTCCTGCTTCAGATGGAAATGGAGGCACAACTCGAAGCTGCACACCCGCGTACGGCCATGGTCACCCAGGAGCGTTGTCTCGCTCAGCTTCTTTCGGAATCCGGGATGATCGAGTTGCGACCGCAACGCCACCAACGGCGACTGAGAGGCGGAAGACATCCCCGCCGGAGCTTCTTGGAGCGCGAGGAGCCTGGAGATGTCGAGTTTCTCGTAGATGCGCCGGAGCAGGTTGGATCCCACAGCGGGAGGCAGAGGCCCGTCTGCCTTCAACGGGGCGTAGTCCGAGAAAAGTGGGTCGCTGGCACCAGGAGCCGCTGGGGCGTTGGCGGGTGACGGAGTGGTCCTCGGGTTCGCGCCCAATTCCTGCTTCCTCTCACTCATTCAGGCATCCAGGTCGTTCTGCGGACAGACTACCAGCGGGCCTGGAGCTAGCCCCAAGCGGTAGGGGGGTACGTCGGCCACCCCCTGAGTCTGACACCTCCGCCGTTCGGGACGGCTGGCGTCGGCCGAAGGTGCTTGCTTGTCTGCTTGGTGCACACCAACCCGCCCCTACCCCGCCCCCAGGCGCTTCCTGGACGACTCCTGCGACTGCTCCAGGGCGAACTGGAGAGTTCGGACGATGAGGTCCGGAACGGGATCCTCCCCCCGCTCGCAGGCATCCAGGACCCGACCCGTTTCGAGCAACATGAACCTGGGGATGGGCTCTGGTTCGACCATGTCGGAGAGCAACTGGGCCAGGGCCATGTAGTGGCATGGCTGCTTCTTCGAGGCGTCATTCGGCATGTTGTGGGCTCCAGCGAGAAGGGGGCGCGAACAGCCTCAAGACGCCGCTGGAGGATGGGCTCTGACAGCAACCGCTCAAGCTGCTCCGCCCGTTGCTCACCCGGTGGATGACACAGACCTTCCGGCCTTTCGCATCGAGGCGGATAAGCTTCGCGGGCAAAACAAAAAGGGCGTCAGACCGGAGTCTGACGCCCTGAAATCTCTTGAGTCTTTGTGCCCAGGGGCGGAATCGAACCACCGACACGGGGATTTTCAGTCCCCTGCTCTACCAACTGAGCTACCTGGGCGTGCTGCTCAACCGCTCGAAGTAACGGCGATTTACGGGGACTCGGTCCTCCCGTCAAGCTGGTTCTTCAACTCCCCTCTACTTCTCCCCCTTCCCCCCTCCCCCGCTCGCACGCCCGGCCTCCCTCCCTCCGTCCTTCCACGCACCACCCGTGCGTTTCTCCGTTAGATCCTCCTCTGTCCTCCCGGAGGCCCCTCGCGTGAGCTGGCTCAACTACCACCACCTCCTCTACTTCTGGACCGTCGCCCGCGCCGGCTCCATCGCCAAGGCCAGCCAGGAACTCCGCCTCGCCCAGCCCACCATCAGCGCCCAGCTCAAACTCCTCGAGGAGTCGCTCGGCCACAAGCTCTTCGAGCGCCAGGGCCGCCGCCTCGTCCTCACCGATGTCGGCCGTACCGTCCTCCGCTACGCCGAGGACATCTTCCGCCTCGGCAACGAGCTCAAGAACGTCGTCAACGGCCTCCCCTCCGGCCAGCACCTCCGCTTCGCCGTCGGCGTCACCGACGTCATCCCCAAGCTCGTCGCCGAGCGGCTCCTCGAGCCCGCCTTCGATGTCTCCCCAGACATCCACATCACCTGCAAGGAAGGTCCCCTCCCCCAACTCCTCGCCTCCCTCGCCCTCCACGAGCTCGACGCCGTCATCGCCGACGCCCCCTCCTCCGAGCCCGTCAGCATCCGCGCCTTCAACCACCTCCTCGGCAAGTGCGGCGTCTCCTTCTTCGCCTCCCCCAAGCTCGCCCACCTCGCCAAGGGTTTTCCCCGCTCCCTCGACGCCGCCCCCATTCTCCTGCCCTCGGACTCATCCTCCGTCCGACGCTCGCTCGAGCTCTGGTTCGACTCCCAGGGCGTCCACCCCCTCGTCGTCGGCGACTTCGACGACAGCGCCCTCCTCCAGGCCTTCGGCCAGCGCGGCCACGGCGTCTTCGCCGCCCCCTCCATCATCGAGGCCGAGGTCTCCCGCCAGTTCAACGTCTCCGTCATCGGCCGCACCGATGACATCGAGACCTGCTTCTACGCCATCTCCGTCGAGCGCCGGCTCCGGCACCCGGCTGTCGTCGCCATCGCGGAGACCGCTCGCTCACGGTTGTTCGGGTAGGGGCCTGGTGGGTGAACCCGGGGCCCGTGGCACCCTCACCCCGTCCCTCTCCCGGAGGGCGAGGGGATATTGGGCGGAGAGTTGGGAACAGTGAGGGCTCCGGTTAGTGGGAACGGTGCACCTCACGGCCGTCCACCACCGTGGCCACCACCTTCGCGTCTATCAGTGACTTCGCGTCGTCCAACACCGGGTCCACCGATAGCACCGTGAAGTCCGCGTCCATCCCCTCCACCAGCCTCCCCCTCCGCTCCTCCGCGAACGACGCCCACGCCGGCCCCACCGTGAAGCCCTCCAGCGCTTCCTGTCCCGTCAGTCGCTCCTGCGCCTGCCACCCGCCCTCCGGCTTCCCCGCCGCGTCCTGACGCGTCCTCGCCGCGTACAGCCCCGACAGCACGTCCGGGTTCTCGATGGGGAAGTCGCTCCCCAACGCCAACACCGCCCCCGCCTCCTTCAGGCTCTTCCACGCGTACGCCCCCTTCAGCCGCTCCGCCCCCAGCCTCGCCTCCGCCCACCCCATGTCGCTCGTCGCGTGCGTCGGCTGCACGCTCGCCACCAGCCCCGCCTCCCCCAGCTTCCGGATGTCCTCCGGCCTCAATATCTGCGCGTGCTCCACCCGGTGCCTCAGCGGCTTCGTCCCCGTCGCCGCCGACGCTCGGATCAGCGTGTCCACCACCAGCGTGTTCGCCCGGTCTCCAATCGCGTGCACGCACACCTGGAAGCCCCGCTCCATGAAGGCCCACGTCCTCCTCGCCAGCTCCTCCGGCTCCATCAGCAGCAGCCCCATCTCCCCCGGCGCGTCACTGTAGTCCTCGTGCAGCGCCGCCCCTCGCGAGCCCAGCGCCCCATCCAGCAGGAACTTCACCGCCTTCATCTCCAGCATCCGCCCCCCGTACGTCCCCAACTCCAGGTACGTGTGCCGGTCCTCCCCCTGCCCGTCCGCCATCGCGTACACCCGCACCGGCAGCCGCCCCGCCATGTCCCACGCCTGCAGCTTCCGGAACGTCCGCAGGTCCATCCCCGCATCGTGCACCCCCGTCAGCCCCACCTGCGCGCAGCGCTCCAGCGCCGCCGACAACCGCGCCTCCAACTGCTCGTCCGTCGGCGGTGGCACCACCTTCGCCACCAGGTCCATCGCGTTGTCCACCAGCACCCCCGTCGGCTCCCCCTTCCCGTCCCGGAGGATCCGCCCTCCCGCCGGGTCCGGCGTCTCGCGCGAGATTCCCGCTCGCCTCAGCGCCTCCCCGTTCACCCACGCCGCGTGGTGGTCCACCCGCGTCAGGTACACCGGCGTCCGCGGGAAGCGTGCGTCCAGCTCGCTCCTCCCAGGGAAACGCTGGCCCGGCCACCCGTTCTGGTCCCATCCCTTTCCAATCAGCCAGTCGCCCTGGAAGCTCGTCGCGGGCGCCTCCGCCAGTCGCCGCACCACCTCGTCCACCGAGCCCGCTCCCTCCAGCCTCGCCACCGTCAGGCTCCTGCCCAGCCCCGCGATGTGCGCGTGTGCATCCACCAGCCCCGGCACCACCACCGCGTCACCGTAGTCGACGACCCGCGCCCCCTCGCCCGCCGCATCCAGCACCTCGGCCTTCGTCCCCACCGCCACCAGCCGGCCTCGACGCACCGCCAGCGCCCGCGCCTCCGGCTTCCGCTCGTCCAGCGTCCGGATCCGGCGTGCCACGTAGACTGTCGTCTCCACTCGCGCTCCCTCGGGCGCCCTCCGGGCGCACCCCGCCCCCAGTACCAGCAGCAGTGTCCCCATCAGGGCCACCTGTGCCGCACCTCGGGCTCTCGTTCCTGCTCCGTGTTGGGATGATCGTCCCCGCATCGACGCGCCACTGTGCGCCAGCCGCTCGCGCCTGTCACTGACACCGTGGGCCTCACGAGGCTTCCCGCCCGGCCGGCAGGTGATTACGTACCTGCAAGGCTCGTCGCAGGAGGTACCGCCATGGCGAAGGAAGACACCGTGAGGCATCTGCGCATCGGCATCGCGCGCCCCCTCGACGCCGTCTACGCGTTCGCGTCCAATCCCATGAACCTGCCGCGCTGGGCGAAGGGGATCGGTGGCTCGGTCGTCCGCGACGGTGAACAGTGGCTCGTCCAGACGCCCCAGGGCCCGGCCCGGCTGCGGTTCGCGCCCCCCAATCCGTTCGGCGTCCTGGACCACTCCGTCAGCCCGGCTCCAGGTATCGAGGTCTATGTCCCCCTGCGCGTCATCGCGCATGGCTCGGCCAGTGAGGTGGTGTTCACCCTCTTCCGGCAACCCGGCATGACAGATGCGCAGTTCGCACAAGACGCCGCGATGGTGGAACAGGACCTGGCGGCACTGAAGGCATTGCTCGAAGCATAGGGGGTGCACCCGGGCTCAACCCGGGGACTCCGGCACCCTCACCCCCGACCCCTCTCCCGGAGGGCGAGGGAGAGGGTCCACGGTAGGGCTCCTGTTCTCGCCTGGGGTCAGGGAGGCGTTCCTCCGTCCGAGTCCGTCGGCAGCGCGAGCGGACCCGCGGGCCCAGGCGGCTCCGCCGGCACCAGCTGCGCATCCTCCTTCTGCGCCGGATCCTGGATCGGCATCGCGTTCTCCGTTCCCGGTGGCTGCGTCGTCCGGCAGGCCAGCAGGGAAACGACCACTCCTATCGTGATGAGCAAGGCACGGCGCATGCGTCCTCCTGAAAGCATCCCCCTCCCACCGTAGGGAGCCCCTCCCTCCTCCGCAACGCGCTCCTGCTCCGCTCCGTCCTCCATCGGATGCACGCGCCCCGAGAGGCGCTCGCCTCATCGTCTCCCGCTCCACCCTTCAGGCTCCTCCCCCCCGCCTCCCCTCGCCTCCGTCGTCACCTTTCTCCCGAGTCTCGTGGCGGGAGGCCCCATGCTCGACGTCATCGACATCGGTGACAGATCCCTCGCGGCGTACCGGGGTGTCGCCCCCGATGAGCTGCTCGAGGAGCTCGTGCGCGTCTCCCAACGTCTTCGCGGCGCCCGCATCCTCCACCTCAACGCCACCTCCTACGGCGGCGGCGTCTCGGAAATCCTCCGCTCCTGCGTCCCCCTCCTCAAGGACCTCGGACTCCAGGCCGAGTGGAAGATCATCCGCGGCGACGACGCCTTCTTTCAAATCACCAAACGGCTCCACAACGGCCTGCAGGGTGCTCCCGGCGAGCTCTCCGAGACCGAGAAGGCCCTCTATCTCGGCAACGCCCAGCTCAACGCCCCCCACCTCGCCGAGGGCTATGACTTCGTCATCGTCCACGACCCCCAACCCGCCGCCATCGCCGGACTCGCCCGCCACCGCGGCTCCCGGTGGATCTGGCGCTGCCACATCGACACCTCCCACCCCAATCCCGCCATCTGGGAATTCCTCACCCCCTACCTCGCCGCCTACGACGCCGCCGTCTTCACCCTCGAGAACTTCATCCCCCCTCACTTCCCCATCCGCCGCGTCGCCATCATCCCCCCCGCCATCGACCCGCTCAGCCCCAAGAACCTCGCCCTCCCCAAGGCGCTCGCCCGCCACATCCTCGAGTGGATCGGCGTCCGGCTCGGCCAGCCCCTCGTCACCCAGGTCAGCCGCTTCGACAAGTGGAAGGACCCCCTCGGCGTCGTCGCCGCCTACCGGCTCGTCCGCCAGCTCATCCCCCAGCTCCAGCTCGCCCTCGTCAGCTCCATGGCCCTCGATGACCCCGAGGCCTGGGACATCTACGAGAAGGTCCGCGCCGACACCGCCGGAGATCCCCTCATCCACGTCTTCACCAACCTCGTCGGCGTGGGCAATGTCGAGGTCAATGCCTTCCAGTCCCTCTCCGACGTCGTCATCCAGAAGTCCCTGCGCGAGGGCTTCGGGCTCGTCGTCTCCGAGGCCCTCTGGAAGGGCACCCCCGTCGTCGCCGGACGCGTCGGCGGCATCCCCATGCAGATGCCCCCAGGCACCGGTGGAATTCTCGTGGACAGCATCGAGGAGTGCGCCGAGGCGCTGCTCCACCTGCTGCGCCATCCGCGGACCTCGCGGGCCCTCGGGGAGAGCGGCCGCGAGCGCGTCCGCCATCACTTCCTCACGCCCCGGCTGCTTCTCGATGAGTTGCTTCTGCTCGAGCGGCTCGCCGGAGAACAGTCCCGGGAAGACCCTCACCCCAGCCCTCTCCCAGAGGGAGAGGGTGCCGCCACGGTGGGATGATGGAGAGCGCCGGCTCGTCTGTGGCACAGGTGACATCTGGCCGCTGAGAGACGTACTCGGTTGGATGGTGCCTTCCAGGGAGGGGCGACACCACGACGCACAGTGGATACGTGGTCCAGGCTGATTCACGGACTGGAGTACGGGGACCGATACCCTCACCCCGTCCCTCTCCCGAGGGGAGAGGGGAAGTGGGCGGGGATGTGGGCCGGGATGTTCTGGCGGGGTGTTCTGGCGGGGTGAGAGGCGGTGGCGCGATGGGCGGGTCTCGGCGTTCGGTTTGGACAGTGCTCCTGCTGGGGCTGCTGCTGCTCGGTCAGACGGCCAGCCGTGCGGATTCTCCCGCTCCTCCCGTCGTCTCCCGCTGCGTCCTCGATGGCACCGTCGATGCCGGCTCCCGCGCCTTCCTCGTCGATTGTGTCCGCCGCGCCCACGAGGCCGGTCATCAGGCCCTCCTCGTCCGCCTCGACACTCCCGGCGGCGAGCTCGAGTCCACCCGCGACATCGTCCGCGCCTTCCTCGGTGCCCGCATCCCCGTCCTCGTCTGGGTCGGTCCCTCCGGCGCCCGCGCCGGCAGCGCTGGCGTCTTCATCACCCTCGCCTCCCACCTCGCCGCCATGGCGCCAGGTACCAACATCGGCGCCGCCCATCCCGTCGTCGGCCTCACCGGCCAGGACCCCGAGGACGCCGGGGGCAAGGAGATGGCCCGCAAAATCGAGAACGACGCCGTCGCCTTCGTCGAGTCCATCGCCAAACAGCGCGGACGCAACGTCGAGTGGGCCATCCGCGCCGTCCGTCAGAGCGAGAGCGTCCCCGCCGAAAAGGCCCTCGCCCTGAATGTCATCGAGCACATCGCCCCCACCCAGGAGTCCTTCCTCGAGTGGGCCCATGGCCGCTCCGTCACCATCGGCGACTCGCCCGTCACCCTGCGCACCGCCAACGCTCACATCGTCGAGCTGCGGCCCTCCTTCTCCCAGCGCTTCCTCCACGCCCTCGCCCAGCCGGCCGTCGTCTACATCCTCTTCCTCCTCGCCGGCCTCGGCATCGCCGTGGAGCTCACCCACCCCGGCCTCTTCGCCCCAGGTCTCATCGGCGTGGTGTGCCTCGTGCTCGCCCTGCTCGCCTCCTCCGCCCTCCCCGTCCGCACCGGCGCCATCGTCCTCATGCTGTTCGGCATCGCCCTGCTCGTCGCCGAGCTCTTCGTCACCAGCGGCCTGCTCGGCGCCGCGGGCTTCGGGCTGCTCGTGCTCGGCGGCGTGTTCCTCGTGGACCGCTTCGACCCGGAGTGGTTCCTCGACAGCCCCCTGCACGTTCCCCTGCGCACCATGCTCCCCACCGCCGTCTTCGTCGCCGGGGCCGCCATCTACCTCGCCTTCCGCGCCGCCGAAACCCGCCGCAAACCCCAGCTCGCCGGAGACGTGGGCCTCGTCGGCGAGGTGGGCCAGGTGCTCGACGCCGTTTCTCCCTCCGGCGGCGAGGTGTTCGTCCATGGCGAACGCTGGGCCGCCGTCTCCTCCGCTCCCCTTCCCGCAGGTGCCCGGGTCATCGTGCGCCGCGTGGAGGGGCTCACCCTCTTCGTCGATGAGGTGACTTCATGACCGATTTCTTCGGCGCCCTCGGGCTGCTCATCCCCCTGGGTATCCTCGTGCTCGCCTTCCTCTCCGGCGTGCGCATCGTCAACGAGTACGAGAACGGTGTCGTCTTCCGGCTCGGCCGCTTCGTGGGCATCAAGCGCGCCGGCTTCCGGTGGATCATCCCCTTCGTCGAGCGCATCGTCATCATCGACATGCGCACCGTGGCTCGCGACGTGCCCCCGCAGGATGTCATCACCCGGGACAACGTCAGCGTGAAGGTGAACGCCGTCGTCTACTTCCGCGTCATCCACGCCGACAAGGCCGTGCTCCAGGTGGAGGACTACCTCTACGCCACCAGCCAGCTCGCCCAGACCACCCTGCGCGCCATCCTCGGCCAGGTGGAATTGGACCAGCTCCTCTCCGAGCGCGACCGCATCAACCGCGACATCCAGAAGGTGCTCGATGCCCACACCGACCCGTGGGGCATCAAGGTCTCCAACGTGGAGGTGAAGCACATCGACCTCCCCGCGGAGATGCAGCGCGCCATCGCCCGCCAGGCCGAGGCCGAGCGCGAACGCCGCGCGAAAATCATCGCCGCCGAGGGCGAGCACCAGGCCGCCGAGAAGCTCTCCCTCGCCGCCGAGGTGCTCGACCGCAACCCCATCACCCTCCAGCTCCGCTACCTGCAGACCCTGGTGGAGATAACGGGCGGCGGCAACCAGACCATCATCCCCATCCCGTTGGATTTGATACGGGCGCTCGGCATCCAGCCGAAGTCATCCGAGTGAGGTGAATCAGTGCGAGCGCGTGTCCGGCCGCGCGTCGTCCACGACCACTTGCGCGTCGCCCTCCTCCTCCACGCGCGCCACCTCGTGGCGCAGGGGCACCTCCTCCGTCCAGGTGCGCCGCTCCACCGCTTTCTTGAGGTGCACCTCCTCGTAGACCACGGAGCGCTTCACCACCTCCACGTCCTCGCGCCACAGCGGGATGACCTGCTCGAACGCCTCGAACGCCCCCGCGGTGATGCCCTCCGGCGCGGCGGTGGCCCCCGGCTGCACGGGCAGGCGCTCCACCACGAGCTCCTCGCGCCGCACCTCGACGGTGAGCTGCTTCAGCTCCGTGCGCACCACCTTGCGCACGCGCACCGCTCCCACGTCGCGCATGTGCAGCAACGGGTACGCGTCCTCGCGCGCCAGCGGCACCCGCGCCTCGTCTCCCTCCTCGCGCACGCTGGCTCCGGAGGCCTCGCGCGCGATGGACTCCCGTGATGGGCCGGGCTCGCGCAGGGGAGTCCCGGTGTGCGTCTCGCGCAACGCGGCGCCCTCGAGCAGCCGCACCTCCCCATCCGTCACCGTGCCCACGTCACTGCGGGAGATGGTGAAGCGCTGCGGCCAGAAGAAGCCGCGCTCCACCACCAGCGCCCCCGCCTCGAGCCCCACCAGCGTGCCCAGGCGCCTGCCATCCACCCCTCGCACCACGAGCCCCGTCCGTAGCTCCGCCGTCCCGTTTCCAGCCATGACCGTCCGCTCCTCGGTTGCCTGCCGTGTCGTGCCGCGTCCTCACGGGTGTCCCACTTCGTGACCTCAGTGCAGGTCCTGGTCCGGACGTCCCGTGTCCTCGTGGGCTCCGGGCCGGCGGCCTTCCGGAGCGCCCCGCCGTGCCGTGAGCACCTCGCGCCACCGAGAACGCGCCTGGGAGACCCGGCCCGGCTCGTCCACCGGGTGCGCCCCGGTCGAGGACACCAGGGGCCGGCGGACGCTCCCGTGCAACCCACGCGGCGCGGAAAGACGTCCGGCCAGCAGGGCTCGACCGAGCGCCGCGCCCACCACCGCGCCCACCACCGACGCGAGCCCGCTCCACCCCGGCTGCGGCAGGACGCCGGCGCTGCCCGGTCCCACCATCGCCGCGAGCAGGAGCGCGCCCGCCCAGGAGAGCAGCCCGTGCAGGTACGCGCCGAGATTGCCGCGCTCGCCCGATGCGGAGGCTCCCGTCCACGCCGCCACGCCCGCGGCGAGCAGCGGCGCCACCACCCACCACAGTTGCCGCCCGAGCCCGGCCTCCTCTTCCACCAGCGCCCGTGGCACGTCCCCGAAGCGCAGCAGCACCAGCCACACCGCCGCGCCCAGCAATGCGCCCGTGGCCACCGCGCCCCAACGCACCCCGGGTAGGGTGCGGAACGTCCTGCGATGCGTCTCGTCCATGGTGTCTCTCCTCACTCGGGAGTAATGGTCGCGAGCACCCTGACGGGCGCTCCGCTGATCACCATGTGCAGTGCACGCCCCCAGCGCAGCACTCGCCGGGAAGCCCCGCCTCGCTACATCGGGAGGGCGTCCAGGCAGCAGGGGCTACTTCACCCACCAAGAGGGCGGGCGGACGAGCACAGCTCACGAAGCGCTACGGAACATCGGCGAGCAACTCGAAGCCCGACGGGTCCTGAAGCTCGAAGCGCCGCCCTGTCTTCGTCAAGGTGCCGAAGACACGCACCTGCAATCCATCACGATGTGCATTGGTAGCGGCGGCATAGTCCGCTCCCGAGAGGCGCACGTGTATCTTGGCGCTCCCGTAGTCCTCTAGCTGGGTCGCGAGGATCACTTCTCCTGGGAGCTCTGGCCCCTTTTCCGGCCGCTCCAAACGAACAACGAAACCTTCCACTTCCAATCCGGGAACCGGGGTGGTCTCGCGCAGGGCTCGCGCGGCCTCGGAGAACATGCCGAACACGCCCTGCTCGAACCGGACCTTCGAGCGCGACAGCACCAGCTCCGGGCGCGCGCGGGACCAACTCATGTCTATTTCCACGAAGGAGCGCTCCCCGCCGGGACGCATGTCAGCGAGTGCTGTGAGGAAGTTGGAGCTGACCCCACTCTGTGCCCGATCCAGCAACGTCTCCGGCTCGCCAGCCTCGACACTCCGGGACGTCTCCACCAGCCCGCCCATCAAAGTCCTGGTCACACGGCGGGCATAGGGCTCTTCCACCTCCGGGCCACCGACTGGAGGATCCACAGGTACCAGCAGCGACGTCACGTAGCTCCCCCGCTCCGTCTGGGTCTCGCGGCAGTCGCGCAGCAGGTCGAGCGCGGAGGATTGAGAAAGCCGGGCGAAATGCCGTTGGGGTTTCAGCGCGGAGTGGGCAGAGGCCAGGAAGAGCTGCCGGGCCGCCACTCTCAGCCGGATGGAGTCATCCAACGCAATGGTCCCCGAGCGCGTGCTCTCCGAGAAGATGCGGAAGCGGATGCGGTCTCCCGGTGGGATGAGCAGCTCATCGAGGATCTCGATGAAGGCCCTGTGCTCGAAGCGCGAGAGCACGTCGATCAACTCAGCCGTCCGCAAGGCGTAATCGGAGAAGGCCGGATCGAGCAACACCCGGACCTTGAGCGCGGTGTCCTCCATCACATGGACGTACTCGGCCACATGGCCCCGGGGCTCACCCCGAGGGCGCCATCCCTTCAGGCGGAGGTACTGCTGCACGTCCGATGGCCGGACCGCATCGATTCCTGGCACGAGCGAGACGTTCATGGCGCTTCACCCCGGCTCACCCGCTCCATCATCGACATCAACTGCTCGGGAGAGAAGACATTGGCACGGGGAAGACGAACCCGTTTGAACTCGGAAGTGGTGGGCGGCAACCCCGCCATCGAGAGCCAATAGGCGCACCGGCGGAGGATGAGCGCTTCCGTACCGTGCTCCACCCATTGAGTCTCCAGCTCGGGCAGGACGAGCACCACCAGGAGCTTGGGGATCGAGGAGCGGGCGCGCAACTTGTCGTAGTGGGTCCGCGTGAGCTGCCACACGATGTGGTCCTCATACAGGTGGCGTCCGTCGCTCGTGCACTTGAGTTGGAGATCAAGCCGAGGGTCCTCCAGGGTTCCCCCACCCAAGGCGCTGCTCGCTCCGATGCTCACGTCAACACAACCCTGGTCCTGGGACCACGACCCCACGGCGAATCCGCAACGCGCCGCGACGGCGTGGACATAGGCCCTGCTGAGTTCCTCCTTCTGCTGCTCGGGAGTCATGGTCACCTGACAGGTATTGACCATACCCCTACCTCTGCCGTCATGTCGACTCTCGAGTGGGCACCCTGCAGGCAGACCCTCACCCCAGCCCTCGCCCAGAGGGAGAGGGAGCTCACAGCGAGTGACGCTCACTGCCTCCGCTCGCCGCCGGACCCGGGCGGAAGGACGACACCGAACATCTCGCGCTTCTCCAGCTCGAGCGCGGCGCGTCCCAGCCGCAACGACGCCAACGCGAACAGCGCCACGGCTCCCAGCAGCAGCACGCCCACCGAGAAGGACATCACCGGCAGCACGTCCGGCACGCCGAAGCGCCGCTGCGACAGGTACAGCAGCGACGTCACCACGAACGAGATGAGCGCCCCGTAGGCCATCGCCATCGCCCGCGCCAGCAGCCGGTGCCTCCGGTCCAGGATGCCCACCTCCAGCCGCAGCACCTCGCGCCTCGGGCTGTCCTCCGGCAGCGAGCGCCACTCCTTCAGCATGTCCCGCGTGCGCGACGTCATCCGGGCGATCTGGTTGTCCAGCCCCGTTGCCAGGATGCCGCACGCCGACACCATCACCGCTGGCGTCACCGCCGCCCCGATGACCCGGATGGAGGAGATGTCCACGCCGCCCGTCGCGTCCATGCCCCTCTCTGTCCCACTCGCTCCCCCACCACGCAAGCCAGGTCGCCTGCCCTCCTACATCCCGACACTGGCTTCATGACAGTGACAATTCACCACTGACATCTTGACACCACAGGTGTCGGGTCTTACTGTCAGTGGCGTGAGCACGACGAACACACGCAAGGAGTGGAAGCTGACGGAGCTGGCGGAAGCGGCGGGCGTATCCCCGCGCACCGTGCGCTACTACGTCCAGCGCGGGCTCCTGCCCGCCCCGCCCTTCAAGGGGCCGGACACCGTCTACGGGGAGGACCACCTGGTGCGCCTCAAGGCCATCCGGGTCCTACAGGCGCGGTTCCTCCCGCTCGATGCCATCCAGGTGGAGCTGGCACGGCTGGGCCCCGACGAGCTGAAGGCGCTCGCCGAGTCCGAGCCCACCGCCCCACCTGCCGCCCCCGCCTCGCCGCCCCTCCCCGGGCCGGTGAAGGCCGTGGCCCCTCCCAGCCCCTCCAGCACGGTGACAAGCTGGCAGCGGTGGGAGCTGGCACCAGGGCTGGAGTTGCACCTCGCCGACACGGCGGACGCGAAAACCCGGGCGCTCGCGGAGCGAGTGCGCGCCCTCATCCAGGAGTCCCAGGAAAGGTAGAGCCATGGAGATCCAGAAGGCAGGGCTGTACACGCAGAGCGGTGCGCAGGTTCCCCTTCAGGGCGTGGACGTCAGCGGCGAGCTGCTCGGAGGTCACGCCCGCGTGCGCGTGCGCCAGCGCTACCGCAACACCGAGTCCAAGCCCGTCGAGGCCGTCTACGTCTTTCCCCTCCCCTCCGACGCCACCCTCACCTCCTTCTCCATGGAGTGCGCCGGCCGCCGCGTCCAGGGCGTCCTCAAGGAGCGCGAGGAGGCCTTCCGCACCTATGACGACGCGGTGACCGCCGGCCATGGTGCCGCCCTGCTCGACCAGGAGCGCCCCAACGTCTTCACCGCCCAGGTCGGCAACCTCCTGCCCAACGAGGAGACGCTCGTCGAGGTGGAGTTCCTCCAGGCCATCCAGGTGGAGGAGGGCTGCGTGCGCTGGGCCCTGCCCACCCTCGTCGCTCCCCGTTACATCCCCGGCAATTCCTCCGGTGACCGCTCCGCCCATGGCTGGGCCAATCCGACCGACCGCGTCCCCGACGCCGACCGCATCACCCCTCCCGTGGGCGACGCGCGCTACGGCCTCACCCTGGACCTCCTCGTGTCACTTGGCCGCGAGGTCGTGGTGGAGAGTCCCTCCCACAAGCTCGACCTCTCCCGCTCCGAGGGCTCCACGCGCGTCAAGCTCTCCCAGCCCCACGTGTCCCTGGACCGCGACCTGGTGCTGAGCATCCGCAGTCCGGATACCAGCATGCCCCTCACCACCCTCGTCACCCACCGCAAGGGCGAGGAGCCGGGCACCTTCGCCCTCACCGTGGTGCCGGACCTGCTGGGCATGGCCTCGGGCCCCAAGCGTCAGGAAGTGGTGTTCGTGGTGGACACCTCCGGCTCCATGGACGGCGAGAGCCTCCCGCAGGCCCAGGGTGCGCTCCGGCTGTGCCTGCGCCACCTGCGCGAGGGCGACCGCTTCAACATCATCGCCTTCGAGAACTCCTTCCGTCTCTTCTCGCCGGAGCCGGTCACCTTCACCCAGAAGACCCTGGAGCAGGCCGACCGCTGGGTGGCCGCTCTGCGCGCCAGTGGCGGTACCGAGCTGCTCCAGCCCATGCAGGCCGCCGTGCAGGCCGTGCCAGATGGCGTGGTGGTGCTGCTCACCGACGGCCAGGTGGGCAACGAGTCCGAAATCCTCAACGCGGTGATGGGGGCTCGCAAGACGGCGCGCATCTACTCCTTCGGCATCGGCACCAACGTCAGTGACGTGCTGCTCAAGGACATGGCGAAGCAGACCGGCGGCGCCGTGGAGTTCATCCACCCCGGCGAGCGCATCGACGACAAGGTGGTGGCCCAGTTCTCCCGCGCGCTGGCTCCCCGCGTCACCGGCGTGGAGATTCACTTCGAGGGCGTGGAAGCCTCGGAGCTGGCTCCCGCCGAGCCTCCCCAGCTCGTGGACGGCACGCCCTGGAGCCTCTTCGGCCGCTACACCACTCCCGGCTCCGGCAAGCTGGTGCTCAAGGGCAAGTCCGGTGCGGAGACCTTCTCCCTCTCCATCCCCGTGAGCTTCCCCGCCCAGAGCGACCGGCCCGCCGTGGAGAAGCTCTGGGCCGCCGAGCGCATCCGTGCCTGGCAGGACGCGGCCCTCGTGGGCCGGCGCGCCCAGTCCCTCAAGGACCGCATCGTCCAGCTCGCCCTCGCTCACGGCATCGTCACTCCCTACACCTCCTTCGTCGTGGTGGAGGAGCGCACCGGTGAGCGCCGCGCCTCGGGCCAGCCCGAGACTCGCGTCGTCCCCGTCAACGCTCCCGCTGGTTGGGCCATGTTCGGCACGGCGAAGCAGGAGGAGGCCGAGGGCGGCTTCGACAGCATGGGCGCATCGGGAGGCAGGGCAAAGCGGCAGCGCAGCACCGGGTCGTTCCCGGCGGTGCTCTCGAAGGCAGCCCCCGCCAGGAGCGCCCCCGGGGCCGCGCGGCCTGCTGCCCCGGGTGCACCGCCTCCGCCCGCTCCCATGGCCCCCGCGCCGGCCGCATCGATGGCGCCGCCCGCTCCGGCTCGCGCCGCCGCGGTTCGCAAGGAGGCCGAGTCCGCGAAGAAGAAGGGCGGTTTCTTCGGTGGCCTGTTCAAGGACAAGGCCCCGACGCCCGTGCAGGCGGAGCCCCTCATGGACTCCATGAGCGACGACGCCGAGGCGGAGGAGTTCGCGGAGCTGTCGCGCGCCGCGCCCGCGGAGGAGGCGCCCATGGAGCCGGCGCACGGAGCCGACGGCGGGGTGGGCCTGCTCGAGAAGCAGCTCGCCAGCGGCCTGTGGGCGGGCACGGGAGCGGGCGCCGAGCCCGTGCGTCAGGCCCGCGCCACCGCGCTCGCCCTGCTGGAGCTGCTGCGCCAGGGCATCACCAGCAGCCATGCCCTGCACGGCGCGCAGGTGAAGAAGGCCGTGGAGGCACTGCTCGCGCTCGTCCCGCAGCTCGGCGGCGCTCCCGACGTGGCCGAGTTCGCTCTCGGCGTGGCCTGGCTCGTGGCCGCGGGTCCTCGCACCCGCGGGCGTATCGCCCAGGCCGCCCAGCCCATCGCCGGGCTCAGCGCACGGCTGGAGAACGAGGTGGCCCTGCGCCAGCACGTCGACGCACTCGCGACGCGCTGAGCCGGTCCCCTCTCCTGCTGGTGCCGGAGCGCCATCCATGCGCCCCGGCGCCAGCCGTCACTCGTTGGCCACCTTGAGCACGAGCTTGCCCGTGTTCTCGCCCTTGAAGAGCTTGAGCAGGGTGTCCGGGAACGTCTCCAGGCCCTCGACGATGTCCTCGCGCGACTTGAGCTTGCCCTGGGCCACCCAGCCGGCCATCTCGCGCGCGGCCTCGCCGTAGCGCGCGGCGTAGTCGAACACCACCATGCCCGTCATGCTCGCGCGGTTGACGAGCAGCGACAGGTAGTTGGACGGGCCCTTCACCGGAGTCGTGTTGTTGTACTGGGAGATGGCGCCACAGATGATGATGCGCGCGCGCATCGCCAGTTGGGTGAGCGCCGCGTCGAGGATGTCGCCACCCACGTTGTCGAAGTAGACGTCGATGCCGTTGGGGCAGTGCGTGCGCAGCGCCTTCTTGACGTCCTCGGACTTGTAGTCGATGGCGGCGTCGAAGCCGAGCTCCTCGACGATGTACCGGCACTTGTCGGCACCACCGGCGATGCCCACCACACGGCAGCCCTTGAGCTTCGCGATCTGCCCCACCACCGTGCCCACGGCGCCCGCCGCGCCCGAGACGACGACGGTGTTACCCGGCTGCGGCTTGCCGATGTCGAGCAGCCCGAAGTACGCCGTCATGCCCGGCATGCCGAGCGTGCCGAGGTAGACGGGCAGCGCGGCGAAGCTCGTGTCCACCTTGGTGACGCCCTTGCCGTTGGAGAGGGCGTACTCCTGCACGCCAAAGGAGCCGGAGACATGGTCTCCCACCGCGAAGCCAGAGTGCTTGCTGGCGATGACCCGGCCCACGGCGCCAGCGCGCATGACCTCGCCGATGCCCACGGGCGGGATGTACGACTTGCCCTCGTTCATCCACCCGCGCATGGCCGGATCGAGCGAGAGGTAGAGCACCTTGACCAGCAGCTCTCCCTCGCCCGGCTCGCGCACGGGCTCTTCGGTGTAGGACCAGTCTTCACGCTTGGGCATGCCCACGGGACGGGCGGCGAGACGGAACTGATGATTGGTGGTGGTCATGCGGCCCCTCTTAACCGCCAGTGGACGCACGGGCCAGTGGAACGGGGACAGGCACCCTCACCCCGTCCCTCTCCCGGAGGGCGAGGGGTGATGGGCACCGTGCTGACGCGGTTACAGCGACTCGAGGAAGGAGAGGAGGGCCTCGCGCTCCTCCTTCGAGAGCTGACGGACGGCTTCTCGTGAGGCCTCGGCCTCGCCTCCGTGCCAGAGGATGGCCTCCATCAACGAGCGCGCCCGTCCATCGTGCAGGTATCGCGTGTGTCCGTTGACGGTGGCCGTCAGTCCGATACCCCACAGCGGTGCCGTCCTCCACTCGCGCCCCGTGGCCTCGAAGTCCGGCCGCCCGTCCGCGAGCGCCTCGCCCAGGTCGTGCAACAGCAGGTCCGAGTAGGGCCGGATCGTCTGCCCGGACAGCTCCGGGTAGCCCTCCAACGTCCCCGTGTCGAGTGTGGGCCGGTGACAGCCCGCGCACCCCACGCGGTGGAAGAGCGCCTTGCCCTGCAACACCCGGGGCGCGTCCACGTTCCGCCGCGCGGGCACGGCCGCCACGTGTGAATAGAAGGTGAGCGCCGCCAGCCGGTGGAGCTCCACCTCCGGAGCGCCTCCCGTGGGAGCATCCCCACAGGCCTGCTCCGCCGCCGTGCAGGGCTGCGCGGGGAAGAGCGCCGTGGTGAGCCCCATGTCCCCGAGGAAGGCTCCCGCGTTCTGCTGCTCCAGGTCCGGCTGGTTGGCCTTCCAGCCGAAGCGTCCCAGCACCTGCCGGCCCTCGCGCACGCTCCACACGCGGTTGGGCCTGCCGGAGATGCCATCTCCATTCGCATCGTCTGGATCCGCCCACTCCATCACCGTCTCCTCGGGCACCGCCGCCAGCAGGCCGAGCCCATGCAGCGGTTGAGCGAGCCGCGGCGAGAGCATCGTCTCCGGGTGAAGCGGACCATGAGCCGGTGCCTCCAGCACGTACTCCGGGGCCTGGAGGGTGAAGGCCTCTCCGTCCGCGAAGGAGCCCTCACGAGGCGTGTGGCGCACCACCACCCGCGCCTCGGCTGGCACTCCGGCGATGCCCTTCGGTTGGAGTTGGTCACCATAGGTGGGCTCGGGGAGCGGGCCGCCATTGGGCGCCGTGCCTGGAATGCTCAGGCGCACCAGCAGCGCCTCGCCCGTGGAGCCGGGCTCGTCCGGCGGCGCGGCCCGACCATTGGCCGGGTGGCACGAAATGCACGCCACCGCGTGGAAGAGGGGCCCCAGTCCATCCCGGTCCGCCCGGCTGCTGGAGGCCGGAGCGGGCACCCAATCAATCTCGAAGACGCCGCGTCCCGAGACGAACCCCGAGCGCCGCTCCAGCGTCAACGCCGGCAGCGCCTGGGCGAAGGCCTGTGCACCCGCGTGGGTGACGGTGCCCGCCTCACCGCCCGACAGTTCCTCGCCGGGCTCCACCACGTCCCAGCGCACCGAGGGCTCCTCTTCCGGAGGAGACGGAGGCTCCTCGCGGCACGCCGTCACGAGGGCCAGCACCGCCGCCCACGTCCAGCCGTGACGCCCCCTCATGGGAGCTTCACCTTCACGGGCTCGGGGTAGGTCCAGTTGTTCTGCAGCTCGTCGTTACCGAGCGAGCCGTTGCTGCTCCACCCCCACCCGAAGAGCTGGCCATCCCGGCGCAGCCCGAGTCCAAACGTGGAACCCGCGGCGACGTCCCGCAGCTCCGACAGTCCCACCACCGCCGTGTCCGCGAGCGGATCGGCCCGATGAGCGTCGCCACTCAGCCCATTGCCAAGCTGCCCGTTGAAGTTCTGGCCGAAGCCCCACAGCGTGCCATCCGCCTTGAGCGCGAGGCTGAAGTTGGAGTTGGCGGCCACGGCCACCACGTCCGACAAGCCCACTACCTTCACCGGCGCATGCACCTCGGTGCCCGTGCCACTCTCGCCGTTGCCCACCTGGCCACTGACGTTGAGGCCCCAGGCGGACACCGTGCCGTCCGCGTGGAGCGCCAGCACGTGGTCACGCCCGCTGGCGATGTCCACCACACTGGAGAGGCCCGGCACCTGCGCGGGCTCGGCGTGCGCCTCCGAGTCCTCCGTGCCCTGCCCCAGGTTGCCGAAGTTGTTGTTGCCCCACACCCACACCAAACCGTCCCGCGTGAGGGCCACCGACTGCTGCGAGCCGCCCGCCAGCTTCATCACGTCCGTCAGCCCGAGCACCGGCACGGGGTAGTCGCGGTCCGTGGTGGTGCCATCACCGAGCTGGCCGTTGTTGTTCTTCCCGAAGGCCACCACCGAGCCATCCGCCTTCAACACGAGCGAATGGCTGAAGCCGAGCGCCCCGGACACCGCATCCGTCAGCCCGGGCACCTGCGCTGGCCGGTTGCGGGCCACGGTGTCCGGCGTGTGCGTCTGTCCCTCCACCGGAGGCGACCCCAGGCCGAGCTGTCCGCTGGCGTTGGCGCCCCACGTCCACACCGTGCCATCCTCGCGCACCGCCAGCGAGCTGTTGCTGTTGAAGGCGATGGAGGCCACACGCGACAGGTCCACCACCACGGGCGTGGTGCGCGCCGTGGTGTCTCCCTGCCCGAGCTGTCCCTGCGTGTTCTGCCCCCACGTGTACAGCCGTCCGCCGTGCACCGCGCCGCCGTGCAGGCCCCCCGCCGATACGAGGTTGCCGAAGTGGAAGGAGACGGACGACTCGGCCACGTGGCCCACGGCGTCCTCCGCGCGCACCACCACGGTGTTGGCTCCGGGCCGGGGCATCACTTCCAATGCGAAGGCCCGTCCTCCCTCCGCCTCCGTGGACTCGAGCACCTGGAACTCACCGTCGTTGAGCCTCCAGGTGAGCCGCGCCACTCCGGAGTCATCACCCACCGTCCCCTCCAGCCGCACGCCCTGGTACGCGCCCAGACGCCGGGCCTCGTACGGCGAGGCGAACGACACGGCCGGCGGAGTCAGGTCCACCGGAGGCGGTGGCGTGCCCGTGCCGGGCGGCGGCTTTCCACCACATCCCCACAGCAGCACGGCTCCGAGCAGGGCGTAAGACGAACGTCGGTGCATGGCTCTCCCTTCATTCGGAGTGGAACTCCGGTGGAAAGCTCTGCCGCTAACGCATTCCCCTGGAGGAGCACAAGCCACCCACGGACTCGGGTATGGGTGTTGCTCCCTCCACCCTTTAGGATGGGGCACACACGGAAGGAGCGCGGGATGCGTACATGGCAAGGGGGTGTGACACTCGCGGCGCTGTGGCTGACGGGTTGCGCCTGGGGACCAGGGCCAGGCGGAGCCGCCAGTCTGGCGGCGGCCATCGGGCTGCTGTGGCTGGCCGCCTGCACTACCGTCACCCCGACCGAAGAAGATGGGGGCACCCGGGACGGTGGCACCTATGACCCCTGTTGCGTCGAGGGCAGGCTCACCACCTGCTACTGCCCGCCCAACGCCGCCTGCAACTACGGCCAGGGCTTGATCGTCTGCGATGATGGCAGCTGCTCGACCGCCCCCCACGCGCAGTGCGCCCCGGACGGTGGCGTCATCGACGCCGGGACGTGGGAGCCCTGCTGCTCCAATGGGGTGCTCACCAGCTGCTATTGCCCGCCCAACACCGCCTGCAACTACGGCCTCGGCTGGGTGAGCTGCGGCGAGGGGACGTGTGCCTACGTCAACTACGGCCAGCCCGACGCGGGCGATCCGTGCCAGCAGCAGCCATGAGGACGCTCCAACACACGGGGGGCCTCTTCCAGCGTCTCCACCAGAAGACGGTGCACACACCGCCGGAGCTCACCACGTTGCGCCCGGAGGAGGTGCCCCCGGAGCTGCTCCCACGGGTGCGGCGCACCTGGCAGGAGCGGGCCCAGAGTGAATTCCGCTCCATCCAGATCCTCACCCGCTTCCTCACCGAGGTGGTGGGCAGTGGAGACCCGCTGGAAGTCTACGCGGGCGCCGTGGAGGCGGTGGAGGACGAGGTGCGGCACACCGCGCTCTGCGCCGCGGTCTGCGAGGCCCTCGGCGCACCGGTCCTCCTGCCAACGCCCCTGCCACTCCTGGACCCGGAGGGCTTCCTGAAGGCGCCCATGCCCGAGCGGGCGCTGGCCACCGCCCTCACCATGCTCTGCATCAACGAGACGCTGTCGGTGGGCTACATCGAGGATCTCCGCGCGCGCTGCACCCAGCCGGGGCTGCGGGCCGTGCTGGACACCACGCTCGCGGACGAGGACGAGCACGGGGACTATGGCTGGGCCTACGCGGAAGTGTCGCTCCAGCGCTTCCCCGCCTCCACCCGGAAGGACTGGCGGCACCTGGTGGCCCAGACGCTCGCGCCGCATCAGGAGCAGGCGCGGCGTGTCCTGGCGGATGTCCCCCAGGCGCTGCGTGCGCTGGAAGCCCACCCCGAGCCCGAGCTGTCACACTGGGGCATTCTCGGCCCCGTGCGCCAGGCGCTCGTCTTCGAGCGCACCTTCCAGGAGCGCGTGGCCCCGCGGCTCCGGAAGCTGGAACTGCTGGGCTGAGGCCCTCGTGCGGCGTGCCTCAGCGCTCGCGCAGCGGAGGCGTGCCCGTCTGGCCCTCCACCACCGGCTGGGGCCAGCTCGACGGCTCCCCCTCCGGTGCGTAGCGCTGCACCTCGCGCACCATGAAGAAGGCCGCCGCCGACAGCACGCCCACGTCGTCCAGCCAGCCCAGGAGGGGCAGGAAGTCCGGCAGCGCGTCCACGGGCGACACGAAGTAGATGACGGCGAACAGCCCGGCCAGCCTCCGCCACAGCGGCACGCGCGGATCTCGCACGTAACGGAAGAACCGGGTCCCCATTGCACGAAGGCCTGCGACGTTCATGTCCTCTCCTACGAATGGAGGCCACGCTCCATTGCGACCCCTCCACCGTAGGTGCCCGGCCGCTCGCGGGGCAAGCGGCCTCGCTCGGAACTGTCCTCAGCCTTCCTCGCACCGGTCCTTGTCCGGCTTGCCCTGCCCGGGCTCGGCCGCCCGCGCCCCGCGCACCTCCGGCTCCTGGCACTCGTCATCCGGGTCCGGCTGCTTGTCGAAGGGCGGGCGCCGCTCGAGGAAGGCCTCCAGCAACTGCTGCCTCGGTGGGAGGAAGGTGTTCACCAGCACCCCCGAGAGCCCGAAACGCGAGCCATCCGGCCCCTCCTCCGTCGTGCGCTCGCTCACGTGCACGAAGGTGAATGGGGTCTTCTTGTCGGGCCAGGAGAGCCCGCCTCCGAGGTCCGCATTGGTGCTCAGTTGGTGGCAGCCCGCGCACGAGAGCACCTGCGCCCGCGCCACGATGTTGTCCACGGAGAGCGGACTGCCCAGCTCGTTGAGCCGCTGCTGGAGCTTCCTGCGCAGCGGGCCATCCCCTTTGCCCAGCTGGTGGGCGTAGAGGTTCTCCGTTCCGTTCGCGTGGCTCTGGCCGCTGTTGAAGCGCTCCTCCACGTCCAGGCTGAAGCGCAACAGGTCGTTGACCGCCAGCGACTCCACCTGGGACACGAGCGCCTCCGAGAACGCCTCCTTCAGCGGGTGCTCCTGCTTCGCGCTGAAGAGGATGCCGGCCGGGTTCGTCTTCACCAGGTCCGGCTCGAAGCGCATCATGCACGTGTTCCCCGTGCAGCGCGTGCGCAGGCGGAACTCGCGCAGCGTCCACGTGCCCTGCGTGGTGCTCTGCTGGATGAACTGGTTGGTGCGCACCTGGCCCGTCGCCCCCTCCGTGGCGTTGCCGAAGCGGTCGGGGTGGATGACCGGCGGGAACTTCCCCACGCCCTCGAAGTAGAAGCGGTACAGCGCCTCGGCGCGCGCCGCCGGGTCGGGCTCCCGCGAGAGCTCCGCCCAGAAGCGCGCCACCTTGCGGCACCCGTCCAGCCCCTTGCGCGGCTTCGGGTTGGGCAGCACCCCCTCGAAGGCGATCAGGTTGCGCTGATTCAGCTCGCTCATGCCCGAACGGCGCGCGAAGACGATGCGGTACTCCCCACAGTCGCTCCCGTCCGCCGCCGCCAGGTCGAAGCGATTGAAGAGCCCGATGGGCACGTACGCCGCCGCGCTCGTCGCCGGCTCGAGGAAGGGATTCTCCAGCGCCTGCCGCCACTCTTCGCGAGGGCAGGAGTAGGGGAACCTGTTGAAGCCCGGCTTGCCGTCCGGCAACAACTCGTCACCGCAATGCGGGCCACCCAGCCCCAGCCCGGGTGCCTTCCGCTGCGAGTCCCACCACTCCTGGTACAGCCTCAGCCCCGTCAGCCCCGGAACGCCGCTCTGCTCCGCGAGCCGGTTCATCACCTCCTCGAAGCTGAAGCGCGCCAGGATGACCTCGTCCGTCACCGCCAGCGAGCGCCGCGGATCCACGACGATGTCCTCCTCCGTCCCCGCCAGCGACTGGGGCCCACTCACCGTCAACAGGCTGATGCCCCGGCGCTCCGGATGCCGTGACACCTGGGGCACGGTGGGAACAGGTGGCTGCTCCTCCACGGACGCACGACAGGCCGTCAGGGCCGTGGCTCCAGCCAGGGCCAGGAGTAGAAACGAACGCATTGAACCCCCTCCGCGAGCCGCCTGTCTCCACTCGAGCGAAGGCGTGCCTGCCTCCAGAACTTAGTGACGCGGGCAAGGCGGGGTTGACCGTCCGGCACGGGACAACCGGTATGGGTTTCCCGTGCGGGTTCTGTGCGGAGCTCCACGGTGGCACTGCCCTGGAGGGCTTCCGTGCTCCCTGGAAACACGAAGAGGGCCGGTGGAGGGAATTCCCTCACCCCAGCCCTCTCCCAGGGTGTGAGGGGGCTTCACACGGGCTCCAACCGAGACCCGTGGCACCCTCACCCCGACCGGCCCTCGCTCAGCTCTGCTCCGGCTCCGGCTCCGAGGACCCCGTGTCCGACGGCTCTCCGCTGCTCTCGGTGGCCGCTCCGGCTTCCGACGGCTCCTCCGACGCCACCGCTTCCACCGGCTCCGTCGTCTCGCCCCCGTTCTCCGTCTCGTCCTCCGACTCCGGCAGCTTCGAGATGCCCGTCACCTTCTCGTCCGCGCTCTCCAGCGCGATCAGCCTCACGCCCTGCGTGTTGCGGCCGATGACGGAGATCTCCTTCGCCTTCATCCGGATGAGCATTCCGCCGTTCGTCACCAACATCACCTCGTCCTTGTCCGTCACCTGGACCAGGCCCACCACCTTGCCGTTCCGCTCGGTGGCCTTGATGTCGATGATGCCCTTACCGCCTCGGCCCTGCTGACGGTACTCGCTCTCCTCCGTCCGCTTGCCGTAGCCGTTCTCCGTCACCGTCAGGATGGTGGTGTCCTTCTCCACCACGTCGGCGCCCACGACCTCGTCACCCTCCTCCAGCGTGATTCCCTTCACGCCGTACGCCTGACGGCCCATCGAGCGCACCTCTTCCTCCGGGAAGCGGATGCTCATGCCCGACGCCGTCGACAGCAGGATGTCCTTCGTCCCATCGGTGATCTTCACCGCGACGAGCTCGTCCCCCTCGTCGATTCCCAGCGCGATGATGCCGCTCGCGCGCACGTTGGCGAACGCCGACAGGTCCGTGCGCTTCACCACGCCGCGCTTGGTCACGAAGAACACGAACTGGTTCTCCACGAACTCCCGCGTCACCAGCACCTGCGCCAGCCGCTCGCCCTCACCGAACTGCACCAGGTTCACGATGGCCTTGCCGCGCGACGTGCGGCCCGCCGACGGAATCTCGTGCACCTTCAGCGAGTACAGCCGGCCCTTGTTGGTAATGGGCATCAGGAAGGCGTGCGTGCTCGCCACGAACAGGTCCGTGACGAAATCGTCTTCCTTCGTCGTCGCCCCCGTCTTGCCGCGCCCACCGCGCTTCTGCGCCCGGTACTCGGAGAGCGGCGAGCGCTTCACGTAGCCCGTGTGCGACAGCGTGACCACCATCGTCTCCTCGGCGATGAGGTCCTCGCTGGTGATCTCATCCACCGCGCCGGTGATCTCCGTGCGCCGCTTGTCCCCGTAGCGCTCGCGGATCTCCTGCAGCTCCGTCTTGATGACGTTGAGCAGGCTCGACTCGTTGGCGAGGATGTCCTCCAGGCGGAGGATCTCCCGGATGAGGTCCACGAGCTCGCGGAACAGCTCCTCGCGCTGCAGGCCGGTGAGGCGCTGCAGGCGCATCTCGAGGATGTTCTTCGCCTGCTCCTCGCTGAAGCCCGAGCCCTCGTACTTGTGCTCCAGGCCCGAGTAGCTCGGCACCTCGGCGCGCGCGCGCGAGACGAGCAGCTCCATCTGCGCCTTGGCCTTCTCGTAGTCGATGCGCTGCAGATTCTTGAAGCGCTCGTGCTCGTAGAGGGCGGGCGACAGGATGTTCATCAGGCCCCAGCGGGCCTCGTCCGGATCCTTCGAGGCGCGGATGAGGCTGACCACCAGGTCGATGAGGTCCTGCGCGACGAGCAAACCCTCGACGATGTGGCGGCGGGCGCGCGCCTTGCGCAGCTCGAAGCGGCTGCGGCGCGTCACCACGTCACGGCGGTGCGAGATGAAGCGCTCGAGCAGCTCCTTGAGCGTGAGCGTGCGCGGCTGGCCGCCGTCGATGGCCAGCATCACCGCGCCGAAGGTGGTCTCCAGCGGGGTGTTGGCGAACAGGTTGTTGAGCACCACCGCGGACATCGCATCGCGCTTGAGCTCGATGACGATGCGCATGCCCTGCCGGTCGCTCTCGTCGCGGATGTCGCTGATGCCCTCCAGCTTCTTCTCGCGCACCAGGTCGGCGATCTTCTCGATGAGCCGCGCCTTGTTCACCTGGTAGGGAATCTCCGTGACGATGATGGCCTCACGGTCTCCCTTCTTGGAGGTCTCGATCTCCGTGCGGGCGCGCAGGGTGATCTGCCCGCGGCCTGTCTCGTAGGCGCGGATGATGCCCTCGCGGCCGGAGATGAAACCGGCGGTGGGGAAGTCCGGACCGGGGATGAACTGCATCAACTCCCGGACGGTGGTCTCGGGGTGGTCGATGAGGTGCAGCGTCCCGTCGAGCACCTCGGTCATGTTGTGCGGCGGGATGTTGGTGGTCATACCCACCGCGATGCCCGTGCTGCCGTTGACCAGGAGGTTGGGGAACTTGCTGGGGAGGACGAGCGGCTCGACGGTGGAGTCGTCGTAGTTGGGACCGAAGTCGACCGTCTCCTTGTCGATGTCCGAGAGCATCTCCTCGGCCAGGCGGTCCATGCGCACTTCGGTGTAACGCATGGCGGCCGGGGAATCGCCGTCCACCGAGCCGAAGTTGCCCTGGCCGTCCACCAGCAGGTAGCGGAGGCTCCACTCCTGGGCCAGACGCACCATGGCGTCGTAGACGGCGGTGTCGCCGTGGGGGTGGTACTTACCGATGACGTCACCCACCACGCGCGCGGACTTCTTGTAGGCGCGGTTGTGGTAGTTGCCCAGGTCGTTCATCGCGTAGAGGACGCGGCGATGCACGGGCTTGAGGCCGTCACGTACGTCGGGCAGAGCGCGCCCGATGATGACGGACATCGAGTAGTCGAGATACGAGCGGCGCATCTCGTCTTCGATGTTGACGGGGATGAGTTCTCCCACGCTGCCCGGAGGCGGAGGCGCGGGGGGCGTTGCCGGCTTGTCGGTGGTGTCGTCGGCCATGAAATCTGTGAGGTTTCGAGGGGGCCCGCACGTGGGGGCCCATCTGGGTAACGTGGTTACCTAACCCCCGGATTTTCCTGCGTCAACAAGGGAAACACGGGGGTGGTGAGGGGTAGCCAGAAAGGCGGTCCCGAGCCTGCCCGGCCGGGGGGTTCCAGACACCTTTCCGGGCGTCGTTTTCCCCCTTCAACGGATGAGCGCGCGGGCTTGTTGCACCAGCGGAACCAGCCGTGACGAATCCTTCCAGCCACGCTGGTTTTCGGTGCCAATGGCGTGCTGCTGGATGAGCGTCCGGAGGACGTCGCGAACCCGCTCGCCATCCGCCCCGGTCCGGCCCTCATCCGCCCGCCAGGACTGCTCCTCCATCCGCGCCCAGCGTGCGGGCGTCCAACGCTCCTCGTCCGGAATATCCCGGCGTTGGGCGTCCCACAGCTCGTAGGCCACTTCGATCAGCCCCGCCCGGCAGTCCTCGAGGGCCTCCGAGGGGAGGAGCCGGACGCGCGGCACGTACTCACGCTCGAAGAGCCACCAGAGGACGGGAGCGAACTCGTGCGGCTCGGGCGCGAGGGGAGCCAGCCGGGCCAGGACGAGCTGCCGCAGCCGGGCCCAGGCCTCCTGGTGCCAGTACTCGGCGTGAAGCAGACGCTCGGGGCCGTTGCGCGGCGGGCGGGACGGCGCCAGCGTGGCCCGCTTGCGGAGCTCGGCCACCATGAGGCCCTTCGCGTCCACGCCGGACAGCCGGCGCCACACCGAGGCCAGCGCCGCCTCGCCCCTCGGCCACCACAGGTTCAGCGACTCCCGCTGGGCCTGGGTGAAGGGGATGCGGCCGGTGAGCAGCATGGGGTGGGCGAAGAGCGGCTCCAGGAAGCCCCCGAAGGCGGCGGCCTCGCGGAGCGCGGGCAGCGAGTCCGGGAGCAGCTCCAGCGCGGTGCTCGCGCGCAGGTGGGGAGGGATTTCGCGGGGGATGGTGACGAGCCAGTCCTCCAGGGCCGCCATGAGGCTCCCGAGGGACTCCTGGGAACCGCGTCCGAGCTTGCGGGCCACGTCGCGGACGAGCTGCTCGTGGAGCGAGTGGACCTCGTAGAGGCAACGGACGGTCGGGTTGCTGGTGGGCCAGGACTCCGCCTGGGCGCGGCGCAGAGCGGGGCCGAGCATCGCGTCCAGGGCATCCTGGTGGGCTGCTATCTCGCGCAGCAGGGGCAGTTCCCGCCGCAGCCGCTCCTGCCATCGAGACTCGGCGAGCACCAGCACCAGGCGGTAGTAGCGCTCGCGGGCGGGCTCCAGCAGTTCCGCCCGGCCTTCGAGACGCAGTTGGTATTCGTCGCGCGGTGCGCCCATGGTGGTGCGGAGTATACCTCCCGCGGCGCGGTGCTCAGGTGGCTCGTTCCCGGGCCAGGACGTGGTATTCCGCACAGCGCTCCAGGAACCTCAGGATGGCCGCCCGGTGGTCGCCCCCAGCCTCTTCCAGGTACAGCCCTGCCCACCCCTTGCCTGACGGGAACTCATTCCGGACGTCCCGGAGCCAGGCGCTGAACTCCTGGTACCTCGAGTCCTCGGCGCCCCCGCAGTACAGGTGGAAGCGCACGCCGTGTACGAACGCGGCCACCGCTCCTACATCCAGCTTGCCGAAGAACATCTCCGGCATCACCCCACCCAGAATCTGCTCCCGGATGAAGAGCAGGACATCCAGGGTCGAGACGAATCGGCCCTTCCACTCCTCGGGAGGACGAATGGCGCTCATGGATGCACCGTGTACTGGAGCGTCCCCAGGTACGTCATGGCTGCCTGATACTCAGCCCAGGTCATTCCCACCGCTCCCGTAAAGGCATCGAAGATTCGCCCATCATTGCGAACGGCTACATGGAAATTGTTGTCCGAGACCAGTTGTCTGCCTCTCCACGACAGCATGTCCCCAGCCGTGCTCGAGATGCGGATGAGTTGGGGACTCTGACCCAGCTGCCTGAATCCCTCGGCAATCGCGTTGGCCGTGGACTGGCAGGCGTTGGGAGCACGGCTTGCCGTGTCGAAAGCCCTTTGAAGTGCCGTGAACCACTTCGGGAGCTGCGGTGCACCCGTGGCCAGCAGGTAGTAATCGCCGGCCGCCGCAACTTCTCCGCGCAGAATCAATACGAGCGTGTGCGTCCGAACTGTATCCCCTGACGCATCCGCACGCTGAATGGGGGCGAGCAGCAACACGGCACACATCAGACTCCGAAGAATCCAGACCATGCACACCCCCAAGGCTCGAGAACGAGGATACACCCCTCGTTCACAGGCATCAGCCCGCCTGAGCAATAGTGTTGTCCTTGGGACGCAGCGGAGCGGCGAGCCGCTCGGCCTCGGCGCCCAAGGGGCCTTCCGGATCCAACGCCTTCGCACGCTCGAAGGCAGCGAGAGCCCCCGTGCGGTCCCCCTTCAGCTTGAGGGCCACTCCCACGTTGAGGTGCGCGCCGATGTTGTCGCGGTCCATGACGAGCGCCTCGCGGAAGTGCGTCAGCGCATCGTCCAGGTCACCCGCGAGCAGGGCCTCCTTGCCGGCCTGCACGCGCTTGTCCGCGTCGTTGACGAACTCCACCTGGAGCAGACTGCCACCCGCCACGGTGAAGATGAGCGCGCGCAGGATGCCGCCCCAGTAGAACGTCAGGCCCTCGGCGGCGACCACCGCGGCGATGGGCAGGTCCGGCAGCAACTGCTTGCCCCGGAACTTGAAGCGCACCTTCGTGTAGCGGCCCTTGTTGGCCCAGTGCACCAACTCCTCGCGCAGCTTGCCCAGGCTCTCCTCGACACGCTTGGGGTCGATCTCGAAGGGCAGCGTGGGACCGGCCACGGGCTCGCCCGCCGGCAGGGCCTTCATCTCGGGTACGGGCTCGGAGAGGGGGAGCGCCGCATCCGCGGTGATCTCCTCGGGCTCGGGAGCAGACACCGGAGCGGCGCGCTTCTTCGCGGCGGCGGGCTTCTTCACCGGCGCTCCACGCTTCTTCACGGGCGCGGGGCTCTTCTTCGCGGAAACGGTGCTCTTCTTCTTCGGAGCCGCGCGGGTGGCCTTCTTCGGGCTCGCCGGGGCCTTGCGGGATGCGGTCTTCGCCATGGTGGGTAGACTCTAACCAGTCGCGAGCCAGCTTGCTCGCGGCCCGATCATCCCCCCTGCCTCCTCCCGTCGCTCCGGGCCTGGGGACTCACTGGACTACGTCGGCTTCACGCTGGAGACCGACGACTTCGTGTTCGGGTATGGGATGGATTGTGAGCCCTCCGCACCACTCACTCCACGGGGGCGTCCAGCCGGCGCCGCCAGAAGTCCTCTCCGGCCCAGCGTTGCTCCAGGGTGTAGTGGGCCTGACGCGCGGACAGGTAGCGGTTGAACTCCTCCGCCTGTTGCCGTGCGTAGTCCTCCAGCGCGCCGCTGTTCCCGCCCAGCGCGGCGCACAGGGCCTGAGCCGCCGCGCGCCCGGTGCGCAGCCCCTTGAGGATGCCGCTCGAGGAGAGCGGATCCCACATCGCCGCGGCGTCCCCCACCGCCACCCAGCCCGGCCCCGCCGCCTGCTCCAGGCGGCTCGTCTCGCAACGGCGCACCCGCGGCTGTGACACCACCGCGAGCGTCCCTACCCGTTCGCGCAGGTGCCGGGTGGTGGAGAAGAGCGCGCTCCACCCCTCTGGCCGCAAGGCGCCGTGGCGCTGGAGTACATCCACGTCGCTCAGCAGCGAGAGGATGAGCTGATCCCCGGGCAGTGGCGCGGCGTACCACCAGCCATGGGGCGTGGCCTCCACCACCAGGTGCTGCTCCTGGAATCCGGGCGGCCTGCCGGTGACCACGGACACACTGCACAACGCGTCCCAGTCGAGCCGCCGCACACCGCACTGCCGTGCCACCTGGGCCGAGCGCCCCGTCGCATCCACCAGGGCCTCGCAGCGCAGCTCCACCGGGCCCCGGGGCGTGCGGACCCCAACCCGCCACCCATGTCCCTCGCGATCCAGGTGGGTGACGCAGGTGCTCCGCCACAGCGGAACCTGAAGCGACTCGGCATGGCGGGCCAGCAGCGCGTCCAGGTGCCGGCGCTCCACGTGCCAGCCGCTCCCGTAGGGGTTGGTGAAGAAGGAGTGGTGGTGGGGCCGCTCCGAACCCCAGGTGGCTTCCAGGCCATGTGACTCCAGGAAGCCCCCGGTCTCCAACGGCTCGGGTGCAAGCAATTGACTCAGCTCGGCGAAGGCCACCGGGGAGAGGGTCTCCCCGGGGCGCCAGGGGGAGTAGTCCGTGCGCTCCAGGACGCAGACGGAGACGCCCGCCCTCACCAGGGTGAGCGCGGCGCTCAGGCCCGCTACGCCGCCTCCCACCACCACGACGTCATGAGAGGCGCGCGGGCCCCACGCCTCGGAGGGTAAGGAGTCCATCGGGTCCACCAGGTTGGAAGTGGGAGCGGCGAGCATGAGCGTGGCTGGAAGTGGCTAGGAGGCCTTGGCGGCGGTCCCGGTGCCCGCGGAGGCAACCGCCACCGGAGCGCCGCGCTCCTGGGTCTCGAAATAGGCGTCGCCCTCGTTGATGACGAAGCCGAGCTTCCACCAGTTCTGCTGCATCTGGATGTACATGGCCATCTCGACGGCGCTGGTGCCCTCGGGCGCGCTGTTCTTGATCTCCGGCTTCTTCGCCTCGGCCTCGGCGACCGCGTCCAGGGCGCGAGTCCAGGGGACCATCTGGATGTCGCCCTTCTTCGCGTAGACGTCATCCGGACGGTGCGCGGCCCACCACATGTGGTACATGCCGTCGCCCTGGAAGTTGTCCTTCGTGAAGGACTTGGGCTCGAAGAACTGCTTCTTGCACTGGTAGAAGTCCGCCTGCCAGGGCAGCGCCATCTGCTGGGAGAAGAACCCCGGGCCAATGGCGAGCTTGGCCGTGGTGGGGAACACCGTGCCCGAGTGCTTGATGCGGAAGGGCGCCGCGTACAGCTCGGGCTGGCGCACCAGCCAGCTGCAGTCGATTCCAGGGAAGAAGGGGCCGCCCACGGCGTTCTCCAGCGCGGCCCGATCCACCCCTCCGGGGCTGATGTCCGGGTTGATCGCGCGGGCCTTCGCCGCGTCCCAGTCCTCCTCGAACTGCCCCTCGGACCAGCGCTTGAGCAGCCCGTACTGCACCCGCGTGAGGGTCATGAAGTAGCCCTTCTTCATTCCCTCGTCGGGCGCCTCGTCCCTGTAGCCGTCCCCCAGCCCCTTGGGCATCAGCAGGGGCTCGAGGGTGGCGCTGAAGGGATCACGCAGGTAGTTGAAGATCGTCTTGCGCAGGCGCTGGCCCTTGACCGAGGCCACCGAGCCGAGATCCTGCTCCACGCCCGCGAGGGTGGCATGGAAGGCCTTGGAGGCCTCGGGATTGTGGACATGGCGGTGCCCCAGGGCCCGCTCGAGGATGGGAAACACCTCCAGCCGGAAGGAGGGCTTGTACGTCTGGAAGGAATGGGTCGTCGTATTCCAGTCCGCGCGCTGCTGCTTGAGCCGGGCGAACAGGCCCTTGTCGAAGAAGCCATCGGAGGCGGGAAGCGGCACATCCTTCACGCGCACCGCCAGGTCCCACATGGTGTCGAACAGGCGCACGACGTTGCCCACCGCGGGTCCGAAATCCGGCGGCGCCACCATCAGCCAGGCGCCTTCGCTGCCCTCCAGCTTCACCGTCTGGGTCTTGCCGCCCTCCGTGTAGGTGATCTCCGCGCTCACGGGTCCGTCCGACATGTCGTCGAACCAGTGATCATTGTTCACGTAATCGTTGATGAGCTTGCCCTGCGCCGTCTTGCTGGCCTGGCCGAGCCCGCCCAGTACGAGCAGACGGCCCTTCTCATCCGTGCGCAGCTCGCCCAGGGTGGTGATGGGGATGTGGGTATTGGGGTTGGTGAGGGGTACGGGCGGCTTGCCCGGGCCCGAGATGGACTTGAGCCCGGGGTCGATGACGAGCAGCTTCTCGCGCTCGGCCGCGCCCTGAACATGCGCATTGCGCTTCCCGTTCCAGGAGCCGTCCGCCCCATCCTGCCCGTCGAACTTGAAGAAGGCGGCCTTGCGGTTGGCCAGGTGGACATTCCACTTGATGCCGGTGACGTCGAAGCTGCCCGCGGTGACTTCCCGCAGGGGAGACTTCACGCCGTCCTGCACCGTGTACTCGAAGATGCGGAAGCGGGCCGCCTGCCGCTTGACGCGGCCCTGACTGTCCTTGAAGGGCAGGAACTTCTTCTGGGTGATGTCGAAGTTGGGCGGCTGGTTGGGATGCTCCGGACCGATGAAGAACTCGTCCGGGGAGTTGCCGACGCGGGCGATGCCCACGGCGGGATGGATGCGGAAAAAGCGGGCCATGGTCTGTTCCTTGGAATCAGTGGGTCTGGGTGTACAGCTTCTCGATGAGCTCGATCATTCGCTTCTTGTCCTTGTCACTCATCTCCCGGTCCACGGGCATCTTGAAGCCAATGATTTTCGCCTGTGTGGGATTGGGATCGAGCCGGTCGAGGATGGGGCTGCTCTGGTCCGCGACCATGTCCTTGCTGAAGACGTCGTAGCGGACGGCGCCGTGGCAGCGGTAGCAATACTTGTTCATCAGGCCGAGCAACTCCTTGTCATCGGCGCTCGACGTCCAGTCCAGGGGCGCCGCGGTGGGCTTGCGGTCCTTCTTGAGTGGGTGGCCCGTGTTGGAGAAGGAGATGGCGCGCTTGATGAGGTCTGGCTCCGGCGCCACGGAGGTCTTGTGGAGCTCCAGCCACTTGTTGGTCGCGACGAGGTGGAAGCCCTTGGGGTTCACGCGCTTCTGCATGTCCGCGACCTCCTGGTTGAGCTGGCGCAGCACGCCAAAGGCCTCGGCGTATCTGGCAGACTTCACGTCCTTGCCCGCGTCGAAGAGCACGGGGGGCGCATCGGGCTTGTTCAGGGCGGGGAAGTCGCCATCCGCGAGGCGATCCAACCAATGGTCGGTATCGAGGTGGTTGAGCACGGCCTGGCCACGCAGCGAGCCATGGCAGGTGTCACACCCGTTGGGGACGTAGTAGGGGGCGGCGCCCGGGAGCAAACCGGCATCGAAGAAGGCGTCGAGCTTGTAGGAGAGCTTGTAGCCCTTGTTCGAAGGCCCGAAGTCCATCCAGTAGATGCTGTTGAGCTCCGCGTTCTGGCAGGCGGTCTGGCCGGCCTTGCACTGGGTGATCAGGGCCACCTGCGTGTTGACGGAGCCATTCTTCGCCGACAGGGGCACGTTGGTGCCACCAAAGGGGCTGTGGACGGAAGGCCCGGTGAAGTGGTTGAAGAGGATCCAGGCGCTCTCCACGAAGTGCTTCCGCGCCTCGGAACCGGGGCGGGATTTCATGCGCACCAGCCGGCGCCAGCCGCTCTTGCGCTCCGCGGGCTTGTCCTTGAAGTTGACGATCTTGGGCGCGAAGAAGCGGGAGACGAGGATGTCTCCACTCGAGACACCCGCCCGCACGATGGTCCACTGGGCCGAGGGCTGGTTCCGGGCGTCGGTGGCATGGATGCCGACCGAGTCAGGGGTGTTGATTCTGGGCGAGCAGTTCCTGCATCGGGCCAGGTAGTTGCCCGTGTTCGCCTTGAAGGCGACCTTCCCGTTGGGAAGGAGTTCCGGGGTGAACTGAGAGAGAGGGTGCGGTGTGGCACCGGGCACATGGACGGTCGCGAAGTCCTCGATGGTGCCTTGTGCGACGCAGCCGTTGCACCGGCTCACGTAATTGCCCGTGTCCGCCTTGAGGCCGATCTTGCCACCGCCCGCATCCACCACCTCGAAGAGGGTGGAAGGCCCGGCGTCCGCACGGGTGGCATTGGCGACCACGAGGTCCGGCACTATCACGCCCGCTGGAATAGACATCTTGGTCTGCAGCCACTCACTGGAGCGGGCCAGGAACGAGCCCGTGTCTGCCTGGAGCGAGACCTTGCTGCCCACGGGCAGCACCTGCGCGAGGGTCGCCGTCCCCTCCATCAATGACTCGGGCTTCGCGAACTCGACGTCCTCGGGGGTGAGCTCCTTGTACCCGAGGTAGCTCAACAGGTCCTCGAGGGTCGCCTGTGACTCGATCGTCGCGGGCGTGAGGACTCCGAGCTTCTTGGAGAGCTCCTTGTAGTACCTGGACGCCTCCTCCGGGCTGCCATTGTTGAGGGCGCTCTGCTGTGGAGCGGGGGCCTCGGGGAGAGCGGGCTTGGGAGCGGCGCTCTGCGCGAAGCCGGGCAACGCCCGCAGGGCCCCCCACAAGACAACGAAGGCGAGCAGGGAACTTCGACGGGGACACGACGAAGAAACCGCGAACTTTTTCATCTTGGGTTGGTTCCTGTTTGTGCAAACACGACCCGGGGAACCCAAGTCCTTCGAACCGCCAGAACGCAGCCAGATACGGTGCGCGGCCCCCCATGCGATGACTCAGCAACAAGCATGCCTTTCATTGGCGAGGTATTTCTTGTTCGTGTGAGCACCTTTGACGTGTCAGCCGCCCTGTTGGCGCGTCAGTTCCCCCCCTTTTGACGTGTCAGCCCATGTCTTTTGATGTGCAACCATTCGGGGCGAGAGAGGTCTTGACGCGGCATGGGCGCTGCAATCCCATTCTGGTGGGCTGATGCACTTCAAGGCCCGAACAAGGAGCTCGACATGAAGGCGTTCTTCTACATCGCGGTGGCGCTGGGCCTGTCCAATCCGAAGAAGCTGACGCGCCAGTACCAGGCCATCACGCCCGGCGGCGGCTACTGAGTCACCAGCTGAAGTCTTGACTCGAACCGGCCAGCGGCGGGCTCATGCCGCTGGCCGGTTCTCTTCGCGGAAGCGCCATCTGTCCGTGAGAGGGGATTCTTCGCATGACTGCGATTCATCGAGAGCCGCCCGGCCCCGAGGGGACGTGGGGTATCGCCAACGTCGCGGACTTCCACGCCGACCCGCTCCGGTTCGTGACCCGGTGCGCCCGGGAGTTCGGTGATGTCGTCCGGTTGGGCCAGGACAACTATCTGCTCTGCCATCCCCGTGACATCGAGCATGTCTTCGTCAACAGCCAGCGGAGCTTCGCGAAGGAGACCGGGCAGAAGCCGGACCATGCCAAGACGGGCTCGTACCACTATGCGCTGATGCACACGGACGGGAAGGACTGGCTCTACAAGCGCAGGCTCCTCCAGCCCCTGTTCAAGCGGGATCGCGTCGACACCGGCGCGGAGCCCATCGTCGCGGCCGCCGAGGAGATGATCGCTTCCTGGCGCCCAGGGGAGGTGCGCGCGCTCGAGGGAGACGTCGCGCCGCTCTCGGCCCAGTTGGTCGGGCGGTTCCTCCTGGGTTCGGACCTCAGCGCCAACGAGGTCCGGCGGGTCACGTCCTTCCTGGCGTGGAGCTTCCGGCCGCTTCCGATCAAGATACCGCGCTGGCTCCCCACACCCCGGAACCTCCGGTTCAGGTGGTCGGTCCTGCAGTTCGACCGGGCCATCTACGGGCTCATCGAGCGCCTCCGGGAGCACAGCCGCGGCTCGTCCAACCTGCTCGAGCTGGTGCAGCAGGCCCGCGACGGGGAGGATGGCTGTCTGGCTCCGCCGTGGTACCCCCGCGACGAGGTGGCCATCATGCTGCTCGCCGCGCATCAGCCGACGGCCATCGCGCTGGCATGGACGCTCTACCTGATGGCGCAGAACCCGGAAGTGGATGCGCGGGTGGCCGCCGAGGTGAAGCAGATACTGGGTGACCGGCGCGCCACGGCCGAGGATTCGGAGCGTCTGGTCTACACGAACGCGGTCATCAAGGAGACGCTGCGGCTCTACCCGCCTGTCTGGATGACGGCCCGGGATGCCATCCAGGATGGAGAGCTCGGCGGCTACCGGCTCTCCGCGGGTGTCAGCCTGGCGCTGAGCCCCTGGGTCGCCCACCGGGACCCGCGATGGTTCGCGGACCCCGATACGTTCCGCCCGGAGCGCTGGCTCGATGGCTCACTGGAGGGGCTCCCGAAGTACGCGTACTTCCCCTTCGGGGGTGGCCCACGCCTCTGCATGGGCGCGGCACTCGCGAAGCTGGCACTGGTGCTCGTCATCGCGACGGTGGCCCGCCGTTACCGCCTCACGCTCGCGGCGGGCGCGAAGGTCTCCCCCTTCGCCGCGGCTTCCTTCCTCATTCCCCAGGGGGTCCGCCTGGTGCCCACGGCACGGACCTGAAGCACTCGGGCGAAAAAGAAGACCCTCGCGCGCCAGCCCCAGGGTCACGCATTGGCCCGGAGGGGGTCCTCTCGCTTCACTTGCGCGGAAGTGAGACCGAAGCGCCGCTCGCGTTGCTGGTATTGAGCCAGGCAGCGCAGGAAGGCCTCGGTCCGGAAGTCCGGCCAGAGGACGTCGCTGAAGCACAGCTCCGCGTACGCCAGCTGCCAGAGCAGGAAGTTGGAGATGCGCTGCTCACCGCTGGTGCGCACCACCAGATCCAGCGGTGGCAGCCCATTCGTCCAGAGGTAGGACTCGAAGGTCTGGGTGTCCAGTTGCGCTGGCGTCAACTCGCCCTTGCACACGGCCTCGGCCATGCGGCGCGCCGCATGGGCCAGCTCCTCGCGTCCGCCGTAGGACAGCGCCAGCGTCAGCACCATGCCCTTGTTGTCCGCCGAGTCCGCCCGCAGCCGGTCCAGCGGCTCCTTCACGAAGCGCGGCAGCTTCTCCACCTCGCCAATGGCGTTGAAGCGGATGCCGTTCTCCAGGATTTCCGCGCGCTCGCTCTCGAGGTACTCGCGCAGCAGGTTCATGAGGGCGGCCACCTCCTCGGAGGGGCGGGCCCAGTTCTGCGAGGAGAAGGCATAGACGGTGAGGGCCTGGACCCCCACGCGCCGGGCGCAGCGGGTCACCTCGCGCACACTGTTGGAGCCCTCGCGGTGGCCCTCCTCCCGGGGCAGGCCGCGCATCTCCGCCCAGCGGCCGTTGCCATCCATGATGATACCCACGTGGCGCGGCAGGGGCCGTTCCTGGACGAGTCGTTCGAGAGCAGCCACGGAGGGAGGCGACAGAGGACGTTCCATGATGCGGCTCAATGTAGAGCCTCCCCCCTCCCCGTTCATGGGGGATGGCGGGAGTGGTCGCACCACCCGCCCGAGCGGTCGCGCCCGGGGGTTGAACGTCCCCCCGGGTTGACCGGCTACCCGCGCATCGGCAGGACGAAGCCCAGCTCCAGGGGCATGCCCGCGTACTCCGGCCGCACCAGCGCCGTCACGCGCACGCCCCGGGTGCCCTCGCCGGTGGGTACCACCTCGCCGCGCACCCGGCCCGCGGGCGTCGCCCCGCCGAACAGGAACACGTCCGCGGCCTGCGAGAACAGCGTCGACACCTCCGCGTCACCCGCGCTCGCCGGGAGCTGGTCCCTCACCCACTGCGCGAAGCGCACGATGCGGCCCGTGAGGATCTGCGCCGGCAGCGGCACCCGGTGCTCGCCCCCGTACACCATGGGCGCCGCCGTGAGCTGCAGCACGTCCGTGTTCCTGCCGCTGCCCAGCCCCAGCACGCCCAGCTCGGCCAGCCGCGACTGCGTGCGCAGGGGGAAGAACGTCTCCGTGGGCACCGCCGTCCCGCCCTCGCGCCCCGGAGGCAGCTGCCACACCGCGGGCGCCTGCACCCCACCCGTGCCCCCGAGAATCCGCGCGAAGCTCCCCGTCTCGCGGAAGCTCGACGCCAGCATCGACGCCACGCCCAGGGCCGCGCTGGTGAAGCACGTCCGCCGCCGGGCTCCCTGCCCGTCCACCATCACCACCACCCGGTGCAGCGCCGCGCACAACCAGCGAGCGGACTCCTCCGCGCGCAGGCCCGTCCAGGCCTCGGAGACGCCACCCCCCTCCTCCTCCACCCGCGTCACCACCTCCGCCGCCGACGTCACGCCGAAAAGCGAGGGCGGCACATCCACCACCACCGGAAGCTGCGCCCGCTCGCCCAGCGCGGCCAGCTTCCCGAGCAGGGCCACGTCGTCCACCGCCTCCACCACGAAGAGGGCATCGGGACGCTCGAAGCGGTCGAGCGGAAGCTGATTCTCCAACCTCTCCACGGCCGCCGGGCCCTCCACGTCGAACGCCTCCAGGGACATTCCGGACGACGCGGGGCAGTGGTCCACCAGCATCTTCAGGCCGCGCCAGGCCGACTCGAGCCGCGCGACGAGCGGATGGGCGAGCACGTCCCGGGCCGTGGCCAGCACCGCCTCCTCCACCAGGGCCCGCGCCGGAGCCGCCGCCGAGGCGGGATTCGCCGGGGGCGTCGAGCGCGTCCCCACCGCGCGCAGGAAGGCATCCACGCCCGCCTTCGCCGCCTGCTCGGGGCGGGCCGCGTCCGTCCGCTCGAAGATGGAGTCCACGAGGTCCGGCTGCCGGGGCGCCGTCGAGGCGTGGGGGGCGACGCCATTGCTCACGCCATTGCCCGCCTTGGGCGCGGGCGGGGATTGCTTCTCGCGAAGCACGGCGCCCACCGACTCGGCGAGGCGCCCGGCGCCCACCACCGCCTCGATGCTCTTGACGGCCGCCTCCGCGGGCAGCTTGTCCAGCCCGTCCATGAGGGCCTTGAGCGCACGCAGCTCGGGGAGGGCGGACACCACCTCCGCCACCACGAAGGAGCGCAGCTTGGGGAAGCTCAGCTCGAAGGTGCGCGTCTCGCCCGCGCCCAGCCGGTCCGCCACGCTCACGCGCAGCCCCGTGGCGGAGCGAGCCAGTTCCTCGGCGAAGGAGTCCGGCGTCACCTGGAAGCGCCTGCCCGAGGGGCTCTGCGTGAAAGCCCCCGCGACCCACCACCTCACCTGCGAACCCGCTGTATCCTCACGGCTCATCCTGGCATCCCCCCTCGGTTGGAGTGGCCAGCAAGGTTAGCCCGATTCAGCGGGCCCGGGACAGTTCCCGGAGAGGACTCCGCCTCACGACGGCAGTTGCCAGTCGATGGGCTCGCGCCCCGCCTTCTTCAAGGCATTGTTGGCGCCGCTGAAGGGTTTGCTGCCGAAGAAGCCCTTCTTCGCCGACAGGGGCGAGGGGTGCGGCGCCTCGAGGACGATGTGCTTCGAGGTGTCGATGAGCGCCTTCTTCTTCTGGGCGTAGCTGCCCCAGAGGATGAACACCACGGGCTCCAGCTTGCCGCTCACCTTCTGGATGACGGCATCGGTGAAGTGCTCCCAGCCGTGCCCCTCGTGGGCGTTGGCCTCACCCTGGCGCACCGTCAGCACCGCGTTGAGCAGCAGCACGCCCTGCTCCGCCCACGGGACCAACGAGCCATCCTTCGGCCTCGGCACGCCCACGTCGCTCTCCAGCTCCTTGAAGATGTTCACCAGCGAGGGCGGCGGCTTCACTCCCGGCTGTACGGAGAACGCCAGCCCATGGGCCTGCCCCGGTCCGTGGTACGGGTCCTGCCCGAGCAGCAGCACCTTCACCCCCTCGTAGGGCGTCAGCCGGAAGGCCGAGAACAGGTCCTCCTCGGACGGGTACACCGTCTGCTCCCGCCGCTCCCCGGCGACGAACGCCTCCAGCTCCGCGAACTCCGGGCTGTCCAGCACGTCCTTCAGCACCATCCTCCAGTCCTTCGGCAGCCGGTCCTTCATCGAGCCCATCGCGCCTCCGCGTCTCGTGCCCCATCCGGGCACCCCATCCACACTACTTTTGCGGTCGGATGACGCCAGTGTTTTCCGCACGTGAGTCGAGTGGAGGGCGAATGACCCTCACCCCCCACCCTCTCCCAGAGGGAGAGGGAGAGCCGCCCGCCTGGCCTCCGTGCCGGTAACCAGGCCCTGCGCTTGGGACTCGGCCGGTCTCGGGCTAGCCTCGGGGGCGCCATGTCGATGTACAACGAGTCGCTCCGCGCCTTCCTCAAGCCCGTCCTCCCCTATCTCGACGACCCCTCGGTCTCCGAGATCATGATCAACGGGCCCACCGACATCTGGATCGAACGCAAGGGCAAGGTCTCCAAGGTCGATGCCTCGTTCACCGAAGAAGGGTTGATCGGCGCCGCGCGCAACATGGCGCAGTTCGTCGGCCGCCTCCTCAATGACGAGCGCCCCCGCCTCGACGCGCGCCTGCCCGACGGCAGCCGCATCCACGTCGTCATCCCGCCCATCGCCCGCAAGGGCACCACCATCTCCATCCGCAAGTTCTTCAAGGACAAGCTCACCATCGAGTCCTTGATCAAATTCAAGTCCATGACGCCGCAGATGGCTCGGCTCATCGACGCGGGCATCCACACCAAGCTCAACATGCTGGTGTCCGGCGGTACCGGCTCGGGCAAGACGACGCTGCTCAACATCGTCTCCTCTCTCATCCCCGACGAGGAGCGCATCCTCACCATCGAGGACTCGGCCGAGCTCCAGCTCAACCAGTCCCACCTCGTCCCCTTCGAGAGCCGGCCCCCGGACAAGTTCGGCAAGGGCGGCGTGGACATGGGAGACCTGCTCAACTCGGCCCTGCGTCTGCGCCCCGACCGCATCGTGGTGGGCGAGGTGCGTGGCGGCGAGGCCTTCTACCTCGTGCAGGCGATGAACACCGGCCACGGCGGCTCGCTGGCCACCACCCACGCCAACACGCCCACCGACACGCTGCGCCGCATCGAGTCGCTCTGCCTCATGTCCGGCATCGACCTGCCCATGGTGGCCATCCGCGCCCAGGTCGCCAGCGCCATCAACTTCGTCATCTGCTGCGAGCGCCTCCACGACGGCAGCCGCAAGACGATCGCCCTCTCCGAGGTGCTCCCGCTCAACGAGAAGGGCGAGTACCGCACCCAGGACATCTTCGTCTTCACCCCGGTGACGAAGGACGAGGACGGCCACATCCTCGGCTACCACGCGCCCACCGGCATCATCCCCCACTTCGTCGCCCGGGCGCGCGCCTACGGCTTCTCGGACCTGGACGAGTCCTTCTTCGACCCGGCCACCTACGGCCTGCCGCCCCCGCCCTCCTTCCACGCCGGCGAGAGCTACAGCGTGCACTGGGCCCCCTCGCTCAAGCACCGCGAGCGCGGCGAGCCCGACCCGGCGAGCTACAAGAAGGAGTGGCTGGCCTTCGAGCAGCGCCTGAAGGACGAGGCCCACGAGGCCAAGGGCGGCAAGCCCGCGGCGCCCGCCTCGCCGCCCGTGCAGGTGCAGGTGCCCGCCAACCTCCCCGTGACGGCTCCCCGAGCCCCCGAGCCGCCCGCGCCCACCCCCGCTCCCGTCCGCTCCCGGACGACCGAGGTGCCCGCCGCGCGCACCGGCCCCGCCCCGCGGCCCAATCTGCCCGCCAACCGGCCCGCCCCGCCCGTCCCCGACGAGCACGACGACGACAAGACGCCCCCGCCCACGCGCAACCCCTTCGCCGCCGAGGCGGATGACGGGCTCGGCGCGCCTCCGGACGACGAGCCCAGCGTGCAGGTGTCCGCGGACCTCCTGGCCGAGGACCTCGACGCCACCCAGGGCCGGGGCATCCCTCCGCCGCGTCCGGCCCGCCCCGCCACGCCTCCGGCGCGTCCCGCCCCGGCCACCGGCTCCCGCCCCGCCGTGGCGTCGCCTCCCCGCCGGCCCGCCCCTGCCGCTCCCGCGCGTCCGCCCCCTCCCGTCCCGTCCGAGCACCTGGAGGACGATGACGCACCGCGCGAGTTGGACAACTCGGAGAAGACACACATCAAGCCCATGCCCGAGAAACCGCGCCGCTGAGGCCGCTCGCCTGGGCACACCGGCGTCACGCACCCGGCGCTACTTGGAGTGCGTGACCTTGCGATGGGCGCGACATGGGGGGAAAGTGACACCATCGTGTTCCTTTCACTCCTCGCCACGCTCGTCGTGCTCGGCCAGACGCCCACGACCTCCGAGGCTCCGCTCACCGTGCTGATCGCCCCGCCGGAGGCCGCCGGGGTCCCCTCCCACATCGTCTCCTTCGCCCAGGAGCATGTGTACGAGCAGCTCAAGACGCAGGGGCTGCAGGTGGTGCGCGCCTCGGAGCTGTCCCAGCGCCTCCCGCCCGCGCAGCGCAAGACGGTGCTCGGGTGCAACCGCCTGGAGGCCGCGTGCCGGATTACGCTCGGCGAGGCCGCCCAGGCCGACGTGGTGATGATCGCCGAGCTGGTGCAGTTCCTCAGCGGCTACCGGGTGGGCCTGAAGGCCTACGCCACGCGCGACGGCGAGCAGCTCTCCGAGCACTACGTGCCGGGCGTGCGCGAGGACCAGTTGCTCGACGCGCTCACCCAGTCCAGCGACAAGGTGGTGCCGCCGGTGCGCCGCGCGCTGCGCCCCTCCCTGGAGCCCATCGTCGAGGCCCCGGTCCAGCCCACCACGGCCACGCCCCTCCAGCCGGTGCCGGTGAAGCCCGAGGTGACGGCCTCGCGCTCGGGCGCGCCGGGCTGGGCGTGGCTGCCGGCCGCCGGGGGTGCGGTGCTGCTGGGCGCGGGCACGCTCTTCTTCATGCAGGCGGGCAATGACTACAAGGCCCTGCAGGCGAGGCAGTTCACCGACCCCTCGGAGGGCGAGCGGCTGCGGGACTCGGGCGCGCGCGCGCAGTGGCTGAGCCGGGGCTCCTTCGCGGTGGGCGCGGTGGGCGTGGTGACGACGGGGCTCATCTACCTGCTGTCTGGCAAGAACGAGGGCTCGCCTTCACAGGTGCGCCCCACCGCCTCCGTGGGCAACGGCGGCGGCATGGTCGGCGTGGCCGGAACACTGCCGTGAGGACTCCTATGCTCGAGACGAAGAAGCCATTCGCCGCGGGGCTCGCGCTGGCGCTGCTGACCGCTACCGGTTGCTACGACTTCGACAAGGCCTTCGAGGAATGCAAGACCGCCGGCCAGTGCCTGCCCAGCACCTGCGAGCCCGCGGAGATCGATGTGCCGGATGATCTCTTCTACGACGCCAACTGCGACGGCATCGACGGCATGCTCGACGCCGGTTTCTTCGTCGATCCCTCCCGGGGCCTGGACGAGGTCAATCCTGGCACCCATGTGGCCCCCTTCAAAACCATCAAATACGCCCTGGAGCGCGCCGCCACCGACGGCAAGGTGCTCTACCTGGCCCAGGGTGACTACAACGAGGCGGGGTTGGAGTTGAACGCACCCATCTCGCTTTATGGCGGCTACGCCGGCATGGACGGGAACTGGAAGCGCAGCGCTGACTACACCACGCGAATCGACGGGGGCAGCATCGGCCTGACGGTCACCCGGGTGCCGCAAGACGCGGGAGTCACCCTGGAGCGGCTGCACATCAAATCCAGCCAGGGCTCCGAGCCTGGAGCCCCCTCCATCGGCTTGCGGCTGGTGGACTCCAGTGTGCGCCTGCGCCATGTGGAGGTGAAGGCCGCGGCTGGCATGCCTGGCAAGGAGGGCGACCTGGTCAGCGACATGCCGCACGCCGCGGATGGTGGCCAACCCGCGAACCCCGTCGAAACGGGCACGGCGCAGGCCATGGGAGGCACGCCCGGCCTCAGCGCCTGCGGCACCTTCAATGGAGGAACCGGAGGCAGGGGAGGCACCTTCGACATACCCGCCACCCTCGGCGTGGGGGGTACTCCCTCCGCGGATGGTGGCACCCCGGGGGACGCCAACGTCACCGCCGACATCAGCTGCGGCGGCAATCCTCCCTGCACCTACAACGGCAACCCCGGCAACCCCGGGCAGGCGGGCTTCGATGGAGGCGAGGGAACGGCTGGCGACCCGGGCAATGAGAGCGGCGTGCTGGAGGGCGGAATGTGGCGCGCCAGTGCCGGCGACGCGGGCAGGGAGGGGAACGCCGGGGGCGGCGGCGGCGGAGGCGGCGGCGGCGGCGTGATCTCCGCCAACGGCGAGGCCGTGTCGAAGGGCGGCGGCGGCGGCGGCGGCGGCGCTGGCGGCTGCCCGGGCCAGGGCGGGAAGGGAGGCCAGGGCGGTGGAGCCTCCATCGCCGTGCTGCTCATCAACGGGCACGTGGAGTTGGAGAAATGCGCCCTGGAGACAGCCGGTGGAGGGAAGGGAGGGAACGGCGGCAAGGGTGGCACCGGAAGCAGCGGTGGTGTGGGAGCGCCCGGAGGCAAGACGAACCCACAGACGAGTACCACCTACGGGGTGACGGTCTTGGGAGGCGAGGGAGGCAAGGGCGGCAACGGTGGAAAGGGCGGCAACGGAGGCCACGGAGGCAACGGCACGGGCGGCCCGTCCGTGGGTCTCTGGTGCGATTCCAGCGCGTCCATGAACCAGAAGGAGGTGCGCGTCACCCTCGGCCCCGCGGGTTCGCCCGGTACGGGCCCCGGTCCCACCAACTCCAAGGTGCTCCGACGGGACTTCTATAACTGCCTCCCCGCGTCCCCCTGACGGGAAACGACCAGGCGGGTCCTCCCCGCCCGCTCGCCCGCTTGTGGGAATCCGCTCCCGGTCTGCTACCCTGGGGGCACTTCCCCGATGGCTGACTCCCGTTTCTGCGAAACCTGCGGTCTCTCCGTGCCAGCGGATACCGATATCTGCCCACGCGACGGCACCGTGCTGCTCGACGCCTCGACCTCGTCCTTCCCGGGCGATCCGGGAGGTGCACGGCGGACCTCGCCCGGGAGAACGGTGAACGTCATGGACGACTCCTCCGCGCAGGATCCACTCACCGGCCTGAAGATCGGTGAGTACGAGCTGCGCCAGCGCGTCGGCGTGGGCGGCATGGGCTTGGTGTACGAGGGCATCCAGCCGTTGATCGGCAAGCGCGTGGCGGTGAAGGTGCTGCGCCCGGAGCTGGCCGCGGCCGAGGAACAGGTGGCGCGCCTGCTGGCCGAGGCCCGCGCCGTCAACGCCATCCGCCACCGCGGCATCGTGGACATCTTCGGCTTCGGCCAGGTGCCCGACGGCCGCCAGTACATCATCATGGAGTACCTTGAGGGCGTGGCCCTCGACGCGCACCTGACGGAGAAGAGCCGGCTGCCGGTACCCGAGGCGCTGGACATCCTCGACGAGGTGCTCAGCGCGCTGGGCGCCGCGCACGGGGCCGGCGTGGTGCACCGCGACCTCAAGCCGAGCAACATCTTCCTGGTGAAGCAGCCGGACGGCTCGCGCTACGTGAAGCTGCTGGACTTCGGCCTGGCGAAGATGGGCCTGCCCACCGGGCGTACCGCGCAGACGCGCACGGACATGGTGGTGGGCACCCCGGAGTACATGGCGCCCGAGCAGGCCCGCGGCCAGCCCGTGGGGCCGATGACGGACCTGTACGCCCTGGGCGTGGTGGCCTTCGAGATGGTCACCGGCCGGCTGCCCTTCGTCGGCACCTCGCCGGTGGACCTGCTGATGAAGCACGTGGACGCGCGGCCGCCGAGGCCCTCGGAGTTCGTCCCCGAGCTGCCCGCCGCGCTGGACGCCTTCGTCCTGCAGATGCTCACCAAGGATCCGGAGGCGCGCCCCGGTTCCGCCGAGCAGCTGCGCCGCCAGCTCCAGCGGCTGCGCGACACCCTCACCCAGCAGGCCCAGGCCCGGCCCACCGCCCCGGAGCCCGCCCGCCGGGAGACCCCGGACGCCCTGGCGCCCGCCGAGCCCGTCAAGCCCGAGCCCCGCCCCACGCCCGAGCCGGTGAAGCCGCGGCCCCCGCCCGAGCCTTCGCACGACACCGGCGGCCATACGTCCTCGCGGCGGATGTTGCTGGGCGTGGGAGCGCTCGCGCTGGTGGCCGTGGGCGGAGGCCTCGTGCTCGCCCTGCGCGGGGAGTCCACCCCGACTCCGCCGCCGCAGGTGGTCATCGCGCCGCCGGAGCAGCCCGCGAAGCCCCCGCCGCAGCCGGTGGTGGAGGCCGTGCCGGACGCGGGCCCGCCGCCGCAGCAGACGGCGTCCGTGACCGAGGTGCCCGACGCGGGCAGCACCGTGCAGGCCAGCACCACGCAGACGCCGGACAATCCCGTCCAGCCGGCGGGTCCGGCGGTGACGCCCACCGAGCCGGTGAAGCCGCGCGCGCTCACCCAGGCCGCGCTGCTGGGCCGCATCCGCAAGCTGGACCGGGACATCGACACGCTGAACCAGGCCGGCCAGAAGCTCAGCCCCGCCGCGCGCCGCACCCTCGACGCCATCCGCGAGAAGGCCGAGTCGGCCACGACGGCCGAGGAGCGGCGTCAGGTGGTCAAGGAGCTGTCTGACTGGGAGAAGTTCTTCCTGCGCCGCAAGTGAGGGGCCCGGACCGCGCCAGGCCCCCTCCCGCGCTCAGCGGCAGATGACGGGCTGGGCCATGGCGGTGCGCGCCCGCTCCTCGGTCACCAGCTTGTAGCCCGCGAGGTCCGCCAGCAGCACGTCCCGGTTCTGCCGGATGAGGCTGGCGTTGCGGCACACGAGCGCATCCGCGTACATGTAGTGCGGCGGCAGGGTGAGCGACAGCTCGGCCAGCTCCTGCAGCTTGAGCGTGTCCAGCTCGCGCCCGAACATTTTATAGGCCCCGTCCTGCACCCCGACGATGCCGCGCTCGAAGTAGAGCGTGGACATCTCATAGGCGATGAGCTGGTCCTTCTGGAGGAAGGAGTGCAGGCGGTTGGCCGCCACCGCCAGCGGCAGCGGGCCGCGAATGCCCAGGGCCTCGGCGAGCCGGGTGGCGAGGAGGCGCTCGCAGGCGCCATCACCGGGGGGCTCGGTGCCGAAGGTGACGACGGAGAAGAGGCGCCAGGCCCACTTCGCGCCGTCCTCGCGCCGCGTCTGGAAGTAGGTGGGGCACCCGAGCTGGGCGATGTAGAGGGCCACCAGGTCCTTGGGCAGGCGCGAGAAATCCGGCTTCGTGTAGGCAATGGGGCGCTTGGGCCCGAAGGTGCCCGCCTGGAGACTCATCCGCTCGCCCTCGATGGAGTGGCGCAGCTGTTTCTCCAGGTCGAACTCCGTCTCCAGCTGAGGCAGCTTGCTGGCGGCATGGAGGTAGAGGGCCGGCATCACCACGCCCGCCAGCCCGATGAGGAACAACACCAACCAGAGCAGGGTCTTCACGCCCCCCAGAGTATCAAAGGGCGACGGCGGGCCGGGTCCGGGTTAAATCAAGTTCCGACATGAACGACTGGCACCCCACCACCGTGGCGGACGTCCTTCCGGCCGCGGAGGGCCTCACCGAGCTCGTCCTGGACATTGGTGGAACCCCCCTGGTGGGGATGCACCGCACCCCGGGGCAGTACGTGCGCCTGGCCCTGCCCGGGGTGGGCGAGAGCATGTTCGCCATCGCCTCGCCGCCGGAGCCCTTCGGCACCCGGTGGGAGTTCCTGCTCAAGGGGGGCAGCGAGCTGGCGGATGCCCTGGTGCGGCTGAAGCCGGGGGCGCAAGTGCTGAGCGGGCGCCCCGAGGGCCGGGGCTTCCCCCTGGTGCACGCACGGGGCGGCCACGTGCTGCTGTTCGCCACGGGCTCGGGCATCTCGCCCATCCGCTCCGTCATCGAGAGCATCCGCCAGGAGCGGAGCGCCTACGGACAGGTGACGCTGTACTTCGGGGCGCGCACCCCGCAGGCCTTCGCCTACGAGGACGAGTTGCACCACTGGGAGGCGGCGGGCATCCACGTGGTGCGCACGGTGAGCCAGCCGGGCGCGAGCGGCTGGCAGGGCCTCACCGGCTACGTGCAGGAGCACCTGGGCGAGCAGCGGGTGGAGGACACGGTGGTCTTCGTGTGCGGCCAGTCGGGCATGGTGCAGGGGGTGATCGACATGCTGCGGATCCGGGGGCTGCCCCGCGAGGCCATCCACCTCAACTACTGACGAGTCCACGATGGCGCACACGCCGGAGGACGAGTGGCTCTGGGGATGGGATGACACGCCGGGAATCGTCTCGGTGTGGGCGGAGCCCGATGGCCGTGCCTTCGTCTGGCGGCGGCTCCCCGGGAGTGGCTCGCTCGTGCGCGAGGATGTGCGCTTCCGTCCCTGGCTGCTGCTCGCCTCGCTGGAGGATGTGCGGCACCTGGGCGCGAGGCTCCGCCCGGAGAGCGAGGGGCCCGCGCCCCACCGGGTGACGTGGCAGGAGCTGGAGGGCCCCGGTGCGCTGCGCTACCTGGTCCGCGCGGACGATGGGCGCGCGTTGGCCTCGGCCGTGCTCCAGGGGGCGGCGCGCAGACTCGGCCGCCCGTTCGGAAACCTGCGCGAGCTGGGTCCCCAGACGGTGCTCGCCCTCCCCCCCGAGGAGCAATACCTCGTCGCGTCGGGGCGCACGTACTTCCGCGACCTCCGGTTCGATGACCTGCACCGCATGCAGCTGGACCTGGAGACCACCGGGCTGGACCCCTCGCACGACCGCATCTTCCTCGTGGCGATCCGGGACGCGGAGGGCAGGGCCGATACCCTCGAGGTCCAGGGTAACGGTGACGCCGCAGAGGCCGACCTCCTCCAGCGGCTCGTTGCTCGCGTGCGCGCCATCGACCCGGACGTGCTCGAGAACCACAACCTGCACGGCTTCGATCTGCCGTTCCTCGCCCACCGGGCGCGGCTGCTCGGTGTGACGCTCGCGCTGGGACGCGCCGGACCCCCGGGCCTGCGGCAACGCCCCGCCGCACGAGGTGCCTCCCCCGGACGGGGCGGACCCGGCAACGATGCGATGCGCCGCGCGCGGTACACGGTCCCCGGCCGCGAGTTCATCGACACGATGGACGCCGTGAAGCGGCACGACTTCTCCACCCGGGAGCTGCCGGGGCACGGGCTCAAGGCCGTTGCACGGCACCTGGGCATCTCGGGCCCGGAGCGCGAGCACATTCCGGGAGCCCACGTGTACGAGGTCTTCGGCACCGACCCCGAGCGCGTGCGGCGCTACGCCCGCGACGACGTGACGGAGGCCGCCGGACTGGCGCGCATGCTCGGCGGGGCGGCCTTCGCGCTCGCCCGCATGGCACCGCGCCGCTACGAGCGCCTCGCGGACGCCGGACCCGCTACCGGGGTCATCGATCCGCTGATCGTTCGCGCCTATCTCCGGGCCGGTGCCGCGCTGCCCGCCCATGAGCAGGGCGATGGCACGCCTCACAGCGGGGCCGCGCTCCACCTGTTCGCCACGGGCGTGGCCCGGCACGTGGTGAAGGCCGATGTCGCCAGCCTGTACCCCTCGTTGATGCGCGAGTACCGGATTGGCCCTCGGAGGGACCGGCTCGGCGTGATGCTCGCGCTGGTGGACCGGCTCGTGGAACAACGGCTGGCGGCCAAGGCGCGGGCGAAGGCCGCGGCACCAGGGTCTCCGGAACGGCACACGAACGAGGCGCTCTCCGCGGCGATGAAGATCGTGGTCAACTCGGCCTACGGCTACCTGGGCGCGGGCGGGCTCACGCGCTTCGCGGACGTGCACGCCGCCAACGAGGTGACACGGCGCGGGCGCGAGGTGCTGGCGCTCATCTGCCAGGAGCTGGCCCGGCGTGGCGTCACGCTGCTGGAGGCCGACACGGACGGTGTGTACTTCTCCGTGTCGGAGGGATGGAGCGAGGCCGACGAGCGCCGGGTGGTCTCCGAGGTCGCGGACCTGCTGCCGCCCAAGGTGCGCCTCGAGTTCGAGGGGCGCTACGCCGCGATGCTCTCGCACGAACCGAAGAACTACGCGCTGCAGGCGTATGACGGCGCGCTCATCCTGCGCGGTGTGGCGTTCCGCTCCAGCCGGGCGGAGCCCTTCGGCGAGGACTTCCTGCGCCGGGCACTGCACGACCTGCTCGCGGGGGACATCCCGGGCGTGCGGGAGACCTATGTGGAGACGGTGACGGCGCTGCGCCGGCGGGCACTGCCGACCCGGAGCGTGGCGGCCCAGGTGCGGCTGACGAAGACACCAGCGCAGTACCTCGCCGCGCGCAGGCGTGAATTGCCCTACGAGGCCATGCTGGCGAGCGGGCAGAAACAGTGGGCCACCGGCGAGCAGGTCCGGGTCTACCGGGCGGTGGGAGGGCGCGCGGGACTGCTACTGGAATCGGAGACCGGAGAAACGGTGAGGGATCCCCGGGACTACGACGCCGAGTTCTACGCCCGGCAGTTACGCGAGACCTTCGCGGCCCGGCTGGCGCGCGCGCTGACGCCCGAGGACTTCGCGACGGTGTTCGCGGATCCGGAGCAACCCTCGCTCTTCGCGCCATCGCTGGCGAATGCACGGCCGGTGCTCAACGTGCTGAACGAACCCGAGGGAGCACAGCTGGGAGAAGGTTGATGACCCGCGCCCATTTCCCAGCGTCAATTTCCCCTCGCCCTCCGGGAGAGGGACGGGGTGAGGGTATCTGATGTACCCGGGTTGAACCCACTGTCCACACTGGGGACCACGGGTTGAAGAACGGGCCCGGATACCCTCACCCTGACCCTCTCCCGAGGGGAGAGGGGATATCTTCGCTCACTTCCCTTGGGGGATGGGCGTCACCGTTCCACGGTGGGGGCGGCGTAGCGCACGGGGAACAGGGCCGCGGCTGGATCGCTCTCCTGCGTGCCCGAGGCCTTCTGCGGCGTCCACGCGGCCACGCCCACCAGCCGCCCGTCCGGGCTGAAGCGCACCCGGCGCACGGACCAACCGAATTTCCGCTCCGCCACCGGCGGCTCCTGGCCCTCGCGCCAGACGTACAGCTGCTTGTCCCAGCCACCACTCGCCAGCGAGCGCCCGTCCGGAGAAATACCGGCGGAGGCCACCACGCCCCGGTGCGCCGTCCACTTGCGCAGCACCTGGCCCGAGCCCGCGTCCACCAGCGCCGCGGCGTTCCACTCGGCGGGAGGCTCGACGAGCCCCTTCTTCTCGCGCTCGTAGACGGTGCGGTTGCGCTCGGCCTTGGGCTCGGAGAAGGCCACGCCCAGCCGGCGCCCGGCCGCGTCGAGCGTGACGTCATTCACGTGCGCCTCGAAGGTAAAGGCCGTGCGTGGAGCGAGCACCAGCCCCCGCTCCTCCTGCTTCACCTGCGCCGGAGCCTTCAACGTGAGCACGGCCTCACCCGTGGCGTCATCGAAGGCCACGTCCACACGCTCGGAGAAGGGAGCACCCAGCACTCCACCCACGCCCGGAGGCAGACACGCGTCACACACCACGACGTCCAGGCCCTCCAGCTCCAGCCCCTTGAGGCGCAGCCGCTGGCCCCGGGCCACCCGCGCCAGCGTGGACCCCAGCGCCGTGGGCAGCGACACCGTCTCCTGCAACATGGCCGTGTCGATCCCCGCCGCCTCCGCCGCCTGAGAACCCAGCACGAGCGCGGGCGCACGCGCATCCAGTGCGAAGGCCACCGGAGCCTTCCCATTGAGCGTCCCGCCCACCACGGCGTAGCCCCCGCGCCGCTCGAAGCGAACCCGCGCCTGCTCGCGCCGCAGTGCCTCCTCGCGCGCGTCGAACACCCGGATGCGCTTGTCCCAGCTCCCCGAGTACAGCGTCCCATCCTGCGCGAAGACGAGCGCGCTCACCCGGTCCGAGTGGGGCCGGGCCTCGAAGGAGAAGCCCAGGTCCGCCACGCGCAGCACCGTCATCAAACCCTGCGCGCTGCCCGCCACGAGGTAGCCACCGGCCGGGTGGAAGGCCACCGCGGTGAGCGGCTCCTCCGTCCGCAGGCTCGCCTTCAGCGCGCCCGTGGCCGCGTCATACAGACGCACCATGCCATCCCAGCCCGCGCTCGCCAGCAACGAGCCGTCCCGGGAGAAGGCCAGCGCCTCCACGTCGAACTCGGAGGGGTTGATGCCCTGGTCCACCACGCGCGCCAGCGAGGGCTTCACATTCCAGAGCGCGAGCAGGTACTCCCGAGCACCCAGGTGCGAGTAGGCCACGCGCGAGGAGTCCGGCGAGAAGGCCAGCGTCCAGACGAAGTCCCTGCGGTCGAGGACGGCGCCGTCCTCGAGACCCACCACCTCACCCGCGAGGTATCCCCCCGGCGTGGACTCCAGCCGGGAGGCGATATCCGGCGCGAGCACCGGCGCGGAGTGCCGGCACCCCGCGAGCGACAACAGACCCACGAGCCACAGCGCGCGAGGCGCCAGAACCCTCACGAGCCACCCAGCGACGCCGACTTCTCCGGAGGCACCTCCGTCACGCCCTTGTTGCTCACGGACAGCAGGAAGAGGGGCTTGCGCGCCTCGCGCTTCTCGTCGAAGGACGTCTTGCCCGTGGCACCGTCGAAGTCCTTCACGTTGGCCAGGGCCTCGCGGAACTCCCCACGGCTCTTGGGCGCCTGCTTCGAGTCCAGCAGCTGCCGCACCATGCGCGCCGAGTCATACCCGTAGGCCTCGAGCAGGCCCGGGTCTCCGCTGTTCGCCTGGCGGTAGGCCTTCACGAAGCGCTGCGTGGCCGGCTGCTGCGAGTCCACGAAGAAACCATCCACGTACACCGAGCAGGTAACGAACTTGCCACCGCGCTCGACGAGCTCCGGCATGCCGCTGGCGCCCTTGCTGCTGCTCCACGCGTTGGTGCCCAGCAACATCACCGTCTTGATCGTCTTCTTGCCCGTCGTCTTGCGGATGCGCTCCACGTCGCGCGAGTCACACGCGTTGGTGACGATGTCCTCCACCGCCAGCGCCGGGGCCACCAGGCTCACCCGCCGCCACTCGTCGGGGATGAAGATGGCCTCGAAGTCGATGATGGGCTCCACCTGGCCCTTCATCTTCTCCATGGCCTTGCGCCTGCGGAACGCGTCCTGGCCCGTCGTCTCCTTCTGCACCTCGCGCACGCCCTCGATGTAGTCGAGCCGGTCCTCCAGGTAGTAGCGGCCCACCAGCTTCTTGGCCTCGGAGGTGAACGTCGTCTGGTCGTGGGCGTACGTCTCGGCGCCGCGCACCTGGCCGCCGTTCTCCACCACGTGGTCCCAGAAGTCGTTGGCCAGCTCCACCCCGTACGGCAGGTTGGGGTAGAGCATCGCGAAGCTCTTGAAGCCCTTCTGCTTCATCGCGAAGTCGGCGATGGCCCGCGCCTGCGCCGAGTTCGTCAGCATGTTGCGGAAGATGAAGGGCCCGATGTTGGTGATGTCCTCCTGGCGCGTGAGCGTCAGCAGCGGCACCTGGAGCTCCTCGGCCACCAGCGCGGCGCGGCGGGACTCGTCCGTGGTGATGGGGCCCAGCACGGCGATGGCGCCCTCGTCGAAGGCCAGCTGCTCCATGCCCTGGGCGGCGAGGTTCACATCCCCCTGCGTGTCCTTCACCACGAGCTCGATGTCGCTGCCGGCCAGGGCCAGCTTCACCCCGCGCAGCACCGCCTCGCCCACGGCCTTGTACTTGCCCGTCATGGGCAGCAGCAGGCCCACCGTCTTCGTCTGCACGTCCACGCGGCGCGTGGCGCGCGCGAGCAGCTCGCGGGCCTGCGGGGCGAACGTGTGGTTGGGCGCCTCCGCCAGGAAGCGGTTGAGCGTCTCCTCCAGCCGCGTCCAGTCCCGCAGGTGGTAGTAGATGCGGGCCAGCTTGAAGGTCAGCACCGGCCAGGCGGGATTGGAGGGGGACAGCTCCTCCATGATCTGCGCCACGTCCATGAAGCCGGCGCGGCCCTCCACCAACTGCTGCACCCGGGCCACCGCGGCCTGCTGCGCCTCGGGCGTCTGGGCGTTGCCGGCCAGGTCCACGGAGATGCGCAGCGCCTGTCCGAAGAGGCCTGCCTTCTCCGCGGCCTTCACGGAGTCCTCGAGCAACTGGATGCGCTCGGCGCCCTCGGCGCGCTCGGCGAGGCTGTAGAGCGTCTGGTAGGCGTCACGGTAGGCACCCACCTCCAGCGCGGACCGGCCCAGCCGGCGCTTGGCCTCGGTGGCCTGCGGGTGGAGCGGGTTCTCGAAGAGCAGCTCGTTGAAGCTCTTGCGCGCGTTGACGTAGTCCTGCGAGTCGTAGAAGAGCACGCCCGCCCGGTAGAGGGCCTCCTGGCCCGCCGTCGTCTGCGGGTAGGCCTTGCGCACCGCGAGGAAGCTCTCGGCCGCCTGCTTGCGCGGGGCCGTCTCGGCCTGCTGGATGGCCTGGGCGAGCGCTTGGTCCGCCTGCGCGTCCTGGCGCGCCTCGACGGAGGGCTTCGACGGGAAGGGGTCTCCCTGGGGGACGTCTTCCCCGCGGCCCTGTGACGAGGAGCCGGACGAGGAGCCAGGGGAAGTGCCACCGCCCGTGGCGGAGGGCGTCTTGCAAGCGGACATCAGCAGCGCCAGCGCGAGCAGCAGCGCGCGGCGGGGGGAGGGGCGAACATCCATGGTGTGGGGGTGCATAGCAGTGGGGCGCGCCTCCGTCGACAGTCGAGCGGGGGGGACATTCCCCACGCCGTCCCCCAGGTTTTGCACCGGACGTGCCGCCCCCGTGCCCCCGGGTGGAGGCCTCGGGAGCCGGGCCCCTGTGGGCCCCGGGCCACGGGCATGTGGGCCCGGGTACTCGCCTGCCCCGCGAGCAATGGAGAGAGCGCCCCCCGGGATTGGACCTGGGCCGGGCTCTCCCAGGGAGAAAGGCGTTGCGGCCCCCGCTCCCCATCCCAAGCGTTAGGGCTTGGACGTTCCAACCCAGGAGGTGACCATGGCAGGCAAGCAACCGTTGCGGGAGGGCTACGGAAGCACGAGCGAGCAGCGGCAGCGCAACCTGGAAGGCGACGGCTTCGAGGAGCGGGCGCCCCACACTCCGGAAGAGGCCGCGGCCACCCGCGCGCCGCCACCGGAGGAGGGAGGCCACGTGGTGCACGTGAATGCCCTGCCCGAGCCACTCGACAAGGACGACCCGGACTAGAGGAGAGCCACTCATGTCTCAACGCAAGATTCGTGCGGGAATGGTGGTGCGCTGCCACGACGGCTCGCCGCTCGGGCGCGTCCTCTCCGTGGATGGCGAGGGCTTCGTGTTCGAGCGCCGGGTGGTCGTCACGCGCGAGCACCGGGTGCGCCATGACGAGGTGCGGTCCCTGGACGAGCACGGCATCGTGCTCACCCCGGAGCATGGCCACCCGCGCGCGCGCCTGGAGGCCACGGACCTCGTGGAGGTCTTCTGGTCCTCGCGGCGCGCACGGGACGAGCAGCGGCCCCTGGAGGAACGGGAAGCACCGGAGACGCTCTCCTCGCACCACATGGTGGCCGCGACGGAGCACGCCGAGGCCTACCCCGTCCAGGTGGAGCGCGGCACCGTCCCCCATCCCCGCTACGTGCCCATGTCCGAGGAGGAGCCCCGCAGGAGCGCCCCCGCCCAGGAAGACGCCGGCCCCGTCCGCGCTTCGCCGGCCGATCCACCCCGCTGGCGTTGGATGCGCGGGCCCTGGGGCCACGGGGTGAAGCTGCCCAGTGGACGGATGGTGCGGCACTACGCGACGCACCCGCTCGAGGCGGCGAGCTCGCTGCTGGAGCTGCTCCGCGGAGAGACCTCCGCCCTCCGCTACTGAGCGGACGGAGACACCGGATTCCCGGGAGTTGCGGGGTGGGCATTCTTGTGCCCGCGTGCTAGAAACCCCGGGGCTTTGGCACCGTCCTCTTCGTTCGACTCCTCCTCGCTCCTCGAGCTGTCGCGCCGCCGTGCCGAATCCCAGCCAGAGGAGCTCGCCTACACCTTCCTGGCCGATGGCGAGACGGAAGAAGCACGTCTCACCTACGCCGGGCTGGATGCACGGGCACGCGCCATCGGTGGACTCCTGCAGGAGCGGGGAGCCCGGGGCGAGCGGGTGCTGCTGCTCTACCCGCCCGGGCTCGACTACGTGACGGCCTTCGTGGGCTGCATCTACGCCGGAGCCATCGCCGTGCCGGCCTACCCGCCGGACCCGATGCGCCTGGGACGGACGCTCCCGCGGCTCGAGGCGCTCATCTCCGACGCGCGCGCCCGCTTCGCGCTCACCAACGGGTTCATCCGCTCCATGGCGGACGGGCTGGCCGAGCAGTTCCCCGGACTGGCCGGGCTGACGTGGGTGGCCACCGACGAGGTGCCCGCGGACGCGGCCAGCGCCTGGAAGGACCCGGGCCTCACGCGCGAGTCGCTCGCGTTCCTCCAGTACACCTCGGGCTCCACGGGCACACCGCGCGGGGTGATGCTCAGCCACGGCAACCTGCTGCACAACTCGACGGCCATCCAGCGCGGCTTCGAGCCCTCGCCCGGGAGCGTCGGCGTCATCTGGCTGCCGCCCTACCACGACATGGGCCTCATCGGCGGCGTGCTCCAGCCGCTGTTCGCCGGCATCCCCGTCGTGCTGATGTCACCGCTGGACTTCCTCAAGTGGCCCGTGCGCTGGCTCGAGGCCATCTCCCGCCACCGGGGTACGCACAGCGGTGGGCCGAACTTCGCCTACGACCTGTGCGTGCGGAAGACCACGCCCGAGCAGCGCGCCGCGTTGGATTTGAGCACCTGGCGGCTGGCCTTCAACGGCGCAGAGCCCGTGCGCGCCGCCACGATGGACCGCTTCGCCGAGGCCTTCGCCGTCTCCGGCTTCCGCCGCGAGGCATTCTTCCCGTGCTACGGCCTGGCCGAGGGCACGCTGCTCGTCACCGGTGGGCGCATGGGCACACAGCCCGTGGTGCGCGACTGGAAGCAGGAGGGCTCCGAGCGCGTGAGCCAGCTCGTGGGCTGTGGCACGAGCGTGCTGGACCAGGAGCTGCTCATCGCCCACCCCGAGACGCTCGTTCCCGTGCCCGAGGGGCAGGTGGGTGAAATCTGGGTGCGCGGAGGCAGTGTGGCCCAGGGCTACTGGGGCCGGCCCGAGCAGAGCGAGCAGACCTTCCGCGCCCGCCGGAGCGACACCGGCGACGGGCCCTGGCTGCGCACGGGAGACCTCGGGTTCCTCGTGGGTAACGAGCTGTTCGTCGCCGGCCGCATCAAGGACCTCATCATCCTGCGCGGGCGCAACCTGTACCCGCAGGACCTGGAGCAGACCGCCGAGGCCAGCCACCCCGCGCTGCGCCCGGGCTGCTCCGCCGCCTTCAGCCTGGACGTGGAGGGACAGGAGCAACTGGTGCTCGTGCACGAGGTGGACCGCGCGAAGCTGCCGGAGCCCGCCGAGGCCGTGGAGGCCATCCGCCGCGCCATCGCCGAGCAGCACGAGGTGGCACCGGGCCGCGTGGTGCTCGTCCCCGCGGGCCACATTCCCAAGACGTCCAGCGGCAAGATTCAGCGTGGCACCTGCCGCGCCATGTACCTCGCGGGCGAGCTGGAGCTCGTCACCGAGAGCGCCGTGCACCAGGCCGCGCCCACCGCGCCGGCCGAGCCTCCCGCGCTCACCCGCGAGGCCCTGTTGGGTGCCCCGGAAACGGAGCGGCCCCGGCTGCTCGTCGAGCACCTGCGGCACCGCCTCGCGCGTGCGCTGGCCGTGGCTCCCACCCTGCTGGATGAGGCGCGGCCCCTCACCGCGTTCGGCCTGGACTCCATCCACGCCATCGAGCTCAAGGGCGCGCTGGAGGAGGAGCTGGGCATCCACCTGCCCGTGGCACTGCTGCTGGATGGCGTCAGCCTGGGCACCCTCACCACCCGCGCACTGGAGGCCCTGCACCCCGCGCCCTCCGCGCCTCCACCGCTCGAGCCCGCCAACCACGGGCCCCACCCTCCCCTCTCCTACGGCCAGGAGCGGCTGCTCTTCCTGGAGCAACTCGCCACGGGCCACTCGGCGTACACCGTCGCCACGGCGGTGAAGCTGGAGGGACGGCTCGACGTGGAGGCCCTGGGGCGTAGCCTCGCGGCACTTCTGCGCCGGCAGGACTCGCTGCGTGCGTGCTTCCCCTTCGTGGACGGCAAGCGCGTGCAGGTGCTGCTCCCCACCGGGCAGGTGCCGGACCTGGGCCCGCTCGCCGGGGAGGGCGCGCTCGTGGACCTGTCCGGCCTGCCCGGCTCCGAGCGCGAGACCGAGGCCACCCGGCTCACCACCCTGGAGGCCCGCCAGCGCTTCGACCTGGAGCGCGGCCCGCTGCTGCGCGCGAAGCTGCTGAAGCTCGCCCCGGAGCGGCACCGGCTGGTGCTCTCGGTGCATCACATCGTCTCCGACGGTTGGACCATGGGCGTGCTCGTCCGCGAGCTGGGCGCCCTCTACCCCGCCTTCGCCGAGGGCCGCCCCTCGCCCCTGCCCGCGCCGCGCCTCCAGTACATGGACTACGCCGCGTGGCAGCGGCACTGGTTGGAAGGGGGCACGCTGGCCGCCGAGCAGTCCTGGTGGAAGGAGCGCCTCACCGGCATGCCTCCGCTGCTGGAGCTGCCCACGGACCGGCCGCGCCCCGAGACCCCGTCCTTCGAGGGCGCTCGCCACCCGCTCCAGCTCTCCGCGCCCCTCACGGTGGGCCTCGAGCAGCTCGGACAGACGGAGGGCGCCACGCCCTTCATGGTGCTGCTCGCCGGTTTCCTCGTGACGCTCCACCAGCGCACCGGCCGCACCGACCTCGTGGTGGGCACGGACATCGCCAACCGGGAGCATCCGCGCACGCAACAGCTGGTGGGCCTCTTCGTCAATCAGCTCGTCCTGCGCGTGGACCTCTCGGGCAACCCCACGTTCCGGCAGGTGCTCGCCCGCGTGCGGCAGGTGGCGCTCGGTGCGTACGCGCACCCGCACGTCCCCTTCGACAAGCTCGTCGAGACACTCCGCCCTCCGCGAGACCCCCGCTACAACCCGCTGTTCCAGGTGATGTTCGTCCTGGAGAACGCTCCGCTGCCCGCGCTGGAGCTGCCCGGCCTGCGCCTGGAGCTGCTCGAGCTCGATGACGGTGGCTCGCCCTTCGACCTGTCGGTGCTGCTGTCGAAGCACGGGGGCCAGATGGGCGGCGTGCTGCGCTACAGCACCGCGCTGTTCGACGGTGCCACCATCGCCCGGCTCGGCGAGGGCTACCAGACGGTGCTCTCGGCCGCCGTGCAGCGCCCGGACGCCACCGTGGAGGACTTGCGCGACGTCCTCACCGAACACGAGCGGCAGCGCGAGCGCGCCCGGGCCGAGGAGCTGAAGTCCAAGCGGCAGGAGCTGTTCCGCAATGTCCGGCGCAAGACCGACAGTCCCACGTGATGACCCTCACCCCCCGCCCGCTCCCAGCGGGAGAGGGAGCATGCACACCATGAAGAAGGCACTGCCCCAGGTGAAGCGCCGCGAAATCGCGGAGTCCGGCGAGGATTGGGTCCGCTTCGAGCCCCTCCTGCCCGGGCTCTCCCTGCCCGTGCTCGCCCGGCCCACGCTCCCGGGCGTGGACCTCGCCGACTGGGCCAGCAAGCACCGCGCTCGCGTGGACGAGCACCTGCACCGCCACGGCGCCGTGCTCTTCCGTGGCTTCGACATCGCCTCCGCCGAGGCCCTGGAGCGCTGCATCCGCGCCGTGGCCGGCGAGTCCCTTCCTTATGAGGAACGCTCCTCGCCACGCTCGCAGGTGAGCGGCAACGTCTACACCTCCACGGACCACCCGCCCGCCGAGCACATCTTCCCGCACAACGAGCAGTCCTATAACCAGGCCTTCCCCCTGCGCCTGTTCTTCTGCTGCGTGACGCCCGCCCAGGAGGGAGGCCGCACCCCGCTGGTGGACTCGCGCCGCGTGTTCCAGCGCCTCCCGCCCTCGCTGCGCGCCCGCTTCCTGGAGCAGGGCTACACGTACGTGCGCAACTTCGGCGGCCAGTTCGGCCTGAGCTGGCGGACGGCCTTCCAGGCGGAGTCTCCCGCCGAGGTCGAGGCGTACTGCCGCCGCAACCACATCCAGTTCGAGTGGCGCGAGGGCCAGCGGCTGAGGACGCGCCAGGTGCGCCGAGCCGCCGGGCTCCACCCCGTCACGGGCGAACCGGTGTGGTTCAACCACGCCACGTTCTTCCACGTCTCCACGCTGCCTCCCGCCGTGGCCTCGGCGCTGCTCGCGGAGTTCGGCGAGGAGGACCTGCCCAACAACACCTGGTACGGCGACGGCTCGCCCATCGAGCCCGAGGTGCTGGAAACGCTGCGTGCCGCCTACCACGCCGAAACGGTCTCCTTCCCCTGGGAGCGGGGAGACCTGCTCGTCGTCGACAACATGCTCGCCGCGCACGCGCGCACGCCCTTCTCCGGCCCGCGCGAGGTGCTCGTCGGCATGGCCCGCCTCTTCCCCTGGGACGACGTGCGCCCCGTCCCCGCCCCCTCCTAGGAGACTCCGCCTTGTCCTCCTCCAACGGCTTCCGTCTGTCTCCGCAGCAGGCCCACCTCTGGGCGCAGCTCGTCCCGAGCCCGGACACGCCCTACCGCGCGCAGTGCGTGGTGGAGCTCCGGGGCCCACTGGACAAGCCGCGCCTCGAGCGCGCCGTGCGGGAGGTCGTCTCCCGGAACGAAATCCTCCGCACCACCTACCGCCAGCTCCCGGGCACGGAGACCGCCGTCCAGGTGCCCGGGGACGTGCCCGCCACCGTGCTGCGGGAGCTCGACTGGACGGGCCACCGTGCGCAGTGGTGGATCAACCTGCTGGAGGATCTGTTGCTCGGCCCCTCCGAGGACCCGTGGAGCTACACCCCCGAGGAGCGCGCACCGGAGGAGCCGGGCGGCCTGTGGCTGGCCACCCTCGGTCCCGAGCGGCACCTGCTCGTAGTGGACCTCCCAGCGCTCTCGGCGGACCGGCAGGGACTGGCCTGTCTCGTGCGCGAGCTGGCCGGAGCGTGGGCCGCGCAGGGAGGCGGAGAGCCCCTGCCCGAGCCCGCCATGCAGTACGCGGACGTGTCGGAGGTGTTCCAGCAGCTCCTGGAGTCCGAGGACGCTCGCGAGGGCCAGCGCCACTGGGAAGGCCTCGCGATCCCCGACCCGGACACCCGCGCACCCGAGCGGACCTTCAGCCCCAGCTCATGGCGGCCGAGGGAACTCCCCCCCGGCTTCACCGCCTCCGTGAAGGCCGCGGCCAGCCGCATCGGCGTGCCGGTGACGGCCTTCGTACTAGCCTGCTGGCAGCTCCTGCTGGCCCGCCGCTCCGAGCGCCTCGAATGGTCCGTGGCGGTGCGCTTCAATGGCCGCACCTACGAGGGACTGGACGAGGCGATCGGCCTCTTCGAGCGCTACCTCCCGCTGCGGTGCGAGGTGCGTGCCCGCGCCCGCTTCGCGGATTTCGCCCTCGAGGTGGCCCGGGCCACGCAGGACACCGGGGCATGGCAGGAATACTTCGACGTGGCGAAGGCGCCCCCCTTCCCCTTCGCCTTCGAGGACGTCACCTGGCCCGAGGAGCGCCACCACGACGGCCTCACCTTCACGACCCTGCGGCTGAGTGCCTGCACCAGCCGCTTCGAGCTCAAGCTGAGCTGCGGGCAGCGCCAGGGGATGCTCGACCTCGAAATCCAGGCGGACACGGCACGCCACTCCGGTGAACTGATGGGGGAGCGGCTGCTGACGCTGCTGGAGACGGCGGCCGCGAATCCGGAGCGCACGCTGGAGTCGCTGCCGGTGATGCACCGGAACGAGCTGCAATGGCTGGAGTCCCTCAATCGCACCGAGCGCCCCCATGACACCGCGGGCAGCTTCCCCGAGCGTTTCGCCGCCGTGGTCCGGAGCACCCCGGACGCGCTCGCCGTGGCCTTCGAGGACGAGCGGCTCACATTCGCCGAGCTGGCCTCCCGCGCCCACCGGCTCGCGTGGCACCTGCGCTCGCTGGGCGTGGGGCCCGAGACGCGCGTGGGCCTCTTCCTGGAACGCTCGGTGGAGCAGCTCGTCGCCCTGCTCGCCATCCTCCAGGCCGGCGGCGCTTTCGTGCCGCTCGATCCGCTCTACCCCCGCGAGCGCCTCGGCGCCATGCTCCAGCAGGCCGAGGCCCGGCTCGTCGTCACCCGCTCCCACCTCCAGTCCCTGCTCCCCGAGGGCGTGGCCAGCCCCATCCTCCTGGACGCCGACGCCGAGCGCATCGCCAGCGCGCCGGACACCGCTCCAGAGGTCCCCGTCGCGCCCGAGCAGCTCGCCTACGTGCTCTTCACCTCGGGCTCCACGGGCAGGCCCAAGGGGGTGATGATCCAGCACCGCTCGCTGCTCAACCTCGCGGCCACCCTGCGCGACACCGTCTACGAGGGCCGTGCCCCAGGACTGCGCATCAGCGTCAACGGGCCGCTCGTCTTCGACACCTCGGTCAAACAGTGGGTGCAGTGGCTCAACGGCCACTCGCTGCACCTCGTCCCCGAGGAGGCCCGCCTGGATGCCTCGCGGATGCGTGGTTTCGTGCAGCGGCAGGCGCTCGATGTGCTGGACACCACACCCTCGCTGCTGGCGCCCCTGTTGGAGCAGGGCCTGGGCCGTGAGCCGGACTTCTCCCCCGCGCTCGTCCTGGTGGGCGGAGAAGCCATCACTCCAAGCACCTGGACGGAGCTGCGCGCACGCCCGCGCACGCGCTTCGTGAACATGTACGGCCCCACCGAGTGCACGGTGAACGCCACCACCTGTCCCGTGGCCGATTCTCCCAAGCCCACCATCGGCGGGCCGCTCGGCAACGTGCGCGTGCACCTGCTGGACTCGTACCTGCGCCCGGTGCCCCCCGGTCACCCGGGCGAGCTCTATATCGGTGGCGCGGGCGTGGGCCGGGGCTACATCGGCCGTCCCGAGCTCACCGCCGAGCGCTTCATCCCCGATCCATCCGGCGCGCCGGGCTCACGCCTCTACCGTACGGGGGACATGGGCCGCTGGCGCGAGGATGGCCGCATCGAGTTCCTCGGCCGCGCCGACCATCAGGTGAAGCTGCGGGGCCTGCGCATCGAGCTGGGCGAAATCGAAGCCGTGATGCGCACGCACCCCGAGGTGGGCGAGGTCATCGTGGTGCTGCGCGAGACGCAGCCGGGAGAGCAGCACCTCGTGGGCTACTTCGTCCCGCGCCGGGGCCTGCCTCCGGGAGCCGAGTCGGAAGGACGCGAGCTGGCCCACCAGCTCCGGAGCCTGATGCGGCAGACGCTGCCCGAGTTCATGGTGCCATGGGCCCTGATGCCGCTCGCGCGCCTGCCGCTCACGCGCAACGGCAAGGTGGACCGCGCCGCGCTGCCCGACCCGCGCACCGCCACGCGCGAATCCAACATCCCCTACGAGGCCCCCACCAATCAGCTCGAGCAGACCATCGCGGCCATCTGGCGGGAGGCGCTCAAGGTCGACAAGGTGGGCCTGCACAGCAACTTCTTCGACCTGGGCGGACACTCGCTCCTGATGGTCCAGGTGCACGAGAAGCTCGCCGCGGCCTTTGGCCGTCGCTTCTCCATGGTGGAGCTCTTCCAGCACCCCACTGTCGCCGCGCTCGCCCGGCACATCGGACAGGCCCAGGATGGAGCGGCGGCCCCCGCCCAGAGCCAGCAGCGGCTCGAGGACCGGGCCCAGAAACAGCGTCAGGCCCTGCAACAGCAGGCCCTTCTCATCAAGGCGGGCAGAGGGAAGAAGTGAGCCCCCATTGACGGAGCCGCCCCTCCGGACCCGATGACGAGCAACGGGTCCAACAATCGGACCAGTTGGCGGCGCTCGCGGCCGGAGGGTCCGCCGGGCGCGGTCTTCCGCAACTTGTCCAACTGTTGGACAAGTTCGTGAAGAGCGCGCCCGGGAGGCCGCCTGGGTTCAGGCACTCACCAAGGCGGAGGCCGGGGTCATCGGCGCCGTCACGGGAGCCGGAACCGGAGCCACCGATACCCGGCGAGGCTGCAACGCGCGCCGCAGCTTGGCCACCAGCACCTCCGGGTTGACGGGGTACGTGAGGACGTCGTCCGCACCGGCATCCAGGCCGGCCTCCACCAGTCCCGGGTCCTCCGGGGGTGCCAGCACGAAGATGGGCAGCGCGGACGTCTCCGACGTGGAGCGCAGCGAGCGCGTGAGCTCGGCACCATCCCCGTCCGGGAGCCGCGAGGCCACCACCAGGGCCTGGCTGCCCTCGGACAGCAGTACACGGGCCCGGGCGGCGGAGTCGGCGAGCACCACCCTCACCCCATCCGCGAGGAAACGGGCCTGGAGCGCCGAGGCCCGTGCCGCGTTGGGCTCGGCGAGCACCACCGTGTGCGTGGCCTTCTCGCCCAGCACCAACTCCATCACCTCCGCGGAGAGCGCCTCCAGGGCCGCCGCGGGCAGCTTCGCCTCGGCGCGCAGCTTGACGAGCGACTGCGACGCGGCCGAGGCCCCCAGCATGGCCGTGCCCGCCACCTCCAGCAGCGACACCGCCGCGGCCAGCGCCTGGGTGGCCTTGTCCGCCTTCTCCGTCAGCGGAGCCGCGTCCCGGGTGCATGCCCCGATGAGCCCGGCCAGCTCGCCCGCGTCCCGGCCGAGGATGGCGCGCATCGCCTCGCACGACGGCCGGGTGAACCGCTCGCCTCCGCCCATCTCCTGGAAGGCCGCGAGTGCCAGCGCATAGGCCACGGCGGAAGCCCGCTCGGCCTCCGCACGCCCCGCGCCGAGCCGCCGGGCCACGCGCCGGGCCAGCTTGGCCAATGCCGCGCCCTGCACGCCTACCCCACCGAGCGCCGCGAGCGCCGCGTCCACCACGCGCGCATGCAACCGCGCCGCGCGGCTCAACGGACCGGCCTCGCCTCCGAGCGCCTCGGCCAGCGAGGGCAGCACACGCACCTCCATGGAGGGCGCCACCGTCATCAATCGCGCCACCACCGAGGGCGCGTCCGGCACCGTGTCCGCGGCCACCAGCGCCACCTCGGTACCGCCCAGCGCCACGGCCTTCTCCACGTCCGCGGCGCTGCTACCCGAGGCCGCCACACCCTGGCGCGTCAGCAACCGCACCGCCGCGTCGCGCAGCTCCTGGTCGTCCGACACCACCAGCATGGTGCGCGCCAGCGAGGCGGGCGCCGCACGCAGCACCGGCGGCGGCGCGGGCGTGGGCTCGAGCACCGGCGGCGGGGCCGCGGGCGGCGGCGTGGGCGCCGAGGAGATCTCCTCGAAGGCGGACTCGTCCAGCAGACGCTCGCGCGTGCGGGTGTGCTTGTCGGAGTAGGGGGTGACGCCCTTGTCCGACTCCGAGCCCGCCAGCGGCATGATGTTGGACCAGTCGCCCATCTGTTCCGGGTCGTAACCCCGGTAGAAGCGTCCGATGGCGCTGCGGATGGCGCCCTCGGTGGCGTAGATGCCGCGCACGGAGCAGCCGGTGATGAACTTCAGCTCGTCCAGGCGGGCCAGGTCGCGCGGCTCGCGCATGGCGCACACCAGCTCCTTGGACTGCTGGGCCACCGGCACCGCCTCGAGCCGCTCGGCCTTCTCCACCGGCAGCAGCGACAACAGCGCCTTGGGCACCGGCATGGTGCGCAGCACCTTGTCCGAGACGAAGGAGATGCCGCCCTGCTCGCCGAGGGCGCGGACCACGTCCTCCTCGGTGACGAGCCCTTCGGCCACGAGCAGCTCGCCGATGCGGCCGCCGGTGCGCTTCTGCCGCTCCAGCGCGCCCTTGAGCTGCGTCTCCGACAGCCGGCCCGAGGCCACCAGCATCTCCCCCAGCTTGCGGCGCGCCGGCCGCATCACGCGCGTCTGCGTCGGCAGGGAGAGGGAGGTGTTGAGGCCGGGCTGAGCCCCCGTGCGCACACCGGCGGGAGGGCCCACCTGCATGGTGAGGGAGGTGTTCCGCGCGGCGGGCTGCGGAGGCACCTGCATGGTGACGGAGGGGCCCGCGCGCGCCTCGAGCGGCGGAGGTGGCGGCGTCAACCGGGCCGGGTCCGTCACCGCGCGCATCGAGGGAAGCGACGAGGTGCCCGGACGCGGCCCTCCCGGGAAGGGCGGGCGCGAGCGCACCGAGGTGAGCGTCTGCGGGCGCTGCAGCCCCGCGTCCGAGCCGAGGCGGATCTCCTCGCCCCGGACCTCGGTGGCCCCGTCCAGCGGCGAGCGGCGGCCGGGGAAGCAGCGCGAGAAGAGCGCCGCCACGTCCTGCGGCCCCACGCGCAGCCGGTGATCGAAGAGGAAGTTCTGCAGCGCGTCCGAGATGTCCCGTGCCCGCTGGAAGCGCGCGGACGGCTCCGGCGCCAGCGCCCGGGTGACGATGCTCCAGAGCGCCGGAGGCACTCCGGGCACCGGCGCCAGGCTCTTCACGTCGAACTGGGCGATGTTGCGCAGCGTCAGGAAGTAGTCCGGGCCGCTGAAGAGCTGCCTGCCCGCGAGCAGCTCGTACAGCATCAGGCCGATGAGGAAGAGGTCCGCGCGCTGATCCACCTCCGCGCCCTTCACCTGCTCCGGCGCGAGGTAGCCCGCCTTGCCCTTCACCACGCCCGCCTGGGTGCCGCTCTGCGCGTTGGCCGCCTTGGCGATGCCGAAGTCCGCCAGCTTCACCTCGCCGCTGCTGGCCACCATCACGTTGGACGGGTTGACGTCGCGGTGGATGATGTTGAGCGGCCGGCCCATCGCGTCCACGCGTCCGTGCGCGTACGCCAGACCCTCCGTCACCTGCTGGACGATGAAGCACACCTCGCGCAGACCCAGTGGCACCTGGTTGCCCGCGGCCCCGCGCTGCACCGCGCGCAGGTTCTCCCCGTCCACGAACTCCATCACCATGTAGTACTGGCCGGTGATGGAGCCCAGGTCGAACACCTGCACCACGTTGGCGTGCTGCAGGCACACCGTCAGCTTGGCCTCGCGCAGGAACAGCTCCACGAACTCCCGGTCCTGCGCCAGCGACGGAAGGATGCGCTTGACCGCTACCGGCTTCTCGAAGCCCTCGGCCCCGACCACCTTGGCCAGGAACACCTCCGCCATGCCGCCTGCCGCGAGCTTGCGGATGAGTCGGTATGTGGCCATGCCGGCACCTCCCCCATCTCCCTTGGTTCCGTGCTCGGTATGCGCACGGGAGAGGGGGTTGGTGAGTGCTCTTCGCCTCGGGACGTGATGAACGTCCACCCGGCGGCACTCGGTTGACGCACCGCGCACCCGGGGCGTTCACAGGTGGTCAACCCGATGGGCCCCCGGTCCCGGTGGGCCCCTCTACGGCACGGGGGCAGGTGGCGGCACATGTGCCTCCACTCCGCCAGGCCCGTATCCGGTTGGATCAGAAAATTCGGAGCGGACCGCTAGAACGAGACGCCCACGTCAATGAGATTGAGCTGGTAGGCCACGCCCAACCCGGGGAACTCCGGGCTGACGCCCACGCCGAACTCGAGGATGGACAACTGGGCGCCCTCCAAGGTGAAGCGCGCCGGTGCCAGCAGCACGCCCGCGGCAATGGGCGGGACGCGGTTGACGGAGGGGTGCTCGGCGTCGAGGAACGTCACCCGCTCGCCCAGGAAGCCGGTGAGCGTCACCAGGGCGGCCGGGGTGTAGAAGCCCAGGCGGTGCTGCATGCCGGCCGCCACCTGCACGGGCACCACGTTGCCGAAGTTCATCAGGTAGCCCACATCCGCCTGGAGGATGAAGCGATCCTGGATGATGTCACGCACCCCGAACGAGCCGCCGAACATCCCCGTGGAGCGGGTGGGCGAGAGGTACGCCTGGACGCCGCCGCGGCTGTAGACGGAGAACCGATGGACGGGCGCGGCATCGGCGGCGGGCTGCTCGTCGGCGGCGCGGGACGTGGCCGGGACCAGCCCCAGCGCCACGAGGGCCGGCAACACCGCGGTGAGGGCGCGCTTCATGGCCGGACTCCCGCCCAATAGGCGATGGCCGCGGCGGAGAGCTGCACCGCCTTGCGGAACATGGGGGGATTGAGCAGGTCCATGGTGTCCTTCTCGTTGTGGTAGCCGGGGTTGCGGAAATAGGCCGTGTCGCTGATGAAGACGGCCTGGTGGCCGCGCAGCCAGAAGGGGCCGTGATCGCTGCGCAGCAGCGGGGCGTTGCCGGGGTTGTTGCCCCAGCCACTGGCCACCACGCCAAACGTGCGGATCGTCTTGAACGACTCGTTGAGCGCCATGAACTCGTTGACGCGATCCAGGGAGTTGTCGTTGCCGATCACCGCCAGGAAGTTGGCCTCGGAGGGAGCGGGCAGCCCGAGGGAGGTGTTCTGCGTGCCCGGCTCATCCTTGTAGTAGCCCAGGCTGTCGAAGTTCACCGTCAGCACCACCTCCTTGCTGTTGCCGAGCGACTCCACGTAGCGGTGGCTGCCCAGATAGCCCAGCTCCTCGAGGTCGAAGCCGACGAAGCGCAGCGTGCGGTCGAACTTGTACTGCGACAGGACGCGCGCCAGCTCCACCATCGCGGCCACGCCCGTGCTGTTGTCATCCGCCGCCGCGTAGTAGACGTCGTAGTGGGCGGCGATGATGACGACCTCCTCCGGGTGCGTCACGCCCTTGTGCTCGGCGATGACGTTGGAGACGGTCAGCAGATCCTTGGCGAACACCTCGCGGCGCACCGGCAGATCCAACTGCTCGAGCCGCCTGTGCAGGTACTCCCCCGCCTTCACGTGGGTGAGGTTGCACAGCTCCGGGTAGACGGAGGCGTTGTCGCCCAGCAGATTGCAGTCCAGCGGCTCCTCGGACTTGTGCTCCGCCACCAGATCACCCACGGTGGCCATCATCCGGTCCTGATCGATCTGCCCGGAGATCTCCTCGAGAATGGGAAGCTTGGACGTGTCCAGCGGGGTGACGGGCGAGCAGGCGGCGGCACCCAGCAGGGCCGCCGCGAGCAACATCGGACGGGTGGAAGAGCGGTTCACAGCGAGACTCCCAGGCGAAGCAAGGTGACGCGGATGGCGGAAGCGGAGCCCAGGGGCAGTCCCGTCGCCGCGAAGTTGAATTCCAGGCCACTGAGCAGCACGGGGCCCAGGTGGAAGCGGAGCGGCGCCGCGCCGAAGCCGAAGTACATCGGGCCCACCAGCCTGTCCTCCAGGTGGCCTCCGTCGTTGTCCCCCAGCAGCGGGTAGAGGGTGGACATGCCGCCCACCCCCACCTCGGGCCCCGCCGCCCCCTCCCAGATGCCGAGGCGGGCCGTGAGCCGGGCCTGGACATAGACCTCCAAGGGCACGGTTACCAGCCTGTCGGGCAGGCCGCCGCGCACGCCGCCTCCGATCCGGACCCGGCTCCAGAAGCCCTCGGCCGCCAGGGCCCGGTTGTACGCCACCTCGGCCGCGTAGATGGTCGGGGAGAGGCTGTAGAAAGAGCCGTGGAACACGCTGGTCACGCCGGCCGACAGCTCCTGCGCCGGAGCCTTCTTCGCTGGGGACTCCGCCAGCGCGGGCGGGGCCAGCAGCGCCAGACCGGCGGCCATCCACTTCATCCAGTTCTGCTTCATGTCGGGGGCTTGCTCCTGAGCACGTTCCGGGCGCGGGGGGACCTGCCGCCACTGCCTCTCAGCCGCCTCGCCACCACACCCCTGGAAACTTGCGTCAGTATTCGACGGCAGAATACCTTCTGTCCAGTAGCGAAACAGGAACGTCACGACAGGTAGCACTACCTGTTGGGATGTTTTGCCCACGCCGGACGAGCCCGGCGGAGACATCGCGATGCGCCCCCCCCAGAGTGAGCCTGCGACCCTCGTGGATTTGGTGGAGGCGCGCGCCTCCGTAGCGCCGGATCAGCGGCTGTACACCTTCCTGGAGGACTCCGAGGGCGACGAGTCCACGATGACGTACGCGCAACTGGATTACCGTGCGCGGCTCATCGCGGCGGAGCTCCAGAAGGTGGCGAAGCCGGGGGACCGGGTGATGATGCTCTACCCGCCCGGGCTCGAGTACATCGCCGGGTTCTTCGGGTGCCTCTACGCGGGCATGGTGGCGGTGCCGGCCTACCCGCCGGATCCGATGCGGCTGGAGCGGACGCTGCCCCGGCTGCGCGCGATCATCCAGGACGCGCAGGCCTCGGTGGTGCTCACCGTGGCCTTCATCCACGGCATGGGCGAGTTCCTCTTCGAGCAGGCGCCGGATCTGCGCGCCCTGCACTGGATGGCCACGGACGACCTGCCCACGGAGGGACAGCCGGCGTGGAAGCGGCCGGACCCGCTGCTGCGCGAGTCGCTGGCCTTCCTCCAGTACACCTCGGGCTCCACGGGCACGCCCAAGGGGGTCATGCTCAGCCATGGCAACCTGTTGCATAACCTCGAGTGCATCAGCCGCGCCTTCGGGACGACCCAGGACTCGGTGGGCGTCATCTGGCTGCCGCCGTACCACGACATGGGGCTGATCGGCGGCATCCTCCAGCCGCTGTACCGGGGCTTCCCGGTGGCGCTGTTGTCGCCGTTGACGTTCCTCAAGCAGCCGCGCCGCTGGCTGCAGGCCGTCTCGCGCTTCGGCGCCACGGTGAGCGGTGGGCCCAACTTCGCCTACGACCTGGCCGTGCGGAAGATGACGCCGCAGGAGCGCGCGGAGCTGGACCTGAGCCGCTGGAAGGTGGCCTTCAGTGGCGCCGAGCCGGTGCGCACCGAGACGCTGGAGCGCTTCATGGAAGCCTTCGGGCCCCAGGGATTCAAGCGCGAGGCCATCTACCCCTGCTACGGCCTGGCCGAGGGCACGCTCATCGCCTCGGGTGGAGACGCCGCGAAGCCGCCGCTGGTGATGTCGCTGCGGGGCTCGGCGCTGGCGCGCAACGAGGTGGTGACGGCGGACTCGGCGGACTCGGACGCGCGGCTGATGGTGGGCTGCGGCCAGACGATGCCGGACCAGGAGCTGCTCATCGCTGACCTGGAGAACTCGCGGCGGTGCCCGCCGGGCCGGGTGGGTGAAATCTGGGTGCGCGGCCCGAGCGTCGCGCTGGGCTACTGGCAGCGGGACGAGGAGACGCGGCACACCTTCCACGGCCAGTTGAGCGACAGCGGCGAGGGCCCCTGGCTGCGCACGGGAGACCTGGGCTTCCTGCGCGAGGACGGGGAGCTGTTCGTCACCGGCCGGCTCAAGGACCTCATCATCATCCGCGGGCGCAACCACTACCCGCAGGACATCGAGATGACGGTGGAGCAGAGCCACCCGGCGCTGCGTCCGGGGTGCGGCGCGGCCTTCGCCCTGGACGTGGAGGGCGAGGAGCGGCTGGTGATGGTGCAGGAGGTGGACCCGCGCAAGCTGCCGGACCCGCCCGAGTCCCTGGTGGGCATCATCCGCCAGCGCGTGGCGGAGCTGCACGAGCTGCAACTGCACTCGGTGGTGCTCATCGAGCCGGGCTCCATTCCGAAGACGTCCAGCGGGAAGATCCAGCGCCGCGCCTGCCGCGCGAGCCTGCTCGGGGGCGAGCTGCGTCCGGTGCTGTCGTGGGAGGAGTCGGCGCAGGAGTCCGTGACGGCCCAGGCCGCGGCGGTGCCCGTGGTGGCGGACTCGGGCCCGGTGGCGGACGAGAACGTGGAGGCCTGGCTGCTGGAGCGGCTGCCCGCGCTGCTGCGGGTGCGCCGTGAGGAGGTGGACGCCTCGGTGCCCCTCACCCGCATGGGCCTGGACTCGATGGCCTCGGTGGAGATGACGGGGGAGATCGAGCGGGTGTTCGGCGTGAGCCTGCCCATGGAGGCCCTGCTCCAGGGCCCGAGCACGGCCGAGCTGGCGCGCCTCATCGTCGCCCGGCGCAAGGAGTCCTCCGCGCCGCGCATCACCATTGCCCGCCGGGCCTCGGGTGTGGAGCTGCCGCTGTCGTTCGCCCAGCAGCGGCTGTGGTTCCTGGACCAGCTCGAACCGGGCAACGCCTTCTACAACATCCCCACGGCGCTGCGGCTCGAGGGCACGCTGGACGTGGGGGCCCTGGAGCGGAGCTTCGCCACGCTCCTGAAGCGCCACGAGTCGCTGCGGACCACGGTGAGCACCGTTGATGGCCGGGCCTCCCAGGCCGTCGCCCCGGAGGCGAGCCTGCCCCTGCCGGTGGTGGACCTGTCCGGGCTGCCGGAGTCCGCTCGCCGAGAGGAGGCGCGCCGGCTCATCACCGAGGAGGCGCACAAGCCGTTCGACCTGGCGCGCGGGCCGCTGCTGCGCGTGACGCTGCTGAAGCTGGGCGAGCGCGAGCACCTGCTGCTGGCGACGATGCACCACATCCTCTCGGATGGCTGGTCCATGGGCGTGCTCGTGCGCGAGCTGGCCCAGGTGTACGAGGCCCTCCAGGCGGGCAGGGCCCCGGCGCTGCCGGAGCTGCCCATCCAGTACGCCGACTACGCGCTGTGGCTGCGCGGGTGGATGCAGGGTGAGGTGCTCGAGTCGCAGCTGTCCTGGTGGAGGAAGTACCTCGCGGGGGCGCCGCCGGTGCTGGAGCTGCCCACGGACAGGCCGCGCCCGGCGGTGCAGACGTACCGGGGCGCGAAGCTGCCGGTGCACCTGCCGCGCGAGCTGGCCGAGGGCCTCGAGGCACTGAGCCTGCACGAGGGCGTGACGCCCTTCATGGCCCTGCTGGCGGCCTTCAAGGTCCTGCTGCACCGCTGCTCGGGACAGAGCGACCTGACGGTGGGCACGCCCATCGCGGGCCGCGAGCGCCCGGAGACGCACGGGCTCATCGGCCTGTTCGTCAACACGCTGGTGCTGCGCACGAACCTGGAGGCCGAGCCCACCTTCCGCGAGCTGCTCCAGCGCGTGCGCGAGGGAGCGTTGGGGGCCTATGCCCACCAGGACGTCCCGTTCGAGAAGCTCGTGGACGAGCTCCAGCCGGTGCGCGACCTGAGCCGCACGCCGCTGTTCCAGGTGATGTTCGTGCTGCAGAACGCCCAGGGCGCGCTCCCGGCGATGCCCGGCTTGCGCCTGAGCACCGAGGACACGCACACGGGCACGGCGATGTTCGACCTGCACCTGTCCCTGTCCCGTGAGGAGCAGGGGCTGGCCGGCGCGTTCGAGTACAACACCGACCTCTTCGACGCCTCCACCATCACCCGGCTCGGGGTGTACCTGACGAACCTGGTGAAGGGCATCGTCGCCGACCCCGGCCAGCGCATCTCCCGGCTGCCGATGCTGCCCGAGGAAGAGCGCAAGCGCGTCCTGGTGGACTGGAACCAGACGGCGCTCCCGCGTCCCGCCGAGGCCCGCCTGCACCTGATGGTCGAGCAGCAGGTGGACCGCACGCCCGACGCGGTGGCCGTCACCTACGAGGGCCAGAGCCTCACCTACCGTCAGCTCGATCAGCGCGCCAACCAGCTCGCCCACCACCTGCTCTCGCTGGGCGTGGGGCCGGAGATTCCCGTCGGCGTCTGCACCGACCGCTCCATCGAGATGGTCGTGGCCCTGCTCGGCATCCTCAAGGCCGGTAGCGCGTACGTGCCCATCGATCCGAGCTATCCCCAGGATCGCCTCGCGTACATGCTCCAGGACTCCAACGTGCGCGTGCTGCTCACCCAGCAGCACCTCGTGGAGCGCCTGCCCGCCTCTTCGGCGGCGCGCGTGTGCCTGGATTCCCAGTGGAGCCAGATCGCGGCGCACGGCAACGCGCGGCCCCAGGTCCCGGTCCATGCCCAGGGCCTCGCGTACATCATCTACACCTCGGGCTCCACCGGCCGCCCCAAGGGCGCCATGAACTTCCACCAGGCCATCTGCAACCGCCTGCTCTGGATGCAGGAGGCCTATGGCCTCGGTGCCCAGGACTCCGTCCTGCAGAAGACCCCCTTCAGCTTCGACGTGTCCGTCTGGGAGTTCTTCTGGACGCTCATGACGGGTGCGCGCCTCGTCGTCGCGAAGCCCGGTGGCCACCAGGATGCCGCCTACCTCGTGGACCTCATCCAGCGCGAGCGCATCACCACGCTGCACTTCGTGCCCTCCATGCTCCAGGTGTTCCTGGAGCAGCCGGGCGTGGAGCAGTGCCGTGGCCTGAAGCGCGTCATCTGCAGTGGTGAGGCCCTCGCCGTGGAGCACGTGGAGCGCTTCCACTCCAAGCTGAAGGCCGGGCTGCACAACCTCTACGGCCCCACCGAGGCGGCCGTCGACGTGACGTTCTGGGAGTGCAAGCCGGGCGACAAGCGCCGCTCCATCCCCATCGGCCGCCCCGTCTCCAACACGCAGATGTACGTGCTGGATGGCCAGATGAACCCGGTGCCGGTGGGCGTGGCCGGTGAGCTGTACATCGGCGGCGTGCAGCCGGCCCGTGGCTACTGGAACCGGCCCGAGCTGACCGCCGAGAAGTTCGTCCCCGACCCGTACACCTCCGAGCCCGGCGCGCGCCTGTACCGCACCGGAGACCTCGCCCGGTTCCTGGCCGGCGGCGAAATCGAGTACCTCGGCCGCATCGACAACCAGGTGAAGGTGCGCGGCTTCCGCATCGAGCTGGGGGAGATCGAGTCCGCCCTGCTCCAGCACCCGGCCCTCAAGGAGGCCGTGGTAGTGGCCCGCGAGGACTCCCCGGGCGACAAGCGCCTCGTGGCGTACTTCGTGGCGGCCGGCCAGGAGCCCACGCGCGACGAGCTGCGTGCGCACCTCGGGAAACTGCTCCCCGAGTACATGGTGCCGATGGCCTTCGTGCCCCTGGCGGCCATGCCCCTGTCTCCCAACGGCAAGCTCGACCGCAAGCTGCTCCCCGCGCCGCAGTTCGCCCGGCCGGAGCGCGCCTACGTCACGCCGGAGACGCCCGAGGAGAAGGTACTCGCCACCCTCTTCGCCCAGGTGCTCGGCCTGGAGCAGGTGGGCGCCGAGGACAACTTCTTCGAGCTGGGCGGTGACTCCATCCGCAGCATCCCCGTCGTCGCCCGCGCCGGTCAGCAGGGGCTGCGCTTCAGCGTGGCGCAGCTCTTCCAGAACCCCACGCCGCGGGCACTGGCTCGCGCGCTGGGCCAGGAGACCGCGCGTCACGAGCAGACCCCGCGCACCTCGCCCTTCAGCCTCGTGTCCGAGCAGGACCGGCGCTTGCTGCCCGAGGGCCTCGAGGACGCCTTCCCCATGAGCTCGCTCCAGCTCGGCATGGTGTTCCACGCCGAGCTGAACCCGGAGAAGGCCGTCTACCTCAACGTCAACTACGTCCGGCTCAAGGGCCGCTTCGAGCGCGGAGCCATGGAGCAGGCGCTGGCGGACATCACCGCCCGGCACGCCATCCTCCGCACCAGCTACGCGCTGACCGGCTACTCCGAACCGTTCCAGCTCATCCACCGCGCCGCCCAGCTCCCGCTCACCGTGAAGGATCTGCGCGGCCAGGGCGCGGAGCAGCAGGAGTCCGTGCTCTCGGCCCACTACGCCGCCGAGCACCAGCAGCGCTTCGACCTGACGCGGCCTCCGCTGCTGCGCTGCACGGCGCACCTGCTCTCCGAGGACACCTTCGAGCTCGGGTGGACCGAGCACCACGTCATCGGCGACGGCTGGAGCATCAACTCCCTCATCGCCGAGCTGTTCGAGCACTACCTGGCGCACCTGGAGGGCAAGCCGCCCGCCGTGGCGCCTCTGCCGGAGCAATCCTTCCGCGACTTCATCGTCATGGAGCGCGAGGCCACGCGCGGCGAGGCCACCCGGGCCTTCTGGGCCGGCCAGGTGAAGGGGCTCGTCCCCGGCGCGCTCACGCGCTGGCCGCACCCCGCCGAGAACCGTCCCGCCTCGGCCTTCCACCAGCAGCGCGTCCGCATCTCCTCCGAGCTCTCCGAGTCGCTCAAGCAGGTGGCCCGCCGCGCGGGTGTCCCCATCAAGACGGTGCTGCTCGCCGCGCACCTCCGGGTGATGGGCCAGCTCGCCGCCCAGCGGGATGTCGTCACCGGCCTCGTGTGCAACGGGCGCCCGGAGACGGCGGACGGAGATCAGGTGAAGGGCCTGTTCCTCAACACCCTGCCCTTCCGGATGCAGTTGGCGCCGGGCCGCAGTTGGATGGAGCTCGTCCAGGAGACCTTCCGCCACGAGCGCGACCTGCTCCCGCACCGCCGCTTCCCGCTCAGCGAGGTGCAGCGCGCCGCGCCCGGCGTGCAGCTCTTCGAGACGATGTTCGACTTCACCCACTTCCACATGTACCGCAAGGTCATGGACCGGGGCGGGCTGGAGCTGCTCGGCTCGAGTGAGTTCGCCCGCACCAACTTCGCCCTCGCGGTGGAGGCGGGCCTCGACTTCGTCACCTCGGACGTGCGGGTGCAGCTCTACTACGACCCGAGCGACCTGCCGGATGCGCAGATGGAGGCGCTCGCGGGCCACTACGCCGCGGCGCTCGAGCAGCTCGCCCGCGACCCCTCGGCCCGCCACGACGCCCAGCCGCTCCTGCCGGAGGCCGAGCGCAAGCGCGTGCTGGTGGAGTGGAACCAGACGGCCCTGCCTCGTCCCTCCGAGGCCCGCCTGCACCTGATGGTGGAGCAGCAGGTGGACCGCACGCCGGATGCCCTCGCCGTCACGTACGAGGGCCAGAGCCTCACCTACCGGGAGCTCGACCAGCGCGCCAACCAGCTCGCCCACCACCTGCTCTCGCTGGGTGTGGGTCCCGAGGTCCCCGTCGGCGTCTGTACCGACCGCTCCATCGAGATGGTCGTGGCCCTGCTCGGCATCCTCAAGGCCGGTGGCGCCTACGTCCCGCTCGACCCGGGCTACCCGCAGGACCGCCTCGCGTACATGCTCCAGGACTCGAGCGTGCGCGTGCTGCTCACCCAGCAGCACCTCGTGGAGCGCCTGCCCGCCTCCGCCGCCACGCGCGTGTGCCTCGACTCTCAGTGGAGCCAGATCGCAGCCCACGGCGGTACCCGGCCCCAGGTCCCGGTCCACGCGCAGGGGCTCGCGTACATCATCTACACCTCGGGCTCCACGGGCCGTCCCAAGGGCGCGATGAACTTCCATCAGGCCATCTGCAACCGCCTGCTCTGGATGCAGGAGGCCTACGGCCTGGGGACGCAGGACTCGGTCCTGCAGAAGACGCCGTTCAGCTTCGACGTGTCCGTCTGGGAGTTCTTCTGGACCCTGATGACCGGCGCCCGCCTCGTCGTGGCGAAGCCCGGTGGGCATCAGGACCCGGGCTATCTCGTCGACCTCATCCAGCGTGAGCGCATCACCACGCTGCACTTCGTGCCCTCCATGCTCCAGGTCTTCATGGAGCAGCCGGGCGTGGAGCAGTGCCGTGGCCTGAAGCGCGTCATCTGCAGCGGCGAGGCGCTCGGAGCCGAGCTGGTGGAGCGCTTCCACGGCAAGCTGGGCGCGGAGCTGCACAACCTCTACGGCCCCACCGAGGCCGCCGTGGACGTGACGTACTTCCAGTGCAAGCCGGGCGACAAGCGCCGCTCCATCCCCATCGGCCGGCCCGTCTCCAACACGCAGATGTACGTGCTGGACGGCAACCTGCATCCGGTGCCCGTGGGTGTCGCGGGCGAGCTGTTCATCGGCGGCGTGCAGCCGGCCCGTGGCTACTGGAACCGGCCCGAGCTGACGGCCGAGAAGTTCATCCCCGACCCGTATACCTCCGAGCCCGGCGCGCGCCTGTACCGCACGGGTGACCTCGCCCGGTTCCTGCCGGACGGGGAGATCGAATACCTGGGCCGCATCGACAACCAGGTGAAGATCCGCGGCTTCCGCATCGAGCTGGGAGAGATCGAATCGGCCCTGCTGCAATACCCGGCTCTCCAGGAGGCCGTGGTCGTCGCCCGGGAGGATGTCCCGGGTGACAAGCGGCTGGTCGCCTACTACGTGGCAGCCGGGCAGGCACCCTCGCTGGAGGAGCTGCGCGCACACCTGGGCCAGCGGCTTCCCGAGCACATGGTGCCGTCGGCCTTCGTGCCCTTGGAGGTCATGCCGCTGTCCCCCAACGGCAAGCTGGACCGCAAGGCGCTGCCTGCACCGGAGGGACTGCGCCTCCAGTCCGATACGCCCTTCGTGGAGCCCCGGACCGAACTGGAGCGCAACCTCGCACGTCTATGGCAGGAGGTGCTGGGCGTGGAGAAGGTCGGTGTCAACGACAGATTCTTCGACGTCGGTGGCAACTCGCTCCTGCTCGTTCGGGCGCATGGCCGGCTGCGAGCCGAGCTGGGCCTTGAAATCACCCTGACCGAACTCTTCAAATACCCGTCCATCAGCGCGCTCGCGGCGTATCTCGCCGGACGCACGACCGAGCCAGACTTGCGACAGGGGAGTCAGGAGCGCGCTGATAATCGCAGGACGCTGCTCGAGCAGAGACGGCGAGTACGTAGAGCAGGCCGCGCCGAGCAGGCTACCGAGGAAACGCCGGATGAGTGATGACGCCGTGTCCGAGCAGTTCGAGACTATTGCCATCGTTGGCATGACGGGCCGCTTCCCCGGGGCCCGCGACCTGGAGACCTTCTGGCGCAATCTCTGTGAGGGCGTGGAGGCCCGCGCCTCCTTCTCCGACGAGGAGCTGGAGGCCGCTGGAGTGGACCCGGCCCTGCGTGCCCGGCCCGGCTACGTGCGAGCGGGCTTCCCGCTCGAGAGCCCCGAGCTCTTCGACGCGGGCTTCTTCGGCTTCAACCCGCGCGAGGCCGAGCTGCTCGACCCGCAGCACCGCCTCTTCCTGGAGTGCGCGTGGGAGGCGCTGGAGCGCGCCGGCTATGACGCCGAGCGCCACCGCGGCTCCATCGCCGTCTTCGCCAGCTCCAGCATCAGCAGCTACCTGCTCTACAACCTGATGTCGCAGCCGGACGTGGTGCGCTCCGCCGGGCCGTATGCCCTGCTGCTCGCCAACGACAAGGACTTCCTGGCCACGCGCGTCTCGCACAAGCTCAACCTGCGCGGGCCCAGCATCAGCGTGCAGACGGCCTGCTCCAGCTCCCTGGTGGCCGTCCACCTGGCCTGCCAGAGCCTGCTGTCCGGCGAGTCGGACATGGCCATGGCCGGGGGTGTCTCCATCGGCTTCCCCCAGCGCGCCGGCTACATGTTCCAGGAGGGCTCCATCCTCTCGCCCGACGGGCACTGCCGCGCCTTCGACGCCCAGGGCCAGGGCACCGTGGCGGGCTCGGGCGTGGGCATCGTCGTCCTCAAGCGCATGTCCGACGCGCTCAAGGACGGAGACTTCATCCACGCCGTCATCCGTGGCTCGGCCCTCAACAACGACGGCTCGGGCAAGGTGGGCTACACCGCGCCCAGCGTGGACGGACAGGCCGCCGCCATCTCCGAGGCGCTCGCCGTCGCCAACGTGAGCGCCAGCAGCATCCAGTACGTCGAGGCCCACGGCACCGGCACCCGCCTGGGTGACCCCATCGAGATCGCCGGCCTCACCCAGGCCTTCAAGGATCAGGACGCCGGCCCGGCCTCCTGCGCCATCGGCTCGGTGAAGACGAACATCGGCCACCTGGACGCGGCGGCCGGCGTCACGGGCCTCATCAAGGCAGCGCTCGCCCTGCAGCACCGGCAGATGCCGCCCAGCCTCCACTTCCGCGAGCCCAACCCCGGGCTCGGCCTGGAGCGCTCGCCCTTCTACGTCAACACCGCCCTGCGCGAGTGGCCCGCCAGCGAAGAGCCCCGGCGCGCCGGTGTGAGCTCCTTCGGCATCGGCGGCACCAACGCCCACGCCATCCTCGAGGAGGCGCCCCAGGTGGCGCGCACCCCGAGCGCCCGGCCCTGGCAGTTGCTGGTGCTCTCGGCCCGCTCGGCCAACGCGCTGGAGCAGGCCACCGGCCGGCTCGCGGAGCACCTGTCGCGCCACCCGGAGCTGGAGCTGGCCGATGTGGCCTTCACCCTCCAGGCGGGACGCCAGCGCTTCACCCACCGCCGCGCCGTGGTGTGCCGTGGCCTCGAGGACGCGCGGGCCGTGCTCTCCGGCCAGCACCCCCAGCGCCTGCTCACCCAGGTGCAGGAGGCCACCGAGCGCCCCGTCACCTTCCTCTTCCCGGGCCAGGGCTCGCAGCACGTGGGCATGGCGCGTGGCCTGTACGCCACCGAGTCCGTGTTCCGCCAGAACCTGGACGCCTGCTGCAAGAAGCTCCAGCCCCTGCTCGGCATGGATCTGCTGGAGCTCCTCCACGCGCCCGAGGAGCGCGCCGCCGAGGCCACCGAGCGGTTGCAGCAGACCGCGTACGCCCAGCCCGCCCTCTTCGCCATCGAGTACTCGCTGGCCCGGCAGTGGATGGCCCTCGGCGTCAAGCCGCAGGCCCTCATCGGCCACAGCCTCGGCGAGTACGTCGCGGCCTGCATTGCGGGTGTGCTGTCGCTGGATGATGCGCTCGCGCTGGTGGCGGCGCGCGGCAAGCTCATGCAGGCGTTGCCCGGCGGCACCATGCTGTCCGTGGCCCTGCCCGAGCAGCAGGTGCTGCCGCTGCTCGGCGAGCGCCTGTCTCTGGCCGCCGTCAACGCGCCCTCGCTGTGCGTCGTCTCCGGCCCCACGGACGCCATCGAGGCTCTGGAGGCCCGCCTCGCGCCCATGGGCGTGGAGCACCGCCGGCTGCGCACCTCGCATGCCTTCCACTCGGCGATGATGGACCCCATCCTCGCCACCTTCACCGATCGCGTGAAGCAGGTGCGGCTGTCCGCGCCGAAGATTCCCTTCATCTCCAACCTCACCGGCACGTGGATTACGGCCGAGCAGGCGACGGATCCGCGCTACTGGACCGAGCACCTGCGCCGGGCGGTGCGCTTCGGCGAGGGCGTCACCACGCTGCTGGCCTCGAAGGAGGCGCTGCTGCTCGAGGTGGGGCCCGGACAGGCGCTGGGCATGCTGGTGCGCCAGGCCGGACCGGCCGCGGTGGGCCGCACGGTGCTCTCCACGCTGCCGCGCGCGAAGGATGAGCAGACGGACAACGCCGCCTTCCTGGAGACGCTGGGCCGCCTGTGGCTCGCGGGTGTCCAGGTGGACTGGGCGAAGCTCCACGCGTCCGAGCGCCGGCAGCGGTTGCCGCTGCCCACCTACCCCTTCCAGCGCCAGCGCTACTTCATCGAGCAGCGCCGGATGCAGGGCGGCACCTGGACCGAGCCCACGCACGAGCGGGGCCAGGAGGACGCGCAGGTACAGCCGGCCGCGCCCGTGGCGAAGGCGTCCAACCGCCACCAGCGGCCGGACCTGGCCAACGCCTTCGAGGCGCCGCGCGGTGACACCGAGCGGGCCGTGGCCACGCTGTGGGAGGAGATGCTCGGCATCGAGGGCATCGGCATCCACGACAACTTCTTCGAGCTGGGTGGCCACTCGCTGCTGGCCACGCAGATCGCCTCGCGCCTGCGCACCCTCTTCCAGGCGGAAGTGCCGCTGCGCGAGCTGCTCGAGCACCCCACCGTCGCGGGGCTGGCCGCCAAGGTCGACGCCGCCCGTGGCACGGGCCAGGCTCGCCCGGCCGATGTCATGGCGCGCATCTCGCGCGAGGGCGAGCTGCCCGTCTCGTTCGCCCAGCAGCGGCTGTGGTTCCTCGATCAGCTCGAGCCCGGCAGCCCGCTCTACAACATCCCCTCGGCCATGCAGCTCGAGGGCGCGCTGGACGTGGCCGCGCTCGGGCGCGCCATGGCCGAGCTGGTGCGCCGTCACGAGTCTCTGCGCACCACCTTCGTGTCGCGCAACGGTGAGCCGGGCGCGGCCATCGTCCCCTCGCTGGAGCTGCCGCTCGAGCAGGTGGACCTGAGCGCGCTGCCCGAGGCGGAGCGTGGGGCGGAGACGCGCCGCCAGATTCAGCAGGAGGCGCTGCGGCCCTTCGACCTGTCCAGGGGCCCGCTGCTGCGCGCGAAGCTTCTGCGGCTGGCGGAGCGGGAGCACGTGCTCGTGCTCGTCATGCACCACATCGTCTCGGACGGTTGGTCCCTGGGTGTGCTGGTGCAGGAAGTGGCCGCGCTCTATGAGGCCTTCTCCCAGGGCAAGCCCTCGCCGCTGCCGGAGCTGGCGGTGCAGTACCTGGACTTCGCGGCCTGGCAGCGCGAGCACCTCCAGGGCCCGGCGCTCGAGCAGCAGCTGGCGTGGTGGTGCCAGCAGCTCGAGGGCGTGCCGCACATCCTGGAGCTGCCCACGGACAAGCCTCGGCCTCCGGCGCAGAGCTACCGGGGCTCCCACGTCACGCACCTGATGCCGCGTGAGCTGGCCGAGGCCGTCCGGACGCTCGGGCAGAAGGAGGGCGCCACGACCTTCATGGTGCTGCTGGCCGCCTTCCAGGCGCTGCTGCACCGCTACTCGGGACAGGAGGACTTCGCCGTGGGCTCGCCCATCGCGGGCCGCACCCGTCCCGAGAGCGAGGGCCTCATCGGCCTGTTCGTCAACACGCTGGTGCTGCGCGCGAAGCCGGCGGCCCACCTGAGCTTCCGCGAGCTGCTGGCCCAGGTGCGCGAGTCCACCCTGGGGGCCTTCGCCCACCAGGACCTGCCCTCCGACAAGCTGGTGGAGGCGCTGCGCCCCGAGCGTGACCTGAGCCGTCCCCCGCTCTTCCAGGTGCTGTTCGCCGTGCAGAACACGCCCATGCCCGAGCTGCACACGCCGGGCCTGGTGCTGCGCAACCTGGAGGTGGCGAACCAGACGTGCCAGTTCGACCTGCACCTGGAGGTCTACGAGACGTCCCAGGGCCTGAGCCTGCTGCTCATGTACAACACCGACCTGTACGAGCAGGAGACGGTGAAGCGGCTGCTGGGACACCTGCACACGCTCATGGTGGGGGCCATCGCCCGGCCCGAGCAGAGCATCGCCGAGCTGCCCCTGCTCACCACGCCGGAGCGCCAGCAGCTCCTGGGGGAGTGGAACGACAACCGCATTCCCTTCGCCTCCCGCGAGGCGACGCTCCCCGAGCTCTTCCGCGCCCAGGTGGAGCGCAGCCCGGACACCGAGGCCCTGTACTTCGAGGGCCACTCGGTCACCTACCGTGAGCTGGGACGTCGTACCCGTGCGCTCGCCCACCAACTGCGCCGCCTCGGCGTGGGGCCGGAGCAGCGCGTGGGCATCTGCATGGAGCGCTCGCTGGAGATGCCGCTGGCGCTCATGGCCATCCTGGAGGCGGGCGGCGCCTACGTCCCGTTGGATCCGCGCCTGCCCCCCGAGCGCCTCGCCTTCATCGTGGAGAACTCGGGCGTGTGCGCGGTGGTGGTGCAGCCGCACCTGACGCCCAACTGGACGAGCGTGCCCGTCGTCTCGCTGCCCGCGGGATGGACGCCGCCGAACGAGACGCTCGAGCCGCTGCCGCTCACCATCACCCCGGCCTCGCTGGCCTACGTCATCTACACCTCCGGCTCCACGGGCCAGCCCAAGGGCGTGCTCATGACGCACCGGGGTGTGACGAACTACCTGGCGTGGATGGAGCACAACCACGGCATTGGCGTGGGTGACGCCGTCCTCCAGTTCACCTCGTTCGCCTTCGACGTGTCCGTGTGGGAGTTCTTCGGTGCGCTCAGCGCTGGCGCGCGGCTGGTCATCCCCGCGCCCGGCGAGCACCAGGACGCGCGGCGGCTGGCGCAGATCATGCGCGAGCAGCGCATCACCCACCTCGAGACGGTGCCCACCATGCTCGAGGCGCTGCTGGAGCAGCCGGACTTCCTCGCGAGCACGCACCTGAAGCACGTCTTCTCCGGCGGCGAGGTCCTGCCGTGGCAGACGGCGGCCCGCTTCTACGCGCGGATGAACGGCACCACGCTGCACAACTGCTACGGGCCCACCGAGACCACGGTGGACACGCTGCACTGGCAGTGCCTGAAGGACGCACCGGAGCGGGCGCTGCCCATTGGCCGGCCGTTGAACAACCAGAGGGCGTACGTACTGGACCGGCTGTGGCAGCCGGTGCCGGTGGGCGTGCCCGGCGAGCTATTCATCGCCGGTGTGGCCCTGGCGCGCGGCTACCTGGGACAGCCGGCGCTGAGCGCGGAGCGGTTCCTCCCAGATGCCTTCCAGCCCGACGTGCCCGGCGCGCGCATGTACGCCACGGGTGACCGGGTGCGCTGGCGTCCCGAGGGCGTGCTCGAGTTCATCGACCGCCTGGACACGCAGGTGAAGCTGCGCGGCCTGCGCATCGAGCTGGGAGAGATCGAGTCCGTGCTGCGGCAGCAGCCCGGCGTACGCGAGGCGGCGGTGGTGGTGCGCGAGGACGCGCCCGGCCACAAGCGGCTGGTGGCGTACCTGGTGCCCGCGACGGGTGTGGCGGCTCCCTCGGTGGAGACGCTGCGCGAGGCGCTCTCGGGGCGGCTGCCCGAGTACATGGTGCCCTCGGCCTTCGTCGCGCTGGAGGCCCTGCCGCTCAACGCCAACGGCAAGGTGGACCGCAAGGCCCTGCCGGCCCCGGAGCCGCTCGCGGACGAGCGCGAGCACGTGGCGTCCCGCACGCCGGTGGAGGAGAAGCTGGCCGCCATCTGGTCCGAGGTGCTGCACGTGGAGCCCGTGGGCATCCACGACGACTTCTTCGAGCTGGGTGGGCACTCGCTGCTGGCCACGCAGGTCAGCTCGCGCATCGCCGCGCAGTTCGGCGTGGAGCTGCCGCTGCGCGAGCTGTTCCTCGCCCCCACGCTGGCGGACCTGGCCGAGCGGCTGGAGCTGGCCCTGCGCTCCGGACGCCGGGCCCTGCCTCCGCCCCTGCGCGCCCTGCCGCGCGGCGAGGAGCCACCGCTCTCCTTCGCCCAGCAGCGCCTGTGGTTCCTGGATCAGCTGGAGCCGGGCAGCCCGCTCTACAACATCGCCATGGCCGTGCGCATGGAGGGCACGGTCGACGTGCCCACGCTCGAGCGGAGCCTGGTGGAGCTGCTGCGCCGTCACGAGGCGCTGCGCACCGTCTTCCCCGCGAAGGGTGGCCAGCCGATGCAGGTCATCACCGGCGCGCCGGCCATGCCGCTGCGCCGCGTGGACCTGAAGCACCTGCCGGAAGCCGGACGCATGGACGAGGCGCGGCGGCAAGCGCTGGAAGAGGCCCAGCGGCCGTTCGACCTGGGCCAGGGGCCCCTGCTGCGCGCCACGCTGCTGGCCCTGGGCGAGCGCGAGCACGTGCTGCTGCTGACCATGCACCACATCGTCTCGGACGACTGGTCCATGGCGGTGCTCATCCAGGAAGCGGCGGTCATCTACGAGGCCTTCCTCGCGGGCCGGCCCTCGCCGCTGCCCGAGCCGGCGGTGCAGTACGTGGACTTCGCGGCCTGGCAGCGCGGCTGGCTCCAGGGCGACGTGCTCGAGCAGCAACTGGCCTGGTGGCGCGAGCAGCTCCAGGGCGCACCGCGCTCGTTGGAGCTGCCCACGGACAGGCCGCGGCCCGCCGTGCAGACCTCGCGCGGCGCGCACCAGACGGTGGTGATGCCCCGTGCGCTGATGGAGGCCGTCCAGGCGCTGAGCCAGCGCGAGGGCGCCACGCCGTACATGGTGCTGCTCTCGGCGTACCAGACGCTGCTGCACCGGCTGTCCGGTCAGTTGGACCTGAGCGTGGGAAGCCCCATCGCCGGCCGCAACCACGCCGAGGTGGAGCGGCTGGTGGGCTGCTTCGTCAACACGCTGGTGCTGCGCACCCGCCTGAAGCCGGAGCAGACGTTCCGCGAGCTGCTGGGACAGGTGCGTGAGGTGGTGCTGGAGGGCCTGGCCCACCAGGACGTGCCCTTCGAGCGGCTCGTGGAAGAGCTGCGTCCGGAGCGCGATCCGAGCCGCTCCCCGCTGTTCCAGGTGATGTTCGTGCTGCAGAACGTCCCCATGGCGGAGCTGGCGCTGCCGGGTCTGGCGATGAGCCCGCTGGAGGGCACGTTCGCCCCCACGGCCAAGTTCGACCTGACGCTCACCTTCACCGAGACGCCGCAGGGCCTGCACACCCTGCTCGAGTACAACACCGACCTGTTCGACCACGGCACCGCCACGCGGATCCTCCAGCAGATGCGCACGCTGCTCGAGGGAATCGTGGCCCACCCGGAGCAGCAGCTGCGTCACCTGCCGCTGCTCACCGAGGCCGATCGCCGCCAGCTCCTCGTGGACTGGAACGCCACCCGCGTGGACTACCCGCGCGATGCCAGCATTCCCGCCCTCTTCGAGGCCCAGGCCGAACGCACCCCGGACTCCATTGCCATCGAGTACCAGGGCCAGACGCTCACCTACCGGGAGCTGAACAAGCGCGCCAACCAGCTCGCCCACCACCTGCGTGCCTTTGGCGTCGGTCCCGAGTCTCGCGTCGGCCTGTGCCTGGAGCGCTCGCTCGAGCTCGTCGTCGGCATCCTCGGCATCCTCAAGGCCGGTGGCGCCTACGTCCCGCTCGACCCGTCCTATCCCGCCGATCGCTTGTCCTTCATGCTCCAGGACACGGGCGTGATGGTCATCGTCACCCAGGAAAAGCTGGCCGATGAGCTGCCCGCCCAGGGCGCGCTGTTCGTCTGCCTGGATGCCGATTGGGACCAGGTCTCCGTGCAGCCCGAGGACAACGTCGCCTCCGGTATCACCGCGGAGAACGTGGCCTACGTCATGTACACCTCCGGCTCCACCGGCCGGCCCAAGGGTGTCTGCGTGCCCCACCGCGCCGTGGTGCGCCTGGTGAAGGGCAGCTCCTTCATCGACCTGGGCCCCCAGGAGGTCTTCCTCCAGTTGGCGCCCATTTCCTTCGACGCCTCCACCCTGGAGCTGTGGGGCTCGCTGCTGCACGGCGCGAAGCTGGTGGTCTACCCCGCTGGCACGCCCTCGCTCGATGAGCTGGGCACCACGTTGGCGAGCTCCGGCATCAGCACGCTGTGGCTGACGGCGGCCCTCTTCGAGCAGATGCAGGCCACCCAGGCCCAATCGCTGCGCAGCGTGCGTCAGCTCCTCGCGGGCGGCGACGTGCTGCCCGTGGTGCGCGTGAAGGAGCGGCTCGCCCAGGGTGGGATCGTGGTCAACGGCTACGGCCCCACGGAGAACACCACCTTCACCTGCTGCTACCCCATGCGGGAGATCTCGCAGGTCGGCCACTCCGTCTCCATCGGCAAGCCCATCGCCAACACGCAGGTGTACCTGCTGGATGCGACGATGCAGCCGGTGCCCGTGGGCGTCATGGGCGAGCTGTACACGGGTGGCGACGGCCTCGCCGTCGGCTACCTCAACCAGCCCGAGCTGACGGCCGAGAAGTTCGTTCCGCATCCGTTCAGCACCGAGCCCGGTGCCCGCCTGTACCGCACGGGCGACCTCGCCCGTTACCTGCCGGACGGCCGCATCGAGTTCTTCGGCCGTCGCGATGCACAAGTGAAGGTGCGCGGCTTCCGCATCGAGCTGGGTGAAATCGAGACCGTGCTCACCCAACACGCCCAGGTGCGTGAGGCCGTGGTGGTGGTGCGCGAGGACGTGCCGGGCGACAAGCGCCTGGTGGCCTACGTCACCGCCAAGGACGACGCTCCGGACACCACGGCCCTGCGTGCCTGGATGAAGGAGCGGCTGCCCGAGTACATGGTGCCTCCGGCCTATGTCGTGCTGGAGACCCTCCCGCTCTCCCCCAACGGCAAGGTGGACCGCAAGGCCCTGCCCGCTCCGGATGGTGCTCGCTCGGATGAGGCCACCTTCGAGCCGCCGCGCACCGACACCGAGGTGAAGCTGGCCGAAATCTGGCGCTCGTTGCTGGGCCTGGAGCGCGTGGGCCTCAACGACGACTTCTTCGAGCTGGGTGGCCACTCGCTGCTCGCCACCCAGGTGGTGGTGCGCACCCGCGAGGCCTTCCAGACGGAGCTGGCCCTGCGCGAGCTGTTCGACTCGCCCACGCTGGCCGGACTGGCCACGCGCATCGACGCGTCGCGCGGGACGAGCCCCATGTCCCAGACCCCAGCGCTGCAGCGGGTCTCGCGCGAGGGGCAACTGCCTCTCTCGTTCGCCCAGCAGCGCATGTGGTTCCTCGAGCAGCTCCAGCCGGGCAGCGCCTTCTACAACATCCCCGTGATGGTGCGGATGGAGGGACAGCTCGACGTCGCGGCGCTGGAGCGGAGCTTCGAGGAGCTGGTCCAGCGCCACGAGTCCCTGCGCACCGTCTTCCGTGACGAGCAGGGCCAGCCCGTGCAGGTGATTACCCCCGAGGCCCGGCTGCCGCTGGCGGTGGTGGACTTGAGGGAGCTGCCCGCCTCCGAGCGCGAGGCCGAGGTCCGCCGGCAGGTGGAAGCCGAGGTCCGCCGCCCGTTCGACCTGATGCGTGGCCCGCTGCTACGGACCCTGCTGCTGCGCCAGGACGAGCAGCTCCACGTGCTGCTGCTGACCATGCACCACGTCGTCTCGGACGGTTGGTCCATGGGCGTGCTGGTGCGCGAGATGGCGGCGCTCTACGAGGCCCATGTCCAGGGCAAGCCCTCGTCCCTGCCGGAGCTGCCCGTGCAGTACGCGGACTACGCGGCCTGGCAGCGCGGCTGGCTCCAGGGCGAGGTCCTCACCCAGCAGCTCGACTACTGGCGCCAGCAGCTCACCGGGGCTCCGCAGGCCCTGACGCTGCCCACCGACAAGCTCCGCCCCACCCTGATGGCCTCCAACGGCGCCAGCCTGACGGCGCAGCTGCCCTTCGAGCTCTCCAAGGCCCTCGAGGCCCTGGGACACGAGGCGGGGGCCACGCCCTTCATGGTGCTGCTGGCGGCCTTCCAGGTGCTGCTCTCGCGCTACTCCGGGCAGGACGACATCAGCGTCGGCTCGCCCATCGCCGGCCGCGGCCGGCACGAGGTGGAGGGCCTCATCGGCTTCTTCGTCAACACCCTGGTGCTGCGCTCCAAGCTCTCGCCCACCCAGAGCTTCCGCGAGCTGCTCGCCCAGGTGAAGGAGACGACGCTGGGCGCCTATGCCCACCAGGACGTGCCCTTCGAGAAGCTCGTCGAGGAGCTGAAGCCCGAACGGGACCAGAGCCGCACGCCGCTCTTCCAGGTGATGTTCGCCCTGCAGAACGCGCCCCTGCCGGAGCTGAAGCTCCCCGGACTGAAGCTGCAGGCCGTCGAGCCCGAGAGCCAGACCTCGAAGTTCGACCTCACGCTGTCCGCCGGTGAGACGCCCGCGGGGTTCTCGCTGTGGCTGGAGTACAACACCAGCCTGTACGAGGCCTCCACGGCCCGGCGCATGCTCGAGCACCTGCGGGTGCTGCTGGAGGGCATCGTCGCCGCTCCCGGGCGGAAGCTCCAGGACCTGCCCCTGCTCGGCGAGGTGGAGCGCCAGCGGGTGCTGGTGGACTGGAACCAGACCCACACAGGCTACCCGCGCCAGCGGAGCATCCCCCAGCTCTTCGAGGAGCACGTCCGCCTCCGTCCCGAGGCGATTGCCCTGGAGTTCGGCGACACGCAGCTGACCTACGCCCAGCTCGACACCCGCACCAACCAGCTCGCCCACTTCCTGGCCTCCCAGGGCGTGCGCTCCGGCGACCTCGTGGGCATCTGCGCCGAGCGCTCCGCGGACCTCGTCATCGGCCTGCTCGGCATCCTCAAGGCCGGCGGCGCCTACGTTCCGCTCGACCCCTCGTACCCCCAGCAGCGTCTGGCCTTCATGCTGGAGGACACCCGGGCCCGTGTCGTGGTGACCCAGCGCCACCTCGTGCCGTCCCTGCCCCTGGGTGAGCGCGCCGTGGTCCGCCTCGATGAGGATCTGCACCTCATCCGTCAGCAGCCCACCTCACCGCTCTCCGTGTCCATCGACGCCGCACAGCCCTCGCACGTCATCTACACCTCGGGCTCCACGGGAAGGCCCAAGGGCGTGTGCATCTCCCACCAGGCCATCGTCAGGACGATGTGCAACACCAGCTACATCGAGGTGAAGGAGACCGACCGGGTGGGACAGGCGTCCAACGTCTCCTTCGACGCGGCCACCTTCGAGTTCTGGAGCGCGCTGCTCAATGGTGCCCGGCTGGTGGGCATCCCCCGGGACGTGGTCCTCGATGCCAGGGCGCTGGGCGAGCACCTGGAGCGCACCCGCATCAACGTGCTGCTCATCACCACGGCCCTCTTCAACCAGGTGGCCCGCGAGCGGCCCGAGTCCTTCTCCGGCCTGAAGCAGCTGCACTTCGGTGGCGAGGCCTCGGACCCCAAGTGGGTGCGAGAAGTGTTGAACAAGGGCGCCCCAGGCAGGCTGATGCACATGTACGGCCCCAGCGAGAGCACCACCTACGCCACCTGGTATCACGTGGAGCAGGTGGCGGAAGGCGCCACGGCCGTCCCCATCGGTGGGGCGCTGTCCAATACGACGCTCTATGTGCTCGACCGTCAGGGCAACCCGGTGCCCGTGGGTGTTCCCGGCGAGCTCTACATTGGCGGCGAGGGCCTGGCCCTGGGCTACCTGCACCGTCCCGAGCTGACGGCCGAGAAGTTCGTCCCCAACCCCTTCTCCCACCAGCCTGGAGAGCGGCTCTACCGCACGGGTGACGTCGTGCGGTGGCTGCCCGAGGGGTACCTGGAGTTCGTGGGCCGCGTGGACGCACAGGTGAAGATGCGCGGCTTCCGCATCGAGCTGGGCGAAGTCGAGTCCGCGCTCGCGGGCCATCCCGGTGTGGCCAATGCCGTGGTGCTGGTGCGCGAGGACTCCCCCGGCGACAAGCGCCTGGCGGGCTACGTGGTGGCGCGCGAGGGCCAGGGCCTCGAGGTGGGCGAGCTCAAGAGCTACCTCAAGGACAAGCTGCCGGACTACATGGTCCCGGCCGCGCTGGTGAAGCTCGACAAGCTGCCGCTCACCCCCAACGGCAAGGTGGACCGCAAGGCCCTGCCCGTACCGGACCAGGCGGAGACGCACCGGGAATACGTGGCCCCACGCAACGACACCGAGCGGCAGCTCGCGGAGCTCTGGGCCCAGGTGCTCGGGGTGGCCCGCGTGGGCATCCACGACAGCTTCTTCGACCTGGGCGGCCACTCGCTGCTGGCCACCCAGGCCCTCTCCCGCATCCGCTCCACCTTCCAGGTGGAGCTGCCCCTGCGGGACTTCTTCGGGGAGCCCACCGTCGCGAACATCGCGGTGAAGATCCTCAACGAGCAGGCTTCGCAGGTGGACACCGCGGAGCTGGAACGCATGATGGCCGAGCTCGAACAACTTTCTGGGGAAGAGGCGGAAGCACTCCTCTCGACCACCCAGCCCGACGATTCAACCAAGAAGGTCTCCTGAAATGAGTGACGTCTACGACCGCCTCGCATCGCTCCCCCCCGAGAAGCGGGAGCTGCTGCTGCGTCAACTTCGTCAGAAGCAGGCCCAGGCCCCCAACAACGTCGTCCGGGCGGTCATCCCCCGCCGGCCACGCGACACGGATCTGCACCCGATGTCCTTCGCCCAGCAGCGCCTGTGGCTGCTGGACCAGTTGGATCCGAACAACGCCTTCTACAACGTCCCGGTGGCCATCCAGCTCACGGGGGCGCTGGACGTGACGACGCTGCGGCGGTGCTTCAACGAGCTGATCCGCCGTCACGAGTCGCTGCGCACCACGCTGCGCACGGAGCAGGGCCAGCCGGTGCAGGTCATCGCGCCCCAGGCGGAGTTCGACCTGGAGACGGTGGACCTGCGGGAGGTGCCCACCGCGCGGCACGAGGCCGAGGTGCGGCGGCTGGCCATCGAGGAGGCGCGCAAGCCGTTCGAGCTCCAGCGGGGCCCGCTGCTGCGCGCCCGCATGCTGCGGCTGGCCGAGCAGGACTTCGTGCTGCTGCTGACCATGCACCACGTCGTCTCGGACGGCTGGTCCATGGGCGTGCTCGTGCGCGAGATGGGCGCGCTCTACGCGACCTTCGTGCAGGGCAAGCCGTCGCCGCTGATGGAGCTGGCGGTGCAGTACGTGGACTACGCCTCCTGGCAGCGCGAGTGGCTGCGGGGCGACGTGCTGACGAAGCAGCTCGACTACTGGCGCAAGCAGCTCGAGGGCGCTCCGCAGGTGCTGGAGCTGCCCACGGACAAGCCGCGTCCGCCCCGGCCCTCCTTCAAGGGCGCCGGGTTCACGCGGATGCTGCCCAAGGGGCTCTCCGAGTCCATCAAGGCGCTGGCCCAGAAGGAGGGCGCCACGCCCTTCATGGTGCTGCTGTCCGCCTTCCAGGTGTTGATGTACCGCTACTCGGGGCAGAACGACTTCCTGCTGGGCTCGCCCATCGCCGGCCGCCACCGCGGGGATGTCGAGGGCCTCATCGGCTTCTTCGTCAACACGCTGGTGCTGCGCGCCCGCGTGTCGCCGCAGCAGAGCTTCCGCGAGCTGCTCGCCCAGGTGAAGGAGATGACCCTGGGGGCCTATGCCCACCAGGACGTGCCCTTCGAGCAGGTCGTCGAGGAGCTGAAGCCGGAGCGTGACCAGAGCCGCATGCCGCTCTTCCAGGTGCTGTTCGCCGTGCAGAACGCGCCGGTGCCGGAGCTGGCCCTGCCGGGGCTGAAGCTGAGCCCGCTGACGGTCGAGGGCGACACGTCCAAGTTCGACCTGACGGTCACCTTCACGGAGCGCGAGGCGGGCTTCTTCGGGGAGGTGGAGTACAGCACCGACCTGTACGAGGCGGCCACGGCCCAGCGCATGTTCGAGCAGCTGCAGATGCTGCTCGAGGCCATCGTCGCCGAGCCCACCCACAAGGTCCGTGACCTGCCGATCCAGAGCGCGGCGGAGCGGCAGCAGGTGCTGGTGGACTGGAATGCCACGCGCGTGGACTACCCGCGCGACGCCAGCATCCCCTCCCTCTTCGAGGCCCAGGCCGAGCGTACCCCGGACTCCATCGCCGTCGACTACCAGGGCCAGACGCTCACCTACCGCGAGCTCAACAAGCGGGCCAACCAGCTCGCCCACCACCTGCGCGCCTTCGGTGTCGGTCCCGAGTCTCGCGTCGGCCTGTGCCTGGAGCGCTCGCTCGAGCTCGTCGTCGGCATCCTCGGCATCCTCAAGGCCGGCGCCGCCTACGTCCCGCTCGACCCGTCCTATCCCGCCGACCGCCTGTCCTTCATGCTCCAGGACACGGGCGTCATGGTCATCGTCACCCAGGAGAGCCTGGCCGACGAGTTGCCCGCCCAGGGCGCTCTCTTCGTCTGCCTGGATGCCGACTGGGACCAGGTCTCCGTGCAGCCCGAGGACAACCTCGTGTCTGGCGTGACGGCCGAGAACGTGGCGTACGTCATGTACACCTCCGGCTCCACCGGCCGGCCCAAGGGCGTGTGCGTACCGCACAGGGGCGTGGTGCGCCTGGTGCAGGGCAGCTCCTTCATCGACATGGGCCCCCAGGAGGTCTTCCTCCAGCTGGCTCCCATCTCCTTCGACGCCTCCACGCTCGAGCTGTGGGGTGCGCTGCTTCACGGTGCGAAGCTGGTGGTCTACCCCGCTGGCACGCCCTCGCTGGATGAGTTGGGCGCCTCGCTGGTGCGCAATGGCATCACCACCCTGTGGCTGACAGCAGCGCTCTTCGAGCAGATGCAGGCCACCCAGCCCCAGGCCCTGCGCAGCGTGCGCCAGCTCCTGGCCGGTGGTGACGTGCTCCCTGTCGGCCGCGTCAAGGAGCGGCTCGCCCAGGGTGGAATCGTGGTCAATGGCTACGGCCCCACGGAAAACACCACCTTCACCTGCTGCTACCCCATGAGCGAGCTGGCTCAGGTGGGCCACTCCGTCTCCATCGGCAAGCCCATTGCCAGCACCCAGGTGTACCTCCTGGATGCTTCCATGCAGCCCGTCCCCGTGGGGATTGCCGGCGAGCTGTACACCGGTGGTGACGGCCTGGCCGTCGGCTACCTCAACCGTCCGGAGCTCACGGCAGAGAAGTTCGTCCCCAACCCCTTCAGCACCGAGCCGGGCGCCCGCCTGTACCGCACGGGTGACCTCGCCCGCTACCTGCCGGACGGCCGCATCGAGTTCTTCGGCCGCCGCGACGCGCAGGTGAAGGTCCGTGGCTTCCGCATCGAGCTGGGTGAAATCGAGTCCGTGCTCGCGCAGCACTCGCAGGTCCGCGAGACGGTGGTGGTGGTGCGTGAGGACGTCCCGGGCGACAAACGCCTGGTCGCGTACCTCGTCGCCAAGGACACCGCGCCCGATATCAGCGCGCTGCGCGCGTGGATGAAGGAGCGGCTGCCCGAGTACATGGTGCCTCCGGTCTACGTCGTGCTGGAGTCCCTGCCGCTCTCTCCCAACGGCAAGGTGGACCGCAAGGCCCTGCCCGCCCCGGACGGCGTCCGCTCGGACGAGGCGGTCTTCGAGGCCCCGCGCACCGAGACCGAGGTGAAGCTGGCGGAGATCTGGCGCTCGTTGCTGGGCCTGGAGCGCGTGGGTCTGCACGACGACTTCTTCGAGCTGGGCGGCCACTCGCTGCTGGCCACCCAGGTGGTGGTACGCGTCCGCGAGGCCTTCCAGGCCGACGTGCCCCTGCGCGACCTGTTCGACTCGCCCACGCTGATCCTGCTGGCCGAGCGCATCGACGCGTCCAAGGGAACCGGGCAGGAAGACCAGCCCCCCGCCATCACGCGCGTCTCGCGCGAGGGCGCCCTCCCGCTGTCCTTCGCCCAGCAGCGCCTGTGGTTCCTGGATCAGCTCCAGCCCGGCAGCTCCTTCTACAACGTGCCCATGGCCGTGAAGCTGGAGGGCTCGCTGGATGCCGCGGCCCTCGGGCACAGCCTCAACGCGCTGGTGCAGCGCCACGAGTCGCTGCGCACCACCTTCGCCACCCAGCAGGATCAGCCCGTGCAGTTCATCGCCCCGCACGGCTCGCTGCCGCTACAGGTGGTGGACCTGAGCGCCCTGCCCTCCGCCGAACGCGAGGCCGAGCTGCGCCGGCTCACCTCGCAGGACGCGCTGAAGCCCTTCGACCTCGGCCAGGGGCCCCTGCTGCGCGCCCTGCTGCTGCGGCTGGAGGCGGAGCAGCATGTGCTCCTGCTCACCGTGCACCACATCGTCTCGGACGGTTGGTCCATGGGCGTGATGGTGCGCGAGGTGGCCGCGTTCTACGAGGCCTTCACCCAAGGCCAGCCCTCGCCCCTGCCCGAGCTGCCCGTGCAGTACGCCGACTACGCGTCCTGGCAGCGCGGCTGGCTCCAGGGCGACGTGCTCGAGCAGCAGCTCGGCTGGTGGCGCCAGCAACTGGCGGATGCGCCGCGCGCGCTGGAACTGCCCACCGACAAGCCCCGGCCCGCGGTGCAGACGTACCGCGGCGCCATCTGCCGTACGCGGTTCCCGCTCGCCCTGTCGCAGTCCATCAAGGCGCTGGCCCAGGAGGAGGGCGCCACGCCCTTCATGGTGCTGCTGGCCGCCTTCCAGGTGCTGCTCTCGCGCTACTCGGGACAGGACGACATCAGCGTCGGCTCGCCCATCGCCGGCCGCAACCGCGGTGAGGTGGAGGGCCTCATCGGCTTCTTCGTCAACACCCTCGTCCTGCGCTCGCGCATCCCGTCCCAGAGCAGCTTCCGCGAGCTGCTCGCCCAGGTGAAGGAGATGACCCTGGGGGCATATGCCCACCAGGAAGTGCCCTTCGAGAAGCTCGTCGAGGAGCTCCAGCCCGAGCGCGACCTCAGCCGCCCGCCGCTCTTCCAGGTGCTGTTCGCCCTGCTGAACGCGCCCATGGCGGAGCTGGCCTCCCATGGGCTGAAGATGAGCCCGCTGGCGCTCGATGGCGACACGGCCAAGTACGATCTCTCGCTCGGCCTTCAGGAGACCGCCGAGGGCTTCGAGGGAGATCTCGAGTACAACACCGACCTGTTCGAGGCCTCCACGGCCCGGCGCATGCTCGAGCAGCTGCAAGTGCTGATGGAGGGCATCGTCTCCAACCCGGATCGCAAGCTCCGCGAGCTGCCCCTGCAGAGCGAGGCCGAGCGCCGCCAGCTGCTGGTGGACTGGAACGCCACCCGCGTGGACTACCCGCGCGACGCCAGCATCCCCTCCCTCTTCGAGGCCCAGGCCGAGCGCACCCCGGACTCCATCGCCATCGAGTACCAGGGCCAGACGCTCACCTACCGCGAGCTCAACAAGCGCTCCAACCAGCTCGCCCACCACCTGCGCGCCTTCGGCGTCGGTCCCGAGTCTCGCGTCGGCCTGTGCCTGGAGCGCTCGCTCGAGCTCGTCGTCGGCATCCTCGGCATCCTCAAGGCCGGTGGCGCCTACGTTCCGCTCGACCCCTCCTACCCCGCCGATCGCCTGTCCTTCATGCTCCAGGACACGGGCGTCAGGCTCATCGTCACCCAGAAGCACCTGAGCCATCAGCTGCCCGCCCAGGACTCGCGCTTCGTCTGCCTGGACACCGATTGGGGCCAGGTGCAGGTACGGCCGGAGAGCAATCCCTCCTCTGGCGTCAGCGCGGAGAATGTGGCGTACGTCATGTACACCTCCGGCTCCACCGGCCGGCCCAAGGGCGTGTGCGTGCCCCACCGGGGCGTGGTGCGCCTGGTGAAGGGCAGCTCCTTCATCGACATGGGCCCCCAGGAGGTCTTCCTCCAGCTGGCTCCCATCTCCTTCGACGCTTCCACCCTGGAGCTGTGGGGCGCCCTGCTGCACGGCGCCAGGCTCGTGGTGTACCCGGCTGGCACGCCCTCGCTGGATGAGCTGGGCGCCTCGCTGGTGCGCAACGGCATCACCACCCTGTGGCTGACCGCGGCCCTCTTCGAGCAGATGCAGGCCACCCAGCCCCAGGCCCTGCGCAGCGTGCGTCAGCTCCTGGCCGGTGGTGACGTGCTCCCTGTCGGCCGCGTCAAGGAGCACCTCTCCCAGGGTGGCCTGCTCGTCAACGGCTACGGTCCCACCGAGAACACCACCTTCACCTGCTGCTACCCCATGCGGGAGCCTTCGCAGGCCGGTTACTCCGTCTCCATCGGCAAGCCCATCGCCAGCACCCAGGTGTACCTCCTGGATGCTTCCATGCAGCCCGTCCCCGTGGGGATTGCCGGAGAGCTGTACACCGGTGGTGACGGCCTCGCCGTCGGCTACCTCAACCGTCCGGAGCTCACGGCAGAGAAGTTCGTGCCGCATCCGTTCAGCACCGAGCCCGGCGCCCGCCTGTACCGCACGGGTGACCTCGCCCGCTACCTGCCGGATGGCCGCATCGAATTCCTCGGCCGCCGCGACGCGCAGGTGAAGGTGCGTGGCTTCCGCATCGAGCTGGGCGAGATCGAGTCCGTGCTCGCGCAGCACTCGCAGGTCCGCGAGACGGTGGTGGTGGTGCGCGAGGACGTCCCGGGCGACAAGCGCCTGGTGGCCTACGTCACCGCCAAGGACTCCGCTCCCGACGCCACCGCCCTGCGTGCCTGGGTGAAGGAGCGGCTGCCCGAGTACATGGTTCCCGCCGCCTATGTGGCGCTGGAGACCCTGCCGCTCTCGCCCAACGGCAAGGTGGACCGCAAGGCCCTGCCCGTGCCGGATCAGGCACAGGCGAGCCAGGAGTACGTGGCGCCCCGCACCGAGACCGAGCAGCTCCTCGCCCAGCTCTGGGCCGAGGTGCTCCACGCTCCTCGCGTCGGCCTGCACGACAACTTCTTCGAGCTGGGCGGCCACTCGCTGCTGGCCACGCAGGTGCTCTCGCGCATCCGCGCCGCATTCCAGGTCGAGCTGCCCCTGCGTGCGCTCTTCGAGGCCAGTACCCTCGCCTCGCTGGCGCTGAAGGTCGACGAGGCCGTCCGGGCCGGCCAGGGCGTCCAGGCTCCCGCCCTCACCCGCGTCTCGCGTGAGGCGCACCTGCCCCTGTCCTTCGCCCAGCAGCGCCTGTGGTTCCTGGATCAGCTCCAGCCGGGCGGCTCCTTCTACAACGTGCCCACGGCCGTGAAGCTCGAAGGCGCGTTGGATGTCACGGCCCTCGAGCGCGCCCTCGACGAGCTGGTGCGGCGCCACGAGGCCCTGCGCACCACCTTCGCTACCCAGCAAGGCCAGCCCGCGCAGGTCATCGCCCCGCACGGCTCGCTGCCCCTGCAGGTGGTCGACCTGGGCTCGATGCCTTCCGCCGAGCGCGAGGCCGAGGTGCACCGGCTCACCACCGAGCACGCCATGCGGCCCTTCGACCTCGGCCAGGGCCCTCTCGTGCGCGCTCTGTTGCTGCGTCTGGAACAGCAGCAGCACGTGCTCATGCTCACGCTGCACCACATCATCTCCGATGGCTGGTCCATGGGTGTGCTGGTGCGTGAGGTGGGCGCGCTCTACGAGGCCTTCTCTCAGGGCCGGCCTTCGCCCCTGCCCGAGCTGCCCGTGCAGTACGCCGACTACTCCGCCTGGCAGCGCGGTTGGCTCCAGGGCGACGTCCTCGAGCAGCAGCTCGGCTGGTGGCGTCAGCAGCTGGCCGATGCGCCGCGTGTGCTGGAGCTGCCCACCGACAAGCCTCGTCCGCCCGTGCAGACCCACAGCGGCGCCACCTGCCTCACGCAGTTGCCGCTCTCCTTGTCCCAGGGCATCAAGACGCTCGCCCAGCGCGAAGGTGTCACGCCGTTCATGGTGATCCTGGCGGCCTTCCAGGTGCTGCTCTCGCGCAGCTCGGGCCAGCAGGACATCTCCGTGGGCTCACCCATCGCCGGCCGCAACCGCGGCGAGGTGGAGGGCCTCATCGGCTTCTTCGTCAACACCCTCGTCCTGCGCTCCACGCTCTCTCCCCAGCTCAGCTTCCGCGAGCTGCTCGCCCAGGTGCGTGAGACCACCCTGGGGGCCTACGCCCACCAGGAGGTCCCCTTCGAGAAGCTCGTCGAGGAGCTCCAGCCCGAGCGCGACCTCAGCCGCTCTCCTCTCTTCCAGGTCTCCTTCACCTACGAAAGCGCGCCCCAGTCGGAACTGGCACTGCCCGGCCTGACGCTGCGTCCGCTGCTGCTCGACAACACCACCTCCAAGTTCGACCTGTCCCTGGGTTTCCGTGAGACGGCCGAGGGCTTCACCAGTGAGTTGGCGTACAACACGGACCTGTTCGAGGACTCCACGGCCCAGCGCATGCTCGCCCAGCTGCAGGTGCTGCTCGAGGGCGCCGTGGCCCACCCGGAGCACCAGCTGCGCCATCTGCCGCTGATGAACACGGCGGAGCGGCAGCAGGTGCTGGTGGATTGGAACGCAACCCGCGTGGACTACCCGCGCGACGCCAGCATTCCCTCCCTCTTCGAGGCCCAGGCCGAGCGCACCCCGGACTCCATCGCCGTCGACTACCAGGGCCAGACGCTCACCTACCGGGAGCTGAACAAGCGGGCCAACCAGCTCGCCCGCCACCTGCGTGCCTTCGGTGTCGGTCCCGAGTCTCGCGTCGGCCTGTGCCTGGAACGCTCGCTGGAGCTCGTCGTCGGCATCCTCGGCATCCTCAAGGCCGGCGCCGCCTACGTCCCGCTCGACCCCTCCTACCCCGCCGATCGCCTGTCCTTCATGCTCCAGGACACGGGCGTCATGGTCATCGTCACCCAGGAGAGCCTGGCCGACGAGCTGCCCGCCCAGGGCGCGCTCTTCGTCTGCCTGGATGCCGATTGGGACCAGGTCTCCGTGCAGCCCGAGGACAACGTCTCCTCCGGTGTCACCGCCGAGAACGTGGCGTACGTCATGTACACCTCCGGCTCCACCGGCCGGCCCAAGGGTGTCTGCGTGCCGCACAGGGGCGTGGTGCGCCTGGTGAAGGGCAGTACCTTCATCGACATGGGCCCCCAGGAGGTCTTCCTCCAGCTGGCTCCCATCTCCTTCGACGCTTCCACCCTGGAGCTGTGGGGCGCCCTGCTGCACGGCGCCAGGCTCGTGGTGTACCCCGCTGGCACGCCCTCGCTGGATGAGTTGGGCGCCTCGCTGGTGCGCAATGGCATCACCACCCTGTGGCTGACCGCCGCCCTCTTCGAGCAGATGCAGGCCACCCAGCCCCAGGCCCTGCGCAACGTGCGTCAGCTCCTGGCCGGTGGTGACGTTCTCCCTGTCGGTCGCGTCAAGGAGCGGCTCGCTCAGGGTGGAATCGTGGTCAACGGCTACGGCCCCACCGAGAACACCACCTTCACCTGCTGCTACCCCATGAGCGAGCTGGCGCAGGTGGGCCACTCCGTCTCCATCGGCAAGCCCATTGCCAGCACCCAGGTGTACCTCCTGGATGCGTCCATGCAGCCCGTCCCCGTGGGCGTCATGGGGGAGCTGTACACGGGCGGTGACGGCCTCGCCGTCGGCTACCTCAACCGTCCGGAGCTCACGGCCGAGAAGTTCGTCCCCAACCCCTTCAGCACCGAGCCCGGTGCCCGCCTGTACCGCACGGGTGACCTCGCTCGCTACCTGCCGGATGGCCGCATCGAGTTCTTCGGCCGCCGCGACGCCCAGGTGAAGGTGCGTGGCTTCCGCATCGAGCTGGGTGAAATCGAGTCCGTGCTCGCGCAGCACTCCCAGGTGCGTGAGGCCGTGGTGGTGGTGCGTGAGGACGTCCCGGGCGACAAGCGCCTGGTGGCCTACGTCACCGCCAAGGACTCCGCTCCCGATGCCACCGCCCTGCGCGCGTGGATGAAGGAGCGGCTGCCCGAGTACATGGTGCCTCCGGCCTACGTGGTGCTGGAGTCCCTGCCCCTCTCTCCCAACGGCAAGGTGGACCGCAAGGCCCTGCCCACCCCGGACGCCGCTCGCTCGGACGACACCTCCTTCGAGGCCCCTCGCACCGACACCGAGGTGAAGCTGGCCGAAATCTGGCGCTCGTTGCTGGGCCTGGAGCGCGTGGGCCTCAACGACGACTTCTTCGAGCTGGGCGGACACTCGCTGCTCGCCACCCAGGTGGTGGTGCGCGTCCGCGAGGCCCTCCAGGTCGACCTGCCCCTGCGTGAGCTGTTCGACTCGCCCACTCTCACCGGCCTCTCCTCGCGTATCGACGCGTCCAAGGGGACCGCACAGCAAACGCAGGCCCCCGCCATCACGCGCGTTTCGCGCGAAGGCGCCCTCCCGCTGTCCTTCGCTCAGCAGCGCCTGTGGCTCCTGGATCAGCTCCAGCCCGGCAGTTCCTTCTACAATGTGCCCTTCCTGGTGCGGCTGGACGGGCAGCTCGACGTCGCCGCCCTGCGGAACAGCTTCGAGGCGCTGGTGCAGCGCCATGAGTCGCTGCGCACCACCTTCGCCACCCAGCAGGGCCAGCCGGTGCAGGTCATCGCCCCCTCGGGCAGCCCGCTCTTACAGGTGGTGGATCTGCTGTCCCTGCCGGCCTCGGAGCGTGAGGCCGAAATGCAGCGGCTGGCGATGGCCGAATCGCTGAAGCCCTTCGACCTCGGCCAGGGGCCTCTGCTGCGCGTCCTGCTGCTGCGGCAGGAGGAGCAGTCGCACGTGCTGCTGCTGACCATGCACCACATCGTCTCGGACGGTTGGTCCATGGGCGTGCTGGTGCGCGAGATGGCCGCGCTCTACGAGGCCTTCTCCCAGGGCCAGCCCTCGCCCCTGCCCGAGCTGCCCGTGCAGTACGCCGACTACGCGTCCTGGCAGCGCTGCTGGCTCCAGGGCGACGTGCTCGAGCAGCAGCTCGGCTGGTGGCGCCAGCAACTGGCGGATGCGCCGCGCGTGCTGGAACTGCCCACCGACAAGCCCCGTCCGGCCGTACAGACGTACCGCGGTGCCACCTGCCTCATGCAGCTGCCGCGGCCCCTGTCCCAGGCCCTCAAGGCCCTCGGACAGGAGGAGGGCGCCACGCCCTTCATGGTGCTGCTGGCCGCCTTCCAGGTGCTGCTCTCGCGCTACTCGGGACAGGACGACATCAGCGTCGGCTCGCCCATCGCCGGCCGCAACCGCGGCGAGGTGGAAGGCCTCATCGGCTTCTTCGTCAACACCCTCGTCCTGCGCTCGCGCATCCCGTCCCAGCTCAGCTTCCGCGAGCTGCTCGCCCAGGTGAAGGAGACGACGCTGGGGGCGTATGCCCACCAGGAAGTGCCCTTCGAGAAGCTCGTCGAGGAGCTCCAACCCGAGCGCGACCAGAGCCGCTCGCCGCTCTTCCAGGTGATGTTCTCCGTGCTCAACGCACCCATGCCGGAGCAGTCCCTGCCCGGCCTGACGCTGCGTCCGCTGCCGCTCGATGGCGACACGGCCAAGTTCGACCTCTCGCTCGGCCTCCAGGAGAACGCCGAGGGCTTCGCGGGAGCGCTGGAGTACAACACCGACCTGTTCGAGGCCTCCACGGCCCGGCGCATGCTCGAGCAGTTGCAGATGCTGCTGGAGGGCATCGTCTCCGCCCCGGATCGCCGGCTCCGGGAGCTGTCGCTGCTCGGCGCCACGGAGCGTCAGCAGGTGCTGGTGGATTGGAACCAAACCCGCACGGACTTCCCGCGCCAGCGGAGCATCCACCAGCTCTTCGAGGAGCGGGTCCTCCGCCATCCCGAGGCGGTTGCCCTCGAGTTCGGCGACACCCTGCTCAGCTACCGCGAGCTCGACACGCGCGCCAACCAGCTGGCCCACGTGCTGGCGGCCAGGGGTGTGCGCCCGGGTGACCTCGTGGGCATCTGCGTCGAGCGCTCCGCGGACCTCGTCGTCGGTCTGCTCGGCATCCTCAAGGCCGGTGGCGCCTACGTCCCGCTCGACCCCTCGTATCCGCAACAACGGCTGGCCTTCATGCTGGAGGATACGCAGGCTCGTGCCGTCGTGGCCCAGCGCCACCTCGTGGCGTCCCTGCCGCTCGGCGACCGCGCCGTGGTGTGCCTCGATGCGGAGTCGCACCTCATCGGTCAGCAGCCCACGCAGCCGCTCTCGCGGTCCGTCGACTCGATGCTGGCCGCGTACGTCATCTACACCTCCGGCTCCACGGGCCGGCCCAAGGGCGTGTGCGTCCCGCATCAGGCCGTCGTGCGCCTGGTGCGTGACACCAACTTCATCGAGCTGAAGGAGACCGACCGGGTGGGGCAGGCGTCCAACGCCTCCTTCGACGCGGCCACCTTCGAGCTGTGGGGCGCGCTGCTCAACGGCGCCCGGGTGGTGGGCGTCCCCAAGGACATCGCCCTCGAGGCCCGCGCCCTGGGCGAGCACCTGGAGCGCACCCGCATCAACGTGCTGTTCGTCACCACCGCGCTCTTCAACCAGGTGGCCCGCGAGCGGCCCGAGTCCTTCTCGGGCCTGCGGCAGCTGCACTTCGGGGGTGAGGCCTCCGACCCCAAGTGGGTGCGCGAGGTCCTTCAGAAGGGCGCGCCGGGCAAGCTGCTGCACGTGTACGGCCCCACCGAGAGCACCACCTTCGCCACCTGGTACCACGTGGAGCAGGTGGGACCGAACGTGACGACCGTGCCCATTGGTGGCGCGCTGTCCAACACCACGCTCTACGTGCTCGACCGCAACGGGCTGCCGGCGCCCGTGGGCGTGCCGGGTGAGCTGTACATCGGCGGCGAGGGCCTCGCCTGGGGCTACCTGCACCGCCCCGAGCTGACGGCCGAGAAGTTCGTCCCCCACCCCTTCAGCACCGAGCTGGGCGCCCGCCTGTACCGCACCGGCGACGTGGTGCGCTGGCTGCCCGGCGGCAACCTCGAGTTCGTGGGCCGCGTGGACGCGCAGGTGAAGGTGCGTGGCTTCCGCATCGAGCTGGGCGAAGTCGAGTCCGCGCTCGTGGGCTACCCCGGCGTGGGCGAGGCCGTGGTGATGGTGCGCGAGGACTCCCCGGGCGACAAACGCCTGGTGGGCTACGTGGTGGCGCGCGAGGGCCAGGGCCTCGAGGTGGGCGAGCTCAAGAGCTACCTCAAGGACAAGCTGCCGGACTACATGGTCCCGGCCGCGCTGGTGAAGCTCGACAAGCTGCCGCTCAATCCCAACGGCAAGGTGGACCGCAAGGCCCTGCCCGTGCCGGATCAGGCACAGGCGAGCCAGGAGTACGTGGCGCCTCGCACCGAGACCGAGCGGCTCCTCGCCCAGCTCTGGGCCGAGGTGCTCCACGTTTCTCGCGTGGGCATTCACGACAACTTCTTCGACATGGGTGGCCACTCGCTGCTGGCCACGCAGGTGCTCTCGCGCATCCGCGCCGCCTTCCAGGTCGAGCTGCCCCTGCGTGCGCTCTTCGAGGCCAGCACCCTCGCCTCACTGGCGCTGAAGGTCGACGAGGCCGTCCGGGCCGGCCAGGGCGTCCAGGCTCCCGCCCTCACCCGCGTCTCGCGTGAGGCGCACCTGCCCCTGTCCTTCGCCCAGCAGCGTCTGTGGTTCCTGGATCAGCTCCAGCCGGGCGGCTCCTTCTACAACGTGCCCATGGCCGTGAAGCTCGAAGGCACGCTGGATGCCACGGCCCTCGAGCGCGCCCTCGACGAGCTGGTACGGCGCCACGAGGCCCTGCGCACCACCTTCGCCACCCAGCAAGGCCAGCCCGCGCAGGTCATCGCCCCACACGGCTCGCTGCCCCTGCAACAGGTCGATCTGCGGACCCTGCCCTCCGCCGAGCGTGAGGCCGAGGTGCGCCGGCTCACCACCGAGCACGCCATGCGGCCCTTCGACCTCGGCCAGGGCCCCCTCGTGCGCGCTCTGTTGCTGCGTCTGGAGCAGCAGCAGCACGTGCTCATGCTCACGCTGCACCACATCATCTCCGATGGCTGGTCCATGGGCGTGCTGGTGCGTGAAGTGGGCGCGCTCTACGAGGCCTTCTCCCAGGGGCGGCCCTCTCCCCTGCCCGAGCTGCCCGTGCAGTACGCCGACTACTCCGCCTGGCAGCGCGGCTGGCTCCAGGGCGACGTCCTCGAGCAGCAGCTCGGCTGGTGGCGTCAACAGCTGGCCGATGCGCCGCGTGTGCTGGAGCTGCCCACCGACAAGCCTCGTCCGCCCGTGCAGACGTATCGCGGCGCCACCTGCCTCACGCAGTTGCCGCTGCCCCTGTCCCAGAGCATCAAGGCGTTCGCCCAGAAGGAGGGCGCCACGCCGTTCATGGTGATCCTGGCGGCCTTCCAGGTGCTGCTCTCGCGCAGCTCGGGCCAGCAGGACATCTCCGTCGGCTCGCCCATCGCCGGCCGCAACCGCGGCGAGGTGGAGGGCCTCATCGGCTTCTTCGTCAACACGCTGGTGCTGCGCGCCCGCGTGTCGCCGCAGCAGAGCTTCCGCGAGCTGCTCGCCCAGGTGCGTGAGACCACCCTGGGGGCCTACGCCCACCAGGAGGTCCCCTTCGAGAAGCTCGTCGAGGAGCTCCAGCCCGAGCGCGACCTCAGCCGCTCTCCCCTCTTCCAGGTCTCATTCACCTTCGAGAACACGCCCCAGTCGGAACTGGCGCTGCCTGGCCTGACGCTGCGTTCGCTGCTGCTCGACAACACCACGTCCAAGTTCGACCTGTCGCTGGGCTTCCAGGAGACGGCCGAGGGCTTCGCGGGTGAGTTGGCGTACAACATCGACCTGTACGAGGCCTCCACGGCCCAGCGCATGCTCGCCCAGCTACAGGTGCTGCTCGAGGGCGCCGTGGCCCACCCGGAGCACCAGCTGCGTCATCTGCCGCTGATGAGCACGGCGGAGCGGCGGCAGCTGCTGGTGGATTGGAATGCCACGCGCGTGGACTACCCGCGCGATGCCAGCATCCCCTCCCTCTTCGAGGCCCAGGCCGAGCGCACCCCGGACTCCATCGCCATCGAGTACCAGGGCCAGACGCTTACCTACCGGGAGCTGAACAAGCGGGCCAACCAGCTCGCCCACCACCTGCGCGCCTTCGGCGTCGGTCCCGAGTCTCGCGTCGGCCTGTGCCTGGAGCGCTCGCTCGAGCTCATCGTCGGCATCCTCGGCATCCTCAAGGCCGGCGCCGCCTACGTCCCGCTCGACCCCTCCTACCCCGCCGACCGCCTGTCCTTCATGCTCCAGGACACCGGCGTCATGGTCATCGTCACCCAGGAGAGCCTGGCCGATGAGCTGCCTGCCCAGGGCGCTCTCTTCGTCTGCCTGGATGCCGATTGGGACCAGGTCTCCGTGCAGCCCGAGGACAACGTCGCCTCCGGTGTCACCGCCGAGAACGTGGCGTACGTCATGTACACCTCCGGCTCCACCGGCCGGCCCAAGGGCGTGTGCGTGCCCCACCGGGGCGTGGTGCGCCTGGTGAAGGGCAGTTCCTTCATCGACATGGGCCCCCAGGAGGTCTTCCTCCAGCTGGCCCCCATCTCCTTCGACGCCTCCACGCTCGAGCTGTGGGGTGCCCTGCTTCACGGTGCGAAGCTCGTGGTGTACCCGGCTGGCACGCCCTCGCTGGATGAGCTGGGCACCTCGCTGGTGCGCAACGGCATCACCACCCTGTGGCTGACCGCGGCCCTCTTCGAGCAGATGCAGGCCACCCAGCCCCAGGCCCTGCGCAGCGTGCGCCAACTCCTGGCCGGTGGTGACGTGCTCCCTGTCGGCCGCGTCAAGGAGCGGCTCGCTCAGGGCGGAATCGTGGTCAATGGCTACGGCCCCACCGAGAACACCACCTTCACCTGCTGCTACCCCATGCGGGAGGCTTCGCAGGTCGGTTACTCCGTCTCCATCGGCAAGCCCATCGCCAGCACCCAGGTGTACCTCCTGGATGCTTCCATGCAGCCCGTCCCCGTGGGGATTGCCGGCGAGCTGTACACCGGTGGTGACGGCCTGGCCGTCGGCTACCTCAACCGTCCGGAGCTCACGGCCGAGAAGTTCGTCCCCAACCCCTTCAGCACCGAGCCCGGCGCCCGCCTGTACCGCACGGGTGACCTCGCTCGCTACCTGCCGGACGGCCGCATCGAGTTCTTCGGCCGCCGCGACGCCCAGGTGAAGGTGCGTGGCTTCCGCATCGAGCTGGGTGAAATCGAGACCGTGCTCACCCAGCACTCCCAGGTGCGTGAGGCCGTGGTGGTGGTGCGCGAGGACGTCCCGGGCGACAAGCGCCTGGTGGCCTACGTCACCGCCAAGGACGCCTCTCCCGACGCCACCGCCCTGCGCGCGTGGATGAAGGAGCGGCTGCCCGAGTACATGGTGCCTCCGGCCTACGTCGTGCTGGAGTCCCTGCCGCTCTCGCCCAACGGCAAGGTGGACCGCAAGGCCCTGCCCACCCCGGACGCCGCTCGCTCGGACGACACCTCCTTCGAGGCCCCTCGCACCGACACCGAGGTGAAGCTGGCCGAAATCTGGCGCTCGCTGCTGGGCCTGGAGCGCGTGGGCCTCAACGACGACTTCTTCGAGCTGGGTGGCCACTCGCTGCTCGCCACCCAGGTGGTGGTGCGCATCCGAGAGGCCCTCCAGGTGGACCTGCCCCTGCGTGAGCTGTTCGACTCGCCCACGCTCACCGGCCTCTCCTCGCGCATCGACTCCCTGCGCGGGACGAGCCCCGTGTCCGAGGCGCCAGCGCTGACGCGGGTGTCACGCGAGGGAGCCCTCCCGCTGTCCTTCGCTCAGCAGCGCCTGTGGTTCCTGGATCAGCTCCAGCCCGGCAGCTCCTTCTACAACATCCCCCTCCTGGTGCGGCTGGACGGGCAGCTCGACGTCACCGCCCTGCGGCGCAGCTTCGAGGAGCTGGTGCAGCGTCACGAGTCGCTGCGCACCGTGTTCCGCGAGGACCAGGGCCAGCCGGTGCAGCTCATCTCCCCCAAGGGCACCCTGCCCCTGGAGGTGGTGGATCTGCTGTCCCTGCCAGTCTCGGAGCGTGAGGCCGAGATGCGCCGGCGGGTGATGGCCGAGTCGATGAAGCCCTTCGACCTCGGCCAGGGGCCCCTGCTGCGCGTGCTCCTGCTTCGGCAGGAGGAGCAGTCGCACGTGCTGCTGCTCAACATGCACCACATCGTCTCGGACGGCTGGTCCATGGGCGTGCTCGTGCGCGAGATGGCCGCGCTCTACGAGGCCTTCTCCCAGGGCCAGCCCTCGCCTCTGCCGGAGCTGCCAGTGCAGTACGCCGACTACGCGGCGTGGCAGCGCGGCTGGCTCCAGGGCGACGTCCTCGAGCAGCAGCTCGGCTGGTGGCGCCAGCAGCTGGCGGATGCGCCGCGCGTGCTGGACCTGCCCACCGACAAGCCCCGTCCGGCCGTGCAGACCTTCCGTGGCGCCGTCAGCTTCGTACAGCTGCCGCGGCCCCTGTCCCAGGCCCTCAAGGCCCTCGGGCAGGAGGAGAGCGCCACGCCCTTCATGGTGCTGCTGGCCGCCTTCCAGGTGCTGCTCTCGCGCTACTCGGGCCAGTACGACATCTCCGTGGGCTCGGCCATCGCGGGCCGTCACCGGGGGGGCGTGGATGGCCTCATCGGCTTCTTCGTCAACACCCTGGTCATGCGCACCCGCCTCTCGTCCCGGCTCAGCTTCCGCGAGCTGCTGGCGCGCGTGAGGGAGACGACGCTGGGCGCCTATGCCCACCAGGACGTGCCCTTCGAGAAGCTCGTCGAGGAACTCCAGCCCGAGCGCGACCTCAGCCGCTCTCCTCTCTTCCAGGTCTCCTTCGCCGTGCTGAACACTCCGATGCCGGAGCTGTCCACGCAGGGGCTGAGGATGAGCCCGCTGACGCTCGAGGGTGAAACGGCCACGGCCAAGTACGACCTCACCCTGGGCCTCCAGGACACCGCCGAGGGCTTCGCCGGAGCGCTGGAGTACAACACCGATCTGTTCGAGGCCTCCACCATCCAGCGCATGCTGGGACACCTGCAGGTGTTGATGGAGGGCATCGCCGCCGCACCGGACCGCCAGCTCCAGGAGCTGTCGCTGCTCAGCGCGGCGGAGCGCCAGCGGGTGCTGGTGGAGTGGAACCAGACGCGCACGGAGTTCCCGCGCCAGCACAGCGTTCCCCAGCTCTTCGCGGAGCGGGTCCTCCTCCACCCCGAGACGGTCGCCTTGGAGTTCGGCGAGACGCGGCTCACCTACCGCGAGCTCGACGCACGCTCCAACCAGCTCGCCCGCTTCCTGGCCTCCCAGGGCGTGCGCTCCGGCGACCTCGTCTGCATCAGCGTCGAGCGCTCCGCGGACCTCGTCGCCGGTCTGCTCGGCATCCTCAAGGCCGGCGCCGCCTACGTCCCGCTCGATCCCGCCTACCCCCAGCAGCGCCTGGCCTTCATGCTCGAGGACACCCGGGCCCGCGTCGTGGTGACGCAGCGACACCTCGTGGCGTCGCTGCCCCTGGGCGAGCGCGCCGTGGTGTGCCTGGACGAGGACTGGGGTGTCATCGGCCAGCAGCCTTCCGGGCCGCTCTCCCTGTCCATCGACTCGATGCAGGCCGCGTACGTCATCTACACCTCCGGCTCCACGGGCCGGCCCAAGGGCGTGTGCGTCCCGCACCAGGCCATCGTGCGCCTGGTGCGCAACACCAACTACACCCAGATCGAGGCGAGCGACCGGGTGGGGCAGACCATCAATGCCTCGTTCGACCCGGCCACCCTGGAGGTGTGGGGTTCGCTGCTCAATGGTGCCCGGCTGATCGGTGTGCCGCGGGAAGTCATCCTGCAGCCCCGGGTCATGGGCGAGTACCTGGAGCGCCAGCGCATCAACGTGCTGGTCACCACCACGGCCATCTTCAACCAGATGGCCCTGGAGCGGCCCGAGTCCTTCTCGGGCCTGCGGTTCGTCTCCGTGGGCGGCGAGGCCATGGACCCGCAGTGGGCGCGCGAGGTGCTGCGCAAGGGGGCACCGGGTGTGCTGCTCAATGCGTATGGCCCCACCGAGAGCACCACCATCGCCAGCGCGTACCGGGTGGGCCAGCTCCCCCCGGGCATGACGAACGTGCCCATTGGTGGAGCGCTGTCCAACACGACGCTGTACGTGCTCGACCGCGACGGGCAGCCGGTGCCCGCGGGCGTGCCGGGTGAGCTGTACATCGGTGGCGAGGGCCTGGCGTGGGGCTACCTGCACCGCCCGGACCTGACGGCGGAGCGGTTCGTCCCGCACCCGTTCAGCACCGGGCCCGGAGAGCGGCTCTACCGCACGGGTGACCTCGTGCGCTGGCTGCCCGAGGGCCACCTCGAGTTCATCGGCCGGGTGGACGCGCAGGTGAAGGTGCGCGGCTTCCGCATCGAGCTGGGCGAGGTGGAGTCGGCGCTGCTGGGCTACCCGGGCGTGGGCGAGGCCGTGGTGCTCGTGCGCGAGGACTCCCCGGGCGACAAGCGCCTGGTGGGCTACGTGGCGCCTCGCGAGGGCCAGGGCCTCGAGGTGACGGCGCTGAAGGCCTGGCTCAAGGAGAAGCTGCCGGACTACATGGTGCCGGGCGCGCTGCTGAAGCTGGAGCGCCTGCCGCTCACCCCCAACGGCAAGGTGGACCGCAAGGCCCTGCCCATGCCGGATCGGGTGGAGACGGGCCAGGAGTACGTGGCCCCGCGCAACGAGACCGAGCGGCTCCTCGCCCAGCTCTGGGCCGAGGTGCTCCGCGTGTCCCGCATCGGTCTGCACGACAACTTCTTCGAGCTGGGCGGCCACTCGCTTCTGGCCACGCAGGTGCTCTCGCGCATCCGCTCCGCCTTCCAGGTGGACCTGCCGCTGCGCGTGCTCTTCGAGGCCACCACGCTCGCCACGCTGGCATTGAAGGTCGACGAGGCCATCCGGGCCGGCCAGGGTCTCCACGCTCCCGCCATCACGCGCGTCTCGCGTGAGGGGAGCCTGCCCCTGTCCTTCGCCCAGCAGCGTCTGTGGTTCCTGGATCAGCTCGAGCCGGGCGGCGCCTTCTACAACATGCCCACGGCCGTGAAGCTGGAGGGCGTGCTGGACGTCGCGGCCCTCGAGCGCGCGCTGTCCGAGCTGGTGCGGCGCCACGAGTCGCTGCGCACCACCTTCGCCACCCACGAGGGTCAGCCCGTGCAGGTCATCGCCCCGCACGGCGCGCGAGCCCTGGAGGTGGTGGACCTGAGCGCCGTGCCCGCCTCCGAGCGTGAGGCCGAGGTGCGGAGGCTCAGCACCGAGAGCGCCATGCGGCCCTTCGACCTCGGCCGTGGGCCCCTGTTGCGCTCCCTGCTGGTACGGCTGGCGGAGCAGGAGCATGTGCTCGTGGTCACGCTGCACCACATCGTCTCGGACGGCTGGTCCATGGGCGTGCTGGTGGGCGAGGTGGGCGCGCTCTACCAGGCGTTCACCCAGGGCCAGCCCTCGCCCCTGCCGGAGCTGCCCGTGCAGTACGCCGACTACGCGGCGTGGCAGCGCGGCTGGCTCCAGGGCGACGTCCTCGAGCAGCAGCTCGGCTGGTGGCGCCAGCAGCTGGCGGATGCGCCGCGCGCGCTGGAGCTGCCCACCGACAGGCCCCGTCCGCCCGTGCAGACGCACCGCGGTGCGACCTCCAGCGTGCAGCTGCCGCTCCCGCTGTCCCAGGGCCTCAAGGCGCTGGCCCAGCGGGAGGGTGCCACGCCCTTCATGGTGCTGCTGGCGGCCTTCCAGGTGCTGCTCTCGCGCTACTCCGGGCAGGACGACATCAGCGTCGGCTCGCCCATCGCCGGCCGCAACCGCGGTGAGGTGGAGGGCCTCATCGGCTTCTTCATCAACACCCTCGTCCTGCGCTCCAGACTCTCGCCCCAGCAGAGCTTCCGCGAGCTGCTGGCGCGCGTGAGGGAGACGACCCTGGGGGCGTACGCGCACCAGGAGGTGCCCTTCGAGAAGCTCGTCGAGGAGCTCCAGCCCGAGCGCGACCTCAGCCGCTCTCCGCTCTTCCAGGTGATGTTCACGGTGCTCAACGCGCCCATGCCGGAGCAGTCCCTGCCCGGCCTGACGCTGCGTCCGCTGCCGCTCGCCAACGACACCGCCAAGTTCGACCTGTCCCTGGGCTTCATGGAGACGGAGCAGGGCTTCGCGGGTGAGCTCGAGTACAACACCGACCTGTACGACGCCTCCACCATCCAGCGCATGCTGGGGCACCTGCGCGTGCTGCTGGAGGGCATCGTCGCCGCCCCCGAGCGCAAGCTGTGGGAGCTGTCTCCGCTCGATGAGGCGGAGCGCCGCCAGCTGCTCGTGGACTGGAGCGAGCCGCTGCCGCAGCCGGTGGGCGACACCTGCCTCCACCACCTCGTGGAGGCGCAGGTGGAGCGCACGCCGGACGCCCTCGCCGTCATCTCCGGCACCCGGCGCCTCACCTACCGGGAGCTGGAGCGCCGCTCCAACCAGCTGGCCCACCGTCTGCGTCAGTTGGGCGTGGGTCCCGAGATCAAGGTCGGCGTGTGCCTGGAGCGCACCGAGCACCTGGTGCTCGCCGTGCTGGGCGTGCTCAAGGCCGGTGGCACCTACGTGCCGTTGGATCCCGCCTACCCGCAGGACCGCCTGGGCTACATGCTCCAGGAGACGCGCGTGCCCGTGCTGCTCACCCAGCGGCGTCCGTCGCGCTCGCTGCCCGCGCACCCGGCCCACGTGGTGCTGCTGGATGAGGCCCAGGCGGAGCTCGACGCCCTGCCCTCCGAGCGCTTCCGGGCCCCGGTGCACCCCAGCAACCTGGCCTACGTGCTCTACACCTCCGGCTCCACCGGCCGGCCCAAGGGTGTCTCTCTGGAGCACCGCAACGCCGTGGCCTTCATCCACTGGGCGCGGGGCGTCTTCTCGCCGGAGCAGCTCACCGGCGTGCTGGCGGCCACCTCGCTCAACTTCGACCTCTCCGTCTTCGAGCTCTTCGCCCCGCTGAGCTCCGGTGGCGCGGTCATCGTGGCGGAGAACGCCCTGGCGCTGCCTACCATCGAGGCCCGGAACGAGGTCACCCTCGTCAACACGGTGCCCTCGGCCATGGCGGAGCTGGTGCGGAGCCAGGGCGTGCCCACGTCGGTGCGCACCATCAACCTCGCGGGCGAGCCGCTCACCGGTGCCCTCGCGAAGCTCATCCACGAGCTGCCCCACGTGGACGGCCTCTACAACCTCTACGGCCCCACGGAGGACACCACGTACTCCACGTACGTGCGCGTGTCCCGCGATGCCCAGCGCGAGCCCACCATCGGTAGGCCGCTGGCGGGGACGCAGGGTTACGTGCTGGACGCCCGCATGCAGCTGGTGCCGGTGGGCGTGCCGGGCGAGCTCTACCTGGGCGGCGCGGGACTGGCCCGCGGCTACCTGCACCGTCCGGAGCTGGCCGCCGAGCGGTTCGTGCCCAACCCGTTCTCCACCACGCCCGGTGAGCGCCTGTACCGCACGGGCGACCGGGTCCGCTACCTGCCGGACGGTGAGCTCGAGTACCTGGGCCGCATCGACAACCAGGTGAAGGTGCGCGGCTTCCGCATCGAGCTGGGAGAGATCGAAACGGCGCTCCGGGGCCACCCGAGCGTGCGCGACGTCGTGGTGGTGGCTCGCGAGGACTCGCCGGGCGACAAGCGCCTGGTGGCGTACCTCGTGGCGAAGCCGGAGCACACGCTCGCGGCCGCCGAGCTGCGCACCTTCCTCAAGCAGAGCCTGCCCGAGTACATGGTGCCCTCGGCGCTCATGGTGCTCGACACGCTGCCGCTCTCACCCAACGGCAAGGTGGACCGCAAGGCCCTGCCCGTGCCGGACCAGGCGCAGACGAGCCAGGAGTACGTGGCCCCGCGCAACGAGACGGAGCAGTTGCTCGCCCAGCTCTGGTCCGAGGTCCTCAAGGCGCCCCGCATCGGCGTCCACGAGAACTTCTTCGAGCTGGGTGGCCACTCGCTGCTGGCCACGCAGGTGCTCTCGCGCATCCGCACGGCCTTCCGGGTGGAGCTGCCCCTGAGGGATCTCTTCGAGGCCCCCTCCATCGCCGCCCTGGCGGAGAGGCTCGACGCGGCCATCCGGGCCGGCCAGGGAGTCCAGGCGCCCGCCATCACGCGCGTCTCGCGTGAGGCGCACCTGCCCCTGTCCTTCTCGCAGCAGCGGCTGTGGTTCCTGGATCAGCTCCAGCCAGGCAACGCCTTCTACAACCTGCCCACGGCGGTGCGGCTGGAGGGCGTGCTGGATGTCGCGGCCCTGGAGCGCGCGCTGTCCGAGCTGGTGCGGCGCCACGAGTCGCTGCGCACCACGTTCGCCACCGCGCAGGGCGAGCCCGTGCAGGTCATCGCTCCGCACGGCACGCTGCCCCTGGAGGTGGTGGACCTGAGCGCCGTGCCCGCCTCCGAGCTGGAGGCCGAGGTGCGGCGGCTCAGCACCGAGCATGCGCTGAAGCCCTTCGAGCTCGGCCGCGGGCCCCTGCTGCGCGCCCTGCTGCTGCGGCTGGACGCGAAGCAGCACGTGCTCGTGGTCACCATGCACCACATCGTCTCGGACGGCTGGTCCCTGGGGGTGCTGGTGCGCGAGGTGGCGGCGCTCTACCAGGCCTTCACCGAGGGCAAGCCCTCCCCGCTGCCAGAGCTGCCCGTGCAGTACGCCGACTACGCGGCGTGGCAGCGTGGCTGGCTCCAGGGCGAGGTGCTCGAGCAGCAGCTCGGCTGGTGGCGTCAGCAGCTCACCGGTGCGCCGCGCGCGCTGGAGCTGCCCACGGACAGGCCGCGGCCTCCCGTGATGACCCACCGGGGCGGCAGCCAGCCCGTGGTGCTGTCCGCGGAGCTCTCGCGGGCGCTGATGAAGCTCTGCCAGCGCGAAGGCATCACGCCCTTCATGCTGTTGCTGGCGGCCTTCCAGGTGCTGCTCTCGCGCTACTCCGGGCAGGACGACATCAGCGTCGGCTCGCCCATCGCCGGCCGCAACCGCGGTGAGGTGGAGGGGCTCATCGGCTTCTTCGTCAACACCCTCGTCCTGCGCTCCCGCCTGTCGCCCCAGCGGAGCTTCCGGGCCCTGCTGGCGCAGGTGCGCGAGACCACGCTCGGCGCTTACGCCCACCAGGAGGTGCCCTTCGAGAAGCTCGTCGAGGAGCTCCAGCCCGAGCGCGATCTGAGCCGCTCGCCGCTCTTCCAGGTGATGCTCACCTTCCAGAACACGCCCGCGCAGACCCTGGAGTCCACCGGGCTGACGCTGCGCCCGGTGGAGGTGGACGCCCAGACGGCCCGCTTCGAGCTGTCCCTCACCTTCGCCGAGGAGGCCGGGGCGCTCGCGGGCGTGCTCCTCTACAACGCGGACCTGTTCGACGCCGGGACGGCCGCGCGCATGGCCGGACACCTGAACGTCCTGCTGGAGGGCGCCGTCGCCGACCCCGAGCAGAGCCTGGGACGGCTGCCGCTGCTCACCAGCGAGGAGCGGCGCCAGTTGCTGGTGGAGTGGAACGACACCCGGCGGGACTTCACCGTCGAGCCGTCGCTGCCCGCCGCGTTCGAGGCCCAGGTGGCTCGCACCCCGGAGGCGCTGGCGCTCATGTTCGAGGGCAGCCAGCTCACCTTCCGCGAGCTCAACCAGCGCGCCAACCAGCTCGCGCACCTGCTGCGCGCGCGGGGCATCGGTCCCAATGTCCTGGTGGCCATGTGCCTGGAGCGCTCGCTGGAGCAGGTGGTGGCCGTGTTCGGCATCCTCAAGGCCGGCGGCGCCTACGTGCCGTTGGATCCCGCCTACCCGCAGGAGCGTCTGAACCTGGTGCTCACGGACTCGCGGGCCCCGGTGCTGCTCACCCAGCGCCACCTGCTGCCCCGGCTCCAGTCCCCCACCGCCCAGGTGCTCTGCCTGGACGCGGAGGACGGACTGCTCGCCCGCCAGAGCGTGGAGAACCCGCCCCTCGTCAACGGCCCCGAGGACCTCGCCTACGTCATCTACACCTCGGGCTCCACCGGCGTGCCCAAGGGCGTGATGATTCAGCAGGGCTCCGTGCTCAACCTGCGCCACGCCCTGGCCAGCACCGTGTACGCCGACGTCAAGGCCCCGCAGCGCGTCACCCTCAACGCGCCGCTGTCCTTCGACGCGTCGGTGAAGCAGCTCGTGCGGATTCTCGATGGCCACGCGCTCTGCATGGTCCCCGAGGCCGCCCGTGGCGACGTGGACGCGCTGCTGGCGCTGCTGGCGCGCGACCGGGTGGACGTCCTGGACTGCTCGCCCTCGCACCTGCGCCTGTTGCTCGGCGCGGGTCTGGCCACCCGGACGGAGAACGTGCCCACGCGCGTGCTCGTGGGTGGCGAGGCGCTGGACGAGGCGCTCTGGACCACGCTGTCCCAGCACCCGCGCACCCGCTTCTTCAACGTCTACGGCCCCACCGAGTGCACGGTGGACACCACGGCGTGCGAGGTGCGTGACTGGCCGAAGCCCACGCTCGGAAAGCTGCTGCCCAACGTGCGCGGCTACGTGCTCGACGAGCGCATGCAGCCCGTGCCCGTGGGTGTCCCCGGCGAGCTGTACGTCGGTGGCGCCGGCGTGGCCCGCGGCTACCTGCGCCGGCCCGAGCTGACGTCGCAGAAGTTCGTCGCGGATCCGTTCAGCTCGCAGCCCGGTGCCCGCCTGTACCGGACCGGGGACCTGGTGCGCTGGCTGCCGGACGGCACCATCGACTACCTGGGCCGCGTGGACTTCCAGGTGAAGGTGCGCGGCTTCCGCATCGAGCTGGAGGAGATTGAAGCGGTGCTCTCCAGCCACCCGGGCGTGCAGCAGGCCACGGTGGTGGCCCGYGAGGACACGCCGGGAGACAAGCGGCTGGTGGCGTACCTCGTGGCCCGGGACGGTCAGCCGTTCGACCTGGCCGAGCTGCGTGGCGCCCTGCGCCAGAAGCTGCCGGAGTACATGGTGCCCTCGGCCTTCGTGGCGMTGGAGAAGCTGCCGCTCAACTCCAGCGGCAAGGTGGACCGCAAGGCRCTGCCCGCSCCGGAGCAGGGCCGCATCGAGGCGGCGGGGGCCTACGTGCCGCCGCGCGATGCCCTGGAGCTCCAGGTGGCGCGCATCTGGGAGGAGGTGCTGGACGTGCGGCCTGTCGGCGCGACCAGCCACTTCTTCGAGCTGGGTGGGCACTCGCTGCTGGCCGTGCGCCTCATGGGCCGGCTGCGCGAGGTGACGGGCCGGAACCTGCCGCTGGCCGCGCTCTTCCAGGCGCCCACGGTGGAGCAGCTCGCGCAGCTGTTGCGTGGGGTGCCGCAGGCCTGGTCGCCCCTGGTGCCGCTCGTGCCCGTGCAGCCGGGCAACCCCCACCGTCCGCTCTTCGTCGTCCACCCGGTGGGCGGCACCGTGCTCGGCTACTCCGAGCTGTCCCGTCAGCTGGGTCCGCAGCAGCCGTTCTACGCCCTCGAGTCGCGCGGGCTCGACGGCTCGCTGCCTCCGTGCCAGACGGTCGAGGAGATGGCGGCCCTCTACGTGGACGCCATCCGCACCGTCCAGCCCTCCGGGCCCTACCTGCTCGGTGGCTGGTCCATGGGTGGCGTGGTGGCCTACGAGATGGCCCAGCAGCTCCAGCGTCAGGGCGAGCAGGTGGAGCTGTTGATGCTCATCGACTCGCAGGCGCCCTCCGGGCGGCCCGCCAACATCCAGAACGAGGACGAGGCCCTCCAGCAGGCCTTCGTGAGCCTGGTGGAAGACCTCATCGGCGACGGCTTCAAGGTGCCCGAGGAGCAGGTGAAGACGCTGGGACGGGAGGAGTTGCTCCACGTCCTGATGGAGGGAGCGCGCAAGGCCCAGCTCGCCCTGCCCGAGGTGGGGGTGGAGCAGGTGCGCGCCCTGCGCAACGTCTTCGAGGCCAACCTGCGTGCCAGCTGGCGCTACCAGCCCGCTGCCCACACGAGCGGGCCGCTCACCCTGCTGCGCGCCAGCAAGCCGGTCCCTGGCCAGACGGAGGATCGCGGCTGGGGGGCCCTGGCGCCTCCGGGCAAGCTGGACATCCATGAGGTGCCCGGCGCACACTTCGAGCTGTTGCAGCCTCCCGCCGTGCAGGCAGTGGCCGAGCGACTGCGCGAGTACCTCGAACGCGCCCACGAGCGGGCCTCAGTGAGCACCAAGACCCCATGAAACTCCTTGCCCTCCTGCTGCGCGCCTCGCGAGGCAGCGTCTTCCTGTCGGCCCTGTGCGGCCTGCTGTCGGGTGGCAGCAGCGCCGCGCTCATCGCCCTCATCAACCACAAGCTGACCGGCACCGACACACCGGACAACGTGCTGGTGGGTGGCTTCATCGGCCTGATGCTGCTGTCCCTGGTGACCCGCATCTTCTCGCAGGTGCTGCTCAACGGGATGCAGCAGAACGCGCTCTACAACATGCGCCTGCGGCTCAGCCGCAGCATCGTCTCGGCGCCCCTGCGCCGGTTCGAGGAGCTCGGCGCGCACCGGATGATCGCCACCCTGACGGACGACATCGTCACGGTCAGCAACGGCATGATGTTGCTGCCCCTCATCGTGGTGAACGCAGCCATCCTCATCGGCTGCCTGGGGTGGATGGCGTGGCTCTCCTGGAAGCTCTTCCTGGGGATGATCGTCTTCATGACGCTGGGCGTGCTGTCGTTCAGCCTCCTCACGGGCCTCGCCACGGGAGGGCTCGCCAAGGCCCGCACCACCCAGGACACCCTCTTCAAGCACTTCCGCTCGCTCACCGAGGGCATCAAGGAGCTCAAGCTCAACGGCAACCGCCGCGAGGTCTTCCTCGGCGAGCAGCTGGAGGGCACGGCCGGCACGCTGCGCAGCCTGTACACCCGCAGCCTCAACATCTACTCGGCCAGCAGCAGCTGGGGCATGTTCCTGTTCTTCGTCGTCATCGGCCTGCTCATCTTCGCCATGCCGGCCTTCAGCCCGCTGAGCCTGGCCGAGCTGACGGGCTACACGCTCACCGTGCTCTACCTGCAGCAGCCGCTGCAGACGCTCACCGAGTTCGTCCCCTTCCTGGCGCGCGCGGACGTGGCGATGAAGAAGGTGGAGGAGATGGGCCTGACCCTGGAGACCGCCGCCGAGTCGGCCCGGGCCCTCGCCGCGAACACGGCCCCGAGCGCCTTCCAGAAACTGGAGCTGGTGGACGTCACCCATACCTACCACCGCGAGAACGACGACAGCCGCTTCACCCTCGGGCCCATCAACCTGAGCCTGGCGCCGGGCGAGCTGCTCTTCCTGGTGGGTGGCAACGGCAGCGGCAAGACGAGCCTCGCCAAGCTCTTCACCGGCCTCTACACGCCCGAGTCCGGCGAGGTGCGGCTGGATGGCCAGCCCGTCACCGACGAGACGCGCGACACCTACCGCCAGCTCTTCTCCACCGTCTTCTCGGACTTCCACCTCTTCGAGAGCCTGCTCGGCCTGGCCCCGCAGGAGCGCTCCGAGAAGGTGGCGCACTACCTGAAGCGGCTGAACCTGGACCAGAAGGTGCGCGTCACCGACGGGAAGCTCTCCACCACCGAGCTGTCCCTGGGTCAGCGCAAGCGTCTGGCGCTGCTCGCCTCGTGGCTGGAGGACCGCCCCATCTACGTCTTCGACGAGTGGGCCGCGGACCAGGACCCCGTCTTCAAGCAGATCTTCTACGAGGAGCTGCTCCCCGAGATGAAGCGCGCGGGCAAGGCCGTGCTCGTCATCAGCCACGACGACCGCTACTTCCACGTCGCCGACCGGCTCGTCCGGCTGGACTCGGGCCGCCTCGTGGATCCCGAGGCGGATGCCCGGCGGGTGGCCTCGTAGCCAGGATTCCCGGATTCAGGGTATTTGAGAAGGATGAACCCCAAACCTTCTCTGGCCTCCCTGCTGTCCTGTCTGGCACTCACCCTGGCGTCGGCCGGCTGTCCGTCCCCAACGGATCCCACTCCGGATGGGGGGACGGACGCGGGCACCGACGCGGGGGTACCTCCCGACGTCACCGGGCAGTTGGACATGCTCTCCCTGACGAACGCCGGGGAGGTCCGCCGCCCGGTGGACCTCTCCACCGACGCGCCCAAGGCGCTCGTCGAGGAGGGTGGCACCTTCGTCACCCATGAAGGCGTGGGCAAGGCGGACGGCACCTTCGTCATCCCCAACGTCCCCGCCGGCCCGTACTACCTGCGCTTCGATCCCACCACCTACGTGGTGACGGACGCCCGGGAGGTGAAGCTCTCCACGAACACGAGCATCGGCCGGCCCGACGCCGCGACCCAGCCCGCGGACGTCAGCGGCGCGACGATCGTCTTCAACCTCGACAACCTCCACCCGTACCAGAGCACGGACGGCCTCACCCTCTTCTCCACCAACCTCAATGTGGCGCGCTTCCGGCTCACGCCCACCGCCACCGTGGGGGCGACCTCGGGCACCTTCACCTATACGGTCCGCACGGGCCAGCCGCTCATCGACCCGGCGCAGGGGGACCGCGTCCTGCTTACCCAGCTCACCAGCCGCACCGCCCCACTCGAGGGCAGCGGTGAGACGTTGAGCTACCGCTCCGTCAGCCGCTCCTTCGAGGCTCCCGAGTTCCAATCCAAGCCGGGGGAGACGCAGACGATCTCCGGCACCATGGCCGAGCCCCCCGCGCTCACGGCGCCCCTGCACTGGGACATGGCCGCGTTCAGGAACCTGGCCCCCGCCATCCACCCGCGCGCCAGCGTGGCCGCGCAGGTGATGATCGTCGACATCCAGCCCATGCCGCACACCTACGGCACCATCAGCCCCATTCCCCTGCTCGTGGAGATTGGCCTGCCGCCCATCGTGGACGAGCTGCGCACCACCCTCACCTACGCCAATCCCTATCCCGCGAGCTGGATGCCCGTGGGCACCACGGAGACCGCTTTCGCGGTGACCTACCAGCTGCCCGGGACGGATACGCCGGCCATCATCGCCGGCAGCGCCTCACACTCGGAGCAGCTCCCCGGGTTCTTCTCCGGGAAGATCGCCCCCCAGTTCGGTACCGTGCAGCAGCCGCGCATCGAGGGCATGGACGCGCAGCAGCCCGTCACCCTCGCCACCACCACGCCCGAGGTGAGCTGGGTGGCGCCGCCCCCCGTGCCGGGCGAGCGCTACCACTACATCCTCTTCATCCACGAGCTCTCGGTGGAGGGCTCCGCGACGGTGAGCCAGTACGTGGGTTCCATCCGGACCGATGACACCCGCACGCGGCTGCCGCCCGGGCTGCTGTCCTCGGGCCGCTCGTATGTCTTTACCTTCGACGTGAACACCACCTCGGACGAAGACATCCTCCAGCAGGTGTTCAACCTCCCCATCCCCATCTCGGGCGTGCTGTCCCTGTCGGACATCATCACCGTGCAGTAGGGACCTCCAGAAATGGAAAAGGGTGCCCGGACTCCGTGGTCCGCGGCACCCTCACCCTGTCCCTCTCCCGGTGGGAGAGGGGTGTTTCAGCCGAACAGCTCGCGCACCTTCTCGAAGAAGTTCTTCGACTGCGGGTGCACCTCTTCCCCGCTGGCGTCGGCGAACTTCTCGAGCAGCTCGCGCTGCTTCTGCGTCAGCCCCGTGGGCGTCTCCACCATCACGCGCACGTGCTGGTCCCCGCGCTGGCCGCTGTGCAGGTGCGGAATGCCCTTGCCCTTGAGCCGGAACACCTTGCCCGACTGCGTGCCCTCGGGAATGGTCATCTTCACCTTCCCGTCCAGCGTGGGCACGTCGATCTTCGCGCCCAGCGCCGCCTGCGTGAAGGAGATGGGCACCTCGCAGAAGACGTCGTAGTCCTCGCGCTGGAAGAGCGAGTGCTCCCGGACGATGACCGTCACGTACAGATCACCCGAAGGTCCGCCCCGGTCACCCGGCTCGCCCATGCCGCCGAGCCGCACCCGCGTGCCGTTGTCCACACCCGCGGGGATGTTGACCTCGATGACCTCCTCGGCCGGCACCTTGCCCGAGCCCCGGCACTTGCCGCACGGATCCGGCACCACCGCGCCCGTGCCGCCGCAGTCCGTGCACGGCCGGCTCACCGCGAAGAAGCCCTGGGTGAAGCGCAGCTCGCCCGTGCCGCCGCACGTGCCGCACGCCTTGGGCGCCGAGCCGCTCTTGCTGCCCGAGCCACTGCACGTGTCGCACTTCTTCGGGCGCGGAATCGGCACCTTCGGACGGCAGCCGAACGCCGCCTCCTCGAAGGAAATCTCCAGGTTGAAGCGCAGGTCCGCGCCGCGGTTGCTCACCCGGCCCCGGCCACCCCGCCCCCCGAAGATGTCTCCGAAAATCTCTCCGAAGATGTCGTTGATGTTGACGCCCTGGAAGCCGCCGCCGAACGGGTCTCCCCCGGCCGCGCCACCCACGCCCGCATGGCCGAACCGGTCGTACCGGGCCCGCCGCTCCGGGTCGCTCAGCACCTCATAGGCTTCCGAGGCCTCCTTGAACTTATCCTCGGCATCCTTGTTTCCGGGGTTCCGGTCCGGGTGGTACTGCAACGCCACCTTGCGGAACGCGCTCTTGAGCTCTTGCCCCGAGACGTTCTTCTGGACTCCCAGTACCTCGTAGTAGTCGCGCTTCTGGCCCGCCGCCGCTGGCATTGCGTTCAAACCCCTGGATTTATTGGACTTTCCAAGCCCGCGTACTCTTCGAAATCACTATAACGCAGGCGGAAGGCCCGGCAATCCGCGCCCGCCCCTCTTTGGAGGGGCGGGCGCTTCGGGATGAACGCTCGAAACGGGGGGCCTCAGACCGTCCAGACCCGGTTGGCCGTCAGCTCCATGCGAGCGAGCCGCCGTTTGAGCACCGGATCAACGGCTCCCCTGGACGCCCACTTGGGGACCACGAAGTGCAGCTCCGCGTTGTAGAGCTTGGCGGCGCTGGACAGGAGGCTCCAGCGGTTCTCCGTGGTGGGGTCTTCCACCATGCCCGGAGTGACGATCTCCAGGATGATGGGGGTGCGAGCCGAATCGGACTGTCGGCAGGTGAAGTCTGGCCGATGGTCCTCGATGGTGCCCGAAAGAATGGGCGGTGGCATGAAGCCGGGCAGCCGAGCCTTGAGGTCCGTGCAGCCGATGGTGCGGAAGTACTCCGCCATCAGCCACAAGAGCCGACGGCGCTCTTCGTCCTCGACCACCGGCTCACAGCCCGGACTGAACAGCGCCTCTTTCCCAGTGTTGGTGTTGTCCATGGCTAGCGGAAAGCTGTCCGCCGCTTCCCGCAGGGGCAATGAAAGCTCCCACATGGATCGAATACCCGGCCGCGGGACGAGCGGGCGAGCGCGGGCCTTTGCCGGGGAGGCTTCTCAGTGAGAGAGTGCGCGCTCCGCCGTGGCCCCCCGTCCTGCTCCACACGTCTATCGCCGCCTGCTGGGATACCTCCGTCCCTATCGGAGGCTGCTGGTGTGCGGTGTGAGCGCCTCCCTGGCCGCTGCCGCCGCCACCTCGGGGTACGCCTGGCTGGTGGGGCCGCTGCTACACGCTGTCCTTACGGGAACACCCGTGGTGCTGGCGGGATTCACGCTGCCGGGCAAGCAACTGCTCGGTGTGCTGCCCCTGCTGGTGGTGGCCATGGCGGCAGTGAAGGCCACGGCGGCCTTCCTCCAGGGCGGGTGGATGCAGCGGTTGGGGCAGCGGGTGATGGCGGACCTGCGCGGCTTCCTGTACGCCCGGCTGCTCGCCCAGCCACCGGCCTTCTTCGAGAAGCAGCACTCGGGTGAGTTGCTCACCCGCTTCACCGCGGACGTGCCGCTGGTGGAGTTCTCCGTGACGCAGGCGCTCTCCTCGTATGTGAGGGACGGGCTGCAGATTCTGGCGCTGCTCGTCACGTGTCTGCTCATCGACGCGAAGCTCTTCCTCGTCACCTTCGTGGTGATGCCGCTCACGGTGCTGCCGGTGCGCAGCTTCGCGCGCTCGCTGAAGAAGGTGGCCAACCGCTCGCAGACGAGCCTGGGTGCCCTCACCGCGCTCACCGCGGAGCAACTGCAGGCCCTGCCCGTGGTGCAGGCCTATGGGGGCACGCCGCGGGCGCTGGAGTCCTTCGAGGCCGAGTCGGAGCGCTACCTCGGGCAGATGCGCCGCTCGCTCTTCCTGCGCGGGGCGTACAGCCCCACGGTGGAGGTGATGGGGATTGTCGGCGTGGCGCTGGCGGTGGCCTGGGGCGCGCGGGCCATCTCCGCGGACCCGTCGCTCTCCGGGCGGCTGCTGTCCTTCCTCGCCGCGGTGCTGCTGCTCTACCAGCCGGTGAAGTCGCTCAGTGGCACGCTGTCCCAGGTGCTCATCGGACTGGTGGCGGCCGAGCGCCTCTTCGCGGTGGTGGACGTGCCGGTGCCGCCAGACGAGGGAGCGGAGGCCGGGCCGCTCACCCGGGCATTGACGCTCGAGGGCCTGCGCGCCACCTACGCGGACGGCCGCGAGGCGCTGCGCGGGGTGGACCTCACGGTGCCGGCGGGAGCCCGGGTGGCGCTGGTGGGGGCCTCGGGCGCGGGCAAGACGACGCTCTTCTCCGTGCTGCTGGGCTTCCTGCCCCCGAGCGGCGGCACGGTGGGCTGGGATGGGACACCGCTGTCCCAGTTGAAGCCCTCCAGTGTGCGGGCGCAGATGGCATGGGTGCCGCAGGAGCCGGTGCTCTTCTCGGGCAGCGTGCGGCACAACCTGCTGCTGGGGCGGCCCGAGGCCACCGACGCGGAGCTCTGGGAGGCGCTGCGGCTGGCGCACGCGGAGGACTTCGTGGGCGCCCTGCCGGGAGGCCTGGACGAGCCGGTGGGTGAGCGTGGCGCGCGACTGTCAGGTGGACAGCGGCAGCGGCTGGCCCTGGCGAGGGCCTTCCTGTGCCGGCCCTCGGTGCTGCTGCTGGACGAGCCCACGAGCGCACTGGACGCACAGAGCGAGGCGGCGGTGGGCGCGGGCCTGGCGGCGTTGATGAAGGGGAGGACGGTGCTCGTCATCGCGCACCGGCTGTCCACGGTGCGCGACGCGGACCTCATCGTCGTGCTGGATGCGGGGCGGGTGGTGGAGGCGGGCACGCACGCGGAGCTGTCGGCGCGAGGTGGACGCTACGCCCAGCTGCTCGGAGAGGGCGCCGTCGCCGCTTGAGTTCCGCATGCTCCCTCTCCCTCTGGGAGAGGGGACAGCTCACAGGAGCCAGAACAGCAGCCACACGCTGAGCAGCAGCCCCAGCCCGAGGACGACGAGCATGGTCAGGCCCTCCGTCTTCTGCCTCTGGAGCATGACGGGGTCCACGACGGGCAGCTGGAGGGGCAGTGGAGTCTGCGCCCCGGCCGAAGCGCTATGAGACGTGGACGCGGGCGCGGCGGAAGCGGAAGCGGAAGCGGAAACCGGAGGCGTGGGGCTCACGGGCGCGGGAGCGGCAGGCGCCACGGCCACGGCCCCGGTGCCTCCGGAGAGCACGAGCCCCTGGCGCGCGAGCGCGAGCACACGCTGGATGTGTTGAATGTAACGGTCCTCCCCCTGGTAGTGCTCGAGGGCGAGCGCGGCGCGCAGCAGCCGGGCGGGAACGGGCTGGGCATCCGGGTGGACGACACTCGTCTCGGTGCGCACGGCCCCATCCTGCTCCACCCGTCCGGTGCGCAGGCCCACGCCACTGGACCACACGCAGTGTTCGTCCAGAAGTGTGAGTTCCTGGCGCTGCACGCGGCCCTCCGGGTCCACGAAGGACAGCAGCTCCGCCCCCTGGGTGGACAGGTGCCAGACAGAGCGCTGGCCGTCATCACCGGGAGGCCCTTCCACCGGGCGGGCCTGGTACAGCGCCAGCACCGCGGCCTTCAATCTCTCCGAGGACAGATCGCTCATGGACGAGGCGTCACACTAGGGTCGGAGGGGAGGAAACGGAAGGCACAAAGGGTGGCCACGGGTCTCGTCCAGAACAGGAAGGGTCGGGCATGCCGCTGGCTCCCTGGCCGGTCTCCCCAGGGCGGGCCGGGCCTCCGGGTGGAGTCATCCCCATGGTTGGGGGCGGAGGAGCCCGCATATGGCGATCATCTACCCCGACAAGCCCATCGACACCCCCTTCGTGGTGCCCCCCAACCGCACCGAGGTGACGGACGAGCCGGAGCCGAGCTACCCCAGCCATGACCCGCGTTTCCCGGACGTGAGCTGGATTGGCTCGGCCGAGCAGGGCGGAGGCCACATGCCCGAGGACTACGAATGGCCCACCAACCCCAAGCAGCACCAGGACGGCCTGATGGGCGAATGGGAACCCACCCAACATTGAGGCACGTGATGAGCCACGTGCCTCTCCGCCGTCCGGGCGCTACGGTGCGCACCCCATGAGCCGTTCCCGATCCAAGAAGATGGAGTTCGTGCGCCAGTTCGAGGGCGCGCAGGTGCTCGACGGGCTGCTGGAGCTCGCGGGCACCTCACATGACAGCCTCACGGTGCTGGCGCACATGCGCCAGGCCCACGCCGAGGGACGCCCCTCCCAGGAAGTGATTCCCAGCCTCTTCGGGCAGGAGCCCCGATTCGAGTCCCCCGAGCTGGCGCGCCGCCTCTTCCAGAACCTGCTGGGGTTGTGGGACCTGGTGCAGGAAGGCAAGCAGGTGCGGCTGGAGGACGGCCCGCGCCCGCCCCGGCCGAAGAAGCAGAAGACGGAGCCACCCCAGCCCTTCGCTCCGGGCGAGCCGGACACGGCATTCGTGGAGGGGGCCTGGCGTTATCTGGAAGACGACGAGAAGGCGCGCACCCGGCTGAACGATGCGTTCGAAAACAAGCAGGACGCGCTGCTGGGTGTGCTTGACGCCGCGGGGCTGTCGGACGAAGGATACGGAGTCGCCCGTCACCTGCTCTTCGAGCTGCACGCCATGCTGGAGCTTGGCTGGCCGCAGGGACTGGCGAGCGTGGCTCCCGCGGCACTGGAGACACCGGGCATGGAGACTTCGCCAGTGCCCACGGCCCTGACCGCATACGCGGACGAGGCGTTGTTCGAGGCGGAGCAGGACGAGGAGCACCCCCTGTCACCCGAGGAGCTGGCGACGGCACGCACCCTGGTGAAGCGCGGACTGACGGCGCTGTGGAGTGCTCGGAAGGGAAAATGAAGAATGGCACGTGACAAGGACGACGATCGGGGCGGTGGAGGCTTCTCCGGCAAACGGACGAAGAGCTGGCGGGAGATCGACGCTTCGCGCGGCAAGGGCCGGGGGCACACCTCGCGGCAGGATGATCCGGCGCAGCAGCGCATCGAGCGCAGCGCGTCGTACCAGAAGTACAAGGCGGCGGCGGACGCGCTCTTCACGGGCGGCGAGCTGCCCGAGGGCCTGGCGAAGACCTTCGATCCCGAGGGCAAGCGCAAGGCGCAGAAGCAGGCGATGCAGAAGCTGATGGAGTCCGCCGAGGATCCGCGGGCATGGGCGCAGGGGGTGCTGGACTACCTGGAGAAGTACCCCGAGCTGCCCGAGGACCCGTACTTCCTGGACAGCCTGCTGGGCCACCCGCGCGAGCGGATCGTGGACAAGGCGCTGGGCAGGCTGGAGGAGCTGGAGGCCGAGGGCAAGCTGGTGAAGACGAAGGTGCCCAAGAGCCTGGATCAGCGCCTCAAGGGCATCGAGCTCACCAGCCTGGATCCCGACATGCAGAGCCGGGCCAAGGCGCTGCGCGAGAAGCTGCGCGTCTGAGTTTCACACGGGCAGGCGCACCGTGAAGCGCGCCCCACCCTCCGGCGGGTTCTCCACCGAGATGCGCCCGCCGTGGGCGTGGACGATCTCCCGGGCCACGTACAGCCCCAGGCCCAGCCCACCGTAGTGCTTCATCGGCGCGGCCCGCTCGAACCGGTTGAACAACCGCTCCATGTCCTTCTCCGGGATGCCCGGCCCCCGGTCCTGCACCTCGAGCACCGCCTCCGCGCCCTCCCGCGACACCGAGAGCTCCACCGGACTCCCCGCCGCGTACTTGAACGCGTTGGACAGCAGGTTGGAGATGACCTGCTCGATGCGCAGGCGATCCCACGTCCCCTCCACCGGAGGCCCTTCCCTCACCCGCAGCGGACACTCCGCCTGGGCCGCCGCCTCGCTCAACCGCTCCGTCACGTCGTGCACCGTGGCCAGCAACTCCATCCGCTCCGGCTTGAGCGTGAGCTGGCCCGTGCTCAGCCGCGACACGTCGAGCAGCGTCTCGATGAGGCCCGCCAGCCGATCCGTGCTGCGGACCGCGCGGTCCAGCTTCGAGGAAACCCCCGGCTCGAGCGAGCCTCCCTTTCCCCTCAGGCTATGCAGCTGGAGCTGGAGCGCCGTGAGCGGCGTCTTCAGCTCGTGCGAGGCGATGGCGAGGAACTCGTCGCGCAGCCGGATGGCCGCCTGCGCCTGCGCGAGCCGCAGCCGCTCCTCCTCCGATCGCTTGCGCTCCGTCAGATCCCTCGTCACCTTCGCGAAGCCCCTCAACTGTCCGCTCTCGTCGCGCACGGCGGTGATGACCACATCCGCCCAGAAGAGCGTCCCGTCCTTGCGCACCCGCCAGCCCTCGTCCTCCACGCGGCCCACCATCGCCGCCTCGTTCAGGAGCGCCCACGGCCTGCCCTGCGCCACCGCCTCCTCCGGGTAGAAGCGCGTGATGGGCTGGCCGATGATCTCCTTCGCCTCGTAGCCCTTGATGCGCTGCGCTCCCAGGTTCCAGCTCTCCACGCGCCCGTCCGGCCCCACCATGAAGATGGCGTAGTCCTTCACGCTCGTGACCAGCGCCCGGAAGCGCTCCTCGCTCTGCCGCAGCTCCTCCTCGGCCTTCCGGCGCTCGGTCAGGTCCCTCGTCACCTTCGCGAACCCGGTGACCCGGCCCTTCGCGTCGCGCATCGCGGTGAGAATCACGCTCGCCCAGAAACGCTCCCCGTTCTTGCGCACCCGCCAGCCCTCCTCCTCGAAACGGCCTTCCGTCGTGGCGATCCGCAGCTCGTACTCGCTCTTGCCGGTGTTGCTCTCATCGGGCGGAGAGAAGATGGAGATGTGCTTCCCGAGGATCTCCTCCCGGGTGTAACCGATGATGCGCTCCGCTCCGTTGTTCCAGCTCCTCACCCGCCCCGACAGGTCGAGCATGAAGATGGCGTAATCCTGGAGACTGTCGATGAGGTGCTGGGCTTGATCGTCCCGCGCGTCCACCAGTTCCAGAACGGCCTGCGAGTTCTGTTCGAGCATGTCGTCTCCCCGGCTCAGCTCATGGCGCTCGCGCCATGGCGGGAAGAGACGCGCGGCGGCCCACTGCTCCCGGCATGGGTACAGGGCTCGAAGGTGTCGTCGCGCAGTGAAGGTCCGTACATGGTGCGGTTCTCATGAGGTGTACCGCCCCAGGGGCTGGCGTAAACCGGTCTCGGTAATACTTGTTTATGTCCAAAACAAATACGCCCGCGTTCGCTCGTCTCTTCCGCGTCACGCATGGCCTGACGGGCAACCGGGCGACCGCTGTTTCCGTCTCTCGCAGCGGCGCCACGGTTTTTTTCCAGAGCGGGAGAACGGGGATTCAAACCCTCACCCCGTCCCTCTCCCAGGGGGAGAGGGGATAGGGGCGGAGTGAGGAGTCCAGGGTCCGCAGAGGGTTTGACAACCTTTGTTCAACCTAGCGGTTGATGACGAAGCCACACGCCGAGTCGAGCACCACCTTCGCGCCCGCCAGCGCCCTCAGCAGCCGCTCGTAGTGCGTGTGCTCCGCGGACAACTGGGCCTCCACCGCCTCCGCCTCCAGCCCCTGGTGCGTCAGCGACAACTTCATGCGCTCCAGTGCGCCGTCGCGCTCGGATTCGATCGCCTTGCGCGCCCGCGTCTGCAGCTTCGCCATCTCCGCCTCGGCGGCCTTCTGCGCCACCGGAATGCCCTGCTCCACGAACGCCCCGAAGCCCGGGAAGATGCGCAGCCACTCGTCGCCCTTCAGCCCCTTGCCCTCGGCCTCCAGCGCCGGCAGCACCGTCGTGTCCGCCTTCGGGCCCGTGGCGCCCTCCACCACCGCCACGTGCACCAGCGTGCGCTCCAGGAAGCGGGCGATCTGCCGGCTCGGCACCCGTGCTCCCGGCGACGTGTCCTCCGGCTCCGGCATCTGCACGTGGTAGAGCAGCTCCACGCCCTTCGCCTTCAGCGGTCCCCGCTTCTCGATGAAGCGCGCCCCGCTGCGTCCGTACGGCCCGTCCCGCAGGAAGCCGAACAGCGCCTCGACAATCGAGTGGCCCGTCGCGAAGTACTCCAGCTCCTCCGCCTCCACCGCCGTGTCCCGCCAGAAGGTGCCCAGCACCGTCCGGTCCTCGTTGATGTCGATTCCCGGCAGGCCCTCCACCTTCAACGCATGGCCGAACTGGAACGCGCACTGGAACGCATCCACCTGCTCGTCCGTGTCCACGCCAATGCCCACCCGCCGCGCCAGCTCCGTCACCGTCTCCTCGAGCTTCTCGTCGAGGTCGCGCGCCACGCTCCACAGGCCTTCCTCGAGGCTCTGCTCCTCCTCCTCGCCGGCCTCCACCCCGATGCGCTCCTGCGCCCGCGTCACCAGCCGCGCCACCGCGTCCTTGTCGAACGAGCGGATGTCCAGCAGCGGGTCATACGCGCGCTTCACCTGCGCCCGCGCCTTCTCCACCCGCTCCTTCAGCTCCGAGGCGTACGCCACCCGCGACTCGCGCGGCAGCAGCGCCATCTCCGTCAGCCGCTCCTCCACCTCCTCCAGCACCGCGTCCAGGCCACCCACCGTCTCGCCGAACACGCCCACCGCGTCCGCCAGCAGCATCAACACGTCCGACGCCAGCGTCCCCGCCGGATCGAACACGTGGATCTCCACCGGGTGGTTCTGCCCGATACGGTCCAGGCGCCCAATCCGCTGCTCCACCGTGGACGGGCTCCATGGCAGGTCGTAGTGCACCAGGTGGTGCGCGAACTGGAAGTTGCGGCCCTCGCCGCCCACCTCCGTGCACAGCAGCACCTTGGGGCCCTCGGGGTCCCGGAAGCGCGCCACCTGCCGGTCCCGCTCCACCATGGGAAGATCTCCATGGTAGGCGAGCGCCTCCACGCCCTCGCGCCCCAGCTCCGTGCGCAGCGCCTCCAGCGTGTCCCGGCTCTCCGTGAACACGAGCACCTTCGCGCCCGGCTCCGCGCCCCAGATGCGGCCGCGCAGCACCTCCAGGAAGGCGCCGAACTTCGCGTCGCGCGTGGGCAGCTTCAGGCTCCCCGCCACCCCGGCCAGCGCCTTGTTCGTGCGCAGGGCCTCGCCGAACGCCGCGGGGCTCGACTCCAGCCGGCGCAGCAGGTTGCCCAGCGGCGCGCCACGCAGGTTGCTCTCCGCCAGCGCCGCCAGCGCCGCGTCCCGCGTCTTCAGCTCCTCGGCCGACAGCTTCACCGGGTGCCGGTGCAGACGCCGCGTGGAGAACCCACCCACCACCGCGCGCCGGTTGCGCACCAGCCGGTCCGACAGGCTGTACGTCTCCGCCAGGTGTTGCAGCAGCGCGTCCTTGTCCTTCAGCGACTTCAGCTTCGCGTCGTCCGGAAAGCGCGCCGCCAGGGCCTTCACCGCCCCCGCCGCCTCCTTGCCCTCCAGCAGCCCGCGCACCGCCGCGCTCAGCTCCTCCTGCCGCGCCAGCCGCTGCTCGAACCCCTTCACCGTGGGCGCCGTGGACGCGTCGATGAGCGTCAACAGCCCGTGGTACTCGGCCGGGTCCAACTGCATGGGCGTGGCCGTCAGCAGCAGCAGGCCCCAGCTGTTGCCCGCCAGCGCCTCGGCCGCCTCGAAGGCCTTCTCACCCTTGAGGTGGTGCGCCTCGTCGATGATGACCAGGTCCCAGAAGGCGTCCTCGCCCGCCACCGAGCGCCGGTGCTCCTCGCCGCGCGCCAGCATCTCCAGGCTCGTCACCACCAGCGGGAAGCGCGCCCACGGCGACACCCCCGGCATCTCCTTCAGCGACTGCGCGTAGCGCTCCGAGTCCATCAGCGTGAAGAGCTGGTTGAACTTGTGGAAGAGCTCCACCAGCCACTGCACCGTCAGGTGGCTCGGCGCCACCACCAGCACCCGCCGGGCCAGGCCCGACAGCCGCAGCGCGCTGAACACCATGCCCGCTTCGATCGTCTTCCCGAGGCCCACCTCGTCAGCGAGCACGAAGCGCGGCCGGCGCGCGCTCAGCACGCGCTGCACCACGCCCACCTGGTGCGGCTTCACCATCACCCGGCTGGCCAGCAGCGCGCCCAGCGCGTCACACCGCCGCTCGTCGTCCATCACCAGCGCCTGCTTGCGCAGCGTAAAGGCGCGCGCGTCCCCCACCCGCCCCTCGCGCAGCGTGGACAGCAGGTCCGAGCGCGGCGCGAGCGCGTGCACCTCGGACTCGGGCATCTCGTCCTCCTCGCCCGTGTCCGTGTAGCGGAGGACGTACCGGCGCAGGCCCCGGCCGCCCTCCTCCTCGCCCAGCACCGTGGCCCGCCGGCCCTTGGCCGTCTGCACGGGTTCACCCTTCATCAACTGGTGATGCACCAGCGCCCCACCCTTGGTGGACACCAGCACCGGCTCCCCCGTCCGGGCGGGAAAGAGGACGAGCGCCTTGGCGCCCTCGTCCTGCAGCTCCAGGAGATGCCCCACGCCCCACTCGGGCTGGGAGAGATAACGGACCTTGTTGCCAGGAACGAAGGACATGGTCGGAAACGAACCCTCCAAAGTGGAAAGGGGGTTCGCTCATAACCCCGGCCCGCCCCCTCGGCCATCCCGCGAACCCCTCGAATTCAGGACCGGCCTCGTACCCCGGGGCGGTGCCGCTGTCACCCATTCGACACCTCCCTGCCCATCCGGGCGATTCCTCCACCCCCCCACTCCAGGCAAGGTGCCTCGACCTGCGCGCCGGAGTCCGGGGCCGCTGGGGGGGAGATCCACATGCTGCCGCGTCATCCAACGGCCGCGCTTCGCGCGGGCGTGAACCTGTTCGCCTTCGCCCTGCTCCTCGCGGGCTACCTGCTCCTGGCGCCCGCGCCCCTGCCCACCCTGGGCGGGGAGGCGGGCGAGCTGCGCGTGCTGGTGATGGCGACGGGCTTCGTGGGGCTGGCCGTGGGGTGCGCGCTGGGCTGGACGCTGCGCCAGAACGCTTCCGGGCCGGATTCCGGGCCGGATGACGGGCGGGATTCCGAGCCGGACCCCCGGCTGGAAGCGCTGGCCCGGGAGAACGCGCGCCTGCGCGCCGAGGCGCAGGGGGCCCTCGAGCTGGTGGGCGTGGCCGCGCATGACCTGGGCAATCCCCTGCTCGCGCTCCAGCTGCGCCTGCAGCGGCTGCGCGCCCAGACGCGCGAGAATCCCCACACCCAGGAGGGGCTCGCCCTCATCGAGCGCGAGGCGCGCCGCATGGGACTGATGGTGCATGACCTGCTGGACCTCTCACGCCTGTCCGCCGACCGGCTGCCCCCGGAGCTCGAGGAGCTGGACCTGGCCGCCCTCGCCCGGGAGGTGGCCGAGCGCTTCTCCGACCAGGCCACCGCCGCGGGCAGCACCCTGGTGGTGCATGCACCCGGCCCCGTGCGCGGCCGGTGGGATCGCCAGCGCCTGGACCGCGTGGCCACCAACCTGCTCAGCAACGCCCTCAAGTTCGGCCAGGGCCGGCCCGTCGAGGTGCACGTGCACGCCGAGGGGGAACGCGTCCGGCTCGCCGTGAAGGACCACGGCATGGGCCTGCCTCCGGACGCACAGGGCCGCCTCTTCGGCCGCTTCGAGCGCCTGGGCGTCACCGGACGGCCAGGCACCGGGCTCGGCCTCTACATCGTCCACCAGCTCGTCGAGGCCCACGGCGGCACCATCCACGTCTCCAGCCTCCCGGGCCACGGCGCCACCTTCACCGTCGAGCTGCCCTCCCTCCACTCCCCGTCCTGAGTCTCGGGGGTGACGCGGCGCTTCCTCTCACCCAACCCCACACGTCACCCACAACGGCTCACACCACCCCCCAAAAATGGACTTCACGGGAAGCTGAATAATTCCCATAGAAGTTGAAATTCCAGGTCGAATCACTTTATTCTGTCGTGGCTCGAATCGAGTTGTTCCCTGGCCGACGGGGAGCAGCCGAGACAGCACCGGCCCCCCACCTCACAGGTAGGGAGCGGAGGCCGGTGTCGAGAACCAGGGCCGGGGGTGGGTTCGCCCGAGGCCAAGCGCCAAGAGGAGGGGCCGCCATGAGCGGAATGGGAGCACTCTACGTGCCGTCGCAGTCGTCTGTCCGCAACCCGGGTCGTGGGAAGGGGTTGTGGTTCATGGCTCTCGCCCTGCTCGCGGGAGGCTGCGCGGAGCAGGAGTCTCCCCCGGCGGAGCCCACGAGCCTGAGCCAGGCCCTCACGCAGGCCGCGGAGGCGCGCCCGGCCCCGGCTGCCGCTCCGGTCGGACTGGCGCTCGAGGTGGATGGCGGCACCGGCATCCCGCTCAAGGTGAAGGCCGGGCAGAGCTTCTTCATCAACCAGATTGATCTGCGCGCCTCCATCACCGCCACGCGGGACGAGGGCGTGGACGGCCTGCGGCGCACGGGAGACTTCGCGCAGTTGCCCTGGCAGGGCGTGCGGCTGGCGGACGAGGAGTCCATCCCCCTGGCCAACCCGGACGGCACCTTCACCCGCCGCCGCTTCTATCGCGACGCACAGTGGATGGAGCAGCCGAGTGTCTTCACCGTGCAGCCCGTGGACGCGCGGGGCCGCCCCACCGGAAAGACGATCAGCCTGCACATCGGCAAGGATGATCGTTTCAAGTCCAACGACGACTTCTTCATCCGCCGCCTGCGCGCCATCCAGTGGACGAACGACTGCCGCACCGCCACGGACTGCCGCGGCGCGAAGAACTTCTCCGAGGAGGCGCTCGTCGAGGTGCGCAATGCCCGGAGCGGCGCCACCTCCTTCACGCTCTCGGCGGACACGCGGGCCCTGAAGCTGGACTGGTCGCTGCGCCCCGGCGCCGCGTACACCATCCCCGTGGAGCAGGTGGCCCGGCCCACCTACGCGTATGGCTTCTCCATCGACGTGAAGGCCGTCACCCCGGCGCGCGCGGATGGCACCTACGCGCCCGGCTCGGCCATCACCTTCCAGATGGCGCTGCGGGACGGCGCCGGCAAGCGCCTCCACCCGGAGGGCAGCATGCCCTCCTACAACGAGGTGACTTTCGGGCAGAATGAGCCCGGCATCCAGTACTACCGGGCCTTCGCCTTCATCGACCCCTCCGCCACGTACTACCGCCGCAAGCACCGTGAGCGCATGCTGATGACGCAGATCATCGGACCCGCCCAGCGCATCCAACCCATCCGCAGCATCGTGGAGCTGGACGCGTTCCTCGGCCCGGACGACGTGCAGACCATCGGCACCTTCGAGCGCGACGGCGTCTACGCCCAGTTCCAGACCTTCCCGCCGTCCAACAAGCTCTTCGGCGGCGCCTTCTTCCCGGAGCAGGGGGGCTGGGACGCGCCGGTGAGCACCTCGTGGACGTACCAGGTTCCGGCCAACGCCGAGCCCGGCACCTACCTGGTGACGGTGAAGGGCCGCCGCGTCTACCTGGGCGAGGACGTCCCCGCCAGCCGCACCATCGAAATCCAGGTGGGCAACCCCGCGCGCACCCAGGCCAACCTCACCACCGGCTCCTGCAAGACGTGCCACACCGACGGCGGTGAGTTCACCAAGGTGCTGCACGGCAACGACAACCGCGCCGGATGCGCCGCCTGCCATGCCCCGCTGGGTTTCGAGCTCGAGGGCCCCATCGTGGTGCGCACCCACTTCATCCACTCGCGCTCGGACCGCTTCGAGGCGCCCAAGGAGCAGTGCGCCACCTGCCACCTGACGAAGGAGAGCACGCAGCGCACCAGCAAGGCCGCCTGCCTCTCGTGCCACAAGAGCTACCCCGACTCGCACGTGGCGCAGTTCGGTCCCATCGAGAGCATGTACGTCGGCGGCGGGCGCGAGTCCTTCCAGCAGTGCACCGGCGCCTGCCACAAAACCCACCCGGGGAGCGGCTTCTAACGCCGCGGCCCCTTCCTTCCCGGAGGTCCTCCATGGCTCGAGTGAAGATGCAGACGGCACGTACCACGCAGTCCGAGCCCGTCGCCGCCGCGGAGGACCTGCTCGGGCAGTTACAGGGAGGAGAGACACCGAAGCTCGTCACCCTGTTCGCCTCGCGGGAGAGGGACCAGCTGGCCCTCAACCGCGCCGTGCGCGAGCGGCTGCCCAAGGGCACGCGGCTGGTGGGCGCCACCACCGCGGGTGAGCTGGACAACCAGGGCATCCACACCGGCAGCGTGGTGCTGGGCGCGCTCTCCGGTGACTTCGAGGTGGGCCTGGGCCTGGGCACCGGCCTGTCCGTGGACGCCGTGGGCGCCGGGGCCACCGCCATCAAACGCGCCGCGCAGGACCTGGGCGTGCGCCAGCAGGACCTCGACCCGCGCCAGTACGTGGGCCTCGTGATCGACGACGGCTTCCGCTACAAGAAGGAGGAGCTGCTGCTCGGCATCCTCGAGAAGAACCAGACGCTGGTGCTGGTGGGCGGTGGCGCCGCGGACCACGAGCAGGACCCCACGAAGCAGTCCGCCCTGCTCCACGTGGACGGCGAGGTGGCCACCGACGCCGTGCTGGTGGCCCTCTTCAAGACGAGCGCGCCCTGGGCCGCCCTGCGCTCGCACTGGTACCTGCCCACCGGCGAGCGCATCACCATCACCCGCGTGGACGACAGCGCCACCCGCGCCCTGGAAATCGACGGCAAGCCGGCGGCCGAGCGCTACGCGGACCTGCTGGGAGTCCCGGTGGACGAGCTGGAGTTCGGCAAGCCCCGGGGCTTCGCCGTCCACCCCACCGCCCTCAAGGTGGGCCGCGAGTACTTCATCCGCTCCCCCTGGAAGCCCCTGCCCGATGGCTCCATCCTCTTCGCCAACCTCCTGGAGGAGGGCACCGAGCTGGAGCTGATGAAGATGGGAGACATGGCCGGCCTTACCCGCTCCTTCTTCCAGGAGGAGCTGCCCCGCCGCGTCCCCAATCCCCAGGCCTCCCTGCTTTTCCATTGCAGTGGGCGCATGTGGTACGCCGGCTCGACCGGCACCGTCGCGCAACTGGCAGAGACCTTGCGTCACGCACCCGCGGCGGCTGGAATGAATGTGCACTTCGAGATCTACTCGGGGTTCCACATCAACACGACGCTGACGGTCCTGGCGTTCGGGGGAAACTGACACATGAGCGCTCCGGCTCCGGCGGTACCCGCCGTGGTACCCGGAAATGAGACGCCCCGGCTGCTCCTCATCGGGGGCGAGGCCGAGTGCACCCGCGTCCTGGAGCGGATGCGGCGCGCGGAGCTGAAGGTGACCGCGCGGCGTGTGTCCTCGCGCGAGGAGCTGGCCACGGCGCTGGACTCGCCCTGGGAGCTGGCGGTGTGCGGCGCGGAGCTGCCGGGACTGGGCTTCCGCGAGGCCGCGCCCCTGCTGCGCGAGAAGGCGCCCCAGCTCACCTTCCTCGTCATTCCCTCGAAGTGGGATGACGCGGAGATGCGCACCGCCATGGAGGAGAACGGCGCCGCCAGCTACATCGACCCGGAGCGCCTGGAGGTGCTCGTCCCCGTCATCCGCCGTGAGTTCCAGCGCGTCATCGAGCGCCGCCAGCACCAGGAGGCCGAGAAGAAGCAGGAGCGCTCGCGCTGGCTGCTGGAGCGCATCGTCGACAGCCTCCCCTTCGTCCTCTTCGTGAAGGACGCCGAGGAGCGCCGGCTCCAGGTGGCCAACAAGACGTTCGCCGATGCCTTCGGCGTCACCAAGCAGTGGCTGCTCGGCAAGCTGGACCACGACTACTTCCCGCCGGAGCAGGCCGACTCCTTCGTGGCCATCGACACCGAAATCCTCGAGACCAAGAGGCTCAAGGCCTTCGAGGAGGTGGCGCGCACCAACGGGGTGGACCGCATCTACGCCACGCGCAAGCTGCCGCTGATGGATGACTCGGGGGAGGCCCGCTACGTGCTGGGCATCACCGAGGACGTCACCGAGCGCAAGGCCGCCGAGGAGGACCTGCGCAAGTCCAAGGCCGAGCTGGAGGAGTCCAACAAGCGCCTGGCGGAGAACCTGGAGGAGCTCAAGAAGAGCCGCGCCGTGTCCGCGCGCACGCTGGCCAGCTACCAGCAGCGCGCCCTGCAGATGGAGATCATCCGTCAGCAGAACGAGGACCTGGACCGGCTGGCCACGGAGCTGTCCCTGGCCAAGCGCAACGAGGAGGAGCGCGCCCGCGAGGCCGAGGCCGCCGCCCGCCTCAAGAGCGAGTTCCTCGCCAACTTCAGCCACGAAATCCGCACGCCGCTCAACGGCATCATCGGCTACTGCGACCTGCTCATGCGCGAGGAGGGCAGCCGGCTCACCCCCCACGGCCGGCGCGACCTCAACGTGGTGAAGAAGAACGCGCAGACGCTGCTGGCGCTCATCAACGACATCCTCGACCTGTCGAAAATCGAAGCGGGCCGGGCGGAAGTCGTCGTGGAGCGGGTGGACATGCAGGAGCTGGCCGAGGAGTGCACGGCCACGGTGAAGGAGTACCTCAAAGGCAAGGACGTCGAGCTGCGCACGGACATCGACGAGCGCATGGCGTACGTGCGCACGGACGCGCTGAAGCTGCGTCAAATCCTGCTCAACCTGCTGTCCAACGCGGCCAAGTTCACCGAGTCCGGAGAGGTGTCGCTCACCGCGCGGGTGGAGGGCACCGAGGCCGTCTTCGTCATCGAGGACACCGGTATCGGCATTCCGCCGGACCAGCTGACCTTCATCTTCGAGAAGTTCCGACAGGTGGACGGCTCCACCACGCGCAAGGTGGGGGGCACCGGACTGGGGCTGGCCATCGTCAAGGAGCTGAGCAAGGTGCTCGGCGGCGGCGTGGAGGTGCGGAGCACCCTGGGCCGCGGCACCACCTTCACGGTGCGGCTGGCCGGCATCCTCGAGGGTGATGCCCTGGGCACCTCGCGCGAGCTGGACAAGCCGGTGGCCCCGCGGGACGTGGGAGAAGCGCTCGCGCCACGGGTGCAGGGCGGCACCGTGCTGGTGGTGGATGATGATCCACTCGTGCAGCACCTGGTGGCCGGACAGCTCGTGCCCGCGGGCTTCACCGTGGTGACGGCGTCGGACGGGCTGGAGGCGCTCAAGAAGGCGCGGGACATCCGCCCGCACGCCATCGTGCTGGACATCTACCTGCCGCGCCTGGACGGCTGGAGCGTGCTGTCCACCCTCAAGAGCGAGCCGGACCTGGCGCGCATCCCCGTCATCATCATCTCCGTGGAGGAGCAGCGCGCGCGCGGCTACTCGCTGGGCGCGTGCGAGTACCTCATCAAACCCGTGGAGCCCGAGCACCTGGTGGACGTGGTGCGCCGCAACATCGGCGGGGCCACCAGCGCGGGCGAGGTGCTGGTGGTGGACGACGATGCCTCCACGCGCGAGCTCGTCAGCCGCTCCCTGCGCCGCGCGGGCTTCTCCACCAACGAGGCCCACAACGGCGAGGACGCCCTGCTCAAGGCCCGCGTCTCCCCGCCCACCCTGGTGGTGCTGGATTTGATGATGCCCAACCTGGACGGCTTCGAGGTGCTGCGCCGCCTGCGCGCCGAGAAGCTCCACGTCCCGGTGGTGGTGCTCACCGGCAAGACGCTCTCCAGCGAGGAGCAGGCCGTGCTGCGTGACGGCTTCGCCGGCTTCGTCCAGAAGGGCGGCCATGCGCTGGAGGAGGTCATCGGCCAGGCCAAGGGCCTGCTCCTCAAGCAGAGCGCCCAGCGCGCCGGCCGCCTGCAGCGCATCCTCTACATCGAGGACAACCCGCAGAACCGCGACATCGTCCGGCGCTACCTCGGCGGCCTCTTCGAGGTGCTGGAGGCCGAGGACGGGGAGACGGGCGTGGAGCGGGCCACCCGCGAGACGCCGGACCTCATCCTCATGGACCTGTCCCTGCCGCGCCTGGACGGCTGGGAGGCCACCCGCCGCCTGCGCCAGCTGCCCGCGGCGGCCTCCATTCCCGTCATCGCCGTCACCGCCCACGCCGGGCGCGAGTACCAGGAGAAGGCCTCGGCCGCCGGCTGCAACGGGTACCTCACCAAGCCTCTCGACCGCGACCAGCTGCTCGAGACCATTCGCAAACATCTCGGGAGAAGTCATGGCTGAGGGAGCTGTCACCAAGGTCCGCGTCCTCGTGGTGGACGACGATCCGGACCTGCTGGAGCTCGTCCGCCGCACCCTGTCGCCCCACTTCGAGGTGCGGACGCACCACTCGGCGTTGGGCGTGTCCAACCTCGTGCGCAACAGCGAGCCGGACCTGGTGTTGCTGGACGTGAACTTCCCCGCGCTCAAGGGCGACCAGGTGGTGAGCCTGGCGCGCCGCTATGCGCCACGCACCACCAAGTTCATCCTCTATTCGGCCTCGGATGAGTCCAAGCTGCGCTCGCTCGCGCGGGCCTCCGGCGCGGATGGCTACCTCTCCAAGAGCGTCCAGGGAGCGGAGCTCATCCAGAGGCTCACCGCCTTCCGCGACAAGGACCAGACCGTCCCCGCGTAGGGGACTCCCGTACAGGGAGCCCCGGCGCGCTACGGGTGGTGCGGCGTATCCGCCGGGTTGGAGAGGCCCGTCTGGTAGGCCAGCATCGCCATCTCCACGCGGTTCTGCACGCCCAGCTTGCGGTAGAGATTGGACACGTGCGCCTTCACGGTGCGCTCGGTGATGCCCAGCCGGGCGGAGATCTGCAGGTTGTCCGCGCCAGAGGCCACCAGGCTCAGCACCTCGCGCTCGCGCAGCGTGAGCCGGTCCACCGGAGTGGCGGGACGCTCGGTGTGCGCGGCGGCCATCGGGCTCATGAAGTCCGAGGGGACCACCCACTCGCCCCGGGCCACCTGCTCCACGGAGGTGACCAGCTCGGCGCTGGTCACGGTGAGCTTGCTCAGGAAACCGGCGGCCCCGGCCTTGAAGCAGCGCTCCATCACCGGCAGCTCCCGGAAGGACGACAGCACCAGCGCGCGGGTCCGCGGTAACTGCTCTCGCAGCGCCTCCACCACCTTCACGCCATCGCCCACCTCCGGGCTGTCCGGGCGCTCGAGCCGGATGTCCACGACCACCACGTCTGGCTTCACCTCCCGCACCTGGGCGAGGAAGCCCTCGGCATCCCGCGCCTGGGCCACCACATCCATGCCCGCGCCCTGGAAGAGCGTGATGAGGCTCTCACGGAAGACCTGCTGGTCCTCCAGGATGCCGACCCGAATCCGTCCCGTCATAGGTGACTCCTCACGTCCCGCCCCTTACTCAACCCGTTGCGCTCCGGTGGGATTCTAAGCTCGGGCATACAACTTTGGAGTGAACCTGTTCCGCCGGGATGTCCTTCAGGCGTCAGATGCGTCTCTGGGGCTGGACAGGACCCGCCCGCTCGCGGGGTGGACTGTCTACCAGGCGAGCGCCAGGGAATCGGAGAGGCGGATGCGGACGCGGCCGATCTGCGCCACCACCAGCTGGCGGGTGTGCGGGAGCAGGTGGAGGCGGACACAGCAGCCCGCCACGTAGGTGCGCAAACCATCTCCGTCCGGCTGGACCATGTCTTCCCAGCGGGAATCCTCCGGGGGCAGGAACTCGGCGGTTTCGGCGATGCGCTGGAGGTGGGCCTCGAGCTACGTCGCACGTCATGGCCACCCGCCACACCAAGGATAGTGAGCTCGAAGCCATCCTCGAGAAGGTGTGCCAGGTGCGGAACTTCGACTTCCGCAATTACAAGCGCGCCACGCTGCAACGGCGCATCGAGCGGCGCATGACGGCCACCGGGTGCCGCACCCGCGGCGCCTACCTGGCCCTGCTGGAGCGGGACCCCGAGAGAGGTGAGCACCCTCGTCTCCTCCATGCTCATCAAGCTCACCACCTTCTTCCGGGACGCCGAGGTCTGGGGCGCGCTGGACACGCTGCTGCGCGAGCTGGTGAAGCGGCGCCGGCCGGAGCAGGAGCTGCGCATCTGGAGCGCCGGGTGCGCCACCGGCGAGGAGGCCTATTCCGTCGCCATCGCCGCCGCCGAGGCGCTCGGCCCCGGCTACCCCGGCCCGGAGCTGGGAGAACCGCGCGCTCAAGGAGAAGTCCAAGAAATGAGCTCGCGCCGCCGCCAGCCCCCCGATCCCGGCACCGGCTTCACGGGCTCCGCGTCACTGCTGCGCAAGTACCAGGAGTTGCTGAGGAAGCACGAGTCGCTGGTGCATCGGCTGGAGCACCAGAACGCCGAGCACATCTCCACCTGGAAGCTGTCGTCCTGGGCCCTGGAGACGAGCGCCAGCGGGCTGGCACTGATGCGCGACGGCGTGCTGCAGATCGCCAACAAGCGCTGGCACACGCTGGCGCGAGCGCCGGCGAAGGGGGGCGGCTGGCGGCGGCTCTCCCCCGGCCAGACGCTGAGCTCACCGCCGCCAACCGCCCGGAGGGAGGCGCCATCCTCACCCTCACCTTCCCCGCCCTGCCCGTCCCGGAATCGGAGACGAAGCCCGCCCCGAAGCCCGCGGCACGCCCCACCCGGAAGCTCGTCCCCAAGCGCAAGCCGCGCCCGGCCCGCTAGGACACTCCCACCGCGAGGCCGCTCTTCCGGACCTGGTGGGCCCGCGCGAGCCCCGGGCGGTGTCTCCGGCATTCCCCTGTACGGCACGCCAATGCCCCTGGAGGGCCGAGCGCACACGTTGAGGAAATGGAGGGCCGCCATGGCGCACGATGAACGGAGACGAGGCCCGGTGGAACCGGCCGCCGGTGAGGTGGTGGGAGTGGACGAGGTCGAGGTTCTCTCCGCGCTGGCGCGGCTCGACCTGGAGGTGGCGTGGGCCTACGACGCGAGCGCGGAGGCGGTGGAGCAAGGTGGGGGGCTCCGCGCGCGGCTGCTCCAGTTCCGGGACGAGCACCTGTGGCACGTGGAGGAGTTGAACCAGCTCATCCTGGCCCGAGGGGGAACGCTGCTCCAGGCGCGGAGAGGCCCGGACGGGCACCTGCTGGGCCCGCTGACCTCGCTCGTCCGTCCCTTCGGGCTCGTCGCCCAGCTGCTCTCCCTGCTGCTCAACGAGCAGATGTCGAATTGGAACCATGACCTCACCCTGGAGTTGGATTGGACGGACGGTGACGTGGTGGAGGTGCTGGAGCGCCACCGGGCCGAGGAGCAGCACCACCTGGCGTGGCTCTCGGAGCAGGAGGAGGCGCTCACCGCCTCCGAGCCTTCCGCGCTGGCCTGAGCCGTGGAACCCGTGCCCCCTGCTCAGTGCCCGTCAGGAAGACGGTGGCCGCACTGGAATGCGAGCCGCCGCCGTGTCTAGCTGTACGTCCATGGGTGCACTGGCCGACCTCCTCGCCACCCGGCGGGAGGACATCCTCCAGCGGTTCGAGCGCGAGGTGCGGACCCATTTCCCCGTGGAAGGGCAGCCACGCTCCGTCATCCGCGACACACTCCCCCAACTGCTCGACGAGCTGTATGACCTGCTGAACGCCCCCGCCAACGGCGAGTCCCCGTCCATGATTCGCGGGCAGATGCGCCAGACGGCACGGGAGCACCGGGCCCAGCGGCAGGCGCTCGGCTACGACGTCACGCAGATCGTCCGCGAGTACGGCATCGTGCGCGACTGCATCCTCGGGCTGCTGGAGGAGACCCGCGGCGTGCTCGTCGCCGCCGAGCAGCGCGCCCTGCACCGCGGCCTGGACCTCGCCATGGGGGATGCCGTCGCCGACTCCGAGCACGGCCGGGAAGAGGAGCGCCGCAGGGCGGAGGAAGAGCGCTCGGCGCTGCTGGAGCGCGAGCGCGCCGCCCGCACCGAGGCCGAGCGCCAGCGGGCCGTGCTGGAGGGCGTCATCTCGCAGAGTGGCGATGCCATCATCGTGGCGGATGCCCGGGGCGTGCTGCGCCTCTTCAACCCGGAGGCCGAGCGCCAGCATGGCATGCCCTTGAAGGAGGTGGGCCCGAAGGAATGGGTGGAGACGTACGGCCTGTCCAACGAGGACGGCCACCCGTTGCCCCTGGAGCGGGTACCGCTCTACCGCGCGCTCCAGGGCGAGCAGGTGCGCGACGAGCTGCTGTGGCTCCACCGGCCGGATGGGACGCGGCTGCCCGTCTCCGTCACCGCCCGGCCCTTGCGAGGGCCCGATGGCACTCCGGCGGGGGCGGTGTTCTCCGCGCGGGACATCGCGCTGCGCCGGGCCCTGTCCCAGGAGCGCGAGGAGGCCCTGGCATTGTTGGACACGCTGCTGTCCACCGCGCCGGTGGGCCTGTCCTTCCTGGACAGGGACCTGCGCTACATCCGCATCAACCCCACCCTGGCCGCCCTCAACGGCGTCTCCGTGGAACAGTCGCTCGGGCGCACCCTCTGGGAGGTCGTCCCGGACATCGCCCCCCACGTCGCGCCCATCTACCGGCGCATCCTGGAGACCGGCGAGCCGGAGCTCAACACGGAGCTCATCGCTCCCTCCCCTCTCCGGAAGGGAGCGATGGAGCACTACCTGGTGAGCTACGCCCCGGTGAAGGATGGCGAGGGCCGCCCCATCCTGGTGGCCGTGGCGGTGGTGAACATCACCGACCTCAAGCGCTTCGAGGAGCAGCTGCGCCAGACGGCCGAGTTCCGAGAGCGTTTCCTCGGCATCGTCAGCCATGATCTGCGCAACCCCCTGAGCATCATCACCCTGTCGGCCACGATGCTGCTGCGCCAGGAGACCCTGCCGGAGCGGGCACTGCGGCTGGCCCAACGCATCTCCCTCAACGCCGAGCAGATGACGCGGATGATCGGCGATCTGCTGGACCTGACGCGCGGGCGGCTGGGCGGAGGCATTCCCATCTCGCCGGCCCCTTGCGACCTGGGCCCGCTGGGGCGGCGGGTGGTGAGCGAGCTGGAAGTGGCCCACCCGGCGCGCGAGCTGCGGCTGGAGGCCCGGGGCGACCTGCGGGGCGAGTGGGACCAGGACCGGCTCGCGCAGCTGCTCGGCAACCTGCTGCGCAACGCCGTGGACTACAGCCCCGAGGGCACCCCCATCACGCTGACCCTGGACGGAGAGGGAGCGCGAGTGCGGCTCGAGGTGCGCAACCAGGGCGAGCCCATTCCCGCGGAGGTGCTGCCCGGCCTGTTCGAGCCCTTCCGCCGGGGACAGACACGCGGCAGCGGCTCCACGTCCGGACTGGGGCTGGGGCTCTACATCGTCCAGCAGATCGCCACCGCGCACGGGGGCGGCGTCGAGGTGCGCTCGACGCGCGAGGAGGGCACGGTGTTCACCGTCCAGCTGCCGCGGGTGGTGCCCCGGCGCGCGTGAGCCCCCTCAGTCCACGGACTCGCCGCCCTCGCTTTTGGAGTGCGGGCCCTCGGCTTCCGACGCCGCCCGCGGAGGTACGGATCACCACGATGTCCCGACGCGCCATAACCCCCCACAACGCAGTCCCGCTCCCTGCAACGTTGGGACCTGCCTGCCCCCGGGGGCACCCAGGCCCGGGACGCTCACGCTGGACGACGCCTGCACGCCCGCACTGTCGTCTTCCGGGCTTTGCGTTTCTCACTGGACCCAGGTCCAAGGCGTCTTACCGGCTTTGCACATCTCGCCGGGCTGTGGAGGCCGGAATTGTGGTCTCGATGGCTTCTGGGAAGGGGGGTGGGCCTCCCAGGGGCAGTGCGAGACGGTATCCTGGAGATCATCCTGCGACGCATCCAAGGGGAGCCCATGTCCGAGAGCGAGAACAAGATTCGTGTCCTCGTGGTGGACGATGATGTGGATCAGCTGATGTTGCTGGAGAGGTCGTTGCACGCCTACGGCTTCGAGGTGCGGACGCACCGTTCCTCGCTGGGGGTGTCCAACCTGGTGCGCCACGCGGAGCCGGATCTGGTGCTGTTGGACGTGAACATTCCGGCGCTCAGCGGGGACAAGGTGCTGGCGTTGGCGCGCAACCAGGCGCCGGCCACCACGCGGTTCATCCTGTATTCGGCGTCGGACGAGTCCAAGCTGCGCTCGCTGGCCCTGGCCTCGGGAGCGGACGGCTACATCAGCAAGAGCATCCAGGGCGAGTCGTTGGCGAGGAAGTTGATCAGCATCTACAAGAAGAGCCGGCTGCCGGCGGCGGGAGCGCGCTAGGCCTCCTGCGTCGTACGCGCGCACGGGGACACAGGCTGTGTGTCACCCTCCAGCCGTCCGTGCCGCCCATCTCCGCTGATCGTCAACGAGCGGCTTTTCGGCTCGCCAGCCCATCCAGGTGTAGACGTCTACACTTGATGTATGCCCATGTGCGACACATATGTAGTCAAAAGCAACACCCCAAGTGTAGACGTCTACACCTGAGGAGCGCCGCGCCCTGTTTTCAAGCGCGGTGGACATCGGACTGGGGCTGGCCGCCCGCGCGCCGGGAGCGGAGGAGGAGCCAACGAGTCATGTTAGCCTCCGAACCTCGGAGGTAGCTCCAGTGAGGAGAGCGTGGGTCTACAGACTGCCCCAGCCCGATGAAAAGGTGGGCCAGTACCGCGTGGTGGGCCCACTGGGCCGGGGCGGACAGGGCCACGTGTTCCTGGCCGAGTGGGAGGGCCGCTCCTACGTCCTCAAGTTCTTCCGCTCGCTGCCGGTGAGCCACTCGGGTGAGCTGGAGCTGGATATCCTCCGCCACCTGGAGCACCCCAACGTGGTGCGGGTGCTGGGCCATGGACGCTGGCCGTACCCGGAGGAGGGCTACTTCTACCTCGTCATGGAGTACGTGCAAGGGCGGACGCTGCTGGGCCATGCACTGGAGCACAACCCCTCGGCGCGCACGGGCGCCACGCTGCTGCTGGAGGCGGCGCGAGCGCTCGTGGTGGTGCACCGCCAGGGCGTGCTGCACCGGGATGTGAAACCAGACAACCTGTTGGTGAGGAAGGAGGACGGCAAGCCGGTGTGGGTGGACTTCGGGGTGGGCCACCTGGAGGGCCGCGCCACGCTGCCGCGCATGCGGCGGCTGCCGCCGGGGACGCCCGAGTACACCAGCCCGGAGGCGTACCGTTTCCTCGAGGAGCACCCAGAGGAAGAGGCGCGCTACCAGCCGGGCGTGGCCGATGAGGTATGGGCCTTCGGCGTCACGATGTACGAGTTGCTGACGGACGCACTGCCCTTCGGCTCGCGCATGGGCAACCCGTGCATGGTGAAGGACATCCGCACCCGGACGCCGGTGGCCGCGCACGAGGACAACCCGCGGGTGCCGGTGGCGCTGGGCCAGGTGTGCATGAACATGCTGGAGAAGGAGCCCCGGGCGCGGCTGGCGGACATGGACGCGGTGGCCGGGGCGCTGGAGGCGGCGTTGGCGGAGGCCGGGGCGGACTGGGACGTGCCGATGATGGACCCGGACGCTCTTGAGGTGCGCACGACGGAGCGGACCCCCAGCAAGGTGGTGGAGCGCGACTCGTGGGAGCGCGTCCTTCAACAGATGAAAGCGGCGATGCCGAGGCGTGGGCGGGTGCGCAAGGCCCGGCGTGAGCCACCGCCTCCGCCCGAGGCACCTGCCGCCGAGGCACCCGCGCAGGAGGCGCCGGTTGTGCCGCCACCAGCGGAGGCCCCGAGGCCCGAGCCGGAGGGCGCCGCCATCACCGTCGCGGCTCGGACGTCCAGCCCTGTTCACCGTGCGCGTCCGGGACGGTCCACTCGCACGCTGGCCGTGGCGCCGCTGGTGGGCGTGCTGGTGCTGGCCGGAACGTGGGCGCTCCGGTCCCGCTCGGACTCCGGGGCGGTGCATGAGCCGGCGCCAGCGCCCTCCGTGTCACCGCGACCCGCCGGATGGCTGGTGAGCCACCCGACGCCTCACGCCGCTATCGACCGTGAAGTGGCGGCGCCGGACGAGCCATCCGAATCTGGAGGAGGCGCGGTGCCTATCCAGACCCCATCCCCCGCGCCCACCTTGGCCACCATGATCCGCGACCCAGACACCCGCTCGAAGACCCAGGACAAGCCCGCTCGTAGGACGCAGCGCCAGGCCCCGGGGTGTGTCCCCGCCCGCCAGGAGATGTGTCTGGTGGGCATCTGCACGGTGCTGCTCACCGGTTGCACCGCCACGCCCCAGGTGATGCGTCCCGAGCCCAGGCCCGCGGATTGTCCGCCCGGTGCACTGGAGGCCATGAAGGAGCTGGGAGTTCCCATGGATGGAAGCAGGGCCGGTGTCGAATTCCCCGTCGAAGGCGACGCGAAGCCGGTCACCGTGCGCGAGTCCACCCCTGTGAAAATGGGGCAGCGCTTGGGGAAACTGCACGCCGAACTCCACGGGCGTATCTACATCGGAGCGGAACGCATCTACGGCCGCTTCACCGAAGCCAGGATGGGGGGGAAGACCTACCCGGTCTGCCTGGAGCTCATGGAGAGTTGGACGAACAACCGGGGTGCTCCGAGGAAAGACATCGGAGGGCCTGCCGATTCCGCAGTGGTCCTCTCCTCGCAACAGGTCAAGCCGGTGGAGCACTTCGATTAGGGACTGGGGCGGCATGGAGCGGGACGGTGTGATAGAGCCCGACTTCACCGGTCACCACGCCCCGCCTTCTCTTGGAGGTTGACTCTCCCGTGTCCCTCGCGTCCCCCGTTGGCCTGCTCGCGCTGGCCCTCCTCACCACTTCCCCTGCGGCCGTCGAGCCGTCCCTCCCGGATGCATGTGAGCTGGCGAGCCCCCACATCGCCCTGACCATCGAGTCCATCGCGAATCCCCCCGTGGTGTGCATCAGCCCGGACCTGTCCCTCACCTTGCGCTTCAACTCGCTGCTTCAACCCGGCTCCGAGAAACTTCAGGAGCGCGAGCGCTTCCAGGAAGTCAACCCCGGGGAGATGAGTCTCATGCTGGTCCCTCCGGAGCGGCTGGTGGCCGGGGAGCGGTTCAAGGTGGAGGTGTGCTTCGCGGATGGCGCGGCCCCGGCATGCGCCACCGTCCTCTTGCTGGCCCACCCGGCACTCGGCATGCAGCAGGTGAAGGTGTTCCGCCAGGCACTCCCAGTGACGTACTTCCAGGAGGTGGCATGGGAGGCTCAGGACGAGAACCAGCGACTGCGCGAGGAAGTGCGGCGGTTGCGCGCCGAGCGCGGCGTGCCAGACGGGCTGCGCGGCGTGTTCGCCTCGGAGTTGCTGGCGACGAGAGGCATTGCGTGCGAGCCACTGATGGACAAAGTCACCAGGGCGAAGGGAAATGCACTCGTATTGAAAGACGTCCGCAGTTGCCGCGCCAGGGGCAGCGTCGCGCTGGAGGTGTTACTCGAGAACCTCGGCACGGCGGCCTGGACGGCGGCGGGCGCGGTGCTGCGAGGTCCCAGGGGAGAGGTGTTGAAGCCACTGCCACTCTGGCAACCAGCGCCCATCCTCGCGAGCACGCCGGAAACCGGGAACTCGAACTGGGGCCCTGTGGTGGTGGAAGTACCGGCCACGGAGGCGGAGGCCCGGGGCACGTATACCCTCACGCTCTGGGACGCGAAGCAGCAGCGCACCGTCACCCTGGGGAACATCACCTTCCCCTGACGCGGGCCCGCGGGTGTGCTTCACAGCTTTCCGCGGAGGACCACGGTCCGGTGCCCCAACTGCTTCGTCACCTCTTGGATGAACTGCTTCGACAGCGGCGAGCTCGTGCTCGTGTCACTCTGCTGCGGGCTCGGGTTGCGGACGTTGGATGAGGCCAGCCCGGTCGAGCAGCTCTCGGACGCGAGCGGTGAACGCCACGTGCTCGGGGTTGCTCGCCGTCATCGGCTCGGGGGAGAGCACCAGGAGCCAGCCCAGCGCCCCCACCGGCTCGATGCGCACGGGCGCGGGCAGCGGCGGCAGTTTCCCCAGGCGCCGCGACAGGTACGTCAGCCAGCCCATCCGCACCTCGGACCCGTCCTTTTCCACGAGGTCCACCATCTGCGAGGAGCTGGCCATGGCGTAGTCGGGGTCCCACGCAGTCACCATGCTGGTGAGCACCTCGGCCAGCACGGGCACGCGCAGCAGCCGTTCCCGGACAGCGCCCTGCCTGGGTGGGTAGAGCAGACACAGATTGGGTCCGCCCCACGGCGAGTATTTCCCACAGGACAGGTGAATCTCCGTGGCCTCTCTCTTGGCGTTCCACACAATCCTGCTGAAGCCCAGATCCTCAATGACCTCCCTGCCGACGTCGGTGCGATTCCTGCCCTTGAGCAAGAGGGACTCCAACTCCTTCATCTCCGGGCGGACAGGCCAGCCCGGCAACTCGCGGGGTGAGCCACGGCCCGCCCCGTACCACTGGGTAAACGTCGGGTCACACCGCGCCAGCATGTGGAAGAAGAGCTCCGCGCGCCTCGCACACTCCAGCGCCGTCTCCTGGCGCGGTCCCCAGTACGCTCCGACGTAGTACTTGTCCTGCATGCCTGCTCCTTTCTACTGCACGGGCCGCGTGTGGTGGACGGTGATGTTGTTCCAGCCCCTTTCCTTGAAGGTTTCGCGAAGGAACTCCGCCACCTTGGCATCGGCGACATGCCAGCTCACCGGCATCCCCAACCCTTGGGCCATCTTCGACTGATTCCTGGCCTGATCCATCAACTGCTCGAACTTGCCCGACTTCCTGAACCAGGACTTGGGCAAGCCATCCGCCTCGAAGAAGGAGCAGTAGCCGGGCCCCTTGGCCTCCAGCAGTTCCCCCAGCTTGATGCCGTCGAACTCCACTTTCCCAATCATGTACACCCACCACGCGGGCCGCCCCGTCACCTGCTCCTGATAGTCCTGGGAACGCTTGGACTCATTGGTGGGCTTCTTGTACGTCCACCTGCCGGGACTCCGCGCCGGAGCCGTCTGGGACGCATTCCCCGCTTTGCCTCTCACGCCGGTGTTGCGGCCCCGGCCCTTTGCCGCCATGTGGAGGATGGAGAAGGCACCCAGGTCCACGCCCACCGTGCCCGCCGTGCCCGCCACCACGGCTTCGCCCAGCACCAACTCTCCCCTGGCCGTGAGTGATAGCCCTGGCAGGTCCGCCCCCAGTCCGCCCATGCGTCCCACCGTGGCCCTCGCGCCCCCGAGCAACATGAGCAGGTGCGTGGACAGGCGCGCCGCCTCTCGTATCTGGTCCTCCCGCGACATGGCCCCGTAGCGCGCGAAGTACTCGGGCGAGGTGGCGATGAGGTACGCCACCGTGGTGGGCAACTGCCCCAGGTCCTCCAGCGTGCGGATGGGGTGGAGGATGGAGTGCGCCAGCGCCAGCGTCATCTCCGCCAGCGCGTCCTGGGCTCCGTCGAGCGCGGCGTTGAGCGGGTCCCTCCCCAGCCCCAGTTCCGCCAGGGGCAGGCTGTTCGCGCGCCGCAGGGCCTCGGTGACCGGATAGAAGACGCCACCGTGTGAGAAGTAGAAGCTGCCCACCACGAGGCGGCCCACCCTCCACTCCCCTTCCATGAGTTTCAGCGGGCCCCTGCGTTGAAGCGGCGTGCCGTCGAGCGCGGCCACCAAGTAGCCGTCCGGACGCACCATCACCAGCAACCCGAAGCGCTCGGCACGCCACTTCAAGTCGGCATAGTCCACGCGCTCACCGCCCTCGAGCACCTCAAGCAGCAGCCAGAACAGCGCCTGGCGTGGAGCGAAGCTCCGCTGTGTCACGGGTGTCTTCGCCAACCGGCCCAGCAGTTGGCGCGCCTGCTCCACGTAGAGCGCCGCACCCGCCGGGTGCCGAGCGTCCTCCCCGAGGCCACTGGCCTCCTGCACCACCTGGAAGAAGTCCGCCGTCTGTTCGGGGAAGCCGCCTGCGGCTCCCTCCGCCTCTCCAAGCGTGGCAGTGAGCTGCCGGGGTCCGGCACTGTCACGGAGCGAGGTGGGCCGCGAGTGGAGCCCGAAACCGCTCGTCAGGCTCGCGCGCGGATGACCCGTGGCGCACCCGCCGAGGAGCACGACCAAGGCCAGGTTCAGAAGCAGCGCCGCCCACGGGGGGAGCGCGCCAACACGACGAGTGGACACGCCCCACCTCCCCCAGCCTCATGGGCTGACAAGTGACACCCCGAAGTTCAGGGGGATGTCATGGGGAAGGTCAAGCCAGCAGAAGGACTTCGAGATGCCGTGTCACTCCGTGGCGGGCTCGGGTTGCGGACGTTGGATGAGGCCAGCCCGGTCGAGCAGCTCTCGGACGCGAGCGGTGAACGCCACGTGCTCGGGGTTGCTCGCCGTCATGGGCTCGGGGGAGAGCACCAGGAGCCAGCCCAGCGCCCCCACCGGCTCGATGCGCACGGGCGCGGGCAGCGGCGGCAGCGTCCCCAGACGGCGCGACAGGTACGTGAGCCAGCCCACTCGCACTTCGACCCTGTCCTTGGCTTCCATGAGCCTCACCATTTCCGTGGAGCCGGCCATGGCGAAGTCGGGGTCCCACGCCGTGGCCATGCACGTGAGCACCTCGGCCAGCACGGGCGCGCGCAACAGCCGCTCCCGTACCACTCCCTGCCGGGGGGGGTTGAGCAGACACAGATTGGGCCCTCCCCACGGTGAGTATTTGCCACAGGAGAGGTGAATGTCCGTGGCTTCCTTCTTGGCGTTCCACACAATCCTGCTGAAGCCCAGATCCTCGATGACCTCCCTGCCGACGTCGGTGCGATTCCTGCCCTTGAGGAAGAGGGACTCCAACTCCTTCAACTCCGGGCGGACGGGCCACCCCGGCAGCTCGCGGGGTGAGCCACGGCCCGCCCGGTACCACTGGGCGAATGACGCGTCACACCGCGCCAGCATGTGGAAGAAGAGTTCCGCGCGCCTCGCACACTCCAGCGCCGTCTCCTGGCGCGGGCCCCAGTACGCCCCGACATAGTAGTCCTCATCATCCTCTCGCATGCGTGCTCCTTTCTACTGCACGGGCCGCGTGTAGTGGACGGTGATGTTGTTCCAACCTTCCTTCTCGAAGAGTTTGCGAAGGAACTCCGCCACCTTGGCATCGGCGACATGCCAGCTCACCGGCATCCCCAACCCTTGGGCCATCTTCGACTGATTCCTGGCCTGCGCCATCAGCTGCTCGAACTTGCCCGACTTCCTGAACCAGGACTTGGGCAAGCCATCCGCCTCGAAGAAGGAGCAGTAGCCGGGCCCCTTGGCCTCCAGCAGTTCCCTCAGCTTGATGCCGTCGAACTCCACTTTCCCAATCATGTACACCCACCACGCGGGCCGCCCCGTCACCTGTTCCTGGTAGTCCTGGGAGCGCTTGGACTCATTGGTGGGCTTCTTGTACGTCCACCTGCCGGGTTCCCGCGCCGGAGCCTTCTTGGAGTTCTTCTCCGCCTTGTCGCGCGTGCCACCGCTTCCGCCCCGGCCCTTCCCCGCCATGTGGAGGATGGAGAAGGCACCCAGGTCCACGCCCACCGTGCCCGCCGCCGTGCCCACCGCCGCGGTTTCGCCGAGCACCAACTCTCCCCTGGCCGTGAGTGACAGTCCTGGCAGGTCCGCCCCCAATCCGCCCATGCGTCCCACCGTGGCCCTCGCGCCTCCGAGCAACATGAGCAGGTGCGTGGACAGGCGCGCCGCCTCGCGTATCTGGTCCTCCCGCGACATTGCCCCGTAACGCGCGAAGTACTCGGGCGAGGTGGCGATGAGATGGGCCACCGTGGTGGGCAGTTGGCCCAGGTCCTCCAGCGTGCGAATGGGATGGAGGATGGAGTGCGCCAGCGCCAGCGTCATCTCCGCCAGCGCGTCCTGGGCTCCGTCGAGCGCGGCGTTGAGCGGGTCCCTCCCCAGCCCCAGTTCAGCCAGGGGCAGGCTGTTCGCGCGCCGCAGGGCCTCGGTGACCGGATAGAAGACGCCACCGTGTGAGAAGTAGAAGGCGCCCACCGCGAGGCGACCCACCCTCCACTCCCCTTCCACAAGTTTCAATGGACCCTGGCGTTGAAGCGGCGTGCCGTCGAGTGCGGCCACCAGATAGCCGTCCGGACGCACCATCACCAGCAGCCCGAAGCGCTCGGCGCGCCACTTCAAGTCGGCGTAGTCCACACGCTCGCCACCCTCGAGCACCTCAAGCAGCAGCCAGAACAGCGCCTGGCGCGGCGCGAAGCTCCGCTGTGTCACGGGTGTCTTCGCCAGTTGGCCCAGCAGTTGGCGCGCCTGCTCCACGTAGAGCGCCGCACCCGCCGGGTGCCGAGCGTCCTCTCCGAGGCCACTGGCCTCCTGCACCACCTGGAAGAGGTCCGCCGTCTGTTCGGGAAAGCCGCCCGCGGCGCCCTCCGCCTCTCCAAGCGTGGCAGTGGGCTGCCGGGGTCCGGCACTGTCACGGAGCGAGGTGGGCCGCGAGTGGAGCCCGAAACCGCTCGTCAGGCTCGCGCGCGGATGACCCGTGGCGCACCCGCCGAGGAGCACAGCCAGGACCAAAGCTTGAAACAGCCGCGCGTCCGGAGAGCGCGCGCCAACACGACGAGTGGACACGCCCCACCTCCCCCAGCCGCATGGGCTGACAGTGACCCCCTGGAGTTCAGGGAGATGTCATGGGGAAGGTCAAGCCATCGGGTCGGCAATACAGAGCGGGGAGACCCTCACCCCGACCCTCTCCCAGAGGGAGAGGGGATATCCGCGCACAGCAGCGAGGCGACCTCCTGGAAGACACCGCGGAAATCGCCCCGAGCCCCAATCAGCTTCAGGTTCTGCGCCAGTCCTCCCGTCGAACGGAAGAACATCACCGCCTCGGCGGGCGGACGGATCTTCAGGAAGCGGGGAGCGTTGCGCGCGAAGTGCATCTTCATGTCGCGCGGAATCTGGCACGTGGCGTAGTCGTACGGCGTGGTACGCATCGGCCGCCCCGCGATATGCAGCACCTCCTGGATGAGCGGCGCCGCCTCCGCGTCCGGCAGCTCCGAGGTGAAGCCCACCTCCCGGCTCAATCCCATCACATCCATGGGCTCGAGCCGCACCGCGTGCAGGAACATGCGCCGGTTGGCGTCCACGAAACGCGGGCTGAAGCGTTTGATGGAGCCGAAGTCGAGCACCCCCAGCCGCCCGTCCTCCAGCACCATGAAGTTGCCCGGGTGCGGATCCGCCTGCAGCTCCCCGCTGAGGAAGAAGGGCCCGTAGATGGCGAGGATGAGCTGGCGCGCCACGCGGAAGCGCTCCTCCGCCGAGGGCCCGGACACCACCCAATCCTTCAAGGGACGGCCCCGGAGCAGCTCCAGGGTGAGCACACGCCGGGTGGTGCGCTCGGTGATGACCTCGGGCACCTTCAGGTCCGGCAGGCGCGCCGCGCCACGCGCGAAGGCGGTACACAGCGAGGCCTCGCGCAGGTAGTCCGTCTCCAGCAACATCTCCTCGCGCAACTCCTGGAAGTAGGCGGTGCCATCCGTGAGGCGCGAGGCCTTCGACACGGTCTTCACCACCAGGCCCAGGTTGTCCATGTCTCCGCTGAGCGTCTCGGCGATGCCGGGGTACTGCACCTTCACCGCCACCTCGCGGCCATCGTGCAGCACGGCGCGGTGCACCTGGCCCAACGAGGCGGCGGCGAGCGGCTTCGGCTCGAACGCGCGGAAGAGCACCTCCGGTGCATCCCCGAGCTCCTCGCGAAGGACGCGAGCCACCACCTCCCACGGCATGGGCGGCGCCTCGTTCTGCAGGCGGGCGATGACCTGGCGCACCTCGGGGCTGAGCAGCTCCGTGTCCATGGACACCGCCTGGCCCAGCTTCATGGCCGCGCCCTTGAGCTCTCCCAGCGTGGAGACGAGCTTCTCCGCGGCGGCCTTGCTCAGGAACTCCGGCTCCTGGCCGGCCAGCCGCTTCGCCCCACTCTTGAGCACGTCCGCACTGATTTGAGCGGAGAGTCCGGCCAGCTTGCGGAAGCGGTTGAACCGCCCCTGTGTGGGAAGCGTGTCGTCGGAGTCGGAGGGGTCGGAGGCCATGGGCGCGCCCATACTAACGGGGGGGCGCGGGAGCCGCATGTCCACGCATCCTCACCCGGAGGGCGTGCCAGCGTTTGAGGGCTTCGAGGTGGAGCGGATCCACCCGGAGGGCGGCCTCGTAGGCGGCGAGGGCCTCGGGCAGGCGGCTAGCGGAGCGGAAGGCATCCCCGGAAGCGAGGTGCAGCACCGAGTGCCCTTCCGTCTCCGGGTGGCGGGCGAGGAAGCGCCGGCGGCACGCCTCCAGGGCGGTGACGGTGAGGCCGGCGGCCAGGCAGCGCACCACGCCGTCCAGGTTGCGCAGCTCCGCGTCGTACTCCACGCGCCGCTCCAGGTGGCCGAGCACGAGGAGCGCCTCGGCCACCTTGCCGAGCGCCCGCTGCACCAGGGCCCGCTGGCCGGGAGACAGGGGAAGCGTGAGCAGGGGCTCCAGCCGGTTGCGCGCGTCCCGTGCACTGGTGCGCACCATGTCGGCGTCGGCGTCCCGGGGCACGCGCAGCACCGTGTAATGGTCTCCCGACAGCCGCTGGCGGAACTCGCGCAGGAGGGGCTCGGCACGAGCGTCGTCCTGGGGCGCGGCGGGCGGCGTGGGCTCCGGGGGCTTCTCCCCCGCGAGCAGCTGGGCGAAGGTCTGCTGGAAGGCGGCGGTGGCGTCGCGCAGCTCCACGCCGAAGCCCGGCACCATGTTCCACGCCCGGGCCTGCTCGGCCGTCACGTGGCCCACCACCTTGCCGGTGCAGGGCAGCTCGCCTCCGGGCAGCCGCAGCAGCAACGACACGTCCGCGAGGACGGGAGGTGGCTCGTCGCCGGTGCGCACGAAGAGGCCGGTGCGGCCCACGCGCTCACACGGGTACTCGCGCATGCCCAGCGAGCCATGCACCGGCACACGCGCGAAGAAGCCGGCCGTGGGCAGCGGCGCGGGCGTGCGCGCCGGAGTGATGGAGGCCTCCAGGGCGGAGCGCAGCTCGGCGGCGGTGGCGTAGCGCGCCTCGGGCCGCTTGGCGAGCGCGCGCAGCAGCACCGCGGACAGCGAGGGCGGAATCCCCGGGCGCACCTCGTGCGGCGGGCGCGGAGTCTGCTGCAGGTGGGCCACGAGGATTTCGGCGGCGTTGCTGCCGGCGAAGGGCGTGGTGCCGGTGAGCAGCAGGTAGCCCAGCACCCCCACCGCGTACAGGTCGGTGCGCGCGTCCACGTCCTTGCCGCCACACTGCTCGGGGGCCATGAACTCGGGCGTGCCCATGAGCACGCCGGTGCGGGTGGGCGTCTCCCCGTCCAGCCGCACGAGCCGCTTGGCGATACCGAAGTCGAGCAGCTTCACCCGGTGGCGCCCGTGGTTGCCCGGCACGAGGAAGACATTGGCGGGCTTGAGGTCGCGGTGGACGATGCCACGGGCGTGGGCGGCCCCGAGCGCCTCGCACACCTGGGCGAGCAGCTCCACGGCCAGCGCCGGCTCGAGTGGCCCGCGAGCGAAGGCGGCGAGACTCTGGCCCTCCAGGTACTCCATGACGAAGTAGGGGCGCCCGTCGCGCGTGTCGAGGTCGTACACGGTGACGACGTTCTCGTGCTGCACGAGGCTCATGGCCCGGGCCTCGGCGAGAAAGCGGGAGACGAGCTCCGGCTCATCGGCGAGGTGGCGGTGGAGTACCTTCACCGCGACGCGCTTGGGAATGAGGACGTGTTCGGCGAGCAACACCGTGCCCATGCCACCGCGCCCCAGCTCGCGCAGCGCCATGAAGCTGCCGAAGCGTTGACCCACGAGCCTCTCGGCCCGCTCGCCCGAGGGCGGCAGGGTCACCTGGGCCGACGCGCGGGCCTCGGGAGGGCGCACGACGGTGGGGCACTCCGCCAGCTCCGTGTGCGGAGTGTGGCAGGCGCAGTTGGGGCGGGAGTCGGGTTCCACGGCACCCCGAAACCATGCCAGCTTCGTGCCGTCGCCACCGACGAGGGTCCGCGCACCTGCTCCGTCGCGAAGTGGTTGAAGTGCCCTGCCTGTAGGACACTATCGGAGCGCATCCCCTCATTCCCTGGTACAGGCCACTCGTCGGAGGCCTGTAAAAAGCACCACGACGGGGCTGAAACTTCTACCGCCGCGCCGCCTGTTTCCAGTCCACCTCTGAATGATCCACTGCCGCTGCGCGGAGCCCGCTCGGGGCACACGCTTCACGAACTTGTCCAACAGTTGGACAAGTTGAGCGAGCCCGGCTCCGGAGGGTCCTCCTGCCTCGACGCGAGGAGCGCGAAGCGGTGGTCACGTCCGGAAGGGACGCGCGGCGGGCACTGAGGATGGCGGGGTGAGAGTCTGGGTGCGGGGCATCATCGCCGAGGGGAGTCGATGACGGCGTACGGCGTCCTGCGCACCAGGTGAAGCCACATCCCCTCTCCCGTGGGGGGCGAGGGTGCACAACGGAGGAAAGCCGCGTCAGTGACGGCCGTTGGCGGCCACGAGGTCAGAGGAGAGGGAAGCCAGATCGCTCTCCTCCCGCTCGACGTCGAGCACGGAGACGGTGCGGCAGGACTCGTCGACCTCGTAGAGCAGGGCGTAGCCGTCCACGATGCAGCGCAGCAAGGGGCGGTCGGTGGCGCCGAGCTTGAACCAGAGCGGGTTGAGAGGTGGAGCCACCTCGGCCAGCTGGGCGATGTCGTCGATGCGCCGGTGGACGCGTTCGACGAGGGCGGGTGGAAGCGCTTTCAAGGTGCTCCACAGCTCCACTGGGATATGGACGCGGTAGGCCATGGGGGGGCAGATGGCCATTGCACTTGCGTCCGCCAAGTGGGGGGCTGCGCATTCCCTGACATGTGGGGCCGTCCCATGGGTCCGTTCCGCTCGACTCTGGACACTTGGAGCGCCCGAAACGTGCGCCAGTGGTCATGGGGAAGGCCGCCGCGGCGCGGGGAGCGCGTGCCGGATTTCTCGGAAGGCGTGCTGCTCCGTGTTCAGATGCGCCCCCGTGGAAACACTCGTTCGCATCGCGGAGGCCCTCGGACGCTTCTCCGCGCGCTTCGTGCCCAGCTCGTTCGCCATCGCGGTGCTGCTGTCGCTGCTCACCATGGGGCTGGCGATGGGCTGGGCGGACGCGCCGCCGGGGAAGGTGGTGGACGCGTGGGGGGGTGGCTTCTGGGAGCTGCTCACCTTCTCCATGCAGATGGCGCTGGTGATGTTCACCGGGTATCTGCTGGCGCTCACACGGCCGGTGAGGGCGGCGCTGGAGCACCTGGCGGGGCTGGCGCGCAGCCCCCGGGGCGCGGTGGTGCTCATGGCCTCGGTGTCCATGGGGCTGGCCTACATCAACTGGGGCCTGTCCCTGGTGGCGAGCGCCATGCTGGTGCGCTTCGTGGTTCGGAGGCAACCGGACGTGGACTACCGGCTGCTGGTGGCCTGCGCGTACTTCGGCCTGGGCGCCACGTGGCACGCGGGCCTGTCCGCCTCGGCTCCGCTGCTGGTGGCCACCCCCGGCCACTTCCTGGAGAAGCAGCTCGGCCTCATCCCCATCGACCGCACGCTCTTCTCTCCCTTCAACCTCGGGCTCACCGTGGCGGTGGTGGGCGGCCTCACGATGCTGGCCTGGGCGCTGCACCCGAGGCCCGGGGCGGCGGTGCGGGTGGATCCGGCCATCCTGGAGCAACTCAAGGACTTCGAGCCGCCCGTGCGCCCGCGCGAGAAGAGCCCCGCGGTGTGGATGGACTTCTCGCCGCTGCTCAACGTCGTCTTCGGCGCGCTGGGCCTGCTCTGGTTCGGGCGCCACCTGTGGCTCCACGGCGGATGGAAGGCCATCAACCTCAACGTGGTGAACTTCCTCTTCCTCACGCTGGCGGTGCTGCTGCATGGCACGCCCGCGCGGCTGCTCAAGGCCAGCGAGGAGGCCGCCAGCGTGCTGCACGGCATCGTGCTCCAGTTCCCGCTCTACGCGGGCATCTACGGCATCTTCAAGGCCACCGGCCTCACCGAGCGCATCGGCCACCTCTTCGTCTCGCTCTCCACCCCGCAGACGTTCCCCGCCATCGTCTACCTGTACAGCGGCGTGGTGAACTACTTCGTGCCCTCGGGCGGCTCCAAATGGGCCATCGAGGCGCCCTACCTGCTGGAGGCGGCGCGGACGCTCGGGGTGGCGCCGGAGAAGGTGGTGCTCGCGTACGCCTGGGGAGACATGGCCACCGACCTCATCCAGCCCTTCTGGGCCCTGCCCCTGCTCGCGGTGGCACGGCTCGACTTCAAGGACATCCTCGGCTTCCTGCTGGTGGCCTTCTTCGTGTACCTGCCACTCGTCACCCTCGCCTTCTTCCTGTGGTAGACACTCGGCCCCAGCGGGCCAGCCGCAACGGCTGGCCCCATCCAGCCCATCGAGGGGGAGACATCATGGCAGGCAATCTGAAGAAGCTGGCGATGTGCGCGGTGGTGGCGTTCAGTGGCGTGGCGATGGCCCAGGACGCGGTGGAGAGCGCCCCGGCCCAGGAGCCCGTGAAGGCCCCGTCCGCCGACGCGGTGAAGACCACCTGGGAGTACTTCTACAAGGGTCAGGGCCAGGGCCCCGTGCTCGTGGACGCCAAGCTGTGCACCGAGGTGGCCAAGGACGGCCCCAACAAGTTCGAGTGCATCGCCGAGGCGAACCCCGACTCCGTCAAGGCCGGCACCAACGTCATGCTGTGGCAGTCCTACCTGGTTCCCCAGGGCGACAGCATCGAGGACCTGATGATCCAGGTGAAGCAGGGCAACGTGGTCCGCGAGACCAAGGACGTGAAGATCAAGGGCGAGGGCTGGCGCTCCCGCCAGTGGACCGGCGTGCGCCTGAACAAGGCCGGCGAGTGGACCGTCACCGTTCTCCGCGGCGATCAGGAGCTCAAGAGCATCAAGGTGAAGGTGCTCTGAGACGCAATCCCTCTCCCTCTGGGAGAGGGTGGGGGTGAGGGTCATCCCGAGAAGATGACCTTACCTGTGGGATAAGGTTCAGCACGAGAGGAACAGGGTGCAACACCCTCACCCCGCCCCTCTCCCAGAGGGAGAGGGCTGAACCCGGAATTCGACTTACCCACCAGGGCCGTGGTACACGCGGGCCGCCTTCAGGCGTGCTCTCCGGCCCTGAAGGGCGAGGCTGTGCTGAAGCGTCGGCGTGCGGACCCCCCGCCCGCAGGCGGCCAACCCCTCGACACACCCTCTTCTTCCCGGCGAGCGGAGGCCGAGAGCGCCGCCCGCCACAGATGAGCTTTTGAGGAGTTGAACCCCATGAACCCCACTTCACGGATGGACGCTCTCCGCGCGAGCGTCACCGGCACCGCCGTCAGGGTCCTCGGACTCCTGGCCGTGCTGGCCTCCGGCACCGCCCGCGCCAGCGAGGCGGACCTCGTCCTCCCGGACTTCAGCAGCGTCTCCTTCGTCGGCGGGCTCAACGGCCGCGCCCTGCTGATGGCCGGTATCGCCGTCTCCATCTTCGGCCTCGTCTTCGGCTTCATGCAGTACACGGCCCTGCGCAACCTGCCGGTCCACAAGTCGATGCTCGAGATCTCCGAGCTCATCTACGAGACCTGCAAGACGTACCTCGTCACCCAGGGCAAGTTCATCCTCATCCTCGAGGTGCTCATTGGCGCCGTGATGGTGGTGTACTTCGGCTTCCTGCGGCACATGGAGTTCATCAAGGTCGTCACCATCCTGGTGTTCAGCCTCATCGGCATCGCCGGCAGCTACGGCGTGGCCTGGTTCGGCATCCGGGTGAACACCTTCGCCAACAGCCGCACCGCCTTCGCGTCGCTGCGTGGCAAGCCCTACCCCACCTACGCCATCCCCCTGCAGGCCGGTATGTCCATCGGCATGGTGCTCATCTCCACCGAGCTCCTGCTGATGCTCATCATCCTCCTGTTCGTCCCCGCTGACTTCGCCGGCCCCTGCTTCATCGGCTTCGCCATCGGTGAGTCCCTGGGCGCCTCGGTGCTCCGCATCGCCGGCGGTATCTTCACGAAGATCGCCGACATCGGCTCGGACCTGATGAAGATCGTCTTCAAGATCAAGGAAGACGACGCGCGCAACCCGGGCGTGATCGCCGACTGCACCGGTGACAACGCCGGTGACTCGGTGGGCCCCTCGGCGGACGGCTTCGAGACCTACGGCGTGACGGGCGTGGCGCTCATCACCTTCATCCTCCTGGCGGTGCCGGGCGCGGAGTACCAGGTCCAGCTGCTCGTCTGGATTTTCATGATGCGCATCGTGATGGTGCTGGCCTCGCTGGGCTCCTACGGCATCAACGGCATCATCCAGGGCGGCAAGTACAAGAACGCGGACCACATGAACTTCGAGCACCCGCTCACGTTCCTGGTGTGGCTGACGTCCATCGTGTCCGTGGTGCTGACGTTCCTGGTCTCCTACCTGCTCATCCCCAACCTGGCCGGTGACACCACGCTGTGGTGGAAGATGTCCGCCATCATCACCTGCGGCACCCTGGCCGGCGCCATCATCCCCGAGGCCATCAAGGTCTTCACCTCCACCGAGAGCCGCCACGTGCGCGAGGTCGTCACGGCTTCCCGCGAGGGTGGTGCATCCCTCAACGTCATCTCGGGCCTCGTCGCCGGTAACTTCTCCGGCTACTGGATGGGCATCATCATCGCGGCGCTGATGGGCGGCGCGTTCTTCTTCAGCCTGGACATCCCCAACTCGCTGATGATCGCCCCCGCGGTGTTCGCCTTCGGTCTGGTGGCCTTCGGCTTCCTGGGCATGGGCCCGGTGACCATCGCGGTGGACTCGTACGGCCCCGTGACGGACAACGCGCAGAGCGTGTACGAGCTGTCCCTCATCGAGAACGTTCCCAACGTGAAGGCGGAGGTCCAGAAGGACTTCGGCTTCACCCCGGACTTCGAGAAGGGCAAGGAGTACCTCGAGGAGAACGACGGCGCGGGCAACACCTTCAAGGCCACCGCCAAGCCGGTGCTCATCGGCACCGCCGTGGTGGGCGCCACCACGATGATCTTCTCCATCATCGTCATCCTGGTGGGCATCACCGTGGGCGCCGACGGCCTGCGCTCGCTCAACGCCTCCAACGCCGCCAACCTGTCGCTGCTGCACGCCCCGTTCCTGCTCGGTCTGGTCACCGGTGGCGCCATCATCTACTGGTTCTCCGGCGCGTCGATGCAGGCCGTGTCCACGGGCGCCTACCGCGCGGTGGAGTTCATCAAGGCCAACATCAAGCTGGAGGGCGTGGAGAAGGCCAGCGTGAGCGACTCCAAGCGCGTGGTGGAGATCTGCACCCAGTACGCGCAGAAGGGCATGCTCAACATCTTCCTGGGTGTGTTCTTCAGCACCCTGGCCTTCGCGTTCCTCGAGCCGTACTTCTTCGTGGGCTACCTCATCTCCATCGCCATCTTCGGTCTGTACCAGGCCGTCTTCATGGCGAACGCCGGTGGCGCGTGGGACAACGCCAAGAAGCTGGTGGAGACGGAGCTGAAGGCCAAGGGCACGGACCTGCACGCGGCCACGGTCGTGGGCGACACGGTCGGCGACCCGTTCAAGGACACCTCGTCCGTGGCGCTCAACCCGGTCATCAAGTTCACCACCCTCTTCGGCCTGCTCGCCGTGGAGCTGTCGGTGGAGCTGGCCGCGGCCGGCCAGACGTCGCTGACCCGGATCCTCGCGGGCGTGTTCTTCATCGCCTCGATGGTGTTCGTGTACCGCTCCTTCTACGGCATGCGCATCGAGACCCCGATGGCCGCCATCGCCGGTGAGGGCAAGCCGGGCGTGAAGCCGGCCTAGTCACTCCAGCCCCCACGGGCTGACGTGACATGAGCGGCGGGGAGCCTCGGGCTTCCCGCCGCTTCGCTTTTGCGGGCCTGACCCTCAGCGGATGCGGAACGCGGGCGGGTCGATGCGGGTGGAGCGGCACTCGGGGCAGGAGCCGGGGCGCGTGAGGCGCTTGCGGTCCTTGAAGACGAAGCCGCAGGCGAGACACTCGGAGGGAATCACCTCGAGCGCGGCGCCACCGGCGCGCAGGGACTTCTCCAGGTGCTCCAGGTGCCCGGCCACGTCCTTCTCGGAGATGCCCACCCGCGCGGAAAGCTCCTTCGCGGTGAGGCCCGTCTCCGGCGCCGAGGACAGCTCAGCCTCCAGCGCACCACGCACCGTGGCGGCCCGGGGTTGGGGAACAGGGCTGGGACTCATCGGCCACGACCTCCCACGTCGAGAGTAGTCATTCTCAGCCGCCGGGACGGTCACTGGCGCATGCCTGCTCGGACAGCGCGAGTCGCGCCGCTTCCTGAAACGGTTCTGGCTGTCCCATACTGGGCCGGTTTATAGCCCCGGGACAACCATGACCCCTCGCTACGCAGCCGACTACCGAACCCTCCTCTGGTGCCTCTTCATGCCGGTCGTCGCCCTGGCGCAGTACGCACGGCCCGAGCTCATTCCCTACCTCAGCCCGCTCGGTTGCTATCTGGCCCTGGCCGCCGGAGTCATCGCGCACAACCACAACCACTGCCCCACCTTCAAGAACCGGCGTCTCAACACGCTGATGGGCCTGTGGATCTCCCACTTCTACGGCTACCCCACCTTCGCCTGGGTGCCCACGCACAACCTCAACCACCACAAGCTGGTGAACAAGGCCGGCGACGCCACCATCACCTGGCGCCACACCAACAAGAACAACTGGCTGGTGGCCTTCACGTACTTCTTCGTCTCGTCCTACTGGCAGAGCGATCCCATCAAGCAGTACATCGCCAAGGCGCGCCGCTCCAACCCCGCGCTCTTCCGGCAGATCATCCTGCAGTACGTGGTGTGGGCCGGCGCGCATCTGGCGCTGCTGGGCGTGGCCATGGCGATGCACGGGGTGGCCCTGGGCTTCAAGGTCTGGGCGTTCGCCTTCCTCATCCCGGCGCTCTTCGCGCTGTGGACCATCATGTTCTTCAACTACATCCAGCACGTCCACACGGACCCCTGGAGCGAGCACGACCACTCGCGCAGCTTCGACGGCAAGCTCATCAACTTCTTCCTCTTCAACAACGGCCTGCACACGGCCCACCACGAGATGGCGGGCGCGCACTGGAGCACCCTGCCCGAGCTGCACGCCAAGATTGCCCCGAACATCAACCCGGAGCTCATCCAGCGCAGCTTCTTCGGCTGGTGCATCCGCAACTACCTGCTGGCCCCGCTCTTCCCCAGCCTCGGCACGAAGCAGATTGGCCGCGCGCCCTTCGATCCGCCCTCGGGCGAGTCCGTGCAGCTGACGTCCGAAGAGGTGGACGCCCTGGAATCGGGCATCAACGCTGCTCGAACCTGAACACTTCGAGGCGGGTACCCTCTCGACATTTAGGAATAGAAGGACTACGCCTTCAACCCCGGCTCAAGTCCGAGCCGAAAAGGCGGCATGTTCCGCCTTGTAACGAAAGAAGAACGGTTCATGGCAACTGGCACTGTCAAGTGGTTCAATGACGCGAAGGGCTTCGGATTCATCACGCAGGACGGCGGTGGCGAGGACGTGTTCTGCCACCACACGGCCATCAACATGGATGGCTTCCGCACCCTGGCCGAGGGCCAGCGCGTGGAGTTCGAGGTGACGAAGGGCCCCAAGGGCCTGCAGGCCCAGAACGTTCGCGCTGCCTAGTCCGCCAACCCGGACGAGGCTAGGAGCCTGACCTCATCTGGGGTCGGGCTCTTTCTTTTTCATGGCCATGAGACTGCCTCCCCTGCCCCGAGTCGCGGGCTTCGACGATGCGCCCTTCACCAAGCGCCCGGGAGCGAAGGTGCCGCTGGTGGGCGTGGTGTGCGCGGGCACGCGTTTCGAGGGGCTCGTCTGGGGAGGAGTGCGCAAGGACGGGTGGACGGCGACGGACGAGGTGTGCCGGCTGCTGGTGGGGGGCAAGTTCCTGCCGCAACTGCACCTGGTGCTGCTGGACGGCATCGCCTTCGGGGGCTTCAACGTGGTGGACCTGCCGAGACTGGCGGGGACGCTGGGCAAGCCGTGCGTCTCGGTGATGAGGCGATTGCCGGACCTGGAGGCGATGGAGCGCGCATTGCGCCACCTGCCGAGGCCGGAGCGGCGGCTGGAGTTGCTGAAGCGAGCGGGCCCCATCCATCAACTGGGAGGCTTCACGTTCCAGGTGCAGGGAGCGGAGCCGGAGTGGGTGGCCGAGGCACTGAAGCGCCTGACGGACCGGGGGAATGTGCCGGAAGCCCTGCGATTGGCCCACCTGATCGGCTCGGCGGTGATCACGGGAGAGAGCTCCAAGCGGGCCTGAGTCCCAACATCCCCTCGCCCTCCGGGAGAGGGACGGGGTGAGGGTGCCACGAGCCCCGGGTTCCCCACCGTGCCCCTACCTGCGGACCTCGGGGGGAACCTGTTCCAACCACCCCACCTCCAGACAAGCCCACAGCCCCAACAACACCGCCTCCGCGGCGTCATGCCGGAGGGACGTGGGCCGAGGAGCCCCGGACCACTCAATCACGCGGCGGGCGAGCCCATCAGCGGCATCCTTGGCCAGCCCACCGGAGCGCTGCTCGCGGGCGTACAGCAACCGGGCGCGCCAGTCCTGGGCGGACACCCGAAGCACGGGGAGCGCGCGCCGCGAGGCCTCGCGCTCCCACACCTCGGCGATGGGCCCGCCTCCCTCCAATACCAGCCACGCGAGCATCCCGGCCGAATGAAGCACGGAGGGCACGGCGCGCTTCAACCGGGACTGGCTGCCGAAGTTCTGCGAGCGGTACCAGCGCAACCGCCCATCGGGGCCATACAGCGCCAGTCCGGAGCGCAACCCGAGGTCCACGGCGAGCAGCGCCGGGCCCTCGGGTGCGCCGGGGCTCACGCCCCCTCCGTCCAGGAGACGCGGAAGGTGACGCTCTCGGCGGTGAAGTCGATCAGGTCCACGCGCACGCCCATGTCTCCAGGGCGGGCGGCGCGCAGCGTCTCGAGCATGGCGCCCTGGACGACATAGCGGGTGGGCCCGGGCTCATTCACACACAGCTCCACCACGTTGGCCGCGAGGTCCGTGTGGCGGACCTCCGTGTAGTTGTTGCCCGAGCGGAAGTTCTGCTCGGTGCGCGCCACCAGGCGCTGGGGGCCGAGCAGCTGGAGGACGCGGAACATCAGGCGCCCGGTGAAGGTCTCCCGGTAGCCCTCCACCATCCGCGCGCCCAGCCACTGGTAGGCCACGGACTGGAGCTCGTTGGGGTAGAGCGCGTCGGCGGCGATGGACACGCACCGGGCCCAGGTGTCGAAGGAGTAGGCCGGCAGCAGCTTGCAGTCCAGGTCCAGCCCGGCCTGGCGCAGCTGCTGCTTCACGGCGGGTGAAATGCGCCTGGCGAGGCCTCTCACGAAGAGCCCCTCGACGGTATGTTCGTAGACGAGCCGCTCCGGCATGCCGGAGAGTCTAGCGCGGACGGGAGAAACACTTCATGGGACTGCAAAAAGAGCTGGCGACCCTGGCCATGCGAGCCACCCCCCTCCCGGGTGGGGGGGACAACTTCATGGCCGCCGCCAACATCCCCACCCCGGTGCCTTCGCTGCCGGGCTCCATCGGGGCGGTGGCGCACGAGCCCTTCATGGCCCGCGAGACGCGGCGCTCCTTCGACCTGGTGGTGGTGTTCACCATCGGAGACTTCGCGGAAGCGACGGGGTGCTCCGAGTACTACAACCCGCACAGCCCCTGGTACAACGTGTTCTACGGGGCTTACGGACTGCGCTCGTACGAGCCGGACGGGAGCGCGTGGGGCTTCCACGCGGACGGCAGCCCCAACATCCCCGAGATGATGCAGGTGCCGGAGCTGGACTACAACTGGCTCACCGCCGGTGCGCTCGGGTGCCCGCCGCCGCGCATGTGCTTCCGCGCCGAGGAGGTGACGCCGGGCCGGCACCGCTCCTGGCACGTGCTGGACGTGGCGGCCACCATCCCCAGCGGACTGCACTACCTGAGGGACGCCGTGTCGCCGGATCTGCGCTACTACGCCGTCTTCGGCCTGCCCCATGATGACTTCATGGCCGGCGGACGGCAGAGCTACGAGCCGGTGAGGATGCGCGGGCGGATGCTCTACAAACAGGTGGGGTCCAACCTCACGCTCGCCTGGGGCGGGCTGTGCCCGGACACGGCCGAGGGGAAGAGACTGCTCTCGGCCGTGCTGGACTCGATGGACTCGCTCTACCCCGGCTGAGCGGCCCTACGGCTTGCCCTGCTCCGCCTGCTCGAGCGAGGCGGCGATGCGGCCCGCGGCACCGGCCAGCTCCACGCGGCGGATTTCGAGCGTGGCGCGGGCCTGGGCCGCGGCGCTGGCGGCGAGGAAGCGCCGCGTGTCCGCGTCCGACATCTCCAGGCTGGTGGACATGCCGGCCCGGAAGGCCGCGGCCACCTGCTTCTGCACCCGGGCCGCGAGCTGCGCCTGGGACTCGGCCTGGGCCAGCGCGGCCTCGGCGGCCTGGATGTTGGCCCGGGCCGCCACCCAGTTGGCGTGGGCCCTGGCGCGCGCCGACTCGTACTGCGCCTTCGCCTGCGCCAGCCGGGCCCGGTCCTCCGCCAGCGCCGCGTAGCGCTGCCCGCGGTCGTACAGCGGCATGGAGGCCGCGACGGAGATTTCGTAGGTGGTGTTCTGCCCGGTGAAGCCGGCGTTGGAGTTGTAGAGGCCGCGGGCCTGGGCCACCACGCTCGGCAGCCACGAGAAGAGGTCGTACGTCACCTTGCCCTCGTTGGCCTTCACCGCCAGCGAGGCCGAGCGCACCGCGTACGTGTCCTCCCAGGGGCTCTGGTCCTCGGAAGGGGTGAGCCACTGGGGGCCACCCGTGGCCTCGAACGGAGCGGGCTGCACCGGCTCGCCCACCAGCGCGCCCAGGAGCGCCACCAGCTGCGCGTATTGACCGGAGAGCTGCGCCAGCTGCACGCGGGCCTGGGCCGTCTCCGACTGGGCACGCAGCAGCGCCGCCTCCACCGTCATGCCCGCGCCAAGCTGCGCCTTCGCCTCACCCTCGCGCTGGAGGGCCACCGACTCGGCCTCCCGCGCCGCGTCCATCATCTGCTGGATGCCCTGGATCCCCAGGTAGGTGCGGGCCACCGCCAGCAGCACCTGCTCGCGTGCCTCCAGGGCGCCCAGCTCCGCCGCCTCCGCGCCCGCCTTCGCCGGGCCGAGCAGGAAGACGCCCGCCGGAGTGAAGAGGGGCTGGGAGATCTGCGCCGTCGCGTACTGCGAGTTGCGCGCCGTGATGACGACGGGCTCCGGGACGAGCTGCGGGTTGACGGGCAGGAGCTGGAACACGCCGGCCACCAGCCCGACGAAGCTGCCGAGGTCGAGCTGGGCCTCGGCGCTGGCGTGGACGTACTGGGCGCCGACCGTCAGCTCGGGCTGCCAGGCCGTCCAGGCGCGGCGGACACCGGCGGCGGCCACGGCGGACTGGGCGCGGGCGGCGGCCACGTCCGGGCTCTGCACTGCGGCCAGGGAGAGCGCCTCGTGCAGCGTCACCGTGCGCTGCGCACCGGGAGCGGGAGCCCCCACCGTCGCGGGCTGCGCGGAGGGAGCCGGCCCCACGGCGCGCGGGGCATCCGCGGGCGCCTGGGCGAGCGCACCGAGCGGAGAGAGAGCGGCGAGGAGGACGAGCGACAGGGGGCGCCGGGCGGACCCGGCGGCGATTCGGATGAACATGGGCAGGGACAAGGCGAAGGAGGATGGGGAGAGGGGCAGCGCCCGGACCGCTCAGGCGGCGCGCTGCTCCTGGGACTCCGGGACGGGGATGGGCAGGCCCTCGTCCTTCTTCTGGGGGCGCTTGGAGAAGCCGATGCGCTCCATGGCCGCGAACACCACCGGCACCACCAGCAGCGTGAGGAAGGTGGAGGTGATGACGCCGCCGATGACGGCGATGGCCATGGGGGCGCGGAACTCGGAGCCCACGCCCTCGCCGATGGCCGTGGGCACCATGCCGATGGCCATGGCGGCGCTCGTCATGAGGATGGGGCGCAACCGGCGCGGACCCGCCTTCATGAGCGCCTCGTCCACCGTGGCGCCCTCGCGCAGGTACTGCAGCGCGCCGTCCACCAGGAGGATGGCGTTCTTCGTCACCAGGCCCATCAGCAGGATGATGCCGATCATCGCGCCCATGGACACGTGGTAGCCGCCGAAGACGAGGCCCAGCAGCGCGCCCACGAGGGCCAGCGGCAGCGACACCATGATGGTGAAGGGGTGCTTGAACGACTCGAACTGGCTGGCGAGCACCATGTAGATGAAGACGAAGGCCAGCAGGAACGCGGTGGCGAAGGCGTCGTTCTGCTCGGACATCATCTTGATCTGCCCGTCGTAGATGAGCGAGTAGCCCGGGGCGAGCGGCTTCTCGGCGATCTTCTCCTTGAGCTTCGCCGCCACGTCACCCAGGGCGGCGCCATTGAGCTGCGAGTAGATGGCGAGCTGACGCTGACGGTTCTCGTGCTCGATGACGCTCGGGCCGTCACGCAGCTCCACCTTCGCCACGTCCGTCACCGGGACGAGCCCCTTGGGCGTGGCGATCATGATCTGCCGCACGCGCTCGGGGGTGGCGCGGTCGCGCTCGCTCAGCCGCACGCGGATGTCCGTCTCGTCCACGCCCTCGCGCAGCTTGGCGGCCACGTCACCGCCGATGGCCATGCGCATCTGCAGGGCGATGGCCGCGGCGCTCACGCCCAGGTCCTTGGCGCGCGCCCGGTCCACCTCGATGGCCAGCTCCGGCTTGGGCGGGTTGTAGTCCACGCGCACGTCCGCCGTGCCCGGGATATCCCGGAGAATCTGGGCGATGCGCTCGGACTCCTCGTGGATCTTCGCCAGGTCCGGGCCGGTGACGCGAATCATGATGGGATAGAAGTCGCCACCCAGACCGTCGATGATGGGCAGATCCTGCAGGTTGATGCGGGTGGCGGGCAGGGCCGGGGTGAGGAGAGCGCGCGCCTCTTCCTTGATCTCCTGGATGCCCCGCTGGCGGGACTGCTTGTTGGTGACGATGACCCGGAGGCGCGCCTTGTTCACGTCGCCGTTGTCACCAACGATGGCGTAGATGTCCGTCACCTCGGGCATGCCCTTGAGGACCTTCTCGGCCTGCGCCACGCGCGTGGCCGTCTGATCCAGGCTGGAGGCGTCGGGCAGGATGAGCTGCACGATGAACTGCGAGCGGTCCTCGGCCGAGATGAACTCCATGCCCAGGCGGCTGGCGGCCCCGAAGGACACCACCATCACCAGCACGGTGATGCCCGTGGTGAGCCACTTGTGGTCGAGCACCCAGCGCAGGATGTTCGAGTAGACGCGCTCGCTGCCGTCCAGGAAGCGGCGGATGGAGCTGGCCACCGCGTTCTCCTGGTGGTGCTCACCGGCCTGCCGCTGCTTCGCCAGGCGCGCGGACAGCATCGGGTCCAGCGTGAAGGAGATGAAGAGCGAGATGAGCACCGCCACCGAGATGGTGATGCCGAACTGCTGGAGGAACTGGCCCACCATACCCGGCATGAAGGCCACCGGGACGAACACCGCCACCAGGGCGAACGTGGTGGCGAGCACCGCCAGGCCCACGTCCTTGGTGCCGTTGGAGGCCGCGCTCACCGGATCCTCGCCATTCTCCAGGCGGTGCGTGATGGCCTCGCGCACCACCACCGCGTCGTCGATGAGCAGACCGATGGCCAGCGACAGCGCCAGCAGCGTCATCTGGTTGAGCGAGTAGCCCAGCACGTACATCACGAAGAACGTGCCGATGACGGAGGTGGGCAGCGCCAGCGAGGAGATGAAGGTGCCGCGCGGATCCAACAGGAACATCAGGATGATGAGCACCGCCATCGCGCCACCGAAGAGGAGCGCGACCCACACCTCGTGGGCGTTCTCGCGGATGTCCACCGACTGATCGATGAGCAGCCGCGTCTGGAAACCGTGGCCCAGGGTGGGCACCACGGTGTCCATGGCCTTCTTCACCGCGTCACTCACCGCCACGGTGTTGGAGCCAGGCTGCTTGATGACCTCGAGGATGACGGCGTCATTGCTATTGAGGCGCGCCGTGGTGCGGCGCTCGGCCGCGCCGTCGGTGATGGTGGCGATCTCCTCCAACCGCACCTGCGTGCCCGTGCGGCTCTGGGCCACCGGGAGCTGGCGCAGCTCGTCCACGCTCTTGAACTGACCCAGCGAGCGCACCGTCAGCTCGGTGGGGCCCAGCTGCAAACGGCCCGCGGGCAGGTCCAGGTTCTCCTGGCCAATGCGCTGGCCGATGTCCATCACCGACACGCCCACCGCGCGCGCCTTGTCCAGGTCCACGTCCACCTGGATTTCACGCACGTCACCGCCGTTGATGCGCACGTCCGCCACGCCCTCCATCTGCGCCAGCGCCGGCTTGAGCTTGTCCTCGATGATTTTACGCACCGCGCGCGAGTCCACCTCCGCGCTCGCCGCGTAGGTGAGGACGGGCACCGCGGAGATGTCCACGCGGCCCACCACCGGCACATCCGCCTCCTGCGGCAGCTTGTTGGTGATGCCCGAGACCTTGTCGCGCACCTCCTGCACCGACCGGTCCAGGTTGGCCGACAGCTTGAACTGGACGATGACCGTGCCCACGTTCTCGCGGCTGAAGGAGTGGATCTTGTCCACGCCGCTGATGCCGGCGACGGCATCCTCGACGGGCTTGATGATCTGGGTCTCGATCTCACCCGGGCCCGCGCCCTTGTAGATGGTGTTGACCACCACCACCGGGATGGAGATGTCGGGGAAGAGATCGGTTCCCAGCCGGGTGTACCCCATCACTCCGAGGACGATGAGGCAGAGGGACATCATGGCCGTGAAGACCGGCCGGCGAATGGAGACGTCGCTGAGGAGCATGGGGGGACGCCCTGGAATCGTGCGGCGGGGATTACTTCACGGAGACGCGCGTACCCTCGGAGAGGGACGGCGTGGGGAACTCGACGACCTTGTCCAGCGGGGCGGCGGCCTTCACCACCACCTCGCGCATGCCACGCTCGAGGACCTGGACGTCCACGCGGCGCACCTCGCTCGAGGCGCCCACCACGAAGACATGATCACCCCCCGAGGAGGACAGCGCGGAGGCGGGCACGGCCTGCGCCTCCTGCTCGTCGCTCAGCGGGAGGATGACGCGCGCCAGGGTGTTGGCCACGAAGCGGCCATCCTTGTTGGGCACCAGGATGTCCACCGGGATGCGGCGGGTGGCCGGGTCCGCCGAGGCGATGACGGTCCGGATGACGGCCTCGTCCGAGGTGGCGCCGCCACCGACGACCTCCACACGCACCTTGGTGCCCGGCTTGAGGCGGGCGCGGACGGAATCGGTCACCGTCGTCTTCAGCAACAGGGTGCCCAGGTTCTCCACGCCGAACATCGGCGCGCCCGGGCCCACGATGGCGCCCACCTGCTCGGGCGCGTCCACGACGGTGCCGGAGAAGGGAGCCTTGAGGTCGTGCTTGCGGCGGCCCGCCTGCGCCTGCGCGAGCTGCGCCTTCGCGGCCAGCAGCTGCGCCTCGGCCTGCTTCGCCTGGGTGCTGGAGGTGAGGTTCTGCAGGTCGCTCACGTTGCCCTGCTCCTGCAGCTTCGCGTTGCGGCTGGCCACGTCGGAGGCCATGGCGGCGCTCACCTCGGCGGCGGCCACCGCGGCCTGGGCCTGGGCGAGCTGCGCGTCCGAAATCTCCGGGTTGAGCTGCGCGAGCACCTGGCCCTCCTGCACCGTCTGGCCCTTCTTCACGCGCACCTTGTCCAGGCGGCCACCCACCTCGAAGCCCACCTGCAGGGCCTGGGCGGGGAAGAGCGTGCCCGTCACCTCCTCGCGCAGCGACGTCTTCACCGAGCGCGGGGAGAGAACCGTCACCGCGGGAACCTCCGTCGCGGCGGCCTTGGTGGCGGCGGCCGGAGCGGCGTCGGCCTTGCAGCCCGACAGGGGAAGCGCGGTGGCGGCCAGGCCGACGGCGGCGAGCCCGGCGACAAGCGGCGTCCTGGAGAGTTTCACGGTCATGACCTCGAGGTGCTACGGGGACGGGAAACGGCGCGGGCCTGGGGCCTGCGCGGGGAAGTCTTCTTGGGCGCGGAGGAGCCGCGCGGGGCGGTGGCGGCCTTCGGGGGCAGGCTGCCCTCGCGGATGAGCCGGTGGATGGAGCGGGCCCACGCCGCCAGGTCCGGTTTCTGCTCCATCTGGCTCATCTGCTGCGCCAGCAGCACATACGTGCCGACGATGAGCGAGCCGATGACGGTGGGAGGCACGTCCGCGCGGCTCACGCAGTCCGTCTGCATGCGCTGGAACTCCTGCGACACCCGCGACACCTCACGGTCCACCAGGCCCCACATGAGCGACTCGAACTCGGTGCCCTGGCTGCCGCGCATGAGCACGTGCACCACGTCGCGGTAGGCCCACATGAGCTCCAGCGTGCCCAGGTCCGCCTCGGTGCTCATCGCCACCAGGAGCTCGTAGCGCTCGGAGCGCTCGGCCACGTCGTGCGCCTCCAGCGGACCGTGCTCGGCGTGGAAGCGCTCCATCTCCTTGATACGCCGCTCGATGAGCAGGTTCATCGCGGAGCTGAACTCGGCCACCACCTCGCCGAAGAGGGCCTCCTTGGAGGCGGCGTGCAGATAGAAGGCGCCCTTGGAAAGGCCACAGGCTGCGGTGATGTCCTCGATGCGCGCCCCGCGCAGACCCTTCTTCACGAACTCCGCTCGCGCGGCGGCGATGAGTGCTGCACGGGCGTGTGGATCCGCGGGACGAGCCATGACGGCCGCATTACTAACCCGCCGGTCAGAAACTCCGCCAGGGGATTACTGAATCTCGGGTCAGAAACACCGCAGCACATCTTATCATTCAACAAAGCATCACTTATGAGGCTTCTGATTGCGGAGTGATTCAACGAAGGGGCGGCGCGAAGAGCAGTGGACCCGGGCTGGCGTTGCTGGACGTCATCCCCGCGGTGCCGGCCTCGTCGCCGGTGCTGTGCTGAAGTGGGAATCCTTGGCGAACCCAAGTGCTCCAAGCTCGCCAAACCTGTAGGCTCCGAGCACTCCTGTACTCGACTCGACGCCGAAGCGCTCGCTCCAAGAGAACAGACGGTGCTCGCCATCACCAGAATCGGAATGGTGTCGTCGCTGGGCCACGGCGCCGTAGCAAGCTGCGCCGCCAGCCGCGCGGGCATTCTGCGCATTTCGATGCTCGAGGAGTGCTCGGTCTGGGACAGCGAATCGGGTCGTAGCGAGCCGGCGCGCGGGCACGTGGTTCCGTGGGTGGCAGGGGGCTTCGTCGATCTCGGGAAGCGCGTTGCGCTCGCGGCGGAGGCCCTGAGTGAACTCAACCCAGAGAAGTCCTTGGCAGACAGCGCCCGCAGCGCGTTCTACCTCGCGACCTCCAATGATTTTCACCGCCAACTTCTCGAGCAACAAGGGCTGTTGCCAGCCGAATACGCAGACCGACGAGCAGGTTACACTCAACAACTACTCCCTACCCTGTTCAAGGCCGTTGGCCTCAAGTCTCCGCCCAGGATCCAGCACGTCCGGTTCGGCGAGGCTGGTTTCATCCAGATACTGCAAGAGGCCACCCGGCAGCTCGAGTCCGGAGCGGTCGATCGCTGCATCATCGGAGGAGTGGACAGCTTCGTGGAACCCCAGGTCACCTGGGCACTCAACTCACTGCGTCTCCTGAAGACTCCCTCGAACCCGGTGGGCGTTCTTCCGGGCGAAGCCGCGGCCTTCGCCGTCCTCGAGCCACTCAGTGCCGCGGCCCGCCGGGGAGCACACATCGAGGCACTGCTCGAGGCCCCCACCCTCCAAGCCGAGCCCTTTCACCGTCGCGCAGGCAAACCACCGCTGGGACGCGCGCTCACTCAATGCATCCTCGCGACCCTGGAGACCCTGGAGGATCGCGGCGCTCACACGGGGCTCGTGATTGGGGCTCTCAATGGAGACGCCTACCGGGCCCAGGACTGGGGCTACGCCCTCGTCCAACTCCGGCGCCTGCAGGGACTGCCGGAGTGGTATCCCGCAGCGAGCTTCGGAGAGCTTGGCGCCGCATCAGGGCCCGTCGGGCTCTGCATGGCCATCCGCGGCTTCGCACGCGGCTACAGCAAGACCGACAACGTCCTCGTCTGGACCCTTGGGGATGATGGAAGCCGGGGCTCCTTCTACCTTCGCTCACCGAAGACACTCACGTCCCGCTAGGGAGGCAGCACCATGACCAGCAAGCACATCGAGCTCGTCAAGACAAAGGAGCACAAGGAGCAGGATGGCTGTGTTGCCAAGCACGAGCCCAACTTCGATTCTCCGACCTATCCCAAGTGTGCCTATCGAGTCCTCGGCTACGAAGCCCGGAAGGAGTCGGTCAAGGGCCTGGTCCCGCCCGCCACAAAAGAGTCGCTCTATGAATTGGACTTTACCCAGGAGGAGCACCGAGCACGCCTGCCCAAGGACGGAATGGAATGGGTCAAGCAAACCGGCCGTCAATCCAAGGTGGACAAGGAACTCGGAACCAAGCGGAGGATGTATCAGAACTCAGATCCTCGCGCCAATGACAACAAAGCCTGGCACTTCATCGGCGACAACTACAAGGTCTGGCACAAACCGTTCGGACATGAGTACCACCACATCATGCCCGAGGAAGCCCTTTCCGAGCGCCTGGAAACCCATGAAGCAGAGTTGTTGATGGCGGCCGGCTACAACATGAATGCTGGCAAGAACATCATCATCCTGCCCACCACGAGGGATGTGGCCTACGCGCTGATGCTTCCGAGGCACAAGGGAGCGCACAGGTCATACAACCAGGAGTGCATGGCCATCATCAACAGCAACAAGCGGGACATCGAGGAGATGAATCCCGAGCACGGCATCACCCCGGACACCGTTGGGGGGCTCAAGGACAAACTGGAGACCTGGCAGGAGAACGAGTTCGCTGTCCTGGTCGTGAAGGGAAGACTCGCCGCCGCCCAGGGCATGTCCACCCAGGTCAACTCGATGTACAAGTAGAAGTCACCTCCGCACTCGCAAGAATCCATCCATGCCTGCTGATACGCACACGTATTTCCTCCTGCGATGGGAGGTCCTAGACGGGTACTGCGCCATCTTCGACTTCGCCGATGGCATGAAGCAGACCTTCAAACCCGCCACCGGTGTACGCATGGGCGATGCCTATCCCCAAGGGGCCCGCTTCAAGATGGCCAAGGAGGAGCGCGGACTGAAGATCGCGGACGTCATCCCAAATGCTGTCGGATACTTCATGGTGTCCGCGAAAATGAAGGAACTGCTGGAGAAGCACTCGGGAGCGGAGATCGAGTTCCTCCGCTTCACGCTCTTGAACCACCGTGGAAAGGTGGCCAGCGAGGATTGCTACATCGCGAACGTCATCGGGACCCGCGACTGCGTGGACCAGGAGAAGAGCGATGGAGACCGCAATGCCCTGATGCCCCATCGCTTCATGTACGTGCGACACCTCGTCCTGGCGGAGGACAAGGTCGACCCTCAAGCACGCCTGTTCCGCACGACCACGGTGCCGCAGGTGATGATCATCCGCGATGACCTCAAGGAGCTCCTCGAGAAGGAGGGCATCACCGGCCCCACTTTCCATCCCATGGGTTCCAATGTGGCCTTCACGCCATGAGCCACGACTACGTCGACGTTGCCCGGTATAACCAGACCCTGGTCCTCGGCAGCGTCTTGCAGTCACTCTCCCAGCCGGGAGCGGCACGGGCAGAGCACTTCCTGACCGCGGCCGTGTGCTACCGCGTCCTCGGCGTGTGCGTGCTCCTCCAGGAGGCCAACGTGGAGGGCTTCGCCGCGCATCTGGCCAAGGCAGGTCAGGCCCGCCTCTCCTTGCTGGAACATGCATCCCGTGCCCAGTTCCCCCGCGCTCCTGAGGACATCCTGGCCAGCGACAACGTGGGCTTCAGCGATGCGCTGGCGGCCGGAGACCTGAAGTTGGCCCGTGCCATTGCCCTGCTCTCTCCGCAATTGCACGCCACGGGGCTGGAGTACGAGGAGGACTTCCTGTTCTCCCGCTTCCTCCACCTGTGGGCCGGCGAGCCCCGGAACGAAAAAGACGTGAGACTCCTGATGGAGCGCTGGGAACAGGTCGTCGATACAGGTGCTGACCTACGCCTGGACGTCTGCCAGTCTTTGTACACCCGGAATGCCGGCCGGCTCGCGGACTCCATCCAGGCGCTCATCGAGGAGCGCAAGCATGAGTTGCACGCCTATCGCAAGCAACTCGACTTCGATCCGGAGGTCGCGGCGACGACCGGGAAGATCTACATCGACGGGCTCGCCCTCCTCCGGCTCGCCGAGGTGGAGGGGATGTCGTCCTTGCCCGCCTATGAACTGCTCCCGACTCTCGCGCGGGTGCCCCACGGTACGCCATTGCCGAAGGAAGGCTCGTGGCGAACAGCCTGAGTCACCGGATTTCCCGGATTCGCTGAACACTCGAGGCAGAACAACTGTTCCGTCGTGACCGCCGGGTGGATGCCAGACTACGGGGAGGGCGCGCCGAGCCGTCCCAGGGCGGTGCACAGGGGGCACGCGGCCGGAGCATGGGACACGTCGCGGCGGTGGAGGTCCAGCACCGCCCGGGACACCTCGGCCAGTTCGCGGCGCACCTCGCGGCGGGCGCCCTTCACCCGGGCGATCTTCAGGTTGTCGTAGGCCGTCGTCTGGTGGCGCATCCAGGCGATGACCGCGGCCTCGGCGCGGCGCTCGATGGGAATGCGCTCGGTCCGGGCCACCGTGCCGCTCCCCACCGGGGTGGCATGGGCCGATACCGCCACGGCCAGCTTCTTCGCCTGCGCGGTGAAGGCGGGCGCGAAGGCCAGGAAGCGCAGCACCGTGTTGGCGAAGTCCACCTCGTACTCGGCCTGCTCGCGCTCACGGCGGCGCACATCCGCCTCCCGCTTCTTCGCATAGGCCGGGGTGGCGCGCTCGCTCTCCAGGACCGCCCGGGCGGCGGTGATGTGGGCCTCGGGCGCCCAGACCCCCTGGGAGAAGATTTTCCGGCCCTTCTTCTCCACCACCGTCCAGCTGGGACCGGCGGCCTTCACCCGGCGGGTGAGTCCCGCATCACCCGGGGGTAGCAGGGCCCAGCCCGGGGGGACGGAGAGGATGGAGCCGTCGGCCGCGCGCACGCGGCGCGGGTCGCTCGTGGGGGAGACGGTGAGGGAGTCGCTCATGTCGGACGCTGGCGCCTATACCGCATGCCGAGTCAGAGGGGGAAGCACCACCGCGTCAACCTCTGCTAGATGGGGCATGTCGCCAGCGCTCGGTCGCGGGCGGGAGGGTCTTCACCCATGGGCAGCGCCGGCATGTCCATTCTCAGGCTTACCTTCCTCGGCACCTCGGCCGCTCAGCCGACGTTGCACCGCAACCTCTCCGGGCTCGCGGTGAAGGCGGACTCGGATCTGCTCCTCTTCGACTGTGGCGAGGGCAGCCAGCGGCAGATGGTCCGCTTCGGCACCGGCTTCACCGTGGATGCCGTCTTCTTCACCCACTTCCACGCCGACCACTACCTGGGAATCATCGGCTTCCTCCGGACCCTGGGAATGATGGGCCGGGAGACGCCCGTGCTGCTCTACGGTCCTCCCCCGGCGCGGCGGCTGCTGAACCAGGCGGTGCACCTGGGCGTGGAGCAGCTGTCCTTCAACGTGGAGTTCCACGAGCTGCGCGACGGCGACAAGGTGGAGCGGCGCGGCTACAGCGTGCAGGCCGTGGCGGTGGACCATCGCATCAACGCGCTCGGCTACGTGCTGCAGGAGGACGAGCGCCCGGGCAAGTTCAACCTGGAGAAGGCCCGGGCCATGGGGATTCCCTCGGGGCCCATCTACGGCCAGCTCCAGCGCGGCGAGACGGTGACGCTGCCAGACGGCCGCACCATCCGCCCCGATGAGGTGGTGGGCGACACGCGGCCCGGGCGGCGGCTCGTCATCTCCGGCGACACCCGGCCCTGCCAGTCCCTGGTGCGCGCGGCCAAGGACGCGGACCTGCTCATCCACGAGTCCACCTTCTCCGACGACGAGCAGACGCGCGCGCAGGAGACGCGGCACTCGACGGCTCGCGAGGCGGCCCAGGTGGCACGGGACGCGGGCGCGAAGCGGCTCATCCTCACGCACCTGTCCAGCCGCCATGACACCGACCCCTCGCGGCTGCTCTCCCAGGCGCGCGAGGAGTACAAGGGGCCCGTCGAGGTCGCCTACGACGGGCTCACCGTGGAGCTGCCCCTGCGCGACTGAGCGCGGCGGGGGCGGCCCCTTCCTACTTGATGGAGCTCTCGGCCTCCGCGCGCAGCGCCTTGGCCGCGTCGGGGTCGATGCGCTGCAGCAGCTCCCACTCCATCTCCGTGTCCCGCACCAGGTTGGTGGTGTCCGTGCCGAGGTTCTGGCGCTGGCCGGACCGCGAGTCCACCGGACCCGGGCCGGACTCCACGCGGTTCTGCTTGAAGATCTCCACCTTGCACATGGCCGGGCTCGGCTGCTTGCCGCGCACCAGGTAGCGCACGTAGTTGGTGCCCAGCGTCGAGGGCGCGCCCACCATGTGCCAGTCGGTGGCGATCTCGAATGCACCCGGGGCCTCGCGCAGCGGCAGCTCCTTCTCCTTCAACAGCATCCGCACCTGAGGCCACACCTCGGCGATGGGCTTGCGGTACACGTACTGGCCCGCCTTGTCCTGGATATAGGCCTCGCGGCGGCTGGCCGCGCATCCGGTGGCGAGCGTGGTGACGGCGAGCAGCACCAACGACAGGGACCACGGCGAGCGCATGGACGGCTTCATTCGGTTCTCCCCCACGGGTTGATGAGGAGTCGATTTGAAGCACGGCCCCTCCCCGGCGCCAAGCCGCCTCGGGGGCAACACGGCTCCGAGCCAACCATCCAACTGGCCTGAAACACAGCAGCTCGCCTGGAACCCACCCGGGGAACCGCGAGGGCCCGGCGCCCGGGTACACTCCCCGCCCATGAAGGACGGGCCCCTCCGCCGTGTCATCAAACGGCTCGCACTGGTGCGCTACACCCTCGACCTGGGTTTCACACGGCTGGTGCTGCGGGCCCGGGGAGAGCCGCGCTACCGGCTCAAGGGCTCCTGCAACGGCTGCGGCCGGTGCTGCGAAACGCCCGTCATCCCCGTGAGCCGGCCGGTGTTCTTCCTGCGCTCGCTGCGCTGGCTCACGCTGACGTGGCACCGCGCCGTCAACGGCTTCGAATTCGTGAGCGACGACCGGCGCCTCAAGCTCTTCGTCTTCCGCTGCACGCACTACGATCCGGTGACGAAGCAGTGTGACTCCTACGACAGCCGGCCGGGCATGTGCCGGGACTACCCGCGCAACCTCGTCTACGAGGCGCTGCCGGAGTTCTTCCCCGAGTGCGGCTACTCGGCCTCGTACAAGAAGGGCGAGCAGATGAGGCAGGCCCTGCTGAAGGCCCACCTCCCGCCGGAGAAGTACGCGGAGCTGGTGCGCAAGCTCCACCTCGACGAGTGACGCCGGGGCCCGTCACGCCGGGGGCCGAGGCTCCTCATGGGCCCGCGGCTCCTGGTGCCAGCGCGCCTCCTCGTCCGTCATGGGCCGCCCCGCGGAGAAGTGCTCGATGAGAAGCGCCGCCACCTTCTCCGGGGCCTCCATCGGCACGAAGTGGCCCTCCTCGGGCAGGTAGTGCACCGCGGGCTTCCGCTCGAAGTACGGCTCCAACCCCCGCGTGAGCTGCTTGCGCAGGGCGGCGTCCCGCTCGCCCCAGATGAGCAGGAAGGGCGCGCGGATGCGTGGGTAGGGCCTCGACTCGAGCAGGCGGCGCGGGTCCAGGGAGCGGCGGAACGCCACGCGGTAGTAGTCGATGGCCGCGCGCGCCGCCTCGCGGCTGGAGAAGTTCGCCTCGTACTCCGCCAGCCGTCCCGGGGGCACGCGCGAGGGGTCCACCATCTCCCGCCGCAACATGCGCGACACCAGGGCGCCCCCCCGCGCGGAGAGCAGGAGCTCGGGCAGGAAGGGCAACTGGAAGAAGAAGATGTACCAGGAGCGCACCAGCTGCCCGGGCTTCCAGATCTCGCGGGTCATCCGCTCCGGATGGGGGGCGTTGACCACGGCCAGCCGCTCCACCACCTCCGGGTGCATGGCGGCCACGTGGTAGGCGATGGCCCCGCCCCAGTCGTGGCCCACGAGGTACACGGGCCTGTCCGGTTGCAGATGCCTCGCCAGCTGGACGACATCGCCCGCCAGCGTGTCGAGGTCATAACCGTCCGCGGGCCGGTCCGTGCCGCCATAGCCGCGCAGGTCCGGCGCCACGGCGCGGAAGCCCGCCTCGGCCAGCCGGGGCAGCACGTCACGCCAGCTCTCGGACAGCTCGGGGAAACCATGGAGCAGGAGCACCAGCGGCCCATCGGCGGGGCCCGCCTCCAACACCTGCATGCGCAGACCCGGCAAAGAAACGAGGCGAGGGGTGATGGGATTCATGGGGCACAGAGCTAGGGTCGTCCCCTCTCGTGAGGAAGCGGCCTCGGGGCGGGGACGTCAGGCGCCGTACAGGCCCGAAGCGCTCCCCCCTCCCCCACCGCTCCACCGTGGACATCTTGGAGCCGCCCGATGATTCCCCTCAGCGACGACAACCCCACACTCCGCACTCCGGTGGTCACATACCTGCTGCTCGCGGTCATCGGCGCCACCTGGGTGCTCGTGCAGGGGGCCGGCCTGAACACGCTGGCCCTGGTCTCCAGCGTGTGCAACCTCGGGCTCGTCCCGGGGGAGCTCACCGGGCAGGCCCCGCGGGGCTTCCGGGTTCCCCTGGGGCCGGGCCTCGCCTGCGTGGTGGACAACGACCCCATCAACCGATTCACCCCCATCACCTCCATGTTCCTCCACGGAGGCTGGGGCCACCTGGTGGGCAACTGCCTCTTCTTCTGGGTGTTCGGCAACAACGTCGAGGACAGCATGGGCCGGCTGCGCTTCCTCGTCTTCTACCTGGTCTGCGGCCTGGCGGCGGCGGCGGCGCAGGTGGTGGTGGACCCCTCCTCCCCCATCCCCATGGTGGGAGCCTCGGGAGCCATCTCCGGCATCATGGGGGCCTACCTCATCCTCTACCCGCGCGTGCGGGTGAACATGCTCTTCATCTTCTTCATCATCTTCCGCATCATCCCCCTGCCCGCCTGGGCGGTGCTGCTGTGGTGGTTCGGCCTGCAGGTCCTCACCGGCCTGCCCCAGCTCAACCGGCTCCAGGCCGAGGGCGGTGTCGCCGTGTGGGCCCACGTGGGTGGCTTCGTCGCGGGGGTGGTGCTGGTGAAGCTCTTCGAGAATCATGCGCTCACCGCGCAGCGCAGCCGGTGGCGGCATCGGCTCCATCCGGACCATCCGTGAAGCAAGCGGGCGTCGCGGGAGAAGCGGCGCCGGGAACAGCGGAAGCAGGACGGCGGTTCGCGTGCGCGTCAGGGGCACGCGGTTTGCTCAGTGACTCGGGTAGGGCTTTGAATCCGTGAGGGCGTGGCACCATGCGTTGGGGGAGGCAGTTCCGGTCTTGCATTCCGCGGCACCCGGCGTTCGCGCTGGGGCTGCTGGCCATGTTGCTGGTGGACTCGCCCCGGGGCGCATCCGCACAGTCCGAGACGGATCCTTTGATTACAAACGGTCCCCAGGCCCTCACACTGCGTGTGCCTCCCCTGCAGACGGTGAACGAGGAGGAGGTGCTGCGCGTCACGGTGCAGGTGGAGGGCGCTCAGGGCGCTACCCGTATCTTCGTGGACGGGCTGCCGCCGGGAGCGCAGTGGGACGAGGCCGCTCGCACGCTCACCTTCCGGCCGGACTTCATCCAGGGTGGGTGGCGTCACGAGGTGAGGTTCACCGCCCAGGACAGCCGGGCCACGGCGCAGACGCAGATGACGATCGCCGTGCGCGACACCGTGCGCCCGCCCGAGCCGCGCATCCTCCAGAGCGAGGAGTTGCCCGGCACGCTGCGCCTGACGCTGGAGCAGCCCACGGACGCGTGGCTGGACAGTCCCGGGTACGCCGGGCGGACCTTCGCCGCGGTGGTGTCGGTGCCGCTGGCGGCCTCGGCCGGTTACCCCATGCCGGTGACGGTGCGGCTGCACGGCGTGGGCAACTGGCCCCCGCCCACCCAGGTGTCCCCGGATCGCTTCGTCATCGAGCCGAGTGACCCGAACCTCACGTACTGGTGGGGCTACTCCGAGAGCCTGCCCCGGAGCCAGACGCTTGCGGGGGCGGTGCCGCCGTACACCGCGCGCCGGGTGCTGGCGCTGCTGGAGTGGGTGCTGCGCAGCTACCCGGGAGCCGACCCCGAGCGCGTCTTCGTGGAGGGAGACTCCATGGGCGGCGCGGGCGCGCTGGCGCTCGGCCTGCTGGAGTCACGGCACTTCGCGGGGGTGTTCGCCCGGCACGCGCAGCCGGTGGCGCGGGCCCACCGTCCCTGGCGGCTGGCGCAGCTCTCCTCGCTGTGGGGCATGCCCGAGGAGGAGGTGCCGGACGCGGACGGCATTGGCGTCTGGAGCCGCCTGGACCTGACGCGCGCCCTGCGCGACGAGTCCGGGGCACGCTCGCAATTCCTCTTCCTGGAGCACGGCAAGGACGATCCCATCATCCACTTCGGCTCCGTGGTGGGGCCCAGCAGCCTCACCGGCGACTCCTTCTACGGGATGCTGCAGTCCCAGCACATCGGCCACGTCGCCGTCTGGGACGAGGGCGGCCACGTGGAGGCGGACCCCTGGCTGGGCCCGCGCTGGTGGACCCGGGGCTGGAACCCGCGCTCGGACGCGCAGACGTTGCTGCGGCGCGACCTGGCCTTCCCGGCCTTCAGCCGCTCCACGTGGGACGGCAACCCGGGCACGGCCGGCAACGGGCGCCAGCCCTGGCGCAACGACTCCGGCTACGCGGGAGACCCGAAGGTGGCCGGAGACACGGGCTGGGATGGAGACGTGGCGGGCATGCTCAACCGCTCGCTGCGCTGGGACACCCTCCAGCTCGTGGACACGCACGGGCGCTTCGTCCTGCCGCTGCGCGCGGTGATCGGCCCGGGCGTCACCGACTCGCCCATGGTGGACGTGACGCCCCGGCGCATGCAGCGCTTCCGGTGCCTGCCCGGCGAGCGCATCCGCTGGACCTTCGGCACGGCCAGCGGCACCGTCACCGCCGCCTCGGATGGCTCCATCACCGTGCCCCGCCTGCGCCTGGGCGCGGACTGGGTGCCGCTGGTGCTCGAGCGCACCTGAGCTACTTCGTGCCGCTGGCCTGGGCCGCGGGGCCCTCCTTCACCAGGAGGTAGCCGCGGTTCTCCACGCTGTCCGGCGTGCGCATGGCCTGGATGAGCGCGTCCGCCTTCGCCCACACCCACTGCTGGCCATTGGGGTTGACGTCCAGGACGAGGAACGAGTCCGACGCCTGGTCATACGCGCCCAGCGGCGAGATGTGGCCCCCGCCCTTCTGGCCCAGCACCGGCCGCGCGTAGTTGATGATGACGTAGTCGTTGGCCGTCTTCAGGTTCTCCTTCAGCTCGGCCTTGATGGTGGCGTCCGGCAACGTGCCGTCCGCGACGCGCAACCGCACGTCCAGGCCCTTGGCCGCGAGCATCCCGTGGAGCTGGCGCAGTTGGATGCCACCGTCCCGCTTCTCGCCCTCGGCCCGCGGCTTGCCGAACACCTGCTCGCGGCTCTTCACCTGCGAGGAGGCCTCGTCGAAGAAGTTGTTCTGCGTGTAGCGCTGGAAGAGCGGCTCGAAGCCAGCGGGCAGCAGTGCCCGGTCCTTCTCCCCGAGCAGGGTGGGATCCAACGGCCTGGCAATGGCCGCGTTGTCCACGCGTAGGGCGTTGAGCACGATGGCCGCGGAGGCGGGGCCGCAGAAGGCCTTGTTCGTCTGGCTCTCGAACTGGTTGGCCAGATGGAAGAAGTCCACCTTGTGCTTGCTGCGCTCCAGACGCTTGATGGACTCGGGCTCGGTGAAGGACACGAGCGCCGCCGGAGCCGCGGGGGCCTCCCTGGCCAGGGCGGTGAGCGGCGACACGAGGGCGATGCCTCCGCCGAGGAGCAGCAGCGAGCTACGGAGCGTCTTCATGGTGCCCGCAGCTTGCCACGGGCCTCCACCAGGAAAGAACACTCGCCCCAAGCCGGCTTGACTACAGCCGTAGTCACCGCTACCTTGCTTCTTGACGACACTTGTAGTCACGCGGGTGAGGGGCATGAAGAAGCCGGTAGGAGACCAGGAGCTGGTGGTGCTGCGCTGGGTTGCGGAGCACGGGCCCGCCACCGTGGGCGAGGTGGCGGAGAAGTTCGGCGAGCCGCAGGGGCTGGCGCGCTCCACCATCCTCACGGTGATGGAGCGGCTGCGCGTGAAGGGGCACCTCACGCGGCGCAAGGTGGAGGGCGTCTACCAGTACAGCTCGAGCGTGCCGCTGGCGGAGCTGCTGCGCGGCGTGGTGGGGGACTTCGTGCAGAAGTCGCTGGCGGGCTCGCTCTCGCCCTTCGCCACGTGGCTGTCCCAGGCCGACGAGGTCAGTGACGAGGAGTTGCGGCAACTGGAAGAGGCCGTGGCCCGGCTCAAGTCGAAGAAGGAGGGGGAAGAATGAGCGCCCTGGACATGCACGTGGTGATGGAGCACGGGCCGGGTGTGCTGCGCACGCTGTGGCAGGTGACGTGGCAGGGGGCGCTCTGCGCGTTGGCCGTGTGGGGCCTCACGCGGCTGCTGCCGAGAATGCCCGCGTCCGTGCGCACCACGCTGTGGTGGTTCGTGGCCCTCAAGTGCCTGGTGGGCCTGTGCGCCCCCGGCCCGGTGCGCCTGCCCCTGCTGCCCGCGCCCGAGGCGTCCGTGGCCGTCGTGCGGACGGCGGCCCCGGCCGTGCCCCTCGGCGAGCCCATGCCGGTGGTGCGCACCCCGGAGCCCACGGAGACGCGCACGGACTGGCGCCCTCTGCTGCTGATGAGCGCCCTGGTGGTGTGGCTCGGAGGCATCGCCTGGCAAGGCCGCGAGCTGCTGCGAGGGCTCGTGCAGCTGCGCCACATCCGGCGGGAGGCCCGTCCCCTGGAGGATGCCTCGCTGCACCAGGCGGCGGAGGTGCTCGGGCGCGAGCTGGGCCTCCAGCGCGTCCCCCGGCTGCTCGTCTCCGAGCATGCGCCGAGCCCACTCGCGATCGGCCTCCTTCGCCCCGAGGTCATCCTCCCGCGCCGCGCGCTGGAAACCCTGTCTCCGCAGGAGCAGCGCATGGCGCTGGCGCACGAGCTCGCCCACGTGAAGCGTGGAGACCTGTGGCTCGGCTGGGTGCCGGCGCTCGCGCAGGTGGCGCTCTTCTTCCATCCGCTCGTGCGGCGCGCGTGCCAGGAGTACGCGCTCGCCCGCGAGGAGGCCTGTGATGCCGCCGCGCTCCAGGCCACCGGGGCCGGGCCCCGTGAGTACGGACGTCTTCTCCTCGTCTTTGGTGTCGCCCGCGCTCCGGCTGCCGCGGCGGCACCTGGTGCCTCGTCACACCTCGCAGCCCTGAAACGGAGGATCGCCATGCTGGAACACGCTGGAATCGACTCGAAGCACCGTTCTCGTTGGCTTCACTGGACCCTGGGAGGCCTCGCCCTGGTGGCGCTCGTGCCCTTCCAGGTGGTGGCCCGCGAAGCGCCCACCGCCCCGCCCACCGCGCCCCGGCTCGCCCTCGCGGCGCCTCCGGTCCCGCCCAAGCCTCCCGTGCCCCCGAGCGTGACGGTGGCTCACGAGGAAATGGACGACGACATGTTCGCCTATGTCCTCCTGCGTCCGGGCAACGACGCGTCGATGGCCGGCTCGACGAGAGATCTGCGGAGGGCGCGCTCGCTCGCGGGCAATGGGCCCCTGCCCGTCCTCTACATGCGCCAGGACGAGCAGGAGTACCTCATCCGGGACGCGGCGACGCTGAAGTCCTTCGAGAGCACCTTCGCGCCCGTGGAGGAGATCGGCAAGAAGCAGGGCGAGCTTGGCGAGAAGATGTCCGAGATCGGCGAGAAGATGTCCGAGCTCGGCGGGAAGATGGGCGAGCTCGGCGGCAAGCAGGGCGAGGTGGGCGGGAGGATGGGTGAGCTCGGCGGCAAGCAGGGTGTGCTCGGCTCGAAGATGGGGGAGATCGCACGGAAGCAGGCGGAGCTCGACCGCGCGCAGGACCGCTACGAGCAGGAGCACGGCAAGGAGTCCCCGGAGCTCGCCCAGCAGCTGGCGCAACTGGAGCTCGAGGAGAAAGCCCTCGACAAGCAGATGGATGAGATTGGCCGGCAGATGGACGAGATCGGCCGCGAGATGGACAAGTACAGCGCCCCCATGGATGAGCTGGGCCGTGAGATGGAGAAGTACAGCGCGCCCATGAATGAGCTGGGCCAGCAGATGGAAGTGCTCGGCGAGCAGATGGAGAAGGCCCACCGCGAGGCCCAGACCCAGGCGCGGGCCCTGCTCGATGACGCGGTGCGGAAGGGCACCGCCGAGCCCGTGAAGCGCTAGTTCCACGCATTCCCACTGGCGCGTGAGTGCGCCAGAGTGCGCCGCCACCGACCCCGGCAACCGGGGCGTCCGAAAGGTGTGCGATGCACGGTATGAAGTCTCTCCTCGGCGCGGTGCTCCTCGTCGTGTGCGCGGCTGGTTGTGCCAGGCGTGCTCCCGAGGCGCCACAACCCCCCTCTTCTTCCACCACCACCGTGTATGTCGCGCGGCGCGTGCGGACGCTCGATGCGGAGCGGCCCATGGCCGAAGCACTCTCCGTGCGCGCGGGGAAGGTGCTCGCGGTGGGCACCCGGGACGAGGTGCTCGCCGCGTCGGGAGCGGACGCGCGCGTGGTGGAGCTGGGAGAGGCCACGGTGGTGCCCGGCCTGACGGACGCGCACGGGCACCTCGCGGGGCTCGGCGCGGGCCTGGCCGGGGTGCAACTGGAGGGCACGGCCACGCGGGACGAGGTGCTGTCTCGCGTGGCCTCCGCTCCCGCCACCGCCTGGCAGGGGGATTGGCTGATCGGCCGCGGGTGGGATCAGAACGACTGGCCGGAGAAGAGCTTCCCCGGCCGGGCGGAGCTGGACGCGAAGCTGCCGAAGACGCCCGTGGCGCTCGAGCGCATCGACGGCCACGCGCTCTGGGTGAATGGCGAGGCCCTGCGGCGCGCGAAGATTACGAAGGACACACCGGACCCGGCGGGAGGCCGCATCCTGCGCGACGCGAACGGTGAGCCCACGGGCATCCTCGTGGACAACGCGATGGACCTGGTGAACGCGGTGCTGCCGTCCGCCACGGAGGCGCAGCACGAGGCGCGGCTCGCCGCGGCGCTCGCGCGCTGTGCCGAGGTGGGGCTGACGAGCGTGCACGACGCGGGCATGGACCTGCGCACCTTCCGGCTGCTGCAGCGCTGGGACAAGGAGGGCCGGCTGCCCGTGCGGGTCTACGTGATGGCGGATGGCCAGGGAGCGGACCGCGAGACGTACCTGCGCGAGGGCCCCTTCCAGGGCCGGATGCTGACGCTGCGCGCGGTGAAGCTGAGCCTGGACGGGGCGCTGGGGAGCCGGGGCGCGGCGCTGCACGCGCCGTACAGCGACGAGCCCTCCCACCGGGGGCTCCTGCTGCTCTCGCCCGAGGAGTACGAGGCGCGGGTGAAGGCCTTCATGGAGCGCGGTTTCCAGGTGGCCACGCACGCGATTGGAGACCGGGCGAACACGCTGGTGCTGGAGACGCTGCTGCGCCAGGCGGAGGCCACGGGGACGGGCCACCTGCGGCACCGGGTGGAGCACGCGCAGATCATGCGGCTGGAGGACATCGTCCGGATGGGGAAGAGCGGCTTCGTGGCGAGCATGCAGCCCACGCACGCGACGAGCGACATGCCGTGGGCGGAGACGCGCGTGGGACCCGAGCGCATCCAGGGCGCGTACGCGTGGCGCAAGTTGAAGGAGGCGGGGACACTGCTGGCGTTCGGCAGTGACTTCCCGGTGGAGCGTCCGGACGTGCTGCTGGGGCTGTACGCGGCGCGCACGCGGCAGGACGCCGAGGGCCAGCCCCTCAACGGGTGGTACCCCATCCAGCGGCTGAGCGGCGAGGAGGCCCTGGAGGGCTTCACGGTGGGCGCGGCCCAGGCGGCGTTCGCGGAAAACGAGCGGGGCCGGCTCAAGCCGGGCATGGACGCGGACTTCGTGGCGCTCTCGGTGGATCCGGTCGAGGCGCCCCCGGCGCAGCTGCTCACCGCCCAGGTGAAGCTCACCGTGGTGGCCGGCGCCGAGGTCCACCCGGCCCGCTGAACCCCCCATCTCGACGTGTCGAGGAGGGTTCTCGACGCGTCGAAGCGCACCGGACGGAGCACCTCCCCGGAGTACCGGGTCCTGGCGTACCCCTTGCTGGGGCCCGGGGTACTCACCTGCCTGAAGGGAGGCTATAAAGTGCGCACTCATCCCCGGGGGATTGACTTGAGCGACGCGTTCGACTCGGAGCTGCGCATGGCCGTGGCCGAGGGCCTGCTCTCCCGGGAGGAGGCGGAGGCCCTGCGCGAGGAAGCGCTCCGCCTGAAGCGTGATCCGTTGGAGCTGCTCGTGGAGCGGGGGCGTCTCTCCGAGGACTCCCTCGTGTCGCTGCGCAAGGAGTCGCAGGAGCAGGCCCGGACTCCGATGACGCCGGCGGATGACACCATCACGGTGCGGCCTCCCTCGAGCGAGGTCTCCTCTCCGCAGGCCACGGTCTTTCCGGTGCCCGGCTGGGAGCGCTACCAGTTCATGCGCCTGCTCGGCCAGGGTGGAATGGGCCGGGTCTTCCTCGCGCATGATCCCCGTCTGCGCCGGGACGTCGCCCTGAAGTTCGTCCGCGACGACGACCCCGACGCCGCGCGCCGCTTCGTCTTCGAGGCCCGGGCCCAGGCGCGCGTGGTACACGAGCGCGTGTGTCAGGTGTACGAGGTCGGCGAGGTCCAGGGGAACCCCTTCATCGCCATGCAGTACATCGACGGGCAGCCGCTGAACCAGCTCTCCAAGGAGCTCTCCCCCGAGCAGAAGGCGATGGTGCTCCGGGACGCCGCCGAGGGCGTGCACGCGGCCCACCGCGTCGGCCTCATCCACCGGGACCTCAAGCCCTCCAACATCATGGTGGAGCGCACCCAGGACGGCAGCCTCAAGTGCTACGTCATGGACTTCGGTCTGGCGCGCGACTGGAAGGAGGGGATGACGGCCTCGGGCTCGGTGCTGGGCACGCCCCACTACATGGCGCCCGAGCAGGCCCGGGGCGAGGTGACGCGGCTGGACCGGCGCGCGGACGTCTACAGCCTGGGCGCCACGCTCTATCACCTGCTGACCGGCACCTATCCCATCCACGGCAGCAACCACCTGGAGGTGCTCAGCAACATCCCCCTCGTGGAGCCCCGGCCGCCTCGCGTGCTCGACAAGGACATCCCGGCGGACCTGGAGGCCATCGTCCTCAAGTGCCTGGAGAAGGAGCGCTCGGGCCGCTACGACTCGGCGCGCGCCCTGGCCGAGGACCTGGACCGGTTCCTCAATGGCGAGCCGGTCCACGCACGCCCCGCCGGGCTCTGGTACCGCCTGCGCAAGAAGGCCCGCAGGCACCGGGCCGCCGTGCTCACGGGCTCGGTGGCGCTCGCCGTGGTGGCGCTCGCCCTGGGTGATGCCCTCTTGAGCCGTCGCGAGAGCGCCCGGCGCGAGGAGCTGGCCAGCCGCTACACCGCCTGGGTGAAGGACATCGAGAACTACGTGCTCCATGCCCATCTCTCGCCGCCGCGCGACACCCTCCGGGACCGGAAGCGGCTGCGCGAGAAGATGAGCCAGTTGGAATCCTGGATGCGCGAGGCCGGCGAACCAGGCCAGGGGCCCGGCCACTACGCCCTGGGGCGGGGCCACCTCGCGCTCGGGGACAAGGCGAAGGCCCGCGAGCACCTGGAGGCCGCATGGAACCTGGGCTACCGCGGGCCCGAGGTGGACTACGCCCTGGCCCTCGTCCTGGGGCAGCTCCACCAGGAGCGAAGCCTGGAGCTGGAGCGCGAATACCGGCAACGTCTCGGCAAGGAGCCGGAGCCCGGTGAGCTCACCCCGGACGAATGGCTCAGGACACGCCGGCAGGAGCTCGAGCAGCGGTTGCGCGAGCCAGCGCTCCAGAAACTCCAGGGGCTCAGGGGTCTGGATGATTCCGTACCGCCCGGCTACGTGGGGGCACTCATCGCCTGGCACGAAGGCCGCCTCGAGGACGCCCTGCACCACCTGAAAGCACTGGGTGACGGCCCTCCCGGGTTCTACGCGGCCCCCAGACTGCGCGGAGACATCTACCGGACGTTGGCCTCCCGGCACTGGAAGCTGGGTGGATATGACCAGGCCCGGGCCGCATTCGCCGAAGGCCGCCTCGCCTATGTCCAGGCCGCGGAGATCGGCCGCAGTGATGCCGGCCTCCATCTCGCCAGGGCGCAGCTCGAGCGCGACTGGCTGGAGATGGAGCTCTCCAGCCACGGCAAGGATCTCGAGTCCCTGTACGAGCAGGGCCGCCAGGCGGTGTCACGCGCCATCCAGGTCGCGCCCGACCGCGCCTACGAGTCCAAGCTCCTGGAGGCACGCTTCCACCTGCTCCTCGCCAGCGACCCGAACCTCCCATGGCAGGAAGCGCGGCGGCTCCTGGACCAGGCACTCGGGACCATCGAGGCCGCCAGCATGCTCGAGCCCGGGAGGCCGGAGGCGAGGCTCGAGCTGGGGTGGGTGCTCTGGCAGGTGTCCAAGAGCCTCTACGACCACAAGGAGGATCCACGCGGGAAACTCCGCGAGGCCATCCAGGCCATCGAGCGCATGGCGCCCGAGCACCAGGACCCCGCGTTCCACATGCTGCGCGGCCGTATCTACAAGACCTGGGCGGACCACGAGTATCAGGCGTCACCGGGCGGAGACGCCCCCACCCTCGCGAGCAAGGCCATCGAGGCCTTCGACACGGCCTTCAAGATGGACCCGAGCCAGATGAGCGCGAGGGTCAGTCTCGCCACCGCGTATTACAGGCGTGCCGTGAGCCGCCACTGCGTGGATCCGCGGGGAGACCTGGAGCAGGCCAGGCGGATCCTCGAGGAAGCACGGACCGTGAATCCCCATTACGCCGTGCTCTACTACCATGAGGCGCTCGTCCACTGGACGCTGGCGTCGAGGCTCAGGAAGAGCGGAGGAGATCCCCGGCCCGAGTATCACGCGTCCCGCGAGCTGTTCCGGCAGGGCGGTGACATCAACCCCGAATCCCCCCTCTACCGCTACAACGAGGGCCAGGCCCTGACCGAGCTGGCCCGGGAAGAAATGGAGCGTGGAGGAGATCCCCGCCGCCTGTTCGAGGAGGCCGAGGCGCTTCTCGGACGGGCCGTCGTGACCCATCCGCGGCACTACTTCTCCCGCAGCAGCCTGGGCGTCCTACGGGCCCTGCACGCGGAGTACCTGAGACTCCAGGGCAAGAACCCGGAACCGAGCGTGCGCGCGGCCGAGAAGGTCTTGCTGGAAGCCTCCAGGATGGAGCCGAAGCGCCACCTCCCCTGGGCCAACCTGGCCTGGCTCCGCTCCACCCAGGCGGCGTTCGAGTTGGAGCACGAGGGCAACCCGGAGCAGAGCCTGACCCAGGGTCTGAAGGAAATCGACACGGCCCTCGGGCTCAACGCCCATGACGGCTACGTCGCGTTGCAGCACGGCAGGCTCCTGGAGGCCCAGGCCCTCTCCAGGGCACGGCGGGAAAAGGCCCAGGACAAGGACTTCCAGCTCGCCCGGGACGTCCTGCGTACGGCGCTCGGCTCCGAACCCGAGAACCAGGAGCTGCGGCGGGCCCTCGGTCACCTCTATTGGGAGTGGGCCGCCTGGACGCAGGTGCGCGGTGGCGATTCCAGCCAGCTCCAGGCCGAGGGACTCGCGTTGGCCGAGAAGCTGTTGTCCGAGCGCCCCGAGTGGCAAGACGTCCAGGTGCTGCGTGCGTTCTTCGTGCTCGCGGCGAAGGACTCCGCATCGCCCGAGCAGCAGCGGCGCGCGCTCCAGGCCTGGGAGGAGCTCAACCAGACGCTGAAGAAGAATCCCCACCTCCAGCGCAAGTGGGAGCGCCACCTCCAGAGCACGCGAAAACGCGTGCCCACGTCCTGGCATTGACTCCACCAGGACCGGCACGCGTCTCCGCTCACTGCTTGGACTACGCCAGCCCCCAGGCATGCGTGAGGCAGGGACACCACACGGAGCCCGACAGGGACGCCGCCCCCTCCCGGGGGACCACCGGCACGAGGCCCGGCGGGCACTCCTTCTCATGGCCGTTCTCGTCCACGCACATCAGGCCCATCGCCCCGGTGGACTCCTCCTGCTTGAGCAGCACGCGCATGTTGAGGCGCTCGAGGCAGGGGCAGTGGCCCGGAGCCTGGGAGGCCGCTCCCTCCACGGAGAAGACCGGCGCGAGCGTGGGGCACTCCTTCTCATTGCCGTTCTCGTCCACGCACGGAGGAAGCATCGACGCGATGGGGTCCTGCGCCTTGAACACCACGCGCACCTTGAACCGCTCGAAGCACGGACAGTTGTCCGGAATCTTGAAGGCCGCCTCCTTCCTGGCCTCACGCCGATGATTGCCACCTCTCTTCGTCATCTCTTGCTGCGACATGGTTTCCCCCTCCAGGAGTCAAACCGGGCTGAGACTCGAAACCTCCGAGGTCCGGAAGGAGCCACCCCCCCCGTGCTGCCCGGTTCCTCCCGGCCTCGGATGCCGCCAGCCTAGAGCAACGGGCGTGCCGCCCCGCCCGAGGCGCCAAGGCCGGTTTTTCCGGCCGGGCTCTCTCGAATACGGGGGGGCACGGAGGCGCTCGACATGTCGAGCAGCGTCGGGTGAAGACGCGCGGCGTGGGCTCGACACGTCGGCGGCGCCCTCGAATCCCGGGGGCGCGGGAGTTACCAGACTACGCGCCGAGCCCCAGCTCCTTGATCTCCTTGATGCGGCGGCGCAGCGCCTGCTTGGAGACCTCCAGGCTCGGCACCATGGCGTCCAGGTCACCCTTGCACTCGTGGTAGCAGCGGATGATCTCCTCCACCGAGAGGTCTCCCGCCGTGCGGATGTTGTACTTGCGGAGGAGGTCGTAGATGGAGGGCCGGGGGATGCCCAGCTGGTCCGCGACCTTCTTCAAGTCCCATGAGTTCGTGCGCAGCGCCGCGCGCATTTCCTGCTCGGAGATGTCCGCGGGCCTGCGGCGGGGCGCACCCGCCGGCTCGGCCGCGGCCTTCGGCGCGGGCGTGGCCTGGGGATCCACCTCCACGGGCAGACGCAGGGGCCGCCCGAGAGGAGTCGCCGCCGGGCCCAGCTCCTTGTCGAGCTGGGGATCCACGCGCAGTTGCGGCTGGCCGCGGTTGGCGATGACGAGCTGGCGGGTCACATTGCGCAGCTGGCGGATGTTGCCGGACCAGGAGTGGCGCACGAGCCGGGCCGCCAGCGACGCCGGCAGCCACGGCTCGGCGTAGGGGTCCTCGGGCTCCAGGCGCCAGGCCTCACCGAGCTCCGCCAGCGCCTCGCGAGCGAAGTGGAAGAAGATCAGACCGATGTCCTCGCGGCGCTCGCGCAGCGGCGGCAGGCGGATGTTGTAGTTGGCCAGCCGGTGCATCAGCGGCTCCTTGAAGCGCCCCTGGCTGATCTGCTCCTCCAGGTTGGCATCCGTCGCGGCCACGATGCGCACGTTCGTTGGGACGATGACGTCCGATCCCACGGGAGACACCTCCTCCGCATCCAGCGCGCGCAGCAGCTTCACCTGCAGCTCCGGGAGCGCCTCGCCCACCTCGTCGAGGAACAGGGTGCCGCCATGGGCCCTGCGGAAGAGGCCCTCGCGCTCCTGGGCGCCCGTGAAGGCCCCCCTCTTCGTGCCGAAGAAATCCGCCTCCGCCAGCTCCTTGTTGATGGCCCCCAGGTTCACACTGATGAAGCGTGCGTCCCGGCGGCGGCTGTGCTGGTGGATGGCCCGCGCCACCAGCTCCTTGCCCGTGCCCGTCTCGCCGCGGATGAGCACCGACACGTTCAGGTCCGCCACCTGGGAGATGTGCCGGCGCACCCGCCGGATGGCCGGGCTCTGCCCCACCATTCCCAGTGTGTCCTGGGCGTCCCCCGTGTCGGGCTCCGTCAGGTGCAACAACAACACCACGCGATCGGCGAGCTCGAGGGGGATGCCCGCGGCCAGTTCCTCGGGGCCGAATTCCCGGCCGCCCCGGATGAGCTCGCCCGCCACCACCTGGGTGCCACCCTCCTCGACGAACAGCCGCACCCGGCCCCCTTCGCCGGGAGCGAAGATGATGGGCTTGCGGCTCAGGTGGGGGTCCGCCAGGGGCGCGCCCTGTGTCTGGCCGGGCCGGACGAAGTCCGGTGCCCTCCGGGAGAGCTCGACGTTCTTGCCGGCGAGCAGCTCTCCCAGCAGGAGCCGCTCGCCCACCCGCTGGGTGGAGGGATGGGAGATGAGGGTCAGCGTCGGAACGAGCCGAACGGCCCGCTCGCCAGCGCTCCGTTTCGGCAGAGAGACCGTACTGACATCATCATCCAGCAGCGCTTCAGGCATGGCCTGCAAATGTACACTGCCGCTGCTTTCCGCCGAGGGCCCCGGATGGGTCAACGTCTGAAGCCCACCACCCCCCTCCGTGGGTGGTTGGAGCCCCCGGGAAATCCACTCCCGGTGTATCAAGCCACACATGCCCATGCGCCACCCTCCCCTTCCCCTGGCCGCCGCGATGCTGGGCGCGGCCCTGACCTTCTTCCCCGGCTGCGAGAGCACGAAGTCGAGCGGCCCTTCTCCTTCCGACACGCAGGCCCGGAGCCCCTCCCCCGCGAAGAGCGACACCGCCTCCTGGCAGCGCGCCCGCGTGGGAGACCGCGTTTCCTACGCCTTCTCCGCCAGCCATGGCTCCGGCGGCACCGCGCGCCCCCTGACGGGCCAGGTGGCCGTGGAGGTGGTGGCCGTGCAACAGCCCTGGGTGTGGCTGCGCGTGTCCTTCACCGGCGAGGCCGGCCTGCCCCTGGCACGGACGAGGCTGTCGAAGGATCTGCTCGTCCCCGTGCGCGCGGACACCACGCGCACGCTGGACGTGCCCCAGCAGGGCCAGGCCACTGCGGAGAACGCCTCCGCCGCCGGCCGCACCTGGGAGGCCATGCGCTACGTGAGCGATCTGCGCCCCGCGGACGGCCCCCTGCGCACCAACGTGTACGCCGTCCAGCCGGGCCCGCTCTACCTCACGCGCGGCCTGCTCGAGGCGAACACCACGCTGTCCGGCTTCGGCGCCACGGGCAGCTACCAGCTCCGGGTGCTCGAGGTGCGCGAGGGCGCGGCCGGAGCCACCGCCACGCCGCCCGTGCTGGAGAGGCCCCTGGGCCCCGGCGCGTACTATGACCGGCGCGTGGAAGTGGGCCCCTCGCCCAGCGTGCAGCGCGTGTGCTTCGCCGCCGAGCGAGGCTTCCTCCTGCGCGCCGAGGCCCCCGTCGACGCCAACGTCCCTCCCTGCTCCGACTTCTCCCAGGCCGAGCCGCGGCCCCTCGAGGAGGCACTGCTGAACCTGCCCATGGACGTGCTGAACACCGGGGAGTGGCCTCCCACCGGGGCCGCCGCGACGGCCACCCGTGGCGCCTTCACCGTGGAGGAGCACGACGTGCCCGCCCTCACCGTGCAGCGCACCTCGAATGAGGAGGGCACGCAGCGCGTCTACTCGGAGACGTACGCGGCCGACCCCTGGGCCCCCACGCTGACGGGCCTGCCCTACGAGGCGCGCTTCCAGACGCTCACCGAGAGCACCGAGCGGGTGGGCGCGGGCGGCAAACGCGAGCTCGAGGGCAGCACGCGGCTCGTCCGTTGGGGTACCTGGCTCCCCGGAGGTCAGAAATGAAAACGGCCCTCTACTCCGTCACCATCGAGGTCGCCCCCGGCTCCGAGGAGGCGTGGAACCGCTGGCACGAGGACATCCACGTCCCCGAGGTGCTGCGCCAACCCGGATTCCTGCGCTGCCGCAAGTGGAAGGACACCGCCAAGGCCGCGGACGGCTGGGTGCGCTACGTGTGCCACTTCGAGCTGACGAGCCTGGAAGCCGTGGAGCACTACGTGGCCAGCGACGCCGCGAAGCACCTGCGCGCCGAGTCGGACAAGCACTTCGGCTACGTGACGCGGCCCTCGCGCGCCGTGCTCACCGAGGTGGCCAGCTTCGGGTGAAGTGAACGGGCCGGGGAGCCACGGCGGACATTGAACGCTCGCCCGGCCCTCCGTAGTGTCGGCGGACCCTCGCACAGGAGCGCCGCCTGCACCCCTCTTCCCTCCTTCTGAAGCTCTCGGCTGTCCTGCTGCTGGTGGGGCTCGCCTCGGCCCGCCCCGCCACCGCCGCCGCACAGGGCCCGGTCCTCAAGCGGATCGACTCGTTCGTGCGGGAAGAGATGGAACGGCAGAAGGTGCCCGGTGTCGCCCTCGGCATCGTGCACCGCGGAAAGGCCGTGCTGGCCAAGGGGTACGGCTTCGCCAACCTCGAGCACCGGGTTCCGGTGGGCCCCGATACCATCTTCCAGTCCGGCTCGCTGGGTAAACAGTTCACCGCCGCGGCGGTGATGCTGCAGGTGGAGGCGGGCAGGCTCTCGCTGGCGGACACCCTGACGAAGTTCTTCCCCGAGGCGCCCGCCTCGTGGGGTGCCATCACCGTGCGCCACCTGCTGACGCACACCTCCGGCCTCGCCGATCTCGAGGGCCTGCTCGACCCGCGCAAGGACTACACCGATGAGGACTTCGCACGCTTCTGCTACGCCCTGCCCATCGAGTTCCCTCCCGGCTCGCGCTGGAACTACAGCAACACCGGCTATGTGCTGCTGGGCATCATCGTGAACCGGGTGGCCGGCACCTTCTATGGCAACGTCCTCCGCGACCAGGTCTTCAAGCCCGCCGGCATGACGACGGCGCGAGGCATCAGCGAGGAGGACCTGGTTCCCCACCGCGCGGCCGGCTACCGCCTGGTGAAGGGGGAGGTGAAGAACCAGGAATGGGTCTCGCCGTCGCTCAACACCACGGGGGACGGTGCGCTCTACTTCTCCGTGAAGGACATGATCGCCTGGGATGAGGCGGTCCAGGCCCGGGCCCTCCTCACCCCGGAGAGCTGGCGGGAAATCCTCACGCCCGTGAAGCTCTCCAGCGGCGCCACCTTTCCATATGGCTTCGGGTGGATGTTGGACGAGCGCGGTGGCAAACCGCTGCACCACCACTCCGGGGGATGGCAGGGCTTCTCGACGCACTACTCCCGCTTCCTCGGGGAGGGCCTCTCCATCATCGTGCTGACCAACTCCGCACAGGCGAGGCCCTCGCGCTTCGTGGACGGCATCGCCGCGCTGATGAGCCCCGCGCTCGCCGTGCCGGTCCCCGCGCCCATCGCGGACACCGAGCCCCAGGTCACCACGAAGCTGGCGGCGCTGCTCGAGCAGGTGCGGAGCGAAGGGCTCCAGGAGGCCCACTTCGCGTACGCGCCCAGCGGGTTCTTCCCGGAACGCGCCAAGGCCTATCAGGAGCAACTGAGCGCGCTGGGACCCGCGGGGAAGCTGGTGCTGGTCCAGCGGCGCACCCTGGGGGATGAGCGGCTCTACACGTACGAGGTGCCCTTTGGGACCCGGACCTACGTCTACACCGTGGGGCTGGCCCCGGACGATCGGCTGACGATCTTCCTGCTGCGGCCGAAGTGAGCATTCCCACCCACGAAGCCTTATCATCCCCGCCACGCCACTCGGACTGGCGAGCATGGGTGGGGGTGAGCAACATGATTCATCGGAACGCGCTTCTTGGCGGTGCGGTGCTCTGGCTGACGGCGTGTGGTGTGCCGCTGGTGGGAGAGGCGGACCTGAAGACGGACCAGCAGACCTATGCACCCGGCTCGAAGGTGAAGCTGCTGCTGCGGAACGACTCGCTCCAACTGCTCGGTTACAACCTCTGCATGTCCTCGCTGCAGCGCGACGAGGGAGGGACGTGGACGGTGGTTCCGCCCCCTGGCCGGCAGCTCTGCGCCGCCATCCAGTACAACATCTGGCCAGGAGAGAGCGGCGAGTCACTCCGCCCCCTTCCCGAGACGCTCCCGGAGGGGACGTACCGCTACGTCACGAATGTGGACTGGAACGGGGAGCACCAGGAGGTGGCGTCCAACGCATTCAGTGTGGCGCACGCGGAGTAGACTCGCGCCATGTCTTCCTACGTCTTCACCTCGAAGTCGCATGGAGTGGATGTCGAGGTTGACCTGTCCTCGCAGGTGCTGGCGCTCGAGGCCATCGAGCAGGAATCCTTCTGGCTCCAACGCGCACGCCTGAGCCAGCAGCGGAACTCCAACGAGCCCTACCTGTACCCGTGGCTGACCGGCATGCACTGGGGATGGGCACCGGCCATGGCCTTCGCGCTCAAGGCCAAGGCCTTCGATGACGGGCTGTATGCGGCCGTCGATCTGCTGATGCAGCACGGCACGCCCCTGCTGCCCGGCAAGCGCGGCATCGTCGAACACGTCCACCAGGAACTGCTCTCCCATTGGAGCCCGGAGGCCGCGGATCCGCTGAGGTCCGCCCTCGTCCTCGTTCGCGCCGCGCTGTCGATGACCGGCACGCTGGAGGAGCCCGACAAGAAGCTCCGCCTGCTCGTCGTGAAGTCCCTCAGGGAGTTCGAGTCCGACGCGGGGAAGTCCAAGCCCCTGGGCTTCTATACGTGGAGCTCGCGGCTCCAGGCCCTGTTCAAACAGGACCGGCTCCTTCAGGAGGAGCTGACGCCGGACGTGGCCCAGACCCTCCACGCGGCACTCCAGACGGATGAACACCTGCTGGACGCATGGCGGCGGCACCTGCGGCTGCTCGGCCGTCTGACCAATCCCCTCGCGAAGCCAGCACTCGACGAGGAGGGAGACTCACGCTGCTTCTTCCCGCCCTCGGACTCCCAGGAGGGACGGCTCGTGAAGGAGCTGTTCTCGAAGAAGTCTCCACCCGAGGGGTTCCAACTGGTGGACGAGCTGATCACCCGCATCCGGAGCGGACGGTCCACCACCCCCACCCCGCGCTCCGGCTGGTACGACCACCAGTTCCACGCGCTGGTGCCGTTCCTGATGCCCGAGCGGATGCCGGAAGCGAAGCGGCTCGTCCTCGGGCCCCGGTATCGCGCCGAGTTGGAGAAGCAGTTCCGTGCGCTCTTCGCGCTGACACGAGAGACCCACATCAAGCAGCTCGAGCAGGCCGTCGCGGGGTCGGGGGGACCACCTCCGCTCATCATCGAGCCCTCGCTCAGCATCGAGCCGCTCGCCGAGTTCTACCGGAGGCGCGCCGAGGGGTACCTCTTCCTGCGGCAGGTGCTCTGCGAGCTGCTGGGCGCACCGGCCCTGGCCAACATCCGGCGGGTGATGCCCACGGGAGAAACGGAGGAGCCGCTGCTCGACGAGTTGGTGTGGATGGAACAGCTCTTCCGAGGGGCACATGCCATCGTCCGGCAGGAGCTCGGAGTCGAAGCGGTGCCAGAGGCCTGGCTCCCTGCGGCGCAGATCACCCGGCGTTGGCTCCGTCAGTGGAAGGAGGATCCGGCGCTCACCCAGGACGCGCGCTGCGTCGTGCCCCTGTTCTTCGACCGCGAGCGCCAGAAGACCAAGGTCATGGCCGTCCTGGGCTTTCATCCCACGGACGTCGTGGTGGACTTCAAGCAGCCCCCGAAAGTCCGCGTGACAGACAGCCGGGGACACGCTGTCTCCGGCCTGGACGTCTACTTCGGGGCGGCGGAGCACCCCACTGTCTGTCCCGTGACCGCGGAGCTGTACGTGTCCCAGGTGCCGGACCGCGCGGAGTTCCAGGCCATCTGTGACAAGTACGTCAGCACCCGTGCAATCCTGGAGTCACTGCAGGGATGAGCACGGGGCAGTAACCCGGGGAGCGTGGCACCCTCACCCCCGACCCCTCTCCCGGTGGGAGAGGGAGAGGAGTGGACTCAGGCCACCTCGGACGAGAGCTTCACCTCGATGTTGCCCTGGGTCGCCAGCGAGTACGGGCACACCTTGTGCGCGGCGTGCATCAGCTCATCCGCCTCGGCCTGCGAGATGCCCTCGAGCTTGCCGTGCAGCGCCACCGACAGACCGAAGCCACCCTCTTGCGTCTTGCCGATGGTCACCTTCGCCGTGATGTGCGCGTCCTTGATCTGCTTCTTCATCTTCCCGGCCACCAGCCGCAGCGCGCCCTCGAAGCAAGCGGAGTAACCCGCCGCGAAGAGCTGCTCGGGGTTGGTGGAGCCAGCGGCCTCCGAGCCCCCCAGCGCCTTGGGCATCGTGAGCGGCATGTCGATCGTCCCATTGTCCGAGCGGACGCGGCCGTTGCGGCCCCCGTGCGAGGTGGCGGTGGCGGTGTAGAGCGGCTGGATGGCGACAGGGGCCATGGGGAGACTCCTCCAGAGTGGACTGCGAGGTGAGCGGCCCTTCTAACCCGCTCGCCTCCCGCCCGCCTGGTGTTCTGGAGGAGCCCCGGCGCCACAGTGTCGGGAGCATTTCACTTGTCTGCCCAAGGAGCCCGCTACCGGCGACCGCGCACCATGCGGCCCTTCGTCAGGTGCGCCACTGCTTCACCCAGGCCCTCCAGCGTCAGCGGGAACATGTCGAAAACGTTCTTCACCGCCTGGATGGTGTTGCCCCGCCACGTCTGCGGAGGCTCCGGGTTGAGCCAGGCGCTGCGCTCGAAGTGCCGCGCCAGCTCCATCAGCCACACCAGCCCTTCCTTGCCCTCGTTGGGATCGTACCGGCCCTCCGAGTTCGTCCGCATCGTCAGCTCGTACGGCGCCATCAGCGCGTCTCCCACCACCACCAGCTTGTGGTGCCGCCCCACCTGCGCCATCAGGTCCGGCACGCTGATGCCGCCCACCAGGTACGGCGAGTCGAACACGCGTCCATAGACGCAGTTGTGGAAGTAGTACGTGCGCAGCTCCTTGAAGTGCGTGGCCTGCTTCGCCACCGAGAAGAGCCGGCTCACCAGGTGCGCATACGGGTCCATGGAGCCGCCCACGTCCATCAGCAGCACCACGCGCGTGTTCGGCCGGCGCGGCGGGCGCGTCACCACCTCCAGCTCGCCCGCGTTCTTCGCCGTGGCCGCGATGCTGCCCTCCACGTCCAGCTCGTCCGCCACGCCCTCGCGCGCGAAGGCCCGCAGCTTGCGCAGCGCCACCGCCATCTGCCGCGTGTCCAGCACCACGTCGCCCCGGTACCCCTGATACCGGCGCGCCCCGGCGATCTTCATCGCCATGCGGCCACCACCGCCCTCGGCCCCCTCGCCTCCCACCCGGAAACCCTCGCGCGGGTTCCCCGAGTGCCCGAAGGGCGACGCGCCCCCCGTCCCAATCCACTTCTTCCCACCGTCGTGCCGCTCGGTCTGCTCCTCCAACCGCAGCTGGAAGAGCTTCTCCAGCTCCTCCACGTTGAAGTGCTCCAGCAGCGCCCGCTCCTCCGGGGTGAGCTCCCGCCGCTCGCGCGCTTCCTTCAACCACTCCAGCAGCTCGTCCTTCAGCTGCTGCCCCGCGCCCTCCATGCCCTTGAAGTGCGCCAGGAAGGCTTGATCGAAGGCATCCAGGTGCGTCTCCGAGTGCACCAGCAGCGCCCGCGCCACGTGGTAGAAGCCATCCAGCGAGCTGTCGTGCAGCCCCGCATTCAGCGCTCCCGCCAGCGCGACCGCCTCCTGCGCGCCCACCGGCACCCCGCGCCGCCGCAACTCATAGAGGAAGGGCAGGAACATGGCTCGCCTCCGCTCAGGCCTTCGTCCGGCGGCCCCGCCCGAAGGCCTCCGCCACCGCCATCAGGTCCTGCTCACGCTTCAGCAGCGCGCCCAGGAAGGGCAGGTTGTCGTCCAGCTTCACGTTCGTCACGCCGTTGGCCTTGAGCACGGCGATCCAATCCACCAGCTCGCTCGTGGACGGGCGCTTGCGCAGCCGCGTGAAGTTGCGCAGCTCGTAGAAGACCTTCAGGGCCTGCTCCGTCAGCGACTCGTCCAGCCCCGGGTGGTGCACCCCGACGATGCGCCGCATCAGCTCCTGGTCCGGGAAGTCGATGAAGTGGAAGACGCACCGGCGCAGGAAGGCATCCGGCAGCTCCTTCTCGTTGTTGCTGGTGATGATGACCACCGGGCGGTGCGCGGCCACCACGTCCTCGTTGGTCTCCGAGATGCGGAAGCGCATCCGATCCAACTCGTGGAGCAGATCGTTGGGGAACTCCACGTCCGCCTTGTCCACCTCGTCGATGAGCAGCACCACGCGCTCCTTCGAGGCGAAGGACTCGCCCAGCGGGCCCATGCGGATGTAGCGGCGGATGTCGCGCACGTCGCCCTCGCCGAAGCGCGAGTCATACAGGCGCTGCACGGTGTCGTAGACGTACAGGCCGTCCTGGGCGCGCGTGGTGCTCTTCACGTGCCAGGTGAGCAGGCGCTGGCCAAGGCTCTCGGCAACGGCCTCGGCCAGCAACGTCTTGCCCGTGCCAGGCTCACCGCGAACCAGCAACGGACGCTGGAGCGTCAGCGCGCAGTTGACGGCGGACTGGAGGCCCTCGCTGGAGAGGTAGGAATCGGTTCCGCGGAATCGAGAAGGAGAGGACGTCATGGCGTGTCCCCTCCTTTAACACCGACCCGCTTCCGGCGCCTGCCTGCCCGCTAGTTGGCGCCGTTGTTCACCACGATCATCGACTCGGCGCTTACCCGGCGGCCCACGAAGGGCAGCGAGGCGCTGCAGTTGGCCACGGGGCACGCGGTGGCCCCGGTGCACTCATAGCTCAGCGCGATCGTCCCCTCCAGGGTATCCCCCACCTTGTCGAGGGTATAGGTGGCGCGCGAGGAGCGATTCGGGCCGGTCTCCACCCGCTCGGTGGTGAAGGTCGGCTTGTCCGCATCGGTGCTCACGATGGCGCCATCCACATCGATGTCCACCCGGGCATCACCCAGGTCGTAGTCGATGTTGTTCACCTCCAGGTACTTCCCGCCCTCGACTCCGTCCCAGAGGACCCACTGCTCGACCTCCACGGTGTTGGTCGTCCGGTCATTGGGGGTCGGCGCGGTGCCGGAGCTGTAGCAAGAGCCGGGCATGCTGCCCAGGGGAGTGCTGTCGATGGACACCCGGTAGTACTGCGGCTGCTCACCACAACCCATCACGCCCACCGTCATCACGGCGGCCACGGCGCACAACGTCGAACGCAGCTTCATATCGTCTTCTTCTCCAGGCCCACTGCCTGCCAGTGGGCGGTCCGTATGCTCCCGGGGCAGCCGAGCAACCCCGGTGGCGGCGGAGTATCCGGACCCGAGGGGGATGCGCAAGCTCCAGGGTGCTCCCGCTGGGAGCGGAGCGTCCGTAACTTCGAGCGAGCATGGCCCCTACGCCCATACGCATCGTCAGCTACAACGTCCGCTACTTCGGACATGCCCTGCGCGGGCTCGCCAGCACGCTGGGACCCAAGCGGCGGGTCGCAGCGGCGTTGGCCGCGTTGAATCCCCTGCCGGACATCGTCTGCCTGCAGGAGGTGGAGACCCAGTCCTTCCGCAGCAACGTGGCCCACCGGCGCACCCGCCCCGACGAGACGCAGCTGGAGGCCTTCATGGGACGCATGGAGGAAACGTTCGCCAACCTGCGCCGCCCCATGCCCTACGAGGCCTTCTACTTCCGCGCCCACCACTACAAGCTGGGCGAGTTCTCCCTCTACACCACGGGGCTGGCCATCCTCGTCAACACCCAGCGGCTCGCCGTGGACACCCACAACGTGGACTCGCCCCACCACATCACCCACCACCACGTGCGGGCCCTGCGCGAGCGCAAGCAGAGCCGCATCTGCGCCCACATGCGGCTGCTGCGCCTGGAAGACGGGCTGCCCTTCCACATCTTCAACACCCACCTGAGCCTGCCCACCCCCTTCTCCCGCGTCTTCTGGGCCACCCGCGAGAAGATGGGCAACGGCATCAACCAGCTCCACGAGGCGCGCGCCCTCGCCCAGCTCGTGCGGGCCCGCTCCAACAGCGAGCCCTTCCTCATCTGTGGGGACTTCAACTCGCCGCCGGCCTCACCCGTCTTCCACTACCTGTGTGACGAGGCCTGTTTCATCGACGCCCAGGCGGCGGTGGGACAGATAGACCCGCGGCAGCCCCGCGGCTTCCCCACCGCCGGCTTCATGCACATGCGCATGCACCTGGATCACATCTTCTCCGGGGGCGGGGTGCGCTGGCTGGATGCCGACGAGACGTGGCCCTTCGGAGACGTGCGCAGCCGCTTCCACGGCCTGTCGGACCACATGCCCCTCATCGCGCGCTTCCAGCTCGAGCCGCCCCCCGCGCACGCCGAGCCCTCCGCGCCCGCCGGGGCGTGAGTCACTGCCGGGCCTCGCGGAAGAGGAACGACACCCGGCCATTGGGCTCGAGGAAGGCCGCGCGCACCGAGCCCAGGTCATCCCGGCCATGGGAACGCAACTGGCTGAGCAGCTCGCTGCGGGAGATGTGGCTCTTGCGCAGGTTCTCGTGCACCAGCTCGCCCTCGTGCACCAGCTCCAGCGGGCGGCCTTCCAGCACCCGGGCCGCGCGGCGGTCGCGGAACGACAACCACGAGAAGAGCCGGTCCCACGCACCCAGCGTGGCCAGGGCGATGAAGCCCGTGGTGAGGCTGTCGTCATCGCCCACGAGCGTCCGGCGCAGACACACCGTGAGCAGGAAGAGCAGCGCCAGGTCGAAGCTGGAGTAGCGCCCCAGCTCCTTGCGCCCGAGCAGCCGCAGGACGAGCTGCGAGAAGAGGAACACCATCGAGACGCGGAAGATGACCTCCAGCGGATGTATCTCCGGAGCCCAGATACCGTGCCAGTCGAACGGTTTCATGAAGGGAAGCTGGCCATGGAAGCAGCATCCGGCCTGCCCCCGTCCCCACCCCGGCCCAGCGGCCGGGCAACCGCGGGCTGCGGCCCGTCTGCCCCGCCATCTCCAACCTGTAGGCTCTAGGAGGTAAGCCTCTCTCCGAGGGGAAACATGGCTGGCGACGACTTCAGGGAGCTGATGGACGCCATGGCGGACCCACTCGTGGCCTGCGACGGCGACGAGTGCGTCCTCTACCTGAATCCCGCCGCCGAGCGCCTGCTTGGCTGGACGCTGAAGGAGCTGAGGGGAAAGCCCTTCACCCGCCTGGTTCCCGAGCGTCTGCGCTCCTTCGACGGGTACTCCTTCCTGCGCTACCTGCTGGGCCGCAGGCGGGCGCTGAGCGGGCGGCCCGTGCGCGTCTTCCTGGTGCGCCGGGGTGAAGCCGAGCTGGAGGTGGAGGTGACGGTGGGTACCTCCATGGGAGCGGACGGGGAACGCATCTCCGTGGTGCTGCGGCGCACGCCCGAGCTCCCCGACTACACCGACGAGCCGCTGGAGCGGGTGTCCTCCCTGGTGCACGCGCACGCACCGCAGCCGCCGGGCTCCGCCGGGGAGCGCGCCTACCAGCTCGTCTTCGAGAACGCTCCGCTGGGCCTCTTCCACTTCGACACCGCGCCCACCATCGTCGCGTGCAACGACTACTTCGTGCGCATCATGGGCTCCTCCAAGCGGGTGCTCATCGGGCTCAACCTGCTCACCCTCCAGGACGAGGCCATCCTCACCTGCGTGCGAGACGTGCTCGCCGGACGCCACGCCTACTACGAGGGAGAGTACCGCTCCGTCACCGCGAGCAAGCTCACCCCCGTGCGCGCCCACTTCGCGCCCTGCTTCGGAGAGGACGGCCAGGTGGAGGGAGGCGTGGTCATCGTCGAGGACATCACCGAACAGCGGATCGCCGAGGCCGAGCGCAACCGCCTGTTCCGCGAGGCCCAGGAGGCCATCCGCGTTCGCGACGACTTCCTCACCATCGCCTCGCACGAGCTGAAGACGCCGCTCACCCCGCTGTCGCTGCGGCTGGCCAGCCTGGAGCGCCGGTTGGAGCGCAAGGAGCCGGTGGATCCCACCCTGCTGCGCCACGCGCGCCAGCACCTGGTGCGGCTGGCGGCGCTCATCAATGATCTGCTGGATGCCTCGCGCATCGAGGCCGGCCGGCTCGCGCTGCACTTCGAGCCCACCCGGCTGGACGCCATCGTCGAGCGCGCGCTGACCACGATGGACGCCGAGCGCGGCCAGCACCGCTTCGACTACTCGCACCCGGCGGAGGCGGTCCGCATCCGGGGAGACCCGTACCGGCTGGAGCAGGTCATCGCCAACCTGCTGGAGAACGCGCTCAAGTACAGCCCCGCGGACAGCACCGTGCGCGTGACGCTGGACGTGCGCGGCGACTTCGCGCTGCTGTCCGTGGCGGACGAGGGCATTGGCATTCCCCAGGACCAGCAGGAGCAGCTCTTCGAGCGCTATTTCCGCGCCCGGAACGTCTCCGTCACGTCCTACGGAGGGCTGGGGCTGGGCCTCTACATCAGCCGCGACATCGTCGAGCGTCATGGCGGCCGCATCTGGGTGGAGAGCGAGGTGGGCCGGGGCGCCACCTTCTACGTGGCCCTTCCGCTGCTGTCCGCCGCGAGCCCCACGCCGCCCGATCCGCGGCCCGGCACGGACTCGACACACTCGATGCACTGAGCCCATGAAAAAGGCCGGGCCCCGCCTCCACGAAGGGAGGGGAGCCCGGCCCGAATCATGCTCCGCGAGCGCTCAGTTCCGGCGGCGGCGGGACAGCGTGAGGAACGTGCCCAGGCCCAGCAGCAGCCACGAGGCGTCACCGCCCGTGGCCGAGCAGCCGATACCATCGCCCAGGAAGGCGACGTCCCCGCCCTCGGCCACGGTCCAGGTCCAGGTGGCCGGGGTGGCATCCACGTTGCCGGCGGCATCGCGGGCACGCACCTGCAGGGTGTGCTCGCCATCGGCCAGGCCGGTGAAGGTCACCGGCGAGGTGCACGGGGTGTAGGCGGCACCGTCCAGGCTGCACTCGTACGTCACGCCCGGCTCGTTCGAGCTGAGCTCGAACGTCGCGGTGCGCTCCGGGGTGGTGCCGAACGGACCGGAGGTGATGTTCGTCTCCGGCGCCACGGTGTCATCCACGATGGTGAAGGGGCTCGGCGTGGAGGAGGTGGGGCTGGAGTTGCCCGCCTCGTCCGTGGCGCGGACCTGCACCTCATGCTCGCCCGGCGTCAGCGGCGTGGTGGGCGTGTAGCTCCAGTTGCCGGACGCATCCGTCGTGGCGGTGCCCACCTCGGTGCCGTCGATGATGATGGTGACGGTGCTGTTGGGCTCCGCCGTGCCGCTGATGACCGGCGTGAGGGTGTCCACGATGCTGTTGGGCGCCGGGCTCACGACGACGGGCACCGCGGGCGGGGTGAGATCCACCGTCCAGGTGTAGGTGGCCGGCGAGGGGTCCACGTTGCCCGAGGCATCCCGCGCGCGCACCTGAAGCGTATGGGTGCGCTCGTCCAGACCCGTGAAGGACTCCGGGTCCGCGCAGGAGGTGAAGGGCGCACCATCCAGGCTGCACTCGAACGTGACGCCCGCTTCCGGCGAGCTGAAGTCGAACGTCGCGTTCGTCGCATTGGTGCGCACGGGCGGACCCGACACGATGGTGGTGTCCGGCACCGCGGCATCCACGGTCCAGGTGTAGCTGGCCGGCGTTGGATCCACGTTGCCCGCCGCATCCGTCGCGCGCACCTCGAACGTGTGCGACCCATCGCCCAGCCCCGGGTAGTTCACCGGGCCCGTGCAGGGAGTGAAGGGCGCACCATCCAGGCTGCACTCGAACGTCGCGCCCGCCTCCGAGCTGAAGTCGAACGTCGCGTCCGGCGAGTTGCTGGGGTTGGGCGGGTTCGAGACGAGGGTGGTCTCCGGCGGCGTGAGGTCCACCGTCCAGGTGTAGCTGGCCGGCGTGGGGTCCACGTTGCCCGCCGCATCCTTCGCGCGCACCTCCAGGGTGTACGACTTCTCCGTCAGGCCCGTGAACGTCTCCGGGTCCGCGCACGCGGTGAAGGGCGCACCGTCCAGGCTGCACTCGAACGTCGCCCCTGTCTCCGAGCTGAAGTCGAACGTCGCGCTCGTCGCGTTGGTACGCGCCGGCGGGCCCGACACGATGGTGGTGTCCGGCGGCGTGAGGTCCACGGTCCAGGTGTAGACCGCCGGAGTGATGTCCATGTTGCCCGCCGCATCCACGGCGCTCACCTCGAGCCGGTGCTCTCCGTCACCCAGGGCCGCGAAGGTCTCCGGGTCCGAGCAGGGAGTGAACGTCAGCGCGTCATCCAGCCGGCACATGAAGGTAGCCCCCGCCTCCGAGCTGAAGTCGAACGTCGCGCTCGACGAATTGGAGAGACTCGGCGGGCCCGAGACGATGACGGTGTCCGGCGCCGTGAGGTCCACCGTCCAGGTGTGGCTGGCCGGAGTCGGGTCCACGTTGCCCGCCGCATCCTTCGCGCGCACCTCCAGGGTGTACGACTTCTCCGTCGTCAGACCTGTGAACGTCTCCGGGTCCGCGCACGCGGTGAAGGGCGCGCCGTCCAGGCTGCACTCGTACGTCGCCCCCGTCTCCGAGCTGAAATCGAACGTGGCGCTCGTCGCATTGGTGCGCACGGGCGGGCCCGACACGATGGTGGTGTCCGGCGGCGTGAGGTCCACCGTCCACGTGTAGCTGGCCGGAGTCAGGTCCACGTTGCCCAAGGAATCCAGCGCGCGCACCCGCAGGGTGTACGACTTCTCCGTTGTCAGATCCGTGAAGGTCACCGGATCCGTGCAGGAGGTGAAGGGGGCACCGTCCAGGCTGCACTCGTACGTCACGCCCGGCTCCGCCACCACCACGTTGAAGTCGAACGTGGCGCTCGTCGCGTTGGTGCGCGTGGGCGGACCCGAGACGATGACGGTGTCCGGCGGCGTGAGGTCCACCGTCCACGTGTAGCTGGCCGGGGTGTCATCCACGTTCCCCGCGGCGTCGATGGCCCGCACCTCGAGGGTGTGCACGCGCTCGGTGAGGCCGGTGAAGGTCACCGGGTCCGTACAGGTGGTGAAGGCCGCACCATTCAGGCTGCACTCGTAGCGCACGCCCGGCTCGCTCGCGCTGAAGTCGAACGTGGCGCTCGTCGCGTTGGTCGGAGACGCCGGACCCGAGTCGATGACGGTGTTCGGCCTCGTGACGTCCACGGTGAAGGTATTGGCCGCGCTCTTGGGGCTCTGCACGCCATCCACCTCGATGGCCGCCTGCACCGTATAGGTCTTCTCGGCGAGGTCCGCGGGCGGGGAGAAGATGTAGGTGCCAGAAGAGTTGGACGTCGCCCGGCCGACCTCGACCCCGTCGAGATAGATGACCACCGTGGAGTTGGGCTGGGCCGAGCCCCGGATGTCGGGCCTGCGGTTGCTGGTGGAGGAAGCATCAGCCGGCTGGGTCACCGTGGGAACCGGCAACGCGGTGGGGAAACCCGTGGTCAGCCGGGAGAAGACGCCGTCCACGCCCGACTGCGCGCCGTAGGTGCCACCACCGGGTGCCGACGGGTCCTGCTGCGTTCCCGCGGCGGCACGGCCGACACTGCTGGAACTGATGGCGCAGGTACCGCTCGCGGACTGGAACAGGATGCGGCCGCCACCGCCTCCGCCGCCCGGCCCGACCTGGATGAGGCCCGAGTTGCCACCAGTGCCGCCTCTCGCCCCCACGCTGGTGCCGCCGCACGAGACCGCCGCGGCGAAGCGCAAGTGGAGCGTACCGCCCGCGCCACCACCACTGGAGGCATCGTTCGTGGCCACGCTGACCGGCTCACCGTTCGCGGAGATGGCGCCCGTTCCAGCGAGCTGGTTGGCACGGATGAAGACGATGCCACCGCCCTTACCTCCCGTTACGAGGCTTCCCGAGTCGCCATGACCCGAACCACCGCCACCGCCGAGCGTGAGGCGGGTGAGCAGGGAGCCATCGACCGCCGCGCCGCCCAGGCCGCCCACGGGCCTGTTGCCATCCCCCGAATTACCGCCGGTGCCACCCGCGCCACCGTTACCGCCGCCGCCACCGCCGGACTTGTAGCAGACGCCACCGCCACCGCCGTTGGCCACGTTGCCACGCCCGGTGTGCGTGTCTCCATAACGGGTGATGGCGAGACCCTCGCCCTTCTGCGCCCCTTGGGGAGCGGCCCTGTCCAGGTCCGTGTCCAGGCACCCCACCTCGCCGCTATCGTCATCGACGAACCGGCCGCCGCGAAAACCGACGAAGCTCGCGTTGACGGTGCCATTGTTGGTGAAGGTGTTCTGGGCCAGGAAGGCAATGACGCCACCCGAGCTCCCGTCCCACGGCGCCGCGGTGATGCTCCGGGCCACGTTGATGGTGAAGTTCTTGAACTCGGGGACCCGGATGACCTGGGTCACGTTGGCGGCGTAGTAGTAGACGAGCGGCGCCGTCAGCGTCATCGAGCCCTCGGTCACCGAGGCCAGCCGCGCGAACTCCCAGCGGCCCACCTCCGTGTAGCGGCTGTTGAGGTCAATCACGGCGGGGTCACCCGAGGCGGGATCTGGCACGAGGCCCGTCGTCTGGAGCACCAGCACCAGGTCGCCCGCCGTGAAGCAGGCCGTCTCACCCCTGCACGTCCCCACGGAGATGACAGTGTCCCCCGCGGCCAGCGGCCCCGTCACCGGGGCATAGCTGTTGACGTAGTTGGTACCAGCGGTCGACACCGTGCGATCGTCATTGCGCCCGGTGCCCAGGCCGAACGTATCCGGCTCGGCCAGCGCGGCCGTCGAGCCGAGGGCCAGCGTGCACAGCGCCGCCGAGAGCCACTTCTTGAAGAGTCCGTTCTTCATGTTCTTCGTTTCCTTCAGCTACGGCAGCTCGCGCTCGGGGGTGACGATGATGAACTCCACGCGCCGGTTGGACGCGCGGCCCTTCTCCGTCTTGTTGGAATCGATGGGCCGGTCGGGACCGAAGCCCTGCGCCTCCAGGCGCGACGGCTCCACCCCCTTGCTCACCAGGTAGCCCTTCACCGCCTCGGCCCGCGCCAGCGACAGCTTGCGGTTGGCCTCCGCGTTGCCACGGTTGTCGGTGTGGCCCTCGATGACCATCTTGTCCACCTCGGGGTGCTGCTGGAGGATCTTCGCCACCTGGTCCAGCATCTTGAAGGACCGCGGCTGGATGATCGCCTTGCCGGTGGCGAAGAACACCTGCTCCTTGATCTCCAGCTTGCCCTTCTGGATGGCCACCATCTGCTTCTGCTGCACCGGGCAGCCCGCGTTGGTCGGCACGCCCTTCTCGGCGGGGCAGTTGTCCAGGTGGTCCGCCACGGTGTCACCATCCGTGTCCTTCGCCGGGCAGCCGCGCAGCTCCGGCAGGCCCGCCTCCGTGGGGCACCTGTCCGCGGCGTCCTCGATGCCATCCTTGTCCGCGTCCCGCACCGGGCAACCCTGGCGATTGGCCGGGCCCGCTTCCGTGGGGCACTTGTCCGCGGCGTCCTCGATGCCGTCCTGGTCCGCGTCGCGCACCGGGCAGCCCTGACGCTCGGCCGGGCCCGCTTCCGTGGGGCACTTGTCCGCGGCATCCTCGATGCCATCCTGGTCGGCGTCCCGCACCGGGCAGCCCTGGCGATTGGCCTCGCCCGGCTCCGTGGGGCACATGTCCACGCCATCCTCGATGCCGTCCCTGTCCGTGTCCCTCAGCGGGCAGCCCTGGCGATTGGCCAGGCCCGCCTCGGCGGGGCACGAGTCCTCGCCATTCACCACGCCATCGCCGTCATCATCGCGGCGCGAGGTGTCCACCTTCTCGCCTCCGCCCATCGCCACGCCGAGCAGCACGCGGAACGTGGGCGTGCCCGGCGCATTGCCGAAACCGGGGCCGCCCAGCGCGTAGGCCTCGAGCGACTCGTTCAGGGGCAACCGCAGGCCCGCCAGCACCTCCAGGGAGCCCTGCTCGCGAGTGAGCGGCACGCTGCCGCGGACGTTGAGCTCGCCACGCAGCCCGTCGCCCGTGGTGGCCACCACCGCGCCCAGGCGCACCTCGCTGCCCAGCTCGTCCTGCACCTCGCCCTCGTCCCCCAGGACGACGGCGGGACGGATCAACGCTCCGGCCTCCACGCCCGCGCGCAGCGCGCCGAAGTTCCGGCCCAGCATCACCTTGGGCGAGAGCCGGACGATGCTGTCGCGCGAGAGCGTGTCCGCGCTGCCCACGGGCAGGCCCACGCCCAGCTCGAGCGCCAGATCCACCGGCGCATCCCGCCGCTGCGCGAGCAGTCCCAGCCGCACGTGCGCTATCGGCGTGGACAGGCCCGTGGTGGCCGGGGACTCGACGTTCTGCGCGCTCAGGTCATCCCCGTTCTGCCAGAGCACCAACGGTAGCTGCAGACCCAGCTCCAGCCACTGCATCGGCGCCCAGGCAGCCAGCAGGTGTCCCGTCGCCCGGTTGCCCACCACCGAGCCCAGCCGGTTGCCGTTCCGGTACATCACGAGCGGATCGTTCTCGTAATGACCCGCGATCGAGAGGCGGAAACCGCCCTTGGGCAGCAGCTCGCCGGTGCCCATCAGCAGCGAACCGCGGCCGTTGGGGTTGAGTTCCAGGCGCTCCAGCTCGAACGACGGCAGGCCCGAGGGCTGCGCGAGCGCGGCCGGGCCGAGCAGAAGGGTGGCAACGGCGGACAGGAGGGACAGCTTGGTGTGGCTCATGGTTTTTCCGTGTCGGGGCCCCTGCGGGTCCGTTTCTGGCTGGACCGCCCCTCGGCACTGCATCCCAGGTGAAGAGCGAGGTGGGAAGGACTCCCCGTACGACTCCTGGATGACGCCGAGCGCATACAGACCCGAGATGGGACGAGGTGTCCAGACATCGTTCAGGGTGTGGCGCACGCCAGCCTGTCCTTCGGGGAACCGCGATTCCGGCTTCCAGTGCCTCTGGAGAAGTCTCGCGCCCGCCTGCTCTGTCCTTCAGTGAACCCGTGGTTCGTACTCCCAGTAGCACCCGAGGGCAAACAAACGTTGCCGTGAAGGCAGCAGGTGCGCACCGTGGGGCACGATGAGCGTCCTGGGGCGAATCAGTTGCGGCCTGGGCCTCGGGCTCGCCGGGTTGTTGCTGAACCTGGCGGCCCTCGAGGTATTGCCCGGGGTGCATCTGCTGCTCGGGCCGCTGCTGGTGCTCACCGCCGGGGTGCTGTGCGGGCCTGTAGCCGGAGCGCTGGCGGGAGCCGTCTCCGGCGTGAGGACGCTCTGGCTGTGGGGCCACCCGTGGGGCTGGCTCAACATCACCCTCGAGGGCCTCGTCGTGGGCGCGCTGCGCCGGCGCGTCAGCCCGGTGGCGGCGGACGCGCTGTATTGGATTCTCAGTCCGTTGTACTTCCTCGCCACCTACTTCCTGCTGGCCGGTATTCCCACCTCGGCCATCCTGGTGGCGGGGCTGAAGCAGGCGGTGAACGGGCTGCTGGCGGCGCTCATCCTCCAGGTGGTGGTGCTGCTGCCGCCCGTGCGCAGGCGTCTGCGCGCCCTGCTGCCCCTGCCGCTGGCGAACATGTCGCTGGGCCGGGTGTTCGGCTCGGCGCTCACGCTGGGGGCCATCATCCCGCTGCTGGTGCTGGGCGGCGCCGAGGGCCGCGAGCGCTACACCTCCGAGGTGCGGCAATTGGACGAGGCCAACCTGCATGCCGCGCGGGTGGTGGCCAATGAAATCGAGAGCAGCCTCGCGCACGCCCGGCATGGCGTGTCGCGGCTGGCCCGCACGCTCTCGTCGAGCCTCTCGGCGGAGGGAGCGCTGCCGGGCCCCAACTTCCTCGAGGGGGAGCTGGACGCGCTCGTCACCTATTCGCCCGAGGTCATCAACGCCTACGTGGGAAGTCCGGCGGGGGTGGCGCTCGCGTTCTCCCCGAGGACCGACGCGGCGGGCCGTCCGCTGGCGGGCATGGACTTCTCGGATCGCGCCTATGTGGAGGAGGTACGGCGCTCGCGCGGGCCGTTGGTGAGCGACGTCTTCCTCGGGCGCGGAGGAGTCTCGGGGCCGTTGGTGGTGACGCTGGCCCCCATCCGCCGCGACGAGCGGTACGCGGGGTACGTGCTGGCGGCGGTGGATCTGCCGCGGCTGCGCCGGCACGCCCAGGCGCAGATTGGAGACGGGCAGCGGCGCATCCTGGTCGTCGACGCGCGGGGCGGGCTCATCTTCGACTCGTCGGAGGAGAACCCGGGGCAGCTGCGCAGCATCATCAGCACGGCCCTGGCGCGGGCCCTGGAGGAGTCGGGCCCCAAGGGCACGGGCACCTACGAGTCGGAACCGGACGCGGTGACGCTGGTGCGGGTGGGTACGCTCCAGCACTTCGGCGTGGTGGAGGTGCCGCCGCTGGGCTGGCGGGTGGTGGTGCAGCAACCGGGCACACGGCTGCAGCGGGACGTGGAGCGATCCTATTTCGGGCTGCTCGGGACGCTGGGATTGGCCACGGTGTCGGCGGTGATGTTGGCGCTCGCCTTCTCGCGAACCATCGTCGCCCCGGTGCAGGGGGTGTCACGCGCGGCGGCGCGGCTGGCCGCGGGAGAGCGCACGGCCCGCGCCGCCGAGGCGGCCGAGGATGCACCGCGCGAGCTGAACCAACTGGCGGAGACATTCGACCGGATGGCGTCACAGCTCTCCCGGCAGCTGGAGGCCATCGAGCGCACCAGCCGGGAGAAGGACGCCTTCCTCTCCATCGCCTCGCACGAGCTGAAGACACCGCTCACCGCGCTCAAGGCGCAGGTGCAGTTGTTGCGGCGCAAGCTGGGGGACGAGCACGCGCAGCGGCTGGACAACGTGAGCCGGCAGGTGGACCGGGTGACGCGGCTGGTGAACCAGTTGCTGGACGCCTCGCAGCTGGGTCTGGCGCAACTGCCGCTGCAGCGCACGCGGATGGACCTGAGCGAAGTGGTGCGGCGGGTGGCGGAGACGCTGGTGAGCACCTCGCCGCGGCACACGCTGGAGCTCGAGACGGAGCCCGTGATGGGCGACTTCGACGAGCTGCGCCTGGAGCAGGTGGTGCACAACCTGGTGTCCAACGCCATCAAGTACAGCCCGACGGGGTGCGCCATCCAGGTGTGGACGCGGAGGCGGCCGGAGGGCGAGGCGGAGCTGGTGGTGGCGGACCGGGGCATCGGCCTGCGCGTGGAGGACGAGGAGCAGCTCTTCGGACGCTTCGAGCGGGGAGACCGGCGCGAGCTGACGGGCATCTCGGGGATTGGGGTGGGGCTGTACGTGTCGCGGGAGATCATCCGCCGGCATGGAGGCCGCATCTCGCTGCGCCCACGCGAGGGAGGTGGCGCGGTGGCCACGGTGTGGCTACCGGCGGCGACGGAGCCGGAGCGCGGCCGCCGGGACCCGCCCGCGCATCAGGAAGAGGGGCGGGAGTAAGGCCTACCCTTCCCTCTCAGGCCGACTTCACCCGTGCGAACCAGTCCCGGTACTCGTCCCCCAGGTTCATGATGAAATCGAAGCGCCCGGTGCCGAGCATCTCGACGAGCCGCCGGTCGCGAGCGATGAGCTCGGGAACTCCCGAGGGAAAGTCGACCCCTCGCATCCCATCGAGCCGATACCCCTCATCCGCCACCAGGATGTCGAGGTAGCGCGAGAAGGTGTCGAAGAAACGATCCACGTCCGAGGCAACTGGCAGAACGTACCTCTCCGCATAGGCGTTGATGTAGATGACCGGCTGGAGCCCCCGCTCGTCGGCCAGGCCCGGTACCACGGCGTAGTAGTAGGCGAGATCCGGGATGCAACCGAAGGCCACGGAGGAGTGAAAAGGCTCCTGCGTGCCCCTCCGCCGTGCACCCGTGGAGAGAGCGAGCCCATCCACCTGGTCATCCAGGCGATGCAGCAGCAATTCGCCGTCCTTCCCCGCGATGCGCAGCCCTCCCATCCGCCTGTAGACGGTGGCGAGAACCGGGTCGAAGGGATGGCCCGCCACCATCTCTCCCGCGGCTGGAATGGAGCGCCCAGGCGGCGACGATTCCACGGAGAAACCGTGCTTCCGACACACGTCCAGCAACCGCTCGAGTCCCGGTAACGGCATTTCGGAGACCATGAACACCTCAGTTACGGAAGGCGAGCCAGCAGAATGCGTACCTCCCGGAGGGCCGCCTTCTCGGCTTCCTCGAGCGCGGTTTCGGAGGCCTGCTCGTAGACAGTGTCGTACCAACGCTGGAAGTGCCGGTCGACGATATCCGCCACCTGCCGCACATCGCCACCCGAGGCCTTGCTGCCCGCCGGCCGGAATGCCGTCCAGACATTGTTGACCCGCTCATGCACGGTGGAGTGCAGCGCCTTGAGGTTGGCCGAACCGTTGATGTTCATCTCGGGAAGGCGGTGCGCGTGCTCCAGGGGAATCCGGTGATGAACCGGGTACTTGCTCCCCGCTGCGTCCACCAATGTCTTCGCGAGGTCCGGACGCAGTTTGTAGAAGTCCGTATTCGCCTGACGTCGCAGGAGCTTGCGCGCTTCCTCATCCAATTTCGTATCGAGGAGCTCCTCGAAACGCGCCATGAGCTTGCGGAACCGGGTCTTCTCCGCCGCCGAGAGCCCTTGTGTCTGGGCCTTCGCCCACAAACGCTGGAACGTCTCCCTCTCTCTCGGGCGTATCCGGACGAGAAAGGATCGGAACCACGCCACGGCTTCCGAACCGCCACGCGCCAGGATGGGCGCCAACCTGGGTGCCACCGCCTCGAAGAGCGCGAAGCCACCACGAAGAGCGAGACTGCCGATGAACCATGTCGCCAGGAACTCGGCACTCGCTATCCCCGCCTGTTGGGCGGTTGCCACCGTCTCCTCTCGCCACTCGCGGAGGATCCGCTCGTAGAGCGCATAGTGCTCGGCGATGAGCGAGGGCGGACCCGGCGGCACGTCTGGCCGCAGCGTTTCGGCCTCCAGCACGTGCCAACGAGCGTGGCTCTCCGCCCGCCGATGTTCCGCTTCCAACCGCAGCCGGACTGTGCGCGGACCTACACCTTGGGTGAACGGTAGAAGTGCCTGGGTGATTTGTACAACCAGGCTCGGCGAAGCAACCCCGATGGATGAGTCACCCCGGGACTCGTAACGCACGGTCTCCGCATCGAGGATCTGATCGTCGTCCAGCATGACCTCGACCAGGAGAGCGGCCCTTCCCCCCTCGGGTACCCGCAGGCCATGGGTCAACCGGGAGGCCACGGCGTGAGCCCGCGCGACGACCTCCGCCGGCATGCCCATGCGCCGCACCGGCAACGTCTTGGCTTCGAGCGGTCTGGTGCCATCCCGCCATGTGAAGGAATTCAGGCGCCAACCCTGTCCCTCGCCGCGCACGGTGAGAACCACCTCTCCCATGCGCGTCCCCACGTAGAGGGGCAAACTGGCATCGAGGCCCGGGACCCAGGAGTCCATGCTCTCCGAGCGGCCCGTCCCTCCAGTGCCCCGCTTCCACGACAGCAGCGTCAGCGCACCGTCCTGCGCCCAGAAGCGAAAGGCCAGTTCCACCCCCGCCTCATCCACCAGACTGGCCACACCTCGCATGCCAGTGGAAGCCGCTGCCGCTTCGGCGCGGATCGCTTCTTCGTCCTGCTCACGACCACGCGTCTCCCACGGTGGAGGGAGTTCCCCCGCGGCCTCTTCGTCTGGAAGCGCATCCTCGCGACCCAGACCCCCGGCCGATCCCACCGTCGTGCACGCCTGCAGCAGCAGGACCAGAAGAGAAATCCACGCTGTTGGCCGAACCGTCACCCCAGCACGCCCAGCGCGTGCGCCAGCCGCCAGGCCACCACCAGCAGGTGTGCGTCCTGCACCGCGTCCAGCTGGCCCACCAGCACTTCCAGCGGCAGCCAGCGCAGGCGCGAGTCGCACGCCGCATCGGCCTCGACCTCCACGGCGAACGGCCAGACCAGCTCCGGGGTAACGCCCGGCGTCGCATGGTACGAGCCGCCGAGCTCCCAGGTGCGGCGCACCGTGATGGAGAACTCCTCGCGCAGGCGCTCGGCGATGAATGCGGGCACCTGACTGAGGTCGCCGAGCGTCCGCGGCAGCCGCCAGGCCGGTGTCACCGCGAGCGTGGCGCTGCCCGTGAAGTGCTGCACCGCCGGCAGCTCCCGGTGCTCGATGCCCACCCGGATGCCCTCCTTCGTCCGCACCACCGGGAGCGCCACCGCCGTGTTGCGGCTGGCCTCGCGCGGCACCAGGTACTCGCGAGGCACGCGCGCCATCACCTTCCCCTCCGCGTCGTGCTCGGAGAAGGTACCGGTGCGCAGATCCAGGTAGCCCACCGTCCCGTCCTCGTACGACGAGAACACCGCGCGCTTCGCGGGCGCCAGGGCATCATCGGCCCACTTCGGCCCACCGGACTGCCCGGCGAGCTGGATGGGAGCGCCGATCCACGGCCCGGGCGAAGTGCCCAGGTGGCGCAGCAGGCGATGGATGTTGAGCTCCAACCGGGCATCCACCATGCCGCCTACGTGACAGGCGCGCAGCACCTGCCGCGCGTCCAGCTCGCGCACCGAGCCCGAGCTGGTGAACGGGGCATAATCGGGCGCTGGCACCCCGCTGGCCGGAACCACCTCCACCAGCCAGGCGGACACGCGCTCGTTCACCCCGCCGGGCGAAGTGAAGTAGCGCGCGGGCTCGGACAAGGCGCGAATGCTGCCGGCCGCGAGGCCGGCCCGCTCTCGAAGGATGCGGGCAATGGCCTTGTCCGGGGCCTCGCCGGCATGGGTGATGGCGGCGAGCGGCTCGGTGACGTAACCGGAGAGCTCCGCGCCCCCGAGATTGGGATGGTCCGCGCACGCATTGATGATGGGCCGCGGGAACCCCTTCTTCGCCAGCACGAACACCTGGCCGTCCTGGCGGAACCAGGGCAGCACATCCATCGTCCGCCCCGGGCGCTCCACCAACTCCCAGACGCGGCTGGTCTCCTCGTGGCGCCACGCACCGAGCGACAGGAAGCGCGGCGTGGCGAGCGGCTCGCTGTGCTCCTCACGCAGCTCGACACCCGCCCCGGCGGGCACCTTCTCGCCCACGATGAGGTAGTTGGTGGGCGGGTACGGCAGCGGCCGCCCATCCAGCCCCGACAGGTGGAACTGGCCCTCGTAGCGGTTGGCGATGATCCACGGGTTGCGGATGGGCATCGAGCTGACGATGCGCAGCCCCCGGCTCCGGAAGGCGGCCTCGAACTGGGCCTGGGAGTAATAGGTGTACTCCTCGAGCAGCTCCACGTCCCAGTCGGTGCGGTAGTCCTTGCGGAGGATGAACTCGTTGGCGGCGCGCAGGGTGAGCCGGTAGCGCACGTGTCCCCGGTGGGGCGAAGCCAGCCGCGTGTACGGCACCGGGCCATCCCGGTTGACGCTGCAACGGAAGCCGCGCGCGAAGCGCTCGAAGAGCGCGGCGGTGGACAGACCCTGGACGGGACCCTCGGCGGCGCCATTCGTGGTGGGAAGGTCGAGCCACACCTCCGCGGGCCCGTCCGGGACGAGGAAGTCACGGATGATGATGACGCCACCGGTGCGCAGCGCGCGCACCTGGTTGTCCAGACACGTCTCCAGACGGGCGAGCGAGAAGCCGTTGAAGCTGGTGACGTGGTGGAGCACCGACGAATCGAGCACCCCATCCAGGGACTCGGGAGGGAAGACGGGGTCGGCGATGTCGCCCGCCACGAAGCGCAGGTTGGGGCGCTGGTAGGTGGCGGCGGCCATGTCCACGGACACGGGGTTGATGTCCACGCCCACCAGTTCCAGGCCGCCATAGAGACAGGCCAGGTCATAGGTGCCGCGGCCCGAGCCGCTGCCCATGTCCGCCACCCGGCCCCGCGTGGGGAAGTGCGCGGTGGTGAGGGCCACCTTCTGCTGCATGGACGCATCCATGCCCGCGAAGTAGGTGGCGTAGTGGTCCGCGTCACCGCGGTGCTGGGCGGCGTACGTCTCGGCCGTGCTCGTCTTGTTGCCCATGGGCCCGGCACTCTAGCAGCGGAACGAAAACCCCCGTGTTAGCGTCCAAGGGGTATGCGTCCCGTCCCCGAGCCGCCGCCGATGTCCACCCGTGCGCTGCTGGCGTGCCTGGTGCTCGCCGCCGCGGCCAGCCTCTTCCTCTGGCAGACGGTGTGGCTGTACCCCTTCCGGCTCCTCGTCACGCTCATGCACGAGAGCGGACATGCCCTGGCGGCCTGGGCCGTGGGCTCCCACGTGAGCAGCGTCACCATCAGCCCGGCCACGGGCGGGCTCACCTACCACTCGCTCACCGGCTCGCTCTGGAGGGAGCTGCTCATCGCCTCCGGTGGTTACGTGGGCTCCTCCCTGGCCGGGGCGCTGCTGCTGGTGGCCGCCGGTCGCATGCGCAGTGGACGTGCGCTGCTGTGGGGACTGGTGGTCTGGATGGTGGGCGTGGCCGTGCTGTGGGTGCCGCTGCTGCCGCCGGACCCGGGGGCCTCCCACGCGCTCGCCACCGGCTCGTCGCGCTCGGACGGACTCTTCACGCTCGGTTTCATCGCCGGCATGGGGGCCCTGCTGGGACTGGTGGCGTGGAAGGGGCCGGTGTGGATGCGGCGCGGGCTCGTCGTGTGGATCGCCGCCCTCTCGTGCCTCCTGGCGCTGCAGGACATCAAGGGCCTGTTCGGCTACGGCCTGGAGGTGGGTGTCTCTGACGCGCACGCCATGGCGCAGCTCACCTACCTGCCCGCGCCCTTCTGGGCGGCGGTGTGGATGGGGGTGTCGCTCGTGGCCATGTGGCTGGGACTGCGCTCCATCGTCCGGCGCCGGCGGCTGGCCGCCTCACGTGGCCCCGTGATGGCGGAACGGTTGTCCATGCGCTGACCCTCGGGTTGGCTCAGAGATTCAGGGTGGACCGGCCCTCACGGTGGTCCCGGAAGAATCGCCGCACCTGCTGCACGACGGGGTGCTCGGCCAGACAGCTCACGTCCACGGACTCCAGACGCCGGCACAGTTCCTTGTCGAGGCGTATCTCCTTGAGCCCGAAGATCTGCTCCAGAACCTGGAGAGGCTCGGTCTGGCCTCGATTCCATTCCTCCTCCGTCGGCTCCCGCTCGAGTACCTGAGACAGCACGCCCCGAGTCTGGAAGAGCAGGCTCTCCGTGTCTGGCACCACCAGGACCACCTTCCACAGGTCGGGACATTCAACCTGGACCAATGCGTAGACGAGGAAGCGGTGCAGCTCGCGAATCTTCTGGAGCTCGGCCGAGCGAGTCCCCGCGACCAGCGCCACGATGGCCTTGCGATTGCTGAGGACGGACCGCGCCAGGGAGACACTCTCCGAGAAGAAGTCCGTTCCCAGCACCTGGAGCGCGTGCCCGAACTCGGGTTCGAGCAGTTTGCGAAGCACCAGGGCATTCGCCTCTCCGCGCACGACGAGACAGGGAATCATCGAAGGTCCTCCGCCTTGAGCTCATAGTCCACCTGGGCTTCCTCCACGGCCTTTCGCCATTTGGCACCGAGAGCCGCACGCATGCCGCCCCTCAATGCCAGAGACACATCCCTGCCGTGCCACAGCAGGACATTGCGCAAGGGTTGCGCGTAGGCTTCCCGCAGGGCGGGCTCCGTGAACCCCTTCACGCTGAACATCAAACCCAGAGCGGCCGGCGGCCGCCGATCCACCCGGACCTTGAACTTCGCGATCGGACTGAAGTCGACGGGCTCCTGCCAGTGCTTGCACTCGACCAGACACGAAAGCCCATCGACGTAGACCGCCCCATCCACCTGCTCCCACTGTCCCCAATACGGCCAGATGACCCGTGCGCCCTCGAGTTGGAACGCTCGCAGGATGAGGTACTCGAAAGCCCTCCCTGGCGGCCAGGGCCACAGGTCCCGAGCCTCCTGCACCTGCGTCCACAGCTCGATCAGCCCGGCCCTCCCCAAGGACCGCACCCAGTCGACGTACCTCGCCTCCCCCGCTTCCATGCCCCACCTCCCGACCCCCAACCCCGCCCGATCCTGCTCAAAGGCTAACGAGCCCCTCTGACACGCGTGGTGATCCAACGCACTCGCCATTCATTGCCCACGCACCCGCCGTGCACGTGGCGCGCATGGCAGTATCCGCCGTGAGAACCCATCACGTCAAGTTGGCTTATCTACCTGTCCGGTCATCCGTTCGCACGTGTCAGGGCAGACGCCGGAGGCAGGACGCGGGGAGTCCTACCGCAGTCCGTCCTGCACCAGCCCGCGTTGAATGAGCCCGGCCATTTGCGCCGCGTCGTGCGCCACCACGAGGTTCAGCTCCGGCGTGGCCCGCTGCAGCTCATGGAGGTAGCGGAGCTGATTCGCCATCGCCTCGCCGTCCTCGCCGAGCAGCCAGTTCACCAGCCTCGGGTGCATGCGCGGCAGCAGGATGTTGTCCTGGTGCCACGCGATGTCTCCCACCAGGAGGAACTCCCGGCCATCCGCCAGCCGCACGTAGACCAGCTGCGTCCCCGGCGTGTGGCCCGGCGCCCGGACGAGCACCACGCCCGGCCGCAGCAGGTGCATCCGCTCGTAACTCAGCGGCTTCAACCGGCCCACCACCTCCGCGGTGAAGCCGGCGCGCTCGGGATCCCTCCCGTGGAGCTGGGCCTCCGTCAGCATCGCCCGGGGAGCCACCTCGTCGAGGTACGGTGAGTGCGCGATGCCCGCACTGTGATCGAAGTGCTCGTGCGTGAGGACGATGGCATCCGCGCGGCGCATCGCCTCCTGGAGCCGGGCATAGTGGTCAGCCTGGAGGCGGGAGCCGGGCATGTTGCTCGCCAGCGTCTCCGCGTCACTCCCGGCATCGACGATGACCGTCCGCCCATCGCCGTAGAGGATCTGGTGCGCCTGGTACACGGCCACACGTGTCCCGAGGAACCGCCCCGCCACCAGGGCGAACTCCGGCATGGTGCCCTCGCCCACCACGATGCGGCGGAGCTCCGTGGGCAATGGCTCTCCCGCCGGCGTGGCGAGCGCTCGCAGCTCCGAGATGGATGGGCCGAAGTCAGTGCGCTCGGGGACTGGGACCGCGGTGAGCGCGATGGCCAGGAACAGAACCGCCACCACCACCACCCCGAGCAACACCTTCCAGATCCGGCGCACTGGTTTGTTCATGTTCAGCCACCATGACGCCAGAGTTCGCACAGGTCAAAGGCCGGAACCCGGGATCCCCTAAACCCTCACCCCGACCCTCTCCCAGGGGGAGAGGGAGAGGAGGCGTGGGCTCTCTTCAGCGAGTCGACTGACACCCCATTCCGGCCATCAGGCGAAGCGATCCTTGAAGCGCCGCTCTCCCTCCGCCGTCCCGATGAGGATGAGCTCGCTTCCGGCGTCGATGGGCCGGGCAGGGTCGGGATTCACGACGGTGCCGCCGGGCGTCTCCAGCGCGATGACGCTGCAGCCCGTCTCCTCGCGGATGCGGGTCTCGCGCAGCGAGCGGCCCAGCACCTTGTCCGAGGCGGGGTAGCGGAACACGTCCAGTCCCTCGGCCAGCATCACCACGTCGCCCTTCTCCAGCACGTTGAGGATGGTGTTGGCCCCCATGGAGGCGTAGGACATGACGAAGTCGGCGCCCGCCCGGTGCAGCGTGGAGACGTTCCGCTCCAGCGTGGCGCGGCTGATGATCTGCATGTCCGGCCGCAACCGCCGGCAGTAGATGGTGAGGTAGATGTTGATGGCGTCGTCGCTGGTGGTGACGAGCGTGGTGGGGGCCTCGTCGATGCCGGCCTGCTTGAGCACCTCGAGATCCGCGGCGGACCCCACCACCACGTGCTCGAGCCCGTGCGCGCTCTCCGGCTTCTGCTCGACGATGCGGTAGGGCACCTCCCGCTCGCGAAGGGAGGCCGCCACCGCCCGGCCCACGCGCCCGCCGCCGAGGATGAGCACCGGGCGGTCGAACACGTTGTAGATGACCACCAGGCTGTCGAAGTGCTCCAGCTGCGCGTCGGTGCCCGCGAGCAGCAGCACGGTGCTGGACTCGATGCGGGTGCCGGAATGAGGAATGGAGAACTGCCCGCGCTGCCACACGCCCACCACGTTCACTCCCGTCACCTCGCGCAGGCGCGACTCCGCGAGCGTCTTGCCCACGAAGGGAGTGCCGGTGACCGGGGCCTCGGCGATGACCAGCTGGCCGAAGCGCCCGATGACGTTGGCGCGCACCTCGCCAGCCAGGGTGCGCCGCGCCAGCGAGCGGCCCAGCATGTCCGGGAGCTGGATGACGTGGGTGGAGCCGGCCAGCTCCAGCACGTCCGCCGACTCCGGCTTGCGCGCCAGGCTCGCGATGGGGACCTTCTCGGTCAGCTCGCGCACGGTGAAGGCGATGTTGGTGTTGAGGAAGTCGTCGCCGGTGGCGACCAGCAGCGACGCCTCCCCCACCCGCAGCCGGCGGTACGTCTCCTGGTCGTCGCGCGGCCCCACCATCACCCGGATGCCTCGGTCGTGCAGCTCGAGCGCCCGTGGGACGTCGTCCTCCAGGACCACGTACGGCCGCCCGTAGAACTCGAGCCGGGGGATGAGGGACATCGTCACCGCGTCGTAGTGGGTGAGGATGACGTGCCCCGCGGTGTCCTCCGGCAATGACCTGGGCGCCCGGCTCTGCCGCTGCGCCTCCATCCACGGGGCGTAGAAGAACTGGATGAAGGTGAAGGGCAGCAACACCAGCAGGAAGATGATGCCGGAGACCAGGACGACGACGGAGAAGGCCCGGCCCATGTCCGACTGGAAGGTGATGTCCCCGAAGCCCAGCGTGCTCATCACCGTGAGCGTCCAGTACAGCCCGGTGAGCCACGAGTGCTGCTTCCCCTCGCGCGCCATCAGCACGTGGAACAGCACGGTGAAGACCACCACCAGCACCAACAGGAGCAGCAACAGCCGCAGCAGGGCGCGGACGTTCTGCCGCGCCTTCGCATCCCGCAGGAAGTACGCGAGCTCGGAGGACAGGAACTTCATGGCCCCCCACATTCCGTTGCCGGACGCCGCATGTCGAGCCTTTTGCCAGGGAGAGGGAGCCGGGTCAGAGCTTCTCCACCGCCACCGTGTTGTCGTCCGGCTTGCGGTCGATGAGCTTGTTGAGTGGATCCAGCCCCGCCTTCGCCGGGCGCTTGTCCACCAGCGCGGTGAACTCCACGTCCTCCTTCGTCACCTGCACCTTCTCCAGGTAGAGCGGCTTGCCGTCCTCGTCGAGCACCCCCACGTCCACCCAGTCCGCGAGCTTCAGCTCCGACTCGGTGCCCGTGCCATTGGCCTCCACCTTGCGCGCCTTCGCCGTGACCTTCACCTCGAACTTCCCGCCCGCCACCTCCGTGTACGTCGCCTTGAGCGCCCGGTTCTCGTACAGGGTGATTCGCTCGAAGAAGTCGTGCAGCACGTATTGCAGGTGCTCGGGCGTCACCGCGCGCAGCTCGGCGAGCAGCTCCGGCGAGTTCGTGAACGGCGGCTGCTGGAAGGCCACCTTCTCCCGGTACGCCGCCAGGGCCCGGTTGAGGTTGTCCTCACCGATGTAGTCCTGCAGCGCGTACATCACCAGACTGCCCTTGCTGTAGTGGATGTACGCCTGGCCCTCCACGAGCAGCAGCGGCGTCTCCTTCTTGCGCTCGAGGCCGCGTCCGCCCAGGTACCTGTCCAGCTCGTAGCGCAGGAAGCGGCCCATGCGCGCCTCGCCGTACTTCTTCTTCATCACCATCAGCGCCGAGTACTGCGAGAGCGTCTCGGACATCAGCGTGGAGCCCTGCACGTTGCCGCCGATGACCTGGTGGGCCCACCACTGGTGCGCCACCTCGTGGGCCGTCACGTAGTAGGGGTAGTCCACGTCCTTGGGGTCCTCCAGGTCCACCTTCGCGATGAAACCGATGCCCTCCGAGTACGGAATCGTATTGGGGAAGGCCTGGGCGAAGGTGCCGTACCGGGGGAACTCGAGGATGCGCACCTGCCGGTGCTGATAGGGCCCGAAGTTCTTCGTGTAGTACTCCAGCGAGTCCTTCACCCCCTGGATCATCCGGTCGATGTTGTACGTGTGGGACGGGTGGTGGAGCACCTCGATGGCCACGCCGTTCCACGAGTCCCGCTTCACCGCGTAGCGCGCGGAGAGGAACGAGTAGAAGTTCAGGATGGGGCTGTCCATCGTGTAGTGGAAGTAGCGCCGCCCGTTCTCCGTCCACTCGCGCTGGAGGTAACCGGGCGCCATGGCGATCTGGTCCGGCGAGGTGCTCACCGTGGCCTCGAACGAAATCCAATCCGCGTCCGAGGTGATGTACGTGTTGCGCCGGGCCTCCAGGTCGTTCACGTCCGCCATGCGCTCCTTGGGCGCGAGCCCATGCTTCTTGCGCGCCTGGTCGTCCTCGAGCTCGAAATCAGCCACGTAGCCCAGCCGCGGCAGCAGCGTGCTGTGGAGGAAGGTGCCGTTCTCCACGAGCGCCGTCTGCGCCCCGTTGTTGCGGAAGCCGCGCGGCTCCAGGCCCAGCTCGAACTGGAGCTCGGCCGAGGCCCCCGGCTCCAGCGGCGTGGGCAGGGTGTACGTGTAGAAGCCCAGCCGCGTGTCCTTCTCGGACGCTGACCCGGCGCCCGCCACCACCAGCCGGTACACCTTCATGTCCTCGGGCAGGTTGACGTACACCGTCTTCACCGGCTCGGCCGTCTTGTTGACGAGCCCGAAGGTGCCCCGGGCCCGCATGCGCGGCTCCTCGGGGAAGAGGTCCACCTGCACCTTCGCCGAGACGATGCGCGGCTGCGCCACCTTCGCCAGCGGCTTGTACTTCTTCTCGTAGTCGGCGAACAGCGCCTGCTCCTCGTGCTCCGTCCGGAAGACGTTGAGGCGGTTGGTGTTGTGGAAGACGAAGACGCCCACGGCCACGGTGCCCACCACGGACAGCGCCAGGCCCGCCCGCACCGGCCGCGAGGCCCGCGCGCCGGCCAGCTTCATCCGCCACCGGGGATCGCTCTCCGTCCCCCGCACCCAGAACAGGTGGGAGACGAAGGCGAGCGCCACCGCCACGAGCGCCCAGTACACGCGGAACCACACCATCTGCCCCACGAACGGCCCGTAACCATTCATGTCCGAGTACGTGGGATTGGGCGCGCTGCCGTAGTTGTACAGACCGTGCTCGAAGCCCATCGCCGAGGCGAAGGTGCTCGCCAGCAGGTAGAGCACCATCGTGAAGTGGCCCAGGTACTTGTTGTCCACCAGCACGTGGACGAGCACCGCCAGCATGCACAGCAGCCACAGGTCCAACAGCCGGTACCCGAAGAGCTCCGTGACGTAGAGGCCCAGCTCCAGGTGGGTATAGCCGTTGAAGAGCTGCACCAGCACCCCGCAGACGAGCAGCACCGCGTTGAGCAGCACCTGTACGCCCATCAGCGCCAGCAGCTTGGAGAGGAAGGGCAGCCACCCGGGCACGGGGAGCGCGTCGGAGAGCTGATTCATGCGCGCGTCGCGCTCGCGCCAGATGAGCTCACCCGAATAGAAGGCGATGATGATGACGTGGAAGAGGCCGAAGCCGCCGCCCACCAGTTCCACCACCAGGTACGTCACCGGGTAGACCGGGGTGCCGAACATGACGCCGAGCGCGCGCGCGGAACCGAAGACCAGGAGGATGCCGGCCAGCACCATCACCACGAAATAGACGTTCTTCACCGTCTCCTTCAGGTCCAGCCACGCCAGGCGCGGGAGCATCCGCAGGAAGGTGCCGTCCCGGAAGTCCCGCGTGACGGAGGGCACCGCGAGCTGCGCCCGGGGCGCCTCGGTCTCGACAGGGGCCTCCACGCGGCCGCCCGCCAGCGCGTGGGTGCGCTGGAAGCGCAGGAGGGTGTAGCCGAGCATGGCGGCGCCCAGGCCCACCCAGATGAGCCGGTTGAGGAGAAACCAGCTCTCGAGCGGCACCAGGAGGGTGTTCTTCTCCGCGGGCGTCCAGTACTCCGTCATCAGCCGCACCGCGTTCATGCCGAACGGGTCCACCAGCGCGGCGATCCATTTGGTGTCGAACTCGTTCAACAAGCGGCCGCCCACGAGGTAGCCCACGAGCAGCACCACGCTGGCGACGTAGACGGGGAGGATGCGGCGGGTGAGCGCGGCCATCCCGAAGAAGAGCGCGCCCGTGAAGAAGAGGTTGGGCAGGATGCTGCCGAGGTAGGGCCGCAGGTACGAGCCCGGCACGGTGGGGCCAATGAGGCTCGCCTCCAGCCAGGGCATGGCGGCGCCGAAGCGGGCTCCCAGGCCGATGCTCGAGAAGATGATGACGAGCGTGAGGAAGGCGCCGAGGAAGCGGCCGAGCAGATAGCGGGCGCGCGAGATGGGGGCGGTGAAGAAGAGGGTGTGCGTGCCGTGAGCGAAGTCCTGGTAGACGGACTGGCCCATCACTCCACCGGTGACGATGACTCCCGAGAAGCCGAGCAGGGTGAGCAGAGAGCTCAGCATGTAGGGCGAGTTGGCGAGCACCTTGCCGCCGCTCCCGCCCACCATGATGGTCTTGAAGGCGCCTCCCGTGGCGTTCAGCGCGAGGAAGGCGAGCGCGAAGAAGACGCCGAAGTAGACCCAGGTGGACAGCAGCTTGAGCCGCTGGCGCAGCTCGAAGAGCGCGATGGAAAGCATGTGGGTGGCTCCTCAGCCCGCGATGGCCTGGACGCCGGAAGCCGGCTCCTGCGCGAGGTGTCCCTTGATGGTGGCGAAGTAGGCGTCCTCGAGGTCCGGCACGGCCGGCGCGAAGGAGTCATCCGGCGCCCCCGCGCTGTAGACGTGCACGAGCGTGCGTCCCATCAGCAGCCGGTGGGAGATGACGGGCAGCCCGGCCTGCATCTTCGACAGCTCCGCCTTGTCCACGAACTTCTTCCAGATGCGCCCCTCGAGCCGGGCGATGATGTCCTCGGGCGCGCCGGTGAGCAGCACCTTCCCCCCGTTGAGCACCGCCATCTGCGGGCACAGGTCGCGCACGTCCGAGACGATGTGCGTGGAGAGGATGACGATGACGTCCTGCCCGATTTCACTCAGCAGGTTGTGGAAGCGCACGCGCTCCTCGGGGTCGAGGCCCGCGGTGGGCTCGTCCACGATGAGCAGCTTGGGGTTGCCGAGCAGCGCCTGGGCGATGCCGAAGCGCTGACGCATGCCACCGGAGAAACCGCCGAGCTGCTTGCGCCGGGCGTGGTGGAGGTTCGTCTGCTGCAACAGCGCGTCCACCACCTGCTTGCGCTCGCGCGCGTTGGAGATGCCCTTGAGCGTGGCGAGGTGGGTGAGGAGATCCTCGGCCGTCACCTTCGGGTAGAGGCCGAAGTCCTGCGGCAGGTAGCCGAGCACCCGGCGCACCGCGTCCTTGTCCTTCAGCACGTCGATGTCACCGAGCGAGGCGCTGCCGCTGTCGGCCTCCTGCAGGGTGGCCAGGGTGCGCATCAGCGTGGACTTGCCCGCGCCGTTGGGCCCGAGCAGCCCGAACATGCCGGGCTTGATGGTGAGCGTGACGTCCTGGAGCGCCTGGGTACCGTTGGAGTAGCGCTTGGACAGGTTCTGGATGCGGAGCTCCATGGAGCCCTCCCAAAGAAGAGGAGGGCATCATGTCACGTCATGGGTTGAGGCGGACGATCTCCTCGTTGAGCGCGCTGGCGAAGCCCACCCACGCCAGGTACGGCACCATCATCCACGCCGCGCCCGTGTCCACCTTGCGCGCCACCGCGGTATACGCCGCGAGGCTCACGCCGAGTGCGGCGATGTCCGCGAGGGCCTCGCGCTGGCGATGTTTGCCGAAGAAGAGCGGGGACCAGAGGGCGTTGAAGCCGAGCTGCAGGCCCCACAGCGCGAGCGCCCACGAGCGGCGGGGGCCCGCCGGCCGGTTCCACACCCGCCACGCGGAGAGTGACATCAAACCGTACAGCGCCGTCCACGCCGGCCCGAACACCCAGGGAGGAGGCGTGAAGCCGGGCTTGCGCAGCCGCTTGTACCAGAGCTGCCCGCTGCTCGAGACGCGGCCTCCGATCAAGGCCGTGCCGGCGGTGAGCGCTCCGATGGTTCCCAAGGCAACGAACGACTCCTTCCTCAAGGACGGGTTGCGCAGGGCCGGGTTGTCCGGATTGTGTTGCTCCAACATCGTTGTCACCTCCATGGGCACGTCTTCGTGGGAAGCTGAGCGGCGGGTGCTAGAAAGGCAACCCCAGGAGGCAACCATGGCCAGCGCGGACGACATCCTCTCCTTCTGGTTCGGCCAACCGAACGAGCCGGGCTACACGGAACCTCGCGGACGCTGGTTCGAGCAGGATTCCAGCTTCGATGCCGAGTGCGCCCGCCGCTTCCTCGCCACCCACGAGAAGGCCTCCGTGGGCGAGCTCCAGGCGTGGCGTGACGAGCCTCGCGGTGCGCTGGCGCTGGTGCTCCTGTTGGATCAATTCCCGCGCAACCTCTTCCGCGACTCGGACCGAGCCTTCGCCACCGACGCCCAGGCCCGTGAGGTGGCGCGTCACGCGCTCGCCCGCGGCCTCGACGTGCCCCTGCCCCCTGTGTGGCGGTGGTTCTTCTACCTGCCCTTCGAGCACAGCGAGGAGATCCACGACCAGCGCCTCGCCGTGTCCCTCTTCGAATCGCTCCTGCCACAGCACCCGGCCGGTGCCGAGGTGCTGGACTACGCCCGGCGACACCTCGGTGTCATCGAACGCTTCGGGCGATTCCCCCACCGCAACGCCCGGCTGGGCCGCGAGTCGACTCCGGAGGAAATGGCCTTCCTCCAGGAGCCGGGCTCTTCGTTCTAGGGGGAGTGGCGCTACGCCGGGGCTCCCGCGGCCTCCTCGCCGACCCTCGCCTCCAGCTTCGTTCCGGCCGCGATCCAGGCACGCACCAGCGCCAGGTGCTCCTGCTCCGCGTCCAGCGCCCGCTGGAAGTCCTCGGCGATCTCCGTGTGTCCCAGCTCGCGCGCCAGCTCGATGAGCAGCTCCCAGCTCGCGTTGTCCACGAGCTCGGCCGTCAGCAGCCCCTCGAGCGACTGCAGCAGGTTGACGCGCGGGTCCACCAGCATCTTCGGCACGCCCTCGGACATGGTGGCCTGCAGGTTCGCCGCGGGCGTGACCGCCGTGGGGTCTCCCCCCAGCTTCTCGATGGTGCGCTTGACGAGCGCGAAGTGCGACAGCTCATCCCGGCGGATCTTCTCCAATTGCTCCCGCGAGGGCCCGCCGTCCCACGTGCCGAACACGTCCAGCTTGGACAGAGCCGCCTCGTAGATGCGCACCCCGGTGCGCTCGAAGCCAGCACGCTGGCCCAGCTTGTCCATGAGGACCGTGGACCGGCCGCCCTTCAGTATGTCCATGGCCGCCTTGGCCATGCCCTTCAGGTTGGGAGGCGGCACCGTGCCCAGCCCGTCCACCTCGCGCGCGAACTCCTGGCGTTCCTTCGCGATGGCCGAGGCATCCCCCGGGCTGCTCGGAGCCGCCTTCTCGGCGCCCTCGATGGCCTTCTTTCCGTGCACCGGATGCACCGAGATGCCCGTCCGGTTCATCCCCATCTCACTCGCCTTGCGTTCCATTACTGGATCCTCCCCTCGGACAGGGTGCCGAGGCGCTCGGCCTCGTCCGACAACTCGGTACCCGGACGCCAGTGGTAGCCCGCGGCGGCCGTCTCCGACGGGGAGCCCTCCGAGTTGAGCTGCTCACGGTAGAGCCGCGTGCGCTCGGCCTCCTCGGTGCGCGGCACGAAGCCGGTGCCCTTGGCGCTCAGGTGCACTTCGTCGCGCAGCACCTTGCGCACAAACTCGCGGTGGCTGTCGAAGCGGATGGGCTCCGGCAGTTCCCTGGGCAGCACCTCGGCCGGGTCACGCCCCTCCAGCCGCTGGAAGAGCTCCATCACGTAGTGCAGGTGCCCCAGTTCGTAGTCCACGAACCGCTGCCAGACCTCCTTGATGCGCGGGTTCGACTCGTAGCGCAGGCAGCTGTAGTAGTTGTAGACCTCGACCGCCTCGTGCAGCAGCCACTTCTCCAGCCACGACTCGCCCGGATCCATCAGCGACTCGTATTGCGTGACGTGCTGCTCCTCGATGGAGGCGATCTCCGCGTAGAGCTGGCGCGCCACCGGGTCGGTGAACATGGGCCCGATGGTCATGTAGAAGTCGTGGGTCTGGTGCTCGGCCGCGGTGATGGTGAGCGCGTGAATCTTGGTGAGCGGCTGGGCGGTGCGCGCGTCATAGGGCCGGCGGACGTCGTCCAGCGGGTGACGGTGCTCGATGGAGGTGGGCCGTCCGGGGATGATGTCCGAATAGCTCTGCACGAGGTAGTTGGGGTCCTTGCCCTCCAACCGGTCGTACAGCGCCGAGTAGCGATACAGGTGATCGAAGTCCTCGAGCATGCCGAAGCGGTACGCCTGGGCCATGTACGGGTCCGGCTCGTGCTGGGCCACGCTCGCCGTCACCTCGATGGCCACCTGCTCGAAGCCAACCGTGGTCTCCAGCGGGGACTGGTCCCCCGGGTTCATCCAGTTGACGAGCGTCTGCTGGTGCTGCTCCACGCGGCGGATGATGGCCAGGGGCTCGCGCAGCTCCCGGTTCATCCGCGCGCAGGCGTGACTGAAGCGAAGGGCCTCTGATTCGATGCCATTCATCAGGATGACGCGCACCCGGGTGAAGGCGTCATCATCCAGCTTGCTGTAGGTCCTTCGTGTGAGGTCCTTCCAGGTGAACCGCTGGCGATCCAGGGGGACACCCTTCTCCTTGAAGAGGTCGAGAGCCACGTGTCACTCCTTAATGAGTGTCTCGGGGAGAACCGTGGAGCGCACGGCGCACACCACCCCCCGGGTTCGCCGGTAAAGCTCCGACTCCCCCCCGGGTGCGGCAAACCCCCGCTGGCGCGCCGCCTGCTCTCCAGGGCTCCAGACGCGAGAAAGCCCGCCAGGTCACGAGGACCGGCGGGCTTCGGAAGCTCGAAGGAGGTGTACCCGGGTACTAGCGGGAAACCGCCTGGCTCAGGGCGCGGTGCACGGCCTCGAGCGCCTTGCGGGCCTCGAGCAGCTCGGCGCGCTCGGCGGTGAGCGAGGCCACCTGCTGGGCCAGCACATCGCGCTCGCCCTGGAGCGTGTCCACGGCGCGGCGAAGCGCGGCGGCATCGTCCTTGGCGGACTCCAGCTCTCCGGCGAGCCGCTCCTCCTCGGAGAGGCTGTCGGCCAGGGCCCGCTTGGCCTCGGCGACGGCGGCCTCCAGGGTGGAGCGCTCCTGGGCCTGGGCCTGCATGGCCTGACGGGCCTCCTGCAGCGACAGCAGGGCCTCGTCGCGCTCGCCCTCCAGCGCGGCCAGCTCGCGCTCGAGGTCACCGAGCAGCTTCACCCGGCCCTCCATGTCGGTGGCGAGCCGGCGCGCCTCGTCCATGCGCAGGCGGGCCTCCTCGGTGGCCTTCTCCGCCTGGCGCCGCGACACCTCCAGCTCCTGGGTGAGCGTGAGGTTGAGCGCCTTCACCTTGGTGAGCTCGGACTGGAGCGCCGAGATGCGCTCCACCGCGCGCATGCCCGCCTCGGCCACGCTGGCCGGCAGGGGCTCGGGACGCGGGTTCTCGCGCACCGCCTTGAGGCGCTCCTTCAGCCGCTCGCGGCGGGCCTGGTTGTCCAGGTCCTCCTTGGGCGAGGCGGGCGTCTGCACCTCCACCTCGTGCTCGGGCGCCTCGACCCGGGCCACCGGGGCGGCGGGCACCTCCGGCGGGGCCTGGACGGCGGGGGCGCGCAGGGCGGCGTCAATCACCTCGGCGGCGGTGGGACGCGGCGCGCGGGCGCGCTCGACACGGGCACGCACCTCGGCGGACAGGTCGTGGGCGGCGGACGAAGGAGGCTCGGGGGCCGGCTCCGGCTCGGGCGCCAGGGCCTGGGGCTCGGGCTCCTGGGCCAGGGCCTGGGGGGGCTGCTCCTGCGGCTCCTCGGGCGCGGCGGGATCGACGACGCCGGTGAATGCACCCAGACGGAGGCGCGGCTTGGCGCGGGACACGTTCTGTTCGAAGGCCTTCTTCATGGACGAGCCTGAGCAGCGGGAGAGAAGGGGGGTTATACGTCAACCGGCCCGCTGCGCGCCGCTATCATCGGTACCGGGAGCCGAGCCCGCCCGCAAGCGGGGAAGTACATTCTGGATGAGGGCCTCGATGTCCGTGGCCCCCTTGGAGCCCGGATCCGCCACGAAGACGGGCCGGCCCTCGCTCGAGGCCTGGGCGAACTTGGTGCACTGCCGGATGATGGTGGGCAGCAGGTACTCCGGGTAGTGCGTCTGCAGCGCCTCCAGCGCCTCCTTGGCCAGCTTGAAGGTGGCGTTGAAGGAGTTGACCACGATGAAGACGTGGTCCAGCACGTGGTTGAGATCCTCCTCCAGGCTCTGCACCGTCTCGAAGAGCAGCTTGAGGCCGTGGAAGGAGAGGAAGTCGGCCAGCACCGGGACGAACAAGTCGTTGGCCGCCATGAGGGCGTTGAGGTTGAGCAGGCCGAAGGAGGGCGGCGCGTCGAAGACGATGATGTCGTACTGCGCCTCGACTTCCTTCAGGGCATTGCGCAGCTTGAACTCGCGTCCCGCCATGGGCATGAGCGCCAGGTCCACCGTGGACATGGTGAGGTTGGAGGGGACGAAGTGCAGGTTGGGCAGGGAGGACTTCTGGATGACCTCCGACATGGGCGACTTGCGCACCAGGACGTTGAGGAGCGTCTTGTCGAAGTCCTCGCCCTCGAAGCCCAGGCACTTGGTGGCATGGCCCTGGCTGTCGAGGTCGACGATGAGGACGTTGTAGCCCAGCTCCGCCAGGCGCCAGGCGTAGGAGGTGGACAGGGACGTCTTGCCCGTGCCGCCCTTGAAGTTGAGGAAGAGCTGCTTGCGGCGGCCGAGCGACGGCGGGAACGCGCCCAGCTGCGTGCGCAGGGCCCACACCTCGGCGCCCGTGTAGCTGTCCTGCTTCAGCGCCGAGGCGATGGACTTCAGTGGCAAGCCGAGCATCTCGGCCACCTGCTTGGAGCTGTACGTCGGCGCATCCATGGAAGACCCTTCAGAGAACCCTTCGTCGAACCGGGCGGCCCCTACCTTGCCTCAAGCGGCGAAGTATTTGTGGCCCCGCCGGATGATCGCTCCCCTGGCCACCAGGAGGGTAAGCGCCTCCTCGGCGAGCTCGGGTGGCGCGGAGATGCCGGTGGCCAGCTCACCGAGCGAGCGGCCCCGGATGGCCGCGCGAATCTCCGACATCAGCGGCCCACACAGGGCCTCCACCGGGGACACGGGCTGGCGCGCGGCGGGACGAGACACGGGCTGGGCCTGCGGGGCCGTGGGAGCCGCGGCGGTCCGCACGGCCTGCTGGGCCACGCCCCGGGCCGGAGAAGCGGCGGCTGGCACCGCGGCGCGGTGGGCCGTGGACGGAGCGGGGCCGGGACGCGCGGGAGCCTGGACGGCCGCCGGGGCAGCGGGAGCGGGAGCGGCCACGGGCGCGGCGGCGCGGGGGGCCGGCTTCGGGAGGAGCGAGGCGCGCACGGGCTGGACGGGGAGCGTGGCGAGGCGGCGGATCTCCCGGCGGCGCCGGCCCTCGTCCATGTCCACCACGGCGGAGACGTCCTGGCCGAGGATGCGCGAGAGGCTCTGCGCGGCGGAGCGGCGCACGCGCACCTCGTCGTCCTTGAGGGCCTCGAGCAGCAGCATGCGGGCGTCCTCCCCGCTGCCGGCCCCGAGCGCCAGGGCGGCGAGGCTGCGCACCTCGGGGTCCGGATCGTGGATGGCTTCCTCGCCCAGACGGCGCGCGCCCTCCCCTTCCAGGCCCAGCGCCAGCAGCGAGGCGCGCCGGCGCACGGAGCGGTCCGGGTCCTTCACGGCCTGGGCGAGGTGGGGCGCGGCCTCCTGGGGCGCGATGCTCAGCAGCGCCTTGAGGGCGGCGATGCGCACCTCGGGAACGGAGGAGGCCAGCAGGGGCGACACCACGAGGACGCCCTCCTCCTTGCCCACCTCGGCGAAGGCGGCCAGCAGGGCCACCTGGACGGAGGGGTCCTTCTCCGCATGCAGCGCCGTGGCCAGGGCGGGCGCGGCGGCCGGCTGGCCCAGGGCCTTGAGGCGCTCGGCGGCGCGCACACGCGAGGTGGCGTCCGGCGCCGACAGCTCGCGCACGGAGAAGCCGAAGAGCGTCTCGTCACCGCCGCCCGAGAGCTCCGCCATCTGCCCGGGGCTCACCGCCAGCCGCCCCTCCAGGAAGAGGCGCTGCGCGTGCTGCATCACCGGGGAGACACCCGCCGCGGACGCCGCCACCACCGCGAGCGCGGGCTGCTCCACCTCCTGCGGGCGCTGCGGCTGCGGCTCGGACTGGGAGGGCCACGGGTAGGCGGGGGCGGACGGCGAGGACGCGGTCACGGCCGGACGCTCGAGCGCCTCGCTGCGCAGCTGGGAGATGAACGAGGCCAGGTCGATGCCCAGGCCGTCGTCGTCCTCCTCCTCGCGATCGCGCCCGTCCGAGGTGCGGATGCGGCTGGCCTCCAGCAGCTTGCCGAGCAACTGGCTGCGCTCGGTGCGCAGGGCCTGGTTGAGGCGGGTGAGCTCCTCGCGCTCGGAGGCCATGCGGCCCAGGCGGACCTCCAGCCCGGCCACCTCCCGGCGCAGCGCCAGCTCGCGCTCCTCGGCCTGGGTCAGCTCGCGCCGCAGGTGCGCCATCTCCTCGCGAGTGGACGTCAGCTCGTGGTTGAGCTGCTCGGCACGAGCCTCGAAGTAGACGATCTTTTCGAGTGCGCTCTTGAGCAGCGCGTCCGGACGCTCGTCGCTCACGGCCTGAACAGCCCTCCCTCTCACCGGGGCACGCCAGGAGCCCGCCGCGCCTGGGAACGCGGGGAGCTCCGGTACCCGGGGACGCCCGGGAGCGCGCCACCATATGTCAGACCTTCATGAGAGGTAAACCCCTGAAATGGTTGGGACTTTTCCGTCCCGGCCCACCTCGGGAGTTGACAATCGCGCCGGGGCCGATTTCTCGGGCCCGCGCGCGATCCGGGAGGGGTGCGTCCACCGCGCCACGCGTCGGCCGGGCCGCCCCACGGACAGCCCGGCCGCACCGGGGTGAACGCTACCTGGCGTCCTGCTTCTCGAGCCGCGACTGCTCGGTGAGCTGGCGCACGTCACGCTCGAAGTCCTCGCCCCTCGAGAGCGCCGTCAGCCCCGACGTATCCAATGCGCAGATCGCCTGCACATGGACGGAGATGGGGATGGGGGAGTTGTTGATGAAGAAGCCGCCGACGAACGAGCCATAGGCCTTCACGAACCCCACATTGGTGAGCGAGCTGAAGAACCCGGTGCCAATGACGCGCATGCCCGACGGGCAATAGGCATGCACCGAAGAGGAGGAGCCCGAGGGGATGTCGACCGGCGCGGATTCAACCGTCTGCACACCGGTCAGCGCGGCCGCACCGACAGCCCCCTGTTGGCCAAGGCCAACGGACGCGGCCGCGGCCCCAACGCAGGCAAGCACCGAGGTAACGACCAGGGCAGGCGTGAACTTGAACCTCATAGGTAGGTTTCCTCTCAGGGTAGAGAACCGGACAGGGACTTCACTGTTGGTATACAAAAAATCACGCTCAGGCGGAAGGTGTCGGGACCTCTCACGCTCCCGCCAGCATGCCCGTCAGCGCCCGCCGCCCCACCCCACCCGAGCCCCCGTGCCCGGAGTTCCCCCCGTCCCGACCCGACTCGATTGGTCAGCCCGGTGTGTTAGGAGTCTTCTCCGGGAGGACACCCCATGGAGAAGCAAGACGAGAAGGAAGACATCCACCCGAACGATGGGCCCCCGGAGCCCTACCGCGTTCTCAAACGCTACCGTGCCATCGGTGGCGGACTGGGCCGGCTGTACGAGGCGCGCAACAACGAGACGGGCAACCCGGCCCTGGTGCTCATGCCCGGCCCCAAAGGAGATCTGCGCGCGGAAGAGGACTGGCAGGTGCGCGCCACCGCCAACGTCACCCCGCCCTACCTCGCGCTCGAGGTGGAACGCGCGCCCGCGAACGGACAACTCCGGCAGCTCACGTGGATGCTCGAGCGATGGGCTGGGACCCTGATGCGCATCGACACACGGCCGGAAGCGCGGGCCCACCTGACGGCTGGCTCCCAGAAGCCCTCCCCGCCACGCTCACGCGCCCCGAGCGGAACCGTGGTGGCCCTGCTGCTGGCGCTCGGAGTGACGCCGTGGACGCACGCCACGCCAGAGCCCATCACCCCCGCCGCCGCGCCGCCCGTGCTCACCCTGGACAGCCCGGAGCCCGACTCGGCGCTCTATACGAGCGGAACGGATGTCATTGCCCATCCCATGCCCCAGGGGCCCTTCCGGGGTCAGAACCGCCCGCCATGCAAGTCGCGGCACGAGGTCGTCATCCGCGGTGGATGCTGGGTCGAAATCGCATCTCGTCCACCCTGTGAGGATGCCTACGAACTCGAGGGCAAATGTTACATGCCCGGGTACAGCGCTCCGCGTCCTCCGCAGGCCTTGAACCCCTGACGCAGGTGACTTGACAGGTGGGGCTCCCAGACTCAAGCTGGGAGGTAACACGAAACACGCGAGTCCTTCTGGGTAACGCCACTGGTCGGCTCGTGCAGGGACATGGTGCGGGTGACACCGGTCCCTGTCAGCACCCATGAGCATCAGTTGGGAGGAGCCACGGCTTCTTCCTTGGTGCCTCGAGAGGCTCCCGGCACGTGCCACCAACACGGGCCGGGGGCCTCTTTCTTTTCGTGCGTCACCTCACAACCCACTTTCAAAGTCACCGCTGACACATGACTTGCGAAGTCATATAAGCCAGCGAGGAGTCAGGACGGAGCCATGGCGTCGAAGACTACTTTTCAAGTCCCCCCCGAGCAGACCCCTTCCCCTCCCCCCCTCCGCCCCCGCCGGAGCAAGCGCGAGGCGAAGCTGAAGCTGTCCAAGGCCCTGGGAGACGCGGCCCGGGAAGCCCGGCAGAAGGCCAGTTTGACGCAGGCGGACGTGGCCGAGCGCATCGGCGTGGCCACCGAGGTCTACGGCCGGCTGGAGCGGGGGCTGCTCATGCCGAGTGTCCCCACGCTGCGCCGCATCTGCCTGGCCCTGCACCTGTCCGCGGATGCCCTGCTCGCGCTCAGCTCGCCCCAGCCCCCCATCTGGGAAGAGCCCCCGCCCCCCTCCTCCGAGCAGGAGCATCCGGCGATGCGGCGGCTGCTGCGCAACGTGCGCAAGCTCAACAGCACGCAGATCCGCGCCCTCTCCCTGATGGCCTCCACCCTCCGCCGCGAGGGCGAGGACTGATCCACCGCCCATCAGAGGGGGGAGCGGGAACGTCCGGATTTTCGCGCTGGCGCAACCGATTGGCGCTTGCAATGAAGCAGTTCACACCCCGCGTGCGTACATCGAAGGGGCCATGCCCCTCCGCCCCTCCGCCCACCCCGCCCTCGATGTGCCCCACCTCGCCGTCCATGGCCTCTGGTGCACCTGGCTCGCCGCGTTATTGGTGAGCTGGGACACCCTGCCCATGACGGGCCGCGTCACCCTGATGGTGGCCGGCTTCCTCCTCCTCTTCTGGAACTACGCCGTCCTGCACAACCACATGCACCAGCCCATCGCCCGCCCCCGGGCGCTGCGCTGGCTGGTGTCACGCACGCTCGGCGTGGCCTGCGGCTTCGCCTACCGCGGCTACCACATCCACCACTTCAACCATCACCGGTACAACGATGGAGAGGGGGACTGGGGCCGCCGCCGCTCCGGCGAGGGCGCGTTGACGTACCTGGTGCGCTCCACCCTCACCCCGTGGTTCTGGCCCTATGGCCTGCTGGCCAACGTGTGGAAGGTGGCCGGACAGCGGAAGGGCCAGCGCGCCGAGCTGGTGCTCGACTTCGTCCTGCTGCAGGGCTCCCTGGTGGCGCTCGCCCTGTGGCGGCCGTGGCTGGCCCTGTCCTACTTCGGGATGATGCTCGCGGGGCAGATGTCCATCCACGTGCTCAACCTGGCCGCCCACCACGAGACGGATGCCACCCGCCGGGACTCGCTGGCCGTGACGTCCACGTCCCGCCTGTACAACCTCCTGTGCTTCAACGCCGGCTACCACCAGGCCCACCACCTGCGTCCCCAGCTTCCCTGGCGGGAGTTGCCGGCCCTCACGGAGCGTCTGGCCTCCGAGGGGTTGATTCGTCCAGCACTGCAAACCCCGCTGTCCCCCATCCATCCGTCCTGGGTGGCCCGGCTCCTCAAGCGCTATGCTGCCGCGCCGTGCGCCCCGCAGAAGGACTCGACGACTACCTCCGAGACCCCATCGGCCGCTATCTGACGGGAGAGAACTTCTTCCACTGGTACGCCACGCCCGAGCTGTGCGGGTTCACCGTGTGGGGCAGGCCCGGCGAGGCCCAGATTCAACGGCTCACCCAGGTGCTGGACGTGGAGCTGGCCCCCGCGGTGCCCCACTTGTCCCTGGTGGACGCCAGCCGCGTGGAGGCCCCGGACGCCAGCGGCCTGTCCGTGCTGGTGAAGTACATGGCGCCGCGCATCTCCGGCTTCACCCAGACGGTGAAGCGCCAGGCGCTGGTGCGGCCCGAGGGCATGGCGGGCGCGGTGGTGGGCGGCTTCTACAGCCTCGTCAGCTCCGGCTACCCCACGCGGGCCTTCGCGGATGCGCACGAGGCGCTCGCCTGGCTGGGCCGTCCCGAGGACGAGTCCCGCGCCCTGATGAACGAGCTGAACGACCTGGTGATGCAGCAGATGGGGCAGTCTCCGCTGCTCGGCGAGCTGCACCGGGTGCTGCGCCACCGGCTGGTGGACGCCAACCTCGCGGACGTGGCCCGGGAGCTGAGCATGTCCGAGCGCACGCTCCAGCGCCGCCTGCGCGAGGCCGGCACCTCCTTCCAGTCCGAGCTCAACACGGTGCAGGTGCGTACCGCGCAGGCGCTGCTGCTCGAGAGCGACGCCAAGCTCACCGCGGTGGCCGTGGAGGTGGGGTGCGCCTCGCTGCAGCACTTCAGCAGCCTGTTCCGCAAGATGACCGGCGAGTCCCCCAGCGCCTGGCGGGCCCGGCACCGCAAGACGCCCTGAGACACTCAAGAGAAGTGAGCGAAGACATCCCCTCTCCCCTCGGGAGAGGGTCAGGGTGAGGGTATCCGAGCCCGTTCTTCAAACCCGTGGCCCTCAGTGTGGACAGGGGGTTCAACCCGGGGTCCTGGCACCCTCACCCCGTCCCTCTCCCGGGGGGAGAGGGGAAATCTTCGCATGGGACGGCCTACGGCTCGGAGAGGGTGAGCGCCAGCTGGCGTAGCTCGTGGCCGTTGACGGGCTTGCGCAGCTCCTTCAGCAGCGGGGTCTCGCCGAACTCCTCGACAATCTCCTCCCAGGAGTAGTCCGAGTAGGCCGAGCAGAGCACCACCCGCTGCGATGGATGCACCTTCCACAGCTCCCGCAGCGTCTCTACCCCATTGCCGCCGGGCGGCATCCGGTAGTCCAGGAAGACCAAGGCGTAGGGACTGCCCGCCGCCACGGCCTCCCGTACCCGGGCCACCCCTTCCTGTCCCTGGAAGGCCGACTCCACCTCGAACTCCGGACCGGCGGGCCGCTCACGAGCGGGGGACGCACCGAAGAGGGCCGTCCGCAGCGATGCGAGCTGCTCCGGGCTCCCGCCGCGCTCCGGACAGAGGAGCCGCCGGAAGTCCTGGTGGATGGCCGCGGAGTCGTCGATGACCAGGATGCGCCGCTTGTCACTCATGCCGCCTCCGGCGGTGTGCAGGGCAACTCCAGGGTGAAGGTGGCGCCGCGCCCGGGACCGTCGCTGTGCGCCGTCAGCGTGCCGCCCAGCTCCTGCGCCGCCAGCGCACTGGAGTGCAGACCGAAGCCGTGGCCCTCCTCCCGGGTGGTGAAGCCGTGCTGGAAGATGCGCGTGAGCAGCTCCGGCTCGATGCCCATCCCGTTGTCGCTCACCTCGATGCGGACGCTGCCGGCCGCGGGCGACTCCATCCGCAGCGTCAGGCACCGCTGCTCCGCGGGCGCCGCATCCAGGGCGTACTTGGAGTTGCTGATGAGGTTGACCAGAATCATCAACACCTTGTGCTTGTCGGTCAGTATCTGAGGCACGGGGGACAGGTGCCTCACCACCCGCACCTCATGACGGGTGAGCCCCGCCGAGTTGATGCGCAGGGCGTCCTCCAACAGCTCCACCAGATTGGCCGGCTCGTTGAGCCGGGGCGCCCGGGTGTAGTTCTGCTGCAGCTTCACGATGGTGCCGATGTGCTCGGTGTACCGGCCCACCTCGTCGAGCAGCGACACGGCCTCATGGGTTTCCTTGCGCAGGTGCTGTCCCAGCCCGCTCAGGAAGGGCATGACATTCCGGCCGCGCTCGTCCTCGGTGAGAAAGGTGGCGAGATCGTTCCGGCGCGCCTCGAGCAGGGTGGCCAGCTGGCTGACGTCGTCCACCTGGAGGCCCACCAGCCGCTCCTTGGCCAGCATGGCCGAGGTGTGGACGCTGTTGAGCACGTTGCCCACGTTGTGCAGCACGCTGGTGGCCACCTCCGCCCGGCCCGCCTGCCGTGCCACCTGCACCAGTTGCCGGTGGACGTCCTTGAGCTCCCGGGTGCGCTCGTCCACCCGCTGCTCCAGCCCCTCGTTGGCCTGCCGCAGGGCCTCCTCGCGCCGCTGGACCTCGTCCGCCATGAGACCGAAGGACTGAGCCAGCTGTCCCAGCTCGTCCTGACGCCGGGTGTCCAGCTGGACCTGGAAGTTCCCGGTGGCGATCCGTTCGGTGGCGTGGGTGAAGTCCAGCAGGGGACGGGAGATCTGCTCCCGCAGCACCCAGAACATGATGGCCAGTTCCAACACCAGCGACGCCAGGCCGAACACCAGGACGTAGCGCGCCGCCAGGAGGGCGGGCACGGTGAGCTCCTTCTCGGGGAGCACCGTGACGAAGTTCCAGCCCGTCCCCCCCAGCCGGATCGTGGCGAGGAATTCGCCGTGTTCCGGCAGCTCCAGCACGCTCTGGGCGGGCGCGCGTGCCATCACCCGCTCGAAGATGTGCCGCAGGTGGTCCCGCTGCTCCGGGGAACCGATCTGGGTGGAGCCCGGCCCGGCGTCGAGGATGTTGTAGGCCTCGGTGCCATCCAGCTTCAGCTCGGGATGGGTGATGAGCTGACCATCGTCGCGGAAGATGACGTTGTACGCGCCGGGCAGGTGGCCCTTGGCGGTGCGGGCCATCAGCGCATCCAGGAGGATGTCATGGCCGATGGTGGCCACATGACGGCCCTCCACATCCAATGGGGTGGAGGCCGTGACCATCCAGACCTTCGAGACCGAGTCCACGAAGGCGCCGGACCAGGCCGTCCTCCGCTGGGGGTTGTTCTGGGGAAGGCTGTTGGTGAAGTAATCGAAGGTGTAGAGCGGAAAGTCGGGCTCGGCGTCCTGCGTATAGGTGGGGCGCTCCGGCCACAGGGTCACGAACGCTCCCTCCGGCATCATGATGTAGGTGTCCGCGACGCGGGTCAGCAGGAGCGGCCCGTGCTGGACGAGCACGTCGTACGCCGCCACGAGCCGCTGGCGGAGCTCCGCGCTGGGGGACACGCCGCGGAACACCATGAACCCCGGCGTCTTCGTGCCATCGAAGCCCTCGGGGCGGCTGCGGATCGTCCCGTCGGGGAGCTGGACGGTCAGACGCTCGAAGCGGGAGGCCGCCTCCTCCAGGCTCAAGGACTGGATGCGCTCCTGGAGGGCCTTCTTGAGGAAGGCATGGTGGTCCTCCGCCAGCAGGAAGATGGACTCCTCGCGGTGGCCGCGCTCGACGACCGAGCGCTCCAGCTGAAGGAGGGACTGGTCGCGCAGCGTCTTGAACAGGTGCAGGTAGCTGAAGAGCGTCCCCAGGGCGATGACCAACGCGATGCGTATCCCCATCTTGAGGAGCGTCGCGCGGGCCAGGGAGGCACGAGGGCGGGAAGGAATCGAGTTCGGCATGGAACGCGCTCAACGGGTTGGAGCGTGAATCCACGCACGGACCCACCGGAAACACCAGGGGAGGGAGGAACGGAGGCTGCCCGCCCGGAAGCTCATGCCACCGCGCTGGAAGGCGCATCGGCATGGGCGGCGGGGGCCGCTGGCAGCAGGATACGGAAGGTAGCGCCCTGACCAGGCAGGCTCTCCACGGAGAGCTCGCCGCCGAAGCCGGTGATGAGGCCGTGGCAGATGAACAGGCCCAGCCCAGTGCCCACGCCCGGCGGCTTGGTGGTGAAGAAGGGCTCGAAGATGCGGCCCAGATCCTCGGGGGCGATGCCATGGCCATTGTCCTGGACCTCCGCCCACACGCGGCCATCCGCGAGCAGGCCCGTGGCCACGCGGATGCGGGGCTCGGCGGGCCCTTTCGCCACGGCATGGAGGGCGTTGATGATGAGGTTGAGGAAGACCTGCCCCAGCCCATGCTCGTCGGCGAAAACGGGCGGCACCGGACACCGCGCCCACTCGACCCGGAGCCCCGGCACCTGGGCGAGGTTCGCCATGGCGAGGGCATCCTCCAGCACCGTGTCCAGCGCCACCGGCGCGTCGGGGAAGCGCCTGCCGCGGGAGAAGCCCCGCACGTCCTGGACCAGCCGTTGGATGCGCTCGCAGCCCTGGAGCGCATCGTGGCAGGACTCCTCGAGCTCCTCCACGCCGAGCGGGGGTTGGGTGGCGGCCAGCGCCTTCAGCTCCCCTCGAACATGGTGGAGGTTGGCGATGATGAAGCTGAGGGGGTTGTTGACCTCGTGCGCCAGCCCGGCGGCGAGCCGCCCCAGCGCTTCCAGCTTCTGGGCCTGGACGAGCTTGAACTCCAGCCGCCTGCGCTCCTCCGTCTCCCGCCGCAGCTGGGCGTTGGCCTGCTCCAGCTCCGCCACCCGCCTGCGCTCGCGCCGCAGCAACTCCCACTTCTCGGCGAGCGAGTGGGCCATCTGCCGCACCTCCATGCTCTTGAAGGGCTTGTGGAGGATGAGCAGCCGTTGGCTGATGCCCAGCCGCTGCACCACCTGCTCCCAGGAGTAATCCGTGTACGCCGAGCAGAGGACGACCTGGAGGTCCGGGTCCTCCCGCCAGAGGCGCTCGGTGGTCTCCACGCCGTCCATTCCCGGCGGCATGCGGACGTCGACGAAGGCCAGGGCGTACGGCCGCCCCTCCTTCAGTGCGGCCTTCACGCGCCGCAGACCCTCCTCTCCCTGGAAGGCGGAGTCCACCTCGAAGCAATACCCCCTGGGCCGGGGTGGAGGCATGCCGAAGAGCGAGGCTCTCAACTCCGCGAGTGACGCGCCGCCCTCGCTCTCGGCGAGCAGCCGGTGGAAGTCCTGGTGAATCGACGGAGTGTCATCGATGACCAGGACACGCGGCGCGGGCACGGATGAGAGACTCATGGTGTATACCCCCCCACCTGCCCCCTCGAGTCCCCTGTCCGCATCCACAACCGCGGGAATGCCTATCAATTCTCAATAACTGGTAGGTGAGATCTGCGACCAATGGGGGGGGCGGTCCAATCACATACTAATCAGGATTTTCAGACAAAGATATGTCCCGGCCGGCAACGCCCCCAGCACACCGGCTTCAATGTTGAGTAGGAGATGTTCCGCGAGTGGACCGGCGCCGCGCGGGTCTCACGCCGCGGCGGAGGCCGAAGCGGAGACGCGCTCGCCCGCCGCCGGCAACCACATGACGAAGCGGGCGCCGCCCTCGGAGCGGTTCTCCGCATGCAGCGAGCCCTCGGCGCGAGAGACATACTCGCGGCACAGCGCCAGCCCCAGCCCGGTGCCCTTGCCCGGCGGCTTGGTGGTGAAGAAGGGCTCGAAGAGCCGCGCCAACACGTGCGGGGGAATCCCCGGGCCGTTGTCCTCCACCTCCAGCCGCACCCCGCCCTCCAGCTTCCGCGCCCTCACCGCGATGGCCGCCCGGCGCGCGGGCTCCGCGTCCTCCACCGCATCCGCCGCGTTCACCAGCAGGTTCAACAACACCTGCACCAGGTGCCGCTGCCCCAACCGCACCGGCGGCAGCTCCGCGTCGATCTCCAGCGTCACGTCCCCCAGGCCGCGCAGGCGCACCGAGGCCAGCCGCCTCGCCTCGTGGATGGCGTCCTCCGCATTCCCCGCGTCGCCCTCGTCGATCTCCCGCGAGAAGCGCCGCAGATCCATGACGATCTGCTGGATGCGCAGCACCCCATCCTGCGTCTCGGCGACCACGTCCCGCAGCTCCCCCACGTCCAGCGGCCCGCCCTCGGTGCGCAGCTCCCGCTCCAGGAAGCCGAGGTTGGACTTCACGAAGGCCAGCGGGTTGTTCACCTCGTGGGCCACCCCGGCCGCCAACTGCCCCACCAGCACCAGCCGGTCCACCTCCGCGCGCTCGCGCTCGGCCTTCAACCGGCGGCGCTCGCTCTCGGACAACTGATCCAACGCCACCAGCCGCTCCTGCTGCGCCGTCTTCTCCGCGTCCCTCATCCGCCGGTACGTCTGCGTCCCGGCGATGGCGATCGCTCCAATCAGTCCAAAGCTCGCCCCGTGCGCCAGCAGCTCGCGCGGCGGCAGGCCGGCCAGCACGTCCAGCACCAGCACCGCCCCCAGCATGCCCACGCAGGCCATCACCGTGGGCACCCGGGTGTCCGGGGTGAAGATGGCGATGGCGAAGGGAATGGCGCTGAGCATCGGGAAGCAGGGACTGAGCGGCCCTCCGGTGAGGTGGATGAGCACCGTGGCCGCCACGAGCGACACCGGCCCGGACCACATCCCCGCCGACTTCACGGCAATCCACCCCGCCCCCACCGCCACGCCAATGACCAGGAAGCTCGCGACCCACCCCCCGTACGCCAGCACGAGCGCCGGCGCGAAGGCTCCCGCGCTCAGTCCATGGGCGATGAATCCCCCGAAGAGGAGTGCCGCACAGACGAAGTAGTTCTTCCGCTTCACCCCGCGCAGGGCCTGCATCCCGGAGGCATCAGGCATCATCGGGGGGCGATTGTAACATTCCGAACACTGGGATTGTACGGACCCGCAGTGCCGGACTAGCCGCGCCCGCGCACCAGGCGCCGCGCCTTGCCCAGACGGATGCCGCCAGGGGACTCCTTCTTCGCCGGCCGTGCACTCGCGGGGAGGATGGGGTCCGGACACACCGCGCGCAGCCGGCAGCCCCGGCACTCCGCCCCGCTCCACACCGACTCGTAGAGCGCCGTCACCCGGTCGATGACGTCGAAGTCCTCGGTGACGAAGCCCATCTCGAAGTTGCGCACGTCCTCGCCCTTGGCCCCCAGCCCCGCCCCGGTGAGGTTGGCGCTGCCCAGGTACGCCCACGCCCCGTCCACCAGCACCGTCTTGAAGTGCACCCGCGGGCACACCTTCAGCTCCAACCCGCCCCGCACCAGCCGCGCGCGCTTGTCGAACTCCGCCCGGAAGGGCCGGCTGGGCATCTCCGCGTGCAGCAGCCGCAGCGCCACCCCGCGCGCCGCCAGCCCGTCCAGCACCTGAAGCAGCGGCACGTAGCGTCCCGCCTGCTCCACGTACATGGCCTTCACGTTCGCGGTGGCGATCCACACCGACTCGCGCGCGTGCGCCAGCTTGCCCAGCACCACTTCCCGGTACAGCGCGCCGCCGTCGAGCAACTCCGCCTGGATGGGACGCATGCCCACATTCTCGCACATCAACCGGGCCGCCGCGACTTTCTCCGCCCGTGAACAGATGACCCAAGGTCACTTGACAGCATGAACATCGCCTCTTACGAAATGACTCATGGTCAGCAACACGGCGAAGCGGGTGCCGCCGCAGCGGGCGAGGAAGGAAGAGGACAAGGAGGCGAGGCGGCGGCAGCTGCTGGACGCGGCGTTGGAGCTGTACCGGGCCACCTCGTACGACGAGGTGAAGATGGCGGACGTGGCGGAGCGGGCGCAGCTGGCCAAGGGGACGGTGTTCCTCTACTTCCCGACGAAGGAGGCGCTCTTCCTGGCGCTGCTGGAGGAGCAGCTCTTCGCGTGGTTCGCGCGGCTGGAGGAGACGCTGGAGCGCGGTGAGGGACAGTGGACGGGGGCGCGGGTGGCGCGCACGGTGGCGGAGACGCTGGAGGGGGAGGAGCCGCTCACCCGGCTGCTGGCGAGGCTGCAGACGGTGTTGGAGCAGAACGTCACGGTGGAGCAGGTGCGCGGCTTCAAGGAGCGGCTGCTGGAGGCGGTGGTGAGGGCGGGAACGCTGGTGGAGAAGCGGCTGCCCTTCCTGAAGGTGGGCGAGGGCGTGCGCGTCTTCCTGCACGTGCACGCGCTGGTGGTGGGGCTGCGGCAGATGGCGGACCTGGCCCCGGTGGCGCGCGAGGCCCACGCGGCCGCCCCGCACCTGGAGCCGCTCCGGGTGGACTTCACGCGCGAGCTGACGGACGCGCTCACGACTTCACTGCGCGGGCTGGAAGCCCGCTGAATCACATCCCGAGGAGATGACACGATGCGCGTGGTGAGCATGGAGGAGCAGGGCCGGAAGAATCCCTTCCAGGAGCGCTTCGAGCGGCTGCGGGCGCGGCGCTGGGAGCTGTCGAGGACGAGCGCGAGGGAGCGTGTCGAGAAGCTGAAGAAGCTCAGGCGCGCTGTCGTGGAGCGGCGCGAGGCGCTCTACCAGGCCATCCACGCGGACTTCCGCAAGCCGGCGGCCGAGGTGGAGACGAGCGAGCTGCTGCTGGTGCTGATGGAGCTGGACCACGCCATCAAGCACCTGGCGAAGTGGATGAAGCCGCGCAAGGTGGGCACGCCGGTGCTGCTCGCGGGCACGCGCAGCGAGGTGCGTTACGAGGCCAAGGGCGTGGTGCTCATCATCGCGCCGTGGAACTACCCCTTCCAGCTGACCCTCTCCCCGCTGGTGGCGGCGGTGGCGGCGGGCAACTGCGTGATGCTGAAGCCGAGCGAGAAGACGCCGCACACGGCGGCCTTCATCACGCAGCTCATCCGGGACGTGTTCGATCCCTCCGAGGTGACGGTGGTGGAGGGAGGCGCGCAGGAGAGCCAGGCGCTGCTGGAGCTGCCCTTCGACCACTTCTTCTTCACCGGGGGCCCGAAGGTGGGGCGCAAGGTGATGGAGGCGGCGGCGAAGCACCTGGCCGGGGTGACGCTGGAGCTGGGCGGCAAGTCGCCCGCGGTGGTGGACGAGCACGCGGACGTGAAGGCCGCGGCCGAGCGCATCGCCTTCGGCAAGTTCCTCAACGGGGGCCAGACGTGCGTGGCGCCGGACTACGTGCTGGTGCACGCCTCGAAGGAGGAGGAGTTCCTCTCCAAGGTGCGCGAGACGCTGGAGCGCTTCTACGGAAGGACGGAGGAGGCGCGGAAGGCCACGCCGGACTTCTGCCGCATGGTGGATGACGCGCAGTTCGCCCGGGTGAACGGGCTGCTGGAGCGCACGGTGGCCAGCGGGGTGCGCGTGGTGACGGGCGGCGTGGTGGACGCCACCAGCCGCTACATCTCCCCCACGGTGCTGGCGGACGTGAAGCCCGAGGCCCCCATCATGGAGGAGGAAATCTTCGGCCCGGTGCTGCCGGTGCTGCGCTACCAGCGGATGGACGAGGCGATTCAGCACATCCGCTCGGGCACCAAGCCCCTGGCCATGTACATCTTCAGCCAGAGCAAGCAGGCGGTGGACCGTCTCGTTTCGGAGACATCCGCGGGAGGCACCTGCGTGAACACGACGGTGGTACACCTGACGAACGCGGACCTGCCCTTCGGCGGCATTGGCGAGAGCGGCGTGGGCAACTACCACGGCGAGTACGGTTTCCGGACCTTCAGCCACGAACGGGCGGTGTTGCGCCAGGGCCCCATTGCCTTCCTGCAGACCTTCTTCCCGCCGTACACGGACAAGGCGAAGAAGATGCAGCGCATGGCCACCCGCCTCTTCGAGTAGAAGGACGCCGTGCTCACCGTCGACCCCCATCCCCTGCTGGACACGGTGGCCTTCGAGGCCACCTTCCCCAAGCCCCTGTCGGAGCAGCCCTCTCCCGAGTGGCTGGTGGCGCTGCTGAAGCTGGACGCCCCGGCGCCCCTGAGCGCCGATGACGCCGTGCGTGGCGCGGTGCGCGACCTGCTGCGTCATGGCGGCTTCAAGCCCACGGGCCGGAGCAAGCCGGCCTCGGAGTACCTGGTGCGGGCGGCGGGGGATGGGACGCTCGGCTCCATCAACGCCGCGGTGGACGTGTGCAACGCGGTGTCGCTGCACAGCGGACTGCCCATCAGCGTGGTGGACCCGGAGCGGGCGAAGGAACCCCTGCGCATCGGCATTGCCCCCGCGGACGCATCGTATGTCTTCAACGCCTCCGGGCAGAGCATCGACCTCGGGGGCCTGCTGTGCCTCTTCGACGCGGAGGGCCCCTGCGCCAACGCGGTGAAGGACGCGCAGCGCACCAAGACGCACGCCGGCACGCGCCGCACCCTCACCGTGCTGTGGGGCACCAACGCCCTGCCGGGACGCACCGAGCGGGCCTTCACGTGGTACCGCGAGTTGCTCGAGCGGCTGGGGGCGACGGTGGAGCGGCGGTCCTGAGCCCACCGGACCTCACCTCCCTGTTGGCCCAGGGGGCCCGCGCGCTGTCCTCGGCATGGGGCCGCCCGGTGCTCCTCGGCGCACCCGAGCTCCTCAAGACGGAGTCCCGCAGCGTGGTGGTGCGCGCCCAGGTGCGCGGCGGCCCGGTGCCCGCCATCATCCTCAAGCACTTCCGGGATGACCCCGTGTGCGGGCTCGATGACCAGGCCGGCGCGGACTTCCTCACCCGGCAGGGAGTGGAGTTCGGCCCCCGGCTGCTCGCGGCCGACGTGGACGCGCGCCTCTTCGTGCTGGAGGACCTGGGACGCGGACGCACGCTGGAGGAGCTGCTGCGCGGTGAGGATGCCCGCGCGGCCACCGGAGGGCTGATCGCCACCGCGCGCCTCGCCGGACAGCTCCACGCGCGCACCCTGGGCCTCCACTCCGAATACGAGCTCGTCCGTCAGGCGCTGCCTCCGCGCCCCCAGCGGGTGCGGGTGGAGAACGCGCGCTTCCTTTTGGACAACGAGGAGCGGTTGCTGCGCTGGCTGTCCGCGGTGGAGGCCGAGGCGGCGCCGGGCCTGCACGAGGACCTCCAGGACGTGGCGCGCACGCTCGCCAACCCGGGACCCTTCCTCGCCTTCACCCACGGGGACCTCGCGCCGAGCAACGTCCTCTTCACCGCCAACGGCCCGCGCCTGCTCGACTTCGAGTACGCGGGCATGCGCCACGCGCTGTACGACGCGCTGATGTGGCTCGTCACCTTGCCGCTCCCGGACGAGCTCATCGCCCGCGCGGACATCACCTACCGCATCACCCTGTCCTCGCAATGCGAGGCGGCCCAGGCGGACTCGGCGTGGGTGCGCGCACGGGCCACGGTGGCGCTGGCGCGCACGGTGAACCTCTTCCAGTGGCTGCACCCGCGTGTGCTGGAAGAGGACCGTGAGTGGGCACCGGGCCTCTCCGAGCGCGCTGCCCTGCTGCACCACCTCGCGCGCTGCCGGGCCCTGCTCGCCCCCGCGGATGGCTTTCCGGGGCTCGCCCGCACGTTGGAGACACTGGAGGCCCGCCTGCGCGAGCGCTGGACGGTGCCGCCCTTCGTGTGGCCCGCCTTCCGCGAGCTGGACGAGCTGGAGTGATGCTCAGGGGGCCGGCCGCGGCCCCAGCTCCCGGAGGATGGTGGCCACCAGCGTGTCCGGAGCCGCCGTGGCCTCCACCACCAGCGCGTCCTCCGGCACCTCCAACGCCGCGAGTTGGCTGCCGAGCAACACCGCCGGCATGTAGTGGCCCCGCCGCGCCTTCAGCCGCTCGGCGAGGAGCTCCGGGGGCACCCGCAGGTACACCCACCGCTGCCGCGCCGCATCCACCGTCAGCCGCTCCCGGTAGGCACGCTTCAGCGCCGAGCACGCCAGCACCAGCGCCCCACCCTCCTCCAGCGTGTTCTCCACCAGCTCCCGCAGCACCGTGAGCCAGGGCGCCCGGTCCTCATCCGTGAGCGCGATGCCCGCGGACATCTTCGCGATGTTGCCGGGAGGGTGGAAATCATCCGCGTCCCGGAACCGGCACCCGAGCGCCGCGGCGAGCCGCAGTCCCACCGTCGTCTTCCCCGACCCGGACACCCCCATGACGATGATGACCACGCGTGTGTGCCTCCAGGGACTTTCCGTGCTTTTTGCACATCCACCGCAGCCGGGCAGCGAGAGCAGAAGATCCATGCAAACCCGGGAGATGTGGAAGTTTTGATCAATCCTACCCACGTCCAGCTGAACGAATTGAGCGCCGCTTCCGGAGGCCCGCGGGGCGTGCGCTGGTGGGCAATGCAACACCTTGATTTTCCGCCGGGGCCGGACCCCCGAGACACCGCTCCGGCCACATGTGCCCACTCCTGACCGGAGCATGGCCTTTGCAGGTGTTCGGTATCCGCCATGCACTGCGAGCACTGCGCATCAGAACATCCCGTCAGCGGCCCGTGTATCGAGCAGGTCACCTGGACGGGGGCAGAGTCGTCGGACCAGATTCCGAGGACGATTCCCGCCCTGTTCGATCTGCGGGGCCGCACGCTCGGACACTACCGGCTCACCCAGCTGCTGGGCAGCGGGGGCATGGGCACGGTGTACCTGGCCGAGCAGACCATCATCGGCGCCCGGGTGGCGGTGAAGGTGCTGCACCCGACCATGGCCCAGGACGATCGGCTGCGCGCGCGCTTCTACGCCGAGGCGCGCACGGTGAACCTCATCGGCCACCCCAACATCGTCCGCATCTTCGACATCAACGAGTCCGAGGACGGGCTGCACTACTTCGTCATGGAGTACCTGGACGGAATGCCCCTGTCGCGGCTGCAGCGCCCCGCGGAGCCGGAGCTGGTGGCGTGGCTGCTCGCCCAGGCGTGTGACGCGCTGGAGGCCGTCCACCGCAGCGGCGTGGTGCACAGGGATCTCAAGCCGGACAACCTCCTCATGATGGAGCGCCCGGGCGAGCGGCCCACGCTCAAGGTGCTCGACTTCGGCGTGGCCAAGGCGCTGCACGGCGCTGGCAATCCGGAGCAGACCATGGTGGGGCAGGTGTTCGGCACCCCCGCGTACATGGCGCCGGAGCAGTGGGCGGGCCAGCCCGTGGATGGACGCGCGGACGTCTACTCGCTGGGCGTCACGGGCTACCTGCTCCTCACCGGCCAGCTGCCCTACCCGCGCGGACAGATGGCGGAGCTGGTGTTCTCGTCGGAGCCGCAGGCCCCGCTGCGCGCGCCCCACGAGCTGGCGCCCCACGTGCCGGAGGCGCTCTCCCGCGTCCTGCTGCGCGCCCTGGCCCGCAACCCCGCGGAGCGCTTCCCCAGCGCGCCCGAGCTCAAGAAGGCCCTGCTCGCCTCCGTGCAGCCGGAGCCCGTCTCGCGGCCGCATGCCACCCGGCTGGCCCAGGCCGCGCAGGTGGCCTCCGAGTACGGCAACACGCCCATCCCCGCGCTCCCGTCCCTGCCGGATCCAAACGATCCCACCCCGCCGCCCACCTGGACGGCCCGGGTGCGCCGCGCCCGGGACGCCGGCTCGGTGGTGGTGCATTGCAGCGAGCTCAGCCGCGGTGGCCTCTTCATGTGCTGCGCCGAGCCCTTCCCTCCACTCTTCACCCGCCTCGAGTTCACCCTGCAGATCGGCGGCGAGGAGGTGGAGTGCGTGGGCGAGGTGGTGCGGCACGTGGACTCGGCCCAGGCGCGGACCTGGCGCATGTCTCCGGGGGTGGGCCTGCAGTTCATCAACCCCTCGCCCCGGCTGCGCGAGCTGCTGATGCGGCTGCACACGCCGCACCGGCCATCCGAGGATCCACGTACCATGAGTCCGAAAGAAGCCCTCGCGTTGCTCTGAGGAGGACTCCGGGTGTCCGCTTCCCATCAGTCCATGGAGCGGGAACGTCCAGAGCTCGACGGGGATGACTTCAGTACAAGCCCTGGCCTGTGCGTAATGAATACCCTCATGTGTGCCATGATGCGCGCACCTGAGACGGCGACCCGGGGGGGTTGGAAGCTGGTGCTCGTGTGCGCCGTGTTGCTGTTGGGTGCGTGCCGGGATTCGGGCACGGCCTCGGGCACGGCGCTCTACGTCACCACGGAATTCGATCCCACGCTGTTGCTCACCCAGGTCCGGGTGTGGGGCGAGGTACAGGCAGGAGCGCCCTTCGGGCCGCACGTGCTTCCGGAGCAACCGGCGCGGCTGCTCTCCAGCGGGGAGACGTTGCGCGTGCTGCTGGAGGACGGCGTCACCAACGGCGTGCATGCCAGGGTGTACGTCGAGGGCCTGCGCGACGGGAGCGTGGTGGCCCGGGGCGAGAGCAGCGTGCAGCTCCGCGATGGGTACGAGGTGGACGTCACGATGCGGCTGGAGCCCTCCAACCCGGACACCTTCTGCCTGGGGTGCGACGGTTGCTGCAAGGACGGTGTCTGCACGCCTTCCTCCCGGACGGCATGTGGCACGGGCGGCAACACGTGCGTGACGTGCGATCCCCAGCGGACGGACACCTGCGATGCCCGCGGCGTCTGCGTGTGTGGCTCCAATCCCGCCTGCAGCGACCTGACGGTGGACCGGTGCGTGGGAGGGCAGTGCAAGTGCGGAAGCAGCGGCCCGTGCGCCCAGGGACAGGAGTGCGTGGACGGGACGTGCCGGTGCACCAGCAACTCGTGCTCGGGCTGCTGCTCGGGCAACACCTGCGAGCCGGGCAACACGAAGGACAAATGTGGCAAGAACGGTGACGCCTGCCGCAAGTGCAACAGGAGCTGCAACGCGGACCGGAGCTGCAGCTGAGCGCCTTCACTTCACGGTGAAGGTGCGCGAAGTGCCCCGGTACGGGCGCACCCGGCCATCCCAGCCGGACTTCCAGTCGCCCTCGTGGACGATGCGGTAGGTGCCGGGGACGGCATCCGGCGGAATGGCCCACTCGATGAGGACGTGCGAGCAGGCCAGGGTGGGCATGCAGTAGCTGCGCCGCCACGTGTACTTCGTCTCCCAATCCCAGTCGTAGGCCACGTCCTCCCAGAGGAGGCCCGCGCGGCGCTGCACGCGCAGGAAGGTGCCCTGGGGGCGTGGGTCGTTCTTCGGATGTCCGCCCCAGAAGGTGACGCGCACCGTCTCGCCCCGTGCGTAGGACGCGCGCGCGTCGGAGAAGACGCCGCCGAAGCGCGCCCACAACGGCTTGTCGTCGAGCAGGACCCCGGGCCGCAACCGGCTTTGCTGCTGGCACAGGTCGCGCGGCGTGGGCCCCGGAGGAACGGGCGAGCCCTCGCGCAGGGCGCGCGCCAGGGCGTCGAATTCCTGCTGCAGGGCCGCGAGCGTCCAGGGCCCGAAGTGGGTGGAGGCGCCCTCGTAGTCCTGCCGGGTGTACTCCTCGCGCGTGGCCACGTAACCGGAGTAGGCGTTGGACAGGCCGGCGATGACCACCTCCGTCACCCCCGCGGGCTCCAGCCGCGCGCGCACCGTCTCGCGCAGGCGGCGCCCCGCCATGGTGGTCAGCTCGAAGGGCACCGCCACCAGCGCCACGTTGCCCAGGGTGACGAGTTGCAGCGGCAACACCTCGGGGCTCCACGGGAAGGGCTTCATCGCGCCCATCTCCAGCACCATGGGCTTCTCCGCCTGGCAGGCCGTGGTGGTGGTGGTGCAGGTGAAGGCGCTCCACAGATCATGGATGGCGGCACACGTCGCGCCCTCGCCGCCCCCCACGCCCGGCCCGTCCTCCGCGCCCGACAGCATGGAGATGCCAAAGGCCGCCGTGCAGGTATGCGCCGGAGGGCCTCCCGTGAAGGCGGACCGCACCTCCACGTCATCCATCTTCACGTAGACGTGCCGGTAGTCCACGCCACCGGTGAGGGGCGTGGTGGCGCTCGCGTAGAGGGAGGCGGCGCGCTCGTACTGCTTGCGGCCGGAGAACGCCGTGCTCTCGAAGTCGTCCCGGCCCCCGCCGTCCTCGCCGCCGAAGATGTTGGGTGTCACGTCCCCCTCGTTGGCCTGCGCGAAGGCCGCCACGAAGGTGTCCCCGGTGGCGTCGTAGCGCGTGCCCTTCTCCTTCTCGAAGAGATAGGAGGCGTAGCCCTTGTTGTCGCCACTGATGTACCGGTTCTCCTGCCCCATGGACGTGGTGTGCACCGCGAACCAGTTGATGAGCCCCACCTCCACGCCCGGCTCCTTCGTGAAGCGCAGGAGCGTCATCCGCTTGTCCGTGTCGTACGCGTAGCGCGCGCGCTCCTCGGGCGGATTGAGGTGGTAGGCCTCGGGCGAGCGGTTGCGGCTCGCGTCGAGCAGGTCCCCCGCCGCCAGGGTGATGTGGCCCGGCGCCAGGTGCTCGTGCGCGCGGACGATGGACTGGTAGATGCCCTGGACGATGACCTCGAAGTTCTTCGGCTCGAAGCCGAACGTGCTCAGGTTGTAGAGCGCGTAGTGCGAATAGCCGCCGGGCCCGCTGTGCGTGTGCGTGGCGCTCAGCAGCACGTTGTCATCCGCGTAGAGCGGCCCGAAGGTGGCCTTCAACCGCCGCACCACCTCCTGCTTCACGCCCTGGAACACCATGCCCAGGTCCGCGCTCACGAACACCACGCGCTTGCCGTTGCACGGCGAGGCGATGACGAAGGCGCGCGAGCGCAGACGCTGGTGGATGCCGGCCGTCTGCTGCTCCAGCTCCACGTACCCCATCATCCCCACCTCGGCGGCGGGGCCGGTGATGTCGTGGATGCCACTGCCGATGAGGAACGACTGCTGCCCGGCACAGGTGCCACCGAGCCCCTGCCCGCCCCTCCCCATGGGGAGCCCTCCGTCCGTGCCGGCCTCACGCGAGCCGCGCTGGCCGCAGGCGGCGAGCGCCAACATCAGTGCGAGCACCCCCAGACGGATGAAGGACGGCACATCCACCTCCAGGAAGAGCCGGATCACGGCCCCTCCAGGAGGTTAGGAACTCAGGAGGCCATCGGCAGCGTCACGCGGAAGACGGTCCCCCGGCCCACCACGGACGTCACGGTGATGCTTCCACCGAGCCCCCGGACGATGTCCCGGCACACCGACAGCGCCGGCCGGGCCTCGCGAGGGGTGAAGCCCGGCTCGAAGATTTGCGCGAGCTGCTCGGGGGGGAAGCCGGCTCCGGTGTCATGCACCTCGACCACCACGGAGCCGCCACCCGCCTCGCGGGTGACCAGGCGGACCTCGTTCTCCTCCGTGTCTCCGCCATCCTTCAGCGACAGCACGGCATGGAGCACGAGGTTGAGCAGGGCCTGACGCAGCCCGCCCTCACTGCCGGCGACCTCCGCCCGGGCCCCGTAGTCGCGCACCAGCCGCCCGCGCGAGCGCAGCGTGCTGGACACCATCTGCCCCACCGAATCGAGCAGCGTGTTCAGGTCCACCGGCCCCTGGGACTCCGAGCGGTAGCTGCGCAGGTGGCCGATCAGCTGATGCAACCGCTCGGCGCCCTCGCGCACCTCGCCCACCGCCTCACGCCACTCGGCCACCTGCGAGGCCGGCGCGGATCCGGCGATGTCCCCCATGCTGGAGAGCAGGTAGTCGAGATTGGCCAGCATGAAGGCCAGCGGGTTGTTCATCTCGTGCGTGAAGCCCGGCACGAGCATCCCCAACGTGGCCAGCTTGTCCGACTGCTGCAGCCGCGCCTGGAGCTGCCGGCGCTCGGTAACGTCCGTGAGCGTGCCCAGCACCTCGCCCTGGCCCGTGGGCGAGCTGTGCGCGGCCAGCTCCACCCACCGGGGGCCACCCGCCGCCAGCAGCTTGAGCTCGAGCCGGAAGGAGGCCTGCACCCGCGCGGCGATCGCATCCAGCAGGGCCTGCACCCGCGGCCGCTCCTCCGGGTGCACCATCTCCGCCAACGGCTGGCCGAGCACGTCCTCCACGGCCAGCCCGGTGAGGGCCGTCCACGTGGGGCCCAGGAAGGTCAGGTTGCCCCGGCCATCGAGGTGGAAGACGACCTCGCTGAGCTGCTCGGCCAGGAAGTGGTAACGCAGTGCGTCCGCCGACAACCCGGAGCGGAGACCCTCCGCGAGCAACCCCATGCGGGACAACGCACTGCGCGATGGGCTCTCGGCCTCGAAGGTGATGACCTGCGAGAGCTGCTGATACGCCATGCCGCGCTCCTTTCCCCCGGGGAGCTGCTCAGTCGGAGATGGACCACAGCATAAGGCTCACGAATGAAAGCGCGTCAATTCGCCGTCATCCCACAGCTACAGGCATGTCACGAGTTGACAGAATTACCGGAAAAAGTCCGGTGGTTATTGTTCCGAATCGTCCGGTGGTGACCACGAGGCGCTGGGAGTGCCGGAGCGGCGGCGCTCGCGGCGATCACCGATGACCCGTGCGGGGACGCCCGCGACGATGGCCCAGGGGGGCACATCGCGGGTGACGACGGCGCCCATGCCCACGACGGCGTGGTCACCCAGGCGCACCCCGTCGGTGATGCCCGCGTTGGCGCCCACCCACACGTCCTTGCCGAGCACGATGCCGCGGGAGGTGACGGGCTGCTCGCGCACGGCCCTGTCCGGGGCGAGACCATGATCGAAGGCATAGAGGGTGGCGCCGGTGGCGATGCGGCTGCCCTCGCCGATGTGGATGCCGGAGGCGCCTCCATCCAGGCTGACGCGCGCGTTGAGGCTCACACCGGCCTCCAGCACCACGGGCCCGTGCACGAAGGTGTTGGCGGCGATGCTCACGCCGGGGCCGATGATGCGGATGGGGCGGCCCGGCTCGGCGAAGAGGTGGGCGTCCGGGGAGATGAAGCAGCCCTCGGCGATCTCCACCGTCTCCAGCTCGCGCAGATTGTCTTGCACCTCCTTCTGCCAGGCCTCGGCCCAGGCGCGGTGGCGCGGCTTGAGCGTGAAGTAGAGCCACGGCATCCAGGACAGGCGCTGCTTGTGCTGCTCACGGCGGCGGGCGTCGAGATCGTCCACGGCGTTTGACTACCACGAGGGAGCACCCATGCAACCAGGCCCCATGCCGCACGACCCCCGGGCGCCGGAGCCCTCGCGACCGTGACCGGGCGGGTTACAGGGAAACCCGCCTGGACACTCCCGTCAGGGACCTCACGCCCCAACCCCGCGAGAACAGGCACGCGCGGACCCGGCACGCGCCGTGCTTTGCCTGGGAGGAGATCCTCACCCCTCCCGGAGAAACCACCCATGAAGACCCTCCTGATGGGAGCCCTGACCGCCCTCACCCTCGCCGCCGCTCCGGCCCAGAAGAGCGGCGTCCGCACCGTGGAGATCACGGTGACGTCCAAGGGCTTCGAGCCCGCGAACGTGACGGTGAAGGCGGGACACACGGTCCGCCTCGTCATCACCCGCAAGACGGCCAAGACGTGCGCCACGGAGATCATCCTGGACGACCTGGGCATCAACCAGCCCCTTCCCCTGGACACGCCGGTGACCCTGGAGTTCACCCCCAGCGAGTCGGGCACGCTGCGCTACGCCTGCGCCATGGACCACATCGGCGGGATCGTCACCATCCAGTAGCCCGCCGGGCCGCGGCCCGTCATGACCGCGGCTTGAAGTCGTCGGAGCGGATGCTGTAGCGCTTCAACAACCGGTGCAGGCTCTCGCGCTCGATGCCGGCATGCTCGGCGGCACGGGTGACGTTGCCCTCGAAGTCGCGCAGCAGGGCCGTGAGGTACTCGCGCGAGAAGCGGTCCCTGGCCAGGTCCAGCGCGTCCCGGTAGGGCAGGTGCTTCGCCGCCCCACCTGGCAGGGAGCCTTCCTGACGCTCGCGCACCTCGGGCGGCAGGTCGCGCTCCGTCACGGAAGGCCCCGTGGCCACCGCCACCGCGCGCATCAGGGCATTCTCCAGCTCGCGCACGTTGCCCGGCCACGGGTAGCCCACGAGAGTACGCAGCGCCTCCGGGGTCATCCCCTCCAGCGTGCGCCCCATCGCCTTGTAGTGCTTGTCGAGCAGGTGGGCCGCCAGCAGCGAGATGTCCTCCTTGCGCTCGCGCAACGGCGGCAGTTGCACCGGGAAGACGTTGAGCCGGTAGAAGAGATCCTCCCGGAAGCGCCCCTGGGCCGCGGCCGCACGCAGGTCCCGGTGCGTGGCGGCCACCACCCGCACGTCCACCTGCACGGGCCGGGTCTCGCCCACGCGCCGGAGCTCCCGCTCCTGCAGCACGCGCAGCAGCTTCACCTGCGCGTTCAACGGCAACTCCCCCACCTCGTCCAGGAAGAGCGTTCCACCGTGGGCCTCCTCGAAGAGGCCCGCCTTCGCCTGGGCCGCGCCGGTGAAGGCGCCCTTGCCGTGGCCGAACAGCTCGCTCTCCACGAGCTCCGCCGGCAGGGCCCCACAGTTGACGGCCACGAAGGGCTTCTCCCGCCGGGCGCTGTTGAGGTGCACGGCCCGCGCCGCCAACTCCTTGCCCGTGCCCGTCTCGCCCGTCAGCAGCACCGTGATGTCCAGGCGCGCCGCCTGCGCGAGCAGCCGATGCACTTCCTGCATCGCCGCACTGCGGCCCACGGCCCCGGCGAAGACGAAATCCGAGCCCGGAGATTCCGGCCCCAGGCGCTCCGCCTGGAGGCGCAGCCGCCGGCGCTCCATCGCCCGCGCGACCAGCTCCACGGGAGCGTCCGGGAGGAAGGGCTTCTGGAGGTAGTCGAAGGCACCCGCCCGCATGGCCTCCACCGCGTCCTGCACCGTGGCGTAGCCCGTCATCATCACCACCTCGGTATCCGGGTAGCGGGATTTGACGGCGCGCAGCACCTCGAAGCCGTCCGCCCCGGGCATGCGGACGTCCGACACCACGACGTCGAACTCCTGCGCCGCCACCAACGCCAGCGCCCGCGCGCCGTCCTCCGCGCACGTCACCTCATAGGTGTCGCCCAGCAGCCGGGCGAAGAGCTTGAGGATGTTCTCCTTGTCGTCCACCACCAGCACACGTCCACGCGTCTCCATGCCTCACGCCCTCCCCTGCGACGTCGCGGGCAGCCACACCGTGAAGTGTGCGCCCGGCCCCGTTCCCGCGGCGGCCTCCAAGTTGCCCCCGTGCGCCTGCACGATGCTCTGACTGATGGCCAGCCCCAGCCCCGTCCCGCTGGGCTTGGTGGTGAAGAAGGGCTCGAAGAGGCGCTCGCGCGCCGTGACGCTCAGGCCCGGACCCGTGTCCTCCACGTGCACCTCCGCCCCCTTCTCCGTCTGCACCAGCCGCACCCGCACCCGCCCCGTCTCTCCGCACGCATCCACCGCGTTGCGCATCAGGTTGAGCACCACCTGGCGCAGCTTCGTCAGGTGTCCTGCGGTCCGCGCCTCGCCTTCCACGTCCACCTTCACGGCGCCCAGTTGTCCTCCCTGCCTCAGCCGCTCCACCACCTCTTCGCACAGGGCCCGCAGGTCCACGGGCTCGGGCTCGGCCGGCAGGGGACGCGAGAGCGCGAGCAGATCCTCGACGATGTCGCGGCTCCGCACCGCCTCGTCCTCGATGACCTGGAGGTCCTCGCGCAGGTTCCCCTCCGCCTTCTTCTTCATCATCCCCACATATCCAAGGATGACGGTGAGCGGGTTGTTGATCTCATGGGCCACCCCCGCCGCCAGCCGGCCGATGCCCGCGAGCTTCTCGCTCTGCACCAGCCGCTCCTGGTGCTCGCGCAGCGCCGCCGTCATGGCGTTGAACTGGCGGGCCAGCTCGCCGAACTCGTCGGGGGTCGTGATGTCGATGCGCGCGTGCATGTCTCCCGCCGCCAGCCGCGCCGCGCCCTCGCGCAGCCGGGCCACCGGCCGAGCCACGGAGCGGACGATGTAGACACCCACGCCCATGGCCAGCAGCGGCGCGCCCACCAGGAAGAACAGGGTCCACTGGAAGGCGGAGCTCTGGAGCTCGGCCACCCGGGCCTCGGCCGCGTCCACCGAGTGGTTGAAGTGGCTCACCAGCCGGTCCGTGCGCTCCTCCATCTGGGACACGAGCCCCAGCGCCCGGCCATGCTCGCGCTCCATGTCCTCCTGCCGCCCCGCCAGCACCGCCGGCAGGAGCGCCTCGCGGAAGAGCGTGTCCAGCGACCGCTGTGCCCGCTCGATGTCCTCCACCCAGGCCCGCTCCTCGGGCCCGAGGGCCTGCGCCTTCATCACCGCCGTCAACCGCGTCACCCGGCTGGCCGCGGTCTCATAGAAGTGCAGGTGGCTGTCATTGCCCAGGATGAGGGTGTGAGCCTGGTGCGCGTAGGTGTCCCGGATGGCGCTGGCCACCTCGAGCGCCGAGCGGACCGCGTGCTGCCGCGCCTGCATCTCGACCATGCGGGCATGAATCTCCCGCATGTGCACGAGCACCAGGACGGATGACACCACGAAGAGGGATACCAGGGCGGCGAGGGCCAGACTGAGACGCCGGGCCGTGCCCGAGGGGACCTGCATGGATGAGCGCTCCTCCACCACCAGTACTACGCAAGCCGGATGCCAGTTGCCCGCTCCAGCGTAGGCGCGTGTTTCACCCGAGCCCATGTGATTCCCCCGGTTACACCGTGACGCCCCGGGCTCCTGTCGCGCCGGTAACTCCGGGCCTGGAACCCGTCGCGCCCCTCTGTCCGACTCGCCCGGACGGAGCCAAGCCCGTGGCACACCCCCTGCACAACCCCTCCTCGTGCGAACCCTTCACGCTCCCTCCCAGCCAGTCCCCACCCCAGGCGGGCGGCGCCATGTGTTCGGGCAGCTCGCCCTCGTGCTGGCGCTGTGCTCGCCCCTGGTGGCGTTCGCGCAGACGGAGACTCGCACGCCTCCCACGCAGGCGGCCTCCGTACCGGCACTGCCCACGGATCCGGCGCTGGAGCAGCTCCTCACGGAAGCCCTCGCGAACCGCCCGGAGGTGCACCAGGCCGAGGCCCCGGTCCGGGCCGCCCGGGAGCGCGTGCCCCAGGCCAGTGCCCTGCCAGACCCGGTGCTGCAGGTGGGCATCCAGAATGACGGTTTCAACGGCTTCATGATTGGCGAGATGGAGACCAGTTACTTCAGCATCATGGTCTCCCAGTCCCTGCCCTTCCCCGGCAAGCGCGAGCTGCGCAGCGAGGTCGCTCAGCTTGGCGCCAAGGCCGCGTCGACGCAGGTGGCGCGGGTGCGGCTGTCCATCGAGGCCGAGGTGCGCCGGGGATACCTGGACCTGCTGCTGACGCGCGAGCGGCTGATGCTGCTGGAGCGGCTCCAGGCGCTCTGGAAGCAATCGGCCGACATGGCCCGCATCCGCTACGAGACCGGCGAGGGAGCCCAGTCCGACCTGCTGCGCGCCCAGCTCGAGCTCAACCGGCTGCGCCAGCGTCAGCTCGCGTTGCGCGCCGAGGAGCGCGTCCGGGTGCAGACACTGAACCGGCTGAGCGGCCGGCCCCTGGAGACGCCCCTGCCCACCACCACGCGCGTGCGCGACATGGGAGTGCCCGAGCCCGGCGACGTCGAAGCCGCGGAGAAGGACGCACTCGAGCGCAGCCCCGAGCTGGCCCAACAGCGCGCGCTGGTGGCGCAGGCCGGTCAGCAGGTGGCACTGGCTCGCCGGGAACGCCTGCCCGACTTCACCGTAAGCGCCGGGGTGATGCCGCGGGGCGGAGCCTTCCCTCCCATGTGGCAGGCCAACCTGGGCGTCACCCTGCCCATCTTCTCCGGGAGCAAGCAGGACCGCGTGGTGGCCGAGCGCGGTGCCCAGGCCGAGGCCTCGGCCCGTGGGGTGGAGACCCTGGAGCAGGTGCTGCGCCTGCGGGTGCGCGAGCGTCTCATCGCCCTGGAAGCGCTGCGCGACACGGTGGCCATCTACCGGGACGGCCTGTTGATGCAATCGGCGGCGACCGCCGAGAGCACCCTGACGCAGTACCGCGTGGGCCGCGCCTCGTTCGCCTCGGTGCTGGAGGCCAACACCGGCATCATCCGCGACGAGGAGGACTACCTGCGCACGCTCGCCGACGCGCAGCGCCTCGCCATCGCCCAGGCCGAGGTGAGCCTGGAGCCCGTGGCCTCCCTGGGCGGCAGCGCTCAGTCGTCGGGCGGTATGCCCGGGGCGGGGAGCTCTCCGTCCGCTCCCGCGGGTGGCGCCGCTCCAGCGGGTGGCTCGCCGGGTGCCCCCGCCTCCTCTTCCTCTTCCTCCATGTCGGGCATGTAGCCCTGGAAAAACCATGTCTCTCGAGACTCCCCCACTGCCCCCCTCGCCACCGCCCTCGCGCCGCCGCTTCGGAGCCGCCGCGCTCGCCGTGACGGCCCTGGGCAGCGCCGTCCTCGGCGGTGGCGCCGTGCACCTGCTGGCGCACAGGGACGCGGCGCACGAGGCCCACGCGCCCGCCGCCACGGCCACGGCCTCCACACCCGCTTCCGAGCCGGCGGCCACGAAATACCAGTGCCCGATGCACCCGAGCATCGTGCAGGACCACCCGGGCAAGTGCCCCATCTGCGGCATGGACCTGGTGCCGATGACGCCCGCGCCGGCTTCCGCTGGCGACCCGGGTGCCCCCGCGGTGGAGGGCCTGGCGCCCGTCACCATCGACACCGCGCGCCAGCAGCTCATCGGCCTGCGCACCGCGCCGGTGACGGAGGGCAAGGTGGGGGGGACATGGCGGACCAACGGCCGCGTGGCCATGGACGAGACCCGCGTGCGCCGCGTCACCCTGAAGGTGCCCGCCTTCGTCGAGCGCGTGTACGCGGACTTCACCGGCAAGCCGGTGCGGCGCGGTGAGCCACTCTTCTCCGTCTACAGCCCCGAGCTGCTCGCGGCCCAGGAGGAATACCTGCTGGCCCTGCGCACCCGTCAGGCCCTGGGCCAGTCCGGCGGGATGTCCGCGGACGGCGACGCCCTGGTGGCCGCGGCCCGGCGCAAGCTGCAACTGTGGGACGTACCGCAGGCCACCCTCGAGCGGCTCGCCGAGACGGGCGAGGCCACCCGCTCCCTCACCCTGGTGTCGCCCATCTCCGGGGTCATCACGAAGAAGGACGTGGTGGAGGGCGCACGGCTGGAAGTGGGTGCCACGCCCTATGAGATCGTCGATCTGTCGCGCGTGTGGGTGCTCGCCGACGTGTATGAGAACGAGCTGCGCCACGTGAAGGTGGGCATGCCCGCCACGCTCCAGCTCAAGGCGTTTCCGAACCGCATCTTCGCCGGGAAGGTGGCCTTCCTCGACCCGGTGCTCGACCCGGCCACGCGCACCGTCAAGGTCCGCCTGGAGTTCCCCAACCCCGAAGGCGACCTGCGCCCCGAGATGTTCGGCGAGGTGGTGCTCCGGGGCACGACCCGCGAGGGGCTGAGGATTCCCGCGGATGCCGTCGTTCCCACCGGCACCACCCAGGTCGTCTTCGTGGCGCTCGGCGGCGGCCGCTTCCAGCCCCGCGAGGTCCGCCTGGGCGAGTCGGATGGGAAGAGCGTGGAGGTGACGTCGGGCCTGAAGGCCGGTGATGAGGTCGTCACCGGCGCCAACTTCCTCGTCGACTCCGAATCGCGCCTGCGTGCCTCGCTGGCGGCGCTGGCCGCGTCCTCCTCGGGCGGTGCCACGGCGCCTCCTCCCGCTTCGCCCCCCGCGGCGGCTCCCCCCACTCCCTCCGGCCACGGAGGCCACTGAGGCCATGATCCGAGCCATCATCCGCTTCTCGGCGGAGAACAAGTACCTGGTCATCGCGGCCACCGTGGTGGCGCTCATCGGCGCGTGGTGGACCATGCGGAACACGCCGCTGGACGCGCTGCCGGACCTGTCCGACACGCAGGTCATCGTCTACGGGCGGTGGGACCGCAGCCCCGACATCGTCGAGGACCAGGTCACCTACCCCATCACCACCGCACTGCTGGGCGCCCCGAAGGTGAAGGCCGTGCGCGGCTTCAGCGACTTCGGCTTCAGCTACGTGTACGTCATCTTCGAGGACGGCACGGACATGTACTGGGCGCGTACGCGGGTGCTCGAGTACCTGTCGAAGATAACGCCCCAACTGCCATCGGACGTGAAGGTGGAGCTGGGCCCGGACGCCACCAGCGTGGGGTGGGTGTTCCAATACGCGCTGGTGGACAGGAGCGGCAAACACCGGCTGGACGAGCTGCGCTCCTACCAGGACTGGTTCCTGCGCTATCAGATTCAAAGCGTGCCGGGTGTCTCCGAGGTCGCCACCGTGGGCGGACAGGTGCGCCAGTACCAGGTGACGGTGAATCCCAACAGCCTGACGAGCTATGGGCTGTCACTGGACGCGGTGGTGAGCGCGGTGCGCCAGGGCAACAACGACGTGGGGGGACGGCTCGTGGAGGTGGCCGGGCGCGAGTACATGGTCCGTGGCCGGGGCTACGTGAAGAGCGTGGAGGACATCGAGCGGCTCGTGCTCAAGGCCCAGGGCGGCACGCCCGTCACCATCAAGGACGTGGCCACCGTGACGCTGGGCCCCGAGCTGCGCCGCGGCGTGGCCGACCTGGACGGCGAGGGCGACGTGGTGGGCGGCATCGTGGTGATGCGCCAGGGAGAGAACGCCCTCAACGTCATCGAGCGCATCAAGGCGAAGCTCGAGGAGCTGAAACCCTCGCTGCCCGAGGGCGTGGAGATCGTCACCACCTATGACCGCTCGGACCTCATCGAGCGCGCCATCGACACGGTGACGTTCAAGCTGGTGGAGGAGATCATCATCGTCTCCCTCATCATCCTCATCTTCCTGTGGCACATCCCGTCGGCGATCGTGCCCATCGTCACCATTCCGGTGTCGGTGGCACTGGCCTTCATCCCCATGTACGCGATGGGGCTGAACGCCAACCTCATGTCGCTGGCGGGCATCGCCATCTCCATCGGCGTGCTCGTGGACGGCGCCATCGTCGAGGTGGAGAACGCGTACAACAAGATCCACCACTGGATAAAAGATGGAAAGAAGGGCGACTTCCATCAGGTGCGGCTGGAGGCGTTGATGGAGGTGGGGCCGGGCGTCTTCTTCAGCCTGCTCGTCATCGCCGTGGCCTTCATGCCCATCTTCACGCTGGTGGACCAGGAGGGCCGCCTCTTCCGCCCGCTGGCGTACTCGAAGAACCTCGCCATGGCCATCGCCGCGCTGCTGGCCATCACCCTGGATCCGGCCATGCGGATGCTCTTCGCCCGCGTGGAGCCCTTCCACTTCCGCCCGAGGTTCCTGGCGTCGATGGCGACGCACGCACTCGTGGGCAAGTACTACTCGGAGGAGCGGCACCCCATCAGCCGGCTGATGCACCGCATCTACGAGGGTCCGTGCCGCTTCGTGTTGCGCCACGCGAAGGCCACCCTGGCCGTGAGCGCGCTGCTGGTGGCCAGCAGCATCCCCGTGTACCTGCACCTGGGCAGCGAGTTCATGCCGCCGCTCAACGAGGGCACCATCCTCTACATGCCCTCGGCGGTGGAGCCCGGCATGTCCGTGGCCGAGGCGCAACGCGTGTTGCAGGTGCAAGACAAGCTGCTCATGCAGTTCCCCGAGGTGGAGCGCGTCTTCGGCAAGGCGGGCCGCGCCAATACGTCCACAGACCCGGCGCCGTTCACCATGATGGAGACGACGGTGCTGCTGCGCCCCGAGTCCCAGTGGCGCGAAGTGCCACGCTGGTACAGCGGTTGGGCGCCCGAGTGGCTGAAGGGGATGCTGCGTCCGTTCTGGAGGGATCGCATCACCCAGGCCGAGCTGGAGTCGAAGATGAACGCGGCGCTCCAGCTCCCGGGCATCTCCAACGCGTGGACCATGCCCATCAAGGGACGGCTGGACATGCTGTCCACGGGCATCCGCACGCCGGTGGGCATCAAGATCATGGGCGCGGACCTGACCACGGTGGAGCGCATCGCCCGCGAGACGGAGGCGGCGGTGGCGAAGGTGGAGGGCACGCGCAGCGCGTTCGCCGAGCGCGTGGCGGGCGGCTACTTCCTGGACTTCGTCCTCAAGCGGGACGAGCTCGCCCGCTACGGCCTGAGCGTGGACGACGCGAACATGATGGTGATGACGGCGGTGGGAGGCGACAACCAGTCCACCACCGTGGAGGGCCGCGAGCGCTACGGCATCAACGTGCGCTACGCGCGGGACTACCGCGAGGACCTGCAATCGCTCAAGCGCGTGCTGCTGCCGCTGCCGGACGGCAAGGGGCAGATTCCCATGGAGACCATCGCGGACGTGGTGCTCGCCCACGGGCCCTCGATGATCCGCAACGAGAACGGGATGCTCACCGGCTACGTGTACGTGGACTTCGACACGTCCAAGTACGATGTGGGGCGCTTCGTGGACCGCGCCAAGGAAGCGGTGGCGGCGAGCGTGAAGCTGCCGACGGGCTACTCCATGACGTGGAGCGGGCAGTACGAGAACATGCTGCGTGTCCGGGAGCGGTTGAAGCTCGTCATCCCGCTCACGCTCGTGCTCATCTTCGGGCTGCTGTACATGAACACGAAGTCGGCGTTCAAAGCGGGGCTCGTGATGCTGGCGGTGCCCTTCTCGGCCATCGGCGCGGTGTGGCTGCTCTGGGCGCTCGACTACAACGTGTCCATCGCGGTGTGGGTGGGGATGATCGCCCTGATGGGCCTGGACGCCGAGACCGGTGCCTTCATGCTGCTCTTCCTCGACCTGTCGCACGACGAGGCGAAGAAGCGCGGGCGGCTGCGCACCGTGGGCGATCTGGAGGAGGCCATCATCCACGGGGCGGTGAAGCGCGTGCGGCCCAAGGCGATGACGGTGATGGCGGCGATGCTGGGTTTGCTGCCCATCATGTGGTCCACGGGAACGGGAGCGGACGTGATGAAGCGCATCGCCGCGCCCATGGTGGGCGGCCTGGCCACGAGCTTCCTGCTGGAGCTGCTCGTCTATCCGGCGGTGTACTTCCTGTGGAAACGCCGCGAGGTGGTGCCCGGTCCAGCCACTCCCGAGGAGGAGGGCCCCAGCACCGTCATAGCGTGAGCGTTCCAACCCGCGCGGCGGGCCGTTGACCACCGCGCGGCAAAAGGGCGCGAAGGAATTCGGTCCACAAGGTGGACTCCCCCGCCGCGAGCAGGGCGGACCATGCGTTGAGTCAGAGGATCCACCGTGCTAACCGCCGGAACGGGGCTCGTGGTCCTCGTCCCCGCGGTGCTCCTGGCATCCTGACGAGCCCTGCTCGGCTCCACATCCCCGAGGCACCCCATGGAACCCAAAAGCCCCGTCTTCGAAGCCATCAATCTCCTTGGCTTGATTCATGAGAAGACCGAGTCCGCGGAGGAGAAGGAGTTGCTTCTCACCGCAGCCGATGCGCTCCATTTCATCATCACGACGGGCCAGCGGTATGAATTCGACGACTACCGCCAGGAGCTCAGGACCGAGGGACCCGAGATGGTCGTCGCCTCCTTCGCAACGCGAGAAGAGGCGGAAGCGTGGCTGAAGAACCACCCCAGACCGCCCTACCTGGCCCTCGTGCTGATCGCGGACCAGTACCACGTCGTCAGGTATGACCGTGACAGCAACTTCCGCAAGCTGTCCTCCACCCACTCCATCGAGTACCACTTCGAGGAGATGATGAAGGACGGCCGCCCTCCTCCAGCGGTGGCCAGCTTCGACACCCGGGAGCAGGCCCGGGCCTGGTTCTACAGTCTGTCCGAGCGGCTCTCACAAGCCGTCATCCAACTCGGGGGCGAGCCCTATCTCGCGGCGTACCATCGCAACATCGACCACCTCGCCTTCCACCCCTTCTCCCTCTTCGAGCGGTTCGAGGAGTGGCGCAAGTCGCTGGACGAGAAGAAGACACCCGAGGACCCCGAGCCACAGTCCTGACCCTCGAGCCCCCCTCTCCCGCCGGACGGGCTACAGGCGGACGGACGGGCCCCGGATGGAGCGAACCCATGAAGTTCGCCCCCGCCTCCCCAGGAGGAAGCGCAGCTGCGCTGGGTGCCCCGAGCGGCCAGTGCCTTCTGCCAGTCCTCGAGGGCGTACTGACTGCCCCGGTCCGAGCGGTGCCGCAATCCTCGTCCTGGCCGCCGCCCCTTGAGGGCCATATCCAGCGCGTTGAGCACCAAGTGCCGGTCGATGTGCCCGCTCATGGACCCACCGACAATCCCGCGCGCGAGGTGGTCCATGACGACTGAGGGTGCGCCGCATGGTGGACTCCGCGAAACAACGGAGGCGAGGCGCCTGGCCAGCTAGCGAGGAGTCAGTCCACCTGGGCACCGAGCATCCGGACCGCGCGCCCCGCCTCCGGTGGGGGGAAAGCGTCGGGGCCATGGCGGCGGGACATCCACATGGCCGGTAGCCGGCACACAGACCTCCCGACCGTCGGACCTGTATTGGGCCGGATTGGGCACATCTTGACAATCAGAGCACTGATTGTCAGTATGTCCTCATGCCCGCGACGATGACAGACGACGAGGCAGCCGCCCGGCGCGCGAGGATCCTGATCGCCGCACGGTGGTGCTTCCTCAACTTCGGCTTCGCGAAGACGGCCTTCGAGGACATCGCCAGGCGCGCGAACCTCTCGCGCACGCTGCTCTATCGGATCTTCAAGGACAAGGAAGACATCTACCGGGCCGTCTTCGTGGACTGGCTGGTTTCTCGACACCCCGCTGCGAAGCAGGCGGCGAACGGTCCGGGCACTCCCTACGAGCGCTTGCTCAACGTGTGCCGTTTGATGGTGCTCGAGCCCTGGGCCGAGATGGTCGGCGCGCCGATGGGGAGCGAGTTCCTCGAGGCATGTGAGCGGATCGATCCCGGGAGCGAGGCGCTCCACCGCGAGGTCGCCCAGGAGTGCGTGACCGCCATCCTGGGCGACGAGGCGAGCGCCGAGGTCTTCCTCCTCGCGTTGGACGGGTTGCTCGCTGACCACCCCACGCAGGAGGTGCTGGAACAACGAACACGGCTCCTCGCGGCGCGGTTCGTTCCACCGGCAACAAGGAAGGGAGCGCGGCATGAACAGAGATGAGCTCGAAGGTCCTCGCTCGATGAGCACGACATGGACCACCAAGGACATCCCGTCCCAGGCAGGACGTCGCATCATCGTCACTGGTGCCAACAGCGGCATCGGTTGGCATACGGCGCTCGAACTCGCCCGCGCTGGCGGCGAAGTGACGATTGCCGCTCGAAGCGAAGCCAAGGCGATGGACGCCGCCGAGCGCATCCGCTCCATCTTGCCCGACGCCAATTTGAAGGTCGCACTGCTCGACCTCGCCGCCCCCAAGTCGATTCAATCCTTCGCGGAAGCACAGCTCGCGCTCGCGCGGCCCATCGACGTGCTGATCCACAACGCTGGAGTGATGGCGCTCCCACGACGTCAACTCAGCGTCGACGGCCGCGAATTGCAGTTCGCGACCAACGTTCTCGGACCCTACCGTCTCACGGGGATTCTGCTCCCCGCCCTCCTGCGGGCGAGAGCACCTCGCGTCGTCACGGTCGCGTCGAACTCTCACAAAGCCGGAGGGCCGGTACCGCTCGAAGACCTCGACTCGCGAGATGAGTACAGGCCCATCCGCGTCTACTGCAAGACCAAGCTGGCCAACATCCTCTTCACCAAGGAGTTGCAGCGTCGCGCCGGCAATCGGCTCCTGGCGGTGTGCTGTCACCCCGGCACCGCGAAGACCAACCTCGGCGCCGCCACGACCCTCGGCATGAAGCTGATGGTACTGGCGATCTATCCCCTCATCCAGAGCGCTGCCAGAGGGGCCGAGCCGACGCTCATGGCAGCAACGCTCGAGGGTGCGCCGCCTGGCAGCTACTTTGGTCCTGACGGGTTCCTCGAGCTGCGGGGACATCCTGTCGAGGCCACGCCCGCGCCCTTCGCGGACAACGTCGCCGCGGGTCGAATGCTGTTCGACGAGCTCGAGCGCATCACCGGGATTCGGTACGAGCTCGGTTCTGGGAATGCGCGGAGCGGAGCGTTCCAATGAATATCATCCTCTTCGGCGCGACAGGGATGGTGGGCGCGGGCGCTCTGCGCGAAGCGCTCAACGCCCCCGAGGTCGAGTCGGTGCTCAGCATCGGACGGCACTCATGCGGCGTCGTGCACCCGAAGCTGCGCGAGTTCCTGCTGACTGATCTCTTCGACTTCGCCGCCGTCGAGAAACAACTCATGGGCTACGACGCCTGCATCTGGGCGATCGGCGTCAGCTCCGTGGGGCTCGACGAGACGGCCTACGCGCGGGTGACCGAGGAGCTGACACTCGTCTGGGCACGAGCGCTCCTCCGGCTCAACCCCGGCATGTCCTTCTGTTACTGCTCCGCAGGTGGCGCAGGCGGCCCCGGCATGTGGGCTCGCGTGAGGCGGCGGGTCGAGGACGCGCTGCGGTCGATGCCGTTCCAGCATGCGGGCGCAGTCCGCCCCGGCTTCATCCGGCCCGGGCCAGGCATTCGTAGCAAGACGCGAGGCTATCAGCTCGGCGTGGTCCTGCTGAAGCCGCTGTTCCTTCTCACTCCGCTCCTCGTGCGCGTCTTCCCGTTCCTGTTCACCACCTCCGAGCGCCTCGGGCGCGCGATGCTCCGTGTCGTCGAAGGGCGGGCCGATCGATTCATCCTCGAGTCGGCCGACATCAACAGGGCCGGAGCATGAGCACGACGAGCCCCTCACTGCGCAACACGAAGATCGGAGCCGTCGCGCTCGTACTCCTCATGCTCGCCGGGGCTTACCACTTCGGCCGCGCGCGTCGCCGAGCCGAAGAGCCTGGCCAAGACGCTCATCGAGATGGGAGCGTGGGGCTACCTCGCGTTCGCCCTCGCGTACACGGTGCTGCAACCGTTCGGTGTCCCTGGAACGATCTTCATCGTCGCAGCGCCGCTGCTCTGGCCATGGCAGACGGCCTTCGCGCTCTCAATGATCGGGACGATGTCCGCGAGCGTCGTGGGCTTCTCCTTCGCCCGCTTCGTCGCGAAGGACTGGGTCTCGGCTCGCATCCCCGCCCGGCTCCGCAAGTACGACACGTCGCTCGAGCGCACCGCCTTTCGAACCGTCGTCGTCCTTCGGCTCATCCTCTGGATGCCGCAAGCGCTCCACTCCTTCTTCGGCGTCTCGAAGGTCGGGTTCTGGACCCACTTCTGGGGCTCGCTCGTCGGCTACGTGCCGCCGCTCCTCCTCGTGAGCTACCTCGGCGCTGAGATGTTCGATGCGTCGGGGAGGATTCAGCCCGGAGCATGGCCCATCCTCGCCGGCCTGCTCGTCGCGTCGCTCGCCATCGCCGCGTTGGCCAGAGCCTTCGAGCGGCGGCAGCGTCCTTCTTGAGCGCTCCAGGAGTAGGACGGCATCCAGGCCCTTCTCTTCACCGCAACACAAGGGAGCAACTCATGACTGAGGACCTCGTAGGCAAAGTGATCCTGGTAACCGGCGCGACCGACGGCATCGGCAAGGCCGCCGCGACCGAGTTCGCCAGGCGCGGAGCGACGCTGACCATCGTTGGCCGCAACAAGGAGAAGACCGCACGGGTCCTCGCGGAGCTCAAGCAGGCGAGCGACAACCCGAACCTCGACCTCCTCATCTGCGATCTGTCGCGGATGGCGGACATCAAGCGCGCCGCAGAGGAATTCAAAACCAAGCATGACAGGCTGGACGTGCTCGTGAACAACGCAGGCGCAACCTTCAAGGCGCTGGTCAAGGGCCCTGACGGACTCGAACTGACGTTCGCCCTGAACCACCTCGCGTACTTTCAACTCACCACGTCGCTGCTCGACCTCATCCGGAAGACCCCGGGCGCGCGCGTCGTGTCGACTTCAAGCTCCATGCAGGCGCGCGGGAAGCTCGACCTCGAGAAGACGCCGGCCTCGCTGGAGGGCTCGGGCCCAAACGCCTACGCGACCTCCAAGCTCGCGAACATCCTCTTCACGAAGGAACTCCAGCGGAGGCTCTCCGGAACGACGGCGACGGCGAACTGCTTCGAGCCGGGTATGGTGCGCACGCAATTTGGTGGATTTGGCTCGGATCAGGGGCTCCTGCTGAATGTCGTGTATGCCCTCGCGAAGCCCTTCTCGAGCACGCCAGAGCAGGGCGCGGACTCCCTCATCTGGCTCGCCACCTCGCCGGAGGCGGCCTCGCTCAAGGGGGAGTACGTCTCGAAGCGACGGCCGGCGACCCCGCAGAGGCAGGCGCTGGACCCGAAGCTCGCGGCCGACCTGTGGACGCTGAGCGAGAAGCTCTGTGCCGAGGCGGTGGCGCGTGCCGCCTGAACGGCGCAGCCGCGCGCGAGCGCTTCGTCCGAGTGAACACGGCTGGAATAAGAGCCCGAGGACCCCGAGCCACAGTCTTGACCCTCGAGCTCATGAGGGCGCGGTGTCGCCCCGGGACTCCTCGCGCAACCCCGGGCTGCGCCGCTTGACCCCTCGGGCCATCACCGCCGTCAGCAGTGCCCACGCCAGCCCCGCCATCCACCCGCCCAGCACGTCCGTCGGGTAGTGCACCCCGAGGTACACCCGCGTCAGGCCGATGAGCAGCGTGAGCGTCAGCGCCACCCCCACCAGGTACGCCCGCAGCCACCGCCGCTCCACCAACTGCGCCAGCAGCGCCCCCAGCGTCAGGTAGACGATGGCCGACAGCATCGCGTGCCCACTCGGAAAGCTCTCCGTCAGCACGTGCGTGAGGTGCGGCACCACCGTGGGCCTCGGCCGGGCGAAGTGGCTCTTGAGGATTCCATTCACCGCCGCCCCGCCCACCGTCGAGCCCAGCACCAGCGCCAGCGTCCTCCAGCGCCGCACCAGCACCAGGAAGCCGCTCACCGCGCACACCACCAACGTCAGCACCGACACGCTGCCCAGCGCCGTCACGTCCCGCGCCGCCTCGGCCAGCCACCGCGGGCCCCTCGGCTCCTCCGGATTGTCCGCTCGCCTCAGCGACAGCAGCACCCGCTCGTCGAAGTGCTGCGTCTCCTTCTCCCGCACGTCATCCGACAACGAGATGAATCCCAACCCCACCGTCACCAGCAGCAACAGCGTGGCCAGCAGTCCGATGCCGTCGGTTCCCAACCTTCCGTGAAAGCGCTCCCACAGCGCCCTCGATGTGAGTCGCATGGCCTCACTATGGCCTCACACCCGGTGCGCTCCTACCTTCCCGGAGCCTTCGCCACTCCTCCTCCCTCCAGCACACCACGGATGCGTGTGCTCCCGGACACTGTGGCCCCCGGATTCGTGTGCTCGGCGGCAGACGGCGCGCGGCCGCACTTGGGCTTCCGAGTCTCGATCACCAGATTGACCGCACCAAGTCGTGATCGAGCCGGGCACGTCAGGCGCTCGGAATACCTTTCCGAGGGCCTTCCCGGCCCGCTTCCTGGGAGTGATGGTCCCATGACCGCTTTCGCTACCGCCGTCTCCGCTCCTCCGAACTACAAGACGGGCCTCATCAACAAGGTCTTCTTCATCCGCTGGGAGCAGCCGCCCAGCCCGCAGGATCTGTTCGTCGTGGACAAGCGCTTCCGCGAGGCCTACGAGGCATACCGGCAGCAGCTCTCCGTCGTCGTCATCACCGGGTCCAAGGCCCGGGTGCCCAACGGCGAGCAGCGCAAGGGCCTCTTCACGCTGCTGGAGAACAACCGCAAGTACATCTGCGAGCTGCACCTCCTCATGGAGGGCAACGAGTTGCAGCACAACCTGCAGCGCATCATCGCCTCCGCGCAGCTCATCGTGACGCGCATCTACGACAACAACTACGCGCGCCTGCACAAGAAGGCGGAGGACATCGCCCCCTTCCTCACCAGCCGCCTGAAGGTGGACGGCAACCGCATCGTCCACGACGCGCGCCTGCTGGGGCTGGTCGCCTGAGCCAGCCGAAGTAAGTCCGTTCAGGGGTCTGTCCTCAGCTCGAAAGCAGGAGGGACCCCTCCGGGCACGGTCTCGCCAGACTTGTCCAACAGTTGGACAAGTTCGTGAAGAGCGCGCCCGGCAGGCGGACTCCCCCACCCCTGAAAGGACTTTGTTCCGATGGCCCGGTCCCGGACCCGTGCCTCGGAAGTCCGTGCCGGGCGCCTCGAGCAGCTGACACTCCGGCCAGGCGCCCGTGTTCGCGCCGGGCCGTGGGGGCCTGAAGCACGGCCCACCCGCCGTGGAGACCAGGAGAGGCGCCGCCCTCCCGGTCCCGGCTCCGTGGGCTAGCGCACCATGCAGACGTAGTAGTTCTCGCCGTAGTAGTCGTCGCGGTCGGCCGCGAGCGCATGGGAGAAGCCCAGGCCCCGCAGCGTGTCCACCAGCGCCTCCGGCTCGAAGAAGGTGACCATTTCATTGGGGTCGGTGACGAGCCTGCGCGTCACGTCGACGTGGTAGGTGGTGGCGGCCTGCAGCGGCGCGTCCCAGCGGCCCTCCGCCTTCCACTCCTCGATGGAGTTGACCATCACCTTGCGCAGGTCCGGCCGCTGCCGGGGACCGGTGGCGATGAGCACGCCGCCCGGCTTGAGGTGCCCGAAGCACTGGCGCAGCACCTGCTCCGGCTCGCGCACGTAGAAGAGGACGTTGTTGAGCAACACGGCGTCCGCCTCACCCGGCACTCCCCGGGGAAAGGTGCGCACATCCCCTTCCAGCACCTTCCAGCGCCGGCGCTCCTCCTCGGGCGCCCGGGCCTGCTTGCCCAGCGCCAGCCCGAGCATCGCCGGGTTGTTGTCGAAGCCCACCACCGTATGGCCCCGCTCGACGAGCGGCTGGCTCAACAGCCCCGTGCCACACCCGGCGTCGATGACGTACTTGCGGCCCTCCGTGTCGCGGAGGACCTTCGCGGCCATGCGGCGGTAGCAGTTGAGCTGGGAGCAGATGGCGTCGTAGCTCCTGGCGAATTCCGTCCAGATGTTGTCGACCACGGGGGTCCTCGCTCTGGCCCGGGCTCATCCCGGGCGCGGGCTCACAATCTAAGGAGCCGGGCAAGGGCGGGGAGTCCCCCCAGCGGGGCGCGGGGTGCTCCAAAAAAAAACGGGCCCCGCGTCTCCGCGAGGCCCGGCATCGGGGCGACGGCAACGCCCCGGCGCTCAGTGCTTCTTCATCCACTTGTAGATGGGCTCCCACACGGCCGTCTCGGCATCGCTGGCCAGGAACAGGTCCGCATGGCCGTAATCGGCGACGCGGGGCATGCCCGGCTTCTGCACCAGGTGGACGCTCACGTCCTTGCTGCCCAGCAGCTTCGTGCTGTGCACGCCGTAGCTGCCGAAGCCACCCGCGGCGCCCACGTACAGCACCGGCACCTTCACCTGCGCCAGGTGGTCGTCATACGGCAGGCTCTCGTCGCCACACATGATCCGATCGCTCTCCACCATCTCCGTGAAGCTCTGGAAGGGGTGGGCGGTGCTGAGGAAGTCGAAGAACGGCTGGGGCTGCACGTGCTGCAGGCCCACGGGCAAGCCGTCCGCGCCGAACGCACCCGCGGTGAAGTGGTAGAAGGGCACCGACGGCTGGATGCCGTACGCCTCGTTGGTGAGGAGCGAGAAGGTCGCCGCTCCCACGACGATGCCCACTTGCTGGTAGGTCATCGGCGGCAGCTCGATGCCCGGAATCTGCGCGGGGTCGTTAGGAGAAATCTTGGCCGACTTCCCCACGAACTGGATGGCCACGCCCGCGCCCGGCCCGGACAGGTTGCCCTCGTAGCGCCCCGAGCCCAGCACCATGCCGCCCACGGCCGCGCGCACGCAGGCCCACTGGCGCTGCTCCTCGGCCTCCGGCCCGAACTTCAGCACCATGTCCACCGGGATGAAGCCGCTCACGTGGCGCAGGCCCTGCGGACGCTGCGTCTCCGCGTTCATGTAGGCATAGGCCACCGTGGCCCCGCGGCTCCAGCCCAGCAGGTTCATCTTGCCGCCGCCGCTGCCCGTCAGCGCGCGCACCGCCCGCGCCACCGTCAGGCCCGTGCCCACGTCCTTGGCGTGCGAGCCCAGGTTCCAGCCCTTCATGAAGGAGAAGTCCGTCGTCCCCTCGGGCACATGCGTCCAGCGCATGTCGATGCCCCACACGTCCACGTCCTTCTTCGCCAGGTACACGGCGATGGACTTCTTGTCGTCCACCGCTTCCGTCAGCGTGCTGGACATGAAGGCGCCCTGGAAGTCCCAGGCGTCGCCGTGCACCATGAAGACGGACTCGGGGGCGCGCGCCGGCCACCACGGGAACCGCTCGCGCACCACGCGGTGCAGGGTGATGACGTCGTTGGCCGTCGCGCCCACGCGCAGGCGGATGCGGTAGTGGTAGACGTCATCCACCACCCGCTCGCGCTCGAAGCCGCTCGAGAAGCTGGCGCCCTCCGTCCCCGCCAGGCAGCCCGGGCAGTCCGAGGAGAGCTGAAGCATGGAGCGCGCCTGCCCCAGCTCCTCGGCCGCTACGGGCACCGTCTCGGAGACGGGAGTCTCAACACCGCACCCCACCAGAGAGAGCAGGGCGACCGGGACGATGTGGCGGAGATTGAAGCGCATGAGTTCCTCAAAAAAGAGTTTCTACAAAGCCGGAGAAGCAACGTTGCTGCCACCCCTCCGGTCCCACTTGCACGCGATGAAGAGCAGGAACCGCGCCAACCCCTCAAGCCCGCGAAAATACTGGAACGCCCTCACAGGCGTGCCGTCATGGCTGAAACATGACGCTTATATCAAACAAAGGAAAGCCCGATTTTCAAAGGGGACGGAGATAACGCGTCGAACTTGAAACTCGTGCTTCAAGATTGAATCAGAAATCCTGCAATAGCAGGTATCCACGACATCCATGTCCTCTCTGGAGGACCCCGCCCCCTGACACCGCCGTCCGGAAACCGCGTGCAGGTGTGAACGCGGGGCTGCACACATGGCTTGTCGCCCTCGGGAGGCCGGGCCCACACTCCGCGCCCTTTTGGGGAAGAGCCCCATGAGGAGAGCCCCATGAGCTTCGCCACCATCGAGCCCACCACCGGTAGGACACTGCGCACCTTCACCCCCCACACTCCGGAGGAGGTGGAGACGCGGCTGCGGCGGGCCGAGGAGACGTTCCACACCTTTCGCCACACCCCGTTGGCCGAGCGGGCCCGGTGGATGAAGCGGGCGGCGGAGCTGCTGGAGACGGAGGCGGACGCCTACGGGCGGATGATGACGCAGGAGATGGGCAAGCCGCTGGAGGCGGCGCGCGCCGAGGCCCGCAAGTGCGCCACGGCCTGCCACTACTACGCGGAGAACGCCGAGCGATTCCTCGCGGACGAGCCGGTGGACACGGCGCCGGACACGAGCTTCGTGCGCTACCAGCCGCTCGGGCCGGTGCTGGCCATCATGCCGTGGAACTTCCCCTTCTGGCAGGTGGTGCGCTTCGCCGCCCCCGCGCTCATGGCCGGCAACGTGGGGCTGCTCAAGCACGCGCACAACGTGCCCCAGTGCGCGCTCGCGCTGGAGGAGCTCTTCGTGCGCGCGGGCTTCCCCCAGGGGGTGTTCCAGACGCTGCTGGTGGACGTGGCGGGGGTGCGCCGGCTCATCGAGGACCCGCGCATCCGCGCGGTGACGCTCACCGGCAGCGAGGGCGCCGGACGCGACGTGGGTCAGCGCGCGGGTCAGCAGCTCAAGAAGGTGGTGCTGGAGCTGGGGGGGAGCGATCCGTTCGTGGTGCTGCCGGGCGCGGACCTGGACAACGCGGTGGAGACGGCGGTGAAGGCCCGCCTCATCAACAACGGCCAGTCCTGCATCGCCGCCAAGCGCTTCATCGCCACCGCGCCCATCTACGAGGAGTTCGAGCGCCGCTTCCTCGAGCGGATGCGGCGCGCCGTGGTGGGAGATCCATTGGAGGCGAAGACGGAGGTGGGGCCGCTCGCCATGCAGAGCATCCGCGACGGGCTGCACGACCAGGTGGAGCGCAGCGTGGCCGCGGGGGCGAAGCTGCTGCTGGGGGGCAGCAAGCCCTCGGGGCCGGGCTTCTGGTACCCGCCCACGGTGCTGGCCCATCCTCCGCCAGGCTCTCCGGCCTATACGGAGGAGATGTTCGGCCCGGTGGCCGTGCTCTTCCGCGCGAAGGATGCCCGGGACGCGCTGCGCATCGCCAACGACTCGCCGTACGGGCTGGGCGCCAGCGTGTGGACGCGCGACGAGGCCGAGCAGCGCTTCTTCATCGACGGGCTGGAGGCCGGCACGGTGGCCGTCAACGGCATGGTGGCGAGTGATCCCCGCCTGCCCTTCGGTGGGGTGAAGGCCTCGGGCCACGGGCGCGAGCTGGCGCGCCACGGGCTGCTCGAGTTCCTCAACATCAAGACGGTGCGCCTGTCGAACCCCTCGGCCCCGGCGCCCGCGCGCACGCAGGCCCAGGCCAGCGAGTAGGGCCCGCGTCCGAAATTTGTCACCTGGGGGCGCGCAAAACGTCACCCCGCCTGGTGGGCAACCGGGAGGCCTCACGGATTCCGGGAGCTTGGAGCACGCCGGCTCCTGGCATGCCCGCTGCTTTGGCGCCGGGGCACGCGGTGGCGTGCCCCCGGAGGGATGATGCGGCAGCAGAGACGTGGAGCTTGGAGTGCCTGGCTGTGGGTATTGCTCGGTGCCTCGTTGATGGCCGGCTGTGGGGGGCGGCCCGCCACGGAAAAGCCCACCCCGGGAATACCTCCCCCACACCCGAAGACGGTCACCCGGCGGGTGCTCGGCACGAACAACACCCACTCCCTGATGGTGCGCGCGGACGGCACCGTGTGGGCCTGGGGCGCCAACAATGAAGGCCAGGTGGGGGACGGGACGAAGACCACGCGTCACGCGCCCGTGCAGGTGCCTGGGTTGACGAACGTGGTGGCTGTCGCGGCCGGCGGCTATCACTCGCTGGCGTTGCGCCAGAACGGCACCGTGTGGACCTGGGGCTCGAACATCTCCGGCCAGCTCGGAGATGGAACGAAGAGCGCCCGGCTCACGCCCCAACCGGTCCCCGGACTCACGGGGGTGGTGGCCATCGCGGCCGGCAGCTATCACTCGCTGGCGGTCCGCCAGGACGGCACCGTGTGGGGCTGGGGGTCGAACTCCTCCTTTCAGCTCGGAAGCCCGTCCGAGCCACTGAAGCCGATCCAGATCCGCGGTCTCACGGGCGTGGTGGCGGTGGCCGCCGGACTGATGAACACCCTGGCGCTGCGCCACGACGGCACCGTGTGGGCCCTGGGTGCCAACAGCTTTGGCCAGCTCGGCGATGGGACGGTGACGGACCCGCGGGCCACGCCCGCTCAGGTGCCGGGCCTCTCGGACGTGGTGGCGCTCGACTTCAGCTTCCAGAGCGCCGTGGTGGTGAAGCAGGACGGCACCGTGTGGACCTGGGGCGACAACCGCCGGGGCGAGCTCGGCGATGGGACGACGGACTCCCGGGCCACGCCCGGGCAGGTGCCGGGCCTCTCGGACGTGGTGGACGTGAGCGCCAGCACCCAGGGCCACCTCCTGGCGCTGCGCGGCAACGGCACGGTGTGGAGCTGGGGCAACAACACCTTTGGCCAGCTCGGCGATGGGACGGACTTCCCCCGTGCCGAGCCCGCGCAGGTGCCAGGCCTCACGGGCGTGACCGGTCTCGCGGCGGGGGGCACCCATTGCCTGGTGCTGCGCGAGGACGGCTCCGTATGGGGCTGGGGCCCGAACCACGGCGGCTGGCTCGGAGTGGGCTCGGCGCGGCGGCCCACGCCGGTGCAGGCGTCCGAGCTGCCGGGCGTGGTGTCCGTCGAGGCCGGGGTGGGCTTCTCGCTGGCGTTGGACACGGAGGGACGCGTGTGGACCTGGGGCAGGGGCATCCGTCCCCCGGGACAGGCGCTCCCGGCCGCTATTTCACCCGTGCAGGTGCCGGAGCTCTCGGGTGGGGTGGCCATCGAGGCCAGCGGCTACCACGGCCTGGTGCTTCTCGGGGATGGGACCGTGTGGGGCTGGGGAAACTCCCACGGCATCGCCCCGCGCATCCCGGTGCCACGGCAGGTGCCGGGGCTCTCGGGCATCGTGGCCATCGCGACCGTCTACACCCAATCGGTGGCGCTGCATTCGGACGGCACGGTGTGGCAGTGGGAGCATACGTTCGACTCAGGAGACGGAGGAAACGTGGAACCGGGCCACCGCAGCACGCCCTTCCAGGTGCAGGAGCTCACGGACGTGGTGGCCATCGCCGCGGGGGACTATCACTTCCTGGCGCTGAAGAAGGACGGCACGGTGTGGGCCTGGGGCTCCAACTTCCATGGCCAGTTCGGGGATGGGACGACGCGAAATGAAATCGTGCCGGTGCCGGTCCAGGTGATGGGGCTCACGGGAGTGAAGGCCATCTCGGCCGGCGGCAGCCACTCCGTGGCGGTGCTCGAGGATGGCACCGTGTGGAACTGGGGCGCCTATCGCCTCGGTGTGACCGACGGCGGACCGATCATCTCACAGACCCCCGTGCAGGTACCGGGGCTCACGGACGTGGTGGGCGTCTCGTCCCGCTACCACACCTCGCTGGCGCTGCGCGGCGATGGCACCGTGTGGACCTGGGGCGAGAACGAGGACGGGACGTACGACCCTGGCTTCGCGCCCAAGCAGGTGCCGGGACTCACGAACGTGAAGGTCCTGGCCGCTGGCTCCTCCGTCCATCACTCGCTGGTGGTGCTCACAGACGGCACCGTGCGCGGGTGGGGTGACAACTACTACGGGCAGCTCGGGGATGGGACGTCGGGGCAGCATTTCACCCCGGCCCGTGCGCTGCTGCCCTGAGGGGCGCGGAGAATCACCCTCAGGAGTGGGCCGCCTTCTTCACCCGGGCGGTCCGCTTCCCCCGCTCCCGGAGGTAATAGACGACCGCCTCCAACTCCCGCTACCGGGTCGGCACCCGCGTCCGGGGCGGCGCGTCGCGGTGGACCTCTTCCATCGCCTCGGCCACCGCGTCCATCTCCAGGCCCAGTTGCTCCACGCTGCGGCGCAGGCCCGCTCCCGCCACGTCCGCTCCCGCCGCGTCCGCCGAGCGCACCCGCAGCACCTGCGTGTAGAGATTCTCCAGCGTGTAATACAGGCGCATGTGCTCGGCCTCCAGCCGCGAGGCCGCCGTCGCCAGCTCCGCCCGCTGCTTGCGCTGCTCGTCCAACAGCCGCAACGCCCCCTCCAGCCGCTCCTTCACCACCTCGTCGCGCTCGGACTCCACCCGCGCCGCCAGCCTCGCGCGCTCCTCCTCCAACCGGCGCTCCTCCTCCGGCGGGCTCAACGCGCGCAGCTCCCGCTCCCGCCGCGCCAGCTCATGGCAGCTCTTGCGCAGCCCCTCCACCGTCTGCTCCGGCTGATGCACCACCTCCCGCAGCACCCCCGGCCCCGCGCGCAGCTCCGCCAGCAGCTTGTCGCACAGCGTGTCCACCCGCGCCGTCCTCGGATCTTCCGCCTGCCGGGGCGCCGCCGCCTCGCCGGACCGCTCGGGGGCCTCCTCCCGCGCGTCCTCCTGGGCCGCCTGCCCCTCGCCCAGGCCCTGCTTCTGTCCCTCCTGGAGCCGGAGCTGATGGACGCGGCCGAGAATCCCCGCCGACGCCGCCCCCATGCCCAGCGCCACGAAGATGAGCCACCACAACGTGTGGATGTTGATGATGGCCATTCCCGTCATCACCACCGCCGCCAGCGCGAACACCCACCCCATCATCGGGTTGGCTTCTTCCAACTCCCGCTGCCGCTTGAGCGCGCGCTGCTCTTCCTTCCACTTCTCCCGCGCCATGCGCCGCTCCCACTTGCGGCGCTCCTTCTTGTCCTGGTGCTCCCCGCCCAGCGAGCCCATGTGCTCGGCCCACTTCTCCACCCCCTCGGCCCACTTCTCCACGCCCTGGGCATGCCGCTCCGCCCACTTCTCCACCCCCTGGGCCCACCGCTCCGCCCCCTTCTCCATCGCCTCGGCATGCCGCTCCGCCCACTTCTCCATCTCCTCGGCATGCTGGCGCTCCCACATCTCCTTCCATTGAGCGTGGCGCTTCTGGCCCTCGGCGAGGGCCTCCATCATGCGGCGCAGGTGCTTCTGGAGGGGCAACTCGGGCGGCGGAGGGGGCGGTTGCGGAGCCATGGCTGTCTCCCGGCGGCGGCGGCGTTACGTCCCGGTGTTACACCGGGCGCGCCCTGTCTGCCCACGATTCGATGACGTTCCTTTCCCTACCCGGGATGGATGCACGGCGCCCGCCTGTTCGCAGGCCCACAGCAAGGTTTGCCCTTCCCCGCCAGATGAACGAAGAAGAAAGGGCGGTTGGGGGGCCGCAAGGGGACGGCCGTGTCGAGGAATGAAGCAGAAGCATTGGGGCCCGAGGCGATTCGCGCGTTGCGCGGAGAGCAGAGCCGGGCGGCGTTCGCCCGGCAGCTCGGCGTCACCCCCCTCACGGTGTACCGCTGGGAGCTCCCGGAGGCCGCCGCGCAGGCCCGCCGTCCCCGGGGCCGCGTCATGGAGGCCCTGCGCCAGCTCGCCGAGGGCGGCCAGCCCGCCCTGCCTCCCCTTGCCCGCCCGTCCTCCATCCTGTTCCGGCAGGACGTCTCGCGCGAGGAGCGTGCCCGGCTGTCTCCCTGCCTGACGCTGCTGCAACGGGCCGACTGGCACGCCGCGGAGGACACGCTGCTGGGGCTGCTCACCTCGGGGGCCCTGCGCACCCCGGCCGCGCGCGCCCTGGCGGCGGCGGGACTGGCCTACGTGTACCGCTGGGGCTTCGAGGACGCGCGGCGCGCTTTCACGGTGCTGCTGCCCCACCTGGACGAGGCCGAGGCGGGCACGCTGCCCGATGCCGCCGCCGCCCATGTGCATGCCATGGCCGCCAACCTCTTCGCCTCGCCGGACGGCCGCATCTTCGACGCGGGCAAGGTGAACGTGCACGTGGCGCGCGCCGAGGCCCTGCTGGGCCCCCATGTCTTCTCCAGCGGGGAGGTGCGCTGCCACCTGCGCGTGGCGGAGCTCGCCGCGGCCTTCTACCTGGGCACCCCCGAGCTCATCATCCGCCAGTACGGGCGGCTGGAGGAGGCGCTGATGGGGGTGGCGGACCCGACGCTGCGGCTGCTGGCCTCGGACGGCGTCGCCCACGAGACGGCCTTCCGGGGCGAGGCCTCGCTGGCCACCCGGCGCTTCCGCGAAACGGCGCAGGCCGCGGCACGCGTGGGCTATGCCTTCCTGGAGGCGCGCAACCTCGGCTTCCTCGCCCAGCGCCGGCTGGACGAGGCGTGCGAGCCCGACGAGGCGCTCGGCCTGGTGCGCCGTGCCCGCGAGGTGGCCTGGAGCGGGCGGCTGCCCCGAGGCCTCTCCTTCGTCTTCGCCGCGCGCGCGGAGGCGGACGCCCTCATGCGCCTGGGCCGCTTCGCCGAGGCCGGGACGGTGCTGGACCAGGCGGAGGCGGTGACGGAGGAGCTGCGTTGGACACCGCACCACCTGGTGGGACAGCGAGCCCGCCTGCTGTACCTCACCGGCCGCTACGCGGACATCCGCGAGCTGGCGGCGCGCATCTCCCGTTATGACGGCCCCGTCCAGCAGCCCCTCACCCGCGCCTACGGCTGCTTCGCGGAGGCGCTGGCGGACTGGGCCGAGGGCAACGTGCAGCGGGCCGCGGAGGGCTATGCCACCGCCCACGCCCGGGCGCTGGAGGTGGGTGGCTGGCCCTACCTGCGGCGCGACTCCCTCATTGGCGAGGTGGGGACGCGCGCCGCCGCGTTCCAGCTGCCAGAGGCCCACGCGGCCCTGCGCCGGGCCCGCTCCATGCTGGAGCAATTCCCCTCCGCCTGGCACACCGCGCTGCTGCACCGCCAGGAGGGTCTGCTGCTCGTGCGCGAGGGCCGCTGGCGCGAGGCGCGCGAGAAGCTGGAGGCCTCGCTGGCCACCTTCTCCCTCGCCGGAGATCTGCCCGAGGCCGCCCTCACCCGCCGCACGCTGGCCCTGACGGCGCGTGCCCTGGGAGAGGCGGGAACCGAGACGTCGCTCGCCCAGTGTGAGGAGGAGCTGCGCCGCTACGGCATCACCCCGCCCCTGGACTTCAGCGCGGACCTCCCCCCCGCCGCGCAGGAAGCCCTCGCTCTGGAGGTGTCGCCCCGGCTGGGAGCCGAGTCGCTGGTGGTGCCCTTCGAGCGGCTCGCCGTGCGCGGCATGGGCGCCCCCCTCATCCAGCGCGAGCTGGTGGCTGTGCTCGAGGGGCTCTTCCCCGGCCGCGCCCCGCGTCTGGAGGAGCTGGACTCGCAAGGCCGCGCCACGCCGCTGCTGGGTGAGGCCGGCGTGCCCGCCAACGAGTGGGTGGAATTCGGTGACGGCTGTGGCCGCCGGCTGCGCGTGGGCGTGACGGGCCCGCTGCCCGCGGATGGACGGGCCCTGCTCAGCGCCCTGGCGCGCCTGTCGGGCTTCGCGCTGGAGGTGGCCGTGCTGCGCGGCTTCGCCCACGCGGAGCCCCCGCTGCGCGAGCCCGAGAGCGCGCCCGAGGTGCCCGGCTTCATCGCCGCCTCGCCCGCCATGCGCAAGCTGAAGACGGAGCTGGCGGGGTTGAGCGGCTCGCGCGCCACCGTCATCGTCACCGGCGAGTCCGGCAGCGGCAAGGAGGTGGTGGCCCGCGCGCTCCACCAACTGTCGGCCCGGGCCGAGCGGCCCTATGTCGCCTTCAACTGCGCCGCGGTGCCGCGCGAGCTCTTCGAGGGCCAGCTCTTCGGCCACCGGCGCGGCGCCTACACGGGCGCGGCCACGGACCACCCGGGCGTCATCCGCGCCGCCCACGGGGGCACGCTCTTCCTGGACGAAATCGGAGAGCTGCCGCTCGAGGTGCAACCCAAGCTGCTGCGCTTCCTGGAGAACGGGGAAATCTTCCCCCTGGGCGAGACGCGGCCGGTGCAGGTGGACGTGCGCGTCATCGCCGCTACGCACCGGGACCTGGGACAGTTGGTGCGCGAGGGCCGCTTCCGCGAGGACCTCTACTACCGGCTGCAGGTGGTGCCCGTGCGTGTGCCCCCGCTGCGCGAGCGGCGCGAGGACATCATCGCCCTGGCGCGCCACTTCGTGAACCAGCTCAGCCCCGAGGGGCGCGAGCCTCCCCAACTGGGTCCGGACGCGCTGGCCGCGCTGGTGGCGCACTCCTGGCCCGGCAATGTGCGGGAGCTGCGCAACGTCATCGAGCGCTCGCTCGCCTTCGGCTCGCTGCCAGCGGTGCTGGGGGCGGACAAGCTGCGGATTACCGGGTGAAAAAAGGGTGAAAAGAACACCGCGGGCCAGGACAGGGGGCGAACCCGACCCGCGGTGCATGGCTACGACTACAGCCGTGAAAAGATGCGCTCGTGGGCCGAAGTGGGGGGGCCTCCGACCCACGGAGCGCTTCGGGCACCAAGGCGCCCGAACTCGAAATCGTTACCGAGCGGACATGTAGCAGGAGGCGTGCCAACGTTTTCGAGCCCCTGGAAGCCGTTTGGAAATCATCCAGGAGGCATCCGAGAGCGGGCAGGCACATCCACAGCCATATCCAGGAAGGGACGAGGGGGATTCGGATACCCGCTGGATATGGGTGGTGGTGAAGCGGGCGAGTAGCCAGACGTGCGGAGCGGAGGCTCGCGAGGCGGCGGCCAGAGACGAAGTGGGCTAGGGAGGGGAGCGACGATGAGCGCTTCCGTGTCCTCCCGAGGCTTCCGAGTCCTGAGCTGGTCCACCCTCGTCTACACGCTGGCCGTGGTGCTGTGGGGCGCGTTCGTGCGCGCCACGGGCTCGGGAGCGGGGTGTGGAGACCACTGGCCGGTGTGCAACGGCGAGGTGGTGCCGCGCGCGCCCACGCTGCAGACGCTCATCGAGTACACGCACCGGCTGACGAGCGGGCTGGCGATGATACTGGCGGTGGTGCTGTGCGTGTGGGGGCTGAGGGCGCACGCGAAGGGGCACCCGGTGCGGAAGGCGGCCGTCTTCTCGCTCGTCTTCATGCTGACGGAGGCGGCGGTGGGTGCGGGGCTGGTGCTCTTCAAGATGGTGGCGGACAACGAGTCGCTGGCGCGGGGCTGGTGGATGGCGGCGCACCTCATCAACACGTTCCTGCTGGTGGGGGCGATGGCACTGACGTGCTGGTGGGCGGAGGGCCGGGAGCGGCTGACGTGGCGACAGCAGGGGCTGACGGGGTGGCTGCTGGGTGGAAGCCTGGTGGGCCTGCTGGTGCTGGGGGTGAGCGGGGCCATCGCTGCACTGGGAGACACGCTCTTCCCGGCGTCGAGCCTGGCGGAGGGATTCCGGCAGGACATCTCGCCCACGGCGCACGTGCTGCTGCGGCTGAGGGTGCTGCACCCGGTGCTGGCGGTGGTGATGGGGGCGCTGGTGGTGTTCTCGGCGGCGACGGTGGCGAGGCTGAGGCCCTCGCCGGAGACGAAGCGGGCGGCGACGCAACTGGGCGTGCTCTACGCGCTGCAACTGGTGGCGGGGATGGTGAACCTGCTGCTGCTGGCGCCGGTGTGGATGCAGCTGGTGCACCTGCTGATGGCGGACATGGTGTGGATCGTCCTGGTGCGGCTGAGCGCGGCGGGGCTGGCGGTGGGAGCACCCAGGGTGGACGAAAGCCCGACCCCCGCCCCGTCACTGAGCTGAACTGAGCTCCCATCCGCGCCCCCACTCCCTCGCCCTCCGGGAGAGGGCCGGGGTGAGGGTATCGAGGTCCCGGGTTGAATCCCGGCCGCGTCACCCGCGCGCCATCTCCGCTTCAATCCCCCGCAGTGCCTCCAGGGCACGCAGGGGAAGACTGATGCCCCCCGAGGGAACCTCGGGCTCACGCACGTTGATGCGAATCAGCGTCCCGTTCCCCGAGGCCGTCACGCGCTCGCAGAAGTGACGCACGGAGGGAATGGCGGTCCCCGCGCCACACTCGACAACGGCCAGCGAACCGGGCTTCACGGCCTCGAGCCACGCCGAGAGCCGCTCCTCCTGGGACTCGGTGCGCGAGGAATCCCATCCCCAATCACCGAACATGAGGATGTTGGGCCGCACGAGCGAGCCGCAGCGCGGGCACGTGGGCAGGGGAGGCCGGGCACGAAAACTCTCCGGGTCCACCTCCACCGAGTACGGAGCGGCGGAAGCAATCCCCTGACAGGAACCGAGGCACTGCACATGGTGGATGGAACCATGGACCTCGAGGACCCGGTCCTCGGGGAAGCCCGCCTTCTGGAACTGGCCGTCGACGTTGGAGGTGAAGACGAAGGCGCCGTGCCGCATGCGGGAGGCCCAGGAGCGCAGCAGCTCGAAGCCGGGGTGGGGGTTCGTCGCGCGGTACAGCCCGAGCCGGTGGCCGTAGAAGCCCCAGGCGAACTCGGGATCCTTCCGGAACCACTGGGGGTTGGCCATGGAGGCGAAGTCGAGCCCGAGCTTCGCGTAGGCCGGGTAGGCGCGCCAGAAGCCCTCGGTGCCGCGGAAGTCGGGCAGGCCCGAGTCGACGCCCATCCCGGCACCCGCACCAATGATGAGGGCCTCGGCGGAGCGGAGGACATCGGCTGCACGGCGGAGTTCCTGGCTGTTCACGGTCACCTCTCCCACTCCTGGCTCGGGGGTCCCCCCAGCCTCAATCTTTCTTAACGAAGACGCAAAAGAGACGACATGAGCCGGGTGTTTCATGACGTCATGGAACTCCAGACCCTGAACACGTGGAGCACCCCCCACACCCGGACGACCTCCCAGCCCCACCGCGCCCTCCGGCGCGAGCCCGTGGTGTTCGGCCAGGCCCTGGAGACCCTGATGGCCGGGGCCGGGACGCTCGGGCCGCAGGCGCTGGAGGCGCTCGCCGGGCTGGGACTCTCCCCTGGGGAGCCCCTGCGCGCGGCCTGGCCGGGCGTGGTGTGGACGGGCGCCATCCATGTCCTCTCCAGTGTCCTCTACCCGCACCTCTCCGCGCCCAAGGCGGAGTTCATGCTCGGGCGGCGGTTCATGGAGCACTCGCTCGTGACGCGAATGGGCGCGGCGATGAACGCCCACGCCCGGGCGGTGGGACCGGAGCGCACGCTGCTGCGGCTGACCCACAACCTGCGGACGTTGAACAACTTCATGGGTGCCGCGGCGCGCGAGCTGCCCGGACAGCGCGGCTGGGAGCTCGTCATGCGGCCGCTCCCCGAGTTCCTGCTGATGGCGGAAACCCATGGAGAGCCGCCCCACTTCACGCGGGGCGCGCTCACCACCGCCTTCCACGCCGCGGGCGTCTCCAGCTTCCGCATGGAGGTGGTGCGCTACGACGAGCAACTGGGCGCCTCCACCTTCCACATCAACTTCTGAGCCATTCCACACGGACCGTACGCCTGGGAGTCACCGCCGCCCGGTATGTTGGCGCCCCACTTCAGGAGGAGCGCCATGCCACGCTGGACACTCGGTCTGTTCGTTCTCACCTGGCTCGGATGCGCCACGACGCGCCCGGCCGCGCCATCGGGCCAGGAAACCTTCACCTCCGTCGAGGGCGGAGCCGGCAAGCTCCGCGTCTCCGATGGAGGGCGCGGCAGCACGCCGGTGGTCTTCGTCCACGGACTCGGGGCGGACCTGGAGGTCTGGCGCGCGCAGCTCGACCACGTCCGGGCCTCGCGCCGGGCCGTGGCGTATGACCAGCGAGGCCACGGCGGCTCGCAGCCCGCGAGCGACGGCGTCTACAGCATGGAAGCCCTCGCGGAGGACCTGGAGCGCGTGGTGAGCGCGCTGGGCCTCGAGCGCTTCGTGCTGGTGGGCCACAGCATGTCCGGCAACGTCATCTCCGCCTACGCCGCGCGCCACCCGGAGAAGCTGGCCGCGCTCGTCTACGCCGACGCGGTGGGCGACGTGAGCCAGGCGCCCCAGGAGATGAAGGACTGGTTCAACAAGCCCCCGGAAGGCTACGGGCCCGCGCAGGTGAAGGAGGAGTTCGCGGAGATGCTCGGCCCCAAGGCCCGGCCCGGAACGCGCGAGCACGTCCTGGCCTCGGCCGGCCGTGTGGACCCCGCCACCGTCGTCGACCTGCGCCGCGCCATGGGCGCGTTCTCGCCTCGCCCCGGACTGGACCGCTACACCGGGCCGCGCTTCGCCATCGAGGCCGAGGGGGTCGCGGAGGAGAACCCCTTCACCGCCTCGCGCAGCATCCCCGGGGTGGTCACCACCACCGTACCCGACGTCTCGCACTGGCTCATGATGGACGACCCCCAGGGCTTCAACCGGGCGCTCGACGCCGTGCTGAGCCAGGTTCCCTGAAGCCCCTGGACGCGGGCCGGTCAGGAAGCACGTCGGCCCCGCGTCCGGGCCCCCGGGACGAGCACTCCGCCCGCCCCATCCGGAGACACCGTCATGGAGAGAAAGCTCGTGTCCGTGCAGCGCGTCGATCACCTCGAGCCCATCTCGGGAGCCGACAACATCCTCAAGGCGCGGGTGATGGGCTGGGACGTCGTCGTCAAGAAGGGCGAGTTCGCCCCGGGCGACCCCTGCGTCTTCTTCGAGATCGACAGCCTGCTGCCCGAGAGCGCGCCGTGGGCGGAGTTCATGCGGCCCCGGGGCTTCCGGGTGAAGACGGCGCGCCTGAGGGGCGTGCTGTCGCAGGGGCTCGCCCTGCCCGTCTCCATCCTCCCCGGCGAGGTGCCGCCCCAGGGCACCGACGTGCGTGACGTGCTCGGCGTGGTGAAGCACGAGCCCGTGGTGACCGACACGCGGGAGGTCTCCGGGCCCTTCCCGGGACAGGTGCCCAGGACGGACGAAATCCGCCTGCAGTCCACGCTGGGCGTGCTGGACGAGCTGCGCGGCCATGACTTCTACGTGACGACGAAGCTGGATGGGACCTCCGCGACCTTCTTCCGGCCGCTGGAGGGCGAGCTGGTGGCGTGCTCGCGCAACTGGGCGCTGACGCGTGAGGCCTCGCACCCGGCGTGGCGCATGGCCGGGAAGTACAAGCTCGACACCGTGCTCCCGCCCGGCTTCGCCGTGCAGGGCGAGGTGTGTGGCCCCGGCATCCAGAAGAACCGCCTGGGCCTCACCGAGGCGGACCTGTTCATCTTCAGCGTCCACGACACGCGGAGCGGGTGCTACCTCGGCCATGCCGAGCTCATCGCGTTCTGCGCGGAGCACGGGCTGCGCACCGTGCCGGTGGAGCACGTCGTCACGGGCGAGGCCGCGCGGACGTTCGAGCACGGCCTGGAGCACTACCTGAAGCTCGCCCAGGGCTTCTACACGGGCACGCGCAACCGCAAGGAGGGCATCGTGGTGCGCCCCCTCGCCGAGCGGTACTCGCCCACGCTCGGCGGCAGGCTGTCGTTCAAGGTCATCAACAACGACTTCCTGCTCAAGGACGAGGACTGAAGGGGACTCGCGGTGCCCGGCTCAGAGCGCCTCGCTCGAAACCAGGGCACCGCGTCCCGCGTCGGTGCACGCGTAGAGCTCGCTCGTGGCGTGCAGCCCCTTCTCGTCGGCGAGCACCCGCAGCACCCGCTCCTGCTCGCTGCCGTGGTCCCCACACGGCGTCTCGACCGACTCGATTCGCGCCGAGCCCCGCAGCATCGCCCAGGTCTCCGGCTCCAGCACGAGGGGCGTATCGGGATGCTCGGCGGTGCCCAGCGCGCGCACACGGCCATCTCGCCTGTCGACGCCGATGAGCACCGCCTCCCGCAGTCCGCACCCGTGGGCCTGCGTCTGCAGCACGAACTCGCGCGCCTGCCCATCATGGTCGTAGTCCCCGAGCACCATCGCCCGCACGCGCTCGCGGCGCTGGAGCGCCTGGCGCCGCGCACCGGGGGCAAGCGCCTCATCCCCCTCGGCGGGTGCCCACCCACGCAACATCGCCAGGGGTCGCGCCTCGCCCTGCACGGGAGGACCGAACAAAGGCGAGAGCGGGAGCCGCTCCACGGGCCTGCCGGGACGCGAGCGCAAGAGCTCCAACTCGCCACGCTCGCCCTGCGCGAAACCCTCGCAGGGACACGAGACGCCCTCCGTCTCGAAGCACGCGAGCTCGGGAGGAGCTCTCCACTCGATCCGCCAGCGCTCGGCGACACCGTCCACCGTCACGCGGACCTCTTCACGAAGCACGGCTCGGGAGCGCGCCCCACCCGCTCCTGCCACCAGCACCGCGCCCACCGCCAGCCATGTCCGCAGCCGCATCCGAGCCTCCTTGCACGCACTCGCGCGTAGGCCGGTCCATACCGTACCAGCCAGGTTGCGTGGAGGGGTGGGTCTGACATCCCAGGTCTGGTGCGAAAAACCCCCTTCCGGAGCCACGCCGGAGCCCGGGGAATGTCAGACCCATTGGGTATTTCTTACGCATGGCCGCCCGAGAGGGGGCCGAGCACTCCCACCGCCACGGCCGGGCCCTACCTGAGAGGACCCGGACCCAACCTGGAGCATCACACATGGCTACTCGCACCGCCGCCCGCAAGGCCTCCCGCAACCGCACCACCGAGCAGACCAAGGCCGCCTTCGAGGAGCTGGCCCGGAAGAACCGCAACAAGCCCGTGGTCTCGGCCAAGGAGCAGGAGGCGCGCACCACCCACGCCAAGAGCGTGCTGACGGATGTCTCCAGCCTCACGGCGGAGTCCGCGGTGAAGAAGGTCACCGAGGCGGGCCTCACCATCAACCGCACGCTGGCCGGCATCAACGAGCAGGTGATGGCGCTGGTGGAGGAGCTCAAGCAGCTCGACGAGGCCATCAAGCTCAAGACGGAGGAGCTCACGGCCCTGCACGGCCAGGACATCGCCGCGAGCGCCATCGACGTGCTGGTGGCCGAGTACGACCGGAAGAAGGAGGAGCTGGAGGCGGAGATGGAGCGGCTGCAGAAGGAGATCGCCGACACGCGCACGAAGTTCGCCCAGGAGCTGGCGACGGAGCGGGACCTGATGGAGGTGGCGCGCAAGCGGGCCGAGGAGGAATACACCTACGGCATCGTGCTCTCGCGCAAGAAGGAGCAGGACGCCTTCGCCGAGCAGATGCGGGTGCAGACCGCCGCCGAGAGGGATCGCAAGGAGAAGCTGGAGAAGGAGTGGGCGGTGCGCGAGGAAGCGCTGAAGCTGCGCGAGAAGGAGCTGGAGGAGCTGCGCAAGCAGGTGGCGGACTTCCCGTCGGTGCTGAAGAGGGAGACGGGCGCGGCGGCGGCCATCGCGAGCAACCAGGTGAAGTCCGACTGGGAGCTGAAGTTCACGCTGGCGCAGAAGGACGCCGAGACGGCGCAGCGCGTGGCCAGCATGGAGATCGCCTCCCTGAAGGAGACCAACGCCAGGCAGTCGCAGGCCATCCTCTCGCTGCAGACGGAGCTGAACGAGGCCAAGCGTCAGGTGCAGGCCATCGCCGAGAAGGCGCTGGAGTCGGCCTCGGGAGCTCGCGCGCTGGCCGAGGTGCAGGGCGTCATCGCCAGCCGGGACTACGCCAAGGGCAAGTAGTGGGAGCCCCAGGTTCCGAGGGAGCAGGCAGCCCTTGCACCCTCGGACGGCGCGCCCCCAGTTTGGAGGACGGGGGCCGCGACTCCCGTTGCGTGGTTTCCACGCCTTCTCACGGAGTTGCACACCATGCCCCGCCGCGCCCGGAAGACTCCGCCCTCCAAGAACCGCCGCCGAGCCCGCCCCGAGCCCAGGCTGGCCCGTGCGCCCAAGCGTCCCCACGTCTCCAAGGCCTCCAAGGCCTCGCGGGAGAAGTGGGTGTACCTCTTCGACGAGGGCCGCGGCGACATGAAGGAGTTGCTGGGCGGCAAGGGAGCCAACCTCGCCGAGATGACCCGCATCGGGCTGCCCGTGCCGCCCGGCTTCATCGTCAGCACCCGGGCCTGCAACGCCTTCCTCGCCACGGGCAACCGATTCCCCGAGGGCCTCTGGGAGCAGGAGCTCGCGGCGCTGCGCAAGCTGGAGAAGCGGGCGGGCCGCTCGTTCGGAGATCCGGAGAACGCCCTGCTCGTGTCCTGCCGCTCCGGCGCGCGCTTCTCCATGCCGGGGATGATGGACACCATTCTCAACCTCGGGCTGAACGACAGCGTGGTGGAGGGCCTCGCCGCCGAGACGGGGGATGCGCGCTTCGCCTATGACGCCTACCGTCGGCTGGTGCAGATGTTCGGCACGGTGGTGCTGGGCCTGCCCCACGAGCCCTTCGAGCACGTGCTGGAGGAGTACCGGCGCCAGCGGGGCCTGGAGAACGACGCGGCACTGCCCGCCGAGGACCTGAAGGCCATCACCCAGGCCTTCCAGCGCATCATCCGCGAGAAGACGGGACGCGACTTTCCCCAGGAGCCCATCGAGCAGTTGCGGCTGGCCACCGAGGCGGTGTTCCGCAGTTGGAATGGCAAGCGCGCGGTGGACTACCGCAACGCGGCCGGCATCGCGCATGACCTGGGCACGGCCGTCAACATCGTCACCATGGTGTTCGGCAACCGGGGCGAGGGCTCGGGCACCGGCGTGGTGACGACGCGCAACGTGTCCACCGGCGAGCGGGAGATGGAGGGGGACTACCTCTCCAACGCCCAGGGCGAGGACGTGGTGTCGGGCACGCGCCCCACGCTGCGCATCTCCGCCCTGAAGGAGCTGCACCCGAAGCTCTACGCCCGGTTGGAGCGGTACTGCGAGAAGCTCGAGCGGCACTTCCGTGACGTGCAGGACGTCGAATTCACCATCGAGCAGGGCAAGCTGTGGATGCTGCAGACGCGGGATGCCAAGCGCACGGCGCAGGCGGCGGTGCGCATCGCGGTGGAGCTGGCCCGGGAGAAGCGCATCACCCGCCAGGAGGCCGTGCTGCGGGTGAAGCCGGAGCAGATCGACTTCTTCCTGCACCCCCAGTTCGCCCCGGCGGACAAGCAGGCGGCAAGGGAGCGGGGGGACCTGCTGGCCACCGGGCTGAACGTGTCGCCGGGCGCGGCCAGTGGCGTGGTGGCCCTGGACGCCGACACCGCCGAGCGTTGGAGCAGGGAGGAGAAGAAGGCCGTCATCATGGTGCGTCCCGAGACGAAGCCGGACGACGTGCACGGCATGCTGGCGGCGCAGGGCATCCTCACCAGCCGGGGTGGGCGCACCAGCCACGCCGCGCTGGTGGCGAGGCAGTTCGGCAAACCCGCGGTGGTGGGCGTCTCGGCCATGGAGGTGGACTGCGAGCAGCGGCAGCTCACCATCGCCGGGCGCCTCATCCGCGAGGGGGAGACCGTCTCCATCGACGGCACCACCGGCGAGCTCTTCGTGGGCAGACTGGAGACGGTCATCCCGGACTTGAAGGACGAGTACATCCTCGAGCTGCTGCGGTGGGCGGATGGCTTCCGCGAGCTGGGCGTGTACGCGAACGCGGATTACCCGCGTGACGCGGGGAAGGCCTTGGAGCTCGGAGCCGAGGGCATCGGCCTGTGCCGCACCGAGCACATGTTCTTCGAGACGGACCGCCTGCCGCACGTGCAGCGGATGATTCTGGCCCGGAGCGACGCGGAGCGGGACGAGGCCCTCGCGGCGTTGCTCCCCTTCCAGCGCGAGGACTTCCTCGGACTGTTCCGGACGATGGATGGGCAGCCCGTCACCATCCGCCTCATCGACCCGCCCCTGCACGAGTTCCTCCCCAACCACGACGGGCTGCTGCACGACGTCACCGAGCTGGAGACGCGGCTGGAGCTGCTGAAGGGCAAGCCCGAGGCGGAGGGACTGGAGGAGCGGCTCGCCAGCAAACGGCGCCTGCTGGAGGCGGTGGAGTCGATGCGCGAGGCCAACCCCATGCTGGGCCTGCGTGGAGTGAGGCTGGGCATCCACCTGCCGGCGCTCGTCCGCATGCAGGTGCGGGCCATCTTCGAGGCGGCCTGCCAGTGCACCCGGGACGGCGTGCGCGTCTTCCCCAAGGTGATGATTCCGCTCATCGCGCACAGCAACGAGCTGCGCGTGGAGAAGGAGTTGCTCGAGGCCGAGGCCCACGCGGTGATGAAGGAGCAGGGCGTGAAGGTGGCGTACCAGCTCGGGACGATGATCGAGATTCCCCGGGCGGCGCTCACGGCGGACCAGATCGCCGAGGACGCGGAGTTCTTCTCCTTCGGGACGAACGACCTCACCCAGACCACCTACGGCATCTCGCGGGACGACGCGGAGACGGGCTTCCTCAGCGAGTACCTGCAAAAGCGCATCCTCCCGGAGAACCCCTTCGCCACGCTCGATCAGCGGGGCGTGGGCTCGCTGATGGAGCTGGCGGTGAAGCTGGGGCGGGGGGCGAGGCCGGAGCTGAACATCGGCATCTGCGGCGAGCACGGTGGAGACCCGAGGACGATCGCCTTCTGCCACCGCCTTGGGCTGGACTACGTATCGTGCTCGCCCTTCCGGGTGCCCATCGCGCGTCTGGCGGCGGCCCATGCCGCGCTCAGGTCCGAGACCTGAGGCAAGGTGATAGATAGGGGGCCATGGGTGCCATGACCTCCCCGACCGACCGACCTTCCCCGCGCCTCCGGTGGCTGCTCGCCCCGCTGGTGCTGCTCACGCTCACCGGCTGCTTCGATCTGCTCCAGGAGATCTGGATCCTCCCCGATGGTTCGGGACGCGTGGTGCTCGACGTGGGCCTGCCGAAGACGTTCCTCGACCTGGCGCGGACGCAGGGGAAGGACCCGCTCGAGGGGCTGCGCGCGGACGCCCGGGCCGCCGAAGCCGAGCTGAAGAAAGACGCGGACGTGACGAAGTTCGAGTTCCGGGAGTACGAGGAGAACGGGCAGCAGCACATCGTGTACGACCTGACGGTGAAGGACGCCACCCGGCTGGGCGAGCTACAGAAACGGGCGATGGAGCTGAGCAGCACGGCGAAGCAGGCGAAGCAGGGCAAGGGCAAGGCGGACCTGACCTTCCAGATCGAAAGCCGCGGGTTCGGCGAGTACGTCTTCGTCCAGCGCTTCGGCGAGCCGAAGAACGCGCCCGGTTCCACGGACGGCGCGAGCAATCCCTCGGAGCAGGCGGCCAAGGACTTCGGGATGCAGATGGCTCGGGCGCTGATGGGCAACCACTTCTACGTGGTCCGGGTGCACGGCCAGACGGTTTCGGAGACGAACGGCACGCTCAACGAGAAGAAGGACACGGTGGAGTGGAAGTACAGCCTGGTGGACCTGCTGGACGAGGCGGGTAAGGGAGGGGAGTTGCGAGCGGTGGTGCAGGCGGCGCCGCCACTCTGGCTGTGGCCGGTGGTGCTGGGAGTGCCATTGTTGGTGCTGGTGCTGGCGGTGATGGCGGCCCGGCGGCAGCGGACCCGGCGCGCCGCCTGAGGCAGCCGCGACCATTTCCCCTCTCCCCTCGGGAGAGGGACGGGGTGAGGGTATCAGTCCCTGTTCTTCAACCCGTGGCCCACCATTGTGGACAGGGGGTTCAACCCGAGATTCGTGGCACCCTCACCCTGACCCTCTCCCGGAGGGCGAGGGGACGTAGCCACGTTGTCTGAAAGGGTTTTAAAAGGGTTCAAAGACGCAGCCCCCGGGGCACCACGAGCCGCTCGACGAGCTCGAACAGGCCACTGACGAGCAACGCGAGCACTGCCGCGGGCACGGCGCCCTGGAGGATGAGCGAGGTGTCATCCAGCCGGATGCCGGTGAGGATGGGCTGACCATAGCCCCCGGCGCCGATGAGGGCCCCCAGCGTGGCGGTGCCCACGTTGATGACTGCGGACGTCTGGATGCCCGCGAGGATCGACGGTGCGGCCATGGGCAGCTCCACCAGCCGCAGCCGCGCCCCCGGCGGCAACCCGAGCGCCTCGGCGGACTCGCGAACCTCGGGAGCGATCCCGGTGAGCCCGGCCGCGGTGTTCCGGAGGATGGGCAGCAGGCTGTAGAGGAACAGCGCCACGATGGCGGGCCGCGCACCAATACCCAGCAACGGAATCATGAACACCAGCAGCGCCAGCGAGGGCACCGTCTGGATGATGCCGGCCAGCGCGAGCACGCCCTGCCCCAGCCTCGGCCTGCGCGCCACCAGCACGCCCAGCGGCACCGCCACGGCGATGGCCGCCATCAGTGACAGCCCCACGAGGAACAGGTGCTCGCGCGTGTGGCGCCACAGGCTCGCCCCCAGGCTGTCGCCGCGCACCGTCACCGTGAGCCCCAGCTCGCGCTCCAGGAACGCGGCCGCGACCCGGCGCTCGGGCACCCGCTGGAGCTTCGCCCGCGCGTTGAGCTCCACCATCTCCGGCTCCGAGATGCGGCCCTCCAGCCGCCCGAGCGCCGGCACCACCTCCGGGGCCCGCCCGGCCAGGTCCTCCCGGTAGAGCAGCACCGCGTCGTACGCGGGGAAGTGGCGCAGATCATCCTCGAGGACACGCAGGCCGTAGTACGAGATCTCCGCATCCGTGGAGTACAGGTCCGTCACCTGGATGGCCCCACTCTCCAGGCCCCGGTAGGCCAGGTCATGGTCGAGCCCGCGCACGTCCCGCTGGGGCAGCGCGTAGCGGGAGCGCAAGGCGGGCCAGCCATCGCCACGGTTCATGAACTCGTTGCTGAAACCGAAGCGCAGCTCCGGGTGCTCGCGCAGCTCCGAGAGCGTCCGGATGCCCAGCCGCTCGGCCTCCGCCTCCTTCATGCCCAGCGCATAGGTGTTGTTGAAACCCAGGGACGCGCTCATGCGCAGGCCCTCGGCCGCGAGCGCCTCGCGCAAGGACGTGTCATCGGGCAACGCCCGGCCGGCGAAGATCTCCTGGCGCAGGGTGCCCGTGTACTCCGGGTAGACGTCGATCTCCCCGCGCCGCAGGGCCTGCCAGAGCACCTGGGTACCGCCGAGCTCGCGCCGGTGCTCGGCCCGCGCGCCGGTGCTCCGCGCCAGCTGCGTCACCATGTCACCGAGGATGACGGACTCGGTGAACTTCTTGGAGCCCACGCGCACGGGAGCATCCTCCGGAGGCGCACCGGAGCACGCGGCGAGCACGAGCCAGACGCCGGCGAGGAGCGCCCTCATGACGGGCTCCCCGAGAAAGGCAGACGCTGCGCCTGGAAGAAGCGGGTGACGAAGGGGTCCGCGGGAGCGCGCTCCAGCTCGGCGAGCGGGCCCTGCTGGACGATGCGTCCCTCGCGCATCAGCACCACCTGGTCGCCGAGGAAGGCGCCCTCCCCGAGGTCGTGGGTGACGAGCACCACCGTCTTGCCGAGCCGGGAGAAGATGTCGCGCAGGTCTCCCTGCAGTTCGTAGCGGATCATCGGGTCCAACGCACCGAGCGGCTCGTCGAGCAGGAGCACGTCCGGGTCGAGCATCAACGCACGCATGAGGCTGACGCGCTGGCGCTGTCCCCCGGAGAGCTGGCCGGGGTAGCGGCCGAGGGCATCGGGCGGAAACCGGGTGAGCTCGACGAGCTCGCGCAGCCGGGTGTGGACACGCTCCGAGGGCCACTTCAGGTAGCGGGCCATGAGGGTGGCATTGCCCTCGGCGGTGAGGTGAGGGAAGAGCCCACCGCCCTGGAGCGCGTAGCCCATCCGCTGGCGGACGGTGAGCAGCTCCTCGTCGCGCAGGGGCTGCCCCCGGAAGAGGACGCGGCCGGAGTCGGGCCGGATCAGCCCGTTCATCAGGCGCAGGAGCGTGGACTTGCCACAGCCGCTCGGGCCGAGCAGGACGGTGGTGCGCCCTTCGGGCACATGCAGGTCCAACGGGCACAGCGCCTGTGTGCCGCCGAATCGCTTGGACACCTGTTCGAGCTGGAACACGCAGCACCCTCCTCCACTCATGCGCGGACAGTCCCCGAGTCATACCGCGAGGAGCGGCGGCTCGGGGCAACCCTCGGGGAACTACCCGGCCCGCTTGCCCGGCGGCACCACCACGTTCTCCCCGGGCTTCCCCGCGGGCAGCGGCCCCACGAGCGGCATGGCCGAGTCCGGGGCGAGGCTGGCCTCGGTCCGCAGCATCGGCAGACCGTGCGTCTGGCGCTGCAGGAAGGCGATGAGCTTCTCGCGCACCAGGCAGCGCAGGTCCCATGCCTTGCCCGAATCCACGGCGCTCACCAGCGCGCGCAACATCATCGCCCGCTCGGTGCATGCCGTCACCTGCACGCCCTGCACCTTGCCGTCCCACAGCTCGCGGCCCTCGTTCTGGAGGATGCGCGCCAGCTCGACCCGCACCGCGGCCACGTCCGTCTTGTAGTCCGCGTACAGCTCCACCGTGCCCAGAATCTCCGGTGACACCTTGCTCCAGTTCTGGAACGGCTTGTCGAGGAAGTGGCTCATCGGCACCACCAAACGCCGCAGATCCCACACCTTCACCACCACGTAGGTGAGGGTGATTTCTTCAATCCACCCCCACTCGTTCTCGACAATCACGGTGTCGCCGATGCGCACCGGCTGGGTGATGGAGAGCTGGATGCCGGCCAGCAGCGTGGAGATGGACTTCTGCGCCGCCAGGCCGATGACGAGGCCCGCGATACCGGCCGAGGCCAGTAGCGACACGCCCACGTTGCGCACCGCCTCGAACTGCAACAGCAGCAGCGAGATGGCGATGAAATACGTGGCCGCCTCGATGATACGGCGCATCACCACGAGCTGGGTGCGCAGCCCCCTCACCCGCCCCACGTCCGCGCCGGAGTTGCTGACCACCTTCTGCTCGAGGAAGTGCGCGGACAGCTTGAGGAAGCGCAGGATGAACCACGCCACCGACACGATGGCCAACGAGCGGGCCGCCAGATCCACCGCGTGCTGCGCCGGCGGGGGCAGCAGCAGCACCCGCGAGCCCAGCGCGGCCATCACCGCCAGCAGGGTGAAGCGCAGTGGGCCCTCGCCCGCCGAGAACACCTGATCATCCCAGCCGGAGCTCGTCAGGCGCACGGCACGTGCGCCCACCCGCAGGCCCAGCTTCTCCAGCAGCCGGCTCGCCGCCGCGGCGGCCGCTCCCCCCAGCACGAGCCCCAGCCACTGCCACACCTCCAGCACCCAGAACGGCCGCATGAGCAGGAAGGCCGGGAGCGACTCCTGCAGCCGCGAGCCGTGCTCCTCGAACAGCGCGTCGATGGCCCGCACCGTGTCCTCGCTGAAGACCCAGACGGGCTCGCCCCCCGGTCCGTTCACCTTGCGCAACCGGATCTCCCGCTCGCCCCGGCCGAGCGCCACCCGCCCCAGCGTGTCATGGAGCGCGTCCGCCGCGTCTCCCTGCGGCTCGTGGCTGATGCGCGAGAAGTCGAACCACAGCGTGCGATCCAGCACGAACATCAACCGCAGCGCGAGCCGCTCTCCTTCCTCCCGCTGCTTCTCCTTGGGCAGGTGCGACAGCCACAGGTAGTGCGGCATGCGGGCGCTGTCCCGCGCGTGCGTCGCATCCAGGAAGCCCGCCACCGTGGCCGCCGGGGTGCGGCGATCCACCTCCGCGGGGGGCTCCCCCAGCCCCTCGTTGAGAACGGAGCCGAGCGCGAGCCCGGTGGACGGGGCCAACAGGAGCAGCAGTGTGAGGGCGAGGTGTCGAAGCATCGTGGGTTCCCGGTACGGTGCCTTTCCCGCTGGCACTCCCCAGTCCCTTAAACTAGTTTGAGCTCAAAATAAATGACGGAAGACTTCATTTCCTTGATCCCCAGGCAGGCGAGCGGGCGCCGGGTCCTGTGCTGGACGGTGGGCCCGTGGCTGCTCGCGCTGGTGCTGCTGACGTCCGTGGAGGCGGCGGCGCAGATCGTCAACGTGCAGGCGCTCTTCGACGAGGCGGCGTCGCCCATGGGGGTGTCGGGGGGCGCGGAGCTGTCGCTGGAATGGCGCACGGGCAGCACGGAGATGCTGGTGGTGCGCGGGTCGGTGCTGGGCCAGTGGCGCTCGGAGAAGCACACGCTGCTGGGGGTGGTGCGGGGCGAGTACGGCCATGCCCAGGACACACTCATCTCCAACCGGTTCCTGGAGCACGCGCGCTACCGCTACCGCTTCACGGAGTGGCTGGCGGGAGAGACGTTCCTCCAGCACGAGCTGGATGCCTTCCGGCGGCTGAGGCTGCGGGGACTGGTGGGCGCGGGGCCGCGCTTCACGCTGTGGAGCACGGAGGGGGCGTCGCTCATCCTCGGCGTGGCGGGGATGCTGGAGTACGAGCAATTGCGAAACGACGGCGAGCCCGACGCGGGCCAGGAGCGGTTGGATCCCCGGCTGAGCAGCTACGTGATGGGCCGGGTGGAATTGATGAAGAACATGAATCTTGTGGAGACGCTGTACGTGCAGCCACGGCTGACGCAGTGGTCGGACGTGCGGGTGCTCAACGAGACCCTGTTGACGGTGGAGCCCAACGAACGCTTCGTTTTCAGCATGGGCCTCGTCCTCACGTACGACGCGGCCCCGCCCGCTACAGTGTCGCGGTTGGACACACAACTGCGCTCCTCTATCGGCGTGAAGTTCTGAGCAGGCACCTCCGGGCCCGGAAACCAGGCTGTCGACGTTTCATTGCCAGCGGGCCACAAGAAGTTGATACGGAGGGAGCATGAGCCACGTGCGTCTATCCGCCGTCGCAACCTTGTTGCTCGCCTCGGCCGCGTTCGCCCAACCCGCGGGCGTGCCGGGGTTCGAGCTGGAGCGTCTGGAGTTGAACCCCAATGCCCGGGGCTCGCTGGTGATGGGAACCGGTGAGCTGCTGCCCGCGGGCGGCTTCCGCCTCTCGTTGCTGGGGCATTACGAGAAGGATCCACTGGTGTTGTACGCGGACGGCAGCCCCGTGGGCGCGCTGGTGGGGCACCGGGCCACGGCGCACCTGCTGGCGGCCTGGGCTCCGCTGCGGTGGCTGGAGCTCGGCGCCCAGTTGCCCATGGTGGTGTGGCAGAGCGGGGATGACCTCAGCGGCCAGGGCCTCGCGGCGCCGGCGACGACGGGACTGTCCACGCCCTCGGCGTACGTGCGGGTGGGACTGCTCTCGCAGCGGCGGGAGAACCCGTTGGACCTGGCCGTCGAGCTGGGCGTGGGCCTTCCCGTGGGCAGCGCGGAGGCGCTCGCGCGAGACACCTCGTTCCGCTTCACGCCGAAGGTGATGGCGGGCCGGCGCTTCGGCATTCTGCGTGCCGGTGTGGAGGCGGGCGTGCTGGTGCGGCCCACCGCCACGCTCATCTCGGACGAGAACGTCCAGGACGAGGTGGGCAACGAGGTGCGCCTGGGCGCGGTGCTGGCCACCACGGGCAGCGGGCTGCGCGGAGAGCTCAACGTGCGAGGCGCCGTGCCCCTCACCCGCCAGCCGGGCTCGCTGGAGCTGCTCGCCGGCCTCCGGATGCCGCTGGGGAAACTGGGCGAGGTCTACGCGCTGGGAGGGCCTGGATTCGGAGACACGCCGGGCACGCCGGTCTTCCGCGTGCTGCTCGGCGTGGCGCTGGGAGGCACCGAGACCGAGGAGCCCCTCACCGCGCGGGATGACGACGGCGACGGCGTGAGCAATGACCAGGACAAGTGCCCCAACGAGGCGGGCCCGGCCGCGAGCCAGGGCTGCCCGGTGAAGGACACGGATGGGGACGGCATCGTGGACTCGGCGGACCGGTGCCCCAACGAGGCGGGCCCGGCCGAGAACCAGGGCTGCGCGGACGTGGTGAAGGGGAAGGACTCGGACGGCGATGGCGTGGTGGACACCGCGGACAAGTGCCCCCAGGACGCGGGCTCGGCCGACAACGGGGGCTGCCCGACGAAGGACCGGGACGGAGATGGCGTGCTGGACGCCGTGGACAAGTGCCCCCGCGAGGCAGGCCCGGCCGCGCGTCAGGGCTGCCCGGTGAAGGACACGGATGGGGACGGCGTGGTGGATGACCGGGACAACTGCCCCACGGAGGCGGGACTGGTGGAGCTGCGCGGCTGCCCGGCGAGGGACAACGACGGTGACAGCGTGGCGGATCACCTGGACAACTGCCCCAAGGAGAAGGGCGAGGTCGCCAACCATGGCTGCCCGGCGAAGGAAGAGCAGCTCGTGGCCATCCAGAAGGGCAGCCTGGAGATCAAACAGGCGGTGTTCTTCGCCACCGGCAAGGCCATCATCCAGAGGCGCTCCTTCCGGATGCTGGACCAGCTCGCCTGGGTCATCAAACAGCACCCGGAGATCGAGAAGATCAACATCGAGGGCCACTCCGATAACATCGGTGACCCGGGCGTCAACCGCAGGCTGTCGCTGGCGCGGGCGCAGTCGGTGAAGGACTACCTCGTGAAGAAGGGCGTGGAGGCCTCGCGCCTGGAGGCGCAGGGCTTCGGGCCGGATCGGCCCCTGCTGACCAACAAGACCGCCAAGGGCCGCGCGGCCAACCGCCGCGTGGCGTTCACCATCGTCACCCCCGGGAACGAATGAAGACTCCATTCATGAAGACATGGCTCGCGGCCGCGCTGTGCGCGCTGGCCCTCGGCTCGAGTGCGGCCCTGGCCGATGTGGACACGTTCGGCGTGGGCTCGGGGCGTAACGGACCGTTCGTGGTGGCGGGGCTCAACACCGTCATCAACAGCTATGCGCCCGTGACGGCTGCACTCGCGGCGGGCAGCACCTCCATCACTATCGGAGCGTGCACCGGGGAGGTCTCCTGCTTCGCCGAGGATGACCTGGTGCTCGTGCACCAGACGACGGGCCTCACGTCTGTGCCCGCCTCGGGGACACCCGATGCGGTGGACCTCAGTACCCGTCCGGTGGGCCGTTGGGAGTTCGCACGGGTGGGCTCGGTGACGGCGACGACGCTGGAGCTGACGGCTCCCCTCGTCCACGACTACGCGGCGAACGTGACGCAAGTCATCCGGGTGCCCGAGTACACCAACGTCACCATCGCCGCGGGCCGGGGCATCACGGCTCCAGCCTGGGATGGGAGCACGGGAGGCATCGTCGCGTTCCTGGCCAATGGCACCGTGAGCAACAGCGGGGTGATCAACGCCAGTGCCCTCGGGTTTCGCGGGGGACAGTATGTGAATGATACCGGCGGCTCCACGGGCTGCTCGGGACCGTCGGCACTGGACCAACCGGCGCCCTCGGGCGCGCAGAAGGGTGAGGGCATCGCCAATACGCGTTACGGCGCCACCCAGACCGGGCGTGGCAACGTGGCCAATGGCGCGGGCGGAGGCGTCTGCTTCAAGTCGGGCGGTGGAGGCGGAGGACATGGTGGTGCGGGCGGACAAGGAGGGCGCGCGACCGACGGTGGGAACGTGGGCGGGCTGGGAGGCACGGCGCTCACATACCCTGAGCTGACCCAGCTGACCTTCGGTGGAGGCGGCGGGGCTGGTCATGGCTCCGACGGCACGGGCGTGCCGGGAGGGCGTGGAGGCGGCGCCATCTTCATCCGGGCCGACCAGCTCACGGGCTCGGGCGTCATCTCCGCCTCGGGTGGCCTGGCCGGCGCCGCTGCCTCGGATGGAGGCAGCGGCGGTGGTGCGGGTGGCTCCGTGTACCTGCGCTTCGTCAGGACGGCGGATTGCGCGGGGATTTCCGCCACGGGCGGGCTCGGTGGGAACGTGAACTCCATCGGGGTGGGGCCTGGTGGCGGCGGCGGCGGGGGGCGGGTGCTGTTCCAGTCGGCGGGAGGAACCTGCGCCATCATCGCCACCGGCTCCGCGTCCGGCGTTCAGCAGGCTCCCGCGGAACCCGCCTACGGAGCCCAGCCTGGCATCAACGGAACCTCCAACGTGCAGCCGGGCGGCTTCGTCGTGCCCGAGCCCCCCACGATCATCACGCCGCCCAACGGCAGCGTCACCAGCAACCGCCGTCCCACCATCACCGGCCAGGCGCTGCCGGCGGGGGCTGCGATCGAGGTGATCCTCTACATCGACGGCACCGAGGCTGGCAGGACGACATCCGACGCCAGCGGCAACTACACCTTCACCCCGACCACGGAGCTGTCCGATGGCCCGCATACCGTGCAGGCCGTCTCGGAGGTGCTGGCGGCACGCAGCCTCCGGAGCGCGATCAACACCTTCACGGTGGACACCACTCCGCCGGACACCACCATCGTCTCCGGTCCCTCGGGCTTCACCCGGCAGACCACCGCGACATTCGAGTTCAGCGCGACGGAGCCGGGCGTCACCTACGAGTGCAACCTGAACGATGCGGGCTTCACCCCGTGCCCATCGCCTGTCACGTTCAACTCACTGGCCGAGGGGGCGTACACCCTGTTGGTGCGGGCCCGGGATGCCGCGGGCAACGTGGACGAGACCCCGGCCATGCGGAGCTTCCGCGTCACCGGCGCGGACCTCGCCCTGCTGGGCAGTGGCTGCTCGGCCACGGGAGGGAATGCCTCATGGTTGCTGCTGGGCCTGAGCACCTTGAGCGCACTGACCCGCCGCCGGCGCGGGCGGTCTTGCCGTGCCCTCTCTTGAGACCATGAAGAGTCCAGCCCATCACGCGCTCGAAACGCTGCATGCCGCCCATCCCAACCTCGCGACCAGCGCGGCACGCGAGTTGCTGACCATCGATGTAGACTGGGCCCTGCGACCGCCACCGACCCTCGACACGCCGGTGTGGCAGCCGGAGCAGCCCTATCTGGTGGTGGACGGCTCCCTGACGACCCAAGCCAACGTGCTGGTGCGGACTGGCCGTCACGACAACGGCGCACTGATCGTGCTGGGTGATTTGCGCTGCCACAACCTGATGGTGTCGTGGGGCTTCGACCTGGTGGTGACCGGGTCGTTGCTCGTGGAGGAAGTCGTCATCACCGCGCCGGCCGACTCACAGTTCGTGGTCGGCGGCGACCTTCGCGCCCGGCTCCTCGCGTCCGGAACGCCCACCTGGGTCACCCTGGCCCATCCCCGTCATCTGCAAGCCCAGCACACCTCTGGCTATGTGATGGCGCCGGACAAGCCCTCGAGACCCTCCTCCCAGGCCCCGCTGACCACGCTGCTGTTCGAGGAGGTGCTCGACCGCGAAGAGTGGGATGCCATGGACGAGGCCGAGCAGGCCAACGAAGACATCAACGACATCCTGCGCGTGGACACGAAGGCCGCCCACCAATACCTGGCAGCCGGCCGCTCGCTCCTACGTTGAACGGTCTCCAGGTCCATCCTGCGCGGCGGTACCCGTCACCGTCCGGCCACGAGCATGGACCTGGAAACCAAGCCAGCCGAAGGAAGTCCGTTCAGGGGTCTGTCCTCAGCTCGAAAGCAGGAGGGACCCCTCCGGGCACGGTCTCGCCAGACTTGTCCAACTGTTGGACAAGTTCGTGAAGAGCGCGCCCGGAAGGCGGACTCCCTCACCCCTGAACGGACTTTGTTCCGATGGCTTAGCCGCCCCAGCGCTTCGTCGTCATGGCGAGCGGCTGGCCGGTCTCGAGCAGCGACTTGAGGCTCGAGAGGATGGGCGGCCAGCCCTGCGAGATGCCCTTCATCATCGCGCCGCCCTCGACGAGCTCGTCGTGCGTCACGGTCAGGCGCACCGTGCCCATGAAGGGCTCGATGAGGAAGGTGACCCTGGATGGAGGCTCGGCCCCGGGACGTCCCTCGGGCCAGCCCCAGGTGAGGACGAGCTTCTTCGGCGGCTCAGCCTCGAGCACCTGGCCGGTGACGCGCACCTCGTGGGTCTCGTAGTCCTGATGCGTCCAGCGGGAGCCGGGCTTCCAGTCCGAGACGTTCTTGTGCATGCCCCAGAACTGCCGGGTCATCTCGGGGTCCTGCAGGGCGGCCCAGACCTTCTCCGGCGTCGTCTGGATGTACGTGACGTAGACGAACTGCGGCTTAGGATTCGTCATCTTCTTCCAGCCTTGTCTTGAGCCTGTGCAGCGCGTGCAGGCGCTGACGCTCGAACTTCCCGATCCACCGCTCGTAGATCTCCTGCAGCGGCACGGGATTCAGGTAGTGCAGCTTCTCTCGGCCCCGCCACACGACGGCGACGAGGTTGGCCTCCTCGAGCACGGCCAGGTGCTTGGTGACCGCCTGACGCGACATGTCCAGGTGCTCGCAGAGCTCGCCGAGCGTCCGCCCGTTCTCCTGGTACAGCAGGTCCAGGAGCTGCCGGCGGCTCGAATCCGCGAGTGCCTTGAACACGAGATCCATGTCCATCTATCCCTACCAATATGCAACCTGCGGGTTGCATGTCAAGGACGAGGGTCCCGGAGCGGCCCACTCGGGGCCGGGGCTCAGCGTGTGAACCGTTCCGCCACCGGGCTGCTGCCATTCAGCCGCAACACCTGCCCCGTGTGGAGCAGCACCGCGGCACCTGGCGACGTGGAGGACGTCGCGGAGGGCGCGGGCAACCATGCGTTCATGGAAGGAGAGTACACCGCCGTCTGCCCGGCCGAGTTCATTACCAGCACCTCTCCCGAGTAGAGCAACGTCGCGGAGAAGGGCTGGGCGAACGGGAGCGTCGGACCCTCTGACCATCGCTCGTTGTAGGGATCGTACAGGGCCACGGCGGTGTCGATGGAGCCCGTGACGTCGCTCGAGACGAGCACGTGGCCCGAGTAGAGCCGGACCGCGCGGTGGGTGCCGAGGGGAAGAGGCGGAGTACCAGCGGCCGTCCAGGTTCCCGTGGTGGGATCATAGAGTTCAGCCGTGGAACCGCCCGTCACCAGCACCTTGCCCGAGTAGAGCAGGGTCGCGGAGTGCCCGGCCCGAGGCGAGGTCATGCTCCCCGGCACGGGGGTCCACGTCTCCAGGGCCGGGTCGTACACCTCCGCGCTCCGCAACGTGACCATCTGCGAACCGTCGAAGGTGGTGCCCCCCGCCAGCAGTACCTTGCCCGAGCCGAGCACCGTCATGCTCCGCCCCCGGGCGTGCGCATGTGACACGCGCGTCCAGGTGTCCGAGTCCGGGTCGTAGGTCATCAGCCCCGGGGTGCCTCCCATCCTGCCGGTGTAGACAACGTCCGCCAGCACCTTGCCCGAGGGAAGCTCCATCAACGAGACGGTCTGACACAAACCGGGAGCGCACATGAGGTTCATGCCCCGCCACGTGTCTGTGTATGGGTTGTAGCGCTGCACGAAGCCGTGGGAGGTCTCCAGTACCTCGCCAGTACCGCGAAGCAGGATGGCATTGGTGCTGTAGAACGAATGACCCTTGGAGGCCATGGACGTCCAGGCGCCCACCTCGCTGCCCAGGGCTTCGGCCTGGCTCGCCATCCGTGAAACATCCGATTCCGGTTGGCACCCCACGGAAGCGGACAACCATCCCATCAGCAACACGGACGACCAGCGCATCTTCACGGCACGCTCTCCCAGGTATTCTCACACCCGTCATGGGCATGTCCTCCCAGGGTAGAGGGTCCGAGCAGCACCCAAGAAGATGACCGGCGCTGTCCATCCTCGCTCGCGCGGAACCCGAGCGGGCAAGCACCGCGCGGGGCGGACGGAGGACTCGAGCACATCACCGCTCGAGTCCCCGCGCCGGGCTCACGGCGTGTAGCGCGACGTCGTCTGGCCGGTGAGCAACACCTCGCCGGTGTGCAGCAGGGTCGCGGTCGTGGAGTCGGGCACCAGGGCGCCCTCCAGCAGGGTCCACGTGTTGGTGTCCGGGTCATACAGCTCGGCCCCGTCGCTGGCGTACCGGCCCGCCACCAGCACCTTGCCCGAGTAGAGCAGCGTCGCGGTGTGGTCCCTGCGCGCCTGGTTCATGGGCGCGGCCAGCGTCCACTGGTCGGTGTACGGGTCATACAGGTACGCCGACGTGGAGGTGCCTTCGTTGGTGTTGCCGCCCGCCAGAAGCACCTTGCCCGAGTAGAGCCGCGTCGTGGTGTGGAACGCGCGAGGGGTCGGCAGCTGGGCCACCCGCCGCCAGGTATTCGTGGTGGGGTTGTACACCTCCGCGTTCACCCCGGAGATGCTGCCCGTCAGCAGCACCTCACCCGAGTAGAGCTTCGTCGCGGCCTGGAAGAAGCCGCCCGAGGACAGCGTTCCCGCGGACGACCACGTGCCCGTGGCGGGGTCATACACCTCGGCGGTCGAGGTGAAGCCCATGGACGACGTCAGCCCGCCCGTGACGAGCACCTTGCCCGAATCGAGCAGCGTGGCGGTGTGCCAGGAACGCCCCACCGTCATCGAGCCGGTATAGGTAAAGGTGCCCGTGGCGGGGTCGTACAACTCCGCGGTCCGGATGTCGGGCCCGACGCCGTTCTGTCCACCAGCCACCAGCACCAGCCCCGAGGTGAGCCGGGTGGCGCTCGGCAGCCCGCGCGGCTCGTTCATGAAGCCCGAGGGGGTCCAGGTGTTCGCATAGGGGTTGTACAGCTCGCTCCGCAGATTCCCCCCCGTCACCAGCACCAGCCCCGAACTCAGCAGCGCCGAGGAATGAGATGTCCCCCGCCCGATGCTCATGGAGGCATTGCTCGTCCACTGCGACGACGTCAGCGCCTCCGTCTGGATGGAGGGAGCCGTCAGCTCCGCGGCGTCCACGCTTCCGCCACAACCGCTGGCCACCACACCCGCCAGCAACAACGACCACCGGAATGTCCTGTTCATGCGAGCTCCTCGGGGAAAGAGCCCTCCATCATAGGGGCCGTTCTGACGATTCAGGACTCGCTCAATCCCAGGAGAGCGAGTAGCGCGTGTCGGTGGTGCCCACCTGCCATCCCTTCACCTTCAGGTGGGTGGCGCCGGCGGCCTGGAACACCTCCAGGAAGACGCCTTCGAAGTACGGGTAGGGAACAACATTGCCGTGAATGGAGACGAGGCACTGCCTGGAGCCGGTCCACGTCACATCGCCCCACCCGTGCTCCCATCCCGTGCGATAGGCGGTGGGCAGATAATCGGCCAGCCGCTTCAGATTGCTTCCGGCCAACAGCAACATCGTCCTGCCCACCGAGCCCGCCAGGAACTCCTTCGCCGTCCACTGCCCGAGTTGCCGCATGGATGCCTCGAAGCTTCCGGAGGAGTCCTTCAGGGCCCAGGCCACGTGGTAGAGCAACCGCAGCAGGGCGCTCATCGGGTACTTGAAGAAGGCCGTGGTCGACTCCAACCCGCTCGCCTCGATGCAGCGCCTCAGCGCTTCTTCATCCCCCTGGAGACGCACCTGCTCCAGGGCGCAGTTGAAGAAGTAGCCTCGCACGGTGTCGCCGAGAGGAATCAACGTCAACCGCAGCTCCAGCTCGCGCGGTGAACCCAGCTCCACCGCATCCTGATTCGAGGCCATGACGGGGCGCAACCTACCATGGGCCTCACCGTCCGCACGGCGCGATGGAACACTGGCCCCACAGTCCGCGCCCGGCGCGCCGGGCCGAGGACTCGAGCGCCTCGAACTCCGCGCGCCGGGATTTCCCAGCGGGAGACACGTAGAGCACGCAGGCGTACCCACTCTCCGCGAGCAGGGTATTCACCTCGCGTCCATCCACCGTCACATACGCGAGCAGCCGCCCGTAACGGTCGGTACACGCCTCGCCGTACTCCAGCCGCACCATGCGTCCTTCCACGAGCGAGCGGTTGAAGTCCCGGGCCTCGGCGCCGAAGCACTCGTGCTTGCCGCCCGTGCTCTCCGGAGTGTCCACGAGCAGGTAACGCACACGCTCGCCGCTCTGGAGCACGAGGGTGTCTCCATCCACGACCCTCGACACCACGCCAGCGCCCGGGCCACAGGAGGACTCCGAGCCACACGCGCACAGCACGACGAGCCCCAGCCCGAGCACCACACACAACATCCGCCAGCCATTCCTCAGGTGCATGGACGGTTCTCCGCGCCAGGAGTGCCCTGGTCGCCCAGACCGAAGCGGAAGTCCTTGGGAGTGGGACAGAAGCCCTCCGGCGCGTCGTTGCGCGTGGCGTCCCGGCGTGACGGGTCGAGCTGACGGGACACTCCGGGCGTCGCGGCGCTCGTCCAGGACACCTCGTCGAGCAACGTTTCATCCAGGGACAACCGGAGCGCATGGGGCTCCTGGCCATTGCTCAAACCAAATGCGAAGGTCCCGAGCACGGAAGGCAACCCGCCGTTGAGCGTGGGATCGGCACTCCGCGCGAGCACGCCATGGGTGCCCGCCTTCAATTCCAGACATCTCGAGTCACCGAGCAGGGCCCGGCCACTCCCCTCGTTGGCGAGCGTCACGCCATTGAGGTCCACATCGCGCAGGGCATACACCTCCACCCACTCTCCCTGAGCATCCGCCACGGCCTTGGGGTCGGCCATGATCTCCGTGATGACCAGGTCCCCCGGGCGGGGACGCGACAGACTCCGGACAGCTCCCGTGCGTGAAGACAGACATGAGCCCGCGGGCACGCCTCCATCCGTGGCGGCCTCCGCGCAGGGAGGGTTCGCGGCACCGGGGCTCGCCCGCGTGCCACCGTCCGCAGCGGAAGCGGGCGCATCACACCAGCGGCCCGCCTCGTCGTTGTCGACCGCGTCCGGCACGAGCCTCCCGTCGTAGATGCGTGCCACACCCGAGCGGAGGGGCCCGGAGTAGCGAACCTCGTCGACGACGACGGAGCCACAGCGCAATCCGACGAGCCCGCCCGTGTTGCCCAGCGAGCCCAGGACGTCGCCGTACGAGTGATTCACATGGGCGGGCAAGGACTCGGAGCGCACGTCTCCGAGCACCACATGGCCCCTCGGCGCCACGGGCACGGACTCCTCGAAGAGCCAGGCCCGCTCCTGCGAGCCATCCGGCCGGGCCGCGTAGAGCAGCAGCCCGCGCAGGTCCATCGCCGAGCGCCCGGGGTTATGGAGTTCCATCCACTCCTGTCCGGTGTCCGTCCCCTCGGGGTCCGGCAACAGCTCGGTGAAGACGACGTCTCCGGGCCTCAACCCTTCACAGGCGGGCTCCACGTCATCGAACAAAGGGCCACAGGCGCCACACATCAGCACCCCGGCCAGGAAGAGACAGCGAATGGGAATGACTTTCATCCAGGTCGGCTCCATCTAGAAACGGCCTTCCAGCTCCAGCCGGAAGAGGTGTTGCGGAAGCTCGGGCGGCGAGCGCGCGCCCACCGGTGCCTTCAGGTCGAGCACGAGCTCGTACCGGGCGCGTGTGCCCAGCCCGGCGACGGCGTCCCAGGCCACCTCCAGCGAGGTGCGCACCGTCTGCGTGAGCCGGGTGTTCTCCGAGAGGTCCTCGTCCTGCCAGCTCGCGCGCCCGTGCAGGCGCAACGAGGACAGTGGACGCACGAGCACCTCGAACGAGGCCCGGCTGTCGTGCTGGAAGCTCTCGGGGCGCTGACGGCTGCCCACCAGGGTGTGCTGGTACTGCGCGGCCAGGCGCAGACTGCCGGTGGCGTCGAGCCGCACACGGCCCGCGACGCGGTACTGCTCACCGGCGCAATCCTCGCCCTCGAAGCACAGCCCGGGCCCGTTCTGGCCAAGGTCCTTGTTGCGAAACTCCACCCAGACCGAGGGCTGGAGCTCGGGCACGCCCACGCAGTCCACGCGGGCGGAGGTCCCGAGATGGAAGGTGCCAGAGGCCTCGCCGCCCGGAGGCTGCGTCCACACGTCCACCTGCCCCGTCATCCGCCACGCGCCGTCCTCCGTCTGGTGGAGGTAGCGCAGCCGGGTGCCCAGCTCGTTGCTCGCGCGCAGGCCCTCGAATTCGTCGGGGCTTGAGACGGGACGGCTGTAGGGGTTGTCGAAGCCGCGCCCGTAATAACGCAACGTCAGCTCCAGCTCGCGCATCCGGTCGCCGAGCACGGTGCGCTGGACGGCGCCGAAGCCTCCACCCGCGCCCGAGAAGCTCCGCGCCGCCTCGAGGAAGAGGTCCAGCGGTCCGGTGCCCCAGGTAGCGTCGGCGCCCACCGCGCCATAGCCCCCGCCCGCGGGGAAGCGAGAGCTCGGCTGGAGCTCGAGCCCCACGCCCTCCACCGCCCACACCGGCCAGGCGCCCCACCCCGTCAGCCCCACGCGAGTCCTCGGGGAGAAACCGGCGGTGACATGGCCACCTCCCGCCAGCTCGTGGAAGACATCCGGCAGGGTGCGCGAGACGAAGCGCACGGTGCCCGGCACCTGCTTCCCGGGGAGCACGGCGAGCACGTCCGGCGTCTTGCGAGTCTTCGTGTCGAGCAGCTCGTACTGGAGGAGGTCTCTCGACTGGTGCGAGCCGAAGCCCGTGAACGCCAACGCCACCCCCTCCACCTGTCCGCGCACGGTGCCGGCAGCACCGCGAAAGCCCTCGGTCCAGCCGAAGTCCGGGGTGACTCGTCCCGGGGTGCCCTCCTCCGGGCAGGCGCCCGTGCCCGTCAGCATGCAGCGCCGCTCGGGGCCACCGGGCGGTTGGAAGCCGTCGTCGGGCAGGAAACCATCCGGTGCCGGGCGGCCCGTGGTGTCCAGGGTGAGCCGCTGCCCGAAACCCAGCCGGTACGTCCCCACCAGCACCGAGGCGTGCTCGCCCTCCCAGCGCACGTGGAGCTTCGGCACCTGGAGCGCCATGCCAGGCAGCCCCGCCACCAGCGCGCGGCGGCGAGGCTCGTACCGCACGGCCTCCAGGCGCCGCCGGGTGAGCGAAACCACGGCTCCGCCCCGCAGGCCCAGAGGTCCCTCGGCCTGTGCGTGGAGAAGCACCGGCGGCACCAGCGCATCCGCCGCTCCGTACGCGGTCAGCAGGCGCAGGCGCCCGGAGACGGGCCTCGCGGCGCGGGCCTCCCCGGCCAGGAAGGGCCGCACCCGCTGGAGTTGCTCGGCGGTGAGCACCCCGGCCTCGACGAGCGCCTCCGGCTCGAAGTCCCCCTCCATCCGCGCCCGGTACGCGAGCAGCGCATCCACCTGCGCCCAGGTCAGACCCGGCAGCGCGTACAGCGCCTCGCGGGAGGCCGTGCGCACATCCACCCCGGTGCGCAGCAACTCCCGCAGCGTCTCGAAGTCCTCCTCCGCGAGGACACCGTCCTCATACAGCGCACGGAGGTCCGCCTCGCTGGTGATGGAGACATCCGCCTCGTAGGGCTCGGCCCGCGCGCCCGTCACGGAGAGGAGCAACCAGGTCGTCAGCAGGGCAGGCGGGCAGGCGGTCTTCACGCGGTCGGCGCACTGCACGAAGGAGACCAACGAGGACACCTCGGGGACCCCACTCGCGAGGTGTCCCGGGCGGGAAACACCCATCCAGGCCGCGGACGCGGGCCTCCGTCCGCCCACACTGGCGGCGTCGTGGTTCCGTCTCGGAGAGGGTTGGCCGGGGGCGCGGGGCCATCTATCGTTGCATCTGGCTTCTCACCGGCGTTCCATGGGTCACGTGCACATCATCCGAGACTTCGCCTCCCCGCAGGAGGGCTTCACCCGCACCGTGCGCATCTACACGCCGGACGGGTACGACCAGGCCTCCCACCACCGGTTCCCCGTCCTCTACATGCACGATGGGCAGAACGTGTTCGCCCATCCCGAGTCGGCCGTGTTCGACACGTGGTGTGCCAACCTCGCCCTGGAGCAGATGGTGGGCGAGGGCCGGGCGGAGCCGTGGATCATCGTGGGCGTCGACTCGGGCCCCGGGCGGCTGGAGGAGTACTCGCCCTGGAACGAGTCGCGCGCCAAGGTGCAGGCCCGGGGTGGTGCCTACGCCCGCTTCATCGTCGAGACGCTCAAGCCCTACGTGGATGGCGTCTACCGCACGCGCCAGGGCTCCGAGTGGACGGCCATCATGGGCTCGTCGCTGGGCGGGCTGATGTCGCTGTACCTCGGTTGGAAGTACCCCGAGGTGTTCGGCCGGATTGGAGCGCTGTCTCCGTCGGTGATGTGGAGCGAGTACAAGCTCTTCGAGAACTGGAGGGCCCACAGCCGGCGCTGGTCGCGCATCTACCTGGACGCGGGGACGCACGAGTGGATCAACCCGGGAGGCGTGCCGCTGCCCTACGGCGAGGCGACGCGCGACTTCTATGTCCACCTCAAGCAGTTGGGTTACGCGGACCACGAGCTGGCGCTGGTGCTGGAGCCAGAGGGGATGCACCACGAATCGGCCTGGCAGCGGCGGCTTCCGTGGGCGATGAACTGGCTGCTCGGGTGACGAGGCCCGGGTGAAGCCCCGCCACGAGGTCAAACTGGAGGACCGGAGGGTCTTCGTCCAGGTGGTGGAGGGCCTGCTGCGCCACGGCGTGGGCGAGCGCGTGACGCCGCGGCTGCGCGAGCGGCTGAAGCAGGTGGGGTTGGATCTGGACCGGCCGCTGTTGCCGGCCTATCCGGTGACGCAGTGGATGCACTGTCTCCACATCATCCTGGAGGAGGTGTACCCGGGCCTGCCGCGCGAGGAGGGTTTCCGGCAGCTCGCGGCGCACCATGTGGAGGGTTACGGGCAGACGCTGGTGGGGCGGGCAATGATGCGGCTGTTGCGGCTGCTGGGGCCCAAGCGCACGGTGCAGCAGATGGTGCAGGCGCTGCGCAGCGGGGACAACTACACCGAGGTGCGGCTGAAGGAGTTGGAGCCCGGCACCTGGGAGATGTGGATGAACTCGGTGCTGGACGCGCCGGGTTACGCCGAGGCCCTCTTCGTGAGCTTCCTGAAGGCCAGCGGCGCGGCCGAGCCCCACGTGGCCATCGTGCGCAGGGAGGAAGGGGCGACCGTCTACCTCCTGCGCTGGAAGGAGCGCTGAAGCCGCGCGGAGGCATCAGGCGGTGGCCTGGATGAGGCGCACGGCGTCGTGCATGGCGTCGAGGCGCTCGTGGCGGGTGAGGTACATCTCGTTGCCCATGGCGTTGTGGTAGACGGCGGGCAGCTCGCGGTGGAGCAGGAGCGCGTCGCCGAGCTTCGCCACCAGCTCCGCGTGGGAGTAGCGGTAGCGGCGGGAGGCGCGCCGGGCGACGTGGCACACGTGGTACTTCGGCGTGTAGCGGAAGTCGCGCAGGTCATCCCCGGTGAGGACTCGGGCCCAGAGGCGGTAGACGTCCATGTCACAGGCGTAGTTCATCTGGTCCGTCATGAAGCCGCCGGGCGGACGCAGGTTGGCCTCGAGGGCGACGTAGCTGCCATCGGAGAGGCGGAAGAACTCGAGGTGGAACCAGCGCTCGCGCAGGCCGAGCGCGGCGACGGCGCGGCGGCCGAGCGTCTCGAGGGCGGGAGGAATCTCCTTGAGGCTCCAGAAGGAGATGTCGCGCTGCTCGAGCACCACTTCCATGACGCCGTCGCTGTACTCGTGGCTGAGGCGGAAGATGATGTTGCCCTCGCGGTCCACGAGCCCGTCGTAGGTGACGATGGCGCCGCGCACGAAGGCCTGGGCGACGTAGTTGGGGAGGGGGTCCTTCAGGGCGGCATCGACCTCGGAGTCGGAGGAGACCTTGAAGGTGCGGGCGGCGCCGACGCCGACGTCGGGCTTGAGGACGAGCGGGTAGCCGACGCTCTTGGCGAAGGCCTTCACGCCGGCGGCGTCCTTGACGGGGATGCAGCTGGGGTGGGCGACGCCGGCCTGCTTGAAGACATCGTGCATGCCCATCTTGGTGCGGAGACGGACGATGTCGGCGGGGAGGAGACCGGGGACGTGGAAGTCCTCGCGGAGGCGGGACTCGACCTCGAGCCAGGTCTCGTTGAGCGAGTCGATGCGATCGATGCGGCCGTGGCGCCAGGTGAGGTAGCCGGTGGCGCGCAGGAGGGCGTCGTAGTCGTTGAGGTTGGGGGTGAAGAAGTACTCGGAGAGGGACTCCCGGAGCTCATGGTGGAGGGAGTCGTAGGGGGTGTCGCCGATGCCCAGGACCTTGACGCCGCGCTCGCGCAGGGCGGAGACGAAGTGGAAGAACTGAGGAGGGAAGTGGGGGGAGATGAAGACGACGTTCATGGACGGGCTCGGGCGAGGCCTCTGGCTCGGCAGGCACCATAGCGCGACCCGGGGCGGCGCCCACTTCCAGGCCAGGGCCCACGTCGAGGAGGGACCGAGGGTGGACCGGAAGTGAAACCGCCACCCCCCTCCCCCAAAATCCCCTCTCCCCCCGGGAGAGGGACGGGGTGAGGGTATCCGAGCCCCGGGTTGAGCCCGCGTCAACTCCCTCTCCCCCCGGGAGAGGGTTGGGGTGAGGGTCTCCGCCCCCTCGGCACCCTGGCCCCCTGGGGCTCGTCCAACAGTACCCACGAACTCGTTCAGAGGATTGGAACGAGCCGCTCGCGGACCTCCTTCAGGTACTCCGCCAGGCCCGTCTTTCCGCCGCGCTCCTCGAGAACCGCGAGAGGCGTCTCCTCCAGGCACGCACGCTCGCGCTCCTTGTTCCCCTGGGTGAGTGCATCCAGGGCGACCTTCGCGTCCTTCTTGGCACCGTGCTCGCGTGCGGTCAGTTGGTGAGCGTCACGCACGGGATGGAATGAGAGCCTCTTCCTCTGCTTTTCGAGCTGCTCCGCCTCATCCGCAGTCCTGGGATCGAAACCCGCAAGGACCCAACACTCCCGCTTGGGCTCGGCCAGCCCGATTATGACCTGGAAGGGCCAGGGCCTGCTGTTTCTCGCTTGTTCGAGCCCAGTGCGATCCCGCTGTGCATCGCCGTCGCGCATCAGCACGACAGCATCCGGGCGGCGCTCGGCCATGGCCATCAAAAGGAGCGCACGCCGCGCATTGTATGAATCCTGCTCACCGGGCCCATCTTTGAATCCACCGAAAATCACCAGCTTCGCGCGCCGGGTTTCCTCTTTCACGGAGCCCCATCGCAGGTAGGACTCCTCGGACCGCAAGCCCCTCCAGTGCCGACTCGAATCCAACATCTCGGGTTCGAGCCAGGACACCTCTTCGAGCAGCACGCGATCCGCGAGCCCGCACGCCGTGTCGCGGTCCGCTCGGGCCTCGCAGACGACACCGAACTCGTAAGAGGCCTCACTCATGAACCGGTGTCTCGCCCGCCTTCTCCAGCCAGGACTCGCCCACGGTGCTCCAGAACTCGCCGGGGCTCATCAGGTCCTTCCAACGCTCGAACGCGGGGTGCGCCGTGAGTTTCTCGCAGCGGGCGAAGCCATTCTCCGCGAGGAAGGTCATCCGGACCTCCTTCGGGTCGAGGTAGTTCAGAATGAAGGGGGAGTGACTCGTAGCGATGATTTGAAGCTCGGGGTCGCGCTGCTGGATCTTGCGTAGAAGCTCGATGAGTTTGCCCTGAGCAAGAGGGTGGAGACCCAGTTCGATGTCATCAAGCAGAAGTAACCGGGGTTTCTTGGGTCCCAGGAGAACGGTCAGAAGCCCGAGTGCCATGATCGTGCCTTCACCCGCCGCATCCGCTGGAACGCCCTTGGCCCCCTTCATGTCCAAGATGACCTTGTTGCCCCAGAACGTGCGCTTGTCAGAAACAACATGTTGCTGCTCATCCAGCGATATGGTCCGAAGCGCAGTCTGCTCAACCGCCGCGCGCTCAATCCGGATACGACGTACCGCAGGAACGATCTGCTTGAGGGCCTCCAGTATGTTGCTGAATGCCTCATCATCGCTCAGCTTGAGGTGGGCCAACACAGATGCGAGTCCCGAGCCATCGCTATCCATGCTCGGAATCTCCGCTTCACTGTAGGATGGTGCAGCCAAACGCCTTGATTCCAGCCGTAGCACCAGAATCGACATCAGTGCTCTGCGGAATGGAGTGTCTTCACTCACAAACTGGAACTGCTCGGCGTGACCAATGGGAACGTCGACGCGTTCAACATTCCACCGGCCATCCACCATGAACTTCCAGTACCTCAAGCTCCCCGTCGGAGAAGGTTCTGAGTCCGGTGTTCCCGAAATGCGAGCAGTCCCCTGCTTGCCTTCCCAGACCCCCTCAACACCCAATTCCAAGGGAAGGCTAACACCATAGGAACGCAGTTCCGGCTGCTCTTCGAGCATCAGCGGGCTCAACCCGGAGAATTTGGCCACCACTCGCGACATGAGGTGAAGTCCCTCCAATAGGGTCGTCTTGCCCGATGCATTCGGGCCAACGAGCACCGTGAAGGGCTCCAACTCCAGATCGAGCGAGCGGTACGCCTTGTAGTTGCGGAACGAGACCTTCTGAATCACGACCGCCCTCCCGGGTGGGGACGACCCTCACCCTAACCCTCTCCCAGAGGGAGAGGGGACTTCCCACAGCCGTGAACCTGGGACTTCCGGCACCCTCACCCCGACCCTCTCCCGAGGGGAGAGGGAGGGGTTCACGGTGTCTACTGCGTCAGCGCTGCCATGCCGGCGCTCAGCTCTTCGTGAGCGGACGGTAGCGGATGCGGTGCGGCTCCAGGGCCTCGGGGCCGAGGCGCTTCTTCTTGTCCGCCTCGTAGTCCTCGAAGTTGCCCTCGAAGAAGAACGCCCGGCTGTCTCCCTCGAACGCCAGGATGTGCGTGGCGATGCGGTCCAGGAACCAGCGGTCGTGGCTGATGACCACCGCGCACCCCGCGAAGTTCAGCAGCGCATCCTCCAGGCTCCGCAGCGTCTCCACGTCCAGGTCGTTCGTCGGCTCGTCCAGCAGCAGCAGGTTGCCGCCGCTCTTGAGCATCTTCGCCAGGTGCACCCGGTTGCGCTCGCCGCCCGACAGGTCCTTCACCCGCTTCTGCTGATCCTGTCCCTTGAACGCGAAGCCCGCCAGGTACGCGCGGCTCGGCATCTGCCCCGCCCGGCCCAGGTCGATGTAGTCCAGCCCGCCGCTCACTTCCTCGAAGACGCTCTTGTCCCCGGCCAGCGCGTCGCGGCTCTGGTCCACGTACGCCATCTTCACGTTCTCGCCCACGCGCAGCTCGCCCGCGTCCGGCTTCTCCACGCCCGTGAGCATCCGGAAGAGCGTCGTCTTGCCCGCGCCGTTGGGGCCAATCACGCCCACGATGCCACCGGGCGGCAGCCGGAAGTTCAGGTCGTCGATGAGCAACCGCTCCCCGAACGCCTTGCGCAGCCCCTTGGCCTCCACCACCAGTCCACGCAGCGGCGGCCCGGGCGGAATCGTCACCTCGCCCGTCGCGTCGCGCTTCTCCTGCGTCTGGTTGAGCAGATCCTCGTACGCCGCGATACGCGCCTTGCTCTTGGCCTGACGCGCCTTGGGCGACGCACGCACCCACTCCAGCTCGCGCTTGAGCGTCTTCTGCCGCGCGCTCTCCGACTTCTCCTCCAGCTCCAGCCGCTTCTGCTTCTGCTCCAGCCAGCTCGAGTAGTTGCCCTTCCAGGGCACGCCCTCGCCGCGGTCCAGCTCCAGGATCCACTCGGCCGCGTTGTCCAGGAAGTAGCGATCGTGCGTGATGCAGACGATGGTGCCCTTGTACTCCTTCAGGGCCTGCTCCAGCCACGCCACGCTCTCGGCGTCCAGGTGGTTGGTGGGCTCGTCCAGCAGCAGCAGGTCCGGCTTCTCCAGCAGAATGCGGCACAGCGCCACGCGGCGCTTCTCACCACCGGACAGCTTCGTCACGTCCGCGTCCCCGGGCGGCAGACGCAGCGCGTCCATGGCCATCTCCAGGGTCCGGTCCAGCTCCCAGCCGTTGCACGCGTCGATGGCATCCTGCAGCTTGCCCTGCTCGGCCAGCAGCTTCTCCATCTGCGCGTCGTCCATGGGCTCGGCGAACTTCGCGCTCACCTCGTTGAAGCGGTCCAGCAGCGTGCGGATGGGCTTGAGGCCCAGCTCCACGTTGCCCTTCACGTCCAGCGTGGGGTCGAGCTGCGGCTCCTGCGCCAGGTAGCCCACGCGCGCGCTCGGGTCCGGCTTCGCCGTGCCGAAGAACTCCGTGTCCACGCCCGCCATGATGCGCAGCAGCGTCGACTTACCGGAGCCGTTGGGACCGATGACGCCAATCTTCGCGCCCGGGAAGAACGACAGGTAGATCCCCTTGAGGATGTCCTTGCCGCCCTTGACCTTGCGCAGGTCCTGCATGGTGAAGATGAAATTCTGGGCCATCGTGCTCTTTCTGTCTCCGACTCGGTGACGTGGACGCTGGCGGATACCAAGGAGCCGAGGCGGGCTCAAGGCGCACGGCCGCCCGCTCACGATTCAGGACACGGGTTTCCCGGGGTTCCGCCCCTTCCGACCCAGAACAGCCCGGCCCCCGCCCCGCGTCCTCCCTTCCCCCACTCTCCCCAGCCCCCCTGCCCTCCAGCCGGGGCACCTCCACGACGCTCCGCGCCACCCCCTGCCCCCTCCAATGTCACTGAAACATGCTCGGGACTTCCCGGCGGCCGTGGGGGTGCTAAAGGCGTCCTCCACCATGTCCTCCACACCCGCGCTCGAGCTCCGCGGCCTCACCAAGAACTACGGCGGCAAGCTCACGGCCCTCACCGACGTCAACCTCACCATCCGTCCCGGGGAGATCTTCGCCCTGCTCGGCCCCAACGGCGCCGGCAAGACGACGCTCATCGGCTCGGTCTGCGGGCTGGTGAAGAAGACGAGCGGCAAGATTCTCGTCTTCGGGCACGACCTGGACGAGGACCCGGTGCGCCCGCGCTACGAGGTGGGCCTGGTGCCGCAGGAGATCAACTTCGATCCCTTCTTCTCGGTGGCCGAGTCGCTCTACATCCAGCAGGGCTACTACGGGCAGAAGCGGGACGAGGCGCGGGTGAAGGAGGTGCTCACCGCGCTCAACCTGCAGAACAAGGCGGACTCGCTCACGCGGGCGCTGTCGGGCGGCATGAAGCGCCGGCTGCTCATCGCCAAGGCGCTGGTGCACAAGCCGCGGCTCGTCTTCCTGGACGAGCCCACCGCGGGCGTGGACGTGGAGCTGCGGCGGGACCTGTGGAACTACGTGCGCAAGCTGGCCGCCGAGGGCACCACCATCGTCCTCACCACGCACTACCTCGAGGAGGCCGAGGAGCTGGCGGACCGGGTGGGCGTCATCAACGAGGGCAAGCTGCTGCTGGTGGAGGAGAAGAAGGCCCTGTTGCGCCGGCTGGGCGAGAAGCGCCTCATCGTCACCTTCACCGCGCCCATCACCACCCCGCTGCCCGAGTCCGTGCTCAAGGCGGGCGCCACGCTCTCCGAGGACGGCCGCACCGTCACCTACCCCGAGCGCGAGGGCCGCGCTCCAGGCGGGGACATCCTCCGCGCCCTCTACACCCAGGGCCTCCCCGTGGGCGACGTGGAGACACGCCACTCGCGCCTGGAGGACATCCTCATCGAGATCCTGCGCGGCAAGCCCGCCGCCGCTGGCGCCGCCTGAGCGCCCCACCCGACTCCCCACGACTGACGACACCATGAACATGATTGGGATGAAGTCCCTGCTGGCGAAGGAGGTCCGCCGCTTCATGCGCGTGCCGGGCCAGACGGTCCTCTCGCCGCTCATCAGCACCTCGCTCTACTTCCTCGTCTTCGGCTACTCGCTCTCCGGCCGCGTGCACGAGGTGGAGGGCGTGCCCTACCTGCAGTTCATCGTCCCGGGCCTCGTCTTCATGGGCCTGGCCAACAACGCCTTCCTCAACAGCAGCTCCTCGCTCTTCATCACCAAGATTCAGGGCACGGTGGTGGACCTGCTGGTGGCGCCGCTGGGGCCGCTGGAGCTGATGGCCGGCTTCATCGGTGGAGCCATGGTGCGCGGGCTGATGGTGGGCGGGCTCACGTGGGTGGTGGCCATGTTCTTCACCGGCTTCCACCTCGAGCACGCGCCCGCCGCGCTCCTCTTCCTGCTGTTGTCTTCCTATACCTTCAGCGTGCTGGGGATCCTGGCCGCCGTGTGGGCCGAGAAGTTCGAGCAGATCAACTTCTTCCCCACCTTCGTGATGCTGCCGCTCACCTTCCTGGGCGGCATCTTCTACTCGGTGCGCGAGCTGCCCTCGCCCTGGAACCACATCAGCCTCTTCAACCCCATGGTCTACATGGTGGAGGGGCTGCGCTACGGCATGCTGGGCCAGAGTGGCTTCTCGCCCCTGTTGGGCGCCGGCATCCTCGTGGCCGTGGCGCTGGCGGCCACGGGCGTGGCGTGGGCCGCGTTACGCTCTGGTTACAAACTGAAAGCCTGAGTGGCCGAAGCCCGGCTGCCTGCCTGCCCTGCGGCGGATTGTCGCGCCCTGGACATTCGCTGATTCTCAGAAGCCGGGTTATCGTGTTGCGTTATGGCGGTCCCCTTCGGCAAGTACCAGTTGCTGCGCAAAATTGCCTCCGGCGGGATGGGACAGGTGTTCCTGGCGCTCGAGCGAGGCGCGGGGCTGGAGAGGCTCGTCGTCCTCAAGCTCATCCTGCCGCACCTGGCCGAGGATGAGGACTTCCTCACGATGTTCCTGGAGGAGGCTCGGCTGGTGGCTCGGCTGGCGCACTCCAACCTCATCACCATCCTGGAGCTGACGGAGATCGACGGCCGGCACTGTCTGGCCATGGAGTACGTGCAGGGCGACGACGTGCGCCGGCTGGAGAAGTACGCGCGGGCGCAGGGCAAGTCACTGCCGGTGGGACTGGTGCTGCGCATCATCGCGGAGGCGGCGGCGGGGCTGCACTACGCGCACCAGGCGCGCAACCCGCAGGGCCAGCCGTTGCAGCTGGTGCACCGGGACGTGTCGCCGCAGAACATCCTGGTGGGCTTCGACGGAGGCGTGAAGGTCATCGACTTCGGCGTGGCCAAGGCCGCGGGAAGTGCGTCCAACACGGCCACCGGAGTGCTCAAGGGCAAGTACCCCTATATGTCCCCCGAGCAGGCCAACGGCCAGCCGGTGGATGCGCGCAGTGACCTGTTCGCCCTGGGTGTGGTGCTCTGGGAGATGCTGACGGGCCGGCGCCTGTTCAAGGGCGAGTCGGACCTGATGACGCTGCGGCTGGTGCGCGACTGCCAGGTGCCGCCGCCCTCGCAGCTCAACCCGAAGCTGCCGCCGGGCGTGGACGAACTGGTGCTCCGGGCGCTGGCGCCCACACCGGAGGGGCGCTTCCCGGACTGCGGGGCCTTCCGGCTGGCCATCGAGGACTACATCCTCCAGTACCGGTTGCCGGCCAGCAACGCGCACCTGTCCGCGTACCTGAGGGACCTGTACGCCGAGCGAATCGCGCGCGAGGCGGACCCCGCCAACCTGGATCAGCTCCCCGAGGACGCGGACCTGGACGCGAAGTCCAACTCGTCGCGCAGCAACGCGCGTTCGGTCTCGCAGCAGGCCTCCGCGGCACGGATTGCCACGCCGGCGGGAACGGGAACCCCGGTCGTCCCGCCGCCCCGGCCGCTGACGAGTGGCCGCAGCCAGCACACGCTGTCGCTTCCACCGGTTCCCGAGCCCAGGCGGCGCGTCCCGCGAGTGGCCATCCTGGCCGGCGTGGGCGCGATGCTCGTGGGTGCGGGGGCGGCGATCGTCATCCTGCGCCAGCAGCCATCCGAGGCCCCGCGGGTGACGGAGCCCGCCCCGGTGGCGCGGGCGCGGACCGGCCCGGCGCCCACGGAGCCGCCCGCCAATCCGCCCTCGCCCGTGGAGAAGCAGACGGCGGTGCTGAAGGTGCTCTCGGAGCCGCCGGGCGCGTTGGTCGAGGTGGATGGGAAGCATGCCGGCGAGACGCCCGTGGACCTGCCGGTCCCCGCGCAGCCGGTGAAGCTGGCACTGAAGCTGAACGGCTACGAGACCCAGGAGCGCCAGGTGTCCGCCAACGACGCGCCCGGGTTCTCGGTGAAGCTCACGCCGATGAAGGCCTCGGAGCAGAAGCCGCGCCGCAATCCCGCCGCGCTGGGCATCAAGACGGGCCGTTGAGGCCCCTCTGTCCCTCCGGGAGAGGGACGATGTGAAGGAGTCGGGGGCTTCAGGTCCGCATCCACGGGCGCCTGGACGCGGCACGTGTGAGGTATGGAGGGGGTCATGAAAGCCCTCTTCGCCGCCCTTGTCCTGCTCGCCGGGTGTACCGGAGCCACGTCGAGCGTCCGGACGCACCCGGCCCCGGACGTGAGCACCGTGGACACCCTTTTCACCGCGTATGCCAGTCCGGAAGCTCCCGGCGCCAGCGTCGTGGTGATCCACGAGGGGAAGGCCGTGCTCAGCCGCGCCTATGGGCTGGCGGAGCTCCCGGAGCGCACGCCCGCCACGACGGCGACGCACTACCGGCTGGCCTCGCTCTCCAAACAGTTCACGGCCATGGCCATCCTGCGGCTCGCCGAGGAGGGCAAGCTCCGCTACGACGACCGCGTGGCCGATGTGCTCCCCGGCTTCTCCGCCCACGCGAGCGAGGTCCGCATCCGCCACCTGCTCAACCACACCTCGGGCATCTGGGACTACGAGGCCTTCGTCCCGGACACCCAGACGGTGCAGGTGAAGGACCGCGACGTGCTCGAGCTCGTCTCCCGCGCCGAGCGCACGCACTTCCCGCCCGGGACGGCCGTGCGCTACAGCAACTCCGGCTACGCGGTGCTCGCCCTCATCGTGGAACAGGTCAGCGGGATGCCGTTCGCCCGATTCCTCCAGGAGCGGGTCTTCACCCCTGCGGGCATGCGCTCCACGGTCGCGCACGAGGAGGGTGTCTCGACGGTGCCCCAGCGCGCGTACGGGTACGTGGCCGGCGCGAACGGCTTCCGTCCCCGGGACCAGAGCTCCACCAGCGCCGTGCTGGGAGATGGAGGCATCTACTCGTCCGTGGAGGAGCTGGTGGCGTGGGACAGGGCCCTGGACACCCACGCGCTCATCAGCGAGGCCACCCAGCGGCTCGCCTGGACGGCGCCGGCCCTGCCGGATGGCACCTCCGGGCACTACGGCTTCGGCTGGTTCATCGATGACGACGGAGGACGGCCGCGCCTGTCGCACCACGGCGAGACATCGGGCTTCACCAATGCCATCGTGAAGTACCCGGAGCAGCGGCTCACGGTCATCGTCCTGACGAACCGGGCGGGAGGGGAACCGTGGAGGCTCGCGCAACGGGTGGCGGACCTGTGGCTCGGAAGTCCCGGGGCGATTCCCTGGCCCTTCGAGACCTTCCCCAACGCGCGCTGATTCCCTTCATCCCCTTCAGGTAGATCCTCGAAAATATCCCCTCTCCCCTCGGGAGAGGGACGGGGTGAGGGTGCCTGGGCCCCGGGTTGAACCCCTTGTCCCCAATATGGGCCACGGGTTGAAGAACGGACCCGGATACCCTCACCCTGACCCTCTCCCGAGGGGAGAGGGGATATGTGCTCACTTCCCTGAAGAGGATGGGCTCCGTGAGTCCGTGGCGGGCTCGAGCACCTCGATGGAGGTCACGACGCGAACGCCTCCTTCGTTGCGGAAGGAGGTGCGCACGCGCGTGCCCTCGCGCAGTTGCTCGAAGGCAATCGGGTCCCGCTGTCCCCGCTGACGGATGGACACCGAGTCCTCGTCCTTCACGACGGCCTGGACCAGTGGCGCCTTCTGGCCCACCTCGAGCGTGAGAACGTTCCCCGTGGCCCCCTTCACCGTGCCCTGGAACGAGCCTCCATCCGTCTCGGTGAACTGGTCCCCGGGCGTGGCCTTCTCCTGGACCTCCTTGAGCTCGGGGGGCGTGGGGTCCTCGGCCCTCGCCGCGCCCAGGGCGAGCGTGGCCACGGTGAACCCGGCGAGTACGGTCCATGAGCGCATGCGGCACTCCTCCTGCCGCGAAAAGTGCATCCGGCCCCCCGCCCCGCCAACCCGCCCCTGCCCTCCTGGACAGCGAGCGGCCTTCCCCTCGTGGCCGAGCGCACCTCCTACGTATGTTCCGCTACCCGCGACCCGACACGGCACTCGCGGCCACCCACTACCCGTAATCCCTTATTTACTCGGAAAGCCTCGCACCGGTAGTGTCGGTGCATGCACTGGCCTTTGCACTCGAAGCACGCGTCCCTGCTGGCCGTGATGTTCGTGCTCACCGGCTTCGCTGGAGCCGATGCGCACGCCCAGCAATGTGGCCCCGAGGCTCCAGAAGAAGCCAAGCCTCCCAATGACCGGATGAGCGACACACGGCTCATGCGGCGCATCCTCCTCGGGCTCACCGGCACCACGCCGACGCTCGAGCAGTACGAAGCGATGATGGCCGCGGCTTCGCCCGAAGCGAGGGAAGCCCTCCTGAGCTCGACGCTCGACGCGGCGCTCGCCTCGCCGAAGTTCTACGAGCGGATGCTGCGCTTCGGGCACGAGTGGCTCGCGGTGGGCGCGTACACCACCGGAGCTTCCGGCGACGCGTACCAGGGCGACATGTCCGGCCACCTCCACACGTGCGCTGGCAACACCCTGCACCCGGGCGTGTACTACCACGTGAACGAGTCGGCGGCCCCGACGAAGCAGTGCAACGACCAGGACCCGGACGGCAATCCCGCCGTGCCCGAGGTCCACTCGGTCGAGCCCTGGTGGGCCCCGGGAACCACCGTCCAGGTGCTCGGCAAGGCCGGCTCCAACCTCACGCAGGTCACCGACAGCACGGGAAAGACGCTCGACTGCGGCGTCGCGTCCGGTGGCTACTACGACCCCATGCTGCCCAGGGGATGCGGCTGCGGACCGAACCTGGTGTGGTGCTCCCCGTTCGCCGGACTGGGCAGCGCGAGCAACCACAACCTCGCCTTCCAACGGCGCCATCCGTACGAGGAGCCCGCACGCCTGTTCGCGCACATGGCGTGGCACGACCGGCCGCTCTCGGACCTCGTCCTCGGCAACTACTCGGTCGGAACCAACATGCTGCGCGCGCTGTACGTGCGCTTCGGCCGGCAGATGGGCAGCAGCGCGCTGGACTCGAACACGACGTGGTGGCGCCCGGACGTGGACAACACCCCGCGCGACCCGATGCACCCCACGCCCAATGACCCGCAGGCGTGGCGCGAGTTCGTGGTCGAGGACCTGGAGCCCTTCCACCTCGCGCTCACCGCCGGCAAGGCCGCCTCCGGCAGTCTGGACCGCACGTACAGCTACGATCCCCGCACCACGCTCGAGGCGCCCAAGGGCCTGCCCACCGCGGGCGTGCTCACCATGATTGGCGCGATGTCCTCGTTCCCGCGCGAGCGCGTCCGGGCCGCGCGCTTCCTCGAGATGTTCGCGTGCCAGAGCTTCTCGCCGCCTCCCGCGGACGTGCACTTCCCGCCGTACGAGACGGACCCCGCGACCGGCGGAACGTGCCTGCACTGCCACAAGACGCTCGACCCCGCGGCCATCGCGTTCAAGCGGTGGGACTTCACGCCGTTCATGAGCTCCTACGTCCCGTGGCCCTTCATGCCGGGCGTGGGCAGGCATCGCATCACGAAGGAGTGGATTTCCGGCAAGTATCCGCACAGCGGCTCCTCCCCGGGCTACCGGTGGAGGAACGCGTTCCTTCCCAACACCGTGATGACCCCCGTCACCCCCGAGCAGATCGCCGCCAACCCGGAGGCGGTGCTGCTCGACACGATGCCCGAGTCGTACACGCTGCTCGGCCTGCACGGCGACGGCACCATGGGGCCGCTCGGGTTCGGAAAGCTCCTCGTGCGCTCCGGCGAGTTCGACCGCTGCGCCACGCGCAGGCTGTACGCCATGTTCATCGGCCGGGAGCTGAACCCGGCCTCCGAGAAGCACTTCATCGACAAGCTCGCGAAGGAGTTCGTCGCCCGCGACCGCAAGCTCCGTCCCTTCATCCGCTATCTCTTCGAGCAGCCCGAGCTGCGGAGGGGTCTGTGATGCGTACGCCGCGTTGGATGCCGAGAACCGCCGCGCTGCTCTCCCTCGCTCTCACCCTGGGGGCCTGCACCGAGAAACCACCGGGCGGGGGCGGCACCGATACCCCGGACGGGGGCGAGACCTGCGCCCCCGCGAACAGGAACGATGAGATCCGGCTCGGGCTCGCGCCCGCGTGCGAGGGCTGCCACCTCGCCGGCAACAAGCCGTTCTTCGCCTCGCTCACCGCGTTCGAGAACGGGCTCGTGTACGACGAGCGCTATGTGAAGCGCGGAGACCCCGAGAACAGCCTGCTGGTGCAGATGCTCGAGGCCACCGCCCCGGGAAGCTACCGCCAGATGCCGCTGGGCCAGCGCTACGACGAGCTCGTCGCCAGCGGCCAGGTCTCGCTGACCATCGACCAGGTGAAGGCCTGGATTCGCGAGCTGCCTCCTCCGCCCGGGCGGCTGGAGGTCGCGGATCCGGAAGCCTTCACCGTCCGCCGGCTCTCCGCCGAGGAGATGGTGGTGAGCCTGATGGATCAGCTCGGGCTCGTGCTCGAGGACTTCGTCAGCACCACCGACCCCAACTGGCGCAACAAGGCGTACGTGGTGAATGGCGGCAAGCTCTTCGTGTGGCCCGGGGATTGGTCCCCCGGCATCTCGAACGAGTACGTCTCCGACTCCCGCAGCGTCGAGCGGTTCGATGCGCTCGGCGGTGGCAACTCGCTCGTGTACCGCAAGAAGGACGTGGGCTTCGGCCCCTCCGCCGCGCAGACGCTGGTGCAGATGTCCCAGGCCTGGTGCGCACGCGCGGTGGACAAGAGGGGCAACACGGCGGTGCTGCGCTACGTGACGCTCGCCGACACCACCGCGAAGAACCCGGAGGCGGTGCAGAAGAACCTGCGCTCGCTCTACCTGCGCATGCTCGGCCAGCCGCCGTCGGACGCCGAAGCGAAGCAGTTGTTCGAGCAGGTCTACCTCCCGCTCGAGGCGCAGAGCACGCGCCTGGGCTGGATTGGCGTCTGCGCGTCGCTCATCCGTCACCCGCTGTGGCTCACCTACTGAACCGAGGACACCATGACGACCACCTCTCGTCGCACGCTGCTCAAGTGGGCCCTCGGGGCGGGACAGTACGCGCTCCTCGAGCGCGCGGGACTGCTCGGCTCGAGCGCCGCGCACGCCGCGGACATCGACGTCCCCTCCCGGCTCGCCGTCCTCTACATCCCGGGCGGCTACCGGCCGGCGTACTACTTCACCCCGATGGACGACGCGGACATTCCGCTCTGCGTGCCCACGCCCAACACCTACAGCGGCGAGCCCATCTTCTTCGACGCCAGCAAGGTGGTGAACCTCGCGGCCGCGAACGGACCGTACAAGCCGCTGCGCACCTGTCAGTCGTGGAACCCCGCCAACCCCGCCGAGCGCAGCACCACCTACAGCCCGCTCATGTACGGCTTCTCGCACTTCGCGCTGCATGAGCAGCTGAGCGTGCTGCACGGCATCGACCAGGGCAGCAACGACCACTCGAGTGCCTTCATCGCCTCGATGTGCGGGGTCGCCGGTGCGGACTACCGGGCGCCCGCCGTCCACTCCGTCATCGCGAACCACCTGTACGAGAAGTACCGCGAGAGCCGGCCCCTGCCCTTCGTCGTCGTCTCCGGAGAGCGCGGCACGCCGCTCGGGATGGGACTGCCCTCGCACGCCTCACCCGTCCGCGTTCCGTCCATCCAGGCGCTCAAGCCACAGCTCTCCGCGAAGCCCACGGACAACTCCTGGTGGACGGGGCTCGATGCGCGTACCGCGACGGCCGAGGTGAACGCGCGCGGCCAGCCCACCGGTGCCTCCCTGAGGACGAACATCATCGAGCGATTCTCGCTCTCGCGCACCCCGGGGATGATGGACCGCTCGACGGCGAAGGTGGACAACTACCTCGAGGGCCTGCATGGCTCGCTGACGTCCGTCTCGCGCGTGCTCGCGACGGATGTGGTGTCCGTGCTGGAGGGCCTCAAGGGCATCGAGCAGCTGACGGCGAACCGTCCCGCGTACATGGCGAGCTACCTCGGCAACCAGTCGTTCACGTACACGTTCGGCGGCGCGAACTTCCACCTCACCGGGTTGGATCCGCGCATGGACCTGGCGCTGCGCCTGCTCAAGTCGGACCTCTGCACCTCGGTGCACGTCTCGCTGCAGCTCGACTTCGACACGCACAACGGCTTCGGCCATTCCTACAGCTACGCGCACGGCCGCGGACTCATGGACTGCGTCGCGCGCTTCCTCGGCGAGCTCAAGGCCGCGCCCGCTCCCGGCAAGCCGGGCAAGACGCTGCTCGATGACACGCTCGTGCTGGTGATGAGCGAGTTCGGCCGCAGCTGGGCCTCGCGCGGAAGCGACGGCACCTACTCGCTGCCGGATGACCACCACCCGTACACCTCGGTCTGCTTCGCGGGCGGAAACGTGGCGGCCAACCGGCAGGTGGGCTCGTACACCCCGCGCGGGCTCGGCGTTCCGGTGGACATCATCGAGGAGAACGGCCAGCCCTCGAAGCGCGTGCCCCGGGCCGCGGACGCCGTGACCACCGCGCTGCGCATCATGGGCATGGACACCCACGACTTCTTCATCCCCGGTGGCTACGGAGAAGTCGTGGGCATCCGCAGGGCGTAGGCGGCGGGCACTCAGTCCGCCGCGGTCCAGCTCCTCAGGCGGGAGGGCAACTCCTCCTCGCTCAGGGCGCGCAGGACCATGTCCATCTCCTGCTTCTCCAGGGTCAGGGTGCCCAGGAGGAGCGAGGCCCCGGCGGCGGCCGCGCGCAGGGCCTGGGCGAGCGTGAAGACGGTCTCCGCCCAGGCCTCGGCGGCCTCCGCTGGAAGCTGCTGATGTCCGGCGTTCCGGAACTCCTCGGGCCTGGGCTCCTGCGGCTGCGTCGCGCCCCAGCGGGCGAGCTCCAGTGCCTCCTGCATGCGGAGCACGCGCTGCTGGAGCTCGAGCTGGCTCTCCTTGCGCCGCGTCCGCACCTGCCACCGCTCCACGAAGGGCCCACCCTCGGAGGGGTACTCGCGCCAGACGTCGAACCCGGCGAACTCCACGAACCGCCGCACCGCCTCCACTACCTGCCGCTGCACGGCGGACTCTCCGTCGCGCAGGGAAACCTCCACGGGGAGGTGCTGGTGGAGCGGCAGCTGGGCAATCCGCAGCCCGCATCCGAGCGCCAGCCAGAAGCCATCCATCTCGTTCCGGAGGGTCTGGTGCTGCGCGCGAAGCTCCTCCAGCTCTCCGCGGAGCTGCTGGAGGGGATCCTGCGGGGGCGGCCTGCTGGAACGCCCCAGCATCTTCCGGGGACGCGAGGTGGCTCCGCTCGCCGGCAGCGTCACGGACAGCACGCCCTCCTTGAAGGAGGCCTCGATCCGATCTCCGTCCATGCCCTCGGGCAGCAGGAGGGTGCGGGAGAACGCGCCCGCGCGCCGGCCGGACTGGAGATAGCGCCTGTGCGGCGTCTCCAACTCCCTCCGCCCCCGCAGGGTCAGCGTCCGCCCCTCGAAGCGCATGTCGATCGCCCCCTGGGGAACGCCCGGCAGGTCCGCCAGCAGCATCAGCCCGCTCCCCGTATCCAGGACGTCGATGCGCGGCCACTGCCCCGGCTCCGGCAGCGGCTCCGTGTCCATCGCCTCCTGGCGGCCCCGCTTCGCGAAGCGGATGGAGAGGACCCCGTCACGGTAGCCCGCATCGGGATCCTCCGAGAGCTCCCGGGGAAGGAGCAGCTCACGCTTGAAGGGACCGAACTGGCGCTCCGCCACCAGCAGCCGCCCCTCCACCTCGGGGGGATTGCGGACGCCCTCGAGCACGAGGTGCGTGCCGGCGAAGGTCAGCTCGATGTCCCGCTGGACCATGCCCGGCAGCTCCACCTCGAACAGGAGCTGATCGGAGGTCTCGGATACATCCGTGGCGGGCACCCAGCGGCCCTGGCGCCATTGCTCCTCGTGGACATCCGCTCCCGTACGCCATGAGCTGAGATCGATGCTCTCCGGCATGAAAATCCCCTCCTCCCCTCTCTCTTACCCCAATGCTACGCGGCGGTCGCTGGCGCGGGCGCCTGGGCCACCGCGGCCTGCTGCTTCCCGGCCGCGGCCTCGCGCCGCATGTCCTCGGTGGTCTCGCTGTTGCCATCCGGCCGCCAGCCCGGCGGCGCGAAGAAGTAGCCCAGCACCTCGCGCGCGCTCCGCGCACTCCACACGTCCCGCAGGAACGGGCCGAACTGATGCAGGGCGATCTTGAACGGGTTGTACGTGGTCAGCGGATGCACCAGTCCGTACCGGCAGGGCACGTCGTCCCGCTCGGGAATGTAGGTGCCGAACAGCCTGTCGAAGAGGAGGAGCACCCCACCGTAGTTGGCATCCAGGTACTCGAGGTTCGCCGCGTGGTGGACGCGATGCGCAGACGGAGTGTTGAGGATGCCCTCGAGCGGGCCCAGCTTCGGGAACCAGTCCGCGTGAATCCAGAACTGATAGGAGAGGTTCAGGCTGTACGCCGTGAGGATGGACTCGGGCGTGAAGCCGAGCAGGGCCAGCGGCGTGAAGATGGCGTAGGCGCCGGTGAGCTTGCTCGTCCAGCCGAGCCGGGCCACCGTGGTCAGGTTGAGCTCGTTGGGCGTGTGGTGCACCGCGTGCGAGAGCCAGAACCAGCGCGTGCGGTGACCCAGCCGGTGGTACCAGTAGTAGAGGAACTCCACGCCGAAGAACAGGATGACCCACGAGCCCACGCCCAGGTTCGAGGCATCGAAGAGCCGGTGCTGGTGGAGCCAGTACGCCCCCGGCAGCGCGAACGCCACGGGCACGAGCACGTTGACGGACCGGCCCACCGACACCGCGATGGAGGCCAGACCCGAGCGCCAGTCGTACGAACGTTTGAAGACAAACTTCAGCAGCAGCGCTTCCAGGAGGGCCGCCGACAAGGAGAGGAGACCGATGTACCGGGACGCAGCGTGGAGCTCACCCATCTGGAACCTCCTGCGGGCAGCCCTAACACCGGCCCCGGATGGACAGCAAGCGACAGGTCCGCTCCGTTCCTGGACGGCGCGTGAAGCAGGCCGGTTATCATCTCCCTCTCATGAGCCGAGAAGTGCTGTGCGTGGACGATGACGAGGTCACCCGCTACCTCCTCAAGCGAGCGCTCGAGCTCGCGGGCTTCACCGTCACCACCGCGGAGGGGACGACGGAGGGGCTGGAGCTGCTGAAACAGCGCCGGTTCCACCTGGTCATCAGCGACTACAAAATGCCGGATGGAACGGGGACGTGGATGCTGAAACAGGCCGCTTCCGCCGGGTTGCTGCGAGACACGGAAGTGTTGATCTTCACGGGCACCCCGCACGTGGAAGACGCCGCGGGCGTGCAGGTCGTCGCCAAGGAGCAGGGGACGGACCACATCGTGGCCCAGGTGCTGAAGCTGCTGGGACCCGAGCCCGGGCAGCCCCAGGGCCGAGGCCCTCCACCTTCCGCCCCACAGGAGAGGGTCATGGCACGTATCGAGCTGGTGCTCTACACGGCGGGCCCTTCCCCCGCGTCCATGCGCGCACTCCGGCAGATGAAGAGCCTGCTCGCCCGATACGACCCCGCCCAGGTGGACTTCAAGGTCGTCGATCTGGCGCGGGGCAGACCCTCCTCGGCCGAGGAGGACCACATCCTGCTCACGCCAACGCTGGTCCAGCGCAATCCCCTGCCGCGCACCTGGGTGGTGGGCGACCTGGAAGACACCACACTCATTGAGGACTTGCTGGACCATTCCGGAGTAGAGCGGAGGGAATGAGCACCATCCAGAAGCTGCCCACCGGCGTCCCGGGACTCGATGTCATCACGCATGGCGGTATCCCCAAGGGCCGGGCGACGCTCATCACCGGCCGGAGCGGCGCGGGTAAGAGCATCCTGTCGCTGCAGAGCGCCTGCAATCTGGCTCGCTCGGGCGTCAAGACGATCATCGCCTCCATCGAGGAGTCAGCCGAGGATCTGCTCTCCACCGCGGACACCCTCGACTTCGGACTGGCGGACCTGGTGAAGGAGGGGAAGATCATCCTCACCGACCTCACGCGGCCCATGGAGGGGCCCACGCACGTCAGCGGGGACTTCGACGTGGAGGGGCTCATCCACCTCATCACCGACCTGGTGAAGAAGAGCGGGGCCACCGGGGTGGTGTTGGACTCGGTGACGGCGCTCTTCAGCCCCAAGCCCACGGATGCGCACCTGCGCAGCCAGTTCTTCCGGCTCGTCGCGGCCTTCCGGCAGTTGGGGCTCACCTCCATCCTGACCGCGGAGGCGCCCTCGGACTACGGGCAGCTCACCACGCTGGGCGTGGAGGACTTCGTGTGTGACACGGTCCTCATCCTGCGCAACCTCGTGGATGGAGAGCGCCGCCGCCGGTCCATCGAGGTGCACAAGTACCGGCGCAGCCCGCACTACAAGGGCGAGTACCCCTGCACCATGACGATGCAGGGCCTCACCGTCTTCCCGCTGGATGCCCGGCAGAGCGCGGAGCTGAGCGAGGACGAGCGCTTTCCCAGTGGCGTGAAGGGGCTGGACGAGATGACGCAGGGCGGGTGGCTGCGCGACTCCATCGTGCTGGTGCGCGGGCCCTCGGGCAGCGGCAAGACGACGCTCGCCGGCATGTACGCCCGGGCCGGTGCGATGCGAGGCGAGCGCGTCATCTACTACGGCTTCGAGGAGACCAAGCCCATCCTGATGCGCAACTTCGCCAAGGTCGGCCTGTCCCTGAAGGAGCTCGAGGCCTCGGGCAACCTCCGGGTGGAGTGCCGCTATCCGGAGGCGACCAGCCCGGAGGATCTGCTGGTGGAGCTGCGCGCGGGGCTGGCGAACTTCAAGCCCTCACTCATCGTCGTGGACAGCATCTCCTCCATCGAGCACTCCACCTCCGAGCGGGGCTTCCGTCAGTTCATGGTCGGGCTCTCCTCGCTCATCCGCGAGCACAGCCGCAGCGCCCTGCTCACGCAGACCATTGGCACCTTCACCCGGGACGACCCCGCGGCGCCCTACCTGTCCACCATTCCCGATGCCATCCTGGTGATGGACTACGCGCGCAAGCCGGAGGGCCTGGAGCGGACGATGACGGTGCTCAAGATGCGGGGCTCCCAGCACTCCTCCGCCGAGCACCGGATGAACATCGTGCCCGGCGGGCTCCGGGTGGAGCCTGCCGGCAAGGGCACCCCGGCATGAAAAAGGGGACACCGTCCGGAAGTCTCCGGAGAGGTGTCCCCCTGACTGTCGGGAGCGGGCTCACATGTCCAGCGGCGGCTGGGGTCCCGGGACGATGTGCGCGATGTCCGGATCCACACCGCCCACCGCGCGGTCGGGACGCTCGGCCTTCTCGCGCTTGCGCTCCTCGCGCTTGACCTGCTTGTCCTGATTGCGCTGCTGACGCGCTCGCTCTTTCTGTCGCTTGATGAATGTGACCGTCATGGGACTCCACGGAAGAGAGTGAGGGCCAGACCCGTCCCCTTCCCGGGAGCGGGCCCATGCCTACAGGGTGCTGAAATGCCTTGAATCGGCTCACCGGGCACGGAAGGTGCCACCAGCAGGAGCATTCAAATTAAGCACCTGGGGCGGGAGATGCCACTCCTCGTGCCCCGGAATGAAAAGGGCCCGGCCTCACGAAGGAGACCAGGCCCGGTGCCGGTCCTGACGGCGCGTCTCAGCGAGGACGGACGTTCTGCGCCTGCAGGCCCTTGGGGCCGCGGGCGACGTCGAACTCGACCTTCTGCCCTTCCTGCAGGGAGCGGAAGCCATCGGACTGGATCGCGCTGTGGTGGCAGAAGAGGTCCTCGCCCCCGCCGTCCTGCGTGATGAATCCGAAGCCCTTCGCGTCGTTGAACCACTTCACGGTACCGATTGCCATTTACTCGTCTTCTTTCTTGTCCGGCCTCAATGAGTTGAGCCGGAGGCCACACCCAGGTGCGGGGCAGCCATTGCCGTGTGTCACGTTTCGAGGCGCGTGCCTAGGGGACCCCCTCCGAATGTCTCCGGAATGTGGCCCCCGTGACTGGCGGCTGGGGAGGTAACCCGGAGTCCCGGACGCCCATTCCCCGGGCGCGCATCCCCTCGGAATCAGGCGCCGCCGCTCGTGGCGTAGTGCAGCACCAGCAGCACCGCCAGCACGTACACCACCGGGTGCGCCTCGCGCGGGCGCCCCGACAGCAGCTTCAGCGCCGCGTACGACACGATGCCCGCGCTGATGCCGTTCGCGATGGAGTACGTGAAGGGCATCAGCACGATGGTGAGGAACGCCGGCAGCGCATCATCCATCCGGTTCCACTCCAGCTCGCGCGCCCCGCTCATCATCAACGCGCCCACCACCACCAGCACGGGCGCCGTCGCCACTGGAGGAATCGCCGCCAGCGTGGGCACGAAGAAGAGCGACAGCAGGAAGAGCACCGCCACCACCACCGCCGTCAGCCCCGTGCGCCCGCCCTCCTCCACGCCCGCCGCCGACTCGATGTAGCACGTCACCGTGCTCGTCCCGAACGCCGCGCCCGCCGCGGTGCCCACCGCGTCCGCCATGAAGCCCCGGCCCGCGCCCGGCAGCTCTCCGTTCGGCTTCAGGAAGCCGCCGATGCGCCCCACGCCCAGCAGCGTGCCCGCCGTGTCGAACAGGTCCACGAACAGGAACGCCAGCATCACCGTGAGGAACTTGCCCGTCAGCACCTGCGAGAAGTCGAACGCCCAGAACGTCTCACGAGGCAGCGAGGGCACGCTCACCCACGTGGCGGGCGCCTTCGCCAGGCCCAGCCCCCATGCCGCCACCGCCACCACCGCGATGCCCATCAACAGCGCGCCCTGCACCTTGCGCGACGACAGCACCCCGATGATGAGCAGTCCCGCCAGTGCCAGCAGCGGAGCCGGCGCGTGCAGCGCACCCAGTTGCACCAGCGTGGCCGGGCTGTCCGTCACCAGCCCCGCGTTCCTCAAGCCGATGAGCGCCAGGAACAGCCCGATGCCCGTGGTGGTGGCCATCTTGATGGGCCCGGGAATGGCCCGGAGGATGAGCGAGCGGATGCCGCCGTAGGACAGCACGATGAACAGCAGGCCCTCGACGAACACCGCCGTCAGCGCGAAGCGCCAGTCCACGCCCAGGCCCTTCACCACGCCATAGGTGAAGTAGGCGTTGAGCCCCATGCCCGGCGCCAGCGCGAAAGGGAAGTTGGCGTACAGGCCCATGAGCAGCGTGCCGAACGCCGCCCCCAGTGCCGTGGCCACCGTCACATCCGCCACCGGCATCCCCGCTTCCGACAGAATCTGCGGGTTGACCAGCAGGATGTACGCCATGGTCAGGAACGTCACCAGGCCCGCGCGCAGCTCCGTCCCCACGGACGAGCCCCGCTCACGAATGTGGAACAGACGCTCGAGTGCTTCCATGGAGCGCCGGTATAGACGCCCCGCCCGGCGCCAGACATGAAAAAGGCGCGGAGAGCCTCGCTCCCCGCGCCCGATGCTTCACTGCTTCACGCCGGGTGGGTGAAGCGATGACTACTCGGCGATCTCACGAACGCTCAGCCACTTGAAGTCCACGTCCGAGGCGCTGTCCCAGCGGAACGTGGCCAGCGGGCCGCCCCAGGTGATGGGCATGGCGTCCACGGAGCCACCGCAGTTGGTGGAGTCGCCACCAATCTGGCCGTAGTCCGTGATGTCGTAGACCTGCTTCCACGTCACCTTGTCCGCGTTCTCGTTGAGCCACATCTCCAGCTTCACCGCGGGCTTCCCGTTGTAGAGGACGTTCTTCATGATGGACTTGAAGCCCACCCAGCGGCCCTTGAGCGCGGTGGTGCCCGTCTTGTAGGCCGTCTGGTCGTAGCTCACGTGCCAGGACTCCTTCTGCCAGCGCACGCGGCCGTCGTAGTGCAGGCTGCCCTTGTACGAGGAGCCCTCGCAGGCCAGGCCATCGTTGTGGCGGCCACCGCGCGCATACCAGGCGAAGTTGTCGCTCGCGTCGCTGACGGCGTTCACCTTGATGAAGCCCGTCATCTCCACGTTCTTCCAGTCGTTGGCGGCCTGCATGTAGCCACGGCCCGCCAGCACGTCCCGGTCATACGTGGGAATCTTGTTCGAGTCGTAGCCCGTGGAGGTGAGCGCGTGCATGCGCACCTGGCTGCTCTTCATCTTCCAGGAGCCATCCGCGTTGCGGGTGATGGTGTCCTGGGGATCGAAGCGCGAGTCCGTCAGCGCCGCGTCCTTGAGGAACCACGTCTCGCCGCCCGTCTTCGTCGGGTAGAGCATCTTCACGCCGAAGACGTCGGTGCCCGTCGCGGGCGGCGTCGTGGGCGGCGTGGGCTCCGTGGGTGGCGTGGTGGTACCACCGGTGATGGCGGCCATCTCGGAGATGCTCGCCCAGGTGTTCATCGTGGTGCCATTCACCGTCACGCGCACATAGCGGGCATTCCTGGCCGCGAAGGTGTAGCGCTCGAAGGCGGCCGTCTTCCCGGACGAGGTGCCGGAGAAGGCCTGCGTGAAGGTGGTGCCATCCGTGGACGTCGAGATGACGAACTTGCTGGCGCGCTCATTGCCCCGGTACCAGGCGATGTCGAGCGCGGTGAGGGACTTCACGGCGCCCATGTCTCCCTGGAGCCACTGGCCGATGCCATCCGCGGACCAGCGGGTGCCCGAGCTCCCGTCGATGGCGTTGCCCGGCACGTTGCCGTCATGCGCCTTCGCGGTGGCGGAGGTGAAGCCGCCGGCCGCCAACGCCGGAGCGGCGGAGAGGGCGAGGACGGAGACGAGTCCGAAGGCGGACAGCCGCATGCGGCGGGTAGAGAGTCGATTCACTGTGTCGCTTTCCTTCGTGTGAGGGGATTCGGCGCGGCCGGGGAATTTCCCGTGCACCCCATCCCGTGTGTTGGGCTCCAAACACTCGACTTCCCAATCAATTCCCTCAGATTTCTGAGGATTTTCAAGGGGTTACGAGCGCAGCCCTCCCTGTGAGGTCTCATCGGGCCGATGGACCTCCAAACCAGGGATACGGGCGTCCGGCCCGATGGGGCCTCGCGCCGCTGCTTGCCCACCAACCTGACAGGTCAGTAGGAAGTGAGGGGTATAACAAGTCACATTCCGTGTGCCCACCCCCAGCCGGCCCCGGGTGCGTCGCACTGGCCGCCTGGAGGGATGGCGCACGGAGAGGGGGCGCTTCCGGTCCTCAAGGCCCGCGCCCAGTTTTCGACAGACCCCCCCGACAGGGTGGGGGGGACAGGGAGGCAACACCATGAGCTTCAAGATGAAGTGGGGGCTCGGCGCGATCGCCGCGGCCACGTTGTTCGCCGTGCCCGCGTTGGCCCAGGACGACTACATCCCGGACGACGACATCACCCCGGAGGAGAGCATCTACGACGCGGGCCGCGGAGAGCGCGGAGGAGGCGGCCTCTTCAATGACCTCAACGTCGCCGTGTCGGGCGGCTTGAACACGTACACCGGTGACATCGGTGACAACACGACCGCGGGTGGATTCCTCGGCGTGCAGGCCAACTCGCGGCCACTGCCGTTGCTGGGCGTGGAGCTCGGCTATGAGGGCGCGCGCAACGCGTTCGAGGACATCGACGGAGGCCTGTGGCGGCACAACGTGGGCGCGCTGGCCAAGGTGGGCCCGGAGCTGCTCGCCAATGGAAGCCTGCGGCCCTTCGTCGGCGCGGGTTTCGGCGTGAGTCTGCTCAACCCGAGCGAGGACGGAGAGCTCTTCTTCGAGAACGACGTCGTCACCGAGGTGCCGTTGGCCGCGGGCGTGGACTACAAGTTCGGCGGCGTCACCGCTGGCGCGCGCGCCACCTACCGGCTGGTGGGCGGCGAGGACCTGGGACTGGCGCAGGACGGCAACATCGTCAACTTCGGTATCCAGTTGGGCGGCGCGTTCTGAGGCACACCGCCCTGGCTCCCGGGGGACTCAGTCCGTGAGACGCACCACCACGGCCGAGGGTCCCTCGAGCCGTACTCCCCCGCTTCGCAGCGGTGCCTCGTGCACGGTGCCGCCGAAGCGGGGGGCTTCGGTCCACAGCACGAGCTCGGAGCGCCCGGGCAGCCGGTGCTCCAACGTCCCACGCACATTGAGGATGACCTGGAGCGCGCCCCCGGGGCCGCGGCGCTCGAGCACCAGCCCGTGCTCACCGGTGGGCCGCGCGTCGAACTGGCCCCGGCGGGTGTCCTTCAGACACGGGTCCGTGGCGCGCAGGCGCAGCAGCTCCCGGTAGAGGGCGAGCACTCCCGCGTGCTCTGGCTTCGCCGCCTCGTTCCAGTCGAGCTTCGAGCGCGTGAAGGTCTCCACGGCCTGAGGGTCCGGCACCGTATCGCCCGAGAAGCGCGTGAAGCCGGCGAATTCCTTGCGCCGCCCCTCCGTCACCAGCTTGCCCAATTCGGCGTTGTGGTCCGTGAAGTAGAGGAAGGGTGTGCTCGCGTTCCACTCCTGCCCCATGAAGAGCAGCGGCGTGTAGGGCGACAGCAGCAGCAGCGCGCTCATCGCGCGGAAGGCGGCCGGGGAGACGTCCGCGCCCAGCCGCTCGCCATGCGCCCGGTTGCCCACCTGATCATGGTTCTGGATGCAGTGCACGAGCTGCCAGGGTTGCGCCTCCCGGGCGGGCGTGCCTCGCGCGTGGCCGGCCACCTGGGACACCTGCCCCTCGTAGAACCAGCCCTGCCGCAGCGTGCGGGCCAGGTCCTCCATGCTGCCGGTGTAGTCGCGGTAGTAGCCCTCGTTGTCCCCGGCGAAGGCGCGGCGCATCTGATGGTGGAAGTCGTCCGCCCAGACGCCGTCCAGTCCGTAGCCGCCCTTCTCCCTCGGGCGCACCAGGCGCGTGTCGTTGCGCTCGTCCTCGGCGATGACGACCACCCGGCGGCCGGGAGCCGAGGCCCGGGCGCACTCGGCGATCTCCGTGAGCAGGTGCGACGAACCGTCGTCGAGGATGGCGTGGGCGGCGTCCAGGCGCAGCCCGTCCGCGTGGTAGTCGCGGATCCACATCTCCACGTTGGAGAGCACCAGGTGGCGCACCACCGGGGAGCCCTCGCCGTCGTAGTTGACGGCATCCCCCCACGGCGTGTGGTGGCGGCCGGTGAAGTAGTGCGGCGAGTAGCAGCGCAGGTAGTTCCCGTCCGGCCCGAAGTGGTTGTAGACGGCGTCGATGAGCACCGCGAGCCCCTCGGCGTGGGCGGCGTCGATGAGGCTCCGCAGGCCCTGGGGTCCGCCATAGGCGGCGAGCGGAGCGAAGAGGTCCACCCCGTCGTAGCCCCAGTTGCGCACGCCCGGGAAGCTGGCCAGCGGCATCAGCTCCAGCGTGGTGACGCCCAGTTCCTTGAAGGAGCGCAACCGGGGGATGAGGGCCTCGAAGGTGCCCTCGGGCGTGGCGGTGCCCACGTGCACCTCGTAGATGACCTGGGCTTCCGGGTCCGGCCCCTTCCACGCGGCGTCCGTCCAGGCGAAGCCGGGCACCACCACCTCGGAGGGGCCGTGTACACCGTCCGGCTGTGAACGGCTCCAGGGGTCCGGGAAGGGCCCCTCTCCGTCCACCCGCAGCTTGTAGCGCACGCCCGGGCCGGCTCCGGCGAGGGTCGCGGAGAAGAAGCCTCCCCCCTCGTCCACCATGGGCACCGAGTCGCCCGGCTGCTGGCCCTCCCGCTCATACAGCACCACCCGCACCTCGCGGTGTCCGGGAGCCCAGACACGCCACCGCACTCCCGCCCCCGGCTCCACCCAAGCGCCCAGGCGAGGAGCCTGCCCTCGCGCGTTCTGTACCTTTTCCATGCCCCCCTACTTATCCACCCTCACGCCCGAGAGAGGTGTCTCTTGGGGCAAGAGGGGGTAGAGATGTTCACTGGTGGCCCGCCTCGGGCGTTGGATGCCCCCTCCGAGAGCGGGCGGGCACTGGCGTGGAGAGCAGGCAACGCTTGTCCAGTGCGGTCCCGAACCGGAAAGATGCCGTCCACTCCATGAGCCCACGTCCCGACCACCTGCAGGCCCTCCCCTTCGAGCGCAGCGATTCCGTTCGCGAGCGCGTCGCCGCGTTGGAGGTGCTCTCTCCCCGTGAGATCGACCAACGTCTCTCCGAGCTGGGCTACAGGGGCCAGCAGGAGGCCCGGCGCGCGGCGTCGGTGCTCACCTACCGGCACCTGCAGCGGCTGCGGCGCATCCACCTGGAGGGGCTCGCCCCCGAGCCGGGGACGCGGGAGAACTGTCTGTTCCTGGGGCCCACGGGCAGCGGGAAGACGTTCCTGGTGGAGCTGCTCTTCAAGGAGATTCTGGGGGTGCCCACCGTCATCGTGGACGCCACGCAGTTCTCCGAGACGGGCTACGTGGGCGACGACGTGACGACGATGCTCTCGCGCCTGTACGAGGCGGCGGGCGGGGACGCGGCGTGGGCGGCCTGCGGGGCCATCTGCATGGACGAGTTCGACAAGCTCGCCACCAGCCGCTCCGATGCCCGCTTCTCCGGACAGCAGACCACCAAGGACGTGAGCGGTTTTGGCGTGCAGCGCAGCCTGCTCAACCTGCTGAGCGCGCCGCGGGCGGACTTTCCGCCGGACTTCGGCTTCACCAGCCGCACGCCGCCCATGCCGATGGAGCTGTCGGCGCTGACCTTCATCGCCTGCGGGGCCTTCAGCGGGCTGAAGCACACGGCGGAGGAGCTGGGCGGCCACAAGGAGCGGATGGGCTTCGGGCGCGAGACGGGCAAGCGCGAGACGGCCATCGCGGAAAAGGTGACGGACGATCAGCTCGAGCAGACGACGGCCTTCGCGCGCTACGGCTTCATTCCGGAGCTGATTGGACGCTTCAGCCGCATCGTCTCCTTCTCGCCGCTGGACGCGCAGACGCTGGGCAAGATCCTCGAGGACAACGTGCTGCGCGCGTATGAGCGCGAGTTCGCCCACGAGGGGCTGACGCTGGTGGTGGAGCCCACGGTGCGCGAGTGGGTGGTGGCGCGGGCGCTCAAGCGCGAGACGGGAGCCCGCGGCCTGCGCGCCACCCTGGTGCCGCAGTTGGAGCGCGCCGCGTACGACCACTTCGGCGAGCCGCAGGTGGCCACCGTGCGCCTGGTGCTCGACGGCGAACAGGTGCGCACCGTCGCGGAGTGAGGCACCCCCGCAAAGAAAAACGCGGTGCCGGTGTGGGAACCGGCACCGCGCGTCCATCCAGGTCCCGGGGAGCCTCCTCGAGTGCCCCCCTGGCTCGGCACGGCTCCGCTCAGCCGCGGTACTGGTGGATGGACATGATGGGGTATCGGGAACTGGTACGGAAAAGTTGCGTCTACCGGCGCAGAATCCCGGCCAGCACCTCCACCCCCCTCAGCACCACCTCGGGCGTCGAGCAGGTGAAGCACAGCCGGATGTGGTGGGGAAACGGTCCGAAGCTGGGCCCCGGAGACACCAGCAGGTTGCGCTCGACGCACCGCTCCAGGAGCCCCGGCAGGCCCCGCTCGTCCAGGTGCGCGGAGACGTCCAGGAAGAGGAAGGTGCTGCCCTCCGGAGGAGGAACCCCCAGGCGCGCGGCCGCCTTCCTCCCCGTGTCGCGGTAGCTCGCGGAGGCCATGGCCACCCAGGCCTCTCCCGGCCCTCGCAACACGCGCTCCCCGGCCAGCTGCGCGGCGGTCGGCGCACTGTAGAAGGAGTGGGTGCTCACCTTGCGCAGCTGCGCCACGGCGTCCTCGGGCCCCACCACGTAGCCACACCGGTTGCCCGCCATGCCGTAGCCCTTGCTGAAGGAATACGAGGAGAGCGTCCGCTCCGGCGCCAGTGCGCGCGCGTACGTGTGCTCGCCCTCGTACACGTAGTCCTCGTACACCTCGTCCGAGAGCAGCCACAGCCCCTCGCGCCGGGCCAGCTCCGCCAGCGCCTCCACCCATGCGCGCGGTAGCACCCGCCCCGACGGGTTGTTGGGCGTGTTGAGGTAGAGCGCCACGCTGCGCTCCGTGAGCCGCTCGCGCACCGCCGCCACCAGCGCCTCCGGGCCGTCACAGTCCAGGAAGGGCACCGGCACCGGCCTGCCGTGGAACGCCGTGACGATGCCGGAGATCAGCGGCCAGTAGGGCGCGAGGATGAGCACCTCCTCTCCCGGCGCCACCAGCCCGCCGATGATCGCCCCCAGCGCGCCCGTGGCCCCCGTGGTGACGAGCACCTGTGAGCGCTCCGTGGCTACGCCCGTCTTCGCGCGCACCCGCTCGACGATCGCATCCAACAGCCCCGGCATCCCCTGCACCGGCGCGTAGCGGTGCATCCCGGGGTACTCCGCCACCCGGAAGTCCTCCATCCGGCAGCCCTCGGGCGGCTCCATCCATGTGTCCCCTACGTGCAGCGGGTACACCTCTCCGGACCTGCTCGCCAGCCGCTCCGCCAGCGCGGAGTACAGCGAGCTCGACATGCCCGAGACCGAGGGGGCGTAGCTGGGATGACGCGGCATGACACTCCTCACTCCCTGAGAAATTCTTGAAGTCCAATCATTTCTCGTGATACCAGGAATACCCGTTCACACCATGCAACGTCCATCCATCAAGGCCGCCGCACTGTTCGGCGCACTGTTACTCATTGTCCTCGGGGCGGCACTGGTCTCGCGCGGCTCCGGTCCGGCTGGAGACGGGTCCTCGGACTCCGCGGCCACTCCGGAAGGGTCCGCCGGGAAGGCGCGGGGTGCCACCGGCTCCGCCAACGCCGCGGGCTCCGCCCAGCCCAAGGAGGCCACACCGAAGGAGGACATCCTGCCCATGCCGGGGTGCTGGGAGGGTGTGGGCGAGTTCGACAAGAACACCTCGCTCGACAACTTCCGCCAGGCGCTGGCCTCGGCCGTGGGCGCGGGGGACCGGGAGCTCGCGCAGTACCTCCAGGAGCGCCTTACGGAGCTGATCGGCGGAGACACCAGCCGGGCCCTCCAGGTGCTCGACTGGGCGGAGCAGTCGCAGCAGCCAGAGCTGGGCGTGTTCATGGAGGCGCTCAAGGACGCCGCCGCCGTGCATGACCCGAAGGTGGTGGAGCGCCTGCTGAAGATGGGCGAGGACCCGGGCGCGCAGCTCGTCAACCGCGCCGCGGCGCTGGACACGCTCGAGTCGCAGAAGAGCCTGTCGGCGGCCAACATCCAGCGGCTCAAGGCGGTGGCGATGGACGTGTCCACGGACTCGGCGGGCTGGGTGGCCACGCGCACGCTGGGCCGGGTGATGAAGGAGGACTACGAGCGCACCGGCAACTTCGCTCCGTATTGGAAGGAGCTGATGGACATTGGCGAGAAGTCCGAGGACATGGCCGTGCGCCTGCTCGCGCTGGAGATGCCGTCCTACTCCAACCCCATCATCGGCGGGGACTCCATCGAGCGGCTGAGCACCATCATGCGGAATGACAAGGAGCGCGACGTGCGCGAGATGGCGGCCTTCCGGCTCGCCGTCACCGAGACGCCGGAGAAGGCGCTCGAGGCCTACCGCACCGCCTTCCCGGCCGAGCAGGACGAGTGCGTGCGCTGGGCCATCTTCCGCTTCGCCGTACGCGCGGGCGGGGCCCAGGCGCTGCCGCTGCTCGCGCAGATGGCCGCGCAGGATCCGCGCTTCGCGCAGGACTACCAGGACTTCCAGAAGCTCTACGCCTCGGGCGCGGTGGACTTCGTCCGCATCTGGCTGGGCAAGGAAGAGCGCCACCAGTGCATCGTCGAGGAAGGAGCGCCGCACTGATGAGCCCCCACTCCCTCGAAGGAATGACTCGCATGAACCGCCCTTCCCGCTGGCGCGTGGCGCTGCTCGCCTCGGCGGCCTGGCTGCTGCCCGTCACCGCCTCGGCCACCGGGAACGAGCCGCCCCTGCGCGCGACGACGTGCTCCTTCACCGGCATGCTGGACGAGCTGCGCGCGGCACTGAAGACGGGCTCGCCGGCCTACCGCAAGTACGTGAAGGAGCGGCTGAAGATGGCCGCCCGCGTGATGCCGGCCGAGGAGCTGCTCGCCGCCGTGCAGCAGGAGCGGGACCCGGACGTGCTGGAGGCCCTGGGTGGAGCGGTGGCGGGCAAGGCCAGCTTCAGCGAGGACGCCTCCCTCCTCCAGCCCCTGCTGGCGCGCGCGGCGAGTGACTCGGACCCGGCCCTGCGCGCCGCGGCGGTGCGCGGGATGAAGGGGATCGGCTCCGTGGACGCCATGGGCAAGAACGGCAACGTGGTGACGTACGACCAGCTCATCCGCGACAGCGCGCCCGAGGTGCGCCAGGCGGTGGTGGAGAACCTCGTCCACGAGAACGCCAAGGTGTACTTCGGCCACGACAAGACGGTGTCCGAGACGGCCGTGGCCACGGCCCTCGCCTCCAAGGACCCCGAGGCGGCCGCGACGCTGCTGTCCGAGGTCTCCATGGAGCAGGTGGGCCACGAGACGGTGGAGAAGCTGCGCGGCAACCTGCGCACGGACCACCCGGGCCTGCGCGCGGCCTCGGCCACGGCGCTCGGCGGAGTCCCCGGCGCGGAGGCGGCCGGCACGCGCCGCTCGCTCGTGGACCTCTACCGCACGGACAAGGACCCGGCGGTGCGCAAGGCGGCGCTGCAGGGCATCGCCCGGCTGGGCATGGGCGGCGCGAGCACCACGCTCGAGTCGCTGCGCGGCGTGGCGCCAGGGATGGACGCGGAGATCGACGCCTGGCAGTCCGCGCTCAGGCTGGGCCTGCAGGAGTGGCACCTGGTGCTCCGCGAGAAGGAGCGCATCCGCAAGTAACGGGGGGAAGGCAGTTCCTCATGCAGTGAAACACCGGAGTGAAGCACTCAGGAGGAAGTATGAACGCGAAGAAGATGATGTACGCCGCCGCGGCGCTCGTGGCGGGCTGGGCCGGGGTGGCCGTTTCCGCCACCGCCAAGGGCCCCATCTGCGACACCACCGCGTACGTGAACTCGACCACGTACTACAGCTGCTCGGGCAGCAGCCACACCGCGCTCGATATCGGCAACGGCTCGTGCAACGAGTGGAACCACCGCGGCATGCTGGCGGGCAGCTACTACTACAAGTACTACGGCGGCTGTGCGGGCGCCTGCTACGGCTCCACCTGTAACGGCGGCGCGGGCAACTACTACGTCGTCACCGGCGCCAACGGCTGGGACTTCCGCCAGCTGCACTTCTACGCCAACGTGAGCTCCGGCTCGAAGACGTGCGACGGCTGCGCGCTGGGCCTCGTGGGCGGCACCGGCCAGGCCACTGGCCCGCACGTGCACGCGGACAACCGCCAGTACTCCACCCGCAAGTCCGCCTGGTACACCAGCAAGGGCACCACCTGCGGCACCAACGCCTACTGCGGCAACATCATCGGCGTCCCCACGCTGTGATTCGCCGTCCCCACCGCCCCGCTCCTCACCGGGCGGAGCGGTGGTTTCCCCGGGCCGTGGCCCGCCCTCCGCTCGAGGGCCCGAGGCCCGCCCGGATGCCCGCTCCCCGGACGGGCTCGTCCGCTCCGCTCCCCGCTCGCTTCCCCATGGCCGCGCCCGCTCCGGCTGCCCACCTTGGAAGCATCGGCTTTGGGACACGGGGAGCAACGAATGGGCATGCACAAATGGACGTGGAGCCTGACGGCGGTGGCCCTGCTCGGGCTGGCCTCCGGCTGCAAGGAGCGGACGAGCGAGACCCCGGGCCGAGAGAGCGGCTCCACGGTGGTGAGCGGCAACCAGGGGGATGAAACTCCCAATGACGAGCAGAGCATCACCGAGGGGCGTCCCGACCTCACCGGCGGCGAGGACCTGGCGGACCAGGAAATCTACGGGACGGTGACGGGGATGGCCGCCAACAGCGTCACGGTGCGCGACCGGGGTGGCACCTCGATGACACTCGTGTTGGAGGACGACACCCGCTTCCTCCGTCAGGGCCAGCAGGCGGCCCGCTCGCAGCTGCGCGAGGGCATGCAGGTGCGCGCCGCCTATGACGAGGACGAGGGCCACTACGAGGCCACCACCGTGGAGCTGCTCCCGGGTGCCTCCGCGCCCCAGGGCAAGTGAGTCCTCCCGTCATCCCACGAGGTGCGCCATGCATCACACGCGAGAGATTCCCCGCGAACGGTGGGCCGACTACCTCCTGCTGCTGAGCGCCGTCGAGCACGACCAGCAGGTCCGCATCCAGGCCGCGGGACCGGAGCTGGGAGACCAGCGGGTGGCCTGGAACCTGCCGCTGGTGGAGATCCTCGTCGAGGAGAAGGGCAGCGACGAGGGCGCCATCGAGGTGACGGTGGGCCATCCCGGCGAGGAGTTCACCCATCGCATCCTCCACCCGGTGCACGTCTGGGCCGAAGAGAGCGACACCGGGGAGCTCGAGTGCCTCGACATCGAGGACGAGGACCACGTGAAGACGCTCATCTCCTTCGAGCCGCGGGAGCTGCTCGAGGAGGCGCAGGCGCCGGCGTGAAAAACGAAGAGGCCGGAGACGCCCCGCCCCACGTGGAGGCGTGCATCCCCGGCCCTTCGTCAGCTCAGGTGAGCGGAGGGATTACGGGTACAGCGCGCGGGCGCCGGTCTTGTCCAGGCTGGTCAGCACGAGGTCGCCGGTCTGGGTGCCATTGCACTGGGGGTAGTGCATGACGGAGGCCCGGTCGTAGGTGCTGGTCAGCGCGCGCCACTGGTTGTCCTCGTAGCAGCCCGAGGCGGTGGAGCGGGTGTGCTCGTGGCGGAAGCCGAGCACGTGGCCCAGCTCGTGGCGCAGCACGCCCGTCAGGGTCCAGGAGCCCGTCGAGGAGAAGGCGCTGGTGCTGATGAGCACGTTGCGGGCCGAGCGGCTGGAGTTCGGGAAGAACGCGCGCGCCACGTAGCTGGTGGTGGTGGTCATGCGCACGTCGAACACCACGCCGGCCTGGGACGCGGTGCAGTTGGAGTCGTAGCTGCTGGAGTGCACGAAGTTGACGTTGGCGGTGGCCTCCCAGGCCGCGGCCGCGTTGTTCATCGCGGTCACCACGGTGCTGTAGCGGCTGCCGAAGGAGGAGGAGCTCACGCAGTAGGTGATGTTGCGGGCCGCGGTGGCGCTCCACTTGATGTCGCCGCCGATATAGTAGACCGCCAGGCCGTCCTGGGTGGCGCCCACGTCGCCGTTGGCGACGAAGTTGTCATAGTACGCGCGCAGACCCTCGACGCCCTCCACGGCCTCATCGCCGTTGACGACGTACACGTCGCCCTCGTCGTTGATGGCCGAGGCCCGGAACTCCTCCCACGACTGCGTCTTCTGCTCGGGGACCTCGGGACCACCGCAACCAACGAGAGCAACACCGGCCAGCAACGCCATGGAAAGCTTACGCATGGGGGTTTCCTCTTTCGGGAACGACGTGGGGTTTGACGTGGCCGCCTGGAGCACCAGCCGCGACCTCGCGCCGTCCCCCTGAGCACCCAGCGTGCCAACAAGCGGGCTCACCGGAAATCAAGGGCTTAGCGGAAACAACGCGAATAGCCGTGGAGTACCGTCACTCCAGGCTCTCCCGGCTTCCGCGTAAAGGGTCCTGACAACCCGACCGGAAATCCCATGGGATTCCGAGGGCTTGCGCCAATAACATTTCAGACGTCCGGGAATCGGACGCCCATGTTGCTGAATCGGACAGCGGGCACACGTCTCCCGTACCGGAAAGACCCTCCGGACAAGGAAACGGCCACACAGCCGTCCCATACACCTGCAGCATCAAGTTACATCCAATCCATCCAGTATGCACTCAAAAAGTTGATGGACCAACCATCTACCCAGACAGAGCGTGGGCGGCGGCGGGGCACGGTGCAGCGCTCAGCCGTTGGCGGCCTCGGGCAGCGGGAGGGGCGTGGGCGGAGAGGAGGCGTCGCCGCCGGAGAAGTAGATGCGCTCGAGCAGCTTGCGGTGGTGGATGAGGGGCTTGTCGTACTTGCCCAGCCGCATGCCCTTCAGGCTGTAGGGGGTGTGGGCCACCAGGGGGATGAAGCGGGCGTCGTCGCGAATCTCGTACCAGCTCAGGACGAGCGCGGCGCGGCGCACCAGGGGCAGCAGCGGGCGCAGGCGCTCATTGTGGAGCTGGCCGAAGGAGAAGGTGTGCAGGCGCGTGGTGTGCGCCGTCTCCGGCACGAAGAAGATGATGGCGCGGTTGGTGAAGGGGCGCTGCTCGCCGGCGGGGCCCGTCCAGGTGATGGTGTAGTCGGTGCGCACCGGATCGAAGCGCGTCACCCAGTGGTTGTGGAAGAAGTCGCCGTTGCGCAGCAGCAGCAGGGGAATCAGGAAGGAGGGCCGCTGGGGAGCGCTGTAACGCACCTCGGTGCGGTCCTCGAAGTTGTGCGCCTCGTAGGAGATGTCCTTCGTCTGGGCGCGGTTCCACCCGAGGCGGGTGTGGACGAAGGGGGTGTGCTCGTCCTCGCTGAAGTTGTCGAGCGTCACGTGCAGCGGCGCGCGGAAGAGCATGGAGAAGGCGCCGTTGAAGGCGTAGCCCTCGGGGGCGAAGTCGGGGAAGGCGGACAGGGGGGTGTCGCGCGCGGAGAGCCAGAGGTAGCCGAAGCGCTCGACGAGCTGGAAGGCGCGCGCGTCGCACTTCTTGAGGTCGGGCTGGCTGGGGCTGCGGCCGTGGCCGTCGGCGTCGAAGCGCCAGCCGTGGTAGGGGCACTCGAGCTGGCCCTCGCGGGTGACGCGGCCGGCGGACAGGGGGGCCATGCGGTGGGGGCAGGAGTCGGCGAGCGCGGCGGGGCGGCCCTGGGCATCGCGGAAGAGGGCATAGGCCCGGCCCGCGAGCTCCACCCGCACCGGCTTGTCCTTCAACTTCCGTGCGGGGAGGACGGGGTGGAAGAAGCGGGTGACATCGGGAAGGGGCGCGTTGGGCAGGAGCTCCACGGGATGCAGTATAGGTGACCTCCCGGGTCACTCTGAAGGATGCCGGACGGAGCCCCCCTCCCCTGCCCGCGCCCGGGCCCGGAGCATGCACATATTGACTTCCACGCCCGGCCCGGGGACCGGACGGAGGAAGGATGACGCTGGAATCGCTGCTCCTGGAGGTCTGGCCCCATGTGGCGGCGGGGCTCGCGGTGGTGGCCAACCTGCTGGCCACCGGGCACGCGGTGCTGCGCAAGCGGGACGTGCGCGCGGCGGTGGCCTGGGTGGGACTGGTGTGGCTGGTGCCGCTGGTGGGGGTGGTGCTGTACCTGATTCTCGGCATCAACCGCATCCGCCGCCGGGCGCGCTCGCTGACGTTGCGCCAGGAGCATGGCCAGTTCCCCCCGAAGCCGGACGCCGCCCCATGCACGCCCGAACAGCTCGCGGCGGAGGTGCCTCCAGCGGCGCACCTGGCCTCGCTCGTCCGCCTGGTGGACGAGGTGGTGCATCACCGGCCGCTGCTGCCGGGCAACAAGCTGGTGCCCCTGGAGGCCCACGCGGGCGCCTACCCGGCCATGCTGGAGGCCATCGAGGCGGCACGCACCTCCATCTCCCTGTGCAGCTACATCTTCGACAACGACGCGGCGGGCCGGCAATTCGCGGAGGCGCTGGGGAGGGCGGTGGAGCGCGGGGTGCAGGTGCGCGTGCTCATCGACGCGCTGGGCGCGCGCTATGACTGGCCGCCCATCACCGGCCGCCTGCGCCGCGCCGGGGTGCGGGTGGCGCGCTTCCTGCCCACGCTGCTGATACCGGCGCGCCTGCCCTTCATGAACCTGCGCAACCACCGCAAGCTGCTGGTGGTGGACGGCAAGGTGGGCTTCACCGGGGGGATGAACATCCGCGAGCACTTCCTGCCGGGCCACGGCGACGCGAGGGATTTGCACTTCCGCGTGGAGGGGCCGGTGGTGGGGCAGTTGCAGGAGACGTTCGCCGAGGACTGGGCCTTCACCACGAAGGAGCGCCTGCACGGAGAGACGTGGTTTCCCCCGCTGGAGCCCGCCGGGCCGGTGATGGCGCGGGGGATTCCGGATGGCCCGGACGAGGACTTCGAGACGCTGCGCCTGACGCTGCTGGGGGCGCTGGCGTGCGCGCGGAGCACGGTGCGCATCGTCACGCCGTACTTCCTCCCGGAAGCGGCGCTCGTCACCGCGCTGAACGTGGCGGCGCTGCGGGGCGTGCGGGTGGACCTGGTGCTGCCCGAGAAGCTCAACCTCCCGGTGGTGCAGTGGGCCTCCATCGCGCAGCTGTGGCAGGTGATGCGCCCCAACAGCCGCGTCTTCCTCACCGCGCCGCCGTTCGACCACACCAAGCTGATGGTGGTGGATGGGGTGTGGTCGCTCCTGGGCTCGGCCAACTGGGACCCGCGCTCGCTGCGGCTCAACTTCGAGTTCGACGTGGAGTGCTACGACGCGCAACTGGCGGCGCGGCTGGACGCGCTCATCGAGGAGCGGCTGTCGCGCTCGCGGCTCGTCACGCTGGAGGAGCTGAATGCACGGCCGCTGCCCATCCGCCTGCGGGACGGAGTGGCCCGGCTGTTGTCGCCGTACCTGTAGGCCCGCGGCGTCTCAGCCGTTGGCGGCCTGGGGGAGGGCCTCGCGCCAGCGGATGTCGAAGGTGCAGGCGGTGCCATCGTAGGAGGCCACGTCCACGTACACGCCCCGCGCGCCGGCCAGCTGCTGGGCCCGGAGGATGAAGCCCGCCGCGAAGGAGGGCACGTCGTCGAGGACGTCATTCATCCACAGCTCGCAGTGACGCGGGGAGTGCGCCACCAGTTCGACCTCGATGAAGTTGTTGCCGCTGCGCAGGTCCTGCCCGATGCGCTCCAACATGCGCCGGGGGCCGAGCACCGGGGCCAGCTCCGCCACGACACGCCCCGTGAAGGTCTGCAGGTAGCCCTCCATGAAGTGGATGCCCATCCACCAGTGCGCCTCGACGGGCTGCAGGTGCGGGTAGAGCGCCCCGGAGGCCACGTGCACGAACGTCTTCCACTCGTCGAGCGGATAGGAGACCTCCAGCGGCTTCTCCAGATCCAACCCCGCCTCGCGCAGCCGCCGCCGGGCGAGGCTCGACAGGTTCGCCCCCAGCGCCCGGACGAACAGGGCTTCAACGGCCGTGGCGAACACCACTTTCTCCGGCGACATGACGGTCCCTTCGGCGCCTTATCGGCGCCCTGCCAGGAAAGCGGCTCCGGAGGCGGAGCGCTGCCCTCGTCGGAAGACAGTGCTCACTTTCTCATAAAGAAAAACGCCTCCGCCACTCCCCCTCTTGAAAGAGACACACGGCGGCGCTGTAGGACTCAGGATGACATGCGGCCGACGAGCCCGAGGATGGCCTCGCCGTAGCGCTCGGCCAGCTTGGGGCCGACGCCGTGGACGCGCTGCAGCGCCAGGCCGTCCCGGGGGCGCGCGGTGGCGATGGCGCCGAGCACCTTGTCGGTGAGGATGCGGAAGGCGGGGACGCGCCGGCGGCGGGCCTCGGCGAGCCGCCACGCCTTCAGGGCCTCCACGAGCTGGGGCGAGGGCGTTCCCACGCCGAGCGTCTCCCCACTGCGCCGCGAGCGCTCCAGGGCCCGCGTCAGCGCCTCCCGGCCACGAGGTACCGGGGTGGGGCGTGCCTCGTCCTGCGCCGCGTAATAGGCGGGCTCGGCCCGCTCCAGGGCCTGGCGCTTCCTCCTGCCTCCGGCGGCGGACTCCTTGCGGCGCGAGGCCTTCTTGCGGCCACCTTCCGCCCGGGAGCCCTTGGTCCGCGAGCCACGGCGCTTGCGCGCGGGGGCCTCGTCCGGCAGCCGGGGCAGTTGCACCTGACCAGGAGCGGGCTCGTGCGTGCGCCGGCCCTCGGCCGTGAGCGAGACGCGCTGGAAGGTGATGCTCTGCCCGTCCTTCTCGAAGGTGTCCTCGGACAGGCGCACGAGCCCGGCGCGAACCAGTCCACCGAGGAGCCGCTCGAAGTCGCGCCGGGGCAGCGCCTCGCCGAACAGCTCGCGGTGGAGCCGGCCGGTGGCCTGGGCATCGCGCTCGTGGAGCGCCTCGAGGATGCGCCCGAGCGCGTGCAGCTCGCTGGCGGTGGGCTCGCCGAAGCGGAGGGTGGCGCAAGTGTCGGGCGCGCAGACGTCACACAGGCCGCACTCGGCGCCCGAGTCCTGCAGGTCACCGAAGTGGTCCACCAGGTGCTTCATCCGGCACCCGTGCGACTCGGCGTAGCGGGCCATGTGCTCCAGCTGCGAATGCTTGTGCTCGCGCTGCGCCGCGTACGAGGCCGCCCAGCCCGGCTTGCCCCGGCGCACCGACTCGTCCGGGCTGATTTCCACGCCGCCGTGGATCCACAGCTGCTCGAGCGCCTTGTCGAAGGTGTCCACCGCCACGCGCGCCCGGGCCGCCAGCGACTCCTTCGGCTCCTGCTCCTCGCGCGCCGCCCGGTAGATGCGCTCGAGCACCGAGGGCTCGGGGTAGTCGCGCTCGTGGAAGAACTCGTGCGTGCGCCGGTCGATGAAGGAGTGCAACAGCACCGCGCGCGAGGACTTTCCATCCCGGCCCGCGCGGCCCAGCTCCTGGTAGTAGCCCTCCAGGCTCGCCGGCAGCGCCGCGTGCACCACCGTGCGCACGTCCGCCTTGTCGATGCCCATGCCGAAGGCCGTCGTCGCCACGATGACCTCCAGCCGGCCTCCGAGGAACGCCGTCTGCACCTCGTCCCGCTCCGACGCGCTCATGCCCGCGTGGTACGTGCCCGTGTGGAAGTCCGCGCCCAGCTCCTCCGTGTACCGCTCCGCGTGCTTGCGCGTGGAGGCGTAGACGATGGCCGGCCGGTGCGAGGGGTCCGCGAGCAGCTCGCGGATGGCGTCGGAGCGCTGGCTCGGGTTGAGCTCGCGCACCTCGATGGCGATGTTGGTGCGCCGGAAGCCGTGGATGAAGGTACGCGCGGGCGCGGTTCCCGCTCCCTCGAGCCCGAGCTGCTGGACGATGTCACGCTGCACGTCCGGTGTCGCGGTCGCCGTGAGCGCGATGACGGGCGAGGGACGCAGCATCGGCAGCCGCGCTCCCAGCAGCCGGTAGTCCGGGCGGAAGTCGTGTCCCCACTGGGAGATGCAGTGGGCTTCGTCCACCGCGACGAGTGCCGGCGTACGCCGGGCCAGGAGCTCCACGAAGCCTGGTACTCCGAGCCGCTCCGGCGCGATGAAGAGGAAGTCCAGCCGCCCCTCGAGATAGTCCGCGCACACCTGCCGCGATGTGGCCCGGTCCCTGCCCGAGTGGATTCGCTCCGCCGCCAGGCCGAGCGACTGGAGCCTCGCCACCTGGTCCTCCATCAGCGCGATGAGCGGGCTGATGACCAGGGTCGTTCCCGCTCGCGCGAGGCCCGGGAGCTGGTAGCAGAGGGATTTGCCCGCTCCCGTCGGCATCACCAGCAACAGGTCCTTGCCCTCCGTCGCCGCCCGGCACACCGCCTCCTGGTACGGCCGGAAGTCCGTGAAGCCGAAGACCTCCTTGAGCAGCCCGCGCAGCTCGGAGGGGCGCGTGGGCGGGCGCGCGGTTCGCTCGGGGCGAGTGGTGGGTCCAGGGGAGACGAGGGTGAGCGACGGGCGCGCGGTGTTCCTTTGGGACGAGGGCTCGGCGGCGACCTGGTTGCTCGGGGACCGGCGTAGACCCTCACCCTGACCCTCTCCCAAAGGGAGAGGGGATTCACGCGGACTCAACCTGGGGGCTCCGATACCCTCACCCCGTCCCTCTCCCGAGGGGAGAGGGGATGTTGGCGCTCTTGGGGGGGTGGATCCTCTCGCGGGAGCTCTCGCGGTCACCATCGGCATGGGGAGATTCGGTGGCACCTTGCCCACCACCTCGATGATGTAGGCCTCGATTCCTCTCAGGAACGACTCCAGGTCCCCGCTGCCTCGCTCGATGCGCTGCAGCCACGCCTCCCACTGCCCCGTCATCGCCGGGCTCTTCACGTCCGGATGCACCACCCGGATGAGCCCGATTCCCTTCTCCGTCGCCTCGAACGACTTCCCCCGCCTCTCCAGATAGCCGCGATCCAGCAACGTCTCGATGATCGCCGCGCGCGTCGCAGGCGTCCCCAGCCCCGACTCCCTCATCGCGTCCGCCAGCTCCTTGTCGTCCAGCGTCCGCCCCGCCGTCTCCATCGCCGTCAGCAGGCTCGCGTCCGTCAGCCGCGGCGGCGGTCTCGTCCGCTTCGTCACCGGCTTCACGTCCCGCACCGCCCTCGCCTGCCCCTTCGCCAGCCCCGGCGGCAACTCCTGCTCGTCCTCCGGCTCCTCCGCCTCCGCCTCGCTCCCCTTCTTCCCCGCCTCCTTTGGCTTCGGCGCCTTCTGCCCTCCCCCTACGTCCAGCACCTTCCAGCCCTCGCGCACCACCATCGTGCCCGCGCTGTGGAACCGGTCCACCTCCGACGCCGAGCTCACCGCCGTAATGACCGTCGTCACCGACCAGACGAAGTCCTCGTGCCACGCCGCCAGCAGCCGCCGGCACACCAACTCGTAGATGTGCCGCTCGTCCTGCGCCAGCCTCGCGCGCTCCGGCGACGTCGTCGTGGGGATGATGGCGTGGTGGTCCGCGACCTTCGCGTCATCCACGAAGCGGCGCCCCAGCGGGCGAACCCCCGTCTCCGGCGCCAGCAACGCCTCCCACGGCCCACGAATCGCACGCACCACCTCCGGCAACGTGTCGGCGATCTGCTTGGACAGGTGCCGGCTCGACGTGCGCGGATAGCTCAGCAACTTGTGCTTCTCGTACAACGCCTGCGCCAGCTCCAACGTCCGCTGGGCGCTGTAGCCATACAGCCGGTTCGCGTGACGCTGCAGCTCCGTCAAATCATAGAGCAGCGGCGGCGCCATCCGCTTCGTCTCGGCGGTGACGGACTCCACCGCCGCGCGGCCCGTCTTCACCCGCTCGACGATGCGCCCCGCTTCCTCACCGTCCGCGGACAGACGCCGGGCCTCGCGCGCGTCCCACTCCTTCTCCTTGCCCGGCTCCGCGGGACGGAACCACGTGCCCTGGTAGCTCCCCTGCGGCCCCTCGGCACCCGCCGGCCCGAAGGTGGCCAGAATCTCCAGGTAGTCCTTGGGCACGAAGTCGCGGATGGCCAGCTCGCGCTCCACCACCATCGCCAGCGTGGGCGTCTGCACCCGCCCCACCGAGAGCATGTCCCCGCCGCACGCCAGCGTGTACAGGCGCGTCAGGTTCATCCCCACCAGCCAGTCCGCCCGGCTCCGCCCCTTCGCCGCGTCCGCCAAGGGCTCGTACTCGCGCCCCGGCTTCAACGCGCGGAAGCCATCCCGGATGGCTCCCTCCGTCAGCGACGACACCCACAGCCGCTTCACCGGCTTGCGGCACCCCGCCGCCTCGTAGATGTAGCGGAAGATGAGCTCGCCCTCGCGCCCGGCGTCGGTGGCGCATACCACCGTGTCCACCTCGGGCGCGTTCACCACCCGCTTCACCACCTTGAACTGGCTCGCCGTCTTGTCCTGCACCACCAGCGGCCAGTCTCCCGGCAGCATCGGCAGCACCTCGCGCTGCCAGCGTTTCCACTCGGGCCGCATCTCGTCCGGCTGCGCCAGGCCCACCAGGTGACCGATGGCCCACGTCACCACGTAGCCGTTACCGCGGAAGAACCCGTCGCCCTGCTCGCGAGCGCCCAGCGCCCGGGCGATGTCGCGCGCCACGGCCGGCTTCTCCGCCACCACGGCCAGCACGCCCCGTCCTCCTCCGTCACCCATGATCATCCATCCTCATCGCGGCCTACATCGTTCCATACCGCGCCGACCCCACCCACCTGCAAGGCCGTTCAGCACCCGGCCCGTCCGCCCGGAGAGCGGGCAGGCAGGCACCACGAGTGATTCCCCACCCCGGGTTGGCGCCCTGACGCAACCGATTGGCGTCCGCGAGGAAAACTCCCCGGCGCTCATTGGCCATTATCCCGGCCTGTCACCGATCTCGCTCACGGGTGTGCCACAAGGGGGGAGCCCATGCAGCGCGAGCTGGAGAACAGCATGAAGGCGACGCGTCATCAGGTCCACGGAATGCAGCGGGGCACCGGCAAGGCGGGGGTGGTGCTGCACGTGGGGGGGGAGCAGAACGCGCCGGTGATGAAGACTCTGGTCCGGCTGTCACCAACGGCCGGGCTCTCCGAGCGCGATGGGGGCAACCGGCTGACGGTACCCCGGCTGGCGTCCTTCGCGGGGGCGAAGCGCAGCCAGTTGGCGGTACTGACAGAGGCGGGGGTGACGGACGGGTTGCACGAGGTGGTCACGGGGGTGACGTGCCTCGCGGTGGTCCGGCCACTCTCACCCCGGCTGGCGGTGGCCCCCATCGTGCTCGACAGAGCACAGGACTTCGAGCCGTCCTACGGCCACGACTTCGACCTGGGCGTGGATGTGGGTGGCATCTATAGCTGGTAACACCTCGGAACTCCGAGGTGGACGGCCTGGCGACTCCTGCCCGTCAGAGGGGGAGGGCGGAGCAGCCGGGGCCGGAGTGATGGGGGATGCCACGGTTCAACCCGGGCATCCCCCCTTTTTTTGTCCGCTCCCAGGACTCAGGGCGCGTGGGCCGCCCCGGACCGCTGCTGGTGCCAGGCGGCGAGCACCTCGCGCTCGCGCTCCGGAGGGAGGCCGGCCCGCTTCTGCAGCTCCGCCTGCCGCTCCGGGGGCAGCCCGTTGAACCAGGTGAGGGTGTCGCGCGCCGTGTCCACCGTCGGGCGGAACTTCAGTCCGCGCGCCACCGCCCGGGCGTTGCTGACGGCCGTCATGCCCGCCAGCTCGCCCCCGGGCGTCACCCACACCGGCATGTCCATCCACGCCTTCACGTTGTGCTTCTCCAGGAAGGCGGCATCCGCCCAGGTGAAGGTGGCGTCGCTGTTGCTGGCCTGTTTGCAGGCCTCCAGCAGCCCCTTCATGGTGAGCGGCTTCTCCGGGCCCGTGGCGTTGAAGACGCCCATGTCCCGGTTCTCGATGGTGAGGATCGTCCACTCCGCCAGGTCGCGCACGTCGATGACCTGCGCGGGATCCGAGCCATTGCCGGGAGCAAGCACCTCGCCGCCCCGGGCCACGCGCACCGGCCAGTAGGTGAAGCGCTGCGTGGGGTCATCCGGGCCCACGATGAGGCCGGGGCGGATGTTGGTGGTGCGCCCCGGGAAGGCCGCCTCGGCCGCCTTCTCGCAGAGCGCCTTGAGGGCGCCGTAATTCTCGCGGACGTTCTCGTTGGTGGGGTCCTCCACGGTGGCCAGCGTCGAGTCCTCGTCCATGCCCGGCCGGGGCAGCTCCTTGTAGACGGAGATGGAGGAGATGAAGACGTAGTGGCCCACGTTGGGCGCCAGCAGCTCCGCCGAGGCGCGCACCACGCGCGGCACGTAGCCGGAGGTGTCCACGACGGCGTCCCACGTACGGCCCTCGAGCACCTTCAGGCCCTCGCCGTTCTTGGGGTCTCTATCCCCCTGCAGCTTCTCCACGTCCGGAAAGAGGTGGGGCCGCGTCTTGCCGCGGTTGAAGAGCGTGACGGTGTGGCCGCGCGCACGCGCCGCCTCCACCAGTTGAGGCCCGAGGAAGCCCGTGCCGCCGAGGATGAGGATGCGCTTGCCCCCTCCCTTCGGCGCGGACACCTTCGCCACCTCACTCCCCTCCTTCTTGGTGGAAGCACACCCCACGGCCCAGAGCGAACCGGCCGCGGCGGCTCCCTTCAACACCCCTCTGCGAGACAACTTCATGCGGATGAACCCCCTCTTCGGATGAAACGGATGAAGCCGAGCCGGGTCGCACGCCGCGGGTCAGCGGGCCGCGTCCACGGGGGACGCCAGCTCGGGCGTCGCGGCGGGAGCGGAGGGCTCCGGTTTCCGGGCGAGCCGGGCGAGCCACAGGGACACCGCGAGCCACATGCCCGCCAGCGGAATCGTGGCCAGGGACAGCGCCGAGGTGCTCATCCCCAGCTTGTCGAGGCCCGTGTACAGCCAGGAGCTCACCGAGTCGCTGCCGCGGTACACCACCGTGTCGATGAAGCCCTTGGACTTGTACTTCGCCTCGCGGTCCACGCTGGTGAAGAGCACCTCACGCGCGGGCCGCTCGAGGGAGTAGTGCGTGGCGCCGCGCAGCGACTTGAAGGCGATGAGCACCAGCATGGTGGGGAACACCGCCAGCCAGAAGGAGCCGATGGCGGTGACCAGCGGAGCCACCGCCAGCACCAGTCCCAGCCCGAAACGGGACATGAGGTGCCCCGCCACCACCATCTGCAGCACGAGCGTGAGCGCCTGCACCCAGAAGTCGATGTTGGCGAAGGCCGCGGTGCGCGCGTCGGTGCCGGAAGCCACCGAGGCCACGATGTGGGCCTGCTGGTTGTAGAGGAAGGTGGAAGTCGCGGCGTAGAGGAGGATCTGCAACCCCAGCCCCAGCAGCAGGGGCGAGGAGAACAGCAGCCGCAATCCGTCGAAGATGCCTCCTCCCACGGGCGCCTCGGCCGCCGCCTCCCGGGGGCGCGCGATGACGGCCCGGTGCGACAACCGCCGCACGCATTGGGCGCTCACCTCCAACAGCACCGCGGTGATGAGCATCAGGTTGGTGGCCCCCAGCGGCTCGGCCAGGTGCTTGACGAGGAACGGCCCCACCAGCATCCCCACCGTGCCCCCACCGGCGATGAAGCCGAAGAGCCGCCGGCCCTGCTCGCTCTCGAACAGGTCCGCCATGAAGCTCCAGAAGATGGAGACGACGAAGAGGTTGTAGACGCTCACCCAGACGAAGAAGACGCGCGCCACCTGCTCCCGCGCCACCCCCAGCGACAGCACCACGAAGAAGCCCAGCAGGTTGACCAGGAAGAAGCGGTAGACGAGCGGGATGACCCGCTGCCTCGGCCAGCGCGCCACCAGTGCCGAGAACGCTGGCACCGCCACCAGCATCACCATGAACGTCGCCGTGAAGACCCAGGCCACGTTCTTCACGCCCCCCGCCGTCGCCATCTCGTCCCGCAGCGGCTTGAGGATGGCGTAGCCACACATCAGCGTGAAGAAGTACACGAAGGACAGCAGGACCGAGCCCACCTCCTCGTCCTTCACGTTCACGAATTTCTTGAGCATGGGTGCTGGTGCCGTCTCGGAAGCGCTCGGGGAAGGGCTCGGCTACCCTCCGAGCGTGCCGCCATGAACCGGGGCACCCCGGCACTATTCCCGAGGTGCCCGGGGCGCGCCAGCACGGGTCATCAGAACGGATGTCTGGCACCCTCACCCCAGCCCCCTCCCGAGGGGAGAGGGAGGGCATGGACCGCTACCTGCCCACCACCTCGCGCAGCACCGCTTCCACCCGGGGCAGCCCCGCTTTGATCTCCTCCATCGACACGGCGCCCACCGACAGGCGGAACCAGCCCGTATCCGCCTTCAACCCGAAGGCCTGGAAGGGCACCAGCGCGAAGCCCGCCTTGTCCAACAGCAGCTTGCGGATGTCGTCGTTCGTCCGCAGCCCCGCCTTGCCAATCAGATCGAACTGCGCCGACAGATAGATGGCGCCCTGAGGGGCGATGGAGCGCACCGGCAGCCCCGCCGCCTTCATCGCCGAGAAGCCCTGGTGCAGCGCCACCAGCCGCTCGTCCACCCGCTGCTTCATCGTCTCCAGGTAGCCCGCCACCGCCGGCACGTCATCCAGGAAACGCGCTACCGCCACCTGCTCGGCCTTGGGCGCCCACGCTCCCACGTGCCCCAGCACGTCCTTCATCCGCGAGATGATGGACGGCGGCCCCACCGCCCAGCCCACGCGCACGCCCGTGGACGCGAACGCCTTCGAGATGCCATCCACGAACACCGTGTACGGCGCCAGCTCCGGCACCAGCTCCAGCGGCGTCACGTGCTTGGCCTGCCCGAACGTCAGCGTCCAGTAGATCTGGTCGTACATCACGATGAGCGGCTTGCGCCCCTGCGCCTCGCGCTTGCGGTTCTCCTCCACCACCCGCTGGCCGATGTCCTTCAGCGCCTCGGCGGAGATCATCGTTCCCGTGGGGTTGAGCGGGCTGCAAAGGCATAGCAGCCGCGCCTCGGGCAGGTGCGGCGCAAGTTGCTCCACCGTGGGCATGAAGCCGTGCTCGGGACTCGTCACCACCTCCACGGGCTTGGCCCCCACCATGTACGAGTAGTGGTTGTTGTTCCACGAGGGCACCGGGTAGATGACCGTCTCGCCCGCGTCCACCACCGCGCGGAAGATGGCGTAGATGACCGGCCGCGCGCCTCCGGCGATCAGCACGCTCTCCAGCGGATACTTCAGGCCCAGCGCCCGCTCGTAGAAGCGAACCACCGCCTGCCGCAGCGTCAGCACACCATCCGAGGGCGGGTAGTTCGTCTCGCCCGCCTTCAGCGCCGTGCTGATGGCGTCACCCAGCTGCGCGGGAATGGGGAACTCGCGAGGGCTGAAGTCCCCCACGGTGAGGTTGCACACCTGTTTCCCCTGCGCCACCAGTTCGCGGATCTCCCCCGCGATGCGGAGGATTTCGCTGCCGATCAGGCCACGCACCATCGTACCAACGGTGTCGTCCCGTCGAGCGCCAAGCAGGGAAGTGAGGTCGAGAGCCATGGGTGCTTCACTCCAAGGGGGGAAACGCGTCCGGCCGCACGATATACGCGGCGGGGGACGTCCTCCCAGGCGGTCCGTGGGATTTTCCGCGCTCCCTGAAGGGACAACTCCTGGACGCATGCCTTTCTTGCAAGGCCAAGGGACTGCCCGATACCGGGCAGTCCCCATTCCCGTGGCGCGCCCGTGACGCGGAAGTCCTCTAGACACGTGGCCGGGCCGCCGGGCCCGAGACCCACCCCGGGTCCCCCAACACGCCCGGGCGGACAGACAGGAGACACGAATGCACACGTGTGACACGAAGCGCTGGACGGTGCTGGCAGTGCTGGGAGCCGGATTGCTGGCCCTGGCCGGCTGCGGGTCGAAATCCTGGGTGGCCACCACCCAGCTCTCGGGCGCCAACGAGGTCCCTCCCACCGCGGCGCCCGCCACCACGATGGGGATCGCCACCGCCACGCTCGATGGGAACACGCTCTCCATCACCGGCACCTTCAACGGCCTGCAGAGCAACCTGCAGGTGGCCTCCGGCACCGAGAGCGCGGCCCACGTCCACCAGGGCGCCCAGGGAACGAACGGCCCCGCCATCCTCGACCTCACCATCACCACCACGGATCAGCGCAACGGCAGCTACACCGGCACCAAGAATCTCTCCGACGACGAGCAGGAGGCCTTCAAGGGCGGGCTCCTCTACATCAACATCCACACCACCGGAAACCCGAACGGTGAGATTCGCGGCCAGTTCATCCCCACCGAAAAGGACGACTGACGCGCCCGCTCCGGGCGGAACCGGCCCCTTCGTGGTTCCGCCCGAGCCGCCCGTCTTCTCCACCAATCGTGCTGGCACTCGGACGCCGCTCGTGCCACATGGGGCGCCGTCCGGCCCGGAGCCTTGGGCCGCCAGGAGACGATGATGAAGGTGCTTGGACGCTGGATGCCGACGCTGGGACTCGCCGCCTGCCTCACCACCGCGGCCTGCAAGAAGGAGGAGGCCACCCCCACCCCGCCCCCTCCCGCGGAGCCGTCCGCGCCCGCGAAGACCACCCCTCCCCCTCCCGCCGCGCAGCCCACCGGCGCGGGCCCCGTAATGGACACCGATGCCGGAACCTCCGCCGGTGCCACCCCGCCCGCCTCCAACCCTCCGGGCTCTCAGGCCGCACAGGCCGAGGACCCGAAGAACCGCGAGTGGACCGCGGGCCTCATGGACGTCAAGCGCTCCGGCTTCGCCCCCGTGACGATGCGCGAGGTGCGCACCGCCCGCAACGAGGGCTTCGACCGGCTCGTGCTCCAGTTCGACGGCGGCCAGCTGCCCGGCTACCACATCGAGTACGTCGACAAGCCCGTGGTCAAGTGTGGCTCGGGTGACCCCTCCGAGGTCGCCGGCCAGGGCTGGCTGCAGGTCACCGTCCAACCCGCCCAGGCACATGATGGACCCCAGGTCACCGTGGCCGAGCGCGAGCGCAAGCCCGGCCTGCCCGTCTTCGAGGAGCTGGAGCTCACGTGTGACTTCGAGGGCGAGGTCACCTGGGTGCTCGGCGTGAAGCGCCCCAACAAGTACCGGGTGCTGGAGCTGCGCGAGCCCACCCGCCTCGTGGTGGACGTGCAGCACTGAGCACGCCCTTCACCCGCGCCGCAGCTCCGTGGCCAGCCGCTCCAGGGCCGCGATGAGCTGCGCGTGCCGGGTGCGCGCCTCCTCTCCGCCCGCGCTCAGGGCCAACGCCAGCGCCCTCGGCAGGTTGAGCGCCCCATCGTCCGCGAGCTTCTCTCCGTAATCACGCCGGTAGTCCCGGGGAACGCGCAGGCTCCAGTTCTCCTCGTTCACCGTGCCGGGCGCGTTGTACGTCTCCTTCATGCCCAGCAGGTCCGCGAAGAACACCATCACGTTCTCCGCCCGGCTGGCGAAGAGGTCCGCGAACTTCGCCTGCACCAGCAGCCCCGGCTCCTCCAGCAGCCGCCGCGCGAAGTCCTCGCGCCCCTCGTCCTCCGGGTGCAGCCGCCACGCCAGATAGTCCGCCTGGGCCCGCGCCTCGCCCTCCTTACGCCACCGCTCCGCCAGCGCCCAGATGGACTTCGTGTCGTGGTTGCCCACCATGATCCAATCCTGGGGCGCGGCGTTCTCGCTCCGGTACACGTCCCGCGGATTCTTCAGGTCCGCCTTCTGCGTCACGCGGAAACGTCCCAGCCCGTACTGCTCCAGCAGCCGCTGCAACGGATGGGGCAGGGTGCTCAACACCTCGCACAACAGGTCCGACACCTTGCGCCCGTGCGCGTGCGCCGCGGCGATGATGGCGTCGAAGAGCGCGCTGTAACGGCGCACCTGCTCCTGGCTCAACTCGCGTACCCAGCCATCCGCGTAGCGCGGCAGCGAGCGCTCCAACTGCCCTGGCGCCACGATGGCCCAGCGCGCCAGCTCCGGATGGTCCGGCAGGTCCGGCGAGGAGAACAGCCGCGCCCCGTTCTGCACCGCGTGCAGCGCGTTCAACTCTCCCGAGCGGTACACCCACGGACACACCAGGCCATGCGGATGGTCGATGCGCAGCCCGTCATACTCGGAGAGCATCTTGTTCACCCGCGAGCCCATGAACCACAACACCGGCCCGGGCTGCCGCACACCAGGGTACGGCCCCTTCGGGTCGGGAGGCGCGTGGTACTGCCCCGGGTCCAGCACCGGGTAGTTCCACGGCTGGCCCTCGGGGTTGGTGCGGCTGGGCGGCGCCCCCATCAGGTACGAGCCCACGAAGAGCCCCTGGTACGCCCAGGCATCCCTCGGGGAGAAACCAATCTGGAGATCTCCGTACAGCTTCAGGCCCCACGCCGCCGTCCGCTCCCTCAGCGCCGCATGCTGCGAGTGCACCAGGAACTGCTGGAAGGCATAGGCCTCCACCTGCGCCGCGTACTTCGCCAGCAGCACCTGCCGGCGCTTGGCGAACGACGCCTCCTCGCCCGGACGCGGGCTCCACAGCCGCCGGTCCCATTCGCTCGGCCACTCCTTCCAGTAGGGGCGGCCATGCTCCAGGCAGAGCACGTCGTAGAGCGCGTCCCGCTCCAGCCACTCGTGGTGCTGGCGCCGGAAGGTGTCGAAGTGCTCGGAGAGCCAGGCGATGGGGCTGCCGGGCGCTGCCTGGAGCCGCTTGTGCTGGAAGGCTTCCCAGGCCGACTCCAGCGCCTCGTGCTGGGCCCGGAAGGCGTAGCGGTGCGTCACCCGCGCGTCCCCGCCCGGCTTCGCCGAGACGAGTGACTGCAACCGCTCGGGGCGCACCAGCCCGCCCCAGGTTTCCTCGTGCGTGAGCGGCGCGAGCGCCACGTTCAGCACGTTGCGCGAGAAGAGCGTCCCATCGTACGGCGAGGCGTTGTCCTCCGACGTCTGCCCCTGCGGACCGAGCTGGATGCCGTTGAAGCCCAGCTCCCGCGCGAACTCGAGGAAGCCCATGCCCCCTTCCGAGTACGGCGTGCCCCGGCCGGTGTCCTCGCCTGGAGCGCTCGGGAAGCTGGGGTCGTGGATGCTCAACACCAGGTTGCGCACGTTGAGCGCGGCCAGGGCCGCCGTCACGTGTCGCCGGTAGTCTTCGGGCAGGTTTCCTCGGGGCATCGGCACCTGTCTGGGGGAAAGGCCTACCCTAGGGGATGGCGGAGGAACCGTGAACCCCTTCCCGACCGGAGCGGCCCGGCTCCCCCGCGCAGGTGCTGACAGAATGACAGCCGGACACGGGATACCCGGGACAGGCCGGACACGCGCCGGGATGTATCGGTCTCGTGTAACGGAGAGTGTGCCTCGCGCGAGCGGCCGGTACGCGGATTGAAAGGGCTCCGGACATGGCCCCCGCGACTCCCGGACATCCCAAGCTCCACTGGAAGGCCGTCCTGCGCGACCTCTTCCTCACCGTCGTGTCATCCCTGGCCGTCTTCGCGGCCGTGGCGGCGATGCTGTGGTTCGCCCCGCTGTTCATCTTCGGCCACGTGAACTTCGGTCCCCCGAAACAGGAGGCCGCCGAGAACGGCGTGACCGCCATCCAATACGCCCTGAAGCACTTCCACGCGAAGCACCAGCGCTACCCGTCCACCGAAGAGGGCCTCCAGGCACTCGTGAACGGCCACCACCTCGAGCAACTTCCGATCGACCCATGGGGGCTGCCCTATGGGTATGCGCTCCAGGAGGGACGGCCCGTGGTGTGGAGCTACGGCGCCGATGGTGCACCGGGTGGCGAAGGTCCAGATGCGGACATCTCCAGCCGGGAGCCCGCCTCCCACCAGTGAACAGTGGCCGGGCATGTGGATGGACGTCCCCGCGTTCCATTGGGAGCTTTCGAGCCCCCTCGGGGGATTGTCTTCCTCGACCTGGAGTTCCTGATGAGCACGGCGGCCCTTCCTCCCTCGCACCCTTCCCTGCCCGAGAACCGTCCGGCGGGGAACCTGGGGGCGGAGATGCTGGCCCGGCTCTTCGAGCAGGCCCGCCCGCTGGTGGACGCGCTCTTCGCTCAGGTGAACGACGGCGTCACCGTGCAGGAGCAGGACTTCTCGCTGTGCTTCGCCAACCCGGCCGCCGCGCGCATCCTCGGCGCCTCCTCCCCGGAGGAGTTGCTGCGCACGGGCAGCGGCAAGGTATTCGAGCGCTACGACGTCCTCGATACCGCGGGCCATCCGTTGAGCCTCGACCAACTGCCCGGCCGGCAGGTCATCACCCGCGGGAGTGCACCCGAGCGGGTGCTGCGCTTCCGCGACAAGCGGACCGGCGAGGAAGTCTGGAGCCGGGTGTCCTCGGCGCCGGTGCGCGACACGCGGGGCCAGGTGGTGTACGCCATCAACGTCTTCCGGGATGTCACCGAGGTGATGCGCACCGAGGAGCGGCTGAGCCTGCTGGCCGAAGCCGGTGAGCTGCTCTCCGCCTCGCTGGACCTGGAGGGCACACTGGCCGCCACGGCGCGCCTGCTGGTGCCCCGGATGGCGGACTGGTGCGCGGTGCACCTCGCGGGAGACAGCACCCCGTCACGGCAGGTGGCCTCCATCCACATGGACCCCGCCAAGGTGGAGCTGGCACGGCAGCTGGCCGAGCTCTACCCCACGGCCCCCGGGGCCCGGAGTGGCGTCAACCACGTGATGCGCACGGGCCAGCCGGAGCTCACCTCCGACATCACCGACACGATGCTGGTGGCGGCCGCGCGCAGCGAGGAGCACCTGCGCATCCTGCGCGAGCTGGGCCTGCGCTCGCTGATGGTGGTGCCGCTCAACGCCCGGGGGCGGACGCTGGGCACGCTCTCGGTGGCCACCGCCGAATCCATGCGGAGATTGGGGCCCGAGGAGCTGCGGCTGGTGGAGGAACTGGCGCGCCGGGCCGCGCTCGCGGTGGACAACGCCCGCCTCTACACGGAGGCGAAGCGTGCCCAGACGAGACAGGCGGTGGCGCTCGAGGCGGGCCGGATGGGTGCCTGGGAGTGGGACATCCAGGCCCAGCGAGTCACCTGGTCACCCGAGCTGGAGCGCCTCCATGGCATTCCCGAGGGCAGCTTCGGCGGCAGCTTCGAGGACTACCAGAGCGACATGCACCCCGAGGATCGGGAGCGCGTGCTCACCAGCATCCAGCGGGTGGTGGCCGAGCTGCAGCTGGAGCACCACGTGCAGTACCGCATCGTCCTGCCGGACGGGCGGGTGCGCCAGGTGGAGGCCCATGGCCGGCTCACGCTGGACGAGCAGGGCCGGCCCTCGCGGCTGACGGGCGTGTGCACGGACATCACCGAGCGGCTGGCACTGGAGGAGGACGCACGCCGGCTGGTGCGCGAGCAGGCCGCGCGCGCCGAGGCCGAGCGGGCCCGTCAGCACACCGCCGAGCTGCTGGCGAACCTGGAGAAGACCCAGGCCGAGCTGGCCCAGCGCGCCCAGGAGCTGACGCGCTCCAACGCGGACCTGGAGCAGTTCGCCTATGTGGCCTCGCATGACCTGCAGGAGCCGCTGCGGATGGTGGCCAGCTACGTGCAACTGCTGTCGAGGCGTTACAAGGGCAAGCTGGACGCGGACGCGGACGAGTTCATCCGCTACGCCGTGGACGGGGCCACGCGCATGCAGGCGCTCATCAATGACCTGCTGGCCTACTCGCGCGTGGGCACGCGGGGCAAGGAGCTGGTGACGGTGCCGCTGGAGCGAGGCATGGAGCGGGCGCTGTCACACCTGCGCCTGGCGCTGCAGGAGTCCGGCGCGGAGGTGGAGGTGGAGCCGCTGCCCTCGGTGAAGGGAGACGAGACGCAGCTGGCGCAGCTGCTGCAGAACCTGATGGGCAACGCGGTGAAGTTCCGCGGCGAGCGGCCTCCGCGCATCCGCGTGTCGGCCCAACGGGAAGGCGACACGGTGACGGTGGCGGTGGAGGACAACGGCATCGGCATCGAGCCGCAGTACTACGAGCGCATCTTCGCCATCTTCCAGCGGCTGCACGGCAAGGAGGAGTACCCGGGCACGGGCATCGGCCTGTCCATCTGCAAGAAGATCGTCGAGCGCCACGGCGGACGCATCTGGGTGGAGTCCACTCCGGGACAGGGCAGCACGTTCCGCTTCACGCTCGGCGCGGCTGCCACCACCCCGGCCTGAGTGGCGTCAGGCCAGCTGCTGCTCGCGGCTGCGCACGTTCCACGACTCGCGCAGCTGCTCGGGGATGCGGAAGGGCGGGCGCTCGTCGCCGCGGCTCACCCACACGATTCCCTCCAGCAGCTTGCGCCCGAACAGCTCGCTGAGCTTCGCGTTCACGATGTTCGCCTCGTCGCCCTCGTCCATCACCCAGCCCAGCAGCTGCAACGGCTTGATCAACGCGCGCGTCCAGTCCGCCGGCGGCACGGCGATCAAATCCGCCGTCTCGTCGCTGATCAGATGGCGGATGAGCGTGCTGCACAACCCATCGAAGAGGTTGCCGGGAATGATGTGCTCCACCTGCTCGATGAGCGCCTGAGTCATCACCTTGCCCTGCTCGCAGGAGCGGAACACGCGCGCGAAGATGGAGTCCGCCAGGCGGCAGCCCTCCTCGTACGTCTCCGGCAGCAGGCGCTCGTCCACCCCCATCACGTACCCCACCACCCGCCACGCGTGGTAGTAGGCCTGCTCCTCGCGCGGCTCCAGCGTGTAGCCCAGCTTCGTCAGCGCGCGAATCGTCACCACCGAGAACGTCACCAGCGTGCCCGCCATGTCCTCCTGGTTGATGGGCTGGCCCCACTCCGGATTCCACCGGCTGCTCTGACGGATGAGGTGGCGCACCGCCGCGTGCATCAGCCGCACCTTCTGCGCGTCCCGCAGGCCCCAGCCATCCGGCTCCAGGCCCCCCGGCGACATCACGTCCACCACCATCTGCGCCGTCTCGATGATGCGCCGCTTGGTGTCCGTCTGCAGCCGCGCCGTCAGGTGCAGCACCTGCACGCCCTCGGCTCCCGCGTAGCACGTGGGCAGCGACGCGCACACCAGCGCCACCACCGACAGCGAGCCACACCGGCTGAACACCGCCTGCCCCTCGCGGATGAGCTCCTGGTCCGCCCACGAGGGCAGCTTCGCGCTCTGCTCGAAGTAGCCCCGCAACGGCACCGGCAGCTGCTCCGCCGTCACCGTCTCGTGCGCCACCAGCTGCTTCATCAGCTCGTTGGCGGAACCCACCATCCCCTGCGCGAAGAGGCTCTGCACCGCCTCGTCCGCCGGCGGGTCACACACCTCGCGCATGGAATCCAGGAACTCGTTCGTCCAGCGCATGTCCGTCATGAGCAGTACCCCCGCGAAATGGCTTCGCCCTCCGCATCCTCGCGAAGCGCGCGCCGCAGTCTGGCACAGCCCCAAGGACTGTTCGATAAAGGATGCTCGCTCGCCCGCTCAGTGCACGGGGGACTCGGGGGCCAGGGTCCGCTCCCCCCGGGGCGGAGGCCACGGCAGGGTGAAGGAGAAGGTGCTGCCCTGCCCCTGCTCGCTCTCCACCTCCAGGGAGCCGCCATGGGCCAGCACGAGGCCCCGGCTGATGGTGAGGCCCAGCCCCGTCCCCTTCTTTCCCGTTCCTTCTACCTGCCAGAAGGGCTCGAAGAGGTGGGGCAGCGCCTCGGCGGGGATGCCCGGGCCGGTGTCCCGCACGCAGAAGCGCACGAAGCCCCCTCCGGGCACCACCTCCACCGTCACCCTCCCCTCCTCGGGGGTGAACTTCAGGGCATTGCCCACCAGGTTGGACAGCACCTGGAAGAAGCGGTCCCGGTCACACTCCTCCCAGCAGCGCTCCCGTGGCACGCGCGTGCGCAACTCCACCCGCTTCTCGATGGCCAGCGGCTCGAGCAGCACCAGGCCGTCGCGCACCAGGTCGTCCACCGCGTAGCGCCCGAGGACCAGCTTCAGCTGGCCGGCCTGGATGCTCGCCATGTCGAGCAGATCCTTGATGAGCCGGTCCATCCGCTCCACCGAGCGTTCGATGGTCTGGGTGTGCTTGCGGAGCCGCTCGCCTTCCTCACCCGGGGGGATGAACCGCCGCATCAACTGGGTGGTCAGCGCGATGGAGCCCAGCGGGTTCTTCAGGTCATGGCTCACCACGGCCAGCACGTCCTCGCGGGTGCGGACGGCGCGCTGGGCTTCCTGCTCGGCGGCTTCGGCCCGTGAACGCTCACGCTGCTGGACGGCGGCCTCGGCCCGCGCGGCCTGCTCCCGGGCCTCGAGCCGTACCCGCTCCTCCTCGACGCGCTGGCGCCGGGCCTCCACCCGGTCCAACGCGAAGGCGGCGCCCCACACCAGCGCGGCGAAGGCGATGACGTTGCCCACGGCGATGAGCGCCAGCGCGAACGGCAGCGCGTAGGCCCCGGCCCGGTAACCCGTGAGCGCCAGTCCGCTCAGGAGGACGGGCAGGACGAACGCGGGCGGCAACAACCAGCGCGAGAGCACCCCGCCCACACCCGAGTGGGTGACCACGCTCATGAAGCCGCGATCCGGACGGGCGAGGAAGACCCCCGAGGAGATCAGCAGGAAGCACACGGTGGTGTGCACCGCCATCTGCGTGTAGCGGCTGAGACCGGGGAACTCCTCCTGGCCGTAGAGGTAGCCCACGAAGCCCACCAGCGCGATGAGCGCCGAGAACGAGGCCAGGTACTGGGAGGGCCAGCCAACGAACCGCGACTTCAGCTCGATGAACGCGAGCGACACTCCGAGCAGGATGAAGCAGAGGGCCGTGTTGGGCGCCATCCGCCCCGGGTAGCCGAGCTCCACCCCGTGCCGGGTGTCCTCCACCAGGAGGTGGTCGATGCCGAGGTCCACGTCGAAGAGGTACTGGGCGAACGTCAAGCCACTGAGGAGGGTGACGAGCACCGCCGCCACCTGTGCGCTCCGCTGCACCCGGGTGCGCTCGCTGGGAAGCGAGGCCAGCATCAGCGAGGCGCCGGAGAGGATGAAACACAAGGCCGTGTTGGCCTTCATCGTGGGCAGCCCCGGCCGCAGTCCCTTGAGGGAGTCGATGTCCGCCAGCCAGGCCACGAAGACCAGCAGACCCACCGCGAGGACGAGGCCTCCTTGGATGACGGCGAATCCCCGCAGGTTCCGGCACAACCGCGTATGAACCGTTACCTGGGCCAACCTCGGTCCTTCCTCAAGTTCCCGGGCGCGTCTGGGGGGGACGTTGCACCGGCTCGCGGCCTCCGTGTTCCTTGCCGCGCCTCAGTTTACCCAACATCCACGTGCGCGCGTCGTGAAGAATCTCATACACCGTCGGAATGACCAGGAGGGTCAACACGGTGGAGGTGATGACGCCGCCGATGACGGCACGCCCCAGCGGCGCGCGGAAGTCGCCACCCTCGCCCGCGCCCAGCGCCACCGGCACCATGCCCGCGATGATGGCCAGCGTCGTCATCATGATGGGCCGCAAGCGGATGCGTCCCGCCTCGATGAGCGACTCGCGCATGGTCAGACCTCGCGAGTGCGCCCACTTGGCGAAGTCGATGAGCAGGATGGCGTTCTTGGCGACAATGCCCATCAGCAGGATGACGCCGATGAGGCTCATGATGTTGAGCGTGTCCCCCGTCACCAGCAGTGCCAGCACCACGCCAATGAGTGACAGCGGCAGTGAAATGAGGATGGCCAGCGGATCCAGGAACGAGCCGAACTGGATGACCAGGATGAGGTACATCAACAGCACCGCCACCCCGAGCGCGAGGAAGACACGGCTGAACACCTCGGCCTGATCCCTCGCCTCGCCGCCCTCGCCCAGGACGTAGCCCGGCGGCAGCCGCACCTGGTCCAAGCGCGCCCGGATGTCTGTCATCACCTCCGACAGCGAGCGGCCCTGCACGTTTGCCTGGATGTTGATGACCTTCTCGCGGTTGAGGTGGTTGATTTGAGCGGGCCCCACCGTCTCGCGGATGCGGGCCACCTGGCCCAGGGGAACCAGGGCCGGAGGCCCCCCCTGTGTCGCGCCCGCTACCAGGGGGAGTTGCCCCAGGTCACCCGGACGCACCCGGGCCTCGGGCACCACCCGCACCATCACGTCCCGCGTCTCGCCCGAGGGATCCACCCAGTCCCCCGAGTCCACGCCCGCGAAGGCCGCGCGCATCGCCTGCGCCACCTGGGCCACCGTCACGTTCAGCCGGCCCGCCACGGCGCGGTCCACTTCCACCTCCACCTCCGGCTTCTCCCCGCGCGTGGACAGGCCCACGTCCACCGCGCCCGGCACCTTCTCCACCTCGCGGCGCAACTGCTCGGCCAGCCGCGTCAGCTCCCGCGCATCCGGCCCGCGCAGCTCCAGCTGGATGGACTTGAAGGCGCCGCCAAAACCACTGGTGAAGACGGAGACGTTCGCCCCGGCCACGCGCGCCATCTCCTGGCGCAGCGTGACACCGAGCTCCTCCTGGCTCACCTCCCGCTCGTGCTTGGGCGTCAGCTTCACGTACACCAGCGCCTGGTCCACGCCCGGCGAGCGCAGCGGCAGCGGCGTGCCGATGGTGGTGAAGGTGTAGCGCACCTCGCCGTGCTCGCGAGCGATGCGCGTCACCTCCTCCACCTTGCGCTTCGTATATTCGAGGCTGGAGCCCGCGGGCGTCTCCACCAGCATCTCCACCTCGGCCCGGTCGCTCACCGGGACGAAGCCCGCGCCGCCGAAGGCCCCCTGCAGCACCAGCGCGCCCACCAGCGAGCCCACCGCCACCAACACCATGGCCAGACGGTGGTCCAGCGCCCAGGCGATGACGCCCTTGTAGTTGTCCGCCTGCCGGTCGAACCAGTGGTTGAAGCGCGCCAGCACCCGGGAGATGGGTCCCTTGTGCGCCCCCTTCTCCACCGCTGGGTCTGGCCAGTACGCGGAGAGCATCGGGTCCAACGAGAAGCTCACGAAGAGCGACACCAGCACGGAGCACGCGATGGTGAGGGCGAAGGGTTTGAACCACTGGCCCGCCACGCCGTACATGAAGGCCACCGGGACGAACACCGCCACGATGGAGAACGTGGTCGCCGCCACCGCGAGGCCAATCTCACTCGTGCCCTCGCGTGAGGCGGTGTAGTGGTCCTTCCCCATCTCGATGTGGCGGACGATGTTCTCGCGCACCACGATGGCGTCGTCGATGAGGATGCCGATGGCCAGCGTGAGGCCGAGCAGCGACATGGTGTTGAGCGTGAAGCCGAACGCCCACACGCTGATGAAGGACGCCAGCACACTCACCGGCAGCGCCAGGCCGGTGATGACGGTGGAACGCCAGGAATTGAGGAAGAGGAACACCACCAGCACGGTGAGCAGCGCGCCTTCCACGAGCGCGGACTGCACGTTCGCCACCGCGTTGTCCACCTGCACGCCCGAGTCGCGGACGATCTCCATCTTCACGCCCGGGGGCAGCTTGGACTGAAGGGCCTGGATGCGCTCGCGCACGGCATCGGCCACCTCGGTGGTGCTGTAGCCCTTGGACTTGAGGATGTCGATGCCCACCGCCTCGCGGCTGTTGTAGAGGGCCAGGGTGCGTGGGTCCTCGGTGCCATCCACCACCTTCGCCACCTGGCCGAGCCGGATGGGCTGGCCCCCGCGCTCGGCGATGACGACGCGCGCGAAGTCCTCGGGCGTCTCCAGCCGGCCCTTGAGGCGGATGGTCGTCTCCTCCAGCGGTCCGTCCAACCGGCCCACCGGCGCGGCGAGGTTCTGCGCCTGCAGCGCCTGCACCACCTGCGAGATGCTCAGCCCCGCGGCCTGCAGGGACTGCGGGCTGACGAAGACGGACATCTCCCGCTCGATGCCACCCACCACCGAGGCCTGGGCCACGCCGGGAATGGAGCGCAGCTCACCCACGATGCCCGGGTCCACCAGCCGGGTGAGCGCCGTGGCCGGCAGCGTGTCCGAGGTGATGGCCATCGAGACAATGGGAATGTCCGCGGGGTCGAAGCGCGTGAGGACGGGCTCCTCCATCTCCAGGGGCAGATCGGCGCGCTTGCTGGAGATGGCGTCGCGCACGTCCTGCGAGGCCTCCTGCAGGTTCTTCTCGAAGTCGAAGAAGATGGTGAACTGGGCGAGGCCGTCGATGGCGCTGGAGGTGGACTGCGCGGCATCCACGCCGCTGATGGCGAAGAGGGCGTCCTCGATGGGCTCCACCAGCTCGCGCTCGACCACGTCCGGGGAAGCGCCCGGGTAGACGATGGTGACGTTGATGATGGGCTGCTGGACGTCGGGGAACTCGTCCGTCCGCAGGGAGACGAGCGCCACCAGGCCGAACACCACCAGCGCCAGCATGGCGGTGATGGTGACGATGGGCTTCTTGATGGCGAAGTTGGAGATGAACACGGAAGGGCTCTCCTTCAGCGAGGCTCAGCGGGGCACGGACTGCTGGGGCGGGGACTCGTCCGGCGGAGTGCCACCGCCGCCCACGCCAGGCCCGGGCTCCTGGGGCCGCGCGGGCAGCCGCAGCTCCACGGGAGTCCCCTCGGCGACATCCCCCGACGAGGTTCGCAGCAGCACGTCCCCGGGTTGCACGCCGGAGCGCAGTTCCACCAGCCGCTCCAACTCGTCCGTCATGCCGAGCTTCACCTGCACGCGCTCCACCCGGCCGTCCTTCACACGCAGCACCGTGGGCGGCTCGGCGCGCACGTCCACCGCGGACACGGGCACCGCGGGGACTTCGCGCCGCAGCGCCGCCACCCGGCCCTCGGCGGAGAGCCCCGTGAGCAGCACCTGCTCGGTGTTGGGCAGGGCGACGTAGATGCGCACCTGGCCCGTGCCCGGATCCACCGCGGGGTTGACCTGCTCGATGCGGCCCTCGAAGGAACGCTCCCCGAAACCGGCCACGTTGAAGTCCACCCCGACGCCGGGCTCGAGCACGCTGAGCTGCGCGGCCGGAACGGAGGCCTCCAGACGCAGGCTGGTGGGGTCGATGACGGTGTAGAGCCCAGTGCCCGGCTGGACGATGTCGCCCGCGCTGGCAAGACGCTCGCTCACCACGCCGGCGAAGGGAGCGCGGATGCGGGTGCGGCCCACCTGCTGGCGCGCGAGCGCGAGCCGGGCCTCGGCCTCGGAGAGCTGCGCCTGGGCCTGGTAGCGGGCGAGCTCCACCCGCGCCAGCTCGCGGCGGGTGATGACGCCCGCGTCGGCCAACTTGCGGTTGCGCTCCTCCTCGGTCCGGGCCACCTGGAGGCCACTGCGCGCCACCCGCACCGCGCTGCGCGCGGCGATCAACTGGTCCTGCAACGAGGTGTCCTCGATGCGCGCGAGCAACTGCCCCTTCTTCACCTTCTGGCCCTGCTCCACGAGCATCTCCAGGACGGCCCCCTGGACCTCGGCGCGCATGGTCGCGGCACGCCGGGCCTGGAGCGTGCCGGAGAGGACAGGCCCACTTTCCAGCGTCCGCGGCTCCACCCGGACCACATCGTCCGGCCCGAGCACCACCGGTGCCTTCTCCTGGGGCTGCTGCGCTTGAGGGCTCCCCCGCTCGCAGCCGGAGAGCATTGCCAGCCCCAGCAAGACGAGGACCCCCCACGCCGCGCCCCGGCGTCCCGTGCTCATGCTCACGCCTATCCACCTCCTGACACGCCGCGTAGAGATGTGCACACGCTGGCCCGGCTGCATCCGTCTCGCCCCTGGGTTGGCCCTTCCGGCCGCGCTCCCACGCCCGCCTGCCTGGAGTCACCGTTCCTATCGGCGGTACGCGCAACGCCCGGTGGGCCAGGGTTGCCCGGGATGGCACCCGGACGGCCGCATGGTTGGATGGGTTAGGCTGCGCCCCGTGCTGCTCGCCTGCCTCCTCGCTTGTACGTCCGCCCTCGCCGCCGGCCCGCTGGTGCTGGAGGGAGAGGTGCCCGCCGAGGGCGGATTCTTCGACATCCCCTTCGAGGTACCTCCGGGCACCGTGGAGTTGGAGGTCCGCCATGACGACCTCGCCAGCGAGAACATCCTCGACTGGGGACTGGAGGATCCGGAGGGCTTCCGCGGCTACGGCGGCGGCAACGAGGAGCCCGCCGTCGTGAGCGAGCGGGCCGCGTCGCGCTCGTACCTCGCCGGGCCATTGCGCCCCGGGACGTGGAAGGTGACGGTGGGCAAGGCGAAGATTCGCAAGACACCCGCGCGCTACCGCATCGAGGTGCACCTGCGCACGGCGGTCACGCTCGCGCCCCAACCCGAGCGCCAGCCCTACCACCCCGCCGACGCGCTCTCCTCGCAACCGCGCTGGTACGCGGGCGACTTCCACGTCCACTCGCGCGAGAGCGGTGATGCGAAGGCCTCGCTGGATGAAATCGCCCGCTACGCGAGGGAACAGGGGCTCGACTTCGCCGTCCTCACCGAGCACAACACCACGTCCACGCTCGACTTCCTCGTGGAGGCCCAGTCACGTCACCCCCAGCTGCTGCTGGTGCCCGGCATCGAGTACACCACCTACGCAGGGCACGCGAACGCCATCGGCGCCACCGGCTACGTGCCGCCACGCGTGAACGAGGGCATCACCTTGCAGGAGGCCATCGACGCCTTCCACCGCCAGGGCGCGCTCTTCTCCATCAACCACCCCACGTACGACGTGGGAGACCTGTGCATCGGCTGCGCGTGGCAGCACACCGTGCCTCCGGGTGGCGTGGACGCCATCGAGGTGGCCAACGGCGGCTGGGAGAAGCTGGGGCGCTTCTTCTCCGAGGGCGCGCTCGGTTACTGGGATTGGCTCCTCGCGCAGGGGCACCACACCGCGGCGCTCGGAGGCAGTGATGACCATCGCGCCGGGGTGGACCTGGACTTCACCCAGAGCGCCATCGGCCACCCCACCACGCTGGTGTACGCGAGAGAGCTGAGCGTGGCCGCGCTGTTGGAGAGCATCCGCCACGGCCGGACGGTGGTGAAGCTCCAGGGGCCGGAGGACCCCATGGTGAACCTGACGAGCAGCGTGGCGCCCACCGGGGACACCGTGCTCGCGCCGAGCGCCCGGCTGAGCGCACGCGTCACGGGTGCGAAGGGCCACCAGGTGCGCTTCGTCCACAACAGCGTGCGCCTGCCGCTCGTGGAGGTGAGCTCGGAGGATTTCGTGGTGGAGCAGGACGTCACCGCGCCCGAGCAAGGCGAGGACCGTTTCCGCGTGGAGGTGTGGATCAACGGCCATCCGCGCACCGTGACGAGCCACCTGTGGGTGGCGCGCACCGCGGGCATGCGTGGGATTCCAGGACCGGTGCCCCAGGTGATGGAACCAGAGGCCTGTGGCTGTGGCTCGGCTCCGGGCTGGAGCTCGGGAGTGCTGGCATTGGCCGTGTTGGCACTCGGGCGGAAGCGCCGGAAACTCATGCGCATGCAGAACATGCTCGGTAAGGCGGCAACAGGCTCGGGCCTGGTCCTCAGCCCTACGGACTCACGGCCGGAGATCACCCCGCCTGCCGCGCACGCTCGCGCACCGAACCGCGCGGTGTGAGCTACAGACCGCCTGGGGGCGGCAGGCGGGAGAGGAAGTCCACGAGCGATGGAGCCAATACGATGGGTGGGCTCCCGAAATCCTCAAGCAGCACCTTCCCGGTGGCGTTGTCGACGCTGAAGAACCGGTCATCCCCGGAGTTGCCAATGAACACCGTCAGAGGCAGCTTCTCCGCCCGCTTCACCATGAGGTGCTCGCGCAGTCCCTTGAGCCGCCTGCTCCAATTCTCTTCATTGGCACTGAAGGCCGGGAGGAAGAGCAGATTGTCTTCGTACGGCACTTGGAGGCCGTGCGCCCAATAGCTGCCGAGGAACTCCTTCGCATCCGGGTGCAAGGATTCTCCCACGGCTTCCTCCACGGAGGAGAAGTCCCCAGGGGTCTGTCTGAGTACGGGCCGCCAGCCCACGAGGCCCTCCTCGTCCTCATCATCCAGGTCGCAGGGAGAGGGTAGCTCCGGGTCAGACTCGACGCGGAAGGGAGACCACTCCGTCTTCGGCTCAAGCGACAGGACATGCTCGAAATACCTGGCGAGCACATCGCGGACGGATGGTTGGGATGCCGGCATGAAACCCTCCCGTGAAAACAACTCATTCTATGGGTTCACGGCAGGATAGCACCCCGCCTGCCGCGCGCGCTCGCGCACCAGTGTCAGTACCAGCTCGCACGCGGGCATCGGCTTGCCCACGAGTTGGCCGAGCTCCACCACCGAGCCCAGCAGCGCGTCGATCTCCATCGGCCGGCCTCGCTCCAGGTCCTGCAACATCGACGTCTTGTGCGCGCCCACTTCCGCCGCTCCCTGGATTCGCTTGTCCACGTCGATGGGAAAGCGCACCCCGAGCGCCTCGGCGACCACCTGGGCCTCGACCATCATGGACCGTGCCACCGTTCGCAGGTCTGCCTGGGTCGCCAGCGTGTCCAATGTTGCTCCCGTCAGCGCCGAGAGCGGATTGAAGGCCAGGTTTCCCCAGAGCTTCACCCATAGCTCGTCACGGATGCGCGGCCGCACCGGCGCCTTCAGGCCCGCTCGAATCAACAGCTTCGACAATGCCTCGACGCGAGGACTCTTGTTTCCATCGGGCTCGCCCAGCGTGATGCGGTCCCCATAGGTGTGCTCGATGACGCCGGGCTCCACCACCTCAGCCGCCGGGTAGAGCACCGCGCCAATGGCTCGCGAGGGGTGCAGCGTCTCCCAGAGCTTCCCACCCGGGTCCACGCTCTCCACAGGCCGGTCACGGTACTGCCCCTCGAGCCCGTAGAAGTACCAATACGGCACGCCGTTGATGCCCGTCACGAGCGCCGTCTGGGGCCCCAGCAGCGGAACCATCTGTGCCGCCGCCGAAGGCAGGGAATGTGCCTTCAGCGTGATGACCACGTAGTCCTGTGGTCCCGCCTCGGCCGGGTCGTCGGTGCACAGCGGCCGGACGGTGACGCTCTCGCCGCCGCTGCGCAGGGTGACGCCCTTCTCCCGCATCGCCGCGAGGTGTGCCCCCCTCGCGATGAAGGTGACATCCGCGCCCGCCTGCAACAGCCGGACGCCGAGGAACCCGCCAATCGCTCCCGCTCCGAAGATGGCGATCTTCATTTCGTGAGCCCCAACCGCTCGGCCAGTCCGATGCGCTGCAACTTGCCCGTCGCCCCCTTGGGGATCTCCGGGAGGAAGACGATCTTCCTCGGCACCTTGAAGTCGGCCAGCCGTGCGGAGGCGAAGTCCTGGAGCTCCCGCTCACCGGCGCTCGCGCCCTCGCGCAGCACCACGGCGGCGGCCACCTCCTCACCCAGCTTCGGGTGCGGCATGGCGAACGTCACCACCTGCTGCACCGCCGGGTGGTCCATCAACACCGTGTCCACCTCCAGCGGGCTGATCTTCTCGCCTCCCCGGTTGATGATCTCCTTGAGCCGGCCGGTGAGCCGCAGGTAGCCCGCCTCGTCGAGCACGCCCTGATCTCCCGTGCGGAACCAGCCCCGCGTGAAGGACTTCGCATTGGCCTCGGGGTTGTTCTCGTAGCCGGCCGTGACGTTGCGGCCCCGGATGACCACCTCCCCGAGTGCCCCCGGCGGCAGCAGGGTTCCCGCCTCGTCCATGATGCCGACCTCCGGCCCCGCCGCGATTCCCACCGAGCCCGCGTAGCGCGGCCGTGGCGGCAACGGATTCGACGCCATCTGGTGCGACGCTTCCGTCATGCCGTAGCTCTCGATGACCGGCACGCCGAACACCTGCTCCAATTCCTCCATCACCTGCGGCGGCAGCGACGCGGACGACGAGCGGATGAAGCGCAACCGCCCAGCCTGGATGACCCCCGTGTTGCGGCTCGCACGGCCGAGGATCGCCTGGTGCATGGTGGGCACCGCCGTGTACCAGCTCGGCCGCACCTCCTCGAACCAGCCGAAGAACTTGAGCGCGTTGAAGCCCGGCGTGCACACCACCCCGCCGCCCGCCGCCAGGCTCGCCAGCACCGCCGCGATGAGGCCGTGGATGTGGAACAGCGGCATGATGTTGAGACAGACATCCTCCCGCCCCAGCGCCAGCGTCTGGCCAATGTGGTACGCGGAGGCCGTGACGTTGGTGTGGCGCAGGGGGACGATCTTCGGCCGTGCCGTCGTCCCCGAGGTGTGGAGCACGAGCGCCACGTCCCCCGCCTCGGCGAACCCCGCCCGCGCCGGCGTGCCGGAGAGCGGCCGCTCCGGTTTCAACGTGAAGCGGCCCGCGGGCCCGTCCGTGCCGGGGACCAGCTCGATGACGGGAATGCCTCGCGCCGCGGCCACGGCACGCGCCGGGCTCTCCATGCCCTCGAGCAGGACGAGCGCCCGGGCCTTCAGGTCGGAGAGGTAGAAGTCGAACTCCTCCGCCCGGTAGGAGGGGTTGAGCGGCGCGGTGGTGGTGCCGCAGGCGAAGGTGACGAAGGCCACCGCCATCTCCGGCCCGTTGGGCAGCACCAGGGCCACCCGGTCCTCACGCCCCAGGCCCATGCCGTTCAACGCCGTGACGGTGTGCCGCGCGAGCTCCCGCAGGCCTCCGTACGTCAACCCGGGCCGCCCCGGCGCTCCGATGGCGAGGTCCCCCTCGCCACCGCGCTCGATGAGGCCCACCACCGTGTCCGCTCGCTCCATCCGGGAACCTCCCCTGCTGCTGGTGGTTCCCGGATATGCCCTCCGGCGCCCTCACGCAACAGTCGGCGCGCCCGCACCGTCGCCGGCCCGGCGCCCGGTGACGGCACCCGGGCGGGAAGCGCGGTCGGTGGACTCGCGAGGCTCGGGCCGCGGCGCTCGTGGAGGAGCCTGGACGTCCACCACCTCTTCCCGGACGGCCTGCGTCTTGTGCCAGCAGCGAAGGTTCTCCACCCATTCCTCGTCCTTGATGGCGTCGAGCACGATCTGGAGCCGGGGAATGCTCCCGTTGGACGCCGAGCCGGACAGGAGCTGGAGGAACTCGTCATGCTTGCTGCGCTTGTCGGCCCGATCACTGGCCTCCATCAGGTCCGTCACCGTTCGGATGCCATACCGGCGCAGGGTCGGGAGCAACGAATCAGGTTCGCCGCCGGTCTGTCCCCCGACGTTGCAGTGCAGATGGAGGATGGCCTGGTCCACCCAGTCCAGCAACCGCGGCGCGGGGACACGCGTCTGGAGCATCAGCTCGACCACGTCATGGCGCGCCAGGGCCTGGACGTTCGTCACCCCTTCGTCCTGCAGGCGCGCCCGGTCGTAGATGTCGATTCCTTCCAGGCTCGTGAGGGGCTCGTGTGGATCGACGAGCTGGAGGCCCGGATCCTTCGCCGGCCGCTTCAGCTTCCGCAGGGTGGTGCGCAGCACCTCGCCGATGAAGACCAGCCCCGTCTCGGGGATGATGCCCGTCAAGAAGGCGAGCGTGTGCAGCGCGGGCTCCAGGGCCGGCTGGTCCACCTGGGAGCCCGGGACGATCAACCAGCTCTCCTCGAGCACCCAAGCCAGAACCATGACCGTGAAGACGCGGGTGGTGATGTGGCTGTAGATCTTCGGCTGGAGATCCCTCCGGGCATAGCTGCGGAAGGTGGTGGCCAACGCATAGGCATACGCCCCCAGGAAGCCAAAGGGGAGCGTGGACTTCAGCGGTTGGAAGAACCCCAGGAAATCCACCGGTGAATCACCGTCGGCCGGCGTTCCCCCGCTCAGCATGGTGAAGGTCCAGCCGAGCGCCAGGACCAGCGTGGCGATGAGCAGCGGCGAGCGCCGCGTGGGGAGGAGGCGGGTGGTGCCGTCACGGCCCTCGGTGCCATACGCCTCGTCCATCTGCTTGCCATAGCGCGTCTGGACGTCCTGCCGGGTCTCCACCGCCGGATCGAACCGGAAGATGTGGGCGACGAACCGCTCCCTCAGGGTGCTCTGGTGCTGCCGGTCGAAGGCGAAGAAGAGCACCGCGGGCAGCAACGAGAGCAGGCTGATGAAGAGCAACTGGAGGAAGCGGCCGGCGACGAGGAGCCGGTCCTGGGAGCTCACCTCGGGAAGCACCTGGCCCGCGGACCGCACCCACACCGTGGTTGCCTCCAGGACCTTCCGGAGATCGCCGATGAAGCCTTCCGAGGCGAGGATGACGAGGCTCGGAATGCCCACCCCGATGGCGAGCAGCAGAATCGGGTAGACCTTGCCACGGACCCAGCGCTTGAAGGAGCGCCTCATGCCCATGCCGCTCCCCAGCCGGGCGACCAGCAGCATCGACACGAGCGAAGCTCCCATGAGGCCCAACGCGATGAGCAGGTACGTGCGGGCCCGGCGCCCCTCGAACAGGTCGATGAGGAAGAAATACGCCGCGGCGATGAAGGACAACAGCGACAGCTTGCCCGTGAAGGATTGGATGAAGGCCAGCCGGTGCACCCATCGGCTCGGCTCGGGCTGCAGGGAAATCCTTCCCCGCTGCGCCAGGGCCTGGAGGTCGAACGCCTCGACCTCCTGCGCGGACACCCGCCTGTCGCACTCGAGCGGCGAGAGGACGAGCACCGTGTTGTCGGGGCGGCGTATCTTCAGACGGCGATCGGTCTGGTTCGACACCAGGGAGGCCCTGAAGCGCGAGTAGCCGAGCAGGAATCGCACCGCGGTCCGGGTACCGGAGCCGATGCGCTGCCGCCACGCAGCAGGGCCTTCGGCGCCCTGGCCCTTGCCGTCGTTGCCCGGTTTCATGTGTGTAGCCTCCCCGAGAGGTGATGGGATCCCCACGGAAGAAGGAGGGCACGGAAGGGAATTGTGACGTGCCCCGGAGTACCAGGCCGCACAGCGGCAGCACGCCTGCTCTTGGGACCGAGACACTGGTACAGTGCGGTCCCTGCACACCTATGGGACACCCCAGCATCGAGAACGAAACGCCGTTCGTCTTCGAATTCATGGGCATGGCGGATGAAGAGGGGCGGCCGTTGCTCCTGTTGTTGGTGAAGGCTACCTATTCCATCGGAGACACGAAGCTGGAGCCCGCTCCCGAGCAGGTGCCGGTGAAGTGGGGAGGCGAGCCCTGGGGCACTCCGGGCGAGTCCAGCGACAAATACGAGCCCGAATGTGCCTTCATCAAACCGGCCACGGATGTGGTGCTCATTGGTCACGCGCACGCCTCCAAGGCCACCACCGAGACAGGGGTGGCGATGCAGGTGGGCCCGCTGAAGAAGAGCCTCCGGGTGGTGGGCGAGCGCACGTGGTTCCGGAGCATGGGCCGCGTGGCCATGACGAAGCCGTTGCCCTTCGAGCGCATGCCCCTCACCTGGGAGCGGGCTTTCGGGGGTTGGGACCGGAGCGCTCCGGACCCGAAGAAGCACTCCTTCGAGCCGCGCAATCCCGTGGGAACGGGCTTCCGGGTGAGTCCTCACCACTTCGAGGAGGAGCTGCGGCTGCCCAACCTGGAGGACCCGGAACATCCGCTGCGGGAGTTCGGCCAGAAGGTGCCCCCAGCGGGCTTCGGCTTCACCTCACCCCATTGGCAGCCGCGCGCGGCGTACGCGGGCACCTACGACGAGGCCTGGGACAAGACACGCAAGCCGTTGCTGCCCAAGGACTTCGACCGGCGCTTCTTCAACGCCGCGCCCCCGGGCCTCGTCGCCCCCGGGTACCTGAAGGGGAACGAGCCCGTCATCCTCACCAACGTCTCGCCGAGAGGCCCGCTCACCTTCCGGCTCCCCGCGCAGCCAGCGCCCACCGTCACCGTGGAGCGCGCGAGTGCCGGGGACACAACGCCCGACATGCGCCTGGACACCGTCATCCTCGACACGGACGCCCACCAGGTGCTGCTGCTGTGGCGGGGACACGTGCTCCTGGACGAGGGACTCCACGACGTGCGCGGCATCCGTATCACCGCGGAGGGCATGTCCCGTCCGAAGGCGGACTGACCGGCCCGGGCATCACGAGAGTCCGGCTCGCGGCCGGGGCCCCGGCGCGATAGACTGGGCCCTTGCACGAGGGGGGAGCCATGCCCGTCAACGTCGGTGTCAACAAGATGTCCGTGGTGACCAAGGACAGCAACGGCGTCACCTCGGCCTTTCCGGACGTGTGCAAGACGCCCAGCCCGGGAGGGCCCGTGCCCATCCCCTACCCCAACGTCGCGCAGTCCTCGGACACGGCCAAGGGCACGAAGAATGTGTCGGTGAAGGGCAACCCGGTGTGCGTGAAGGATTCGAACTTCAGCACCAGCACGGGCGACGAGGCGGGGACCGCGGGCGGCGGTGTGGCCTCCAGCAAGACGAAGGGCAAGGCCGAGTTCGTCAACTTCTCCTTCGACGTGAAGTTCGAGGGCAAGAACGTGGCGCGCGCCATGGACCTGATGCTGCACAACGACAAGAACACGCCGCCCTTCCCAGTCATCCAGGGGCCCGTTGTCGCCTCGGAAGGTGATGAGGAGGACCCCAGGTGTAGCGTCTGCAACGAGAAGATCTAGCCAAGCAGCCCAAGGTAGAAGTGGGACTCTTGCACTTCAGATGCCTCACTTCGCCCCAGCTCCAAACGGAAGTGCCCAATCGTTGTCGCACGCCATGGTCATCGCGACGCGCGCGAGCGGAGGGCAGTAGAGGAAGGGCTCATCACTCCTCAAGCCCACGCGCTCGGCAAGACGCAGCAGCGCCAGCCCCTCGAACCAAATGAAACGGTAGGCCACGAACTTGTCGGGAGACATACCAAATCCCACGGCTCGAGCCTCCGTCTCGCGCTCGTGGCTCTGGAGCACCCGCTGGAAGGCCGCGAAGAAGCGATTGCCGTCCGCAACAAGCAGCGCCTGGAACAGCTCCAATCGGTCCGGCTGCTCCTCCTCGAGCACTCGCTCGTATCGGCTCAGCAATACTTCGGGGAACGCCCTACCCACCGGAAGCGCGATGAACTCTTGCAGCATGTGCGCCCACACGAACTCGTCTTCGTATTCCTCCTCTGCTCGAGCGGTCGCGGAGAGATGGCAGAGTGCGCGTGCGAGCTCCCACTGCCCGGCAGCCACCGCCCCCAGCAGCGGCGTGTTGTCGGACGAGGGTGGCAAGGCATCCCCCTGGCTGTGCAGATGGGCCAACAACCGACGCCAGTTCTCCGCCGCACAACACAGATTGTAGAAGAAGTACTGTGGGCTTGCGTCGATGAGCAGCGTCGTCGTGGCCAGGGTGTGGAAGTGCATGCAGACCTCGCGCACCAACTCAACGAGGTCTTCCGCCTTTCCCTCAGACAGGGTTTCCGCGAACAAGTCATCGAAGATGATGTCGATGGAGTCCGCGGCCTCTTCCCTCAGGTCCTCAAGCTCGAATTGCATGGCTACTCCAGATTCATGTAGGAGCCATTCCAGCCTTCGGTCTCCAGCAAGCGGAAACCCGAGACACCTCCCTTTTGGAGAGCTTCTGCCACAGTCTGGTCGACAACGTAATGCCTCATCAATGTTTTGAAGCGGAAGAGGCGGACGTTGGGGGAAATGGCCTCCTTCTTCAGGACGAGTTTATGGATTAGATGGATCTGCTTCTCATCGAATGGATCCTTGTCGTACACCGACTTTTCCATGTCGACGCCGTCCTCACCTCCAAGAGGATGGACAATAAAATAGCCGGGGCCCACGAGCTTATCCTTGTGGTCACGGACCCCAACAGGCATGTACTCGCATCCATCCACCCCAACCGCGTCGAGGATGTCACGCACCTTCCTCGAAACAATCAGCAGGCTCAAGGTATTGGCTACGAAATCGAAGAGCTTGCGCTGCTTGGGAAAGTCCTCGGAGAATTTGACAGTTGCACCCGCGGGGAATTCCGAAGCGAGACTCTTTCCCTTGAAGAAGCGCCACTTGGACGGAGTGCCCGCTGGAACCTGCTCGATCACCGCTCCAGGGTTGCTGACGGTGTCGAGAATCCAGAATTTCCGGTTGTCAGCCGACATCAGTTCATCGCTCCTTCAGGAAAGCGCTTGCGCCGTCCACTGCTTCGGCTCTTTCCCTTGGTTATGAATTTCACGAGGCTGCTCTTGGGACGCTTGTCCTGGAGATACAGCTTGACCGAGGCAGTGCCGATCTCCTTCAGCTTGGCCCATAGGTCATCCTCGATCTTCGTCAGCATCTTGATCAATTGTGGATAGAAGGCCGAGTGAGGTTCCCCACTTTCCCTCGCCTCATCGATCTTGTCCCGGACCGCTTCCAGTTGGGTCTTGGCATGCTTGATGTACTCGAAATGGCCGCCGCTATGCGCCAGCAAGCAGTGAGGCGGCACATCCCACGTCGGTAGCGGCACGATATTGTGTCCGTTGTTGACGTCATACCCGGAGTCGCGGATCAACATCTGCTGATCTTCGTTGAAGAAGGGTTTCTTGGTGCTGTCGAAGACCTCGATGGGAATGAGGTGGTGCGCTACCCATTTGTATGGCTTTGGCTTCGTAAAGAAGAAATAATTCTCCGCGACATCCTTATGGGTGAGCTTCGCGGTGAGGTAGAAGAGCTTCCTCTTACCTGGAAAGCCTCCCGGTTCGGGAAACTTGAAGCACAAGTCCCATTTCGACTTATCTTTGACAATGGCCCATATCGGGCGCTTTTCCGCCAGCTTTCCTACCTTGTCGAGCATCACCTTTTTCGTGGCGGGATCGCAGCCCTCGAAGAGATAGTCGAAAGGCCAGAGGTGATACCGATCCCGGCCTCCGTGCTTATGGGCGTAAGCCGGCCCTCTGTACTGATAATTCGCCTGGCGCCGGAGGGGATTGGGTACATCCGCGTGATTGCTCTTCTGCTGCTGCTCCGCTGACTTCGCTTGCGCCTCGAGTTTCTGGATGAACTCCTGGGGATAATTTGCCTCCTCCAGTTCCGGAAACTTCTCGTTCTTGAAGGCATCCTGGCCGACGCCGGAGACATTGTAGTTCGCGAAAACGCCCTTCTTGTGCCCACTCATGAGCGAACTCCTGGCTGCAACTTGTTGAGAAGAATGGCGGCTCGCGCACCATCCTCCGACGTGCTGAGCACCAGAGCGGAGCGAGACCGGGCATAGCCGCGTTCGAGGCTCCTCGCCGCAACACAGACCCCTACGGCACCTGAAGCCGCACCGGTTTCGCCGAAGCCGATCGCCGGAAAACAGGCGTTCTCAAGCATCCAGTCCGGATGAGCCGCATGGAGATGGATTTGGAGATTGCCCCACTCACTGGCCCGGCGTTGCTCGCCGTTATGGTCGCTGACAAGCAACGGCTCTTCCGGAGCAGGGCCGCCGTGTGGCTGAAGGACGCGCTCCACGCAGAACGCAAGTACTCGATCGTCAGTCTGCCTCGAAGCTGGAGGATCTGACACGTGGACCTGCCGGATGGATACCGGCGATGCGGAGCCCTCTTTCAGCGAACCGGGGGCAGGCCGCAACAGTATCGCCACCCCGACCTCCCCTGGGATGAAACCAACAGGAAGGTCGTCTGTCTTGACGCGTCTTTCCCTCACGAGACGACTGAGCGTAGGCGGTGACAGGAGGCTGTCCACCGCCATCACGAGGCACGCCCCCACGCTTCGGGACTCGAGCGCTACCTGCGCGGCCTGTAGCGCACGTGCGAACGTCACCTGCCCACCCATGAAGAACTGCCCTTTCAGGCCCCGCCACGTCATCCCGAGATTCTCGAACGTCTGGTTCAAGACAAATTGGCCGAGAGCCTCGACGCGACCTGACGGATCTTCCATCAACCCGGCGCGCATCGGAAACTCGCGCTCCAAAGGGTCGGGGAGCACCAGATACAGGGCGGTGTCGGTTCTCAGATTGCCGAGTTCCAAACGGCTCTGGAGATCTTCGAGCGTTCCTCCCAGGATGGCGACAAGCCTGCCCGCAGCGGAAAACCCGAAGGTTCTCACGGGAATGGAGCACGTCCGCAGTGGGAGCGGAGCATTATCCTCCTCTGGGAAATAGCGAAACTCACGAGATGTGCGCACCCGGCTGATACCTGCGCGAAACGCGGCACAAGCAGTGAGGAGCGGCCCAAGGCACGAACTCATTCCCATGGCGACGATCTCCAGTTGCATGGAGTGAGTCTAACACCCCGCGGATGCCGTCAGTAACGCGCCTGGATCCCCAGTGATGGGAGCGTCACGGGCGGCAGGCCGAATGGCTTACGCACCAGCTGGCCCCTCTCCGTTCCATAGCTGTAACGGAACGTCTCCCGCGTCAGCGACAGGTTGAAGACATCCAGCCACGCTTCCACCGCCAGCGGGCCCCAGGTGCCCGTCTTGGATATCCGGCCGTCCACCCGGAAATAGCCCGGCAGGCGCGTCACCCTGTCCCGGTCCACCGGCACCCAGCGCGCCGTGCCACGCACCGGGTCCACGCCCTCGCGCTGCGTGTACGAGAAGAGCAGGCCGCCCGCCTCGGGCGCCCCGGTGTTGTAGTGCAGCGTGGTCCCCGCCGTGAGGCCCCATGGCAGCTTCACGGTGACGGCCGCGTTGAACACGTGCTGCTGCTCGAGCGCCGAGGCCAGGGGCAACACCTCCGTCCCCACCATCTGCCCCGCCTCGTCCCGCCGCTCCACACGCGTGCTCAGCGTGCGCCGCTGGAAGGTGTACGAAGCAAGCAGCGACCAATTCTCCGACAGCGCCCGCCGGGCCAGCAGCTCCACGCCGTAGCCGTGGCCCTCCGCCGTGCGCTCCCGCCCTCGCGCCAGCGGATCATCCGCGAGCATGTCGAAGGACAGCACGTCCAGCTCCACCGTGCGCAGCAGCGGGTGGACGAACACGTCCGCGCCGAAGGTGAAGCCCGCCGGCCCTCGCACGTCCGCGCCCGCCTCCACCTGCAGGGCCCGCTGCAATCCCAGCCGCAGCGCCGCCGTCTCCACGCCCGGCACGTCGAGCAGGTGGTTCGGTGCCTGGTGCACGAGGCCCGCTCCCAGCCGCAACGCCACCGTCTCCGAGAGCACCGCCCGCGCGTGCAGCCGGGGCTCGACCACCACCTGGTTCAGCGTGGGTGCCAGCAGGTATCCGTCCACACGCAAGCCCGGGGTGAGCCGCCACATTCCCTGGGCCCAGGTGGCCTGCGCGTACGCTCCCGCGAGCGTGGCCCGCGCGAGAGGTCGTGGGCCTCCCGTGGTGACGGTGGGCCTGCTGGGGTCATCGGCCTCGCCTGGGCGGAAGGTGGTGGACTGCTCCGCGTCGACGCTCCGGCGCTCCACGTCCGCGCCCGCCTCCACCGTGAGCCCCTGGGACAGCGCGGCCCGCCACGCCATCCTCGCCCCGAGCGTGCGCTCCGCGAGCCCCACGGTGACACGTGAGGCGGAGCCTCCTCCCGTGGCCCCCAGCGTGTCCTGGCCCCAGGTGAGGGCGGCCTCGGCCTCGCCCACGCCCAGCGGGTGCGTGAAGCGGAGATCCACCCGGTGGAAGGCCGTGCCCAGCCGTACCACGTCTCCCGGGCCGCTCAGGCCCGCGTCGTCCGAGCTCCCCAGGGCAAACAGGCGCAAGGAGCCCTCGCCCACGGCCTGGGTGACGCGCGCCTGGTAGTCGAAGAGCCCGAGCACCAGGTCCGGGCCCGGCGTGCCACGCGTGCCATTGATGACCGCCGCGGCGATCCACGGGCTGTAGCCGAAGCGGCCCGCGAGGGTGAGCTCCGTCCCCGTGGAGGAGATGGGCACCTGGGTGAGCACGCCCACGTTGAACACGTCGATGGAGCCCACCGCGTGTACGGCGCCGGTGCTCGGCGGGAGGAGCCGCGCGTTCACGGTGCCACCGAGCTCCCGGCCGAATCGCGCGGGAGCGGGTCCCCGGTGGAAATCGAGTCCGGAGACGAGCGCGGGGTGCACCGTGGCGGGCCCGGCCCACAGGTGCTGGAGCTGCGGCACGCGCACGCCGTCCAGATAGAAGCCCGTGGACGAGGGAGCCGCGCCGCGCACCACCGGCAGGCTCGCCCCCGAGACGACGTGGCTCACCCCAGGCATCACCATGAGCGCGCGGAAGGGCTCGCCCCACGTGCCCGCGAGATCCTTCAGCTCGGAGGATTCGAAGGTGAGCGGGGCCGCGCTCTCCGTGGGCGGCTCCCCAGCACGGGAAGCAGAGCCCACGAGGAGCACCAGCAGGACACAGGGCGTCGGACGCATCTCGGGTTCAGATCTCCCTCTCCCGCCGGGAGAGGGTGGGGTGAGGGTGCTGGGTTATATCCGGGAACCCCTCGCATCCAGAACCCGAGGTCCGGGAACCCTCACCCCGTCCCTCTCCCGAAGGGAGAGGGGATGTGTCCGCGTTCTGTGTCCGCGTTCTGTGTCCGCGTTCGCTGTGTTCTGTCCGCGGAGCCGCTACTTCTTCTTCGCGGCGGGCTTGGTGCCGGAGGCCGGCTTCACCACGGGCGCGGGCGCCGCCGGGGCCGGGGCCTTCTTCACCGAGGCGGCCACCACCGCGGACGGGGCCTGCTCCGCGGGCGCGAGGACGATCTCGATGCGCCGGTTCAGGCTCCGTCCATCCACCGTCTGGTTCGAGGCGATGGGCTGGTACTCGCCATAGCCCAGCGCGGAGAGCATCGTGGGCGGCACGCCCTGCTCCTGCAGCAGCTTCACCACCACGAGCGCTCGCGTCGTGGACAGCTCCCAGTTCGAGTCGAACTCCGTCTTCGCGTCCGCCGGCATCGGCACGTTGTCCGTGTGCCCCTCGACCCGGATGATCTTCCCCTGCACGTCCTTGAGCGCCTGCGCCACCTTCTCCAGCGCCTCCTGGCCCTCCTTGTTGAGCTTCGTGCTGCCCGAGGAGAAGAGGATCTTGTCCTTCATCTTCACTACCATCCGGCCCTTCAGCTCGGACAGCTCGATCTTCCCGGTCTTGATCTCATCCTTGAGGCTCTTGGCCAGGTTCTCGTACTCGCTGGACTTCTTCTCGAGCGCCTCCTTGGCCGCCTCGAGCTTCTCGGTGTTGCGGGACAGTTCCTTGTTGAGATCCGACAGCTCGTCCACGCGCTTGCGCAGCGCGCGGCGCTCGGCGTCGCTGTTCGCGAGTGAGGACTCCAGTTCCGCGTTCTCCTTCTGCGCCTTCTCGGCCGCGGTCTTGGTCTCGCCGAGCTTCTGCTCCAGGGCCTTCATCTGCTCCTGTTGCTCGTCGTACTGCTGCTTGAGGGAGAGCGCCTCCTGAGACTTCGAGTCGAACGCCTTCTGCGAGACGCACCCGGCCAACGGAACCAGCAGGACGACACACCAATGCATACGCATTCGGGGCTCCTTGGGTTGAAGGAGCGCTCTTATACCTCCGAGCCCACTCGGGCGAGAGGGTGTGTGTTCCCCACCTGAGGCGTCGAACGTGGGGAAACACGACGGTGTCACGCGAAAACTTCCATCAGAGCCGCGCCCGCGTTCTCGGAGTGTTTCAGCGGTTCGCGGTCAGCGTCTGTCATTGAAGCCGCGGGACCATTTTGACGCGGGACAGTCGTGAAATGGAATTCTCAGCAATTACGAAAACAGCGGAAAATCAAAACAGACCTGTAAATAATTTCAATCCAATGTATCTTGGGTGCCCCTCGCGCGATGTCGTCGCAGCCCGGCTCGAGCACTCCCGAGTCCATCCGTCCCCCGAGAGGTTCCACACCATGATGCCCACCCAGCGGTTCCTTCCCCCCATCCGTCATGCCTTCACCCGGAGGCACTCCTTCGCACGCTGCGTCATGCTCATGGGAGCCCTCGCCGGCTACGGCCAGGAGGCATTCGCATCCTCCACGTGCACCTCACCCGATGTGGAACCTCCGTTCCTGACCTGTCCCGCCGCGGTCACGGTCGAGTGCGTCTTCAGCGGACAGGACACCATCTACGATCATGGCGATGTCGACTTCGGGGATAACTGCGGGCTCAAATGGGTGAGCGTCCAGCCTGAGTACATCGGCCGTCCGGGAACCTTCACCGGATGGATCTCCGCCACCGACCTGTCCAACAACTCGACGTCCTGCTCGACGCAGTGGACGGTGGTCGATACCCATGCCCCCAACCTGAGGGTGCTCGGCTCCCTGGAGATAAGCCTTCACGTGGGCGCGGTCTTCGCGGAGCCGGGGTACTCGCTCACGGAAGATTCGTGTGACGGGTACTACTACTCGAACCGGGCCCAGCGCACCGGCTCCGTCAACACCGCGGTGCCAGGCACCTATCCCCTCATCTATTCCGGTACCGACCTCCAGGGCAACACGAGCACCATCACCCGGCAGGTGAAGGTCCTGCCCTTCCAGCCGAGCGTGGCGTCCGTCAGCGACACGCCCCAGCCCCGGCTGCTGCACTCGGCGACCCTGCTGCAGAATGGCCGGGTGCTGGTGACCGGTGGCTTCAACACCAACGCGGAGGAGTACAACCCGCTGCCGGCGTCCTGGTCCGCCGTGGGCAGCAGCTTCGCCACCCACCGCGGACACACGGCCAGCGTGCTGCACAACGGCAAGGTGCTCATCGCGGGTGGAACCTCGCCGACGAGCGAGGAGGTGTACGACCCCACGCTGAAGTCCTGGTCGCTGGCGGGCCCCATGAGCACCCCGCGCTACAACCACGCCGCCGTCACGCTGCCGGAGGGGACGGTGCTGGTGGCGGGCGGAGGTTCCAGCGAGAGCTCGGGCCCCGTGCTGGCCTCGGCCGAGTTGTATAACCCCGCCACGAACCAGTGGACCCCGACCGGCTCGCTCCTGACGGCCCGCCGTGGCCACACCATGACCCTGCTGAAGAATGGCCGGATCCTGGTCACCGGTGGAACGGATGAGAACGGCAACACCCTGTCCTCCGTGGAGCTCTATGACCCCGCCACGCGCATGTGGAGCGCGATGCCGGGCATGAGCACGGGCCGCACCCTGCACTCGGCCACGCTGCTGGAGAGTGGCAAGTTGCTGGTGGTGGGCGGCTCGACCCAGGCCTGGACCCAGGGGAGCTCGACGGAGCTGTTCAACCCCGACAACGGCGGCACCTGGACCGTCCAGGGCTCCCTGAGCCACCCGCGCCAGGAGCACACGGCCACGCGCGTGGTGGGAGACCTGGTCGTCGTGACGGGCGGCTTCAGCGGCCAGTCGGGAATCCTCTCCTCGTCCGAGGTCTACTCCCCGGCCACGGGCACCTGGCGCGCCACGACGTCCCTGGGCGTGAGCCGCTACAAGCACACGGCCACGTCACTCGACTCCCACACGGTCCTCCTGGTGGGCGGAGCCAGCAACACCAATCAGTCCGCGGTGGAGCTCCTCAAGGTGAACACGCAGTAGCGGGCCCGCGGTTCGACGGGCGCCTCCGGCGGCGGGGTCCATTCCCGCCGCCGCGGGGCGTGGAGCGCTACGGCGTCTCGCTCCGCAGCAGCGTGCCGGAGGAGAAGGACTCCGCCGCACCGCACTGCTCCGTCTTCGGAGTGCCCGGGCACGACACCAGCGCATGGGCCCGGTTGTGGTCCGTGAAGCAGACCGCCCCGTCGGTGCCCCACTCCGCCTCCATGCCCCACGTCTCCGTGTCCTGCTGCACGCCCGCCGTGTCGTAGACGTTCACCCACTGCCCGTTCACGGTGTGCGAGGTGCCATCGCCGCAGTAGTCCGCGCGGATGAGGCGCGTGCACGCCTGATGGTGCGCCGCCAGGCTCACGCCCCCGACGCTCGCCCACGGCTTGTAACCGAAGCGGATGCACTTGGCGATCGCCGCGCCCTCGCACGCGAAGGTGAAGACGCGCGGATCGTCGTACTTCCTGCCGCCCACGCCCGGCAGCCCCTGCCGGTAATCCCAGTACCCGTCCACGGCGATGGCCGCCGCCGCCTGTCCGCTCGCGTCGCGGCAGATGGGGCGCCACTGGCCGTCCACCGGCGAGCGGAACGACACCCGGTACTTCCACACGTCCGCGTTCGCGCCTTCGCCCGGAGTGGCCGTGTCCACGCGCAGCTCCACCTGGCTCCCGTCCCCCAGGTTGCCCAGGAAGCGCGCCTGCACGAAGTCCTGTCCGACGAGGTGCTGCCCGTCGTACCAGCCATGCAGCGTCGAGCCCTCCAGCCACACCTCCTCGAGGCTCGCCGGGTGCCACGTGGACCACTGGCCCGGCGAGGAGGACTGCTGCCCGTTCTCGAACCACGCGCCCGCGAACTCCACCGACACCAGCGTCCCCGAGAGGGCCGGGCCGTTCAGGTCCGAGCCATTCAGGTCCGAGCCGTTGAGATCCGAGCCGTTGAGATCCGAGCCGTTGAGGTTGGCGCCATTCAGGTTGGCGCCATTGCGTGCGCTCAGCGACGCCCCGGCCTCTCCGAGGGAGGATTCCGGCAGCACCGGTGCCTCGCCCCCACACGCCACCACGCCCACGGCCGCAACCACGACCCGGCACCACCTGCTTGCTCGCATGGCCCCACCCCTCTTTGACACCGTCCCCGAGACGGGCGGAGGGTGTGCAGTGGTCATCCACACGGCAAGCCACACATGTCGCCGTGGGGCTCTTGCAATGTCCGGAAGCCATCAGTCGCGGCAAGTACCCTGGGGAGCTACTTCCGAGGGGACAACGCCCTGGAGGGCAGGTCGGCGCACAAACGGAAGCCCACGGTAATGTTCCGCAGGGTACGCTCGGGCATCTCGCGGTTGGCCAGGCGCGCCGAGGCGGGGGCGAAGTAATAGGAACCACCGCGTGCCACCACGCCCCCGGCCTCCAGCGACGAGCGCGTCCACTCCCACGCGTTGCCGGCCAGGTCGTCCACCCCAAAGGGGCTGCGCGAGGCCGGGTGCGAGCCCACCTCGTCGGGGCCGAAGCCGCCGGGCTCCTTGCCATAGGTGAAGTCCACGTTGGCGTCGTCCGGGGCGAGCGAATCGCCATGGGGGAACTCGCGGCCGTCCTCGGCCCGCGCGGCGCGCTCCCACTCCAGCTCCGTGCACAACCGGGCCCCCGGCACCCGGCCCGTCTTGTCCAGCCAGGCCGCGTAGGCCTCCGCGTCCTCGAAGGAGATGCCGGTGACGGGGAAGCGCGTCCAGTCCTGCTCCACCCGCCGGTCCCGCTTCGCGTAGCGCATCCGCTCGCCCAGCCGCACGGTGTAGGGCACGCCACCGGGCTGGAAGCGCAGCGTCCAGACACCGCGCTCCCGCTCCAGCTTGAGCATGCCGTGGTAGGTGGTGCTCGTGCGCGGCTGGCGGCGCACGCGCTCGGCCGCGGGCAGTGACTCCAGGAAGGTGAGCCACTCCGTGTACGTCGTCTCCTGGCGGGCGATGAGGAAGCCCGCCGTCTCCTTGGCATGCAGCGGCACGGCGTTGAAGAAGCCGCGCACGCTCGCATCCGCCGCGCTGCCGAAGAGCACCCGTCCCGGTGGGACGTAGACGAAGCCCGCCGGCAACTCTCCCTGGCGCAGCATCGGCGGGGCCAGGAGCCGGCGCTCCCCTCGCGCCAGGCGCAGCGGGACGAGCGCGGGCTCATGACCCGGGGCACGCACCGTCAGCCGCCAGTCTCCCGGTGGCACCGCCACGTCCACCCAGGGCCCCGGCGGCATGGGCACCGGCTCGCCGATGTGCTCGCGGCCCTCCACGTCCCGCGTCACGGGCCGCAGCTCCAGCATCGCGCCAGGAACGGAGAGCTCCAGGGTGACGAGCGCGGGAGACGTCCAGTGCCGCCAGCGCTCGCCCGTCGTGTCATACAGCCGCAGCCGCTGCAGCAGCGCCGTCTGCCCACTGGTCTCCATCGCCTGCTCGGCGTGGAGGGCGCGCTCCAGGAGGAAGTCGGCCAGGGCGGCGCGGACGTCCTCGCGCATGGGGTCCAACACCAGCGCGTGCTCCAGGTGGTCTCCCGCCTCGTCCAGGCGCCGGTGCAGCACGGCCTCCGCGAGCGTGGTGCGCGCCCAGGACGCGTCGCCCTGCTCCTTGCGGCCGGCGTCGTAGTGGCCCAGCGCCTCCTCGCGCGCGGCGGAGAAGGCATCGCGCTCGCGCCGCGCCTCGGCCATGGCGGTGGCGGCCTCGGCCAGCCAGTCGCGCACGGCCTTGTCGCGCACCGCGGCCTCGTGCATCCGCAGGCCCACGTAGACGAGCACCAGCGACAGGACGAAGCCCACGGCGAGCGCCTGGCGCATGCGGCGGCTGCGCACCACCGTGCGGCGCGAGGCCTCCAGGAAGGCCAGCTCACGGCGGGTGAGCTGCTCGCGCTCCAGCGGGGCGGCCTCGGACAGCTGCCGGGAGCTCCAGAGCATGTCCCGCACATGGCCCACGCGCTCCCAGTGGGCGGAGTCCGCCTCCAACCGGGCCTGCACCTCGCGCAGCTCGGCGGCCTCGGCCAGCCAGCGCGCCAGGGTGCCCCACCCCGACAGCAACGCCTCGTGGGCCACCTCATAGGAGGTGCCTCCGTCCACCTCCCGCGCCACCAGCAGGCGCGCGCGCACCAGCGCCTCCAGCACCGCGCGGTGGTGGGGATCATCGCCCACCAGCTCCCGGTCCGTTTTGCGCGCCCGGGTGCCCTCCGCGGTGATGAGGCGCAGCAGCACGCCCCGCGCGGCCGTGCGTTGATCCGGCAGCAGGCGCGCCATGGCCGAGTCCGCGTGCATGGCCAGCGCGCCCGCCACACCGCCCAGTCCGTCCAGCGCGGCCTGGGTGATGAGGCCCGCGTCCACGTCGCGCGCCTCCCACAGCTCGGCGAGCGCGAACTGCAACAGGGGCAGCCCGCCCCCGGCGGCCGAGGCCACCAGCGAATCCACCAGGGCCTCGGACTCGAAGCGCACGTCCTTCACCCGCGCCGGGCCCACCACCGCCGCGCGAATCTCCTCCGGCCCGAGCGCCCGCAACAGGTAGAGGGCCCCGGGCACCAACGCGCCCAGGCCCGGCACCGCCGTGAGCCGGGTGAGGAAGTCGCTGCGGCACGTGGCCAGCAGGCGCACGCCGGACACGCCCTCGGCCAGTCCCCCGAGCGCGAGCCCCGCCTGCGCGGCCTCCGCGTCCCCCGCCAGCGTCACCAGCTCCTCCAGCTGGTCCACGTAGATGGCGAGCCCGTGTTCCGCGCCGAGGTGAGCCCTCAACCGGCGCGACAGGCCCGTGGGGTCCGAGCGCAGGGAGGCCACCAGCCCCTCCTCGTCGGCGCCCAGCACGGGGGCCAGCGCGGCGGCGAGCGCGGCCGCGGGACGCCTGCCCGGAATCAGCCGCACCCCGCGCCAGCGCCGCCCGTCCTCCAGCGCGCCATCCGCGAGCCGGGGCAGCACCCCCGCGAGACACAGCGAGGACTTGCCCACGCCAGAGTCTCCGGCGACGAGCAGGAAGGGCTCGGCCCGGAGCCGGTTCAGCACCTCGCGCTGCTCGCGCTGCCGGCCGAAGAAGAGGGCGCGGTGCTCGGCCTCGAAGGCCTGGAGGCCGCGGTAGGGATTGCCCTCGGGCACGGCGCCCGCCCACTCGTCACGGGACAGCAGCTCCAGCGCGTCCAGCAGCGGCACGGCGGAGGCAAAACGCTCCTCGGGAGCCCGGCGCAGGCACCGGTCCACCACGGCCGCGAAGTCCGCGTCCACGCCCGGCACGGCCTCGGCCAGCGGCCGCGCGTCCTGGGTGCGCACCGCATGGGAGAGCTCCTTGAGAGGCACATGCCGGAAGGGGCCGCGGCCGGCGCACAGCTCGTAGAGCACCAGCCCCAGCGAGTACACGTCGCCGCGCGCGGTGAGCTCCTCCCCGGCCCAGGCCTCCGGGGACATGTAATAAGGAGTGCCCACCAGCGTGCCCGCGGGCAGTGACGGCAGGTCCACCCCGTCGAGCGAGCCCGCCACGCTGTCCGCGTCCAGCTCGGTCGGAGACGGAGGGAGCGCCGGGAGCACGTCGGGCGGCGTGTCCTCGTCCCGGGGAGCGTCCGCGTCCAGCAGCTTGGCCAGCCCGAAGTCCAGCAGCTTCACCTCGCCCGTCTCGGTGAGCAGGGCGTTGGCGGGTTTGATGTCGCGGTGCAGCACGCCCCGCCGGTGCGCGGCCCCCAGCCCCCGCGCCAGGTCCCTGCCGAGCGCCAGCACACGCTCCCACGGCATGGGCCGGGGCAGCCGCTCCAACGAGGTGCCGCGGACGAACTCGGAGATGAGGTAGGGGTGGTTCTCCAGCTGCCCCACCCGGTAGAGGGTGACGGCGTTCGGGTGCTGGACACGCGCCGCGGCCCGGGCCTCCACGAGGAAACGGGCGAGCGCGCCAGCGCCCAGCGCGCGCACGAACTTCACCGCCACCGGCCGGTCGAGCAGCGTGTCATGCGCCAGGTACACGCGTCCCGTCGCGCCATGACCGATGAGGCGCACCAGGCGGTACTCGTCGAACGCCTCGGGCGGAGTCCACCCGTCGGCGCTGGAGCGGATTGCAGGCGGAGGGCCCACGGGCGCGTCCGTCTCCTTGCGTCAGGGCCTGATCTTCGACTTGCTGGGCTTGAGCATGCGGCGGATGCGGTCCTCCAGGTCCTGCGGGAGACACGGCTTGGCCACGAACTCGTCCGCCCCGGCCTGCCGGGCCTGTTCCGCGTTGCCCGCCAGCACGTGGCCGCTGAGCGCCATCACCGGAATGTCCCGGGTGCGGTGATCCTGCTTCAACAGGCGCGTGGCCTCCCAGCCATCCATCACCGGCAGCGACAGGTCCATCAGGATGATGTCCGGTAGGACACCCTGGGCCTTCTCCACCGCCTCGACCCCATTGCGGGCCACTTCTACCTGAAAGCCGACAAACTCCAGGTACTCCGCATACATCTCTCGGGCGTCGTCGAAATCATCCACCACCAGCACTCGCCGGCGCTCGACGGTATTGGACGATTCGGGCGGCTCGCCGCCGTCATGCATCCTGTTTTCGAGGGTTTGCGTGAGCGGTTGGGTCATGGCGCGAGGCCCTTCGTACAAGGTGGGAACGCCGCACCATGCTATGTACGGCCTCGCGGATGCGCTCGTGACGGCCAGCCTTCAAGCGCATCCGGGCCACGAATCCTGTCGTGGCCCGGACACTTCACGCACAGCGATGGTGACTTGGAGCATCCAGGCCGCGCAGTGCCGCCTGGACGCCTGCCCTCCACCGCTCGCGGCGGGGCTACAGCCCGCTACAACTTGCCCAGCGGCGCCTCGAGACTGGTGCCCGAGGACACGGGCGCGCCCCAGGCGGACTCGTAATACGTGGACATGTCGGCGGACTGGAACTTCGTGAAATCCGCCTTCACCTTGACGGTGTTGGTGGTGAGGTTGATGGCCGGGCCGCTGTAGGTGAAGACGAAGCGGGTGGTGGCCGTGTTGAAGTTCGCGGAGTCGATGGGGTACTTCGTGGGCGACTCGGCGGTGAAGCAGGGGTTGGTGGAGGGCGGAGCGGCCGGCGTCGCATTGAAGGACGGCGGGCTGGCCTCGCCCGTGGTGACGATGGCGTCGAGCAGCGTGGCCGAGGGCACCACGACGTGGCTGAAGTTGATGATGATGCACTCGCCCGGGTCCAGGGTGCCCACGGTGCCGGTGGTGCCATCCTTGTAGACGGCGGAGGCGAGCTGCAGCGGCCGGGGAGTCCGCGCGTCTCCGCTGATGAAGTAGCCCTTCCAGGTGCGCACGGTGCCGTCATACGCCGAGGTGGCGCGCAGGATGACGTTGTACTCCTGGCCCTCGCGGATGGAGGAGGGGGGCATCAGCGTGTAGACGTCCCCGGCGGCGCTCGGAGTGACGATGACGTCGAACTTCTCGCGGCCGTACTCGTCCGCCACGAGCGCCAGCAATGACTCGCGCGCCACGGGCTGGCTGAAGCCCAGGTAGATGGGCTCGCCGGGCCGGAGCAGGTTGCGCAGGGGCTTCTTCTGCAGCTCCATGGCGGCCTTGCCAGCATCCCCATCCGCCAGCTTCACGTAATTGAGGCTGGGGACGTTGGTGGCCACGAGCTGGAAGCCCGTGGTCTCCGAGTCACCTGCGTCGTTGCGCGGGGCGGGCAGCCGCAGCATCTGCGAGCCGCCGCTCACCACCAGCGTCGAGGCATCGATCTTCTTCGCGTAGCCGCCAGCGTCGAGGATGCCGTCACCGTTGGAGTCCACCGGATCCACCCAGAGGCGGTAGCCACCGGCGGCATCACCCACGCCGCCAATGCGCGCGAGCTCCGCCGGAGAGGGGACGTTGGAGAAGGTGACGATGCCCATGGAGTCCGCCTCGGCGGAGACCACCACCGAGCTGACGGCCGTGGCCGAGCCGCCGTTGAAGGCGATGGTGCCAGCGGGAACGGCCTCGATGTACGCCTTGGCGCCGCGGGCGGGGTAACCCGAGGGGGTGAGGAGCGAGAAGCTCACGCTGCTCCGGGTCTCGGCGAGCGCGACGGCGCCGATGTTGGCGTTGCCGTTGTTGATGGGGATGTTGCCCGCGTGGGAGGGCACCAGGGCGCTGGCGCGCAGCGTGGCGTGGCCCTCCTTGCTGATGGTCACCAGCACCTCGGCGCCGGCCGGCACGTTGGTGAGGAGGAAGTTGCCCGAGGCATCCGACGTCGTCTCGAACGGCTTCTCCGCCGTCGCGCTGCCGATGGTGAGCTTCACCGTGGCACCCGGGATCGGCTCCATCCGGGTGTTGAGCACCTGGCCGGAGACCGTCCCCTTGGGGTTGGCCGGGGCCACCACCGATACGGTGTCCGGGTCGCGGACCCCGTCGGCGATGCCATCCCCATCCTTGTCTTCCGGCGCGCATCCGACGACCAGGAGCGGCAGCACGACTGCCCAATGCTTCTTCATCTTCCCACCTTGAATGCTTGGAGTTTCAGCCCGCGAAGGGCAGCGGCAAGACAGTCTCCGACAGGGCCCCGGCGCGTCAAGAAGGGCACCGGGGGAAGGGCACGGTTGGCCCCCTCGCTCGGACGCACCGGGTAGGGCGCAACGGGGGCGGACAATTCCGCGAGGGCCGGGTGGTAGGGTGGGCGCCATGAGCGACGTGGACGTGAACGCGCCCTGTCTGGGCTGCGCCATCGTGAGCGGAAGCACCCGGCCCGTGGGAGGAGTGCTCGCCCGCTCGGCGGGGCTGGTGCTGCACGGCGTGGCCTCGCCGAGTCCCCTGCCCGGCTGGGTGGTGCTCACCAGCATGCGGCACGCGCGCGCGCTGTACGACCTGGACGACGAGGCGGCGCGGGAGCTGGGCCCCTTGGCCGCGCGGGTGATGCGGGCCCAGCGCGAGGTGCTCGGCGCGGAGCATGCCTACGCCTTCGCGATCGGTGACGTGTTGCGCCATTTCCACCTGCACCTGGTGCCGCGCTACCGGGACACGCCCCAGCGGCTGTGGGGACGGGGTGCCTTCGAGGGGGCGCCGGGAGACATGCGCCCCGAGGCGGAGCTGGAGGCGGCGGCCCGGGCCCTGGCGGCGGCGCTGGCGGAATGACGGGAGGAGCCGTCCGCCTGCCTGCCCTCCGGAGAGGCGCGTGGGTGGACCTGGGGCGCTGTCGTGAAAGAATGGCGGCCGCCATGCGACTGCTCCATCTCGGCTCCCTCTTCCTGTCGCTGCTGCTCCTGCCCATGTCCGCGCGGGCCAACAACACCGCGGACGAAGCGGACGTGGCCTTCGAGGTGGGCAACGAGGCGTACGCGCAGGGCCACTATGTCGAGGCGCTGCGCTCCTACTTCGCCAGCTACCGGCTGGTGCCCAACCGCAACGTCCTCTTCAACATCGCCCGCTGCTACGAGGCGCTCACCCGCTACAACGAGGCCTACCGCTACTACAACGACCTGGCCCAGGAGCAGTTGAGCAACTCGGACGAGGCAGAGGTGCGCCGCTCGCTGGAGCGGCTGCGTCCCAAGGTGGCCCTCGTCCGCGTCACCACGGAGCCGCCGGGAGCCCAGGTGCTCGTGGACCGCGAGGACCTGGGCGTCCGCGGGCTCTCGCCCCAGACGCTCGCGCTGCCACCCGGGCGCCACAAGGTGATGGTGCGCAAGGAGGGCTACCGACCCGCGGAGGAGACCGTCCAGCTCCTCCGGGGCCGCTCCGCCGCGCCGGAGTTCAAGCTGGAGCTCATCACCGGCACGGTGGAGCTCACCGGCAGCCCCGAGGGCGCGGAGGTGCGCGCGTCCCCGGAGGGCGCCGTGCTGGGGCGGGTGCCCGGGACGCTGAGCCTAACGCCCGGCCAGCACGTGTTGCACGTGAAGGCCCCCGGCCACGCCCCGGCCCAGATGCTGGTGGACGTGCCCGCGGACGGGAAGATCCCCCTGCAGGTGTCACTGCGCCCGCAGGAGAAGCCCACCGGCCGCATCATCATCACCGCCAACCGTGACAACGCCTCGGTGCGCGTGGACGGCCACTCCACGGGCTTCACCCCCACCGTCGTGACGCTGACCGAGGGCGTGCACACCCTGGAAGTGGAGAGCCGGGACGTGCGCCCCGTGCGCCAGCGGGTGACGGTGGTGGCCGACAAGGACACGAAGTTCCACGCGGACCTGCGCTACGCGCCGCCGCCCGTGCGCGCCGCCTCCAAGAGCCTGCTCTCGGTGGACGAGGCCCCCGCCTCCACCACCGTCATCTCCCAGGAGGAGTTGCGCGCCTTCGGCTACACCACGCTGGCCGAGGCGCTGGCCGCCGTGCGCGGCTTCTTCATCTCCAACGACCGCTCCTACACGTACCTGGGTGTGCGCGGCTTCGCGCCCCCGGGAGACCTCAACACCCGCGTCCTCATCCTCTGGGACGGCCACGCCATCAACGACGTGTGGGCCGGCCAGGGCTACTCGGCGAGGGACCTGTCGGTGGACCTGGAGGAGGTGGACCGCATCGAGGTGGTGCGCGGCCCGGGCAGCGCGCTCTACGGAACGGGCGCCTTCTTCGCCGTCATCAACGTGGTGCCGCGCGAGTCCCTGGGCGTGGAGCGGAAGGTGGAGGCCACGGCGGCGGTGGAGGCGCTGGGCACCGTGCGGCTGCACGGCACGGCGGCGTGGGACAACGGGCGCAACTCGGCACTGCTGTCCGTGGCGGGGGTGGACACGCGGGGCGCGGAGGTGACCGCGATGGGAGGGGGCCTGCCGCTGGTGCAGGGGTTGGACGGAGAGCGCGCCGCCACCGCCTCGCTACGGGCCCACCTCGGGGACCTGTCCTTCCAGGCCCAATTCCACGGCCGGCAGAAGCAGGTGCCCTCCGGCCCCTATGGCACGGTGTTGGGCGTCAAGGGCACCCAGGTGGAGGACCTGCGCGGCTTCGTCGAGGCGCGCTACGAGAAGACCCTGAGCGAGCGGGTGAGCCTGTCGCTGCGTGGCTCCTATGACGCCAGCCGCTACCGGGGTTTTTGGATGTACAGGCAACCGGACGACAGCCTGCGGCGGGACACCGACGCCGGCCGTGCCGACTGGCTCAGCGCCGAGGCCCGCTTCCGCTTCGACCTCTCCGACACCAACCGCCTCACCGTGGGCCTGGAGGGACAGGGCCAGTTGCGCGTGGAGCAGGAGAGCTTCGGGCCCGAGAACGGGAGCCCACCGCTGCTCAGCAGGAGCCGCGTGCTGCTCTCCACCTACCTGCTGGACGAGTGGCGCCTGCACCCCCGGCTGACGCTCTCGGCGGGCCTGCGCCTGGACAAGTACCTCGACCTGGAGACGGCGCCCCTCACCCCCCGGCTGGCCATCATCGCCCGCCCCTACGACAAGGGCCTCACCAAGCTGGTGGCTGGCCGCGCCTTCCGCGCGCCCAACACCTACGAGCTCGACTACAACGACGGCGGCGTCACCCAGGTGGCCGCCGGTGAGTTGGAGCCGGAGACCATCACCACCTTCGAGCTCGAGCACGCGCACAACCTGACGGACGAGCTGCGCCTGACGGTGGCCGGCTACCACAACCGCATCTCCAACCTGGTGGTGTTGGAGGCGCAGGCGGGGCCGGCCCGGTGCGGCAGCCCGAGCGGTAGCATGGAGTGCCTCGTCTTCAGCAACCGGCCTGGCGAGACGCTCGCATGGGGCGCCGAGGCCGGTCTGCACTGGCAGCCGGGCCGCTACCTGATGGTGGACCTGAGCTACTCCTTCGTCACCCTCCAGAATGCCTCGGAGGATGTGATTGCCTCCGCCCCCGCGCACCTGGCTTCCGGACGGCTGCTGGTGCCGCTGGGGAACGGGGACCTGCGTCTGGCCACCCAGGCCACGTACCAGAGTGCCCGGGGCGGTACGATGGAGGGGACGGACAACGGCGAGGCCCTGCTGCTGGGTGTGGGCCTGTCCGGCGAGTTCCAGAACCTGCGCTATTTCGCTGGCGTGCAGAACCTGCTCGACGCCCGCTACTCCCTGGCGCTCGGCACCGAGCGCGCCGCCGCCCCCGTGCCCCAGTACGGCCGCACCTTCACGATTCAGCTCACCGGCAGCTTCTGAGGCTCACAGCTTCGCGTAGAACTCCCCCTCGCCCTCGGTGCAGATGATGCGCACCCGGTCCCTGCCGACGTAGGGAACCTGCCGGACGCCCTTCTCGGGCCCGGACAGCGGAACCTCCCGAACACCCCTCTCGAATCCGGACAGCGGAATCTCCCGGACCGTCCTGCGAGCCATGCCGCCCAGTCGGAACACGTCACGGCCCCGGGCGACGAGGATGCAGTCGTTCCAGGTGAAGGAGTCCGAGTTGGTCACCTCGAGCAACCGCACGATGGGGCCAATGCTCTTGGGCACGACGCGGCCGTTCAGCACCCGGGGAGCGGGAGGCTGAGCAGGGGTCTCCGTGGGCGGTGTCGCTGCGTCGGCATGGGGCTCGGATTCGGAGTCCTCGGACCTGGCATTCGCACCGGCGCCCCTGGGGAGAACCACGTAGAGATCCGCCTTGCCCGCGTTGCGCACACGTGTGTCGACGCTCAGCGTCGAGCGCCGTGGCCACACATCCAGAACCTTCGCTTCGCCCACCAGCTTCGCCTTGCCATCCTTCACCGGCGCGGCGACCACCTGGAGGACCATCCCCATGGAGAGCCCCGCGAACCGCCCTCGCTGGATACTGAAGGAGTCATCGCGGTTCGACTTCCTCAGCAACACCACATGCTCCGCGGGCACGAACTTCTGCGGACGCGCGCGCGGCTCGGACGGCTTCGGCTTCGCGTGCTGCGCCGTCTCGGCTTCCGCTTCGGCCTCCACCTCGGGTTCGGCGGGAGCCCCCGCGTCCTCGGGCTCGGCGGGTGCGGCGGGCTGCGCGGGGACCGCGACCGCGTCGGGAACCTGGGGCGCCACGGCCTCGGCCTGGGGACCACCGGGCATGGGTCTGCCCTCGCCATGCGGAGGCCCCATGCCAGGAGGCGGAGGGCGCATCTCGTGAGGCGGAGGCCCCATTCCCGGGGGAGGCGGTCGCGGAGGTCCATCGTGCCGCGGACCCTCGGCGGCCCAGCGGGGCCGGGGCGGGCGGTCGGGCGGCTGATTCATCAGGAACGACGTGATTCCGGCGGTGGCGCCAATCAGCCCGAGCGCCCCGAGGGCGATCGCCGCCGTCCACCCCTTGCGGCCAGGCCCGGACTTCTCCAACTGGAGCGTCTCGGCGGGCACGGGAGCGGGCACGGCCCCCACCACGGGAGTCGCGGTGGCGCTGGGCGAGCGCACCAGCGTGGACTCGTAGCCCGTGGCGGAGCCGGAGGGAGTGGCGAAGGGCGGCTGCAGGGGCAGCGGAGAGAGGCGCCCGGTGTTCATGGGCGCGTCGCCATTCATGGGCACGACGGTGTTCATGGGCACCAGGGTGCCGCCGGGCAGGGGCGTGCGGCGCACTCCTGGGCTGGAAGAGACACGGGAGATGAGCTGGCGCTGCTCGGCGAAGGCCCGCGGGCAGAGCGTGCGCACGTACTCGCCCACCTCCTCGGCGCCGAGGGTGGAGCCGGAGCGCAGCAACTGCTCGTTGAGGGCGCGGGCGAAGTCGTCGGAGCGGGCGTAGCGATCGCCGGGCGAGGGAGCCAGCGCGCGGCGAACCACCGCGTCGAGCGCGGGGTCCACGTCCGGACGCACCTCGTGGAGGGCCGGCACGTTGGGGTTGGACATGGCGGCCATCATCTCGCCCACCGTGCCATGGCGGATGAGGGGGCGGCCCGCGAGCAGCTCCCAGACGACGACGCCGCAGGAGTAGATGTCGCTGCGGTGATCCACGGCCTCGGCGCGCACCTGCTCCGGGGACATGTAGCCCAGCTTGCCCATGACGGTGGACGGCAGCGTGTACTTGCTGCGCGCGGCGCTCTTGGCGAGGCCGAAGTCGATGACCTTGACCTCGCCCTCGTAGGACAGCATCACGTTGTGGGGCGAGACGTCGCGGTGGACGATGCCCAGCGGCGAGCCGTCCGGGCCCGTCTTGCGGTGGGCGTAGCCGAGCCCCTCGGCGATGCGCTGGCCGAGGTAGATCGCCACGGGAACCGGAATCTGCTGGCCCTCGTTGCGCGCCTGTTCCTGCAGGAAGGACAGGTCCACGCCGGCCACGTACTCGAGGGCCATGTAGTAGGTGCCCTCGGCCTCGCCCATGTCGTAGACCTGCGCGATGGACGAGTGGACGAGGTGCACGAGCACCTTGGCCTCATGGTGGAAGCGATCCAGGAACTGCCGGTCCTTGAGGAGCGCGGGGAGGATCGTCTTGACGATGCAGGGCTTCTCGAAGCCGGCCGCGCCCGAAATCTTGGCGAGATAGACCTCGCCCATGCCGCCCTGCCCGAGCGGGTGCACGAGCTCGTAACGTCCGAGGAGGCGGGGAAACTGGGGAGTGTCGTTCATCGGCGGAGAGTCCATGGCCCTGGGCGCTCATCCTAACCCGGGAGCCGCCCATGGGCTGCGGGAAGCCCCTACTTCCTTGGCACCAAGAAACGTCTACTGTCCGTCGTCTCCAGAGCGGCCGGAATTGCCGCCCGCATGCCTGCTCGCCTAGGGTGGGCCAAGCCGGTCCATAAGATCAGCGGGAGCAGCGCGGACGGGGCGGTGGGTGGACGTTCGTCGCCGGGAAGGCCGTACTGAACTTTTGTAC
>NZ_MPOI01000008.1:0-583569 GCF_001896145.1 Archangium sp. Cb G35
CCATTCTCGACGCCATCCGCGAGGTGCGCGCCGCCTCCGCGCCGCCTCGCGCCTCTCGGCGGGCGTCACCTCCACGGGCACGAAGGACATGGCCGTCCTCGTCCCCTCCTTCCCTTCTCGCCTGCGCGTCCAGAAGCGCAGCCTCTCGCGCGGCAACCCGTGCTTGCGCATGAAGGCCGACTGCGTGCCTCCTTCCTCCTCCCAGGCTCGCACCACCTGCTCTGCTACCTCCGGTGTCCACCTCGGCCGCCGCGCTGCTTCCAACCACGCCGGCTCCGTCTTCGTCGTCGCTGTGCTCGTCGTCATCTCGCCGCGCACTCTGCGGCCCCTCATGCACCGACACTACCTGGGCTGGATCGGAGGCTTACTTCGCGGCGCACCAGAAGGAGGTGCTCACCCGCGAGTACGTCTCCGGCTACCTGGACAAGTAGGAGCAGTTGCAGAAAGACGAAGGGCCCGGCTCCGAGGTGGAGTCCGGGCCCTTCTCGCTTTAGGGGGGGCGAAACGGTCCCCGTATCTCTACGCCGGTGAACGGCGCGGGTCATATCGCCTCTCCCGACCTAAGCTGTACTTGCCGCCCGGGGGGCGGCCGGTATCTAAGCCAACAACAGGCAGTGCTTGGTGCATTGCCTTTCGAAAGGGCGCTTGAATGAGTGACAGTATGGCAGCAAGAAACGAGGATTACGGCACCGAGGCAGCACTCCGACTCATGGCTGACGACGCAGAGCGGCAGTCGAAGGATATAAAGGGACGGGAGCTTGCCGCGAAACGCATCCTCACCCAACTCCTGGCGCTGGGGGGCAAGCAGCGCCGCGACACCATGAGGTTCGACTTCACAGAACAAGGCGGCGGCGTAACGATCTATCTCCCAGCGCAGCCGTACGCCCATCGCGACATGGCGCACGTGAGGTACGAGAACGGTACGTTCGTAGTGAACGCCGGACCCAAGAAGGTGAACGTGGATCTCGCCTATGATGCGTATCTGGGCGACTACGTGCCTGCGCAGCCAAGGAACGAAGGGGACGTTCCCCGACCTCCGCTGGGGGAACTCATCTACGCAGTGCTGAAGGCCACCGAGCGCCTGCCGGCAGAGGCATCATAATAGAGCCCCCGAGGTGAGGACGGCGGTGGAGAGGTCGCGCCCAACGCCAAAGATGGTGATGCCCCTCTTCCTGGAGTGGACGAATAACCGCTTAAGCCACGCACGGAGTGCTGTAGGCTAAGACAACGAAGGGCTCGGCTCCAAGGTGGAGTCCGGGCCCTTCGTGCTTCAGGACGTGGCGAGTCCTACCGGGTGGCGGGCTTCGCGGCCGAGCTCGCCGCCTTCAGCTTCGTGCCCCAGCTGAACAGGCCCGAGGCCCCCGCAGCGGTGGCCAGGATGCCCAGCACCAGGGTCAGCGTCACGGGTTTGCCGACTGCCAGCGCGGCGGACATCTGCAGCGCGGCCGCCGTAACCACCGCCAGGGAGATGCCAGCCACATCCGTCCGCAACCAGGGCACCCGGGACTCACCGAAGCGCCGCACCGCGTACACGGCGCCGAGCACCAGCGCGCACGCGAGCAGGCCCCAGTTCTTGGAGGACACGGCCTGGGCGAAGAGCTTCACCACCTCACCGAGCTGCACCTCCCCGGGTGTGGACGTGTCCGGGGCCGGCTCCGCAGGCAGGGCCACCACCTTGGTCGCGGCGCGCTGGGCCTGGGAGACCAGGTGCGCGGTGACGCTGCCCGCGCCCGTGGTGTCGGCGGACGGCTCAGCCAGCGAGGGGGTGGCCAGGGACAGCAGGGTCAAGACGGCGAGGGACGACAGGGACAGGCGACGCATAGGTGCTCCTGGGTGAGCGGGGCGGGTGTGCCCCGGGCAGGAGAAGGAGCGGCCCCGCGAGCGCGGAGCGAAAGAGATTTGGCTCCAGAAGGAGCCCGGTCCCGCGTGCTTCAGGCGCAATCGGCGTTACTGGCAGCACAGACTTGGGGAGGCAAACCTGGGGTACTGCCGCGGGACGCATTAGCGGCGACAGCATGAGGCGGGCACAGGAAACAGCACACATGGCGCGTTGCTGAACCTGTTCTTATCTTCCCCAGTGATGTCCGCTCGTTCGCTCTTTCCACCCGTCCCAGACGTCATCCGTGAACTCGCCGAAGTCGTCGGCATCGCCAGGGCCGCATGGACCCTGGTGTCGGTGGGGGTCTTCCTGGTGCACGCCGCCAGGAGCCTCCGACCAAAGACGACGAAAAAAAAAAACCCTCCACCCGGCTTGAATCCATACGGGAATATTGAACCCCTGGCGTAGCTCGCTGAATGCCCTTGAGGGTGTCTTCAGGATGACGTCCGCCCAGGCGGTCTGGCGTTCTCAATGCTGCGTCAACGGAAAGGGCCCGGTCTCCAACTCAGAGCCGGGTAGTTCGCGTTTCAGGTGCCGCCAGTAACATCTGGCGGCGCAGATCTGGGGAGGCTAGGCCCAGGGTCACGTCTCGGGCACCGGCACGTCAGGCCCGGGTGAGACGTGGGTCAGCGGCTCACGCGAGCGTCGTCGGTGAGTTTCTCGACGGCACGGGCGAGACGGCCGATCTCCAGCGTCATCGCGTCGAGTCGCGCCTCGATGCGTGCGACCTGGGCGGTGGCGTTGGACTGGGCCACAGAGAGGCGGACCACCTCGGCCTCGGCCGTGGTGACGCGGCGCTCGAGGTGACGCTGGTCGGAACTCAGCGCGCCCCAGACAACGCCAGCCGTGAAGACGGAGAAGGCCAGCGGCACCGCGAAGGTGAGCCACGGCGACGGCTTGGACTCGGCGGGGATGATGGGTGCGCTCATGCCCGGCAAGAAGTGGCGAGACGCGCGGCGCCGCAGCTGTCCTACACGCAAGACATTACCGTGGAGGTGAACCGCCCCAGTGTGTCCTACATACGGGACTGTGAGGGTCCCCCCCCCCAAAAACCGTGCAGTGGGGCAGAAATTTGGATTGCTCGGCGGGGACAATCGCGCGGGGAGAAAACCCCAATAAATCCCCCGCTCCTCCGAGCGAGGCCGCGCCGAAACTGTCAGCCGACCCCCGTGTTTCTTGCGGCGCCTCTTCTGCTGGGTGTCACCCACTCGCCCCAGGAGGGCACCCATGACGAGCAACCCCACCAGCAGGCCCATCACCACCCCGACCTTCGGACGTGTCGGCTACGACGCCTACGGCAACCACCCGAGCGCCCACGGTCCATGGACTACCTTCGACGGGCGGCCCATCCCGAAGTGGGAGGAGTACAGCGCGGCGGGCTCGGGCAGCCTCCCCCAAGCAGGAGCGGAGGAGAGGAGCGTGACGCGCCCCCAGGTAGGAGCAGAGGAGGCGAGCGTGGCGCCTGAGGCAGGAGCGAGGCAGGAGCGGAGCAAGGAGAGGACGCCGCCAGTAGACCAGGCGGGGCTGTTGCGCAGGACATTCGCGGTGGACGTGTTCACCTGCGTCAGGTGTGGAGGCAGGCGGCGGGTGCTGGCGTACGTGAAGCAAGCCAGAGGGGTGCGCGCGATTTTGGAGCACCTGGGACTGCCCACTGCAGGTGCGAGCCTGACCCCGGCGCGAGCGCCACCCCAGGGCGCTTGGTGTTGAGGCTTACGCCGCCACAGCCAAGAGACCTCATGCCCCTGCCGCGCCCCTCATGGGAGGGCTGCCTGGGCAGTCTGCACCAGCCCTCCCCCTCAACACGGCCTCTCTCCTGCCTATACGCATACGCATACGCAAGAACGCGCTTGGATGGCATGGCGGTGTTGGACCTCGCTGGAGGAGCGGATGGACTCAGATGCACTGAGAATACATTGAACCGAAAACATTTCCAGGCAATGGTGTTTTACTGGTTATTGTTGATTCATGAGAATGCGTGGTCCCAATGACAGACGCGGACCGTCGTCCCTCAGCGCGCCGCGTGTCTTTCTGGCCAGCGCGGCTCCGCCCGGGTGCCGTGTGGGGAGAGGGGCGTGAGCAGCACCCGCCAGCCGAAGTGCTGCGCCAGCCGCTCCACCAGCGACAGCCCGACGCCAAAGCCGCTGCGCTCGGGAGCGACCGCGCCAAGGCCCTCGCCGCTGTCGCTGACGCTCCAGCAACCCTCCTCCACCCGCACGCGCACCTGCCCGGCGCGGCATCGATCTGGAGTTCCGGTGGTGTCGATAGGGGCTCGTGATGGTCGTACCACTCCGAGAGACCTTCGAGCCGCGCATGGTCGAGTTGCTGGCCGTCCTGGCCTCGCGCTGGTCCGCCTTCGACCCATCACAGGATGTCCGCTGGCCCCATCTGTGTTGTGTAGCCGACGGAGCAGATGTGTCCACGGAATTGGGACGGGCTCACTCCTACGCGTGTGACCCGGGGCTCGCGTGAGTTACAGCAATGGCGGGGATTTTGAGAAAGACTGTTACTCCTGTTTTTATTGCCTTTTCATGCCTGAAATGCAGAATGCGCGTGCTTCATTCACAACCAGAGGGCACGCATGCGCAACTGGATCAAGACGCTTGGTATTGCTTCCTCGCTCGTGATGGGAATGTCGCTCGCCGGATGCGGTGGACCCGAGGGTGAGGATACGTTTGAAACCTCCGCCTCTTCCCTCGCGTCGTACGCGACCATTCAGGGCCAGTTCATCGATGAGAACGACTGGTGGGCGGACGGGAAGGTTCCGGGCGCGACCATCACCGTCTACTCGCAGGTGGATGGCAGCATCCTTGGCTCTGGCACCACGGACCAGAATGGCTACTTCTCGGTGAGCGGGCCGTTCTTCAATATCAACGTGCGGGTAGAGGCGGTGCCTCCGGTCACGGCCAACTGCAAGAGCAGTTACAAGACCGCGTACCTCTTCGTCGATGCCGTTCTTGAGACGATGAATTTCAAGGACGAGTGCAAGTTCTGATCGGAAGCACCGGCGGCTGAAGGCCTTGGTTCTTCTCCGAGGTCTTCATCCCTGACTGAAATTGGGGCGCTGTTCCCCCAAGCAGGAGCGGAGGAAGGAGAGGACGCCGCCAGTAGACCAGGCGGGGCTGTTGCGCAGGACATTCGCGGTGGACGTGTTCACCTGCGTCAGGTGTGGAGGCAGGCGGCGGGTGCTGGCGTACGTGAAGCAAGCCAGAGGGGTGCGCGCGATTTTGGAGCACCTGGGACTGCCCACTGCAGGTGCGAGCCTGACCCCGGCGCGAGCGCCACCCCAGGGCGCTTGGTGTTGAGGCTTACGCCGCCACAGCCAAGAGACCTGATGCCCCTGCCGCGCCCCTCATCGGAGGGCGGCCTGGGCAGGCATGCCCAAGGAGGCTGCGGGGCCTCTCCACCGGCCCGGCTCACTGCTCGGCCGGCACCCGTCCGCGGCCCTCCTCGGCCCCTCTGCACCTGCCCTCCCCCTCAACACCGCCTCTCTCCTGCCTATACGCCAACGGATTTGGTCCAAATTTGGTCCGACAAGAACCGATTTGGTCCCCCAAGATGCTCCACGCCTCCTCGTTAAGAGTGGGTTCGACTCAAGGCGGCGGGCAACCTCGATTGGAAGCGGCGGGAATCGAATCCGCCGCCCCCACGCGTGGCCCCGTGCTCAGGCGAGGACCTGTCCGCCCGTGACGCCGAGGATCTCCCCGTTCACGTAGCGCGACTCGTCCGAGGCCAGGAACACGTACGAGGGCGCCAGTTCCACCGGCTGCGCGGCCCGGCCCATCGGCGACTGCTCGCCGAACTTCTTCACCTTCTCGGCGTCGAAGGACTGCGGGATGAGCGGCGTCCACACCGGGCCCGGCGCCACGCAGTTGACGCGGATGCCGCGCTCGATGAGCTCCTGCGCCAACCCCTTGGTGAAGGTGACGATGGCGCCCTTCGTGCACGAGTAGTCGAGGATGCCCGGTGACGGCTGGTAGGCCTGGATGGAGGCCGTGTTGATGATGGAGGCCCCTGCCTTCATGTGCGGCAGCGCGTACCGCACCAGGTTGAACATCGCGATGATGTTCGTGCGGAAGGTGCGCTCGACGCGCTCGGCCGTGAACTCCTCGAACTTCTCCACCTTCTTGCCCTGGTAGGCCGCGTTGTTGACGAGCACGTCGATGCGGCCGAAGCGCTTCACCGTGTCCTCGATGATGCGGCGGCACACGCTCTCGTCGGTGATGTCTCCCTTGAGCGCGAGCACCTGGTGGCCCGAGTCCTCGACCGCCTTGCGGGTGACCTCGGCGTCCGGATCCTCGTTGAGGTAGGCGAAGGCCACGTCCGCGCCCTCACGGGCGAAGGCCAGGCACACCGCGCGGCCGATGCCGCTGTCCCCACCCGTGACGAGCACCACCCTGTCCTTCAACCGGCCGAGCCCCTTGTAGCTCGTGAGGCCGTAGTCCGGCTCGGGCGTCATCTGCTCCTCAAGCCCCGGGTGCTGCTGCTCCTGGGGGGGCAGAGGAGGCTTGGGTCCTGCTTCGCGCGGATTCTTCTGAGCCATGGCGGGGTCCTCTCGGGTTGCCTACCCTCCCCAGGGTGGGGAGGGGGCGGGACCCCGGCAACCGCCGGAAGAGGAACCCTCGCCAGGGAGGCGAGCGGGCTCAGGGACTGACGGTCACGTCCACGTCTCCCGAGTGGAAGAGGCCGCCCTCGCAGCGGGCCACCCCCTCGCAGGAGAGCACCTGCGCGACGGCGGTGCCGCTCATCCGCAGGATGTACTGGCCCTCCACCGTCTCGGGGGGAACGGTGAAACGGGACGTGTTGCCCTCCTGCTGCACGTCGAGCACGCCCAGGGCGCCGGTGTTCTTGTGGATGATGCTGGCCTTCGCGGGTCCCTGGAGGACATCGGTCTCGGGCAGCCACGCATAGGCATAGGTCTGATTGCGCCGCAGCGTGCCTGGGGAGCCGCTCTCGCGCAGGAAACGCCGCTTAGCCTTGGCATCGCGCAGGACGAGCACCATCGAGTGGGTGTCGTCCTGGAGGATGATGCGGAGATCCTCGGTGGGCTCGTTGTCCCAGCGCTCGGGGTCGAAGTCGAAGGTGGCGCGCGGCGGCTCGCACACCTCGCGCCCGCCGACACCGGTGTCCGGCACGCCCCCGGGCTCGAGCTTCATGGGCTGGCCATTGAGCGTGGCGGTGACGCCGTCCGCGAGCCGGGCGCAGGTGAAGCCCTCGGAGAACACGAGGGTGAAGCGGTGCGCGCCCACGGTGGAGTCCCGTTCGAGGGAGTCCACGTCCGTGAGGGTGAACTTCAGGGTGCGATCCTTCAGGTCCACGAGGGTGGCGGGCTGGGCCACGGTGCGGCCACAGCCGGCGAGCAGTCCCCACGCGGCGAGCGCGCCCACGACGAAACGAAGAGAGGAAGCGGAAGCCATCGCGCCACCCTACCACCACCCTCGGGAATGGCCCGGTCCACGACGCACCCTCCCGAGCCAGCCGGGCGGACGGGCGAGCCCCACCCTCGGATGCCCATCACACACCCTGCCCTCCCCTTCCCTCTTGGAACCGCGAAGGAGACGCACGACATGTCCGCCATCAACCGCCAGTTCCTCCTGGCGCGCAGGCCCGAGGGCCGGCTGCGAGAGTCCGACTTCGACTACCGCGAAGCCCCGGTGCCCGCGCCCGGTCCCGGAGAGGTGCTGACGCGCACCCTCTATCTCTCCATCGATCCGGCCAACCGGGTGTGGATGTTCCCCGACCCCACCTACCGTCCGCCCATCGAGCCAGGCGAGGTGATGGCCGGGTTCACGCTCAACGAGGTGGTGGACTCGCGGGACGCGCGCTTCCGCCCCGGAGACCTCGTCGAGTGCGATGGCGGCTGGCAGGATTACGCCGTGCTCCCAGGGGACGCGCTCCACGAGCTGGAGCCGAGGAAACCGCTGTCCCACTGGATGAGCGTGCTCGGGGTGACGGGGAAGACGGCGTACTTCGGCATGCTGGAGGTAGGAAGGGTGCGCGCCGGAGAGACGGTGCTCGTGTCGGCGGCGGCGGGAGCGGTGGGCTCGTTCGCCGGGCAGATCGCGAAGCTCCATGGGTGCCGCGTCATCGGCATCGCCGGAGGCCCGGAGAAGTGCCGCTGGCTCACGGAGGAGCTCGGCTTCGACGCGGCCATCGACTACCAGTCCGGAAACCTCTCCGAGCGGCTGGCGGCCTGTTGCCCCGAGGGCGTGGACGTCTACTTCGACAACGTGGGCGGCGCGGTATTCCAGGCGGCGCTGTTCCGGATGAAGACCCACGGGCGCATCGTCTGCTGCGGCTGCGTGTCCATCCTCGACACAGAAACACCACCCCCGAGGCTGCTCGGCGTTCCGGGCCTGCTGCCCATCCGCCGGCTGCGCCTGGAGGGCTTCATCGTGATGGACTTCTACGGCCGCCGGAGACAGGCCGAGCAGGCCCTGGCGGGCTGGGTGGCCGAGGGGCGGCTGAAGGTGCGCGAGGACATCATCGATGGGCTGGAGAACGCGCCACGGGCCTTGATGGGCCTGCTGCACGGAGCCAACATCGGCAAGCGGATGATTCGCGTCGCGCCGGAGCCCTCGGTCAGGGGGTAGGACGCGGCGGCGAGGAGGCAACGTGGCCGGCCGAGTGCTCCATCTGGCGGCGGGAAACCTGTACGGAGGCGTGGAGACCTTCCTGGTGACGCTGGCGAAGTCGCCACGGCGGCTGGAGCACCGCTTCGCGCTGTTCTTCGAGGGCCGGCTGGCCACGGAGCTGCGGGCGGCGGGTGCCTCGGTGGAGGTGCTCGGCCCGGCGCGGCTGGGGAGGCCGTGGACGCTCGTGGGGCCCCAACTGCGGCTGCGCCGGATGCTGCGCGCGTGGAACCCGGACCTGGTGGTGTACCACTCCACGTGGCTGAAGCTCGTCGCGGCCCCGGCGCTGCTCGGCTACCGTCAGGCGCTCTTCGTGCACAGCCGGGTGGACCCCCATCACCCGCTGGATCGGTTGATGGCGCGGTTTCCTCCCGATGCGTTCCTCACCAACTCGGAGTTCACGGCCGGGTCCGTCTCGGCCCTGGTGCCCCGGCCCACGCCGCTCGTCGCCGGCTGTCCCGTCGAGGACCGCACCCCAAAGGAGCCCGGCGTGCGTCAGTCCGTGCGCCAGGAACTGGGCGTGGCCGAGGACACAGCGGTCATCCTCCAGTTGAGCCGGATGGAGCCGGGCAAGGGACACGCGCTGTTGCTGGAGGCCCTGGCGAAGCTGGGGCGCGACGCGGCGTGGGAGTGCCTGGTGGTGGGAGGCGCGCAACGTCCGGAGGAACAGGCCTACGTGGAGCGCCTGCGCGCCCAGGCGGCACAGTGGGGGCTGACGGACCGGGTGCGTTTCCTCGGCCAGCGCACGGATGTCCCTCGGCTGTTCGCCGGAGCGGACCTGTTCTGCCACCCCAACGTGGTGCCCGAGGGCTTCGGCATCGTCTTCGTCGAGGCGATGTACGCGGGCCTGCCGGTGCTGACAACGGACATGGGCGGGGCGCGGGAGATCGTCGACGAGACGTGTGGAGCCCGGGTGGCGCCCCGGGCGGACGCCCTCGCGGAAGTGCTCGCGCGCTGGGTGGCGGACCCCGGAGCGAGGCAGGCCCTGGGACGCGCGGGCCAGCAGCGGGCGGAGCGCCTCTACCTGCCCTCCATCCGCGTAGGCCTGCTGGAGGACGCGCTCGAGCTCAGTGCCCGGTGAGCATCGACTCCAGACGCGTCTTCACCTCGGGCCACTCGCTATCGATGAAGCCGTAGTAGGCGGAGTCGCGGACCACGCCGCCGCGCACCAGCATGTGGTGGCGGAGGATGCCCTCGAAGCGGCCACCGATGCGCTCGATGGCCGCCCGCGAGCGCGTGTTGCGCCGGTCCGTCTTGAGCTGCACCCGCATCACCTTCAACTCCTCGAAGGCGTGGCGCAGCAGCAGGTACTTGCACTCGGTGTTCACCCGCGAGCGCCACACGCGCTTCGCCAGCCACGTGCTGCCAATCTCCAGGGTGCGGTGCTTGCGCTGGATGTCCAGGTAGCGCGTGCTGCCCACCGGCGAGCCCGTCTCCTTCTCGAGGATGACGAAGGGGCGCTCCACTCCTCGCTCCACCGCCGCCAGTGCGTCGGCGATGTACGTCTCCATGTCCCCGAGCGTGCTCAGCACCACGTTGAAGTGCTCGAAGATGCCGGGCTCGGCCACCGCGGCCAGCGCGGGGGCATGGCTCATCGCCAGCGGCTCCAGACGGACGGACTGGCCCTCCAGCGTCACCGGCGGGACGACGAGGGACGTGGGCTCTCGGTGGAGGATGGGATCGTTCGCGCTCATGTCGATGGACGACACGTATACCAGGGTGGATGTCCCCGCCACCGGCGAGAGCGCTAAGCTCGAAGGCCACCGCTCTCCTGTGACTCCGGGTGCACCATGACCGCTGATTCCGCTGGCTCCTCGACTCCCCCCGCCGCCCCGCGCAACGAGCGCTTCGCCCAGGTGCCGGAGCTGGCGGGAGTGCTCGCCGGACAGGCTTCGCTCGGCGTGGGCTCGAAGGGACCAGGCGTGCGCGCTGTGCAGCAGGCGCTCGCCGACATGGGCTTCAGCGTGCCCGGAGGCGCGGATGGCGCCTTTGGCGCGCAGTCGACCAAGGCCGTGCGCAACTTCCAGGTGCATGCCCGCCCGGCCTTCCCCGCGGTACAGGCCACCGGCAAGGTGGACGCCGCCACCCTGCGCGCCCTCGATGCGCTCGCCCCGCCCCCGGGACAGCGTGGACAGGGCCAGCACCTGCCGGTGCCCCATTACAAGGGCACGCCCGTGCGCGTGGTGGTGGTGAAGAACGAGCACCGCACCTTCCTCTTCGATGCCCAGGGCAAGCTCCAGTCCATCTTCGGCAACGCCGTGGGCACTCGCGCCAGCCAGACGGACCCCGGCCTGAAGAAGGTGACGGGCAAGCTCGACGAGCCCCAGGCGCTCGCCCTCGGCAAGAAGCTGTGGGGTGGGCCCGTCTTCGGGCCTCGCCTCATCGACCTCTCGTGGGCCGATGGCTCCCGCTCGGGCGAGGAGCTCCATGGCACCAGCGCTCCCGCCCACCTCGGCGAGGACGTCTCGCACGGGTGCATCCGTCACGACAACGCCGACATCATCGCCCTCTACAACGCGCTGAAGGCCGGAGACATGGTGGCCATCGTCGACAGCATCAACGACCCGAATCTGAAGGCCCCTCTCGCCACCCCACCGGGCATGCCGGACCTCTCGGGCGCCGTGGCTTCGCGCAAGTAGACCTGTCTCGAAATCCTCTTACGGGGAGTCCCGCTTGGACTCCTTCTCGAAGGGGAAGTGGAGGATGGCCCACAGCGCCATCACCCGGTGGAAGGCGGGATACGAGTCCACGGAGGGCACCCCGTAGAGGCTGACGGTGCGCTCCTCCTGCCCGCTCCAGAAGTGGAGGACGCGCTGCGGCCAGTCGTCCACGATCGCACGCGGTGAAGCCTGTTCCGGCAGACCCTGGACGAGACCGAGGATCCGCCGCATCGCGGAGTCGTTGAAGCGGTGCTGGATGCGTACGCGCCGCTGCTCACCGCCCGGGAGCCATGCGTGGCTCTCGTACTCCGCCTTCCCGGACGCCGCGAGCCGGAGGGTCGAACGGTGGAGCGTCTCCGTGAAGCCAAGCGTCACGGAGGCGATCAAGACATCCCCCCGCTCGAGCCACCTGGGTTCCACACCGGCTCCCGGCTAGAAGTAGCGCTTGCGCTTGCTGCTCGGGAGGATGCCCAGCACCTCGCGGTACTTGGCCACCGTGCGCCGGGCGATCTCCGTCCCCTGCGCCTTCAGCAGCTCCACGATCTTCTGGTCCGAATACGGATTGCGCGGATCTTCCTGCGACACCAGCTGCTTGATGTGGTGCTTCACCGCCTCGCTCGCCGTGTCCTCGCCGGACACGCGGGCAATGGACGAGTTGAAGAAGTACTTCAGCTCGAAGATGCCCTGCGGCGTGTGCACGTACTTGTTCGTCGTCACGCGCGACACCGTCGACTCGTGCATCCCGATGTCCTCGGCCACGTCCCGCAGAATCAGTGGCTTGAGGTGCGCGATGCCCTTGTCCAGGAAGTCCTTCTGGAACTTCACGATGCTCTCGGTGACCTTGTAGATGGTGCGCTGGCGCTGGTGGATGGAGCGGATGAGCCACTGCGCGCTGCGCAGCTTCTCCTGGATGAACTCCTTCGTCTGCCCCGGCCCCACCCCGCCACTCTTCAGCGCGTTGCGGTACGTGCCCGAAATCCTCAGCTTCGACAGGCCGTCGTCGTTGAGCACCACCGTGTACTCGTCCTCGCCCATCTTGTAGACGAACACGTCCGGGGTGATGTACTGCGCGTCGTCCCCGCTGAAGTTGCGGCCCGGCTTCGGGTCCAGCTTCGGCAGCAGCTTGGACGCCTCCACCACCTCCTCGAGCGGCACCTTCAAGTCCTTCGCGATCGCCGGAAGGTTCTTGCTCTCGAGGTACTTCATGTGCCGCTTGATGATCATCCCCAGCAGCGGCGCGTGCTTGTCCTTCAGCGCCGACACCTGGATGAGCAGGCACTCCTGCAGATCGCGCGCGGCGCAGCCCTTGGGCTCCAGGTTCTGGATGCGGCGCAGCGTGCGCTCGGCCAGCCCCATGGGCACGTCCGCCTCGTTGGCCAGGCGGATGAGTGGATCTCCCTCCACCTCCTCCAGCTTCAAGTACCCGTCGTGGTCCAGGTTGCCCAGAATCAGCATCCCGATGCGCCGCTCGGCCTCGTTGAGCCGCAGCGTCCCGAGCTGCTCCTGGAGGTGATCGACCAGGTCCTCCTTCTCCACCAGATTGGCTTCGAAGGAAGGCAGGTCATCGGTCGCCACGTTGCCCTTGTTGGAGGCGGTCGTGGGCTCGTTGAACTGGTAGCTGTTGAGGTAGGCCTCCCAGTCGATCTCCGGCGGGCCATCCCCGTCCGCCTTGAACTCGGGTGCCGCGTCCGGGGTCCGGGCTTCCACCCCCGCCGGCATCTCCGTGTTCGCCGCCTCCATGGAGGCCTCGCCCGGCTCCTTGTCGGACGTATCGCCAAAGGGCGCCTCGTCGGGCTGCTCCAGGAGGGGGTTCTGGTCCATCTCCTCGCGGACCTGCTCCAGCAGCTCCATCCGCGAGAGTTGCAGCAGCTTGATGGCCTGCTGCAGCTGGGGCGTCATCACCAGCTGCTGCGACAGCTTCAGGCTCTGCTTGAGTTCCATCGCCATTTCTATCTCCCGCCCGTTTCAACAATCGACTCGACGGCGGCCCGCCATCAAGGACCGTGCCAAAGTAGCAAGGCCCCCTGACTTCGTCCAGTGTCCGAGAGTCCGGCCCGCACTTTGCATTTTGTGAAATTCTTCTTTTATTCCGCCTACTTGCACTGTCTCCGACCAACGGGGAGACGTTGCGCAATGGACGTGCCGACGCGCCAGGGCGAGGGGCGCCAGCCGGCCCTCCACCCCCCCGCGGGGCCGGAATTTCGGCCCTCAAACCGACTGCAAGCGGAATCGCTCCCCGAGGTACACCGCCCGCGCCCGGGCCGAGGAGGCAATCTGCTGCGGGGTGCCCTCCTCCAGGATTTCACCCTGTGCGATGATGTAGGCGCGATCGCAGATGCCCAGGGTGTCCTGGACGTTGTGGTCGGTGATGAGGACACCGAGGCCACGGGACTTCAGGTGGGAGATCTGCCGCTGGAGGTCGCCCACGTTGATGGGGTCCACGCCGGCGAAGGGCTCGTCGAAGAGGATGAAGCGGGGGTTGGGGATGAGCGAGCGGGCGATCTCCGCGCGGCGGCGCTCGCCACCGGAGAGCGTCTCACCGAAGGAGTAGGCCACGTGGCTCAGGCCGAACTCCTCGAGCAGCTCGCGGGCGCGGCGCTCGCGGGCGGACTTGTCCAGGCCCTTCTGCAGCTCCAGCACGGAGAGGAAGTTCTCGTGCACCGTGAGCTTGCGGAAGACAGAGGCCTCCTGCGGGAGGTAGCCCAGGCCGCGCAGGGCTCGCCGGTGCATGGGCAGGGACGTGAGGTCCTCGTTGTCCACGCGCACCCGTCCCGCGTCGGGCCGCACCAGGCCCACCACCATGTTGAAGCTCGTCGTCTTGCCGGCGCCGTTGGGGCCGAGCAGCCCCACCACCTCGCCCTGCGCGACGTGGAAGGAGACGCCCTGCACCACCCGGCGCTTGCGGAAGCTCTTCTGCAGGCCCTCTGCGTGGAGATGACTCGTCATGGCTGCTTCGTTCCCCCCGTCTTGTCCTTGCGCCGCTGCTCCTGCTCCTTCAAGGGCGCCGTCTTGAAGACGACGGTGGCGTCATCCCCCTCGAAGCTCTTGCCCCCGAGGGCCATGCGCACCTGTGTGCCCCGGAAGTGGATCATCGGATCCTCCGCCTCGGGATTGCCCGTCACCACCAGCATGCCGGTGGGGACGTTGAGGCGGGCCCGCTCCCCCTTCGCCCGGCGATCTCCGTCCACCGCGCGCACGTTGCCCACGCAATCGGCCCGCGTCACCTCGCGCGAGCCGTTGTAGTAGGCGGTCAGTTTGTCGCACCGCAAATCCATGGTCCGGTGCTTCACCGTCACATCGCCCGAGAAGACAGCCTGTGCACGCGTGCCAGCCACCCGCTTGGACGTAATGACCACGGGGTTATTCTGCGAGGCGCCCTTCGCCTCGATCGGCGCCGGCTTGAAGGTGACGGTGGCGTCCTTCACCTCGAAGTTCTGGCTGCCCAACATCAGGCGCAGCTCGGAGCCCTTGAGGTGGGCCGCCGGGTCCTGCGCCTCGGGGTTGCCCGTCACCACCAGCAGGCGGCCAGGCACGTCGAAGTCCGCCCGCTCGCCCTGGGCGGTGCGCTCGCCATCCACCGCGCGCACATTGCCCACGCACTCGCCGCGCGTCGCCGTGTACTTGCCGCCGTACTGCGCGTAGTGCGCGGTGAGCTCGTCGCACCGCAGGTCCATCGAGTCGCGCTTCGCCCGCACGTCCTCCTTGAACATGAGGGTGGACTGGTCGCGCAGGATGGTCATCCGCTTGGAGGTGATCTCCGTCTCGCCGCCCTTCGGGGAGACCGCGGCCGTGGGGGTGGCGCGAGTGCCCGTGCTGGCGGTGGCCGTCGCGGGCTGCACCGGCTGGGCGACGAAGAAGGCCGTGACCAGGTACTCGATCACGGCGTGGCCCCCTCGACGATGGTCTGCACCGAGCCCTCGAAGTCGAACTGCCCCGTGGGGAAGGACAGCGAGAAGGAGTCCGCCCGCATGCGGCCATTCGCTCCCGTCACCACCACCCCCTCCGTGCCGCGCGCCACCTGCTCCGTCCCGTCATAAGTGGCTCGCGGGGTGTGCGCCACCATGCCGGTGGCCGTGCGCACCTCCACGTCTCCCGAGGCCACCAGTTGCCGCGCACCCGGGTTGCCCTCCATGAGCTTCGCGCGCACCGTCGTGCCACCCGGCTGGCCGCCACCCTGGGCGTCCTTGTCCGGCACGTTCACGGTGGCCTGGGTGGCGGTGAGCTCGCCCGTCCGGTCCCAGGTGGCCTGCACGGCCTCGCCCGTCATGGACAGGGTGCTGCCGTCGTACGAGCGCAGCCGTACCCCATGCATCACCACGGCGGGAGGCGCGGAGGCATCTTCGGCGGCCTGCTTCTGGGAGCAGGCCGCCAGGAGGGCGAGGAGGCTGAGGAGGGTACGTCTCACGAGGCGTATCTCTATCACCGGGCAGGGGTGGGACGGGTCTTCCAACGCTGATGCATCCACACCCATTGCTCGGGGGCCCTGCGGATGGCCGCCTCGATGCTCAGCGAGAGAGCGGCCGTGAGCGTCACGGCATCCGCCTCGCGGTCCCCGCTCGCACTCCAGGGCACCTCTTCCATCCAGAGGCGGTAGCCGTCGCCTTCACGCTGACAGAAGCCCACCACCACCGCCGCGCCGGTGCGCAGCGCCAGGTCCGCCGCCGCGCGCGGGGTGGCGGCCAGCTCACCGAAGAAGGGGACGAAGACGGACTGCACCTTCGTGTCCTGGTCGATGAGCAACCCGAGGATTTCTCCGGCCTTGAGGGCGCGCAGCATGGCCCGGGCCGCGCCCTCCTGGCCGCGCCAGATGCTGCGCACCCCGCCCTGGGCACGGAAGCGCTCGACGAGCGTGGTGAGCCGCGGGTCCGTGGTCTCCTTGGCGATGCTCTGGCTGGGGTAGCCCGCGCGCGCCACCCGCCGGGCCAGCAACTCCCAGTTGCCCACATGGCCGGACACGAAGACGACCCCCTTGCCCCGGGCGAGCGCCGCCTCCAGGACGCCCCGGTCCGTGGCCTCCCAGCGGACCAGGTGCTCGAGTTGCCGGTCCATGGCGGCGGTGGCGCCCACCTCGAAGGCGGCCATGCCCAGGTGGCGGAAGGAGGCCCGGGCGAGCGCATGCCGCTCCGCGTCGGACTTCTCCGGGAAGGCCCGGGCCAGTGACTTCAAGGCCTTGCGGCGCTCCCCGCCGGCCACGGCGAAGGCGAACCGGCCGAATCCCGCCCCCAACCACCGGGCGAACCCCAGCGGCAGGACACTGACGATGGCCAGTGCCGCACGGACGAGCAGGTAGCGGAGGAAACGCTTGAGACGCTTTGCTAAGGGAGGGCGCTCCACGAGCGTTTCCATATCCCATGCGCGAATACAACTTCGACGGCATCGTCGGTCCCACCCACAATTATGGCGGCCTGTCGCCGGGCAACCTGGCGTCCTCCCTGCATGGCGGCGAGGTGAGCCACCCCCGCGAGGCGGCCCTCCAGGGCCTGGAGAAGGTGCGCTTCGTCTCGGGACTGGGCGTGGGGCAGGCGGTGCTGCCACCCCAGCCGAGGCCCTCGCTCAAGGCACTGCGCGCACTGGGCTTCACGGGCACGGACGAGCAGGTCATCACCCGGGCCGGGAAGGAGGCCGAGCACCTGCTGCGGCTGACGTCCAGCTCCGCGGCCATGTGGACGGCGAACGCGGCCACGGGAGCGCCCTCGGAGGACACGGCGGACGGGCGCATGCACCTGACGCCGGCCAACCTCCAGCAGATGTTCCACCGGGCGTTGGAGGCGGAGACGACGCACTCGGTGCTGCGCGCCATCTTCGCGGACGAGAAGCACTTCGCCGTGCACGCGCCGCTGCCGGGTGGCGGGCACTTCGCGGACGAGGGCGCGGCCAACCACATCCGGCTGGTGACGCCGGGGCACAAGGCGGTGCACGTGCTGGCCTGGGGCCGGAGCGCGTGGCGGGACGATGTGCGCCACCCCACCCGTTTCCCCGCCCGGCAGACGTACGAGTCCAGCCAGGCGCTCGCGCGGCTCCACCAGTTGGACCCGGCGCAGGTGCTGCTGCCGCAGCAGGCTCCCGAGGGCATTGACGCGGGCGCCTTCCACACGGACGTGGTGGCGGTGGGCAACGAGAGCTTCCTCATGCTGCACGAGCAGTCCTTCGTGGACCCGCAGGGGCTGCTGAAGACGCTGCGCGAGAAGCTGGGCGAGGGCTTCACGTACGTGCTGGCCACCAACGAGGAGCTGCCGGTGAGGGACGCGGTGAAGGCCTACCCGTTCAACTCGCAGGTGCTGACGCTGCCGGACGGCACCATGGCCATCATCGCGCCCGAGGAGAGCCGGGAGACGGGGCCAGCGCGGCGCTTCCTGGAGCGCGTGGTGGAGGAGAACAACCCGGTGAAGCGCGTGTATTACCTGGACGTGCGCCAGTCGATGAACAACGGCGGCGGTCCGGCGTGCCTGCGCCAGCGCGTGTGGCTCACGGACGCCGAGCGCGCCGCGGTGAAGGCCAACGTCTTCTACACCCCGGAGTTGCACGAGGCGCTCGCCAGCTGGGTGAAGCGGCACTACCGTGAGGATCTGCGCGCCAGGGACCTGGTGGACCCGAAGCTGGCCCGCGAGACCATGACGGCCCTGGACGAGCTGACGCGCATCCTCCAGCTGGGCAGCGTGTACGACTTCCAGAAGTGAGGCGCGGGGCGCATGCCCGCCCGTCTGGGAGGCATGCGCCCGGCCAGCCATGGACTGAAGGGCCGGGGCAGTCCACCTTCGAGACAGAAGGTACCGCCCATGATCCCCGAGCCCATCCAGCACTATCTCCAGCAGCAGCACGTGCCCTTTCTTCGCCACTGGCATCCGCGCGCGGTGACGGCGCAGGAACTGGCCCAGGCGCTCCACGTGACGGGTTACCGCGTGGCCAAGTCCGTCATCGTCGAGGCCGACGGACGGTTGTGCATCTGCCTGATTCCCGCGACGGACACCCTGGACCTGGAGAAGGTCCGCGAGGTGCTCGGCGCGAGGGACGTCCGGCTGGCCAGCGAGGACACGTTCGCGAATCGCTTCCCCGAGTGCGAGCTGGGAGCGGAGCCGCCCTTCGGCCACCTCTACGAGCTGCCAGTGCTCATGGACGAGGGGCTCGGCGTGGCCGAGGACCTGCTGCTGCGCGCCGGCTCCCATGAGGAGGCGCTGGAGGTGAGTGTCGAGGACTTCATCGGCCTCGAATCACCGAGGATGGGCTCCATCACCCACGGGCACGTGGGGCGGAACACGGTGCATCACGACGTGCACGCGTGAGCCGTGGGGCTCAGGGCTCCTCGCCCTCCAACGTCCCCATGTCCTCCTCCGCGCCCAGGGCCCGGAGGAGCAGGTCCTCCTCCGCGCCCGAGCCCACACGTGAGCGGCTCCGCGCCTCCACGCGCTGGCGCTCCGACGCCTCCAGGCGCGCCACCCACGCCTCTCCTTCCCCCCGCTGCTCCTCCGGCAGCAGCAGCAGGCCCTCGCGCACCGCCCGCGCCGCGGCGTCGAACTGGTGCAGCGACTCGTGCAGCCGCGCCACCTTGAACCAGAGACTCCCACTCGGCTGCATGCGCACCGCGGACTTCCAGGACTCCAGCGCCCGCGCGCGCAGCCCCTCCCGCTCGTAGCTGGCCCCCTCGAACATGTAGAGCTGAGCGCGCTGAGACTCGTTGGACACGAAGGGGTTCACCTGCTGGAGCGACTCCCTCGCGCGCCGGGTCAACCCCAGCTCCACCTGCAGCCGCGCGAGCGCGAAGGCCCGCTCCACGTTGCCCGGAAACCGGGGTCCCAACGCCTCCAGCACCGCGAGCGCCTCGTCCCCCCGGCCCTGTGCATGGAGCACGTCCGCACGCAGCAGATAAGAGGAGAGTGCATCCGGAGCCCTCCGCGATACCTCCGCGCTCGCCGCCTCGGCCTCCGCCAACTCGCGCCGCTCCAACCGCACCCGGGCCTCGAGCTCCCAGAGCCGCACCGCTTCGGGCACCGCGTCGAAGCGCTCGCGCGTCCAGGCGAGCCAGGGGAGGAGCATCTCCGGGTTCCCCGCGCGCTGGAGCTGGGAGGCGAACGTCACCACGTGCCGCGCCGTGTCCGGGGTGAGGGCCTGCAACTCCTCGAGGGTCCTCGCCCGGCCGAGCGCCTCGCTCCACATCAATGAATGGTCTCCCGCCTCGAAGGCCAGCCGGTACTCGAGGAAGGCCTGCGCGCGCTGCCCCAACGAGAGCAGGGCGCGCGCGGCCACGCGGTGGGCCCACGCATCCACCGGGTTCAGGAAGAGGGCGCGGTTGGCGAAGGCGAGCGACTCGGCCGCTTCCGCGCGCCCCGCGTTCACATGGGCCAGGCCCATCAGGTCCTGCAGCGCATGGTCCGCCGGGTGCCGGTCGATGAGGGCGAGCCCCCGGGCGCGCACCTCGGCGAGCGGGGCCCGCGTGGTGACGAGCGCACCGAGCTCCGCCTCCGCCCTGTCCAGCGTGCTCCAGCCGGGAACGAGCGCCACCAGGGCCACTCCCGCGAGGGCCACGCCCACCGCGAGCACGCGCAAGGGCGCATGGCCGCGAGGAGCCTCGGCACGCTGCCGGTCCTCGGGACGGGCCACGCTGGCCAGCGCCACCCAGGCCGCCACCGCGCTCGCGGGCAGCTCCAGGCTGAAGTCGAAGAGCTCATGCAGCCCGAGCGCCCCCACCCCCGCGAGCACCGCCCATTCCTCCGCGCCCAGCCCCTCCCGGCGCAACAACTGGCCGAAGCCCCACAGCATCCCCGCCAGCAGCAACAGCCCGGGCACGCCGAACTCCGTGGCGAGTTGCAGCACCGCGTTCTCCGGGTGCGTCGAGGTATTGATGACGGGCCGCGTCTGGTAGCGGGGGAAGACGGACTCGAAGGCGCCACGGCCCAGGCCGAGCGGATGGGCCCTCGCGACCGAGGCCAGCTCCGGCCACTGCTGGAGTTTGCTCTGGCGCAGCTCCTCCACGCTGTCCGCCGTCTCCAGCTCGGCCGCGAGGTGCTCGGAGGCCAGCAATCCGCCCACGGCGAGCACCGCGAGGAGGCACAGCAACACCATGCCCCAGCGGCGCCACGTACGGGCCAACAGGAGCGCGAAGGCGAGCACCCCGAAGACGAAGAAGGCGATGCCCCCGCGCGAGAGGGACAGCAGCACCCCCGTCCCGCCCAGGAAGGAGGCCAGCACGTAGGGCACCGCTCGCGTGCGCCCCTCACTGGAGAGCGCGAGTCCCAGGGACACGGTGGCCGACAACCCGAGGAAGGCCGCGAGGTGGTTGGGGTTGCCGAAGGGCGTGACGAGCGGCGGCCGGGCGTGGACGAACGCGATGACGCCGAAGAGGGTGTCGAGTCCGAGCAGCGCGTGCACCAGGCCCAGCACGGCGATGGCCGCGCCCGTGAAGGCGAGCGTGCTCAGCAGCCGGCGGCGCGCGCGTCCGGAGCGGCACACCTGCACGGCGGCGACAAAGGTGAGCAGGTACGCCAGGTGCCGGGCCAGCTCGCGCCAGGTGGCCGGCGGATCCATCGACAAGGGGCGCGGGCCGTCCAGTCCCAGGGGGACGAGGACGAAGTCGCGCAACCCGGCCGCCTCGGGACTGAGCACGGCGAGGAGCCCCGGCGGCAGCGGAACGAGCTGCAACGCGCACAGGAGGGCCCCCGCGCCCAGGGGCAGCGCGAGCACGGGCAGGTGCAGGGAGCGCCGCTGTCTCCACGCCCCCACACACGCCAGGACACAGGCGAGGCCCGCGAGCACCACCAGGGGTCCATGCACCCACAGGGGCGCGCCCCCGAGCGACAGGGGCAGCCCCACCAGCAGCACCGCCAGCACCGCCTCGGCACCGAGGGTGTACCGGGACGTGCGCGAGCGGGAGGGGAACGCGGAGGACATGGACGGCTCCCGAGTATGGCACGGGTCCGGTGGGACGCCTGGAGTACCCGCCCGCCTGCTCAGAAGGAGAGCGACGCCACCGGGATGAAGCTCTCGCCCCGGCCATCACGCCAGGACCGCACGGAGGACTCGGAACCCGAGCGCTTCAACTCCCGCAGCTCATCCTCCAGCCGGCCGCGCTGGAGGATGAGCTCGTTGCGCTCGACCCTGGCCAGCTCCGAGGCCTGCAGGCCGGTGACGAGGCCCATGATGAGCAGGGCCACTCCGCCGACCCCCAGCGCCGTGAGCACCGCTCCCACCGTCGTGACCGTGAGCGCGTACTGCGCGCTCGAGGCCAGTCCGACGATGATCACGGGCACCCCCACGAGCAGCAGCGGCGACAGCACGTACCCCGCGATGCTCATGGCGATGGCGCCGACGGGCCAGTTCGAGCTGGTCTGGCGCAGGCGGGCGTTGATTTCCTCCACTTCCCGGGTCAACTCGCGGATGCGGGCCTCGCGGCTCTCGGACGGGGCCTGCGCGACGAGCAGCCGCGCCGAGGGGCGCACCTCGGGCGGGGCTGGCTCCAGCAGCGAGACCTGGCCGGACAGGGGGGAGACGGCGAGCAGGACGGCGATGAGGGACACCATGGTGGGAGGGCCTCCAGGAAAGTGAGCAGCTGAAGAAGCTACCATCCGACCTTCTGGCCGCCATTGCTTGCATCCCGAACGCCTTCTGGCATCTTCGCCCACCTCATGCGCCGCGCCACCGCCATCACCCTGCTCTGCTCCTCCCTGCTCGCCCTCGCCGGTTGCAAGAGTCCGTGCCGGGAACTGTCGGATCGGCTCTGCGAGTGCGTCGAAGCCTTCCGGCGCGACGAGTGCATCCAACTGGCGGCCGACCGCGAGCGGAGCATCGACACGACCGACGAGGATCTCGCCCTCTGTGAGGAGCGGCTGGACACCTGCACCGTCAATCGGAACGACCGCACGACCTGCGACCTCCTCCTGACGGACGAGGGCAAGGCGGCCTGCGGTCTGGCGCGCTGAACCCGGCCCATCCCCTGGCGAGGAGCCCGGCGGCTGCCTGAGCGCCCGCCCGTCTTGTCGCCTTCCCGGAGCAACCCCAGCTTCCTGCCATCCCTTCGGGAGGTCCCCACCTCCCGTATGCCGCGGAGGCGGGTATGGCGAAGGTGCGGGACACAGTGGTGGTCATCACCGGCGCCTCGAGCGGCATCGGGCGGGAGACGGCACTGGCGTTCGCCCGGAAGGGCGCCACGGTGGTGCTGGCCGCCCGGCGCGCCCAGCCCCTGCGCGAGGCCGCCGCGCAGTGCGAGAAGCTCGCGGGACAGGCGCTCGCGGTGCCCACGGACGTCACCGACGAGGACTCGGTGCGGGACCTGGCGCGCGCCGCCATCGAGCGCTTCGGCCGCATCGACGTGTGGGTGAACAACGCCGCCGTCACGCTCTTCGGGCGCTTCGAGGAGACACCGCCTCTCGACTGGCGCCGCGTCCTGGAGACGAACCTCTTCGGCTATGTCCACGGCGCGCGCGCGGCCATTCCGTACTTCCGCGAGCAGGGCCATGGGGTGCTCATCAACAACCTCACCGGCTACGCGAAGATGGGCGCGCCGTACCTGAGCGCGTACATCTCCAGCAAGTTCGCCCTGCGCGGGCTGACGGAGTGCTTGCGCCAGGAGCTGGTGCGGGACGGCATCGAGGTGTGCGCGGTGCTGCCGGCCTCCATCGACACGCCCATCTTCCAGCACGCGGCCAACTACACCGGGCGGGCGGTGAAGCCGCTGCGCCCCGTCATCCCCGCGCACGCGGTGGCCCGGGCCATCGTCCAGTGCGTCCGGCGCCCCAGGCCCGAGGTGGTGGTGGGACGCGCGGGCTCCCCGTTGCAGCTCCTGCACACGCTGTCGCGTCCGCTCTACGACCGCGTCATCCAACGCCTCATCGAGCGCGAGCACTTCCAGAAGCGCTCCGCCGCGCCCTCCGCCGGCAACCTCTGGAAGCCCCTGGCCCAGGGCACCGGGGTGAGCGGCGGCTGGACGGGCCACGAGGGCAGACCGCGGCGCACCCGGGCCCTGCTCGGCACGGGGGCGGTGGCCCTCGCCCTGGGACTCGGGTGGCTGGGCCTACGCGAGGCGGGGACGCACGCATGAGACCCGCCCTCCCCTCGCTCACGGAGTCCCTCGGGCGGTGGGAGCACGCCCTCATGGCCGGAGACGCGGACACGTACTCGGGCCAGGTGGCCAGCCGGTGGACACGCGTGGGCGGGCGGCGCGTGCACGTGCGCGTCTCCACGCATCCAGTGCCCCCCGAGGCGCTCACGGTGGTGCTGGTGCACGGACTGGTGGTCTCCAGCCGCTACATGGTGCCCACCCTGCTGAGGCTCGCGCCCACCTGCCGGGTGCTCGCGCCGGACCTGCCGGGCTTCGGCCGGAGTGACCCGCCCTCGCGGCCTCCCGAGAGCATGTCCGGCCTCGCCGACGCGATGGCGGAGTGGATGGAGGCGGCGGGGCTGGAACGGGCCGTCTTCCTGGGCAACTCGCTGGGGTGCCAGACGCTGGCGGACTTCGCGGCACGCTACCCCGAGCGCACCGTGGGCCTCGTGTTGCAGGGGCCCACGATGGATGCCGAGGCCCGCTCCGTGCACCAGCAGGTGTGGCGATGGCTGAGCAACTCCCAGCGGGAACGCTCCGCGCAGATGCCCCTGCTGGTCCATGACTACTGGGAGGCGGGTCTCCGGAGATTCCTCGACAGCTTCCGGATGGCGTTGAAGGACCGCATCGAGGACAAGCTGCCCCGGGTCCAGGCGCCCACGCTGGTGGTCCGAGGGGCCAGGGACCCCATCGTCCCACAGCGCTGGGCCGAGCGGGTGACGGCGCTGCTGCCGCGAGGCCGGCTGGCGGTCATTCCCGGGGGAACGCACACGTTGAACTTCGCCGCGCCGCTCGAGCTCGTCCGGGTGGTCGAGCCATTCCTGCGCGAGCTCCAGGCTGGCGCCGAGAGGACCCCGCACGCATGAAGCCCTCCCAGTACGTCGCCGGCTTCGACTCCTCCACGGGCTGCCTCCGGGCGCTCTCGCGCTTCCTCCACGGGAGGGATTTCCCCGCGCTGGGCACCCGGGGCGGAGACGGACTGCTGCCCCTCGTGCGGCTCGTCAGCGCCCTGCCCCGCAAGCTGCGCGAGGAGGTCTACGCCTGGTCCGGCTGGGCCGAGGCCATCCAGTCGCGTCACCTCTCGCAGGTGGTGTCCGAGGAGATGTCGCGCTGGACGGTGGAGCAGTACCCGCGGCGCCAGTACCCGGCGGTGGCGATCGGCTCCTCGGGCGGGGCGATGGTGCACCTGTGCGCGGCGCTCGGCATTCCGTGGCTGCCGCAGACGTTCCTCATTCCCGTGCGCGCGAACGTCTCCCCGGACGAGCCCCGGCACGCGCTGCGCTTCGGCGAGGAGAAGGCCCCGTTGCTGCTGGAGGGCAACCCGGACCTGGCGCTGCACCACATGCACGACGTGGCGCAGGACCGGCTGATGCTCGCGCACATGACGTACTTCCGGGTGAAGCGCCTGCGCCTGGGAGAGGCCTTCTCCGGGTTCCTCACGGACTCACTGGAGCCCGGGGGCACCCTCTTCCTGGTGGAGTGCGAACGGCGCTGGCCGACGCTACGGGTGGGACCGCGCCACGTCTTCCAGCACGGAGCGGTGGGAGGCCTCTCGCCCGAGGAGTACGAGCACGGCGGCGAGGCGGTGGAGGAATACCTGCGCCGCTACGGCATTCCCAAGACACGCTGGGACTCGCCAACGCCGGACGGTGACTCCCCCGAAGCGGAGTGGGGCTTCGAGCCCGCGCTGCGCGAGGACGTGGAGGAATTCGCGCGGCGGCACGGCTACCGGGTGCGGCGCATCGTCTACACGGAGCCGAGGGACCTGAGCCCGCTGGTGGCGGACCTGTACCGCTGGTGGTACCGGCAGCGGCGGATGAAGGCGAGCCGGCTGCTGGTGGAGTCCTTCATGACGATGGAGCCCTGGTGGACGCTGCGCACGGGCTCGGTGCCGTTCTGGATGACGTTCAACGAGGGCACGTCCGCGGACGCGCTGGAGCAGTACCTGCGGGAGGCGGAGCCCTTCGACATCATCCACCTGATGCTCTTCCAGCACGGCACCGAGGGCCCGAGGCTGGCGGCCATCGCGAGGTGGAAGGAGCTGCTGGGGAAGGCGCGCCAGTGGGGAGGCTTCCTGGGCGTGGATCCGCGGAAGCACCCGAGGGACTTCGCGGCGCTCGCGCGCTACCACACGGACCTGCGGAAGCTCTCCGCGCGCTACCCGATGCCGGGGCCGCTGACGCTGAGCCAGCTGGAGCGCTTCCTGGAGGAATCGGGCGACAAGTACCCGGTGCGGTGGGTGGACGTGGAGCCCCCACGAAGCTCCGGGACGCGCACTCCGGACGAGGAAGAACGAGGCCCCTGGCTGCACTGAGACAAGCCCCCTCTGCCTCTGGTCTATGCTGACAGGCACCTATGAGCACGTCAGCCGAACAACCCCAGCGCGAGGATCTCGAGCTCCTCCTGGTCCACGCGGATGACCAGCACCCGGTACTGGAAGGAGGGCTGGAGCCGAAATCAGTCTGGAACGCGCCGAAGCCCGAGTCGCTCCCTGGCCGGGTCGAGGTCCCCACCCGCGACATGCGCCACGGCGATCCGAACGATCTGCCAGCGCAGCGCTGGGCCGTCGTGGCGCCGCTCGGGGACGAGGGTGACGCCCTGCTCCAGGCCGTGGAACCGTTGGTGCGCCAGAGGGAGCAGCAGCAGGGCGCGCCGGTCATGCGCTACCGGGTCTGCCCAGGCATGGATGCGGCGACGGTGGTGAAGTGGAAGAACCAGGTGCTGCAACCCGAGGACATCCCGGAAGAGGAGTGGCCACGCTACCTGCTGTTGCTCGGGGACTTGCACCAGATGCCGGTGGAGATGCAGCACGTGCTGGCCAACGACCTGTTCGTGGGCCGGCTGCATTTCGCCCACGCATCGGGAGCGGTGGACCTCGAGGGCTACACGGCGTACGTGGAGAAGGTCCTGGCGTCCGAGCAGGGAACCAACGCCACCGAGGAGCTGGACGTCCTGCTCTACACCGCCCGGGACGGAACTTCCGCCACGAACACGGGGCACCGGCTGTTGGTGGAACCCTGCCAGGAGATGATGGAGAAGCGGTGGAAGCCCAAGCGCCCGGGGATGAACATCCAGCTCGTGCCCTATGACGAGGAGGGACCGGAGGAGTTGCTGAGCGCCGCGGGGGCGGCCCGCTCGGGGGTGATGCTCACCGTCTCGCACGGGCTCGGGAAGCCGCGTGGCGGGTGGGCCTCGGTGGAGCAGCAGCGGGCCACGCAGGGTGCGCTCTCCATCGCCCCGGGGAAGGTACTCACGGCGGAGCTGCTGCGGAAGACGCCCTTCCTGCCGGGAGGCATGTGGTTCTACCTGGCGTGCTTCGGCGCGGCGACGCCTCCACGAAGCGCGTTCCACGCCTGGCTGAAGCTGCTGGAGCAACAGAAGCTCTATGGCGCACGGCCCGAGAGCGTGCTGGAGAACCTGCCCAAAGCGGGCGAGCGCCCCTTCCTGGCGGCGCTGCCACAGGCCGTGCTGGCGAATCCGAAGGGGCCGCTGGCCGTCATCGGACACAGTGACCTGGCGTGGACGTTCGGCTTCGCCGACTCCGAGGAGATGCGGAAGAGCCGGGCCTCGCGCGTCCTCTCGATGCTCAGCGCCATGAAGGACGGCAGCCGCGCGGGCGTGGCCTTCGACTCGCTGATGCGCTTCTACCGGGACGTGAACGACGACGTGATGAAGGACTACGAGGCCCGGCAGGAGGCGGAGGTCTACAAAAGACCTGACCCGATCGATCCGAAGAAGCTGGGCCTCCGCTGGATGCTGCGCAATGACTTGCGCGGTTACCTGCTGCTGGGAGATCCGGCGGTACGGCTCGCATTCCGGCGTCCCTCCGCGTGACGACTTTCACGTCCGCACGTTCAGTTCAAGGACCGGAGGCGCCAGCGACGAAGGGAGGCTGTGAGGGAATGCGACCGTAGGACCGCTCGCATTCTTCGTAGGTCTTCAGTGCTTGTGAGTCGCTCTCACCCAGGTAGATCTGACGCAGCTCGGGCAAGAGGCAATCATGATTGGCTTCCCGCAGGCGCCGGGAGAGCTCGGAGATGGCGAGAGGCCAGGTCCGAAATGTCCTGTCCGCGGAGGCAGTGACAATGCGCTGCCCATCCGGACTGAAGTCCGCGGACAAAACCGCGCCTCCATGCCCAGAAAGGATGATGGGTGCACCCTTTCCATCCGCGCTCCATATCCGCGCGGTCTTGTCCTTTGAAGCAGTCACGATGCGCTGCCCATCCGGACTGAAGTCCACGGACAGAATCATGTCCCCGTGCCCAGAAAGGATGATGGGTGCACCCTTTCCATCCGCGCTCCATACCCGCACGGCCTTGTCCTCGGAAACAGTCACGATGCGCTGGCCATCCGGACTGAAAGCGGCGGACATGACCCTGCCCTCGTGTCCCGAAAGGACAATGGGCGGTCCCTCGCCATCGGCACTCCATACCCGCGCGGTCCTGTCAGCGGAAGCGGTGACGATGCGCTGCCCATCCGGACTGAAAGCGGCGGAATAAACCGCGTCCTCGTGTCCCGAGAGAACAACGGGTGCGCCCTCTCCATCCGCACTCCACACCCGGACGGTCCTGTCCCAGGAGGCAGTAACGATGCGCTGCCCATCCGGACTGAAACCGGCGAAACAAACCGCGGCCTTGTGTCCCGCGAGGACAACGGGTGCACCCTTGCCATCCGCGCTCCACACCCGGGCGGTCTTGTCCTTGGAGGCCGTGACGATGCGCTCCCCCTCTGGACTGAAGCCGGCGAAGAAGAGCGGACCCTCGTGTCCCGCGAGGACAACGGGTGCGCCCTTGCCATCCGCGCTCCAGACCCGGGCGGTCTTATCCTTGGAGGCCGTGACGATGCGCTCCCCATCCGGACTGAAGGCGGCGAATTGCACTTCATCCCCATACCCCAGGGGGACAACGGGTGCGCCCTTGCCATCCGAGCTCCACACCCGCGCGGTCTTGTCCTTGGAGGCCGTGACGATGCGCTCCCCATCCGGACTGAAAGCAGCAAACCAGACCCTGTCCTGGTGTCCCGCGAGGACAACGGGTGCACCCTGGCCATCCGCTCTCCAGACCCGGGCTGTCTTGTCCTCGGAAGCAGTCAAGATGCGCTGCCCATCCGGACTGAAGGTGGCGGAATGAACCGCACCTTCGTGCCCCGAGAGGATGACAGGTTCTCCCTTTCCATCGGCTCTCCAGACCCGAACGCTCTGATCCAGCGAGGCCGTGACGATATGCTGCCCATCCGGACTGAAGGCGGCAGACATCACCCTGTCCTGATGTCCCGCGAGGACAACGGGTGCACCCTGGCCATCCGCGCTCCAGACCCGGGCGGTCCTGTCCCAGGAGGCCGTGACAATGCGCTGCCCATCCGGACTGAAGGCCGCGAAATAAACCCCGTCCTCGTGCCCAGAGAGGACAACGGGTGCGCCCTTCCCGTCCGCGCTCCACACTCGAGCGGTCGTGTCACTTGAAGCAGTGACGATGCGCCGCCCATCCGGACTGAAGGCGGCGGCTCTGATCGGCCCCCCATGTCCCGAAAGGACAATGGGCGTTCCCTTGCCATCGGCACTCCACACCCGGGCGGTCTTGTCTCTGGAGGCTGTGACGATGCGCCCCCCATCCGGACTGAAAGCGGCGAACCAGACCCTGTTCTCGTGCCCCGAAAGGACAATGGGTGTTCCCTTGCCATCGGCACTCCACACCCGGGCGGTCTTGTCCCAGGATGCGGTGACGATGCGCTGCCCATCCGGACTGAAGGCGGCGGACACAACCTCGTCCTCGTGATGCAGGGTGATCTCGAGCTCGCTCCGCACGAGGCTCTCCATTGCCAGCGCCCGCCAATCGCGAGATGTCTCCGGGTGTTTGACCTCGAGGAGCAGATTCATCGCGGGCGCGAACTGGCGGTGTCCCATCTGTTCGCGCACTCCCACCATCACGGATTGATCGTGCGCCCGCTCAGCTTGCGAGGTTGCTTCAACCTGGGCCTTCCAAGCCGCCTCCTGGGCCTTCCAAGCCGCGGCCCTTTGCTGGAGCGCCCAGACAAACAACCCTCCCGTCAGCACTGCCACACCGACAGCGATCCCGGCGATCAGCAGCAACCGGCGCCTCTTGGCGCGTTCACGCTGGAAGCTGCGCGCCGACTCCTCGCGCCGCACCCGCTCCTGCTTGAGCTCGAACACCTTCCGCGCCAGCCAGTCATGCCCCAGCTCGAAGTACCGGCCTCCCTGGTGCGCCTCCGCGCGCAACACCGCCGCCTGCTCCAGGTGCTCCAGCACCTGCTTCGCCTTCTCGGGTGGCAACACCGCGTGGGCCTGCTTCTCCGTCAGCAGCGTCCGGCTCCCATCATTGGCAACCAGATGCTCCTCCAGCAGCCGGCGCGCATCGGCGCGTAGCGGCCCCAGGCGTCTCAAGGTCGTCTGCAGGTAGCGATGCAGGATGGGCTCGGCCTTCACGGGGCCGGCCTCATGCCCCTTCCGCTTCCGCTCCTCCCAGAGCGCCCGGCAGACAATCTGCGCGAACGCGGCCTGGACTTCCGCCGTGTCCGACGCGGACTGCCCGGGCAGCCCGACCTGGAGCATCAGCTCCCGCATCTCCTCGCGGTCCCACTGCTGCGCGGGCTGTCCCTGGGTGGCCAGCCAGCACACCACCTCCACCATCTCCCCGACGGTCAGGGGGCCCAGCCGGAAGCCCTGCTCCAGCAGCACCCGCCGTCCGCGCAGCCGGTCCCGGAATCGCCCCAGGTAGTCCTCACGCAGCGCCAGCACCAGTTGCAGCCCGCGGAAGGGCCTGCGCGCGAGCTCGTCCAGGCTCTCGAAGAAGGCATCCACCTGCTTTGGCTCGCGCCCCGGCAGGAAGAGCTGCTCGAGCTGGTCCAGGTAGATGAGCAGGGGGCGCTCGGACTGGCGCTCCGCCAGACGCAGGGCCTCGGAGAGCGCGGTGGACGGCGGCATGTCCCCGGGCACCGGTCCCAGCTCGAGGTCCGAAAACATCTGCCGGGCCAGCCACGCCAACGGCTCCTCATCCGGCGGCCACCCCTCGACGCTGGAGATGCGGAAGTCGTGCTCCTCCTTGCGCAGCTCGGGAATGACTCCCGCCTGCATGACGGACGACTTGCCCGCCCCCGAGGGGCCGAAGAGCGTGATGCACGGGTGCGCGAGGATGCTGTTCAGCAACCGGCGCGTGGTCTCCTTGCGTTGGAAGCGCTCGCTGTCCCGGCTCCGGTAGGGCTGGGGACCCAGAAAGGGATTGGGATCCACGTGGCCACTCATGGCTGCGTCCCCCGCGCCCGCTCATCGAGCCACACGCTCAGCTCCGCGGGAGCCGCTTCGATGGCCTGGATGCCCACCCGGCCCGGCAGGCCCTTGCCGCTCACCCACACGGACTGCTCCGGCTCTCCGGGCTCCAGGGTGACGAGGCTCCCGATGGGCAGGGGGCGCTTGCCGAAGAGCCGGTAGAGCATCATCCGGTGGTGCCAGGTGTGCAGAGACATCCCCAACAGCAGTGCCGGGTGTCTGTTCAACGCCCGCAGGACGGGGTCCGCGAGCACGGGGGGAAGCAGGGAGCCCAGGTGGATTCCCAGCAGATAGTCGTCCTCGGTGAGCAGCGGCTTGCGGTAGTCGTTCGACGGCAGGTAGCCGCTGTAGAGCCGGAGCACCACGTAATCCCTCTCCGGATCGATCGACTCCAGGGGCGCGTCGAATGGCTCCCAGCTCTCCGCGTCCGCCTCGTACCGCATCACCAGGGTCGAGTCCTCGCCCGACCCGGGAAGTGGAGGCTGGATGGCATAGAGGGCCTGCTGGGAATGGTGCCGGGCCAGCGCGTTCTCCAGCACCGGGCGCCGCATCAGCGTGATGTGGACTCCGGGAGGCAGCCCACGGGCCAGCACCTCGACGAGCGGCGACTCGGGAGCCACGCTGCGGAATACCTTCTTGAACTCGGAGTCCAGCGACTGCTCTCCGATGTGGAGCGCGTAGTGCTGCGCCAGGGTGCTCAGGGCCCCCTCGGGAGAGGAGTGGGGTGCCCGGGCCACGAGCTTCGTCTGGAGCTGCTGGCGGAAACTCTCCAGCAGGGGGCCCTCGTCCATCCACCGGTCGCCCAGCACCAGCGAGAAGCGGCTCGACAGGAGCTGCCGCAAGGCCGCGGGCATCTCGCGGCGCGAGTCCGGGCTCGCGCGGGCCGGGGCTCGCGGAGGTTCCACGATCTTGCGGCCCTTGAAGTCGAACAGGATGGAGTTGCGCGCCCGCAGGTACAGCACCGGAGAGAAGGCCTCGGCACTCCCCTTGAAGCTGGTCAGCATGGTCCGCCGGGCCTCGTTGAGGCTGAAGGCCACGTCCCCGTGCTGAAGCGTCCTGCCGGTGAGCGTCCGGTAGAACGTCTTCGAGCACAGCTCCGCCACGTCCGCCTTCACGGGCCAGAGGTGGGCGACGACCGCATCCGCCCCATCCCGCGTGAGCAGTTCCGCCGCGCTGGCATGTTCCCCCGGAGCCGCGCCCTCGCAGGCCTCCAGCACCACCAGACGCAGGTATCCGCGCGTCCCCGCCTGGAGCTGTTGCGCCAGCAGCTCCGCCTCCACCCAGGACTCCTCGTCCTCGTCATCCGCGAGCCGGAGGGCCGGCACGCCCTTGCGCACGCCCCCGTGGCCGATGAAGTGGATGACGTGGGGAATGGGCTCGCTCCTCAGCCGCTCCAGGAGGTCGCTCTTCCGGGTGCGCGAGCCGGTGAGCGGTTCGAGCCACTCGACCTCGCCCGCGCCGATGCTCTCACCGAGCGCGCTGCGCAGCCTCGCAAGCGCCCCCTCGTGCATGGGCGCGACGGCCAGCACCCGCACCGCTCCACGCACCTCGCGCGGCTGCCACGGCTCCTTCGAGAGCACGCCCCGGACCGGCAACAGCTTCGGCGAGTTGCCCAGGAACCCGAGCTGAGTCTGGGGCTCACAGAGCGCCTCCCACGGGAAGGCCTGGAGCGCACCGTCGCGCAGCAGGAAGCGCACCAGCAGCGGCTCCCCGCCCGCGGCCTCGCGCAGCCGCTCTTTCACGGTCTCCAGCTCGCCCCGGAAGAGCGCCTGGTGGAACGACCGGGACTGAGCGAGCCGCTGGTCCCCGAGCGGAGCCGCCCGGAGGGCCGCCTCGCGCAGGTTGATGGCGAACTGGCTCAGCGCCTCCGAGGTGACGGCTGGCGCCAGACCATGTGGCGCTGGCCGCTCGTCCCGGCTGCTCTGGGCCTTCACCTGGAAATCATCGCCCGATCGGTCGATTTCGATGTCCAGGCACTGTCTGGAAGGTTCGGCTCCCCCGCGAGGCATGCCGGGATACTACCTCGTCCTCCCGGAGGGCCCCTACTTCCGGCCCAGGCCCATGTACGTGAAGCCCAGCTCGCGCATGCGCGACGGGTCGTAGATGTTGCGGCCGTCGAAGATGACCGGGCTCTTCATCAGCGCCTTCATGCGATCGAAGTCCGGGTGGCGGAACTCGTTCCACTCGGTGACGACGAAGAGCGCGTCCGCGCCCTCCAGCGCCTCGTAGGGCACGTTCGTGTAGCGGATGCGGTCACCCAGCACGCGGCGCGCGGTGCGCTCGGCCACCGGGTCATGCGCCGCCACCTTCGCGCCCTTGGCCAGCAGGCCCTCGATGACCTCCACCGACGGCGCCTCGCGCATGTCGTCCGTCTTCGGCTTGAAGGCCAGGCCCCATACCGCGAACGTGCGCCCCTCCAGCGAGCCGAAGTGCTTCAGCGCCTTCTGCACCAGCGCCTTCTTCTGCCGCTCGTTGGTGCGCTCCACCGCGCGCAACAGGTCCAGCTCCATCCCCAGCTCGCGGCCCTTGGCCACCAGCGCCTTCACGTCCTTGGGGAAGCAGCTGCCGCCGTAGCCCACGCCCGGGAAGAGGAACGGGTAGCCGATGCGCTTGTCCGCGCCCATGCCCTTGCGCACGAAGTCCACGTCCGCGCCCACGCGCTCGCACAGCGCGGCGATGTCGTTCATGAACGAGATGCGCGTGGCCAGCATCGCGTTGGCCGCGTACTTCGTCAGCTCGGCCGAGCGCGTGTCCATGTAGAGGATGGGGTTCTCCGTGCGCACGAACGGCGCGTAGAGCTGGCCCATCACCTTGCGCGCCCGCTCGGACTCGGCGCCGATCACCACCCGGTCCGGCTTGAGGAAGTCATCCAGCGCCGCGCCCTCCTTGAGGAACTCGGGGTTGGAGACGACGTCGAACTCCACCTCCGTCACCCGGGAGATGACCTCGCGCACCTTGTCCGCGGTGCCCACCGGCACGGTGCTCTTGTCCACCACCACCGTGTACTGCCGCATGGCCCGGCCCACCTGCTCCGCCGCCGACAGCACGTACTGGAGGTCCGCCTCGCCGCTCTCGCCCTCGGGCGTGCCCACCGCGATGAACACCACCTGCGCGCGCGCCACCGCCGGCGCCAGCTCCGTGGTGAAGCTCAACCGCCGGTCCCGCGTGTTCTTGCGGATGAGCTCCTCGAGCCCCGGCTCGTAGATGGGGACTTCCCCCTGCTGCAACTGGGCGATCTTCCGCGCGTCGATGTCCACGCAGACGACGTCGTTACCCGAGTCCGCGAAGCAGGTGCCCGCGACCAATCCCACGTAGCCGGTTCCAATGATGGCGATATGCATGAGCGTCCTGACTGTCAGCAGCCGGGTACGCTCTTACCCGGGAGTGGCCTCGCGGGGGAAGGGGCGAATAGCAACCAGCCCCTCGCCTCACTGCCCGGTCAGCAAGCGGCGCAGCCGCTCCGAACCCCGGACATGGCTCATCTTCCCCGGCACACTCGCCGGCTGGACGACCAGCCGGTCCAACAGCTCGCGCGTGGCGCGGCGCAGCGGCGGCAGGGCCGGCTTCAGAGCCTCGGCCGTCTCGGGGAAGAGTCCCGACACGATGGACAGCGAGGTGTAGAGGGAGCGCTCCAGCTTCCACGCCTTCGCCCGCTCCAGCAGTGCCGCCACGTCCACGGGGCGCGAGTACACGCCGCCCATCGCCTTGGCGCCCGTCATCAGCTCGCGCAGGTCCACGAAGGACAGCCAGGGCACCTGGTACCCCTCCCGGGCCTGCTCCAGGCACACCAGCAGCACCGCATCCTCCAGGTCCGGGCGGAAGATGGAGGGGCCGTACATCTTCATGGGCTTCGCCCGGTCGAAGATGCCCTGCACCTCGGCGCGGCGGCTGGTGCCGAGCACGTCGGCGTAGAGGTGGATGGCGGTGCGGCCGTCGGACAGAACCTTGATGGCGCCGTGGGCCGGCGCGTCGGGCTCGGGGCGGAACTCGTTCTGGGCGAGGTAACCCGCGAAGCCGTCCACGTCCATGCGCCGCAGCAGCATCTGAATTTCCAACACGGGGCGGAAGGCCACGTGCGGGTAGAGCGTGTCGGCGAAGGCCGCCGCCCCAATGAGGAGCAGCTTGCGGCCCTCCAGCTCGTCCACGGAGCGCTTGAAGTTGACGAGCTTCATCACGTTGTCGTTGACCGAGCCCGAGTAGATGCTCAGCAACTGGTCCCGCACCCACTCCGGCGCATCCGCCCCGGGCATGCGGTACTGGAGGTTGTAGGAGGCCAGCGGAGCCAGGCCCTGCGCGATGGCCCAATCCACGTACTCCTCCCAGGGAGCACCGCGCAGCGAGACACGGGGCGGTTCGAAGGAGGCGAGGACGCGAATGGTGTCGAGGAGGCTGATGGCCATGGCGACGCAGCTTTAACGACTCCCGCGTACATGACGCAATCGGAAGCCGCATCGCCTGTCCATCTCGCTACCGCGGGGACGGGGTTGTCCGGATATGGAACGGCGCTGTCCGGATACGGACAGCCTGGGAGGCCCGGGCCCGGCGGTCCCCTGGCCGCTGGGAATAGGGGCGGGCTGGCACAAGTTCGGCATGGCTTTTCCGGCCATGAGCCAACCACCCTCTTCTCCCACCGCTCCGCAGGCCGAAGCCCGCCCCGTCGACGCCAGCGAGCGGCTCGCCCTGCTGGACGTGCTGCGCGGCTTCGCGCTGTGTGGCGTCTTCGCGTCCAACACCTTCATGTGGTTCTCTGGCCGCGCCTACCTGACGCGCCAGCAGATCGAGGCCGCCATGGCCTCGGCCACATGGGTGGACCAGACCCTCATGTACACCATGGGGATCCTCGTCAACGGCAAGTTCATCACCATCTTCTCGTTCCTCTTCGGCCTGGGATTCTCCGTGCAGATGATGCGGGCCGAGGCGCGCGGCGCCGCCATCACCCCGCTCTACATGCGGCGATTGGTGATGATGTTCCTCATCGGCTGCGTGCACCTGTTCGGGCTCTGGCTCGGCGACATCCTCACCACCTACGCGACCATCGGCTTCGCGCTGCTGCTGTTCCGCGGGCGCCAGGACAAGACGCTGCTCATCTGGTCCGCCCTCCTCCTCTTCATCTCGCCCCTCGTGGTGAACCTCGCCATGAAGTACGTGCCCATGCTCCTGAGCGGGGGAGCGGAAGCGGGCGCCGATGCGGCCAAGGCGGCCATGGAGCGCTCCAGCCAGCTGCGGGCCGAGACGAGACAGGCCTTCTCGAACGGCACCTACGTGGAGATGGTGCGCACCAACGCCCATTACTTCTTCGTCCAGTTCCTCCCGGGTCTCGCGGGATTCTTCCTTCCCCTCCTCGGCCGCTTCCTGCTCGGACTCATGGCCGGACGGCGGCGTCTCTTCCATGACGCGCCCCAGCACCTGGCGTTCTTCCGCAAGCTGCTCCGCTGGAGCCTGGGCATGGCGGTGATCGGCAGCGCCGTCGGGATGGTGGTGCAGTACATGATGCGCCAGAAGATGCTGGATCCCCAGTCGCCGTGGATGATGCTCCTGAGCCCGGTGCGTCAGCTCAACGAGATGGGGCTCGCCGCCGTCTACGTCGCGGGCCTGGTGCTGCTCTTCCAGCGCGAGGCGTGGCAACGGCGGTTGATGGTGCTCGCCCCCGTGGGCCGCATGGCGCTGACGAACTATCTGAGCCAGACGGTCATCAGCCTGTTCATCTATTACGGCTTCGGGTTGGGGCTCATGGGGAAGATCAGCCCCGGGGCGACCATCGCGCTCAGCCTGGTCATCTTCGCGGTGCAGGTGGTGTTCAGCCACTGGTGGCTGGCGCGCTTCCGCTTCGGCCCCGCCGAATGGCTGTGGCGCTCGCTGACGTACGGCAAGGCCCAGCCGATGCGCCAGCCCTCGGCGCCCGCCGCCGCGGCGGTGACGGCCGTCTGACGCTCACACGGGAGAAGAGGCGCGGCCCGGCCGCTCTCGGCACCCCGAAGGTGCCGAGCACCTCCCTCTCGCAATGCTCCAACCGCGAGACCGTACGGGGTCAGCGGCTCGAACGCAGCGCCGTGAGCCCGTCGTCCCGTAACCGGCGCAGTGAGTAGCGCGCCATGGGCAGCAGCCGGGGCGCGAGCAGCAGCTTCGCCGCCACCCACGCCGGCTTGTGGTTCATCAACTCCGTCTCCAGCAACCGTCCGGCCGTGAAGAAGCGCGCCGCCATCCGCCGCTGCCACACGGGCGGAGCCAGCGCCTCCAGCACCTCCTCCGGCACCGAGGCCCCCGTCAGCCTCCGCGCCGCCTCCAGCGCGTACCAGGCCAGGTGCGGGAAGGCCGTTCCCCTCGCCACCTCCACCACCCGTTTCCAGTCCAGCCCCGGGCTCGCCAGTACCCGTAACTTCAAATCGAACAGCCACGCCAGCCGCTGCAACAGGTGGTTGCTCGCGTGGATCGCCAGGTACACGAGCTCGTCCTCCGCGCACAGGTAACGCACGCGCCGGCCCTCCAGCACCCCCTCCTCCGCGCGCGCCAGCAGTGCTTCCGCCTCCAGCGTCTGGCCGTACCCCACCAGCGCGCGGAAGTGCAGCTCCACCATCCCCGCCGCGCCAGTGAACGTCAGGTGGTGCTCGTGCTCCCGCGCATGTGCCGCCGCCGCCTCGCCGAGCGGCCTCAACCCCAGTCCCACCAGGGCACCCGACGCCACTCCCACTTCCGCGTCCGCCACCAGCAGATCCACGTCCGTGGTGGCCCGCTGCAACGGCTCCGGGTACAGGCGCAGGCCCAACCCGTACCCCTTGAGCAGCACCGGCACCACCCCCACCGCGGTCAGCGCGTCCAGGCTCCGCACCAGCAGCGCCTTCACCCGCATGCCCCGAGCCGCCTGGGCCAGGGTCTCGCGGCGCAGGTTCGTACGCGCCGGCTCGCCCAGCGTCCACCCCGAGCGCCCCAACGCGTGCTGCACGAAGCCCGCGAGCCCATGCCGCGCCGCCGCCTGCACCAGGGCCTCCACGTCCGTGGGCACGGCACCACGCGGCGCCTCGGGCCAGGCCCGGAGCACTTCCAGCAACGCTCCCGCGCCCTCGCCGCTCACCGGCGCAGCGCCACCACGCGCTGCGGATCCGCGTCCGCCCGCGCCAGCAGCTTCGCCGCCCGGTCTCCCACCGCGTCCGCCACCAGCTCCAATGCCAGCTCCTCGTCTCGGTTGATCTCCGAGCGCCCGTCACTCCAGGCAATCATGAGGCGGCCGAGCAGCTCGTCCCCGTTCTTCACCTCCAGGGCCACCTCCAGCGGCAGCGCCGAGCCCGCGGGCCGATGGGTCTCGAAGGTGAGGCCATCCCTGTTGCCCTCGCGCTGGCGCTCGAGGCGCAATTCCAGCCGGGAGGCATCGAGCGCGCCCGCCAGCGGGCGCACCGCATCCCAGAGCTCCTTCATCCCGTTGCCAGCGCGCACCGCGTCCGTCACGTCCTTCACCAGCGAGCGCAGGCGGATGTTCTTGCGCCGCGCCGCCCCCATGTCACCGGCGTTCCGCAGGTCCAGGTAGCCCAGCTTGCGCATCAGCACCGCCACCACCACCGCCATGCCCGTGAGCAGCATGGCGCTCTGCGCGGTGTTGGCCCAGTGCAGGCCGAGCGCCGTCAGCGTGAAGAGCGCGCACAGGGCGTAGAGCACCAGCACCGCCCCGCGGTGGCTGAGCACCATGCGGCTCATCATCCGGTGGTGGATGTGCTCGCGGTCCGCGCTGAACATGGGCCGGCCCAGCACCGTGCGCCGCACCATGGCCAGCAGGGTGTCCATGATGGGCAGGCCCAGCGCCATCACCGGCACCAGCATGGCCACCGCCGTGCCGCTCTTGGCGCTCGTCTTGATGGAGACGGCCGCCAGCACGAAGCCCAGGAACATGCTGCCCGTGTCTCCCATGAAGATGGAGGCCGGGTTGAAGTTGAAGACGAGGAAGCCGAGGATGGCCCCCGCCAGCGCCGCCATCACCAGGCACAGCAGCACGTCGCCCCGGCTCAGCGCGAGGATGAAGTTGGTGCCCACCCCGAAGAAGGCCACTCCGCCCGCCAGCCCGTCCAGCCCGTCAATCAGGTTGAGCGCGTTGATGACGCCCACCACCCACAGCACCGTGAAGGGCAGGCTCAGCAGCCCCAGCGGCACCGGCGGCCCGAAGGGGTTGGCGATCAGCTCGATGCGGAAGCCGAGCCAGTACAGGCCCAGGGCCAACAACAGCTGCACGCTGAACTTCAGCTTCGCGCCCGCGCCGCGCAGGTCGTCGTAGAGGCCCAGCGCCGCGATTCCCAGCCCGCCCGCGAACAGGCCCCACACCAGCTCCGTGTGGTAGCGGAAGTGTTGACCCACCCCCGAGTCCACCAGGAAGAGCGCGCACAGGGGCGCGAAGAAGCCGCCCACGATGCCAATGCCCCCCAGGCGAGGGATGGGCCGCACGTGCACCTTGCGGCTGGAGTTGGCCTGGTCCAGCAGACCCCAGGCCAGCGCGCGATTGCGCACCACCAGCGTCAGCACCAACGCCACCATCAGCGCGACGAGGAAGGCCACCAGATAGGTAATCATCTCTCGACCTCCACCCCCAGGGCCGCGCATGGTGGCGGGGCTGGCGCGGAGCGTCAATGTCCTCCGGTATCACTCGACTGTTGCCTGCATGCTGGAGAAGCCAGCAGCCGATAACGCACACGCCTTGTCCCCCTCCTGTCGCACCGGATTGGAATTGAGTAAGGGGAACGGATGCACGGCGGAAGCACACACACACCGGGCACCGCGCTCGTCAGTGGTGCCGCGGCGGGCGCGGGAGGCATGGGCGTCCACGCGGCTTCCCTGCTGCGCGCACTCTCCGGCCCGGGCGCGCCGCTGCATGTGCTCGGGCCTCCTCCCACCGACGCCCGGCTGGCCTCTCTCCCGGGCGTCGTCTGGCACACGCCTCCTCGCTCCCTGCTCGCGGCGGTGCGGCGCTGGACGCCCTACCGCTGGCTCACCGGAGCGCTCCAGCTCCACCTGGACGAGCACCTCGGACAGTGGGCCGCGGCCCGCCTGGAGCACCTGCGGCCCTCACGGCTGTACACCTTCACGCAGGTGGGGCTCGAGTCCCTCGAGTGGGCCCGGCGCGCGGGCGTGCCCTGTGCCGTCGACAATCCCAACGGGCACATCGCCGGCTTCCGGGACGTCTACGTCCGCGAGACGTGGCGCCAGGCCCTCCGCCCCCACCTGGGACACCCCACCCCCGCCGCCGTGCGCCGCATCCAACGCGAGTACGCGCTCGCCAACGCCATCCGCGTTTCCTCTCCCTGGTCCCGTGACTCCCTCGTCCGCCACGGCGTGCCCGAGGGCAAGGTCACCGTCATCGAGCTGCCCATCGACCTGGAGCGCTTCCAGCCTCCGCCCACGCGGCCCGCCGCCGAGGGGCCGCTGCGCGTGTGCTTCGCCGGCTCGCTGGACGTGCGCAAGGGCTTCCACCACCTGCTGCGCGCGGTGCGGCAGGTGGGCGCCGGGCGCGTCCAGCTCCACATCGTGGGCGCCACGGGAGACCGCGTGTCGCGGCGCCTCTTCCAGCGCGAGCGCCAGGGCCTCCAGGTGGAGGCGATGCCGGGAGACCCGCGCCCCGTCTACCAGCGCTCCGAGCTCTTCGTGCTGCCCTCGCTGGAGGACGGCTTCGGGCTCGTGGTGGGCGAGGCCATGGCGTGCGGGCTGCCCGTCGTCGTGACGGACCAGTGTGGCGCCGCCGCCTGGGTCGAGCCCGGACGCACGGGCTGGGTGGTTCCCGCCGGACAACCGCACGCACTCGCCTCGGCGCTGGAGGACGCGCTCCGCCGCCGCGCCGAGCTGCCCCACATGGGAGCGCGGGCACGCGCCGCCGTCGAGGCCCACGTGGCGGCGGACCCGCTGGCCCGGCTGCGCACGTGGTTCGAGTCCGTCACCCCCTGAGCGGAGCGCGTCTCCTCAGGGCAGCGTGCGGCCGAAGCTCGCGCCCACCACCTGATTCAGCCGCTCGGTGTCGCGCGAGAGCACGAGGTTCGCCTCGCAGTTGTTCCACATGTGGTCGTAGACCCACGGCTTGCCCAGGGGAATCAGCCGGCGCTGGTGGATCTCCCAACCATCGAAGCCCATGTCCACCAGGGCCTGCACCAGCTTGGAAGCGGAAGAGCCGGCCTCCTGGAGCGCCTCGGGAAACACCTCCACGAGGAGCACCATGCCGGGATTGCGCTCCACCGTCCGCCGCATGCCCTGGAGCACGTTGTGCTCGTAGCCCTGGACGTCGATCTTCACCAGGCGGATGGCCCCATCGGGGATGTCCTTCACCGCCTCGTCCACGGTCGTGAGCGGCACCTCCTGCCCCGTGCCACCCGTGCCCTCCCCCGCCACGCGATGGTCCCCATAGTTGTAGGGGTGGAGCGCCATGCGCACCGAGCCCATCCGGTTCCCCACCGCCATGTGGCGCGCGTCCACGTTCTCCGCGTGGTTGAGGCGCAGGTTCTCCCGCAGCAACTCGTGGTTGTGCTGCTCCGGCTCGAAGGAGATGACCTTCCCTCGCGGCCCCACCCGCCGGCTCAGCGTCAGCGTGTGCAGGCCGATGTTGGCGCCGATGTCCAGGCACACCCCACCTTCCAGCTCCAGGTGCTCCAACAGGCGGCGGAACTCGGGCTCGTAGTCCCCCTCGACGTAGAGCAGGGTACCGACGATCTCATCCCGGAGGTCCACCTTCATCTGGAAGTCCTGGACCCGGACCTGTACCTCGGGGCGCGTCCGGGAGAGGACGGGAATCACCACCCGGCGCTGGAGCGCCTTCATCCACCAGGGCATCCGCATGAAGCGGCTTATAGGCGTCCCCCCGGGAGGGCTCAAGCCACCTCAAGGGGGAGTGAGCAGCTTGCGAACATACTCCCGGATGCTCCGCTGCCGTTCCCGGGCCCGCGCCAGGATGGGCTCGCGCAGGCCATCCGCCTGCCCGGCCAGCTCCAGCGCGCGAGAGAAGATGTCCTGTTCCGGCACGCACAGGTCCACGTGCCAGTGCTCCAGCCCCAGCGAGGCCATGAAGTCGAGGCACTTCTCCCGGTAGCCCAGCATGAGCACCGGCGTGCCCGCGCAGCACGAGAGCACCGCGGCGTGCAGACGCACCGCGAGCGTGAGGGTGCACGGAGCGGCGAGCCGCATGTACGCCTCGGCCGTCCTGGGCTCGTGGATGACGATGCCCTCCTGTCCGACCCTGGCCGCGAGACGGCGCAGGCTCTGGACATCCCACGCGTGCATGGCCACGAAGACGGGCTCCCAGCCCTGGGCCACGAAGTGCCGGATGGCGCGCTCCAGCCCCTCCAGCCGCTCATCCGGGTAGCCCTCGGGCTCGCCGGGCGTCGTATAGATGATGTTGACGGCGAACCGGCGCGGGAGCGCGGGCGGCTCGGCACGCTCGCACGTGGACACCAGGGCGAGATCGCCAATCACCTCCACATGGGGAACGCCCAGCTCGTCGAGCGTGGCCTTCGAGAGGGGGCCTCGCACGCCCACGGCCCGGAAGTCCCGCAGCAACGCGCGCCACTCCAGCAGCTCCGGCCGGGCCTTCATGTGGAAGCCGGCACTGCCCACTCCCGTGCCCAACGTCCAGGCGGGCAGGCCCAGCTCCAGCGCGGTCCGCACGACGGGCAGTCCATACGAGTTGATGAACGTCCCTCCGCCGAGGATGAACTGCTGGAAGTACCGCGCGCCGGACAACCCCAGCCGCGCCAGCCGCCGCTCCTGGGGCGGAAAGCGGAAGGTGGCGACGTGGTACCCGTCGAGCACCTGTCGCGCGGCCTCGAAGAGCGCGTCATCGCCGAGGTTGTGGACGCCGTGACCTCCCACATAGGCCAGACGGGGCCGGCCCTCGAGCAGGGGGACGAGCCGCTTCTGGACGGCGCTGGCGTTGTCGCGGACGGCGGCGAAGAGGGAGCGCATACGGGAGCTGACCCCATCCGTCCTGCCACATCCGCTCCGCCCGCGCGAGCACCATGAAAGTCCCCGCGCCGCCCGGGAGGGGAGCGGCCGGGTGGACATGGCTCCTCGGCGGGTGCCGGAGCCGTTATGGTCACGCCCCATGGCGACGTCGACGTCACGAGACCACCTGCTGGGCGTGCTGACGCGGGAGTTCGAGCGCGTATACCTGGAGGTGTGCGCGCGGGGGTTCTCGGCCCTGGGGCGCACGAGCCCGGACCATCCCGTGGTGCGGGACGACGCGTGGCAACACCACCCGGCCTGGCCTCCCTCGTACGAGGCCTATGGCCGCTACCGCGTGCTGGACACGCTGCGCAAGGCGCGCTCGCTGCGGCCGGAGCGCGTGCTGGAGATCGCCACCGGTGGCGGCTTCACCGCGGCGTGCCTGTACGAGGAGGGGCGGGAAGTCGTCGCCAATGACCTGCAACCCACGCGGGAGCTCTTTGGCGCGTGGACCACCGGGGATCGGCTGCGCTGGGAGGCCGGTGACTTCTTCGCGCTCGACCCGGAGCGGCTGGGCACGTTCGACCTGGTGCTGGCGTGCGAGGTCATCGAGCACGTGGCCCATGGAGACCGGATGCTCGCCCACCTGCGCCGCTTCCTGAAGCCCGGGGGTACGCTGATGCTGACGACGCCCAACGGCGCGTACTTCCGCTCGAAGCTGCCCACGCACTCGCAGGTGGAGGACTTCACCGCACTCGAATCCCAGCAGTTCAGGCCCGACGCGGACGGACACCTCTTCCTCTACACGGCCGAGGAGCTGGAGCGGCTGTGCCGCGCGGCCGGCTTCACCCAGGTGGACATCGAGCTGTCGGTGACGCCCTTCCTCTCGGGACACGCCGGGGTGCGCCTGCTGCCCTCGCGGCCAGCGCTGGGGCGGGTGTACCTCGCGCTCGACAAGGGGTTGCGGCGCCTGGGCCCCGCCGCGCGCGAGCGGCTGTGCACCCAGATGCTCGTCACTGCCCGGGTGCCTTGAGGCGCTCGCACAGCGCGTCCACGTGGGCGCCGGCGTCGAAGCGCCGGGACATGTGCCAAGCCCCCTCGCGCAGCCGTGCATGATGGCCCGCGTCGGCGAGCGCCCGGACGATGGCACCCGCGAGGCCCTCGGACGTGGGCGGGTTTCCCGGCGCCAGCTCACCGGACACGCCCGGCTCGCACCAGTCGGGGATGCCACCCACCGCGAAGGCCACCGAGGGCAGGCCCACGCCGCCCGCCTCCACGCCCACCATGCCGAAGGGCTCGGGCCAGACGCTGGGCACCGCGAGCAGGTCCGCCCGCCGCATCAACGCCTCCCGCTCCGCCCGGTCCACCCAGCCCACGAAGCGCACCGGCACGCGCCGCGCCGCCGCCTCCGACTCCATGCGCGGGCGCTCCGGTCCATCTCCGGCCACCACCAGCTCCAGCTCGCGGCCCAGCGCCTCACGGGCCCCGGGCAGCGCGCGCACCAGCTCCACCCCGCCCTTCAGCTCCGTGAGCCGCCCCACCATCAATACCTGGCCGGATGGAGGCCGTGGCGCGGGAGGCTCGGGGTCCGGCGCCCCATCTCCGAAGAGTGGCACACACACCACCTGTGAGGAGGAGAGCCCATGCCGCAGGTACTCCTCGCGCATGGCCCGGCTGCCCACCAGCACCGTGCCGTAGCGGCGGGCGAGCGCGAGGCGGCGCTGCTGGTAGCGGTACTCGCGCAAGGCGGTGAGCGGGCTGCGTCCCCCACAGCGGCGCGGCAGGTAGTGCACGAGGCACCCGGGGCCGAGCACGCGCTGGCAGGGCACGGGCCGGGGGAAGGCATGGCGCTTCATCCCGCTGATGCACGTGCCGTAATAGGCATGGAGGAAGAGCAGCGCCGGGTAGCGCTCCAACAGCGCCTCCTCCAGGCGGAGATCCTGCACGCCGTGCTGGTAGACGCGCTCGGGCCGCCACGCCGCCACGGCCTCGAGCGCCCCCTGGCGTCCGAGCGCGGCGGGTCTCCACACGGGAATGCCGAGCCCCTCGTCGAGGCGCGCCTGCCCGGGAGCGGCGTCGTGCTCGACGAGGAGCGCGACGGAGTGCCCCCGGGCCTGGAGGAGCGGCAGCAGCGTGCGCAGGTGGGACTCCACTCCGCCCACCACGGCGCGGTGCCGCGCGACGAGGAGGAGGCGCAGGCCGTGGCTCATACCGTCCCGGGGGGTTTGGAGGGAGACAGGCGCGCGGTGAGCGCGTTCCACCGGGGCCGCACGTAGGACTCCAGCGGCGCGACGAAGGCCACGGGGCCCACCAGGAACCCGTACAGCAGCGCGGAGCCGATACCCACCGTGAGGAAGCCCACCAGGTGCCCCGGGGCCCACGCGAGCGACAACAGCGTGGCGAGCACCAGCGTCACCCCGGTGCGCCAGAACCAGGGGAAGAGCGGCCGGAGCATCTGTCTCGGGGAAACACCGGAGTGACGCGCGAGCGCGCGCAGGTGGCCCGGGAGGCTCACCAGCACCAGGCCCGCGAGCGTCCCGAGCGGCGCGCCGATGAAGCCGAGGAACCACAGGCCCACCGAGCCCACCGCGAGGGCCACCACCCCATCCGCCAACGAGGTGAGGGCGATGCGGCGCTCGTCCCCGAAGGCGAAGGTGGCCATGGCGGTGGCGCCGCTCCAGTGACGCAGCAGCATGTTGAGGGCGATGAGCCCGGAGACGCCGAGCCCCAGGTACTTGTCCGGGCCCACCCACCAGCCCACGAAGGCGCCATTGGCGGCCACCACGCCGGTGGTGAGCAGGCCACTGATGAGCAGCGAGGCCTGCACGAGGCTGGTGCACACCTGCAACAGGCGCTCGCGGGACTCGCCCGTCCGCATCTGGCTGAGGCCGGGCAGCGCGGCGTTCACGAGCATGCGCGGCTGGTGGATGAGGATGGACACCGCCTTGGACGTGCACGCGTAGGCGACGGTGGCCTCGGGGCCGAGCAGCTTGCCCACCAGCAGCAGGTCCGTGCCGGTGAGGAGCACGGTGGCCAGCTGGTTGACGGTGACCCACGCGCCCCGGCGCAACCAGCCGAGCACTTCGGAGCGCTTGAGCCGGGGCAGCCGCCGGGGCAGCACGTGCCGGTGGCGCCACACGAGCCGCACGCCCGCCAGCGCCGCCTGGAGCAGTTGCTGGACGATCCACCCCCACGCGAGCGACACCACGCCATGGCCGAGCAGCACCAGCCCCACCGTGGTGCCCGTGCCCACCATCCAGCCCACCATCTGCGCGACGGAGAGCCAGGCCAGGTCCTGCAGGCCCTCGATGAGCGCGGACAGCATGCGCAGGGGATACAGGAGGACGAACGCGAACAGCGTGGGACCCAGGGCCGGGCGCAAGGCCTCCCAGTCCGCGGGCAGGAGCAACCACAGGCCGAGCGCCGCCGCTCCGACGAGCAGCGACTGCATCAGCGCCAGCCGCAGGGTGAAGCCCACCAGACGCGGCGTGGCCTCGGGGCCGTCCGCGCGGCCCGTGGCGCTGGCGACCTCCCGGGGCACCAGGGCGATGACGCCCACGTCCAGCAGCAACAGCCAGTTGAGCAACTGGAAGCCGACGAGCCACAGGCCGTACTGCTCGGAGCCGAGGCGCTCCAGCAGGAATCGGGTCAGGAAGAGCCCGACCCCCATGGTGAGGAGCTGGTAGGCGTAACCCACCCCCATGCCACGGAGATAGCGGCGTGTTCGGCTCATAAGAAGGACGCCCCAGAAGGACGCCCCATCCTGCCATCGCCCGCGCGGGAGTGCGCCCACTCCGTCTGGAATGACGCCGGAGCCCCCGCCTCCCGGGCGGCCAGGCGGTACCCCGGGCCTGTTCCCCACCCGGCATGGACGAATCGGCGCCTTGACCTGGCCGGTCCACCTCTGGTGGGTTCCGCCGGGTGCGGTTGCTCTTCCTCAGTCCGGTGGGGGTGGTGGGTGGAGCGGAGCGGACGCTCCTGGACCTGCTGGACTGTCTGCGCCGTGCACCCGAGGCGCCCTGGCTCGGCCTCATCGCCGGAGCCGAGGGGCCGCTGACGGAGCAGGCCCGGGCCCTGGGTGTGGAAACGCTCGCCCTGCCCCTGTCCGCCGCGCTCGCCTCGTTGGGGGACTCGCAACTGCGCGGCGCGGGAGCCGGGCGCTACCTGCGCTTCGGCACCACCCTGGCCCGCGCCACTCCGGCCGCGGCGGCCCACCTGCTCGCCCTGCAACGTGCCCTGTGGCGCTTCCGCCCCACCCTCGTCCACTCCAACGGCCTCAAGACGCACCTGCTCTCCGCCCTCTGCGCCCCGGGCGCCCCCGTGGTGTGGCACCTCCATGACTTCCTCGGCGAGCGGCCCCTGCTGCGGCGCGTGCTGCGTCTGGCCGGGGTGCGCGCGGCGGCGGCCATCGCCAACTCGGCGGCGGTGGCGGAGGACGCCCGGCACGTGCTCGGCCGCGTCCCCGTGCACCCGGTGCACAACGGCGTGGACACGGAGCGCTTCTCGCCCGGCCCCGCCGGCGGTGGATGGCTCGACACGCTCGCGGGCCTGCCCCCAGCACCCGAGGGCACGGTGCGGCTCGGCCTGGTGGCCACCTACGCGCGCTGGAAGGGACAGGAGGTGTTCCTCCAGGCGGCGGCGCGCCTGCGGGCCCTGCACCCCTCGCACGCGGTGCGCTTCTACGTGGTGGGCAGCCCCGTGTACCGCACGCCCGGCTCGCAGTACGCGGAGGCGGAGTTGCGCGCCACCGCGCACGCGCTGGGCCTGGAGGCGCACGTGGGATTCATCCCCTTCCAGTCCGAGCCCGCCCCCATCTACCGGGCGCTCGACGGGGTGGTGCACGCCAGCACACGGCCGGAGCCCTTCGGGATGACCATCGTCGAGGCCATGTCCTGCGCCCGGGCGGTGGTGGTGTCCGCGGCGGGCGGAGCCGCGGAGCTCGTGCGCCCCGGACATGACGCCCTGGCCTTCACCCCCGGGGACGTGGAGGGACTCGCCGGAGCGATGGCACGGCTCGTCCGCGAGCCGGAGCTGCGCGCGCGGCTGGGACAGGAAGCACGGCGTTCGGTGCTCGCACGCTTCACCCGCGAGCGCTACGCCGCCCAGGTCCAGGACGTCTACGCGCGGGTGCTGGGAGGGCGGGCATGAGTGGACGGTACGCGGACGCGCTCGGCGTCTCCTGGCACCTGCTCACCGGCGAGTTCCCCCCACGGCCCGGCGGGGTGAGCGACTACACGTGGCAGGTGGCCGAGGGGCTCGCGCGCGAGGGCTGTGCCGTCCATGTCTGGGCCCCGGGCGACCCACGGGAGACGCTGGCCCCCGAGGGCGTCACCGTGCACCGGCTGCCCGAGGGCTACGGGGTGCGCGGCCTGAAGCGGCTGGAGCAGGAGCTGGAGGGGCTGCCTGGTCCGAAACGGCTGGTGGTGCAGTACGTGCCCCACGCCTTCGGCTACAAGGCGATGAACGTCCCCTTCGCGTTGTGGCTCGCGCGGCGCCGGGAGGACGAGGTGTGGATGTTCTTCCATGAGGTCTGCTTCCCCTGGGGCTGGAAGCTGCCGTGGCGCCACAACGTGCTGGGTGCCGTCACCCGGGCCATGGCGGCGATCGTCCTGGCACGGGCGGACCGCGTCTTCGTCTCCACGCCGTGGTGGAACAGGCTCCTCCACGCCCCCCCTCGCCGCGTGCCCATTGAATGGCTGCCCGTGCCGAGCAACCTGCCCACACAACCCTCCCTGAGCGCGGTGGAGTCCCGCCGCGCCGCGTTACGCCCCCGCCCGGACACGGTGCTCATCGGCCACCTGGGGACGTATGGAGCGCTCATCACGGGCCTGATGGAGGAGGTCCTGCCCGCGCTGCTCCACCAGGACGCACGCCGCCGGGTGGTACTGGCGGGCCGGGGCAGCACGCACTTCGCCACGCAACTCACCGGCCGCCACCCGGCGCTCGCCGGACGCGTGCAGGCACTGGGAGGCCTGCCCGGGGACGAGCTCGCCGCCACGTTGAAGGCCTGCGACGTGCTCGTGCAGCCCTTCCCCGATGGGCTCAGCACGCGCCGGGGCAGCGCCATGGCCGGGTTGGGGCTGGGCGTGCCGCTGGTGTCCAACGCGGGCCCAGCCACCGAAGCGCCCTGGCGGGACTCCGGCGCGCTCGCCCTGGCGCCCGAGCCCACGGCCGCCTCCGTCCTCGAGACGGCCGAAGCCCTGCTGTCAACTCCCGGCTCCTGGCCCGCCCTGGGCCGGCGCGCGGCCGATTTCTACGTGGAGAACTTCTCGCTCGCGCATACGCTGGACGTGCTGTGGAACCGCGTCCGCGCTCGCGGGGTGGAGGACACATGAGCGACACCAGCAGTCCCTTGCGTCTGGCGTTGCTGATGGACCCGCTCGACGAGGGCTGGCCGAGCATGGACCTCGCGGGCGAGGCGCTGCACGAGCAGTTCCACGGCCCGTTGGCGGACAGGGTGTGGGTGACGTCGGTGCGGCCCAAGCTGGTGCCCGTGGCGCGGCGGCTGCCCGTGCTGCGCGAGCGCCGGGACGCACTCAACGTGGACCGGGTGCTGACGCGCTTCCTCACCTACCCGGCCCGGGTGGCGTTGCGCACGCGTGGCCAGGACGCCTGGCACGTGGTGGATCACACGTACGCGCAGCTCGTGCACACGCTGCCGCCCGGGCGCGCGGGCGTGTACTGCCATGACCTGGATGCCTTCCGCAGCATCCTGGAGCCATGGAGGGAGCCACGGCCGGCGTGGTTCCGGGCCATGGCGTGGGCCGCGCTGAAGGGGCTGCAACGGGCGGCGGTGGTGTTCCACAGCACCCTCGCGGTGCGCGACGAATTGCTCCGCCACTGCGTGGTGCCTCCGGAGCGGCTGGTGCACGCCCCGCTGGGCGTCTCGTCCGAATACGGGCCCGAGCCGCTCCCCGGAGACACCAGCGACGAGGTGCTGCGTCCACTCGGCGGCCGCCCCTACGTGTTGCACGTGGGCAGTGGGATTCCGCGCAAGCGCCTGGACGTGCTCTTCGATGTTTTCGCCGCACTGCGCCGCCGGCACCCGGAGCTGCGCCTGGTGCAGCAGGGGGCGGAGCTCAGCGACGCGCGACGGGCCCAGGTGGCGCGGCTCGGCATCGGGGACGCGTTGCTCCAACCTCCGAAGCTGGACAGAGCGACCCTCGCGGGGCTGTACCGGAAGGCGCGGGCGGTGCTGGTGACGAGCGAGGCCGAGGGCTTCGGACTCCCCGTCATCGAGGCCATGGCCTGCGGGACGCCCGTGGTGGCGAGCGATCTGCCCGTGCTGCGCGAGGTGGGCGGAGACGCCATCCGCTACGCGCCCGTGGGAGACGTGGGCGCCTGGACGGAGGCGGTGCACGGGCTGGTGGAGTCACCGGAGCCCGGCGCGGCCCGGAGCCAGCGCATCGCCCGTGGGCGCGGCTACTCCTGGACGAACCACGCGCGCACCATCCTCGACACCTACCAACGGCTCGCGGCGTCCTCCAGCCGTTGACTCCGGCCAGAAGACGCCGCGGGGTGCGACACGGCGGCGCGAAGACGGGCGCCGTCAGGAACACTCAGGGCGAGACATCCACGTCCGCCAGGGCCCACACGCCGCTGGAGGAGCCCCGGATGCGCGCGCCAGCCTCGAACGCGAAGGGCTCGAAGACGGGGTAGCCATCGCCGTCCACCACTCCCGGGAAGCTCTCGAAGCTCGAGAGGATCTCGAGATGGAGGTCACCCTCGGGGCTGTAGAGGGACGAGCCGTAGAAGAAGAGCCTGCCGGTCGGTTCCGCACGCAGGCTGAAGAAGAACGGCTTGCCCTTCAGGTTCGCGGCGACGCGCTGCAGCTGCTCGGAAGGAGCCCCCCCGAACTGGATGGTGACGGGGCCGGTCTCCATATGGGACATCCTGTCCCAGCTATCCCGGGTGACCGTGAAGGACTCGAAGCTGATGACGAAGGGCACGCTCGTGCCCACCAGCTCGTAGTAGGGGTTCATCGGGCCATAGTCGCCATCGAGCGAGTCGAACTGGAGGGTTCCGGCGAACCACCCACCGCTGTCCACGTGGATGCCCACGTCCGCGGTGCCATCGCCAGGGAGCTTGAACAGGAAGCGCACCTGGGTCGTCTCGCCCTTCTTCACGAAGAACGGCAGGGGGTTGGGAGACAGCAGCGTGGCCGGCACGGGCGTTCCGGGCGCATCCGCGCGCTCCATCGTCCAGCCGCTGGCGAGCTCGATGCTGTAGCCACCGGTCTGGAGCGTCACCTGCACCGTGTCCGCCGCCGTGTCCGTGACGGTGACCGTCTGCGTCCCGGTGATGTTGAACGTCGCGCCCACCAGCCGGTACACCTTGCCGTCCGCGGCCGTCGAGCTCAGCGGCATCTGCAACGTGCCCGCCTCCTGCGGATCCACCGTGACGGTTTCCCCCCCACAAGCCACCACAACGAGCGCGAGCACACACGCGCCGAGATTCAGCAGTCGCACGTCAAGTCCTTTCGGGAATGAAGCGCGCACCGTATAGAGATTTTGACAGATTCCTGTCAAATGAGAGGGATTTCCCATACGCCGCGTATGGGTATGGACTCACCGGACAGCTGTCCTCCAGCCGTTGACTCCGGCCGGAGGACACCGCGAATCGCGAGGAGTTTCAGGGAGCGGCGTTCACGTCCGACGTGCCCGCGAAGCCGATGGAGGCATCCCAGAGATTCATGGGGCTCTCGGTCTCGAAGGGCCGGAAGAGAGGATAGCCCTCGGCGTCCAGCAGCCCCGTGAAGGGGAGCGAGCCCGGGTACAGCTCGAGCCGGATGTCGGCCCCAAGGTTCTCGATGCGCCCACCGCCGAAATCCACCATGCCACTCCCAGACCGCAGCAAGGTGAAGGAGAACATCGAGCCCTCCAGGGACGCGGCGACGCGCTCCAGCTGCTCGGAAGGAACCCCTCCGAACTGGACGGTGACGGGGCTGGTGTGCACGGTCGTCACCCCAAAACCATCCCGGCCGGTCGTGAACGACTCGAAGCTGATGAGGAAGGGCACGTCCTTGCCCACCAGTTCGCCGTAGGGGTCCACGTCGGGCCCCGAGCTATCGCTCACCTCGACATGGATGGTCCCGGCGACCCACCCGCCGCTGTCCACGTGGATGCCCACGTCCGCGGTGCCATCCCCGGGGAGCTTGAACATGAAGCGCACCTGGGTGGGTACGTCCTTCTTCACGGTGAAGGTCAGGGGGTTGGGAGACAGCAGCGTGGCCGGCACGGCCGTTCCGGGCGCATCCGCGCGCTCCATCGTCCAGCCGCTGGCGAGCTGGATGGTGTAGGAGCCGGCCTGGAGCGGCACCTGCACCGTGTCCGCCGCCGTGTCCGTGACGGAGACCGCCTGCGGCCCGGTGATGTTGAACGCCGCGCCCACCAGCCGGTACACCGTGCCGCTCGGGGACGTCGAGGTCAGCGGCAGTTGCAGCGTGCCCGCCTCCTGCGGCTCCGCAGTGAAGGTTCCCCCACCACAAGCCACCACAACGAGCGCGAGCACACTCGCGCCAAGATTCAGCAATCGCATGACGAGTCCTTTCGGGAATGAAGACGCTCTCCGTATAGGAAAGCGGACAGATGCCTGTCAAAGAAGGGGGGATAGGGATTTCCCGTACGCCGCGTATGGGCAGGGACTCACCGCCGGGAGGAGAGCTCTTCCTCGACCAGCGCGGCGAAGCCGTCGAAGCAGCGCGAGGCCTCGAAACGCTCCCGCACCATCCTCCGTCCCTGACGGGCCAGGGCGAGGAAATGCTCGGACTCGTCCATGACACGGGCGAGGGCATCGGCGAGCGCGCGAGGGGCACGCACCGGAACGCTGAGACCCGTCTCCCCATCGCGGATCGTCTCCCGCAGCCCGCCCACGGAGGTGGCCACCACGGGCACCTCACACGCCAGCGCCTCGAGCGGAGAGAAGCCGAGCCCCTCCTCCAACGACACCTGCGCGCACACGTCCGAGGCCTGGTAGTACGCGGGCAGCTCGTGCACGGGGTCCACCGCGTCACGGGTGAGGGTGCGGTCCCCCAGGCCCCGCTCGAGCGCGAGCTGCTTCAACCGCTGGTGTCCACCGCTCAGGTTGAGCATCCAGAAGGAACGTCCCGAGACCTTCAACAGGGCGCAGGCATCCAGGAGGGACTCGGTGTCCTTCTCCGGAGCCACGCGGCTGGAGAAGAAGATGAGGAAGCCCTCCTCGGGCAGGCCGAGCTTCACGCGCAGCCGCCGCTTCTCCTCGGGAGGCACCGGCCGGAAGCGCGAGGTGTCCACGCCGTACAGCGGCACCACGCGCACCTTCTCCCTCCGCCCGTAGGACACCTGGCCTCCCAGGTAGTCACTGAGGACGAGGTAGCGGTGGCCCAGCAGCGCGTTGCCGGCGCGCGCCGCCTCCAACAACGTGCGCCCGGCGAGGTAGGCTGGAAGCCCCAGCTCCCCCCGCTCATAGCGGCAGTGGAAGTAGGCGATGTTGGGACTGCAGATGAGCATGAAGGTGGGCACCCGGGTGAGGCCCCGGCAGGCATTGGCGGCCAGGGAGGCCACGCCCGCGTTCTGCGCCAGCACCGCATCCAGCTCCGCGCGGTGACGCACGAGCCATGTCCCCACGAACGCGGCGAAGGCCACACGCCCGGCCGGGCCTTCGATGATGCGGACCGGCTCGGGGCCCTCGTCCTTCCAGTTGATGGTGCGCGGCCCGAAGGCGGGACGCAGCAACAGCGTCAGCTCGAAGCGCTGCTTCAGCCCCGTCACCAGCCGCACATCGGTGCCGCTCTCGCAGATGAACACCAACCGGCGGCGGGGGCCGGCGGAGACGGACGCGCTCACGGGACTCCTCCCAGGGGGACCCTCTCGACACAGGAGACGAACCGCTCGGCCATGTACCGCCAATCCTCACGGCGCAGCAGCTCGGAGACGGCGGGCAGCTCGGCACGGACGGACTCGCGCCGGGAAGCCCAGCCCGCGAGCGCCTCGGCCAGCGCGCGAGCATCTTCCGGGTCCTCCAGCAGCAGCGGGCGCAACGAGGGCGGGTAGCGCTCGGCCACGCCCGCACCGCGGCTGACGAAGGAGGGCAGGCCCGTGCACAGGGCCTCGACGACGCCCAGCCCATAGGACTCGTAACGCGTGGGCGCCACCAGTGCGTCACACCCGGCCAGCAGACGGGCCACGTCGGTGCGGAAGCCGAGGAACTGGATGGAGGAGAGTCCCTCGGCGCGCGCCCGCTCGCGCCAGGCCGGCAGCTCCGCCCCGCTCCCCATCACCACCAACACGCCGTCCCAGGTGCCCCTCCGGTGCAGCTCCGCCCAGGCCTTGTAGACGGTGTCGAAGCCCTTGCGCCTGTCCCCCAGCGCCCCCACGAAGGCCACCACCGGCTGCTCCGGACGCCAGCCCTGCCCGGCGCGCACCGCCTCGCGCTCGGAAGCGGAGGGAGGACGGAAGCGCTCGCCCTCGATGCCACAGTAGACGACGCGGATGCGTCCGGCCGGTACACCCAGGCGCCGCAAGTCCTCCGCCGTCCGGTGGGAGTTGGCGATGAGGAGGCGCGCGCGGGAGAAGGCGGCGCGCTCGGCGCGCAGGTAGCCCTCGTGGACGAGCCTCCGGGCGAACGGGCGCCAGCCCCGGGCCTCGAAATCGGGCGTGTACGCCGCGTGGACGTAGTGCACCCAGTTGACGTCGCCCCAGAGACAGTTGCCGCCATTCACCACCACACGGGCCCTTCGCGCGCTCAGGCGGCGGGCCCAATAGCGGCCGACGGCGTCCAGCACGGGAGAACCCAGGGCCACCGAGCCCGCGGGCTTGGGGGCGGCATGCCAGTGCGTGCCCGCCAGCGCCAGGAGCTCCTCGGAGGCGGAGTGGGCCACCACGTGCACCTCGTCACCCCGGAGGGAGAGGTACTCGGCCAGCGCCAGATGCGCGCGGTCCATCGCCCCGCGCCGCCCCACGTCTCCAGTCACCAGCAGCCACGTCCCCACCGTCTACCTCGCCTCCAATGCCAGACATCCCGAAGTGACTCCCCGCCCGCCGCGCGCCCCGGTGCACCGGCCCCGGCTGGATGCCGGGCTGGACCCGAGCCTTGCCAGGCACCCATCGCAGCAAGTGCCCGCGCATGAAGGCGAGCAGGGGACGCTCCACCGCGACATAGAGCACGACACCCGCCCCCACCGCCACCGCCACGAGGCCCCAGAGCGCCAGCATCCGCGCTCCTGTCGTGTCCAGGACCTGGAACACGGCGGGCACCAGCAACACCAGCAGGGGCCAGTGAATCAGGTAGAGCGAGTAGGAGGCGTTGCCCAACTGGACGAGCGGACGCGGAATCCGGGGCCGCCAGCGCCGCTCCACCAGCGCCAGGCCGAGCACCAGCAGGAAGGACGGAACCGCGTAGAAAAGGGCCGCGTGGTACTTCAGGCCCGGCGGCGCCAGCCGGTCATGGAGCAGGACCGCGGCCGTCATGGACAGCACCCCGCCCCCGAGCACGGCCCCATCGAGCGGGGCGGACGTGCGCACGCGCGACAGGATGAAGCTCGCGAGCACGCCGAGGGTGAAGTGCAGGTTCGAGGGGTGGAAGAGGAAGAGGAAGAGCCGGGCGCCGGGAACCTGCTGGAAGAACGTGGGGCGCAGGGAGTCGAGGCAGAGCGTGCCCAGGGAGAGCAGGAAGAAGCCCACCGCCGCCCGGGCGGAGAGCCGGGGCGGCAGCAGGAGCGCCACACAGAAGAGCACGTAGAAGCGGAGCTCGTGGATGAGCGTCCAGGCGACGGTCACGAGAGGCTCCCGTCCCTGGGGAATCAGCAGGAGCGACTGGAGCACGTAGCCGGGAGCCGGCAGTCCCCCGCCCACCACGCGCGGCACCCACAGGCCAGTGGCGAGCACCAGCATCGTGACCACCCAGTAGATGGGGTAGATGCGCACGAAGCGCTTCATGAGGAAGAGGGGCAACGCCTGGCGCCGGCCCAGGTCCTCCCGATGCGCGTGGAAGATGATGAAGCCGCTGAGGCAGAAGAAGACGTCGACGCCCGCGTAGCCCTGCTTCACGAACTCGGGAAACAGGTAGCCCACACCCGGCACGCCGCTGCTCGTCAAACTGGCGTGGTAGAGCACCACGGCGAAGGCGGCGAGCCCCCGGAGCATCTGCTGCGTGAGCAGCTCGGGACGTGACGAGCTCATGCGTGTTGCGTCTCCATCTGGCTGGACGGGGCAGGAGGCGAAGGCTTCACGGCCACGGCGGCACGAGCCACGGGCGCGGGGCGCCGGGTGCCCACGACGATGCCCATCCACAGCAGCAGCAGGGCGGTGCCCGGGATGGAGGAAAGCAGGCCCGTGCCGATGATGGCCGTCCCCCACATCACCAGCACCGTGGCCCACATCATCCGCTCGGCCACCCATGAGCCGCCCTTGCGGCGCGGCGGCAACCGCGTGAAGAGCCAGCCGAGGAAGAGCCCCCACAGCACCAGCCCGATGAGGCCCTGCTCCATCGCGATGCGGCCGAACTCGTTCTCCAGGCCGTGCTGGGGTCTGGCGAGGTCCATCAGGAAGAAGGGGATGCTCGTCCCGCCCGCGCTGCCCAACCCGTTGCCCAGCGGGTACTGGGTGAGGACATCGAGCATGCTGGTGTTCACGCTCCAGGACACGCGCTCGGTGACGTAGTCGGTGTCCTCCAGCGAGAGGAAGCGCTGGAAACGGGGGTTGCTCAGGACGACGAAGCCCACCACCACCGCCAGCGCCCCGATGCTCGCCAGCATCCGCCACGACAGGCCCACGACGAGCACCACCAACCCGAGGATGCCCACGAGTTGCACCACGGGGCTGCGCGCCGCGCACAGGAAGATGCCCAGCAGGCTGGCCACCAGCGCCACCGCCGTGAGGACGCGGCTGGAGGGCCGGCGCTGCCAGCGGCGCACCAGCAGCGGCAGCGACAGCAGCATGGTGCCCCCGTACGCGTGCCCGGTGTTGAAGATGGCGGGGATGCGCAGCGCGCGCTCCGCGCCCACGTCATTGGACATGTAGATCAAATAGGTGACGGCGTTGCGCGGGAAGAACGCCTCCACCCCCAGGCGCAACTCCAGCAGCGCGAAGAGGAAGGCCACGAGGTTGAGCCCCAGCACCCAATCGCCCAGGGAATCCACCTCCTCCCCGGTCAGCTGCGCGCCGATGGCGATCAACGGCAGCAGCAGGATGGCCACGCGCAGGCCCACCAACTGGATGAAGAAGTGCTGTGAGTCGAAGAGCGGCGACAACACCATGGTGAACAGCGGCCACACCATCAGCACGCGCACCCAGAGCCGCAGCACCTGGCCATCATGGCCGTAGCGCATCTTCCGCTTCCGGCGCAGGAGGATGGCCACGTAGAGGCCCACCACGGCACCGTCGAACATGAAGTGCGAGAACCCATCCGGGAAGCGGGCCCGGAGGATGCCGTAGAAGTAGCCCACCAGCAGCACCGCGCCCAGCCCGTGGCCGAGGCTCCGCCGCGTGGCCAGCCACGCCCCGGCGATGGACAGGAGCGTCAGGACGAGGCCGATCATCCCCTCGCCCTCCGCGCGTCCAGGACCTCCCGGTAGATGGCGAGCACGCGCTCGCCCATGCGGGCCTGGGTGAACTCGGCCAGCACGCGCGCGCGGCCCGCCTCGCCCCAGGCCCGCCGCTGCTCCGGGTTCGCCAGCATCCGCCGCATGGCCGCGGCCAGCGCCGCCTCGTCCCCCGGCGGCACGGTGAGGCCACTCTCCTCGTGACGGCTGACGAAGGGCACCCCCGAGTCCAGCGCGGTGTTGATGACGGGCAGCCCACACGCCAGGGCCTCCAACTGCACCAGCGCGAAGGCCTCGGCGCGAGTGACGGAGGACAACACGAAGGCATCACACGCGAAGTAGAGCGCGAGCAGCTCCTCGTCTCCCAGGTTCCCGAGGAAGTGCACGCGCCCGGCCACCCCGCACGCACGGGCCAGCGCCTCCAGCTCCGCGCGCAACGGCCCCTCGCCCACCAGCAACAGGTGCGCGCCCTCCACCTCGCGCAGCGCGCGGATGGCGTGGTCGAACCCCTTGTAATAGACGAGCCGCCCCACCCCCATCAGCAGCGGAGCCCCACCGTACCGGGCGCGCACGGCCGCGGCCGCCGCCTCGCGCGCGGGCGTGCGGACGAAGCGCGACACGCCGATACCGAAGGGCACCACGTGGCACCGGTCCCGGTGCGGCCGCAGCGCCTCGGACGTCTCCACGTAGTTGGGCGAGCCCACCAGGATGGCGTCCGCGCGCGCCAGCGCCCGCTGCATGAAGGGCCCGTACACCTTGAGCAGCCTTTTCTGGCGCACCACGTCGCTGTGGTAGGTGATGACGAGCCCATGCCGCCGGGGCCGCACACTGCCCAGGTACCCCATCACCGCCATGGGGTGCGGGAAGTGCATGTGCAGCAGCTCGTACCGGCGCCGCGACAGCTCCAGCGGCAGCGTGGGGTTGAGCGAGGTGGAGGCCACCTTCACCAGCTCGGCGCAGCGGGTGACGGGCACGCCGTGCACCACCTCGCGCACGGTGCGCGGCTCCGTGTTGGAGACGAGCACCTCCAGCTGCACGCGGCCCTTGAGCTCCTCGCACAGCCCCGACAGGTGCGTCTCCATGCCGCCCCGGTAGGGCGCGTAGTACTTGCCCAGCTGGAGGACCTTCATCACCGGGCGTCCTCAGGAGACGGAACGCTGCTCGTCCCGCTCGTTGCCGTAGCCCCGGTAGCCATAGCCATAACTCTCGGCCCCGTACCTGCCGCCCTTGAGGTCCACGTGGTTGAGCAGCGCGCCGATGACACGGGCCTTCACGTCGCGCAGCGAGCGGATGGCCCGCTTCGCCTGCTCGCGCTGGGTGGTGCCCGCCTTGAGCACCAGCAGGATGCCGTCCGTCTGCTTGGAGAGAACGAGCGCGTCCGACACGGGCCCCAGCGGCGGGCTGTCCAGCAGGACGCAGTCGAAGCGCTCGCGCAACTTGCCGAGCAGCTCGGAGAAGGCGCGCGTGTGGAGCAGCTCGGCGGGGTTGGGCGGCAGCGGCCCGCAGGGCAGCACGAAGAGGTTGGGCACGTCCGTGGACTTGATGGCGCCCTCCAGCGAGCCCTCGCCCACCACCAGCGAGCTGACGCCCATGTCGTCGGGCACGCCGAAGGCCCGGTGCAGGCGCGGCCGGCGCATGTCCGTGTCCATCAACAGCACGCGCGAGCCCGTCTGCGCCATCACCATGCCCAGGTTGATGACGACGGTGGACTTGCCCTCGGAGGGCCCGGCCGAGCTCACCACCACCGTGCGGAAGGGCTTGTCCGGCGACATGAAGAGCAGGTTGGTGCGGATGGCCCGGCACATCTCCGCCGCCTGCGAGCGCGGGTGGCGGTGGATGTACAGGTCCGCCGGTCCCCCATCATCGGGCTTGAGCGGCGGCATGGCGCCGATGAAGGCCAGCCCCAGCCGCTCCTCCACGTCCGCGCGGCTGGCCACGCTCGCGTCGAGCAGCTCCAGGCCCAGCGCCACCGCCACGCCGCCCATCAGCCCCAGCAGGAAGAAGAGCATGACGGCGCTGCGGGTGTTGGGCCGCACCGGCACCGGGTTGGGCAGCGCCGCGTCCAGCACGCGCACGTTGCTGGTGCGCAACTGGCCCGACAGCTCCAGCTCCTTGAAGCGCTTGAGGACCATCTCGTACAGCCGCTGGTCGTTCTCCGCCTCGCGCCGCAGCTTCTGGTAGGCGATCTCCTTTTCCGTCAGCGCGAAGGCCTCGGCCTTGGCCTGCTCCACGCGCTCCAGCAGCGTGCGCTCGTTGGCCTTGACCGCCGCCAGGTCCGTCTCCGCGCCCTTCACCAGGTTCTCCAGGCTGCGCCGCAGCTCCTGCTGCAACACGGCCAGCTTCCCCTGGCACTCCTGCATCTTCGGGTGCTCCGGCAGGTAGCGCTCGGACAGCTCCACGCACTGGGTGCGCTGCTCCAGCACCTTGTCGCGCAGGTCTCTCAGCGCCCCCTCGTTGGCCGCGGAGAGGCCCTCGGCCCAGTGCTCCGCGTCGGGGCTCGCGCTCTTGCGCAGCTGGCGCATGGCGTCCACCCGCGCCTGCACCGCCGCCATTCTCGTGCGCACGGCGATGAGCTCCGTCATGAAGCTGTCGTAGGCCAGCTTCGCCGTGCTCGGCTGCTGCTCCCCATCCTTGCCCGGCACGGACATCGACAGCACGTCCGCGCCGCGCTTGAACTTGTAGAGGTCCAGCTCGCTGGTGCTGGCGCGAGAGCCCAGCTCGCCCATGCGCTCCTCGAGCCAGACGCTGGCGCCCTCGGTCGTCTTCAGCCGGAGGGCCAGGTTCTCCGCGATGTAGGCGTCCGCGACCTCGTTGGCCAGCAGCGCCGCGCGCTTGGGGTCCACGTCCTCCACGGCGATGCGCACCACGCGCGAGTTGGCCGAGGGAATGACGGTGATGCGCGAGCGCACCATGGCCACCGGGTCCGCCGCGGCCATGGCCTTCTTGCGCGCCTCCTCGTCCTGGATGCCCGCCACCCCGAGGAAGGCCGCGTCGTTGCGCAGGCCCAGCCGGTCCACCACCCGCGACGACACCGCGCGCGAGGTGATGACCTCGCTCTGGGTCTGGTAGTACTCCTTGTTCGCCCAGTAGTTGCCGCGCTCGTCGCCCATGACCTCCTTCACCTCGGTGTCGAGCACCCGGGGCGCGGCGACGTCGATGATGAGCGAGGTGCTGGCCGTATAGATTCTGGGCTGGCGCAGGGTGTGGAACAGGCCCATCAGCATCACCGCGGCCATGACGCCGAGGATGAGCCACTTGCGGCGCCAGACCGCGTGGACGTATTGCATCACGTCCAGCGACGGCTCGGGGGCCTCGGGGGCTTCGTTCGAAGTCTCTTCCACAGCGGGTCAGACTGCCCCGGGGAGCCTGGGGGGTCAATCTTCCCGGACTCGCTCGCAAGCCCTCCTGCCACGCGGTGCACACGAGCACGAGCACCCATGCCCGGCGTGTGGTAGTCACCCGGGCGTGAGCCAGTCCCTCTCGTTCGTCATTCCCTTCACCCCCGCGTCCGCCGCGGACGCCTCCCGCTTCGCCCACAACCTCGCCGCGCGCGGCACCGAGGTCATCCTCGCCGGGGACGGGCCGGTGGACGCGCCCTCCAGGCCCCACGTGCACGTGCTCTCCGGGCTGTCCGGGAAGGGAGCGGCCATCCGGGCGGCGCTCGGCCGGGTGACGGGCGACATCACCGTCCTGCAGGACGCGGACGCGGCCTACTCGCTGGAGGCCTGCGAGGCCCTGTGCCGGCCCATCCGCGAGGACGCCGCGGACGCCGTCTTCGGCAGCCGGCGGGTGCCGAAGCTGGACGCGGAGCAACTGGCGGACAAGGCCCTGGGGCACATCACCCGTTTCGTCACGGACGTGTCGCTGGAGGATCCGCTCTGCGGCCAGCGCGCCTTCCGCACCGAGGCGCTCAAGTCCGTGTCGCTCACCAGCGACGACGAGTCGGTGGACGCGGAGATCGTCGTGAAGCTGTCGGCGCAGCTCTACCGGCTGGCGGAAGTGCCGGTGACGCTGGACGCCGCGCCGCGCCGGCCGCTGGGCGCGCAGCTCGCGCGGCTGCGCACGCTCATGCGCTACGCCACGGTGCAGAACGACGCGGACAACCAGCACGAGGGCTACACCACGCTGGAGCGCATGGACGGCGCCAACAACTACAACGCGTGGCTGGGCCAGCGCTTCCGCGAGCACCTGGGCCGGCGCGTGCTGGAGATCGGCGCGGGCATCGGCACCATCACCGAGAAGCTGGAGCCGGGGCTGGAGCTGCTCATCGCGCTCGAGGTGGACCGCTTCTACGTGGACCGGCTGAAGAACAAGTTCCGGGGCCGGCCGCACGTGCGCCCGTACCTGTCGGACGTGGCGCTCGCCGACTGGGAGTCCCTCAAGGCCGAGCAGCTGGACACCATCGTGCTCTCCAACGTGCTGGAGCACATTCCGGATGATGCCTCGGCCGTGCGCCGCTTCCGGCAGATCCTCCCCGTGAACGGCAAGGTGGTGGTGCTGGTGCCGGCGCTGCCGCAGCTCTTCGGCTCCATCGACGAGGCGGTGGGGCACTACCGTCGCTACACGCCCGAGGCCCTGCGCCAGGTGCTGGAGGGCAACGGCTTCGAGGTGGAGACGTTGGAGTGGATGAACCTGGTGGGCATTCCGGGCTGGTTCATGAGCAGCCGGGTGATGCGCCGCCGCTCGGTGCCGAAGCTGCAGCTCAAGGTGTACGACCGGATCGCTCCGCTCTTGGCGAAGGCCGAGAGTCAGGTGAAGCTGCCGGTGGGAATGAGCCTCTTCGCGGTGGCGCGCGCCACTGGAGGTGCCGGGTGAAGAAGATCGAAGCCATCATCAAGCCGTTCAAGCTGGACGACGTGAAGGACGCCCTCCACGAGGTGGGCGTGCACGGGCTGACCGCGGTGGAGGTGAAGGGCTTCGGCCGGCAGAAGGGTCACACGGAGCTCTACAAGGGCGCCGAGTACGTGGTGGACTTCCTGCCCAAGGTGAAGGTGGAGGTGGTGGTGGACGACGAGATGGTGACGCGCGTGGTGGACGCCATCGTGCGCGCGGCCCGCTCGGGCTCCGAGGGGAAGATTGGAGATGGGAAGATCTTCGTCCTGCCGGTGGACGAGGCCGTGCGCATCCGCACGGGGGAACGGGGTAGCGACGCGCTGTGAGTGCCCTGCCCGGCTCGCGCGCGGTGTACGCGGTGCTGGTGGCGCTGTACGTGCTGCTGTTCCCGTACCACCCCGGCCTGCGCTCGCCCAACGAACTGTGCCGCCTGTGGCAGACGCGGGCGCTGGTGGAGTACGGGACGCTGGACATCAACCGGGCGTTGAAGGACTTCGGTTATGTCGGCGACCTGTCGGTGAAGGACGGGCGGTACTACCCGTCCAAGGCGCCGTTGTTGTCCTTCGCCGCGGTGCCCGTGTACGCGGCGCTGCGGGCGTGGAGCGGCGGCTTCCTGTACGCGGTGCGCGAGGTACCGCTCGTCTTCTTCAGCCGGCTCTTCCTCACGGTGCTGCCCACGCTGGGGATGCTGTGGCTGGTACGCCGCTTCCTGCGAACCTACGTCTCCGAGGCGGTGGCGGACGCGGTGACGGTGACGTACGGGCTGGGCTCGCTGGCGTTCAGCTACTCGCTGCTCTTCATGAGCCACCAGACGACGGCGGTGTTGCTGTTCGGCGGCTTCTACGCGCTGTGGCGGCTGGCGCGCGGCGAGTGGCGTGAGCGGGGTTACCTGGCCGCCGGAGCCTGCGCGGGTGCCACGGTGGCCGCCGAGTACACGGGCGCGCTGGGCGTGCTGGGGCTGATGCTGTACGCGGTGCTGACGGTGCTGTGGCGTGACGAGCCCATGCGTGAGCGGTGGGTGCGCCTGGGCCGGGGCGCCGGGCTGGCGACGTTGGGGGCACTGCCCTTCGTGGTGGGGCTGATGCTGTACCACCAGGCGGCCTTCGGACACCCGCTGGAGAGCGGGTACAAGTACCTCAACGACGCGGCCTACCAGCCGTGGCACCTGGGAGGCTTCCTGGGCATCCGCTACCCGGACCCGCGTGCCTTCTTCCTGTCCTTCTTCTCGCCGCTACGCGGGCTGTTCACCCTGTCGCCCTTCCTGCTGCTCGCGTTGCCGGGCGTGTGGGTGCTGCGGCGCGAGGCCCGCGGCAATGGGGAGATGCGGGCGCACTTGTGGCTCGTGGTGGCGTTGCTCGCCGGGTACACGTACTTCACGTCCTCCTTCTCGTATGACTCGTGGGGCTGGACGACGGGGCCTCGCCACCTGACGGGGCTGGTGCCCTTCCTGCTGCTGCCCGCGGCCCTGGTGCTGGAGCGGTTGAGGACATCGGGCCGTCCGGTGCTCGCGGGCGTGGCCGCGGCGCTGTGCACTGCTTCCATCGTGTTCACGGGCCTGGCCACCTTCGTCAACTACGTGCCCGATGACGTGTCCAACGTGGTCCTCGGACTGGCCGTGCCCCTCCTGAAGGCGGGCTATCAGCCTCCCAATGCGCTCAATGTCCTCGGCGTCTCCAACCCGGAGGCAGGGGTGCTGCTGCTGTGCCTGCTGCTCGGCCTGGCGGTCTGGGTCTTCGTGCGGCTGGGACTGAGCGGAACGGGCCGGGCGGCGATGCTGCCGCTGCTCGCGGGACTGGCGACGCTCGCGCTGTTGGTGGGCGTGCAGACCGCGACGGTGAAGCACCATGGCCCGGATCGGGGCGCGGTAGGATTCCTCGAGAAGGTATGGCTCGTACCGCCGGGCCGGACCCTGGATTTCTAGCTCCCCAATTTCCCCTCGCCCTCCGGGAGAGGGACGGGGTGAGGGTGCCTCGAATCCCGGGTTGAACCATCTGTCCACACTGGAGTCCGTGGGTTGAAGAACAGGGACAAATACCCTCACCCTGACCCTCTCCCGAGGGGAGAGGGAATATCCGGCTGAAAGGGGATAGCGCCCATGATGCAGGCAGAACCCTCACGCTCCTCCCGGCTCCGGATTCCGCCCCTGCTGCTGTTGCTCGCGGGCTTCTGGCTCACGTTCCTCGCCACGTCCTCCGGAGGCTTCGAGAGCAGTGACGCCGAGCTGCGGCTCGCCACGGCACGCTCCTGGCTCGAGGGCCGGGGCGGAGCGATCGACTCCCCCTCCCTGACCGCACAGACGCCCGACGGCAGGCGCTTCAGCTTCTACGGGCCGCTCCAGTCCGTGGTGATGGTCCCCAGCCTCGCGGTGGCGAAGCTGCTGCCCGTCTCGGAGGCCACGCGCGACAACGCGGCGAGGTTCCTCATCACCCTCGTCACCCAGCCCCTGCTGTCCGTGCTCGCCCTCGCCTTCTGCTTCGGCGCGCTGCGCCACCTCGGGATGAGCCACCTCGCCAGTGCCAGGGCCACGGTGGCGGTGGGGCTCGGCACCCTCTTCTGGCACTACGCCCGCATGGGGCAGGAGGAGAACCTGGTCGCACTGGGCTTCAGCCTCTGGCTGTACGGCGTGAGCCGCTACCTGAAGAAGGACGAGTGGGGGCTCCCGTGGGCGGCGCTCGGGGGCTGCGTCGCCATCGCGACCCGGTGGGCCGCGGCGCCCTCGCTGGCCGTCATGGCCGTGCTGACCGTGGTGCTGATGGCCCGCAACGGGTGGGCCCGGGCGAAGGTCCTCGCGCTCTCGGCGGCGCTCTGTGCCGGCACGTTCGCCGGGCTCCTCGGGTACAACTTCCACCGGTTCGGCCATCCGCTGGAGACGGGCTACGGCCTCTTCTTCAAGGACAAGCAGCTGGCGTTCTTCGTCCCCGAGCGGTGGGCCGAGCAGGCCGCCGCGCTCCTGGTGAGCCCCTACCGCGGCTTCTTCCTCTACTCGCCCCTGCTCGCGGCCGTGCTCGTCTGGGCCTTCGTGCGCGCCAGGGCCACCGTGTTCCGCGGCCCCTCGGCTCCACTGAACGTGCTGGCGCTGCTCGTGCTCGCGGGGAACGTCGTCTTCCTCTCGAGCTACTCGTTCTGGGACGGCGGCTTCGGGTGGGGCCCTCGCTTCCTCGCGGCCATCGTCCTCTTCTTCGCGCCCATGCTCGGGCTCATGTTCGAACGGGTCCGTTGGGGCAACGTGGCCCTGGGCCTGGCCGTGGCCACCCAGGTGCTCTCCGTCACACTGCCCGCGACGACGGAGAACCACGCCCGGGCCGCCATCGTGGCCACCGGCTCGCGCACCTGCTCGAGCTGGACGTGCGGCTGCACGGCCATCTGCCTCCGTCCGGGGATGAGCCTCGATGCGCTCGGCAACACGCTCGCTGGCAGGCCTGGCAGGCTCATCGCGCCCCGCGAGTCCCTGGCCCCCGATCAGGTCCTCCTCTCCTCGGACTACCAGACCCTGAACTGGTGGCCGGTCCGGCTCGCCTTCCGGATGCACCTGATGCACCGGTTCGTCGCGCTGGCGCTCTCGGGTACGCTGCTGGTGCTGGCGGCCCTGCTCATGTGGCAGGCCTTCCGCCAGTGGCGGCGCACCAGTCCAGCGCACGAGGGCGGTGAACTTTCACTGGCCGCTGGCCTTCCGCCCAGCCGACACTGAACCCGCGGCCTCGTGCCGTATCGTCGTCCTCCCGAGGAGCCCCCCACGATGAAGATCCGTCTCGCCCTGCTGCTCTCCCTTTCCCTGGCCACCGCCGCCCACGCCGAGGAGGACTCCGTCGCCGAGGTCTGGACGGCCAAGTGCAAGTCCTGCCACGGGCCGGATGGCCGGGCGCAGACCCAGATGGGGAAGAAGGAGGCCATCGTCGACATGTCCCAGCCGGCCTGGCAGCAGGCCCAGACCGACGCCGACATCCGCGAGGCCATCGCCGACGGCTCCCCGCGCAACAAGAAGATGAAGGCCTACAAGGACAAGCTGACCCCTCAGCAGATCGATGCCCTTGTCGCCTACATCCGCGGAATGAAGAAGGGCTGATTCCCCATCGGGCCGGGGGTGAATATCCCTTCAGCCCACGCCGTCCCCCCAACAGGAGGTATTCCCCCCATGCGTCTCCTCACTCTCGCCCTCGTCTCCCTGCTTGCTCTCGCGAGCCTCACCGGAGCCCCGTTCCCGGCCACGGCCAGCACCGAGACCTGGCGTTCTCCGTCCGCGCTCCTGGACGGCGGGGGAAGCGGGGATGGCGGCGACGACGATGACGACAAGGACGACGACGACGAGGACTTCCGGGTCCGGGGCTGAGTAGGAGATTGTAGGCCCGGGAGCCGGAGTGCCTGTCGCAAACTGGCCTCCTCGCTCTTCCGTTGACCTACACGGGTCCGGCTCCTAATTACCGGGGGGGCGCCCCAGGTCGCCCGCTCGGATGGAAACTCCTTTTACCCAGAAGCTCGGTGGGGAGGCGCTCGGTGTGCCTCCCATGGCAGGGGACCCCTTCGCCCGTGTGCTGGAGTTGCTGCGCCCGGGGCAACGTGTCCGCACGCAAGGTCTCCAGGGAGCCGCCCGGGGCCACGCGCTCGCCCGGCTGACGCGCACCCTGAAGGCGCCACTCGTCTGCATCGCCACGGACGAGGAGGCCGCGGATGCCCTCGCCAATGACCTCGCCTTCTTCCTCGGGGGCAAGGGCACGCCCTTCGAGCCCCACGTCCTGCGTCTGCCGGCCGACGAGGTGCTCCCCTACGACGAGCTCTCCCCGGACGCGGATGCCGTCGCGGACCGGCTCGGCGCCCTCTTCCACCTGAGCCAGGGCACGCGCTTCCCCGCGCTCGTGCTGTCCATGCGCGGCCTGCTGCGCAGGGTGCTGCCCACGCAGGTGATGAAGGAGCTCTCCGAGCGCATCACCGCGGGGCAGGACGTGGATCGCGACGAGCTGGCGCGGAAGCTCGCCAACATGGGCTACCAGAACAGCCCGCTCGTCGAGGACCTGGGCACCTTCTCCGTGCGGGGTGGCCTCATCGACGTCTTCAGCCCGCTCTACGAGAAGCCCGTCCGCATCGAGTTCTTCGGCGACACCATCGAGTCCATCCGCGCCTTCGATCCGGAGACGCAGCGCACGGTGGACACGCTCAAGGAGATCATCCTCCTGCCGGCGCGCGAGGTCATCTTCTCCGAGCAGACGCGAGGGCGCGCCGAGGCCGCCGCGCGCGCCGTGGCGGACCGCATCAACCTGCCCACCACGAAGCTGCGAGAACGCCTGGATGCCATCCGCGAGGGCCTGCCCGGCTTCGGCCTGGAGGGCCTGCTGCCCGGCTTCTTCGAGGGAGGCCTGGGCACCGTCTTCGACTACCTGCGCCAGTGGCACCCCGAGCCGCTCTTCTACCTGGATGACCCCATGGGGCTCGAGCGCGTGGCCGAGGACCTGTGGGCGGAGGCGGAGCGCTCGGCCGCGGCCGCCGACGCGGAGCAGGAGCTCACCTATCCGCCGCTGGAGCACTTCCTGACGCGCGCGCAGGCGGAGCAGCAGCTCCAGGCCTTCCGCGTGATGGAGGGCGGGGGCCTGTCGCTCACCCAGGGCGAGGCGCCGCCGGTGCTCTTCCCCTTCGGCACGACGCAGGACGTGCGCGAGGCCATCCTGGCCCACCACGGCGAGGAGGGGGCGCTCACCCCGCTCATCGAACGGCTCCAGCGCTGGCGGGACACGCGGATCGCCTGCGCGGTGGCCTGCGGCACACTCAGCCAGGCGGACCGGCTCAAGCGCCTGCTGTTGGACCGGAACGTGATGGTGCGCGTCCACACGGAGCCGCTAGAGGACGCCGCCAGGCTCTTCGAGCCCTCTGTCTTCGCCCACCTCTTCACGGGCGAGGTGAGCCACGGCTTCGTGGATGGGGCGGGCGGCATCGCCGTGCTCTCGGACGAGGAAATCTTCGGAGCGCGGGCGCGCAGGCGGCCGAGGCGCTCGAAGAGCCTGGATGCGTTCGCCTCGGGCTTCAAGGACCTGAAGGAAGGGGACATCATCGTCCACACCGACTTCGGACTGGGCCGTTACGCGGGCCTGACGAAGATGCAGGTGAACGGGGTGCCCGGGGACTTCCTCGTCCTGGAGTACGCGGGGAAGGACAAGATCTACCTCCCGGTGAGCCGCATGCGGCTCATCCAGAAGTTCACCGGTGGGGACCCCACCCAGGTGACGCTGGACAAGCTGGGGACGACGTCCTGGGAGAAGACGAAGAAGCGGGTGAAGGAGCAGCTGCTGAAGATGGCGGCGGACCTGCTCACCATCGCGGCGGCGCGGCGGGCGCACTCGGGCCACGCCTTCAGCGCGCCGGACCGGTACTTCGCCCAGTTCGAGGCGGACTTCGAATTCGAGGAGACGCCGGACCAGGCCAAGGCCATCGAGGACGTGCTCGGCGACATGCAGAAGTCCGAGCCGATGGACCGGCTCGTCTGCGGTGACGTGGGCTACGGCAAGACGGAGGTGGCGATGCGCGCCGCCTTCAAGGCCACGTTGGATCGCAAGCAGGTGGCGGTGCTGGTGCCCACCACGGTGCTGGCGCAGCAGCACTACCTGTCCTTCAAGAAGCGCTTCAAGGACTACCCGGTGGTGGTGGATGTCATCTCGGGAATGAGGAAGCCCGCCGAGGTGCGGGAGATCCTCAAGCGCGCCAAGGAAGGCAAGGTGGACATCCTCATCGGCACGCACAAGCTGCTGGGTGGGGATGTGACCTTCAAGGACCTGGGGCTGCTCGTGGTGGACGAGGAGCAGCGCTTCGGGGTGAAGCACAAGGAGCAGATCAAGAAGCTGCGCGCGCTGGTGGACGTGCTGACGCTGTCGGCGACGCCGATTCCGCGCACGTTGCACATGGCCATGTCGGGCGTGCGCGAGATGAGCATCATCGCCACCCCGCCGCAGGACCGGCGAGCCATCCGCACCTTCGTGCTGAAGTTCGACGAGCAGACCATCAAGGAGGCCATCGAGCGGGAGATCGCCCGCGGTGGCCAGGTCTTCTTCGTACACAACCGGGTGGAGTCGCTGCCCTCGATGGAGGAGACGCTCAAGCGGCTGCTGCCGAACGTCTCCGTGGGCGTGGCACACGGGCAGATGGGCGAGGGCCAGCTCGAGAAGGCGATGCTGGAGTTCACCGAGAAGAAGCACCAGGTGCTGCTGTGCACCAGCATCATCGAGAGCGGCATCGACATCTCCAGCGCCAACACGATGATCGTCAACCGGGCGGACACGTTCGGCCTGGCGCAGCTCTACCAGTTGAGAGGACGCGTGGGCCGCTCGAAGGAGCGCGCGTACGCGTACCTGCTGGTGCCCACGCGGCGGGTGGTGACGAAGGACGCGCAGCGGCGGCTGGAGGTGCTGCAACGCTTCACGGAGCTGGGCGCGGGCTTCTCCATCGCGAGCCACGACCTGGAGATCCGCGGCGCGGGCAACCTGCTGGGCTCCGAGCAGTCGGGCTCCATCTCGGCGATTGGCTTCGACCTGTACGCGCAGCTGCTGGAGGAGGCGGTGGCCGAGGTGCGAGGCGAGCCGCCGAGGGTGCAGATCGAGCCGGAGATCACCATGCCGATACCGGCGCTCATTCCGGACGACTACGTGCCGGACGTGCACCAGCGGCTGGTCTTCTACAAACGCTTCAGCCAGGCGAGCAATCCGGACGAGGTCCAGGACCTGCGCTCGGAGCTGGTGGACCGCTTCGGCGAGGCGCCGGACGAGGTGGACAACCTCTCGGAGCAGACGCTGCTGAAGATCGACATGAGGGATCTCCGGCTGCGCGCGCTGGAGGGAGGCGCGGGCCGGCTGGTGGTGACGCTGGGCGCGGACGCGCTGCTGGACGGGATGAAGGTGGCGGGACTGGTGCAGCGCTCCAAGGGCGTCTACCGGCTCACCCCGGACATGAAGCTGGTGGTGAAGCTGGGCGCCGAAGTGCGCGGCCCGTCGCTCATCGCCGAGGCCCGGAAGGTGCTGCGCGACCTCCACACCTGCGCGCTGCCGGAGGCGTGACGGCTTGGAGGTACTGGGGCAGGATGCCAACGCCGAGCGGGCTCATGGCTCCTCGGCAAGTGGAGGCACACTTCGATGTCGGAGAAGATGATGCGGGTCCAGCGGCTCGAGTTGACCCACTTTCGTGGCATCCGAAACCTCACGCTCGACTTCCCCGAGAACGTGACCGTGCTCGTTGGGGTGAACGGAGCAGGCAAGACGTCGATTCTCGAGGCACTCCGTGCGTCTCTCGCGTTTCTATTGAAGCTGGTCCAAATGGGTGTCCGCGGAGGAGTGGAAGGCCGTAACCAGCTACGTTTTCGCCAGGAAATAGCCAACTATAATTGGCCAGGCCAAAAACTGCCACTCTACCTCCAAGAGAGTGATATCCAGGTTGGACAGAGAGCTTTATCCCTGACTGTCAATGCGCACACAGATAGGGGTGACCTGGCTTGGAGCATTAAAGGGCAATCGACGCTGCCTGGAGAGATTGGGCTGGACGGTACTTGGAACAAACTCATCGAGCATGCCTTGGAGTTGGCTGCTCGTGTGGAACGAGATCCACTCACCCCGGTTCCGCTCGCCATCTACTATGCCGCCAGTCACAGCGCGAATCGAGACGAGCCGCTCTTCGAGGAGGGAGGAGTCCAGAACCAATTCGCCGCTTACGAACATGCACTCACCGGATCCGGTCTTTCCTCCACTTCAGCTTTCGTTTCCTGGTTCCGGCGGCGCGAGGACTTTGAAAACGAAAAGCGGCTTGATGACGCAGAGTTCCGGGATTCTCAACTCCAAGCCGTGCGACACGCTGTTGAGAAATTGCTGCCCGGATTCAGTGCCCCTCGTATCCGGCGGCAGCCCATGCGCATGGTCGTCCGCAAGGGCGAAGCAGAAGTCGATATCAGACATCTCTCGGATGGAGAGCGATACCTGCTGACCCTGGGCGCGGATATCGCCAGGCGGCTGGCCCTGGCCAACCCCGCAGCCGCTCGACCTGAGTTGTGCAGCGCGATCATCCTCATCGATGAGATCGAGACACATCTACACCCCTCCTGGCAGCGCCGGGTCATTCCAGCCTTGGAAAGTGCATTCCCCAATAGCCAGTTCATCATCACCACCCACTCGCCACAGGTACTGAGCAAAGTCCGCCCAGAATGCATCTACCTGCTCCGTCACGAGGACGGTGAGATCCACGCGATGCATCCCGATGCCTCGTTCGGCCGTGATTCCAACCGCATCCTCGAAGACCTCATGGGTGACGACGAGCGGCCGATCGAAATCAAGCAGATGCTGAGCGACTACTTCCACCTCATCGATCAGGGAAAAATAGACGAAGCCCGCTCACTCCGGCAGAAGATAGAATCGCTCATCGGCTCAAGCGAGCCCGAGTTCGCTCGAGCTGACGCCATCCTACGCACCCGGGAGTTGCTCTCCCGATGAGATCTATCGTCAAGGGGACCGGGTCGGCGGAGTTCTCGGCCTGGAAGAAGCGCAAGGCAACCCACAAGCAGCCTCCTTGGGACAGCACCGATGAGGACTGGCTCGAAGTCAAATCCCAGGTCAAGCAAGCACTTCTGGACGAGCAGGGCTTCGTCTGCTGCTATTGTGAGCAGCGCATCGAAAGTGCGAATTCGCATATCGAGCACTTGGAGTCACGCCACACTTCCCCCAAGCGCGTTTTCGACTACACCAACCTCCTGGCATCCTGCACCAAGAAGAGCCACTGCGGCTCCCTCAAGGGAAGCAAAGCACTTCGGGTGCACCCGCTCATGCCTGACTGCCGGGAGTACTTCATCTTCACCAGCAATGGGACCGTGCAGCCCACGGACAATCCCACGCGTCGTTCGATGGCCGAAGAAGCCATCAAGGACCTGGGACTGGGTATCAGCACGCTGAATGCTCAGCGAAAGAGCGCGATTACCGGCTTCACCCAGGCCTTGAAAGGCATGGACCCGGAGCAGGCACGCGAGGCACTGTCGCGCATCGACGTACGGGATGAGCAAGGGAGGAATATGCCCTTCGCGAGTGCAATCCTCTCCGTGTTCCCACTCCGCCCACCTGCACCCGCCACTCCCAACACAGCTGGGGCATGAAGCCCATGATCGACGGCCTCACGCTGCTCATCCCCGAGAAGGCGGACCCGGAGCGAGATGCGGTCGCTCGGGCATGGCAGGCAAGTGGCGGGGCAGTCCTGCGCATCGACCGTTTCTGGAGTCCGCCCGAGGTGGACCGCCAGCGCGTGCGCCTCTACGGCAACGACACCTTCTGCCTCGTCCTGGCCCAGAAGCTCGGGCTGGAGCTGGTGTCTCCTCCGGATGACCTGCTCCTCACGTTGGACCCGGCGTGGCTCCAGCGCGAGGTGCACGACTCCACCCTGGAGCGCGCCGCGTACGAATCCTTCCCCCGGTTCATCAAGCCGCTCGTCCCCAAGCAGTTCCGCGCCCGCGTCTATCGAGGGCTCGCGGAACTCGAGGAGGAGTGCCGGGGACTCACTGCGGACACCATCGTGCAATCCGCCGAGGTCGTGGACATCCAGGCGGAGGCACGCGCCTTCGTGCTCGGCCAGCAGGTGCGCACGTGCGCGCTCTACGAAGGCGGAGAGGGCTCGGCCCCGGAGGCCGAGGCATTCCTGGGAGCGTTCGCTCGCGCCCATCCGCTTCCCCGAACGTGCGTACTGGATGCCGCGCTCATCCGGGGACGGGGGTGGGCCCTTCTCGAAGCGAACGCCTCGTGGGGGGCCGGCCTCAATGGCTGTGACCCCGCTCAAGCCATCGCGTGCATCGCCGAGGCCACTCGGCCGGTCTGAGACAGCCCGGGAACCCGCCGGGCGCGGTCTCTCCAAACTTGTCCAACTGTTGGACAAGTTCGTGAAGACCGCGTCCGGAGGGGACCTCCTCCGATTACCCGGCTCAGCGGCCGCCCGTGGCCACTCCGGGCGCCAGGACGATCTCGATGCGCCGGTTGAGGCTGCGGTTCTCCGGCGTGTCATTGGGCGCGATGGGCTGGTACGGGCCGTAGCCCGCCGCCGACAGCACCGTGGGGTCCACCCCCGCGTCCTGCAGCGAGCGCACCACCGCCATCGACCGAGCCAGGCTCAGCTCCCAGTTCGATGGGAACGGCCCCTTCGGGTCCGTGGGCAAGTCGTCCGTGTGACCCTCCACCCGGATGATCTTCCCCTGCACCCCCTTGAGCGCCTCGGCGATCTTCGCCAGTGCGTCCGCGCCTTCCTTGCCCACCCGCGCCGAGCCCGAGGCGAACAGGATCTTGTCCTTCATGTTCACCGTCATCCGGCCCCGGAGCTCCGACAGCTCGATCTTCCCCTCGGAGATCTCCTTCTCCAGGCTCTTGGCCAGGCTCTCGTACTCGGCGCTCCGCTTCTCCAGCGCCTCCTTGGCCTCGGCCAGCTTGCGCCTGGAGCTCGCCAGCTCCTCGTTGAGCGCGGTGAGCTCGGCGTTCTTCTGCTCCAGGGCCCGGCGCTCGGCGGCTCCCGCCGTCAGCCGCGTCTCCGCCGTGGTCAGCCGCGTGTTCAGCGCCACCTTCTCCTGCTCCAGCCCCGCCACCTTCTCCTCCAGCCCCTTCACCTGCTCCTCCAGCTGGCGCACCTTCGCGTCCGCCGCCGCCCGCGCCCCCTTCTCCTCCTGCAACTGCTCGTCGAGTGTCTGGGCCCTCTGCATCGCCGCGTCGTACTTGCCCTGCGGCACGCACCCCGTGGCGAGCACGAAGGCGCACAGTGGTGCCAGCAACCTCTTCCTCATGTCCCGTTCTCCTTCCAATCAGTTGGAGCACCAACTACACCCATCCCAGGGGTGCTGTGAACCCCCTGCCTACATCAGGGGCCACAGGATGGAGAACGGGCTCGGATACCCTCACCCCGTCCCTCTCCCGAGGGGAGAGGGGAGGGAGGGCGTCACTTGTGCTCGCGTGGGGCGCCCGCCCGCCCGGCGTCGAGGATGGACCGGGAGAGATCGTCCATCACCCGCATCAATTCCTGCCGGACCTCGTCGGAGGAGGTGCGCAGCTGCGTGGTGAGGATGTGCAGCGCGTCTCCGGGAGCGGAGGCCTCGTGCAACATGCGGGCGGCCGTGCGCGTGGCCGTGAGCGGACCTTCCACGTCCTCCGCCACGAGCCGGCGCAGCCGCTCCAGGACGCTGCTGGTGGAGTTGGCAACGGGCGCCGGGGCCTGCGCGGGCTCCGCCGTTCCCACCGTCACCGGGCACACCCGGTTCCGGCCCTGGCGCTTGGCGCTGTAGAGCGCCGCGTCCGTGAGCTCGATGAGCTCGGACATGGAGGTGGCGTGCGCGGGGTAGCACCCCACTCCGGCGCTGATGGTCAGCGCGCGGCTGCCTCCCCGGGCCCCGTGCACCGTGGCCCCGTCCACCGCGGCCCGGAAGCGCTCGGCGGCGATCAGCCCGTGCTCCAGGTCCGTCTCGGGGAGGATCATCGCGAACTCCTCGCCTCCATGCCGGGCCACCACGTCCGTCGAGCGCGCCGTCTGCCGCAGCCGCAGGGACACCTCGCGCAACGCCTGGTCCCCGGCGGTGTGGCCGAGGTTGTCGTTGACCTGCTTGAAGTGATCCAGGTCCAGCAGCACCAGCGTCATCGGGTGCTTGTAGCGCTGGGCACGGCGGAACTCGACGCCCAGGGCCTCGTGGAAGTAGGCGCGGTTGTACAACCCGGTGAGCGGGTCCGTCACCGCCACCAGCATGGCGCGGTCGCGCGAGGTGCGCAGCTGACGCTGGCGGCGCTGGCGGCGCAGGGCGCTGGCCAGACGGGCGGCCAGCTCGGCCATGGGCGTCTGCAACGTGAGGTAGTCATCCGCGCCGGCGTCGAACGCCATCACGCGCCGCGAGGTGGACTCCGTCTCGTCCACCACGAGCATGGCGGGCGCTTCCTCGTCGAAGCCGAAACGCTTGAGCAGCGGCTGCTCCCCCTCGAGCGCCACCGCGTAGCTGACGACGAGCAGATCCGCGTCCGAGGAGCCCAGGCGCTGCGAGGGCGCGCGCTGGGTGAGCTGGAACTCGCCGCCCACGGGCGTGCCGCGCAGGGCCCGCGCGAGCCGCTCGCTCACCACGGGCATGTGGTGGATGATCTCCACCCGCGCCTGGGGGGGGGTGGGCGCGTCCGGCTCGCGCATGACGCGGGCCATGGCCTCGTGCTGCGCCTGCAGCTGGGCGCGCATCTTCCCCAGCGAGATGAACGAGCGCACCCGGGCCAGCATCTCCGCGTCCGGCGCCGTCTTCGTGAAGAAGTCGTCGGCGCCCGCCACCAGGCCATTCACCCGGTCATCCGTGGAGTCCAGCGAGGTAAGCAGGAGGATGGGCGTGTTGCTGGTGCGCGCGTGGCTGCGCAGGCGGCGCGTCAGCTCGTGGCCGTTCATCTCCGGCATCATCACGTCGAGGATGAGGAGATCGAACGGTTGGGGACCCTCGGTCGCGAGCCCGAGGGACTCGCGGGGAGAGGTGGTCATCACCACGTCCAGCCCGCTCTCCATCAGCCGTGAGCCGATGGCTTCGAGTGCGATGGGGCTGTCATCCACCAGGAGGACGCGGCCCGTGGTTCCGAGGGTATTGAGCGCTGCCATGGGATCCGTTCTGTCTGCGGTCTTCAGGCTATCAGTTACGAGGGAGTGAGGGACACCCACCCCCTGCCTCCCAGGCCAGCTGGGAAGCCCTTCACCAGGTGATGACGTAGGTGCAGCGATCGCCCCGCCACTTGCGGCACGGCTTCGTCTCGTCATGCACCACGCGGGCTCTCGATTCGTAGAGCTGGGCCACGGCCGTGAGCACGCCGATATCGAACGCGCAGGGGTACGGCGTCTCGCACAGGCTGATGACCTTGCGCTGCCCTGGCACCGGCTCGTAGCCGTAGTGGCCAATCCCCTCCTCCATCCGCCCGGTCTCCAGGTCGAACATGAGCCGGCCGTTCTTGCGGTGGTTCAGGTGGTACGCCACGTCCACGCCCTTGATGGCGCTGTAGATGTCGCGGACGCTCTCCGGCAACCCCACGCTGCGGGGGATGGCCATGCCGATCTGCGTCAACAGCCCGTCCCCCAGCTGCTTGCCGATCTGCTGGAAGCACAGCAACCAGGAGCGCTGCGAGTACCAGCCCGTCAGATCCAGCTGCGCCTGGCCCCGGGCATTGGGCGTGCCAATGCCCTCGTCCAGCAGGTAGGCGCTCCCGAGCACCGCGAAATTGCTGAAGCCGTCCACGACCGCCTTCACCGCCTGTCCCTTGACCTCGATACCCTCTTCGAAAGGGACGAATTGCATCTGGCGGCCCCTCCCCGTGGCCTACCTTTCAGGACTGTAGCACCCAACACGGGAAAGCGAACAAGTCCGGCGAGTCCTCCTCTCCAGGAGACCGGGTGCGTCCTGACCCGCTCACTAGGGGGTTCCCGCTACCGCCGCGCCGCAGAAGTGGGCGATGGCCCGGGTCAGATACGCCTCGCACCGCACCAGGTCCTCCATGGGGACGTACTCACCCGTCTGGTGCGCCACGCGGATGTCCCCCGGGCCGAACACCACCGCCTGGGCGCCCAGCTCCGTGAGCTGCGGGGCCTCCGTGCCGAAGGGCACCGTGATGGGCGCGTTGCCGGACAGCTCCGCCAGCACCCGCACCACCTCCGCGTCCGCCCGCGTGTCCACCGCCGGATCCGTCCGCAACAGCTGGATGCGCGCCTCGTAGCCGGGCTCGTCCCGCACCAGCTCGTGCCGGATGGACTCCAGCAGCTCCAACACCCGCTCCTTCGGCTGCCGGGGAATGGGGCGCCACTCCACCGTGAAGCGGCACGCCCCGGAGATGACGTTGGGCGCCTTGCCCCCGCTGATGAGCCCCACGTTCACCGTGGTGAAGGGCGGCTCGAAGGACTCGTCCCGCTCCTCGCGCAGCCGCGTGCGCGCCAGCGTCTCCAGCTTCTGCAGGAAGCGCCCCGCCCGGAAGATGGCGGACGCCCCCGCGTCCGGGTACGCGCTGTGCCCCTCGCGCCCCCGCACCTCCACCTCCGCCAGGCAGTACCCCTTGTGCGCGCGCACCGGCACCAACGACGTGGGCTCCCCCACGATGGCGTGCCTCGCCCGCCCCTTGCCCAGCGCCACCAGGTGCTTGGCCCCCTCGCAGCCCAGCTCCTCGTCCGCCGTCAGCAACACCATCAACGGCGCCTTCAGCTTCCCCGGAAAGTGCGTGGCCGCGTACAGCGCGCAGGAGATGAAGCCCTTCGTGTCACACGCTCCCCGGCCGTACAGCCTCCCGTCCCGCTCCGTCAGCCGCAGCGCGTCCGTCCACTCCGCGTCGTACGGCACGCAGTCCGTGTGCCCCACCAGCGCCAGCGCCGCCCGCTCCTCGCCGCCGCCGCCCTTCACGGCAACGAGGTTCACCTTCTCCACCCCCGCCCCGTCCCGGTACGTCACCCGCTCCACCTGGAAACCCGCCGCCTCCAGCCGCGCTCCCGCCTTGTCCACCAGCGGCGCGTTGGGACGCGTGGACGTCGTGTCCAGCGCGACCAGCTCCCTCAACGTCTCGCGCAGCTCGGGCAGGGTGTCACTCACGGTGGGGCCTCCAGGGCTCGGAATTCCGCGCTCCGCGCGGGATGGGGTCAGCGAATGTAGACCCTCACCCTGGCCCTCTCCCAGGGGGAGAGGGGAAATTGCACCCGGGGGTCTGCGCTCAGGCCTGCGCTTCGGCGCCTTCGTCCGCCACCACCCAGGGGCGTTGGCGCACCGCGTCCTTCACCCACGTGATGTGCCGCTCCTCGTCCCGCCGGTTCTTCTGGATGAGCGCGCGCACCTCGGGGCTCCACTCGAAGCTCAGCGCCAGCTCGTAGGCCCGGTTGGTGAACTCCTCGTTGCCGAGCATCGCCACCAGCGCCGCCTCCGTCCCCATCATGCTCGTCATCGCCGTCAGGCCCTTCATCGCCGCGCCCTTCAGGTCCGGCCTCAACTCCACCGGCTCTCCCCCGAACTGGCGGATGAACGCGTTGAGCTCCTGCACGTGCCGCACGTGGTCCACCCGGAAGTCGTTCAGCCGCTCGCGCACCATCGGCTCCTTCACCCGCGCGATCGCCGCGTCGTACGCCCCCACCGCGTCCACGTCCATCTGCGCCAGGCTGCGCAGCTTCTCCACCTCGGATTTGCGTCCCATACCGTCCTCCTCCCCGCCCCTCGCGTCAGAGTCCCCACAATCTGATCGGACCCGCCCGCACGGCCAACCCCACCGCCCCGGCGCCCGCCCGGACAGCAGGCAGGGAGGCTCCTCCCCTCCACCCCCCCCTCCCTCATGCGCACCTTTGCCTCACACCTCTCACCACCGGAGGCACCGGACATGAAGAACGAGGACGCGGTCACCACCAATGTGGAGATGCAGACGCGGCGCATTCCCTCCATCGGCTTCCTCGGCGTCGCCATCGGGTGCATGGCCGCCAGCGCCTTGCTGATGATCAGCGGACGCAAGACCTGGGCGAACTTCGTCGGCCAGTGGGCACCCACCATCCTCATCCTGGGGACCTACAACAAGATCGCCAAGACGTTCTCCGCACCCATCGACGAGCAGCAGCGCATCCAGCACGGCGGCCACCCCTCCATGATGAAGTCGCCCGAGGAGCTCACCCGCCAGATGTCTCCGCAGCCGGTGAGCTGAACCCCTCGCCGGAACCCACGCCGAACACCTCACGGCCCGGCCCCCTGCCCCTCCCGCGGAGGAGCCTGGGGGCTCTCGGTTTCGCCGGGCGGCCCGGCTCAGGCCCTCGCGGGGCTCATGCCCGTGGGCACCGTGCCACGCCGGGACTTCATCCGCTCCGCGCGCCGGTGCTTCACCACGATGGCGAGCCCCACCAGCGCGCTCAGCAACATCAAGGCGTTGGTCACCACGAAGACCCAGTTGTCCACCAGCACACTGTAGAGGGTGAAGCCCGTGGAGGCGGTGAGTTGCCCCACGAAGAGCCACGTGGATACCCCCTCGCTGGTGCCGGAACGCCACTGTTTGTAGACCTGATTGGCGATGGTCAGCACGAGCACGAACGAGCTGAACCAGCCAATGACTTCGCTCCCCATGTGCTCAACGATGCGCACGCCCGAGGCGCCACGAGGCCCCTCCGCCCGGGGGGCGGGCGTCCAGTCGCGGACAGGGATTGCGGAATGCGCGGCAGCCACGCCGGAGCGGACACACCCTCCCCTGCGAAGCATCCACACCCATGAGGTGCGTCCCATGAAGATTCGTGACGTGATGACTCCGGACGCCGTCGCCGCCCACCCGGGGACGACGTTGATGGCCGCCGCCGAGATGATGCGCCTGCTCAACGTGGGCTCCCTGCCCGTCGTGGACGGAGAGCGCGTCGTGGGCATCCTCACCGACCGGGACATCGTCGTGCGAGGACTGGCCCTGGGCTTCAACCCGCGCACGGCCTCCGTCGCCGACGTGATGACGCGCAACGTGCAGACGTGCTCCGTGGACGACGACGTGGAGGAAGTCGCCCATCAGATGAGGGAGCTCCAGGTGCGCCGCCTGCTCGTCGTGGACGAGCGCGAGCGGCTCATCGGCATCGTCTCCCTGGGAGACCTCGCCATGGAGATGGAGGACCAGCGGCTCGCCGGCCGGGTGCTCGAAGGCATCTCCGAGCCCTCCACCGCCATGGCGCACTGAGGCCGGGCCTAGAAGCCGAGCGGCACCAGGAAGGCCGTGCCGTTCTGCGTACCCGTGCGGTAGCTGAGCGGCGCGCCGACGACGAGCGTGGGCGGAGAGCTGCCACTCCCGGCGATCAGCGCCAGGTCGGTGCCGAAGCCCGAGCGCTCCGCCACGTCTCCCGTCAGCGTCAGCAGGGGCGTGAGCGCGCCGGACAGCCCCGGCCCGCCCGCGTACACGAACACCGCGCCGCCACCATCCGAGGCCACCGACGCGCCCGGGGCGCTCACCACCAGCTCCGGCGCCCCGTCACCCGTCAGGTCCACCCCACCGGCCAGCACCGAGCCGAAACCCACCGCCCGCGAGCGGTGCACCACCACCTTGGTCTGCAAGGGGATCTCGAGCGCGCCCACCACGTCCTTGCCCGACGTGCCCAGCCACGCGTCCCTCAGCTTCGCCGTGTCGAAGAGCATCACCGCCGGCTGTGTCACGCCGTTGTAGGGCACGTTCGTCGCGCTCACCGCCAGGTAGTCCGCGCCATCCTTGCCCAGCACGCGGCCCACGCGGGCAATCGACAGGCCCAGCCCCATGAAGTTCATCCCCACTTCCGGGTCCGCCGCCAGCCGCACCACCTTCGCCTCCTTGCGTCCACCGCACCGGGTCCCGCCCTTGTCGAAGCCGAACAGCACCGCCACGCCCGAGCGCGTGCTGCCATCCGAGTAGCGCCACCCCACTTCGTGGCAGCCATCCCCGTTCAGGTCCCCCAGCGCCACCGGCACCGAGGTCGCCTGCGAGAAGTAGAGCGAGGAGTAGCCGGGGTCGCACGCCATGGTCCGCTTGGCCAGCGTGACGTCATCCGGCGCACGTCCCAGGAAGAGCTCGAAGCCGTTGTTGCGCAGCGCGCCGATGTCCTGCATGCCGTCGCCGTTGAAGTCGAAGCCGCCCACCACCCCGCGCCCGATGCCGTTGCGCGCGCAGGTGCTGCTGCCGCACGTGACGCTGCCAATCGCCCACAGCCGGTACGCCGGCTTGTAGGTGCCGTCCGCCTGCGCCAGCGACACCAGCACGCCGCCCGACTGCAGGTCGGTCGAGCCCGTGGGCAGACACTCGGTCCTCACCGTATGGTACGCGTTGCCCAGCTCATTGGCGTTCGAGGCGGTCCGGGGCACGGTGAAGGCCGGCGCGCCCAGCACCAGGTCCGGCCGCCCATCTCCGTTGAAGTCGGAGAAGGCCACGTCCGTGCCCACGTTGCGCCCGTTGTACAGCGGCGAGTTCGTTCCCTCGGCCGCGAGCGTGCCCGCGCCGCCCGCCGCGCCGAACGTCCACGCCCGGCCCGCCGACAGGTCGTTGCCATCCTGGTTGATGCCCGGGCCGTGGAAGCCCGGCGAGCCCACCAGCGCCACCACGTTGGCCCCGCTGCGCGCCACCGCCACCGACTCGCCGAAGCGCTCCACGCTCGGCCTGGCCGGCACCAGGTAGCTCGTGCGCTTCCACGCCGCGAGCGTGTCACCCTCCTTCATGAAGCCATCCACCCGTCCGGTGAAGGCACGGCCGTCCGGCGCGGAGGCCCGGCCCGCGAACACCACCAGCGCCGGGTTGTCCGGCAGCGCCCAGGCTGCGATGCCCACCCCGAAGGCGTCCGACTTCGCCGCGCCCGGCAGGAAGGTGACCGGCTTGTTGAGGACGGTACCCCTGGCCAGCCCCGTCAGCGGGTACACCAGCACCTTGCCGCCATAGCGCATCGCGGCGGTGCCCGTGCCAACGGTCGCGTAGGGCGCGCCAACCAGCAGCTCCAGGCCGGGGGTGCCGTCCACGTCCGCCGCGGCCCAGCCGCGCCCCGCCACGATGGAGGCCGCGTCCCCGTAGAAACGGGCATACGCGTTGGCGAGCAGCTGCTGCGGCGGCGTGGTCGAGGGGTCGCCCGTGGGGGCGTACGTGCTCACGTCGAAGAGAAAAGCCCCGCCCGCGTCCGTCATCGCCCCCAGTCCGCCGGTGCTCCGGAGGTCCGGCGAGTCCGCGCGGTCCAGCAGCACCACCAGCAGCGGCGGCCGCGACCCCTCGGCCGGAATGGTGCCCAGGCGCCAGGTGCCCTCGTTACCGTCCGCGGCGTTCGTGGGCAGCACGTAGACGTCCGGCGTGGCGCGGAAGCGATTGCCCTCGGCCCGGCCGAAGAACACGGACACCGCCGGCTGAATCACGCCCGCGGACGTGCCATCCGCCCGGTAGCGCGACGTCTTGCCCAGCGCGGCGATGTCCGCCCGCCCGTCCCCGTTGAGGTCCGCCACCACCACCGCCTGGCCCATGTTCGTCCGGGAGCGCTGCTCGATGGTGCCGCTCACGCTCTGGTCGGTGCCACCCAGACGGATGGTGGGCAGGTCCGGCACGGGCTGGCCCGGGGTGAGCTGGAAGATGTCCACCACGCCGCGATTGACGAGTCCGCCGCTGGACGCCAGGTCACCGTTCGGCGAGCCCGCCAGCACGTCCAGGTCCCCGTCCCCGTCCACGTCCGCGAGCGCCACGCCCGTGCCGAAGGCGCCCCGGCCCACCCCGGAGAGGGGCGTGCGGATGCGCTCCGGCCCGCTGGTGCCGAAACGGTACAGGTACACCGCGCCCGAGCCGTCGATGGTGACGTCCGCGCCCGGCGAGGACACCACCAGCTCCGCCTTCCCGTCCTTGTCGATGTCGCCCGCGGCCAGTCCGTCGCCGAACCGGGCCGTGTCCGTCTCGCCGGTGAGCACCCACGTGGGCTGCTCGGGGATACCCGAGAGGCTCCCCTTGAAGATGAACACCGCGCCGCCCTGGGGCCGGGAGAGATCGCTCTCCGGCCGGCCCACCGCCACGTCCGGTACCCCGTCCCCATCGAAGTCCGCCGTCACCACCGCGGCCGTGTCGGTGATCTGCCCGTGCGGCTGCGTGTCGCGCGTCAACTCGTCCAGCACGCGCACCGACACCGAGGCCTTCTGGTTCGTGAACGGGTCCGCCGCCTCCAGCACCGCCGCGCCCTTCGCGCCCGGCTCGACCACGAAGCGTCCACCCTCCACGGAGCCCGGACCGGACACCTTCGTCCAGACGATGCGGTCACTGCCGCCCACCGTCTCCAGTTGCACCGAGGAGCCCGCGGGCACCGCCAACAGCGCCGGCGAGCCGCGCAGCACCGCGTCCGCGCGGACCTCGAACTGGAGCACGGCCTCGTCACCCGTGCGGCTGTCGCGCACGCGCACCAGGTCCACGCCCGTGCCCGAGCCCGCCGTGTACATGCCCGAGGGCGTCACCGTGCTGTTCACGTCGCTCCGGTCCAGGGAGAAGACGGGCTCGCCCATCTGCCCCGTCACCTGCACCTGGAAGGACGTGCCCGGCTTCAGCGTGGCCCGCGCGGGCGCCACGTCGAAGGCCGCCACCACCTCCACCTGAGTGCTCGCGTCTCCGGGGCAGCGCAGATCCTCCACCACCAGCGTGTCCGTGGACGGCGTGACCCCGGCGACGAAACGCGAGCCGCGCATCTCTCCCGAGGAGCCACCGGGCTCGACGAGGTAGCGGTAGTGGCCGCTGCCTCCCGTGGCCGTGAGCGTGACGGGCTCCTTCACCCGCGTGCGGGTGGGGCTCGCGGAGAGGGCAAGGGGCGGCAGGCCCGCGCAGGGATCCACCGCCGGGAGAGGCTCGGTGGGCTCCACCTCCGGCTGGCACGCAGCCGACAGGAGGGCGAGCACGAGCGACGCGCGGGAGACTCGGTTCATGATGAAACGCCTCAGGGGTTCGCGCCGGTAGCCGCCCAGCGCTGGATGAGGGAGATGAGCTGCGGATCCAACGGGCCATCCGCGGGCATGCGCTGATCCTTCACGGCCGCGATGATGCTCTCCGCGTTGTCCTTCCAGAGCGTATACGTGCCCAGGGGACGCGCCGGACCGGTGTCATGGCACTTCGCGCACCGGGCCTCGTGGATGGGACGGATGTCCTTGTCCCAGCCGAGCGCCACGGTGGACAGGGGCTGGTAGTCGAAGCTCACCACGCGCCGGGCCTCGGTCCCATCCGCGTAGCGCGCCACGGCGGAGAGCGAGTGAATCCCCGGCTCCAGGCCCACGAAGGAATAGGCCTTGGGCGTGCCATCCGCCTCCGTGCCGCCGAGGCTGTAGGCGGGGCCACGCACCGGCACCTCCACGCCCGCCACCTCGTAGGTGAAGGTCAGCGGCGCCACGCCCGGCACCAGCCGCGCGCTCACCACCAGCGAGTCCTCCACCACCTGCGAGCCCTCGAGCAGTCCGAGCACCCGCGGCACCGGGCCCTTGCTGAGCGCCACCGTCTCGGCGCCGAGCTGCACCCAGGCACACCCGCTCTCGTCGGCCGCCAGGAAGCGGAACTCGCGCGTGTCCACGCCCGAGGCCTCGCCCCACGTGCCCGTCTCCGCGTCATGGGCGAGCAGCTTGCCGTCCATGTTCACCCAGATGAAGCGCCCCGCCCCCAGCACCTGCTCCGGCTTGCGCGCGAGCGCCACCTGCCGCCACCCGTCCTCCGCGAGCCGCAGCAGCCGCGACGACGTCAGCACCCACGCCTCGCCCTTGCCCTTCTCCGAGGCACCCAGCCCCGCCAGCCCCACCACGCGCTCGCCCTCCTGCAGCGGCAGCGAGGAGACCTGGCGCACCTGCCACGTGCCCGGGGCGGTGCGCACGGCGACGCTCAGCGTCTCCTGGCGGAGGAACCACAGGCCCTGCGCCCCATCCTCCGCGGGCGCCGAGGCCAGCGCGGTGATGCCGTCCAGCGCCTGGCCATTCACCTTGAGCGCGGACAGCGCGCCGCCCTGCAGCCGGTACAGCCCCGAGGCATGTCCGAGCCACACCGCACCATCCGGCGTGGCCGCCGTGGCCACCAGCCCCGTGCCCAGCACCTCGCGCCAGGGCGGGGCGATGAGCCAGCCCGACTGCGCCAGGAAGAGGCCATTGTCCGCCTCCACCAGCGCCGAGCCCGCCCCCATCCGGAAGACGGCGCGGGCCCGGCCCGGCGTCACCGTGTTGCCCGGGTGGCTCTCCAGCGCCGCCTTCGTCCCGTCCAGCCGCAGGCGGATGACGTTGCCGTCCGCCGTCGCGAAGATGCCGCCCCCCGTCTGGTCCGCGAACCCGGACGCTGGCGCCACATCCACCTCCGTCCGCACCTGCACCGGCGCGAAGGGCTGGGGACTCGGGTGGTCCTGAGGGAGGGACGGCGCGGGCTCGCAGCCGGACAGCAGGGCCGCGAGCATCAGGGGGCCGATACGGTACGAGGCTCGGGTCTTCATCACGTCGCCAGCAGCGGCTTGAGGGGTTCCACGCGGGTGATGCTGTAATCCAGACCAGCGGACGCCAGTACCGTCGCGATGATGTGATCCGGGAGGATGCTCTCTCCGTTGTTCGAGTCCTTGGCACCCGTCTTCAGGTCCACCAGGCCCGCCGCCATGCCGATGTCACCGCTGTGGCCGAACACCATGTTGTGCTTCACGCCAGCGCCCATCAGCAGGCAGCTGTTCGTCAGGTGGTGATCCCGGCCGTTGGTGGCGTTGATGAGCGGGGTGCGGGCGAACTCGGAGAACACCAGGATGGTGGTGTGGTCCATGAAGTCGCCGCCGGACGGGTGGGGGGTGCTCTCCAGGTCATCCACCAGCCGCGCCAGCGCGTTGAAGCCCGTGCGCAGGTTGGACAGGTGCGTCGTCTGCGTGCCGAAGTGCGTGTCCAGGCCGCCCACCAGGTTGATGGACACGCACTGGCTGATGCCCAGCTTCAGCGCCGTGGCCACCAGCGCCGCGCGCCCCGCCGCGCTGTCGTACGGCCCCGTGTCCGGCAGCCCGTAGAAGGCACGGACCGCGTTGTTCTCGGTGTTCTTCACCGCGAAGTTGAACTTCTCGCTGAGCCCGCCCTGCAGCACCTGCAGCACCTGCTCCCGGCTCGTGTGATAGGAGTCTCCCACCCCGCCCGCGCTCAGGGCCGCCTCGTCACACGTGACGGGCTCCCCCCCCAGCGCCAGCAGCTCGGTCTCGATCTGGCTGTCCAGCTTCCGGGTGCTCGGCTTCAGCGTGTTCACGAGGTCCGTCGAGCGGCTCACCCGAAGCGCGTTGGCGCTGCCGGGGTAGCGGTCGTTGTACGACTCGACGCCGTACGCGATGGACGGAATGGGAACGGTGGGCACCAGCTGCCCGACGACCTCCGTGGCCGTGGACGAGCCACGCGCCGCGGCGCCGATGGGGCGCTTGCCGGTGATGAAGTAGCGCATGCCCTCTTCATGCGCGAGCGTGGTCATGTTGACGCCACGCACCACCGCCATGCGGTTGTAGTGCTTGGTCAGGTTGGCCACCGCCGGACCGAAGGTGATGTTGGAACCGGCGGGAGTGATGGGGAACGGGGCCGTCCCATCCGTGAAGAGGTTGTAGCCCGGGAGGATGCGCGTCTCCGCCACGCGCTCGGGCGTGAAGACGTCCGGGTCTCTCGGGTCGAAGGCGAGGAGCTGATCCCACCCGCCCGAGAAGTAGACGAAGACGAAGCAGCGGTCCGCGGGCTTGAGCACGGCGGCCTGCGCGAAGGAGCGGAAGGGCAGGCCCCCCAGGAGGCTGGCGCCCAGGAAGCCGGCGCCGGCCTTCAGGAGGGTGCGGCGCGAGGTAGCAATCGGGTCGTTCTTCTTCATGGAGATATCTCCCCGGAGCCGTCAGTAGGTGAGGAAGCGCGAGTCCGTCATCAACGCGATGCACACCGCGGCCAGCGCCTGGTCACGGCCGTTGGTGATGGCCTCGGCGCGCGCCGCCGCCTTCGTGAAGAAGGTGGCCCAGCGCGTCAGCTCGTCGCCCTGCAGCGGCGAGCCCCAGAAGCGGGTGGACAGGTACACGAGCAGCTCGCGCACCTGGGCGTCGGAGAGCTTGCGCAGATCCGTGAGCGGGCCGGGAATCGTGCGGCTGAGCACGCGCGCCTCCGGAGAGGCCAGGCTCTTCTCGGCGGCCGCCTGGGCCATGCACACCTCGCGCGCCCCGTCCTCGAGGAACTTGGCGAAGACGAGGTTGGGCTCGGTGCTCTCCTGGTTGACGAGCGCGTAGTCGGCGCGGCCCAGGGTGGTGGCCAGGCCGCCCTCGAGGCCCGCCCACGGGCGGCCCACGGCCACCTCGATGGAGCGGGCGAGCTGGGTCACGGTGAGCCGGCGCGGCGAGCGGCCCACCCGGCCATCCTGCAGCTCGGGGTCCGGCAGCGGCGTGCCCATGTCCCCGTGCGGGTTGCCCACGGGCTCGAGCTGGCCGTCCACCGGGGGCGGAGCGGCGGGAGTCTTCTCACCACACCCGGCGGCGCCGAGCGCGAGCAGTGCGGACAGAAGCAGGCGGCGCATCAGTCGATCCTCCGGTAGGCATCGGACATCACCACGCGCTCGATGAGCGCCTTGAAGCGGTGGCCGTCCCGCGCGAAGTCATCCGCGAGCGGCTGGAGATACATGCGCTGCTCCTCCGCCGACATGGGCCGGCCGAGGAACTCCTGCCAGACGCGGCGCACCGCGCAGCGCTCCAGGTCTCCCGTCTGCAGCATGCGCTGCACCAGCAGGGCCGGACCGCTCTCGATGTTGTTCTCCTCGTCCGCGGTCCGGTAGAGGTACGTCTTGAGCAGGCCCAGCGAGTTGGCGCCATCGCCGTCGTACGCCTGCATCACGTACTGGCCGCACTCGCCACCGCACGAGGTGTTGCCCGAGAGCGCGCAGTCGCGGCACTTGGGGTCATAGCGGGGGAACTGCTCCGGCTTGAGGAAGAGCGCGGCGCGCTCGGCGTAGCGGCCCCAGTGGGCGCCGGTGGGCTCGATGGTGGCGTGGCAGTAGTTGCAGCCACAGCGCTTGGCCAGGTTGTTCTCCCGGTTGCACGCGTCCTCGGCGGCCGGCTGGCGGGCGTTGTCCGGCGGCGCGAAGGACTTGCACAGGAAGGCCGCGTAGAAGTGGTTGACGCGCGCGCGCTGGGTGGGGAAGCGGTAGAGGAACGCGGGCGTGGTGAGCACACCCGAGTGCGAGCTGTCACGCACGTACTCCTTCCAGGTGTCCGCCTGCGCGAAGGGCAGGCTGGGCAGCGCCTGGGGCTCGGCCGGCGGCGTCACGCTGAACACGCCCACGGCCTGCTGGGTGTTCCGGTACATCTCGGACAGCGGGCCGTTGACGAAGGAGCGGCGCGTGGTGAGGATGTTGAAGTAGGGCTCGTCTCCGCGCACCACCGACTCGGCGATGAGCTCGGGCTCGTCGTTGATGGCCTCGATGCGGGCCGTGTGCGTGGAGCCGTTGGGCGCCTCGCAGCGGCTCATGCCCTCGCCACAGCCACAGCTGCGGTCACCGTTGAAGCGCGCGGTGGTGCACGGCTCCATCGTCCACGGGTTGGCCAGGCGCTCCTGGGCCTCGATGGCGCACACCTTCACGTTCGCGGCGCCGGCGTTCCAGAAGGGCGCGGGCCGGTTGACGAAGCCCTCGCGATGGACGCAGCCGCGCCGCGGCTCGTAGGAGCCCTTGATCTCCAGGCCGTTGGTGCGCTTCAGGTTGAGATTCATCGAGCAGCGGTCGAGCCGGCTGCTGCCGTCCGCGTAGGCCACCACGCGGTTGCTGTCGGCCGGATCCACGACCGCGGTGAACGTGGCCGTCCGGGGCACGCACCTGTGCGGCACCAGGGCGGTGCCCACCAGCCGCATGTCGCAGAAGTAGCGGAAGGGCGCGAGCGAGGAATCCTTGTCGATGGCCGCCTCGCACGAGGTCACGCCGGCGATGGGATTGTTGCTCGCGTCCCGGTCCAGCCGGGTGCAGGTGTAGAAGTTGGTGTCGTAGTCCCAGCTCACCGGCATGGGGACGCCCTGCTCGTCGTAGCGCTCCTTGGCGCACGCCGCGGCCGTGGCGGGCAGCGGCGGATCCACATGGGGATCCTGCCGGGCGGTGCACACGTCCTGGGCAATGGCGTTGTCACAGGTCTGGCCGTTGGCGCCGCGCAGCGGGCGGCTGCTGTTGCCGCGCAGGGACATGGCGTCCGTGGCCGAGCCCGAGCCCGTCATGCGCGAGTTGCCGTTGTTGAAGACGCTGGAGCTCACGTTGCTCCACATGAGCGCGCGGTGGTAGGCACGGATGCGGGCGTAGAACTCCTCCTTGTCCATGAGGGCGCGCACGTCCTCGACCGTCACCTGCCCCTTGGCCTTGGCCGCCTGGTACTCCTCATACGTGGGCGGCCGGCCGAGCAGATCCAGCGAGAGTTGGCGCAGATGGCGCTCGAGCGGAACCTTCGAGACCGGGGCACACACCGGTTCTTCCGCGAGCGCGGGGAGAGAAACCATGAGAACAGCGGTCGCCAGGGGGGCGAGGAAGCTTCGTGCGAGCCGCACGGGGACCTCCGAATGGGGGCGCAGCGGGGGGACTGCGGTTGCCCTTATGCCAGGAATTCCCGTTAATAGCTATACGCTTGCTGATGTAACAGAGAAGCAGGCCTCGGCAGTTGCATGCGGGGCACAGTCAGGACAGAAAGCTACGCCATGTCTGACGCTACTTCCGCTCCGCGGGCCCCGGTGAGCGACCGCGGTTTCTACGTATTCACGGCGGTGGTCTCCACCGCCGCGCTCTCATTCCTCGCGTATCTTCTTCTCATCCGCCGAGGAGGCGCGGTGGAGGGAGTGGACCTGCGCTTCCTGCCCGCGGTGAACGCGAGCCTGAACGCGCTGGCGGCGGCGTTCCTGACGGCGGGCTGGGTGGCGATCCGCCGCAAGGCGAGGCGCGTGCACCAGTACCTGATGGTGTCCGCCTTCGCGGCCTCGGGATTGTTTCTCGTTTGTTACCTGGCCTACCACTTCGTGCACGGGGACACGCGCTACGCGGGCGGCGGGGTGATGAGGACGGTGTACCTGAGCATCCTGGCCAGCCACGTGCTGCTGTCCATCTTCGTGGTGCCGGGCGCGCTGCTGTCCTTCTACTTCGCGTGGCGCAAGGCCTTCGACAAGCACCGGAAGGTGACGCGGTGGCTGGCGCCCATCTGGCTTTACGTGTCCGTGACGGGCGTGGTCATCTTCTTCATGCTGCGCGGCAGCCTGCCCGCGGTGCACTGAGGGGCCCGGGCCTCCCGGAGTGGGCGCTCAGGGGATTCCGGCCGGGAAGGCGTGCGTCCCGTCCGGGCTCAACGGCAGCTTCGTGACGCTCCGCACGGCCCCGAGGGGGAGCGGACCGTAGAGGTGGGGGAACAGACCGGGGCGGGAACGGCTGGACGCCGGTTCCCAGCGCAGGACGTCTCCGAGCGCGGCGACGTCCACCTCGATCAGGAGCAGGTCCGGCTCGCCAGCGCGGTGTTTGGCGGCACTGGCGCGCACCTGCGCGGCGGTGGAGAAATGCAGGAAGCCGTCACGCGTATCGTCAGCGCTGCCGCGATACTCGCCCACGGCCTCGGCCGCCCGCCAATCCCCATCACGCACCAGGGTATAGATGGTGGTGACGGATTCGGGCGGGCGGGCTCGGTCGCTCATGCGGGCATGATGCGCTACTTCCGCGGCTTCTGCCCGTCTCCGGACGGCCCGGCCCCCCCGACGCCGGTTGACTCAACCCGCCGTGGTGGCCGTGGACTCCAGTTGCCGGACCCGGCGGGCGAACTCCCCGAAGAAGACCGCGTGGAGACGCTTCAGATTGGCGAGCTGCGGCTCCGAGCCGCGGTACTCGCCCCCCCAGGTCAGCGTGCTTCCGCTCGCGGTGCGTTCGACGGTCACGACGGCACTGCACGCCAGGGGGTGGCCTCGCAGGGAAGCGTACTCGAGGAGCCGCGGGGGCTCGAAGCGCACCAGGCGGTAGTGCAGCTCCGGGCCACCAACCGCCAGGCGCTCGGCGAGCACCGCGCCCGCGGCGAGCGGGGGCCTCAGCGCACGGATGAAGGACACGTCGTTGGCCCAAAGCACGGCGTCCGGTGAGTTCGTCAGCGCGCGCGTGAACTCCGCCCAGAGAACCTCGGGAGCGAGTGCCGCCGGGAACGTCTGGGTGAAGGGATACACACTCGCATCCGGAGCGGCCGTCTGCAGCGGGAGCGTGGCGGGATCGAGTCCGGTGTCTGTCATGGCTCGCGACCGTATCAGCCGCGAACACCGAAGCGCTAACGCTCCAGGTGTTTGGGGTCCAGCGCATCGCGCACGGCATCGCCGAGCAGGTGGAAGCCGAGCACGGTGAGGGCCAGCGCGAGCCCGGGGAAAAGGGCCACGTGGGGCGCGACGAGGAGGTACTGCGTGCCCTGGTCCACCAGCGCTCCCCACGAGGGCGTCCCGGGAGGCGCCCCCAGCCCGAGGAAGCTGAGCGAGGCCTCGGCGAGGATGGCGCCGGGCAGCGCGGAAGTAGCCTGGACGACGAGGGGCCCGGCGGCGTTGGGCAGCAGGTGGTGGAAGAGGATGCGCGCGTTGCCGGCGCCGAGCGCCCGCGCGGCCTGCACGTAGTCCCGTTCGCGCAGGGTGAGCACCTGCCCTCGCGCCAGCCGCGCGTAGCCCGTCCACCCGGTGAAGCTGAGCGCGAAGATGACGTGGGTGAGCGAGGGCCCCAGCACGGCGGTGATGAAGATGGCCAGGAGCATGCCGGGGAAGGCGAGCAGCACGTCGGTGAGCCGCATGAGCGCCTCGTCCACGAGCCCGCCCAGGAACCCCGCGAGGCCGCCGAGCACGGTGCCCACCAGGGCCGAGAGCGCCACGGCGAACGCGGCGACGACGAGCGACACGCGGGCGCCATACAAGACATGCGTGAGCAGATCGATGCCGTTCTCCCCCGTGCCGAGCGGATGGCCGGGACGAGGAGGCGCGAGCTCGGTGGCGAGGTCCATGGCCTCCGGCGCGTGAGGACTGAGGACGGGAGCGAGCAGCGCGACGAGAACGAGCAGCCCCGCCACGGCGAGACCGAAGCGCCCCCCCACGGAACGGATGCGGAGCCTCATGCGCGCCTCCGCACGCGCGGGTCGACGAGCGCATAGGCCACGTCGGTGAGCGTGTTGACGAGCACGTAGCAGCAGGTGAAGACGAGCACGGTGGCGCGCACGGTGTTGTAATCGCGCTTCTCGATGGCGCTCAGGAGCAGGGTGCCCATGCCGGGCCAGGCGAAGACCTTCTCGGTGACGATGGCGCCGCCGAGCAGGGCGCCGAACTCGAGCCCCAGCACGGTGAGGATGGGCAGCAGGGCGTTGCGGAAGGCGTGGCGCCACAGCACGGTCCGGGGAGAGAGCCCCTTGGCGCGGGCGACGGTGACGTAGTCCTCGCGCAAGGCCTCCAGCATGGCGGCGCGGGTCATGCGCGCGAGGAAGGCGGAGAGCGCGGTGCCCAGGGTGAAGGCGGGCAGGACGAGGTGCCGCCACGACTCGGCGCCGGACACGGGCAGCCAATCCAGCTTCAGCGAGAAGAGGATGATGAGCACCGGCCCGAGCCAGAAGCGGGGCAGCGCCACGCCGGCCACCGCCGCGCTCATGGCGGCCGTATCCACCGCCGTGCCCCGGCGCGCCGCGGCGGCCACTCCGAGGGGCAGGGCCAGCACCAGGGCCACGGCCATGGCCGCCAGCGCGAGCAGCAGCGTGAGGGGCAGGGCCGCGCCGATGGAGGGCATCACCTTCTTCTGGAAGGGAGGCACCGAGGTGCGCAACTCCCCGGTGACGAAGTCCCGGGTGAAGTTCCACAACTGGAGGTGCACGGGCTGGTCCATGCCCACGGCGCGGCGCAGGGCCTCTCTATCCACCAGGGTGGACTCCTCGCCCAGCATCACGTCGATGGGATCTCCCGGCACCAGGTGCAGGAAGAGCGAGACGAGCAGCAGCGCACCGGACAGGGCCACCGCCGCCGAGGCGAGCCGCCTCATGGCTCCACCATCCTCGCCAGTGCCAGCGGAGTGAATCGGCCGTGGGCACTCGGCGCGAAGTCCTGGAGCCGGCGGGAGACGACCGCCACGGAGCTCTCGTGCCACAGGGGCACCACGGGCACCAGCACGCCCAATCGCTCCTGGGCCTGGGCGTAGAGCGCCTGGCGCTCGGGGGTGGAGACGCGGCTGGCCTCGTCGAGGAGGGCATCGAGCGCTCCGTCCCGCAGCGCGCCCCGGTTGAAGCCGCCCCAGTGGTTGGCCTCCGTGGGCACGTTGCCCGAGTGGTACGCGCTGCGCATCAGGTCCGGCTCGATGACGGAGGCCCACTTGAGGGTGAAGAGCTCGAAGTTGCCCCGGCGGATGTCATTGAAGAAGGTGCCGAACTCGAGCGAGCGCACCTCCACGGCCACGCCACCGCGCGAAAGCTGCTCCTGGAGGACGAGCGCCACGGAGCGGCGGAAGCGGTCCGTGCTCGTCTTGAGCTGGAAGGAGAGACGGGGCGCACCGCCAGGACCATCCGGGTCCGGGTAGCCGGCCTCGTCCAGGAGCCGGGCGGCCTCCTTCGGATCGTACCGGCAGCCGGAGACGGGAGCCCAGGCCCAGTGCGTGCGTGGCAGCATGCCGTTGGCGGGCACCGCCAGCCCGTGGAACTTGTACGTGACGAGCGGCCCCACGTCGACGAGGTGGCACAGGGCCAGGCGCACCCGCGCGTCCGCGAGCGGCCCGTGGCGAAGGTTGAGGCCCAGGTAGGCGAAGCCGGTGCCTTCCTTGGTGAGGACACGCAGCGAGGGCTCGCGCTCCAGCGCGGGCAGCACGGCCGGGGACAGCGCGTTGAGGACGAGATCCGCGCGCCCCTTGAGCAGCTCCAGCACGCGCGTCGTCTCGTCGCGCACCACGCGGAAATGCAGCCGGGGGATGGCGGGCGCACCGCGGTAGTGGCCCGCGAAGGGCACCAGCGTGAGGTGGTCCTCGTCCGGCTGGGACGCGAAGCGGAAGGGGCCCGCGCCGATGGGAGCCCGGCCCTGGACTTCCTTGCCGGCGGTTGAGGCGCGCTCGGCGGGGAGGATGCCCAGGGACAGCTCGGAGAGCAGGGGCGCATAGGGCCGGCGCAGGTGGAAGCGCACCGTGCGCGCGTCCACCACTTCCACCCGCTCGACGGCCGCGTACCGCTCCGCCCGGGGGCTGGCGATGGCCGGGTCCCACATGCTGTCGTAGGTGGCCTTCACGTCCTCGGTGGTGAGGGCGCTGCCATCATGGAAGGTGAGCCCCGGACGCAGGGTGAGCTCCACGAGGGTGGGAGACAGCTCGCGGAAGGACTCGGCCAGGTCCGGCACGGGCGTGCTGGTGTCATCCAGGGTGATGAGGCCCGGGGTGATGAGCTGGGCGAGGCGCTGGCCCATGGCCGAGAGCGTGAACCGGTCGTCCAGGCTCTCGGGTGGGGATTCGATGAGCACGGTGATGCCCGGGGGCGGCCGCTCGGCGCGACAGCCGGGGAGGAGCACCACGAGGAGCGGCAGGACGGCGAGGCGGAGCAGCGGGGGCATCAGCGCCTCCGTTGTGTCACAGCCCCGGGCATGGGTCGAGGAGAGGGCGGCGAGCAGGCGAGCGCGTCACGGGGCTATTCGAGCGCCTTCAAGAGGGCGTCCCGCTCGCCGGCGAGCTTCTTGGAGTTGATGGCCTTGCGAATCAGGCGCGCGGCCTCGGGACGAACGGCGGCGTCCCCCAGCCGGGGAAGCCAGCGGGCGCGGAGCTCCTCGAGCTGCTGCCGCTGGGTGAGCTCCGTCGAACGGAGCCACTCCTCCAGCTCCGTGAGGATGGGAGGCCTGAGCACCTGGAGCCGCTCGGCCTCGGTGGTCTCCTCCGGTTTCAGGGTGTACCGGCGCGCGGCCCACTCCTCGGAAAGCGGACCCCAGCGCTCGGCGAGCGTGCGGAGGCCGGCTCGGACGTCATCCTGGATGTCCTCCCACCGGGGGCCGGGACTCATGCCCCAGGTGACGAGCCGCTGCCGCAGGGCCTCGTGCCCGTCGGACTCGTCATGGACCACCGCGCCCAGCTCCGCCCGTCCCCACACGTCGAACGGGTGGTTGTGGGAGAAGACAGCGCTCTCGACGTAAGCGTCGCCGAAGATGTACGTGCCATACGGCTCGTCCTCCCCGAACAGACGGCGCACGCGGAGCTCTCCGAGGACGACGAGGTAGCCGCACGTGTAGAGCGTCTGCGCGACGAGATTGCCGCGGACGAAGACGAGTCCGCCCACGTTCTCGAGCCACCCGTCGACGAGGAGATCACCTTCGATGAAGGTCGAGCCCCTGGGGTTTTCCAGGGCCAGTGACGGGACACGCCCGCCCGTGAACACCCCGGCCCCACTCCTGCCGGAACCGTAAGCGAGGACCTGGGGATCCACGTCCATGCCAATCCGGGAGCCCCGGGTCCGGAATTCGCTGTAGGGGCGCAGATAGGTGGCGGCCTGGTCCGGCGGCAACCAGCGTTGCAGGGGGAGCATGCGGCCACCTCTTAGCAAACAGGCTCCCGGGGCACCGTCTCCCGGGAGCCGCGAGCCGGGCGGGCCGTACGTCACTGCATGACGAGGACGAACGTCTCCCAGGGACCGATGGCGGAGCGGTTGGCGTTGACCGAGCCCAAGCCGTTGCCACCGCCGCCGTTCTCGGCCACCACGTACTGGCCGTTGAACGCCTGCAGGGCCACGCGGTCACCGGTCAGGAAGTCGCTCCAGCCATCGAGGTTGATGATGCGGAAGGATTCCCAGGGACCGCCGACCGCGCGGTTGGCGGCCACGTGCGCGCCGCCGCCATTCTCGGCCACCATGAACGAGCCGTTGGAGGCGCGCAGCTGGATGAGGTCGTTGTGGACCAGCTCGCCGCCGTTCACGTCGGCGTAGACGAAGCGCTCCCAGCCACCAATGGCCGTGCGATCGGCGCCCACGTGCGCGCCGCCGCCGTGCTCGGCGAACAGGTAGTGGCCGGTGGAGGTGCGGAACGACATGGTGGTCGGCCCCTTGGGATACATCGCGAGCAGCGCGGTGACGTCGCTGCCGGTCAGCTCACCCGTCTCGGACGCGCGGAAACAGGAGTTCATGTACGAGCCCCCGACCACCGCGTTCGTCGGCGTGCCGGGGATATGGATCGCACCGACGCCGGCCTGGCCCTCGTCACCGCCGAGACCACAGCTGATGGCGCGGTTGTAATAGTCCGAGTGACGGAAGCCGATCGTGTGGCCGAGCTCGTGCGTGATGACGTGCTCGATCGTGTCGACGCCGTACTGGCTGAGCTGGCCGCCGATGGTGATGTTCGAGAACGGCAAGCCGCCCGACGGGAACCCGGCCACGCCGCCATTCATGTTCGGATCGATCACCGCGTTGATGGTGAAGCTGCAGCCGGTGCTGGGCGCCCGCGCCATCGAGAAGGAGAGCGGCAGCTCCTCGTAGTTCTGGATCGCCTGGTCGAGGGCCGTGCTGAACACCCCGGTGAACCCCGGGCCGTCGACGCAGATCTTCGTCACGGACGCGGCGATGGTGTTGGTCGTGCGGTACTGCTCCGCGGTGGTACCGGCGGGGGCCTTCAGCATCTCGCGAGATGCCGCCAGGGACACTTCCGCGTCCCGCCCGACGTAGACGGCGTCACCGACGACCATGATGTCATCGGCGGGGAATCCGGCCTGCAGCAGGTTGTCGACGATCTCCTGCGAGTCCGTGGGCTGCTCGCCAGAGCATCCAAACGCCAGTGCACCGCTCACGGCGAGCGCGACAATCGAACGAGTCGGGTTCTTGCGGATGTGGTTCACGATCTCTCCTTCAGTGCTGCGGATGATGAGAAGACGAGAGCTGCATTCTCAGCCCATGGGATGGCCCTGTTATGGCTCAGGCCACCAATCCCGGTTCTTCAGGTTTTTCCATGAAGTCATCATCCATGTCAATTACTGCTTAGTCTCGATTTCCTATTTCGCGCGAACAATCCAACGACCCTACTGCGGACGTGGTATGCGAGAGATGCGCGATAAGACCTGTATGGTCATCTCCGCACCGCCGTGCTAGGAGACCGGGCTCGGGAGAATCGAAATGAAAGAGGAAGACAAACCCAGGAGCGGAGGAGCGCTGGGGCCGTATCACGTCACCCTGCGCCATCGCGCCATCGGAGGAGGGCTGGGCCGCCTGTATGAGGCGCGCAATACCGAGACGGGAAACCCCGCCCTGGTGCTCATGCCTGGACCCAAAGGAGATCTGCGGGCGGAAGAGAGCTGGCAGGTGCGCGCCACCGCCAACGTCACCCCGCCCTACCTCGCGCTGGAGGTAGAGCACGCTCCCGCGAACGGACAACCCCGCCAACTGACGTGGATGCTCGAGCGGTGGGCCGTGACCTTCATGCGCATCGACACACGGCCCGCGGTGCAAGCCCACCTGACGGGAGGCCCGAAGGAGTTTCGCCCGCGTCCGTCGGGCTGGCTCGGCTCACCCAGGATAGGTCTGGCACTCGCCGCTCTGCTCGCGCTCGCGGTGTTCCTCTGGCCACGACCCATCGAGCGCCCGCTTCAGGAAGTGCACGCCCTGGAGGTGAACTCCACAGTGGAGGAGCTGGTCCTCAGCCGCACGAGTGACGAGCCCGGAACTGGGATTGAGGGCTTCCCCATGCCCGACAAACCCGTGGCGGGCCAGAAGAAGCCTCCGTGCAATCCAAAGCGTGGCGAAGTGGAGATCCGCGGCGGGTGCTGGATGGAAATCGCCAAACGCCCACCCTGTACCGAGGGCGCAGCCGAGTACCAGGGCAAGTGCTACATCGGAGTGGGCGCCGCGATTCCTCCCCCCACCTCCATCGGTCCCTGAAGTCTCAGGCCGACTGTTCCACCTGGGACTCGCGCACGCTCAACTCTCGCGGCAGGCGCACGGTGAAGGTGGAGCCCTTGCCCTCCTCGCTCTCCACCGTGAGCGTGCCCCCGTGCAACTCCACCAGCCGGTGCGCGCTCGCCAGTCCCACCCCACTGCCGGAAATCACCGGGGCCACGTTCCGGCCCCGGCGGAAGCGCTCGAAGATGTGCGGCAGGTCCGCCTCCGGTATCCCCATCCCCTGGTCCTGCACCCTCAGCCTCACCCATCCGTCCGGTCCCGGCGACTCCTCCGTCAGCCACACGTCGATGGAGCCCCCTCGCGGGCTGTACTTCACGGCGTTGCCCAGCAGGTTGTCCAACACCCGCTCCAGGCTCGCCTCGTCCCACTGGCCCTGGAAGTCCGTGCCCTCCACGTGCAGGTGCACCGGGTGCGTGGCCACCAACGGCCCCAGCTCCCTCACCTTCACCCGCACCAGCGCGAACAGGTCCACCGGCTCGCGCTTCAACGGCTTCTCCCCTCCCCTCGTCACCTCCAGGAAGTGGTCGATCAGCTCCCCCATGCGCTGGGTACCCCTCAATATCTGCTCCAGCCGCATCTTCACCCCCGCCGTCTGCGACTCCGGCGTCAGCTGACGGCGCAGCAGCTGCGTACTCAGCAGGATGCTCTGCAGCGGCCCCTTCAGGTCATGCGTGGCGATGGCGAAGAACTCGTCACGCACCGCGAGGGCCTCGCGCGCCACCCGCTCGGCGTGCTCGGCCTGGCGGCGGCGGTCCTCCAGCTCGTGCGTCAGCCGCATTTTCTCCACCGCGGCGTGCAGGCTGTGGCGCAACCGCTCCGGGGTGAAGGTTTCCTTGAGGAGGTAGTCGTGAGCCCCGGCCTTCATCGCCTCCACCGCCACGGCCTCGCTGCCGCTGCCGGTGTACACCACCACCGCCGGCGCGCGCTCCTTGCACCGCTCGCGCAGCTCGCGCAGCAGCGACACCCCATCCATCCCCGGCAGGTGGAAGTCCAGCACCAGCGCGTCGGGAAACGGCGGGTGGAGCAGGCGCTCCAGGCCCTCCTCGGCGGAGCTGGCCAGCTCCACCTCCCACCGCGTCTCCGTATCCTTCTCCAGCGCCCGCCGCAGCGCCCGCTGATCCGCGAGGCTGTCGTCGATGAGCAGCACACGCAGGCTCATCCCCTGGGCTCCTCCAGTCCGGGAAGCCGCGCGGCGTTGAACCAGAAGCACTCCAGCGCGCGCGCGGCCTCCTGCAACCCGACGGCGTCACCCGGCTTGAAGAGGTAGCTGTTGGCGCCTCCGGAGTACGCCGAGCTCACGTCCCGCGCCTCAGTGGAATTGGAGAAGATGATGATGGGCAGGGTGCGCAACACCGGGTCTGCCTTTAGCAGGGCGAGCACCTCCTGGCCACCGATGCCCGGCAGGTTCAGGTCCAGCAGCACCAGCATCGGCCGGGGAGCCCCCACGTACGCCCCCCGTTGGAAGAGGTAGTCGAGCGCCGACTCCCCATCCGGCACCCGCACCACGGGCACGGACAGCGGCAGCTTGCGGGCCACGCGCACCAGCGCCTCCGCGTCCGGATCACTGTCCTCCACCAGCAGCAGGGGCCGTTCCATCACAGGGGCCTCTCTCCCAGCGTGAAGAAGAAGGTCGAGCCCTGGCCGGGCGAGGACTCCACCCACAGCTCGCCCCCGTGCAGCCGGACGAGCCGCCGTGCAATGGCGAGACCCGCCCCGCTCCCGCCCCCGTAGGAGTGGGCCGGGTGCAGCCGGCGGAACATCTCGAAGATGTCCTCGTGGAACCGCTCGGCGATGCCGATGCCGTTGTCCCGCACATAGAAGACGTACTCATCCGCCCGCCGCCGCGCCGGATGGGACAGGGGCTCGCCCGGACCGTGGTAGCCCAGCTCCACCCGGCGCGGCCCGCTGGACTGGTGGTACTTGGCGGCATTGGTGAGGAGGTTGACCCAGACCTGCTGGATGCGCACCCCGTCACACTCCACGCGGGGCAGGCGGCGGGGGACACGCACCTCCAGCTGGTTCTCCTGGAGCCGGGCGGACACGGTGAGCAGGACCTCGTCCACCAGCTCATGCATGTCCACCTCGCCCCAGGCCAGCTCCACCCGCCCCGCGCGGCTGTACTCGAAGAGGGCATCCATCTGCCCCTGGGTGCGTGCGGCCAGCCAGCGCACCTCCTCGAGCTGCCGTTGCCCTTCCTCGCCGAGCTGCTCGCCATGGTCCTCGAGGAGGAAGCCCACGTACTGCTGGATGCCACGCAGCGGTTCCTTGAGGTCGTGCGCCACGGTGCCACCGAAGGCATCCAGCTCCGCGTTGGAGCGGGCGAGCGCGGCGGCATGGCGCAGCAGCACGCCCACCAGGGCCGAGCGGAAACCCTCCGCTGCGGCCACGTCCTCGGGCGTCCAGGAGAGGCTCGCCCCGCGCACCGTTTCCCGCCAGGCGTCGAAGGAGGCGCGCGGATGGAGGCGGCTGGCACCGGGCCCGGGCACCACCGGCTTCTGCGGATTGCCGGCCCAGGTGACGGTGCGCGCCACCTCCGGGCGGAACCAGAGAATGAAGCGGGGCGAGGTCTCGTCCAGGCGCACCGCGAGCAGCCCGCTGGCCACATCCGCGTACTCGGCGGCCGGCGGGTGGTGCCGTGCGAGCCGCTCCGTGTGGAAGGTCCCGTCGGAATGCTGTCCGGCGAGCCAGAGGGCCAGCTCCCGCACGTCCTCGGAGGAGGGCGTCTGGCCCACGAGCACCGGGGCCTCGCCGAGCAGCAGGGCCACCCCGCCCGCGCCGGTGAGGCCGAGCAGGAGCTCCGCCTGCTGGGACAGGGCCGTGGGCAGCGTCGCCGCCTGCTCGGAGAGCCGCTCCACCAACTGCGTCTGGAAGTGGGCGCGGCGGGCGAGCTCGGCGGATACGCTGGCGCGCTCCTCGGCGGCGAGTTGCAGCGACACCAGCCGGGCCAGCACATCACAAGCGCGGCGCGTGGCGAGCGGCACCAGCAGGGGCGTGCGGTGGTGGCACGCGATGAGGCCCCAGAGACGGCCGTCGCGCAGCAGGGAGATGGACATGGAGGCGCCCACCCCCATGTTGGCGAGGTACTCCAGGTGCACCGGGGACACGCTGCGCAGGGCCGAGCCGGACAGGTCCAACGGGCGTCCCTCGGAGGGCAGCACGGGAGGCCGGAGCGGCACGGGCTCGGCGCGCGCGTCGGCGATGAGCCGCAGCGTGTGGCGCGTGTAGAGGGCGCGGGCCTGGGCGGGGATGTCGCTCGCGGGGAAGTGCAGGCCCAGGAAGCCGTCCATGGACTCGTCGCGGCTCTCCGCCAGCACCTCGCCATGCCAGTCCGCGTCGAAGCGGTACACCATCACCCGGTCGAAACTGGTGAGCGCGCGCACCGCCTCCGCCGCCGCCTGGAGCAGGCCCTTGGGGCCCTGAGCGCGGGCCAGCGGCGAGAGGAGCAGGTCCACCATCCCCAGCGCTTCCTCTTCGTTGGTGCCCTCCGCGGTGGGCTCCAGGTCCAGCACCACCAGCCCGTCGCTGCGGTGCGGAACGCCGATGAAGAAGCGGCCCGCGGCCTCGAGGCGCAGCAGGCCGGAGACGGGTTGGGCCAGGGCCCGGGTGAGCAGGGCGAGCGAGGAGGGAGGGAACAGGCCCGGCAGAGGTTGGCCCAGGAGCGCCTCCGGCGAACGCCCCAGCAGGGCCTCGGTGTTGGCGCTCACCAGCCGCAAGGTGAGGTCCGGCTCCGAGAAGGCCAGCAGCACCCCGTGGGGCTGGATGCCCCCCAGCAGGTGGATGGGCTCGCGCTCGCACTGCGAGAGCTCCGCTTCAGAGACAGGAGGGCGCGTCGACATGGGACTCCCGAAGCCAGGCCTCGAAGGCCTCGAAGGTGTCCTGGGCGCCGCGCACCACCCGGGGCGCGAGTGCCGGCTCCGGACAGGCACGCGGCAGGGCCTCGCCAAAGGCCTTCCACATGGGCCCCACGGACTCGCCATAGGCCCGGAAGAAGACGAACCCTCCCACGGAGGCACCCTCGAAGTGGCGGGTGAGGTGGCGCAGGATGAGCTGCCCACCGAGTGTCGACCCCTCCAGGACGTACAGGGTCCCGAGCGCCTCGGGAACCTCGGACAGGGAAGGCAGGCCCGGGTGGCGCGGCAGGCGGGCCAGCGAGGCACCATCGTGTCCGAGTGCCCGGAGGTCCTCCTCCAGCAGGTGCACCTTCCGCCGCTCGGCGAGGCGCAGCTCGGGGAAGCGGCCCTCCAGGCACGCGGCGAGGGAGGCCTCCCACGGGGCGTGGAGGCCGTAGAGCGCCTCCAGGTGGCGACGATAGCCGGAGGGAGTGAGGTCCGGAGACATCAGGCGTACCACGCGCTCGGCGCGCTCATGGTGCGCACGCGTCTCCGCCTTCAATGTCTGCAGCAGGTGACGGGGTTCTGGAGTACGAGGCTCTGGGGAGAACAAGGCTTTTCCGAGCATGGCCACTGTCCGAGGGCCGGGGAACGAGGTTTTCGTCCAAGTGTCAAACTTCCGCCAGCCCTGTAGGCAGGCGAGCGGGCCAGGGGCCAGCCTCACCGCTCGCGGGTCCACCCAGGAGGCGGATGGGGGCGTCTGGCAGCCCTAACGGAGGGTGCCGGGGCCCCATTCCGAAGCTGGACCCGGCGTGAATTCTTCCTACGATGCGCCCGCGGTCACTCACGGCGTAGCGCATCGAGGGGACACACCGGGTGAGCCATGGCATCGAGCTGGAGAGCGTCACGCGCGTGGTGGAGGGGGAGACCCACCTCGCGGACATCAGCCTGAAGCTCGAACCCGGCGCCTTCCACATCCTGCTGGGCCGCACGGGAGCGGGAAAAACCTCGCTGCTGCGCCTCATGGCCGGGCTGGACAAGCCCACCCGGGGCACGCTGCGGGCGGATGGGGCCGACGTGACACGCGTGGACGTGCGCCGCCGCAACGTGGCCATGGTGTACCAGCAGTTCGTCAACTACCCCTCGCTCACCGTCTACGAGAACATCGCCTCGCCGCTGCGGCTGGCGGGAAGACTGCGCGGACAGGAGTTGGACCGGCGCGTACGGGAGACGGCCGCCGCGCTCCGCCTGGAGCCCTACCTCCAGCGGTTGCCCGCGGAGCTGAGCGGAGGACAACAGCAGCGCACGGCCATGGCCCGCGCGCTGGCCAAGGACGCCTCGCTGCTGCTGCTGGACGAGCCCCTGGCCAACCTGGACTACAAGCTGCGCGAGGAGCTGCGCACGGAAATCCGCCAGCTCTTCCGCAACCGCCCCGCCGTCGTGGTGTACGCCACCACCGAGCCCACCGAGGCGCTGCTGCTCGGCGGGAAGACATCGGTGCTCCACGAGGGCCGCCTGCTGCAGACGGGCCCGACGCTGGAGGTGTACCAGTCCCCCGCCACCGAGCGCGTGGGCCAGATTTTCAGCGATCCGCAGATGAACCTGTGGGACGCGGAGCTCTCTCCGGAGGCGGAAGCGCGCCTGTCGCCCGAGGTGGCCTTCCCGCTGTCCGGGCACCTGCGGGGGCTCGTGCCCGGACGCTACCGGCTGGGGGTGCGCGCCCACCACCTGCGGCTGTCGCCCGGTGGAGCCGGAGACGTGCGCATCCCCGCACACGTGGAGGTGGAGGAGGTGAGCGGCTCCGAGACACTCGTGCACGCGGCGCACGCGGGGCTCGTGCTCACCGCGCAGGTGGAGGGCGTGCACCGGCACCCGTACGGCGCGCCGGTGGAGCTGTTCGCCCCGCCCTCCCGGATGTTCGTGTTCAGCCCCGAGGGCCGGCTGGTGGCCGCGCCCCCCTTCTCTTCCGAGGCGCCCGCCCATGGCCAGGATTGAGCTCCGCGGCATCGCCCACGCCTACGTGCCCGCGCCCGCGTCCGAGCAGGACTACGCGCTGCGCCCCCTGGAGCTCGTCTGGGAGGACGGTGGCGCCTACGCGCTGCTGGGACCCTCGGGGTGCGGGAAGACGACGCTGCTCAACATCATCTCCGGCCTGCTGAAGCCCACCCAGGGACAGGTGCTCTTCGACGGAGTGGACGTCACCGTGGCCCCGCCGCAGCGGCGCAACATCGCCCAGGTGTTCCAGTTCCCGGTCATCTACGACACGATGAGCGTCTCGGAGAACCTGGCCTTCCCGCTGCGCAACCGGGGGTTGGGGACCGCCGAGACGCGGGCACGGGTGGAGGAGGTGGCGGAGTTGCTGGAGCTCACTCCGGATCTGCGCAGGAGGGCCAGCGGGCTGTCCGCGGACATGCGCCAGCGGATTTCGCTGGGCCGGGGCCTGGTGCGCCGGGACGTGGCGGCCATCCTCCTGGACGAGCCCCTGACGGTCATCGACCCGCACGTGAAGTGGCTGCTGCGCCGCAAGCTGAAGCAGGTGCACGAGCAGCTGAAGATGACGCTGGTGTACGTGACGCACGACCAGGTGGAGGCGCTGACGCTGGCGGACCGGGTGGTGGTGATGAACCAGGGGCGCGTGGTGCAGGTGGGCACGCCGCAGGAGCTCTTCGAGCGCCCGGCGGACACCTTCGTCGGCTACTTCATCGGCAGCCCGGGGATGAACCTGTTGCCGTGCACGGTGGAGGAGGGCGCGGTGGTGGTGGAGGGACAGCGGCTGCCGCTGGACGCGGGCGTGTGCGCGCGGGCGCGGGAGGCCGGGGGCGAGCTGCGGCTCGGCATCCGTCCCGAGTTCCTCCGGCGCGTCCCCGAGGGCACGCCGGGCTCGGTGCGTGTCGAGGTGACGCAGGTGGAGGACCTGGGGCGGCACAAGCTGGCCACGGCGCGGCTGGGGACACAGGCCCTGAAGGTGCGGCTGCCCGAGGAGGAGCGGCTCGCGCCGGGCGAGGCCTGCTGGCTGGAGCTGCCGCCGCGCTGGACGACGCTGTACGCCGGAGGCCGAGCCATTCCATGAACAAGCCCACGAATCAGCGCGCCTGGCTGCTGGTGCTGCCGGTGCTGGTGGCCGTCGCCTTCAGCGCCATCATCCCGTTGATGACGGTGGTGAACTACTCGGTGCAGGACATCCTGGGACCGGAGCAGCGGGTCTTCGTGGGCACGGAGTGGTTCCGCAAGGTGCTGAGGGACCCGGAGCTGCACGGGGCCCTGCGGCGGCAGCTCGGCTTCTCGCTGGCGGTGCTGGCCCTGGAGATTCCACTGGGCGTGGCGCTCGCGCTGGTGCTGCCCAAGGAGGGCCGCGCCGCATCCGTATGCCTGGTGCTGCTGGGCCTGCCCCTGCTCATCCCCTTCAACGTGGTGGGCACCATCTGGCAGATCTTCGCCCGCGGGGACATCGGCCTCTTCGGCGTGGTCATCAACGCGCTCGGCGTCGAGTACAACTATACGTCCAACGCGCTGGATGCCTGGCTCACGGTGCTGCTCATGGACGTGTGGCATTGGACGCCGCTGGTGGCCCTGCTCTGCTACGCGGGCCTGCGCGCCATCCCCGAGGCCTATTACCAGGCGGCCCGCATCGACGGCGCCTCGGCCTGGGCCACGTTCCGCTTCATCCAACTGCCCCGGCTGCGCGGCGTGCTGACCATCGCCGTGCTGCTGCGCTTCATGGACAGCTTCATGATCTACACCGAGCCCTTCGTCCTCACCGGCGGCGGACCCGGCAATGCCACCACCTTCCTGAGCCAGTACCTCACGCGGCTCGCGGTGGGCCAGTTCGACCTCGGCCCGGCGGCGGCCTTCTCGCTCGTCTACTTCCTCGTCATCCTGCTGCTCAGCTACATCTTCTACACGGCGATGACGGCGACGGCGGGCTCGAAGGAGGCGCGATGAGACGCCTCGCCGTGCCCCTGTACCTGCTGCTCAGCTTCATTCCCATCTACTGGCTGGTGGGCATGTCGCTGAAGACGAACGAGGAGATATTGGGCGGCTTCACGCTCTGGCCGCGGAATCCCACGTTCGCCAACTACGTCACCATCTTCACCGACCCGGACTGGAGCAACGGCTACATCAACTCGCTCACGTACGTGGGCATCAACACCGTGCTCTCCGTGCTGCTGGCGCTGCCCGCGGCCTATGCCTTCTCGCGCTACCGCTTCCTCGGGGACTCGCACCTCTTCTTCTGGCTGCTGAGCAACCGCATGTCGCCCCCGGCCGTGTTCCTCCTCCCCTTCTTCCAGCTCTACTCGAGCATCGGTCTGTTCGATACGCCGTGGGCCGTGGCCCTGGCGCACATGCTCTTCACCGTGCCCCTGTCCGTGTGGATCCTGGAAGGCTTCATGTCCGGCGTGCCGCGGGAGATCGACGAGACGGCGTACATCGACGGGTACAGCTTCCCCCGCTTCTTCGTGCGCATCTTCCTGCCGCTCATCCGCTCGGGCGTGGGCGTGACGGCGTTCTTCTGCTTCATGTTCAGCTGGGTGGAATTGCTGCTGGCGCGCACGCTGACGTCCGTGGAGGCCAAGCCCATCGTCGCCACCATGACGCGTACCGTGAGCGCCGCCGGCATGGACTGGGGCCTGCTCGCCGCCGCCGGAGTGCTGACGCTCGTGCCCGGCGCGGTCGTCATCTACTTCGTGCGCAACTACATCGCCAAGGGCTTCGCCCTGGGAAGGGTGTGAGCCCCCATGGACCTGGAATGGATGGCCTGGACCGCGCCGACGGCCGGCTTCTTCGTGGTCATCGTGCTGCTGCTCGCCGCCTATACCGTCTGGGGAATCCGCTCTCCTTCCCTGCCCCGCCGGGGCCTGCTTCCCATGACCACCACCCGCGGAGACCGCCTCTTCGTGGGCCTCATGGGCAGCGCCTTCATCCACCTCGCATGGGTGGGGCTGACGGATGCCCCTCTTGGGAACGCCTTGGGTCTGTCGTTGCTGTTCATGCTCTTCATTGCTCGCTGGGGGTAACCCGTTGAAGAACACGTTGAAGTGTGTGCTGGCTCTGGCCGTGGCAGTCCCCATCGCCGGATGCAAGAAGGAGTCGAAGCCAGAGGAAGGCGCGAAGCCCGCCACCGCCCAGCAACAGCAGGCGGACCTGGCCGTGCTGGAGAAGGCCGCCGAGAAGTGGGTGGACCAGGAGTTCCAGCCGAGCACCCTCACCCGTGAGCAGCAGCTCGCGGAGCTGAAGTGGTTCCGCGAGGCCGCCGCCCCCTACCGCGGGCAGACCATCAACGTGGTCTCGGAGACGATCGACACCCACGTCTACGAGGCCAAGACGATGGCCAAGGCCTTCGAGGAGATTACCGGCATCAAGGTCAAGCACGATCTCATCCAGGAAGGCGATGTCATCGAGAAGCTGCAGACCCAGATGCAGTCGGGCCGCAGCATCTATGACATGTATGTGAACGACAGCGATTTGATTGGCACGCACGTGCGCTACGGGCACGTGGTGCCGCTGTCGGACTTCATGACGGGCGAGGGCAAGGACGTGACGCTGCCCACGCTCGACATCGACGACTTCATGGGCAAGAGCTTCGTCACCGGTCCGGACGGGAAGCTGTACCAGTTGCCGGACCAGCAGTTCGCCAACCTGTATTGGTTCCGCCAGGACTGGTTCAGCCGGCCGGATCTGCGCGAGCGCTTCAAGAAGAAGTACGGCTACGAGCTGGGCGTGCCGGTGAACTGGTCCGCCTACGAGGACATCGCCGAGTTCTTCAGCCGCGACGTGAAGGAGATCGACGGAGTCCGGGTGTACGGCCACATGGACTACGGGAAGAAGGATCCGTCCCTGGGCTGGCGCTTCACGGACGCATGGCTGTCCATGGCGGGCGTGGGAGACAAGGGCCTGCCCAACGGCAAGCCGGTGGACGAGTGGGGAATCCGCGTCGAGGGCTGCAACCCGGCGGGAGCCTCGGTGGCGCGCGGCGGCGAGACGAACGGCCCGGCCGCGGTGTACGCGCTGACGAAGTACATCGAGTGGCTGAAGCAGTACGCGCCGCCCCAGGCGGCCGGCATGACGTTCTCCGAGGCGGGCCCGGTTCCCGGCCAGGGCCACGTGGCGCAGCAGATCTTCTGGTACACGGGCTTCACGGCGGCGCTGACGAAGCCGGGGCTGCCGGTGGTGAACGCGGACGGCACGCCGAAGTGGCGCATGGCGCCCTCGCCGCACGGCCCGTACTGGCAGGAGGGCACGAAGCTCGGCTACCAGGACACGGGCTCGTGGACGATGCTCAAGAGCACCCCGCTGGAGAAGCGGAAGGCGGCGTGGCTGTACGCGCAGTTCACGGTGGCGAAGACGACGTCGCTCAAGAAGTTCCTGGTGGGGCTGACGCCGGTGCGCGATTCGGACGTGCGCTCCGAGCACGTGACGAAGGTGGCGGACCGGTACGGCGGCCTGGTGGAGTTCTACCGGAGCCCGGCGCGAGTGGCGTGGACGCCCACGGGCACCAACGTGCCGGACTACCCGAAGCTGGCGCAGCTGTGGTGGCAGAACATCAGCCTGGCCGTCGAGGGCGAGAAGACGCCGCAGCAGGCCATGGACACACTGGCCGAGCAGATGGACGACGTGCTGGGCCGGCTGGAGCGCGCGGGCATGCAGAACTGCCCGCCCAAGCTCAACCCGGTGAAGGAGGCGAGCTTCTGGCTGGACGCGCCGGGAGCTCCGCACGCGAAGCTCCTCACCGAGAAGCCCAAGGGCGAGACCGTGCCCTATGAGCAGCTCCTGCAGGCCTGGAAGGAAGGGCGCGCGAAGTAGCGCGCTGTCGTCCGGGAGGAGCGCACCCCATGAATGTGTGCGCTCCTCATCCCATGACAAGAAATCCCACCAAGAGAGCCCAAGCATGAAGACCTGCCTGATGCTCCTCATGGGAGCCATTCTTCTTGTGAGCGGATGCAGCCATGAAAGCAGCGCGGTCCGCCAGGAGCCAGATACACACCTGACCACGGACACGGCTGACGAGAGCTGCAACACGGTCCCCGCTCGAATCTGGGCTCTCATCAACAACGGCCAGTTCGAGGAGGCGCAAGCCTTGATTGCCGAGGCAAAAGCCTCGGGGCTCATCGCTGCCCCCATGGCCGCGCGAATGTTGGACAGATCTCCTTGCTGAATACGCGGGTAGGACAGCTTCCCGCCACGCTCCAGCGCGCACGAGATTTCCCCTCACAACTCAAGGACTACACGCTCTTCGAATTCAAACAAATGCTGGAGCGGGAAGACTTCAGCCTGGCGACCAAGGCGCAGCTCAACAGTGTGGTCAAGATTCTTCAGAATCCCAAACGGCTGATGGAGAAGCTGTAGGGGTGTAATCTCATGACACATCTCAGCGTGGAGGAACTGGTCAAGAAATTCGAGATGGCCAGAAAAGCCGGTGAGCACGGGCGAGGAAACCCGGAGCAATTGAGACTGCTTCGAGAGCTCGCGGAAGACTGTCCTGCCTTCACCCCCAACCTTCTCTACCTGGCCCGGTTGCAACAGGTCATCGACCAACCCGGCAGAAGCCCGGAGGAGGTATTCTCCGAAATCCAGCGCCTCCTCGAACTGGCCATCCTGGGTTCGGGCCGCAGTGCTCCCGTCGTTCTGGAGCTGGGCAATTTCCTGGATACCTTCCAGAACGACCCGCTGAGTGCGATGAAGCTCTACGAAGAAGGAGAACAGAAGGCATTGGCGACGCTCGAGAATGCGTGGTTCTTCAAACTCAGATATTGGAATCTCGAGCGGACGAAAGAATCCCTGGAAAAGGCCCTTCGGCTCTGCGTCCTGGTGGAGCAAATCTTCCCCGAGCCAAACACCTACCTCGAGGATGAAATACAGACCACGAAACGCCTGGCCGCACGGGAGGGATTGCTCCCTGACCCGAACAGCTCCTCCGAATGAAGTCAGTTGGCCTGGGCCGTCTCGCCGGGTCCCGACTCCTCCTCGGTGTCCTCATCACCCCGCGCGTCGAAGCCCTGCGGCACTCCGTCCACGTAGGTGACGACGTTGCCCACCGTTGCCGGCACTCGCGGACCCGGTGTCACCACTCCCGTGAGGTTGAGTGGGTCCACCGCCGACAGTTGCACCCGCACTCCCGAGGGCGCCTGCCGACGCACCGCTCGCGCTACGTCCACCGCCTCCGGGAGCGCGAACTGCTCTCCCACGAAGCCCGCTACAAAGCGGCCTCCGCGGATTTCCCCTCGCGCCTCCATCCGCCGGTACACGTACAGCAGCTCACGCCACGAGGGAGCCAATGATTCGCGCATCACCAGGTCCCTCCAGACGATGCCGTAGCGCTGGAGGAACAGCCGGGCCAGTGACTCCCGGACCTCGTCCTCGGCCTTCGGCTCCGAGGGCACCAGCAGGCTCCAGCGGCCCGGGCCTCCTCGCTGCAACAGCTTCTGCCGCTTGCGCTGCGCGGGGCTCTGCAGCACTCGCAGGTTCTGCACCGCGTCCGCTGTCACGAGGCCTCGCGCTACGAGCTCCCAGAGCGCGTCCTCCACCTCCGCGGGCAGACGGCGTGAACGAGAACAGAGGTCGTTGAAGAAGCACGCGCCTCGCTGCTCCAGCACCGCCACCACGTCCTTCGCCGGCCCCGACAGGTCCGGTGGCACCCACACGCCCCCGTCCGATAGCACCGCGTTCGGCCTCGCCGCCGAGAGCATCCAGTCCAGGTCCTCCCGGCGCACGAAGGTCAGGCTCGCGTTGCGGTTCGGTGTCGCCGCCCGGGAGCGGGTGGGCTCAGGCTCTGGTGGCGTGGCGGGGGCTCCCCGGCGCGGGCCGGGCACGGGCTTCGCGTCCTTCTGGGTGAGGCGTCCCCAGGCCACTTCGCCCGAGTAGCAGGCTCGCTCCAGCAGGTCTCCCAGGTACCCCTTCATCCGCGCGGGCAGCAGGTAACGCTCCCACGCCGAGGCCGGCGCTTCGTAGCCCTGCAGCAGGGTGATGGCCTTCGAGAGGCCCGTTGAGCCTCGCAGCGCGTCCAGCTCCTCCAGGTGGTGCCACCGGAAGAGGAACCGCATGAAGTCCTGTGCACTGAGCGGCTCGATCTCCTTGCGCAGGCGTCCCACGGTGAGCCGGTGGATTCGCTGCAGGAGGCGGCGGTCGCACCACTCCACCACGGCCGGGGTGGAACCCGGGGTCTCCTGGGGATTTGGGCGGAATCGGCCTCTCAGGATTCCTCCCGTCGCCTCCAACTGGTGCAACGACAGGAAGACCTCGGACTCGTCCAGCGCCGTCTGCTCCGCCAGCTCTCCCGCCGTCGTCGGTCCCAGCAACTCCATCCACCCCCGCACCACCTGCTGCACCGCCGCTTCCCGCTCCACCGGCTTGTCCCCCGGCAATGGCTGCAGCTCCGGTTGCAATGGCACCTCGGGGAAGAGCGCTCGAATCGCGCTCTGCCGCTCCGCCGGTACCAGGAACCGCCTCCCTCCCACCTCCAGCCACGCCACCCGCCGCTGTGCCAACAGGCTCGAGACGAATCGTCCCGGCACCTCATTCTCCGGCAGCAACACCAGTTGCAGCAGCGCGTCGTGCAGTTCGTCCTCGTCCCGCATCGGCGGCGCCGCGTCCCTCACCACCTGGTCGATGGCGTCCGCGTCCAGCGCCCCGAACGACGCCGCGTCCTCCGCCGGCAGCGTCCGCCTCAGCACCACGTTGCGCACCCGCCGCTCCTCCGCTGGTGCGTCGTCCAGGAACGTGTACGGCTGGCTGTTCACCATCTGGTGCGCGAACAGGCTCGGCTCCGGCACGTCCTTCGCCACCAGCTTGATGCGCCCGTCCTTCATCCTCTTCAGCACCTCGCGCAGGCCTTCAATATCCATCGCCTCGCGCAGGCAGTCCTCCATCGTCTGCTTCACCAGCGGATGGTCCGGCAGCTCGACGTCCGCCCCTCCATGGTTGTCCTGGCACCCCACCTGCGCCGGGAACACCGCCGCCAGCAGGTCCTCGCTCCTCGCCCGCTGGAGGTTCGGAGCCACCCGCTTGCCCCCAGAGAACCGTGACAGTGACAGCGCCCGCGTCGCGTTCCACCGGAAGCGCGTCCCGAACAGCGGCACCTGCAACACCGCCTGCACCAGCACCTCCTCCACGTTCTCCGGATTCAGGAACTGGAAGATGTCCTCCAATGGGAACGAGTGCTGCTCGCCCAGCGACAACAGCAGCCCGTCCTCCGTCGCCGCCGCCTGAAGCTCGAAGTCGAACGTGCGGCAGAAGCGCTTGCGCAATGCCAGTCCCCACGCCCGGTTCACCCGGCTCCCGAATGGCGCGTGGAGGATGAGCTGCATCCCTCCCGCCTCGTCGAAGAAGCGCTCGGCGACAATCGTGGTGTTGCTCGGAACCACGCCCAGCACCTGCTGCCCCGCCCTCAGGTACGCCAGCAGCGCATCCACCGCCGGCGGCGGCACCCTCAGCTCCTTCTCCAGGAACAGGGCCGCGTCCTTGCGCGCCGTCAGCTCCTCGCGCAGCCGCCCCACGTGCACGCTCAGCTCGTCCGTGCGGCCCGGCGCCTCGCCTCGCCAGAACGGCACCGTCGGCGGCTGCCCGTGCGCGTTCTCCACCATCACCGACGCCCCCATCACCCGCTGGATCCTCCACGCCGTCGTCCCCAGCAGGAAGATGTCCCCCGGCGTCGACTCCACCGCGAAGTCCTCGTCCAGCGTCCCCACCACCTTCCCCTCCGGCTCCGCCACCACGTTGAAGGTGAACGTGTCCGGAATCGCTCCTCCATTCGTGAGCGCCGTAATCCGCACGCCTCGCCGCGCTTTCAGCCGCTGGTTCACCCGGTCCCGGTGCAGGTGCACCCCCGCCCTCCCCCGCCTCAGCGACACGCCCTCCGAGAGCGTCTCCAGCACCTTCTCGTACTCCTCGTACGTCAGGCTCCGGTACGGGTACGCCCGGCGGAACAGGCTGTACAACGCCCGCTCGTCCCACTCCTCGCACGCGCACGCCGCCACCACCTGCTGCGCCAGCACGTCCAGCGGCTTCTCCGGAATCCGGACCGCGTCCAGGTCCCCCTCGCGCACCGCGTTCAGCAGCCCGACGCACTCCATCAGCTCGTCGCGCGTCATCGCGATGAGGATGCCCTTCGAGATTCCTCCCTTGTAGTGGCCCGCGCGGCCCACCCGCTGCAACAGCACCGAGATGGAGCGCGTGGTCCCCAACTGCACCACCAGGTCCACGTTGCCCACGTCGATGCCCAGCTCGAGCGACGCCGTGGCCACCATCACCGAGAGCTGCCCCGCCTTCAGCCGCTCCTCCGCCGACAGCCGCATCTCCCTCGACATGCTGCCGTGGTGCGCCGCGACCTTGTCCTCCCCCAGCCGCTCGCCCAGGTCGTGCGCCACCCGCTCCGCCATCTTCCGCGTGTTCACGAAGACGAGCGTCGTGCGGTGCTCCCCCGACAACTGCACCAGCCGGTCATACACCTGGCCCCACATCTCGTTCGTGGCCAGCGAGCCCAGCTCCGCGTCCGGTATCTCCACCCGCAGGTCCCACGGCCGCTGGTGCCCCACCTGCACCAACCGGCACTCCTCCGCCCGCTCCCCCGTCAGGAAGCCGGCGATGGCCTCCAGCGGCTTCTGCGTCGCCGACAGGCCGATGAGCTGCGGCCGCACCTCCGTGAGCGCCTTCAACCGCTCCAGCGACAGCGCGAAGTGGCTGCCCCGCTTGTCCCTCGCCAGCGCGTGGATCTCATCCACGATGACCGTCCGCACCGAGCGTAGCGTGGCCCTCGCCCGGTCCGCCGTCAGGTACAGGTAGATGGACTCCGGCGTGGTGATGAGGATGTGCGGTGGTCGGCGCACCATCTGCGCGCGCTCGGACGCCGAGGTGTCCCCCGTGCGCACCTGTACCCGCAGCTCCTGCGGCGAGAAGCCCGCCGCCCGCGCCCGCTGCACCAGCTCCTCCAGCGGCTGCAGCAGGTTCTTCTGCACGTCATTGCCCAGCGCCTTCAGCGGCGACACGTACAGCACCTGCGTCCGGTCCTCCAGGCGCCCCTCCAGTGCGAGGCGGAAGAGCCGGTCCAAGGCCGCCAGGAAGGCCGTGAGTGTCTTACCGCTGCCCGTGGGCGCGGCGATCAGCACGTCCTGCTGCGCCTGGATGAGGGGCCAGCCCTCCACCTGGGGGCGCGAGGGCTCGCCGAGCCGCTCGGTGAACCACCGCTGAACCACTGGGTGGAACGGCTCAAGGGCCGGGTGCACGGGCTGCTGGGACGCGACGAAATCGAGGGCAATCTGGGGGGCCATGGCGCTCTCTCCCTCAGACTGAACACCGGTTTAGGATGGGCGTCAATGCGTACGCCCGTCCGTGGGGTGGGCGGCCGTCGGAAGGTGGAGCCACGGTGAGCCCGGACCGGGGCTCTTCGAAGCGAGCTAGAGCGGCAGGTTTTCAGGCTCGGGTGTGAAGAGCGCGTGAAAGAGCGTGGTCTCGGGCGGCTCCTTCCGATGCACGATCAGTGGGACTCGGGTCTCGGCGATCTTGCGAGGAAGAGCCTCGGCCCCGTACCTGGCTTCGATCTTTCTGGCAACGACTTGCGCGAGCGCCTGCATCTGAGCCGGAAGCGGCTCAAAGAAGACCCTCGCAGCACCACGCACCTCTCGACCTTTGTAGTCGTACTGCACGCCATAAACAGTATAGACAGGCGCCAGGACGCTCAGGCAGCCGACAACCGTCCAGAGGCGCGATCGCGGCTCGTCCTCCTGTGGGTCCGAAGACACGGGTTCCTGGTTCGTATACACCATGCATTTGAAGCAGGGATCACAGGTGGCCGTGGCATGCCCGATGTTGAGGTGCGGCAGTTCCACTCGGAGTTCGCCCATGAGCGCGCGCCACTCGTCGAGCTTCTTGAGTGCCTGCTCCCACGCGTCATGGAACAACTCTGTCTCAGGGCTGTTCTCGGGCTTGTCATCGAACTCATGGTCTGAACGCCAGTATTTCCGAGCAACGGACAGCAGTTCTTCCGCTGAAATGGGCATGGGCCTAGAAATCAATTCGGATGGGTTTTGTTTTCTTTTCACACAGGGCCGTCACACTCGCGCCAGCCACGGCGCGATTGAGGACCTCGTGAAATGTATTCCTGAATTGCATGCAAACAAGTCCAGGAAGCGGAGAGGAGGGAGCGGCGAGCACCTCTCGCAACGCCTGGTTCGCGCAATCCGCAGCGATTCGCTGAGCAAGCGGATCGGATATCAATCCCACCTTTCTGTGTTCAATTGGCATTCCCACGCCGAAGTTACAGAAATAGGGCTCCAGGGTCGATTGATTGATGACGGTTGCATGGATACACGCGGCACGCCAGCCATCCGGTCCCACTTCGGTTTTCTCGACGATGGTGGTGAATTGGAAGTGGCTCGGTTGGTAATGATTGATGCTGCAGCCCGGGAGGACAGGCAGAAACACCACGAGCAAGCGCGGGAAGGCGGACAGCCATGTGAGTCGCATTGAAATGCCCACGGCACCACCTCGGCTCAAGGAGGAACGGCCAAGTACCCGACGCAGGCTACATCACGCGGCCCCTACACAAGGCCTGGACACACGTACAGCATCACACAGTGCCCCCTGCGTACTCAACCATCACGGAAGTCGCGGAGAGTCGAGCGCGTGCGTCTCGCGCGCGGCGTCTCCCCGGTCTCGCGGCGGAAAACGCGCCGGAACGCGGCCGGGTCGGCGTAACCGACACGCACCGCCACCTCGTCGACCGGGTGCTGCGTCGTCTCGAGCAGGTGGACCGCCTGGGCGACTCGCAATCGCTGTGCGAACTGTTGGGGCGTCATCCCCAGCCCCTTCGCCACCCTCCGCGCGAGCGTGCGGGGTGACGTGGCCGTGGCGCGAGCCATCTCGTGGATCGTGCTCTGCCGTTCCATGTTGGAAATGACGAAGGACTCGAGCTGTCGAATCACCGGGTCCGCGCTGCCGAGATGGTTCAGCACCATGTAGCGCGCCTGTGACGGCCGTTCGTCGAGGACGAGATACCTGGCGACCGTGTGCGCGACCGAGGGGCTCGAGGTGTGGGCCAGGATCGCCAGCATGAGGTCGGCATGCGCGAGCGCGGCACCCGCGGTGAAGACACCGCCCGACTCGACCACCATGCGGTCCGAGCACAGGGTCACGCGCGGAAAGCGCTGGGTGAACACCGGGCCCAGCCACCAGGTCGTCGTCGCCCGCCGGCCATCGAGCACTCGCGAGGCCGCGAGAACAAAGGTCGCCGAGCAGGACGCGGCGACGAGCACTCCCTTCGCGGCCGCACGCGCCACCAGCTCCACCCCGCGCACGATGTCCGGGCGCTCGAGCCCGGCGGCGATCTCGGGCGCTGTCGCCATCCCGAGCCCCGGCAGCACCAGGACATCGCCCGCCCCCAGCCCTCGCAGCCCCAGAGCACCATCCACCGCGAGCGTGCGTCCCGCCCCCGTGCGGACAGGCGCCCCATCCACCGACACCACACGCTGGCGCGGTGCCTGGCGGCCCTTGGGCAGAGCCACGAGCCCCGCCCGCACCACCCGCGTCGCGGTCCCCACGATGTCGAGGGCCACGCCCAACGGACCATCCGCGACTCCGTCGAAGACCAGGTGCGTGATCATCATCTGGCAAGATTAGACCGAAGATTGTCAGTCCTGCCACTTGGGCGGGAGGACCCGAAGCGCCATTCTCTTCTCATGCTCAAGCAACCCATGGCGGATGATCCGCTCGACGACTTCGAGCGCCGCTCCATCACACTGCTCGGTAACACCAAGGGGGTCTACGTCACCGGCACCGGTCCCGCGGTGATCGTCATGGCGGAGATGCCAGGCATCAGCCCGCACGTCGCGCGCTTCAGCCGCTGGGTCCGAGACGCCGGCTTCACCGTCTACATGCCATCGCTCTTCGGGCGTGACGGCGCCTTCCCGGATGCGGAGGAGGGAGCGGCCGTGCTCCAGCGCGCGTGCGTCAGCGCCGAGTTCCGCGCGTTCGCGGCGAATGAATCGAGCCCCGTCACGCAATGGCTGCGCGCACTGGCGAGCCTGGCCCACGAGCAGTGCGGTGGCCGGGGCGTGGGTGCCATTGGCATGTGCTTCACCGGCAACTTCGCGCTCAGCATGATGCTCGAGCCCTCGATGCTCGCCCCGGTGCTATGCCAGCCCTCGCTGCCGCTGAACAATCCAGGGGGCATCGAGATCGCTCCCGAGGAGCTCACTCGCGTGAAGGAGCGTCTCGAGCGCGAAAACCTGACGGTTCTTGGCTACCGGTTCGCGGGGGATCGCTTCTGCACGGCGCAACGGTTCGCGGCCTACACCGCCGCGCTCGGAGACCGTTTCGTCGCGAAGGTCCTCCCCGATGAGGCCGCGAATCCCGAGCCCCCGCCGTTCTTCAAGCGCGTCGTCGGTGGCCCGCACAGCGTGGTGACGGCACACCTCATCGATGCGGCGGGCGAGCCGACCCTCGCCGCACGAGACGAGATCCTCTCGTTCTTCACGCGCCGCCTGGCCGCCTGAAGCTCAGCGCCGCGTCAGCCCCGCCGCGGCTGGCCGGGTGGCGGCGTGCGTCCAGGTGAGCCGGAAGGTGGCCGCCGTGCCATCGAAGGCCGCCGGGTGCACGGAGATGTCACCCGCCCCCGCCGCGCGCAACGTCTCGGCGAGGAAGCCACAGGCGAAGAAGGGGTTGTCCGCGGCCACGTCCTTCATCCACAGCGTGGCCGCGTGCGTGCCCAGCTCCTCCACCCGCACCTCGTTGAAGTTGTTGCCGGCCCGCACGTTGTGCGGCACGCGCTCCAGCGTGTGCCTCGGCCCCAGCCGCGTCACCAGAGACATGCTCGCCCGCCCCTGCGCCGTCTGCCGGAACCCCTGCAGATAACGCTCGCCCAGGCCACACCACGCCTCCTGCGGCGGGGCCGCCGGGAAGACGTCGCTCACCGCCACCCGCAGGAAGGCCTTCCACAGCTCCAGCGGATAGGCCGGCCGCAGCGGCTCGTTCAAGTCCAGCCCCACGTCCTTCAGCCGGCGCCGCCCCTCCCGCGTGAGGTGCGGTCCCAGCGCACGCACGAAGAGGGCATCCACGGACTGCGCGAAGACGAGTTTCTCGGTGGTCAGCGTGGGAAACATGCCCGCAGGGTGACAATTCCCCCCGACTTCCGGCCATGCCCCTTCCGGGCACTCTGTGTGCTGGTGAAAATTCGGTCAGCCCGGAAGGCCCCGGAATGTCCGGTGGCACGCAGGCGCCGTGTTCACACCTGCATCTTCAGCCGCGTCTCCTGCACCTCGGCCGAGGTGGACACCTTCTCGCGCTCGGCCTGGCGCAGCAGGCGGAGGATGGGCGGGCCGAGCACGTCCACCTCGGTGGAGGCGAACGTCTCGGAGCCGAAGCGGCGGATGGTCTCCGTCTGGCGCTCCAGAATCCGGGCGTCCTGTCCAAAGATGTGCAGGGCCACCGGGGTGATGAAGGGCTTCACCAGCCAGTGCGGCAGCGGCATGCGGAAGGTGACGACGGCGTACACCACCGTGTCCCAGTCATCCGCGGGCGTCATCGCCGAGGTGATGATGACGTGGCTGTCGTCGCCGAGCCGGTACTCCACCTGGGCGATGGACGGCAGCAGGAAACGGTCGAAGTGCTGCACCACGCCGCCCCCCGGGGCCAGCAGCCGCGCGGCGAGTCCCTCCGGACGAGGCTCGCCGATGTACTCGGCCTCCACCCGGTCCGCGCCCCGGCGCACCACCACCTCGATTTCATTCTTCTTCTTCTCGGTGCGGAACAGGCCGCCGTGGAGGAAGGACGTGTGGGGCACGTCCAGCGTGTTCTCCAGCAGGGAGTGGAGCGAGCCCTTCGCGCGCAGGAGGCGGCGCACGGTGCTGTAACCGTGGGCATCCAGCAGGGGGAAGCGGTAGGGCTCGCTCGTGGGCTCGACGCCGGGAGTGGAGTACACCCAGACGAAGCCATCCTGCTCGCGCGTGGCGTGCGAGGCGGCGCAGCGGGACTTCGCGCCGGGCTCACCCATGAGACCGGGGATGGCGCGGCACTGGCCCCCGGCGTCGAAGCGCCAGCCGTGGTAGCCGCACTGGAGCTGCCCGCCCACCACCTTGCCCAGGGACAGGGGCACGTTGCGGTGGGGGCAGCGGTCCACCAGCGCGGCGGGCTTGCCGGTCTCGTCTCGGAAGAGGACGAGCGGCGTGCCCTGCAGCGTGCGCGCGAGCGGCTTGCGGCCCAGCTCGCGCGAGGCGCAGAGGATGAACCAGCTCTGCGGGAGCCGGACCACCGAAACGAGTCCTGACGGCGCGGCCGCGCCACGCCCTTCCTCACGAGAAGAAAACATGCGCCCCACTCTATCGGAGAGCCCCCAGGCCAGGGGCTTGCCCTCCATCCCCAGTCCATCTAGGGTGCGCCGAACTTTTTGAATTTGATTCTCATTTTCATCAGCAACTCAGAAGATGAGTCTTCCGGAGCGAGTCATGACCGATACCCCTCCCCTGGGGCGAGAGCGCTGGATGCTCTTGCTGCTGGCGGCCGTGCAGTTCACCCACATGATGGACTTCATGATCGTGATGCCGCTGGGCCCGGAGTTCATGCGGCTGTTCGGCATCTCGGCGGCGAGCTTCGGGGTGCTGGTGTCCGCGTACACGCTGGCCTCGGCGGTGATGGGGCTGTTCGGCGGGTTGTGGCTGGATCGCTTCGACCGCAAGCGCACGCTGCTGGCGCTGTTCGCGGGCTTCATCGCCGCCACGTTGATGTGCGGCGCCGCGGACGGGTACCTCGGACTGCTCGCCGCGAGGACGGTGGCGGGGGCCTGCGCGGGGCTCATGAGCGCGGTCATCCAGGCCATCATCGGGGACCTCATCCCCGTGGAGCGCCGGGGCCGGGCCATCGGGACGGTGATGGCGTCGTACGGGCTGAGCGCGGTGGCGGGGGTGCCCTCGGGGTTGTGGCTCGCGAGTCTGTGGGGATGGCGCTCGCCGTTCTGGGCCATTGGCGCGCTGGCCGCGGGAGCGTGGCTGGGGCTGCTCGTGCTCCTGCCCGCGATCGATCGCCACCTGTCCTCCACCCGTGAAGCGCCCGGTGCCACCGTGCCCGCCTCCCTCTGGGCTCCCCAGCTGGCGCTGGGCTGGGTGTTGACGTTCTCCGTGGTGTTCTCCGGCTTCCTGCTCATCCCCTACCTGAGCCCCTTCATGGTGGGGAACCTGGGCCTGCGGATGCAGGACCTGTCCTGGATATACCTGTGCGGTGGCGCGGCCTCGCTCCTGAGCGCGCGAGGCATCGGCCGTCTCGTGGACCGCCACGGCCCGGCGCGGGTCCTGGGAGGCCTGCTCATCGGCACCACGGTGCCGTACCTGGTGTTCTCGCACCTGTCCGCCTCGCCGCTGCCGGTGGTGGCGGGGGTGTTCGTCCTCTTCATGGGCCTGACCTCGGGCCGGGTCATTCCCACCGTGGCCCTGGTGGCCTCCCGGGTGCCGCCCGCGCTGCGCGGCCGCTACCTCGCGGTGAATATGGCCGCGAGCGATGGCGCTTCCGGGCTCGGGGCGTGGGTGAGCGGACTGCTCATCTCGGTGGCACCGGGCGGCGCGCTGGTGGGTTTTGGTCTCGTGGGATGGATCGCCGTGGGAGTCACCGGCTGCGCCCTCTTCATCCTCTGGACGCTCACCCGGCGCGCCGTGGCACTGACCACGGCGCCAGCCTGAGCGCGCGCCCGTGAGGACCGCCCCCGGAGCACCCGGCGAAGACCTGGTGCTCCGGTGGCCCTACCCCGTCAGCTCCGACGGCGGCGCGGAAGCCAGAAGGCCCCGGCCAGCGCGAGGGCCCAGACGGACGTGCTCCCCGTCGTGGAGCAGCCGCCACGGGGCTCCTCCTCGGGCTCATCGGGCGTGACCGGGTCGGGCGTGCCGTTGCCCACGATCACCTGCAACTTCGTGGATGCCGCGCGATCGCCGCTGCTTTTCCCGTCCCCGTCGGCGGAGTTCCCAGCGCCGAAGAGCGTGAGGGTGACGTCCCTGGCGGGGGCAACGAGGGAGAAGTCGAAGCGGAGCTCGTTGCCAGTGAAGGCCGTGGGTGCGGAATGGGCGAGCTCCACGCCCAGCTTCTTCGTCCCCGGGCCCGGCTGGAGGACGGCATCCGATTGGTTCACCGCGAGGTCCACGCCACCCGTCTTCGCGGGCCCGCCCCGGATGATGAAGCTGTACTGGCCGGTGGCGCCCGGCGCGAGCGTGGAGGGACCCGTGAGCTCGACCGTCGGCGCGGTGCCGCCCGAGTGGCAGGAGTTGCAGGTCAGCCCATCCTTGCTGGACTGACCCGTGATGCCCGCGCTGGTGGCGAAGGCTGGAGCCGACAGCAGGCAAACGACGGCCATGCCCGCGGAATGAAGAACGAAACGCATGGGAAATCCTGGACTGGAGGTGATTAGCGCAGCTGGAGGAAGGAGAAGGACAGACCCGGCAAGCTCACGGTGGACCTGCCGTTGTCGTCCAGCACGTGCAGCGTCGTCGAGGCGGCACCCGCCGCGAACTCCGAGTAGAGGAGGTGGTTCTCCGACTCATAGATGAACACGCTGCCCGTGGTGGACGGGAAGGCCGGCACCCGGGCCGCCGTCAGGGTGTCGAGCTTCAGCTGCCACCACTGCCAACCGGTCCCGCTCGCCACGGTGCGGGGATGGGTCCCCTCGTACACGGGGGCCAGGGTCTCATCGAGCACGCGCACGTAGGCCGTGCCCGGGGGGCCATGAATGAGCGCTCCCGCGATGCCTCCGCCCACCAGCTCGTTCAGCGACTTGTAGAAGGAGGGATCGAAGGTGTGCGTCTGGGGATCGAACTTGAGCAGGCAGGGCTCCGCCGTGCCCTCCTGCGTCCGGTACACCGCCGCCCCGTAGGCCTCCGTCGCGATATAGACCTTGCCGTCCGGGCCCACGACGGCGTCATGCGTGTAGCCGCACCGGTCATCCGTCGAGATGATGGCCTTATCGGTCCGGGTATCGACGGAGACGACGCCCGCCTTCCGGATGATGCTCGCGACCGAGTCCTGACGCCAACCCACGGGCATGATGATCTGATTCTCGAGCAGCACGGGCGCTCCCGAGAAGGACAGGGTCGTGTCCGGGATGGCCAGCGAGTCCAGGGGGATGCTGCCCGTGACCGTCATCTCCTTGGGGTTCCAGATGATGACCTGGGGGACGATGGCATCGAAGAAGTACGCCTTGGTCTCCGAGATGAACTGGAAGTTGTTCTGGTACTCCCCGAGCGACGACACGCCCTTGCTCTCGAAGCTCACGCGGCCCGACTCCTCCAGGGTGCCGCTGCTCGTGAGGGAGTAGCGGATGACCGTCGCGTTCGCGTCGGTCACCACATAGAGCGAACCGGACTTGGGAACGCCCACGCCGAGCGCCCGGCCGGGCACCTCGATGGCGTTGTCCAGGGAGAGCGTTGCGGCCTGCTCCGCCTTGTCCGTCACGATGACGTAGCTGTTGGGCTCGTCGGCGGCGAGCATTTGGGTGGTGATGGCGTACAGCGGCTCGGGCTTTGGCTCCTCACAGCCAGCGAGCAGGGGGAGGACGAGCGCCGCGGAGGCGAGTCGCGAGGAGAGGAACGAGGCGAAACCCTTCATTACAAACGGCCTTTCTACTGGGGGGAGTTGAAAATGAGAATGGTTCTCATTTTCAACTCCGTGTTACGACCAAGTAGGCAAGCTGTCAAGAAGTCACATCCCGCCTGGGACGCCCTCTTCCTGACGTGGGTCCTCGGACCCGAACCCATCCAAGGGGCCGTCCATGTCGAAGAAGAAGTTCCTCCCTCTCTCCCTCTCCGCGCTGGGCCTTGTCCTATCGACAGGTGCCTTCGCCGCGCCCTCCTCCGTCCGCGCGGGCCACCTGCGGGATGTCTCCACCGGCCAGGTCCTCGAGGTGCGGTACACCGATGACCGGGGCCTCGCCATCCTCGAGAACGACATCGTCCTGGGGCCCACCCGGTTGATGGAGAAGGCCGAGGAGCGGGTTTCGGCCCGGGCGGGTCGCGCGTCGCGCCTGGAGGGCATGGGCATCCTCCCCATCCGCCAGGCCTGGGCCGAGGGCGTCATTCCCTACACCGTATCGCCGGACCTGCCCCACCCGGAGCGAGTCACCGCCGCCCTTCAGCAGTGGCAGCGGCGGACGGGAATCCGCTTCGTCGAGCGGACGCGGGACAACGCCTCGCGCTACCCGCACTACGTGGCCTTCACCCGTGGGGAGGACTGCCGCTCCTACGTGGGACGAGCCGGCGGCGAGCAGCCCCTCACGCTCGCCGACTCCTCCGGCCAGGACGACATCCTCCACGCCATCGGCCACGCCATCGGCCTGGGGCACGAGCAGGTCCGCGTCACGGAGGGACGCGTGGACGGCGGCTCCATCGAGGCGGTTGCCCTGCTCTACGCCCGCCGCTGAGCGCCATCCCCCAGCTCCATGTGGAGCCACGCCCTCAGTGCTTGCCGAACTCGAGCGGCACGCCCTTGCGCTTCGAGTAGATGTAGGCCTCCATGGCCTTCATCTTCGGGTCATCGTCCGCAAGCGGCTTGCCGCGCACCGGGTTCTCGATGCACCAGTTGATCATGTCGCGCAGCAGCGCCACGCGGCCGAACTGGACCTGGTACTTCGGGTACGTCTCCGGGTGCGTGTTGGCCGCGTCCGGGTGGCACATGTCACAGGACACCGCCACCTTGCTGCCCAGCGCATCCGCGTCGTGGAACACCCGGTTGCCCTCCTCCACGAAGGCCTGAGTGGAGGCGGCCCAGAGGGCCTCGTCCCGCTCGCTGAAGGCGCCATAGGTGTGACCCGTCTGGACGTTGGCGTCCTTCTTCTCCGCCATGCCCGCGGCGCCCGAGGACGCGGTGGGGCCTTCCGCCTGGTTGGACTTGCCGGCGGAGGGCTTCTGCGGCGAGGGCGGCACCGCGGGCGGGCTGCGAGGGCCCTGGGGATTGGCGGGTCCCGGTGGCGTGGGCGCCTGGGCCACCACGTCCCAGCGCGCGTCCGGGTTCTTGCTGCGCCACTCCTGCATCAGCTTCGACGTCACCTCCAACGCCTGGGCACGCGACAGCGGCTCGCCCTCCTTCACGCCCTTCACTTCCAGGGACGTCTCGCCATCACACAGGCCGAGCACGAGGTTGCCGTCCTTGGAGGGAGGCAACTCGTGGCGGGGACGATCGCTGGGAGCGGAGCCGGTGGCCAGCGCCGCGCCGCCCACTCCGGACAGCAACGCGCACAGGCCGGTGAGGAGCTTCTTCCGGTAGGTCATGGCTTCTCTCGGGGGTACTCGCTAGTAGCTGGGCAGCTTGGGGCGGGGAGGCGCGTCCTTCTTCCCGTTGGACGCGAGGTAGCTGGCGCGCACGTTCATGGGAGCGCGGTCCCACAGCCGGTACAGCTTGTCGACGGCGCCTGCCGCCAGCACGTCGATCCTCCCGGTGCCCATGCCATCGAAGTTGCTGAAGGGGTCCGGCCGGTTCATCTGCACGGTGAGCGAGGGCAGGCCCTCGGGCGCGTAGGGCCAGGGCCATGCCGTGGACAGCATCCCGTGGAAGTCGATGTTGCCGATGCGGTTGGTGAGCACCTGGTGCGTGTGCCCGTGGATGACGGTGACCTGATTGAAGGGGCGCAGCAGGGCCTGCACCTCGTCCGCGTCGTCCGTCCAGAAGTTCCACGGCCGGTAGTACTTGTAGAGCGGCGAGTGGCTGAAGACGATGAGGGGCGTCTTCTTGTCCACCTTGGCCAGGTCCTGCTCGAGCCACTTGCGCTGCTCGGCCCCCACCTCGAAGCGGGACTGGATGGCGTTGTCCAGGCCCGCGACGACCTTCATGCGCTCCATGGGCGTGTAGCCGCGCTCCGTCCAGAAGTCCTTCTCCAGGATGGAGTTGAGGACCACGAAGTGCACGCCCTTGTGGTCGAACGAGTAGGTGGGCGCGCCGAACAGCTCCCGCCACTTCTCGCCCATGTCGAGGAACCAGTCGTGCTCGCCCACCATCATCTTCACGGGCGCCTTGACGGCCTTGAGGATCTCCGCGCCCAGCTTCAGCTCCTCGGCCTGGCCGAGCTGTGCCAGGTCTCCGCCGAAGAGGACGAAGTCCGGCTGGGGGTCCAACGCGTTGACGTCATCCACCGCGCGCAGGATGGAGCGCACGAAGCGGTCATTGAGCTCCTTCTTGTAGAGGTGCGTGTCCGAGATGTACGCGAAGCTGAATCGCTGCTTGGAGCCCTGCGCCTCGGCGACGCGGACGAGCTGGAAGCTCTGCGGCGTCACCAGCCCCATGCCCGCGGCGATGCCGGCGGAGATGCCCGCCACGCGCAGGAAGGCGCGGCGGTCCAGCTTCCCCAGCTCGTCGAAGAAGGCGGCGCGCTCCTCGTAGTACTTCGTCTCGATGCTCTTGTATCCCTTGCCCATGGGCCGTGCGCCTCCTACTTCGCCGGTGCCTTCGCCTTGTCCGCCGTCTTGCCTTCCGACGCCTGGTCGCCGTACACGCCGATGTCCGCGGGGTCCTTCACCTGGACGTTCGGGCTGAAGCCGATGTCCCCCAGGCTGCCCTTCTTCCCCAGGGCCAACGCGTTGTCCCGCTCCGGGCGCACGTTCTTGCGCCCGCGCTGTTTCGCGAGCTCCTTGGCGTTGAGCTTCGCGAAGCGCTCGTCCGTGAGGGTGAAGAGGAAGGCCACCACGTCGTCGATCTCCGCCTCGGTGAGGCCGAGCCGCTGCATGCCGCCGTCCAGGAAGGGATTGGCGATGCCGCCCTTGTTGTAGTGGTCCATCACGTCCCAGAGCGTGGCCAGCGAGCCGTCATGCATGTAGGGCGCGGTGATGCCCACGTTGCGCAACGTGGGCGTCTTGAAGCTGCCCACGTCGTTGTCCTGCTTCGTCACCAGGAAGCGGCCCAGCTCGGAGAACTCCGTCTGCAGCGCCAGCTCGTCGATCTGCTTCTCGTCCCCGGTGCGCACCACGCGCAGGCCCTGCTGGGCGAGCTTCACGAAGTCCTGCTTGTGCGCCGCGATGCCGATGTTGTGGAACTTCTGGTCCGAGAACAGCGGCGAGGTGGCGTTGGCCGCGTGGCACTCGTTGCAGCGGGCCTTGCCGTTGAAGAGCGCCCAGCCGCGCTTCGCCGAGGCGTCCAGGGCCTTGCTGTCCCCCTGGAGGAGGAATCGATCGAAGGGCGCGCTGCCGGAGAACTGGGTGCGCTCGAAGGCGGCGATGGCGGAGGCCATGTCGTCGAAGTGCACCTCGCGGCCGAAGACGCGCTTGAACTCCGCGGCGTACTCGGGGATGCCGCGCACCTTGGCCACCACCGCCTCGGGCGAGGGCATGGCCATCTCCACCGGGTTGAGGATGGGCAACTTCGCCTGCTCCTCGAGCGAGGGTGCGCGCCCATCCCAGAACTGGGTGGCATTGAACATGGCATTGAGGACGGTGGGGCTGTTGCGCATGCCCTTGCGCTTCTCGACGCCCACGGAGACCGGCAGGCCGTCCACGAAGCCCTTCGCCGGGTCATGACAGGTGGAGCAGGAGACGGAGTCGTCGATGGACAGCCGCTTGTCGAGGAAGAGCTTCTCGCCCAGGGCCACCTTCTCCGGCGTGGGCTCCTTGCCGGGAGGCACGGAAATCTTCCACAGGATGGCGGAGACACCGGGAGGCAGCTTCGGAGGTGGAGTGCCCTGGGGAGGACCCTCCGCGGAAGCCGCCCCGGCGTACAGCAGGGCAGCGAGCATCCAGGAAACACGGGCCCCGGGCCTCATCGTCGTCCCTCCAATCGCGCGTGTCCCGCGCACCGCCGGCACGGCTCGAAGCAATAAACCCGGGACGAGAACGCTCCAACCACGGAACGAGAGCGATGTTCAGTGTTTGGTGTTGTCAGCGGGGCGACACGTCACAGCTTCAGCTTCCGCAGACGCAGCGCGTTGCCGATGACCGACACCGACGAGAGGCTCATCGCCGCCGCCGCGAGCATGGGGCTCAGCAGCCACCCGAAGAAGGGGTACAGCACGCCCGCCGCGATGGGCACCCCCAGCGTGTTGTAGACGAAGGCGAAGAAGAGGTTCTGCCGGATGTTGAGCAGCGTGCCCCGGCTCAGCCGCCGCGCCCGGGCAATCCCTCTCAAGTCCCCCTTCACCAGCGTCACCGACGCGCTCTCCATGGCGATGTCCGTCCCCGTCCCCATCGCGATGCCCACGTCCGCCTGCGCCAGCGCCGGCGCGTCGTTCACCCCGTCTCCCGCCATCGCCACCGTGCGGCCTTCGGCCTGCAGCCGCTTCACCACGTCTCCCTTTCCGTCGGGCAGCACTTCCGCCACCACCTCGTCGATGCCCAACTGGCGCGCCACCGCCTCGGCCGTGGTGCGGCTGTCGCCCGTGAGCATCACCACCCGCACACCCTCGCGGTGCAGCGTGGCCAGGGCCTCGGGCGTGGTGGCCTTGATGGGGTCCGCCACCCCGAGCAGCCCCGCCGGCCTGCCCTCCACCGCCACGTACATCACCGTCTGCCCCTCGCGCCGCAGTGCCTCCGCGCGAGGCCGCAGCGCCTCGGCGTCCACGCCCAGCGACTCCAGCAGCGCCACGTTGCCGAGCGCCACCCCGGCACCGTCCACACGCCCCGTCACCCCCTTGCCCGTCACGGAGCGGAAGTCCCGGGCCGCCGACAGTACCGCCCCACGCGCCTCGGCTCCCGCCACCACCGCCGCCGCCAACGGGTGCTCGCTGCCCCGCTCCAGGCTCGCCGCCAGGTGCAGCAGCCGCGCCTCGTCCATTCCCTCCGCCGCCACCACCGACACCAGCTTCGGCTTGCCCTCCGTCAGCGTGCCCGTCTTGTCCACCACCAGGGTGTCCACCTTCTCCAGCAACTCCAGCGCCTCGGCGTCGCGGATGAGTACGCCCATCCCGGCGCCCTTGCCCGTCCCCACCACCACGGACATGGGCGTGGCCAGACCCAGCGCGCACGGGCAGGCGATGATGAGCACCGCCACCGCGTTCACCAGCGCGTACGCCAGCCGCGGCTCGGGCCCGAGGAAGGCCCAGACGAGGAAGGTGAGCACCGACACCGCGATGACCACCGGGACGAACACCGCGGCCACCTTGTCCGCCAGCCGCTGGATGGGCGCGCGCGAGCGCTGGGCCTCGCTCACCCGCTGGACGATGCGCGCCAGCAGCGTGTCCTTCCCCACCCGCTCGGCCCTCATCACCAGGCTGCCCGTGCCATTGACGGTGCCACCCGTGACACGGGCTCCGGGCGCTTTCTCCACCGGAATGGACTCACCCGTCACCATGGACTCGTCCACCGCGCTCTCGCCCTCCAGCACCACGCCGTCCACTGGCACCTTCTCGCCCGGGCGCACGCGCAGCGAGTCTCCGGCCTTCACCTGCGCGAGGGAGACGTCCTCCTCGCGGCCGTCCTCGCGGATGCGCCGGGCCACGGCCGGGGCGAGGCTGAGCAAGGCGCGCAGGGCCCCCGAGGTCGCGTGGCGGGCTCGCAATTCCATCACCTGACCGAGCAGCACCAGCGTGACGATGGTCGCCGCCGCCTCGTAATAGACGGGCACCGCGCCACCATGGCCGGTGAAGGCATGCGGCAACAGGCCCGGGGCCAGCGTGGCGAAGACGCTGAAGAGGTACGCCGCCCCCGTCCCGATGGCGATGAGGGTGAACATGTTGAGGTGCCGGTTCTTCACCGACGCCCAACCGCGCTCGAAGAAGGGCCAGCCGCCCCAGAGCACCACCGGGCTCGCCAGCACGAATTGTATCCACGCCAGCAACCGTGGCGGCAGGGCGTGCTGCACCGGCTGGCCGGGAATCATCTCGGACATGCCGAGGAACAGCAGTGGCAGCGTGAGGACGACGCCCACCCGGAACCGCCGCGTCATGCTCAGCAACTCGGGGTCCGGCTGCTCCTCGGGCAGCACCGTGCGCGGCTCCAGCGCCATGCCGCATTTGGGGCAGGCGCCGGGGTGGTCCTGCACCACCTCCGGGTGCATGGGGCACACCCACTCGGTGCGCGCCGTCAGCATCACCGGCTGCTCGGGCTCCAGGGCCATGCCGCACTTGGGGCAGGCGCCGGGGTGGTCCTGACGGACTTCGGGGTCCATCGGGCAGATCCACATCGTGCCCGGCGGGGCCTCCACCGGCTCGGGCTCGCCCTTCGCCTCGAGGTACTTCTGGGGCTCGGCGGCGAAACGCTCCCGGCACTTCGGGTTGCAGAAGAAGTACGTCTTGCCCTCGTGGACGTGGGTGCCACCCTTGGGTGCGTTCGGGTTCACCGACATTCCGCACACGGGGTCCCTGGGCAGGTATTCCTCGGGTTCGGCGGCGAAGCGCTCCCGGCACTTCGGGTTGCAGAAATGATAGGCCGCGCCCTTGTGGACGTGGCTGCCGCCCCTGGCGGCCGCCGGGTCGACCGTCATTCCGCAGACCGGGTCCAGCACCTTGCCCTCACCATGAGAAGGGGGACCCGCCGGGTGGGAGGCGTGGGAATCGTGCGAGTGGGTGTGCTCGTGAGCCATGGAGGGTTTCGTCCTTTCACCCGGGCTGACGGAGCGCCCGCCAGACTCTTACAGTGGGCATGCCGCGCGCCCTGATTCGGACGGGAGCATCACCGCGTCCCCCTGCCCGACAAGCGGGCGGCTTGCGGCTGGCTCCCGGCTCGCCGACCGTGCAATTCTCCATCCCCCCTCCATTGATACCGACCCCACCATGGCCATTCAGCGCGCCCTGCTCCTCATCGCGGATATCGGCGGATACACGCGCTTCCTCAAGACGCACGCCATCAACCTGGCCCATGCCCATGACATGGTGAGCCAACTGCTGGAGGCGGTGATCGACGGCGCGGCCTCGCCGCTCGAGCTGGCCAAGCTCGAGGGCGACGCGGCCTTCTTCTACGCCCCGCTGTCCGAGGACGCCCGGGTGGACGTGACGCCGGCGGTCACCGCCATCCGAGCGGCCTTCGAGCGCCGCAAGGAGCTGCTGCGCATCGACCGCTCCTGCACCTGCGAGGGCTGCACCCAGGTGGAGCAGCTCACCCTCAAGTTCGTCGTGCACCAGGGCGAGGTCGCCTTCCAGCGGGTGAAGCGCTTCACCGAGCTGGGCGGCGTGGACGTCATCGTCGTCCACCGGATGCTGAAGAACTCGGTGCCCATCCGCGAGTACGTGCTGATGACGGAGACGCTGGCCCGTCAGCTCGCGCCCGGGCTGCGGGAGCAGGCCCTGTCCCTCCAGGAGGAGCTCGAGGGCCTGGGCCGGTACACGCTGCGCTACGTGCCCCTGGATGTACTGGAACCGGCGCCCGCCCTGTCGCTCCAGCCGTCCGCCTTGAGGCGCGTGGTGGCCTGGACGCGGATGACGTGGCGCTCGCTGCCGTACATGCTGAAGCTCAAACAGCCCTGCACCGGCTTCCGCAACTTCGACATGGGGAGCGAGCGCGTCGCCGGCGCCCTCCAGCCCTGAGGCCCACCGTCACGCGGACGGCTTGCAGCCCCCGCCCGGCTTGCCACACGTGCAGTCCAGACACCCGTGCGCCGCGCAGGTGCCGCAACTGCGCTCCAGTTGCTTCTTGAGGGCCTGCCGCGCCCGGTGCAGCCTCACCCCGGCGTTGTTCGTGGTGATGCCCGCCTCCCGGGCCACCTCGGGCACCCCGCGCCCCTCCAGGTCCACCTGCCGCACCATCTCCGCGTACTCGGGCTTCAACGCGGGCAGCAGGTCATGGATGCACGCGCAGACCGTCTGGGTCAGTTCGGGATCCGGCCCCAGCTCGGAGACCTCGCGCGCCTCGCGCTCCAGGGCCCGGCCCTCGGCGCCCTGCCGGCGGTAGTGGTCCACAAGCGCGTTGCGCAGCAACCGGTAGAACCAGGCGACCGCGCCCTCGCCCTCCTCCAGCTCGCCGCCCTTCTCCAGCGTGCGCACATAGGCGGACTGGAGGAGTTCCTCGGCCTGGGCCCGGCTGCCCACCCGCCGCTCGAGGAAACTCAAGAAGCGCCGGTGGTTCCCCACCAGCGACTCCACCACCGCTGGACTCAGCTCCCCCTCACCGTTGCCTTCCCGCATGCCGTGCCTCGGAGTCATCGGGTGTGCACCTCACGCACCCGTTCCCCTCTACTACCCGAGGCTCGCCCCGAAAACACCCGGGCCGGAGTCCCAGGAGAGGGGCCCACCGTCAGAACAGGCGGTTGAGCCCGTTGAGCACGACCACCCGGTACGCCTCGGCCAAAGTGGGATGATAGGTACCTAGGGAAGACTGGGTCGTGCGATCCTCGCCCCCCCCTGCTGGGTGAGGGTCCGCATGTCGCGTTGGGTCGTGCTGCTGCTGTCCATGTTCCTCGCGGGGTGCAGCGCCACTACACGCGGCGTCCGTCCCGGCACTGGTCGGGACATGCTCGGGTTGGGACTGCCCGTGAGGCCGCAGGCCCCCGCTCCATCCACACCTCTCCGGGAAATTGCCGGCGAGGGTCTGGGCAATGGCCTTCCAAGCGCAGTGCTCCGCCTGGTACCCCAAGGTGCCACGACCGCGGCGGAAGCAGCAACGGGTACCGCCACGGGCAAAACCCTCGTGGCAGGCGGCGCGCTGCTGGCGGCGGGCGGTAGCGTGGTCCTGGTCTGTTTGACCATCAAGGCGACCCTGGAGGGGAGGCAAACGCCACTCGATATCGCCGACACGTTCTACGGCACGCACTTCGGCGACCTTCAGGGGTGGATCCAAGGCTGCTATGCACCCAGGAGCAGCGTGAACCAGGGCACACTGGCGCACTCCCCTGAGCAGAAAACGACATCCGAGCCTCACACGCATCCCGGGCCAGGTACACGCGCCAGAAAAGACAGCGGCACGAGGCGTCTGGGTCGTATCTATGTGACCTACACGAAACTCAGCAAAGCAACCCGACGCTCCTACTCGGGCCGGACAAGCATGGTCATTGACCTGAACAAGGACCTGGAGGCACAGGCCGACTTGGCTGTTGCCTCACGTGACCTGAACCATCACGTCAATCAAGACGAAAATGATGAACCGAAAAGCGCTGGGTTCCTGCCAGCCGTGCGCGACGAGTTCGATGTCGGAATCGCGGTCAACTACGCGAACAGATATGGCGACGTCGCCTACTGGCGAATCCGCGGAAGGGAGCAGCAGTTGATCGACTTACACGGGGGCGCCCAGTCCGATCACCAGGCACCGTATCGCACCGAGAACCTCCAACGCGGCGTGGCGAAAGACAACCCTCTGGGCAGGCTGTTCCACGACGCCGCCACGAAGCATTGGGGGCAACTCCACCCCTATACCGGAGACTGAGCGTTGGGCAATCCGAAACACAAGACAGGCACGTTTGTCAGACTGGCGCTCGCCGATGGCTCCTTTGGGTACGGGCGATTGCTCGAACCACCCCATGTGGCCTTCTACAACCACAGGACCACGGAACCGGACTCTGATCTGGACAGGGTTTCGTCAAAGCCCGTCCTCTTCAAGATTGCCGTCAACCTGATGGCTCTGAATGCGTGGGAGCGCATCGGATGGAAAGCGCTCGAGGAGCACCTGGCTCAGCCAATCGTTCAGTTCAGGCAGGACGTGGGAGACTTCCGTCGCTGCACCATCTTCGACACGGCGGGTAACAGGAGAGCTGCCGAGCCCCAGGAATGCATGGGACTCGAACGTGCCGCGGTCTGGGAGCAGGATTCCGTCGAGGAACGCCTGCTCGATGCCTTCCTGGGACGGCCCAACGCCGCCGAGGAGCACCTGAAGGTACGCCTGCAATAGAGCCAGACGGGGTATTGCCCAGGAGCGGAGGGGCCCACCGTCAGAACAGGCGGTTGAGCCCGTTGAGCGCGGCCACCCGGTACGCCTCGGCCATGGTGGGATAATTGAAGGTGGTGTTGATGAAGTAGTCGATGGAGTTGCCCGGCCCCTCCTGCGCCATGATGGCCTGGCCGATGTGGATGATCTCCGAGGCGTTGTCCCCGAAGCAGTGGATGCCGAGGATCTCCCGCGTCTCGCGGTGGAAGAGCATCTTGAGCATCCCCACCGTGCGGCCCGTGATTTGCGCGCGCGCCAGGCTCTTGAAGAAGGCATGCCCCACCTCGTAGGGCACGCCATCCCGCGTGAGCTCCTGCTCGGTGCGCCCCAGGCTGCTGATCTCCGGGCTGGTGTAGATGCCGGTGGGGATGTCCTTCACCAGCTTGATCTCCAGCCTCCCCTCGACGATGTGCGTGGCGGCGAAACGCCCCTGGTCGTACGAGGCGCTGGCCAGCGAGGGGCTGCCCACCACGTCCCCCACCGCGTAGATGTGGGGCACGGCCGTCTGGTACGCGTCGTTGATGGGAATGTTGCCGCGCGAGTCCGTCTGGATGCCCAGCGCCTCGAGCCCCAGGTCCTGGGTGTTGCCCGTGCGCCCGTTGGCCCACAGGAAGATGTCTGCCTTCAGCCGCTTGCCGCTCTTGAGGTGCAGCACCACCCCGTCGTCGCGCGTCTCCACCTTTTCCATCTGCTCCTCGTGACGGATGAGCACGCCCTGCTCGCGCAGGTGGTAGGAGAGCGCGTCGGAGATCTCATCGTCCAGGAAGGACAGCAGCCGCCCGCGTGTGTTGATGAGGTCCACCTTCACGCCCAGCATGCGGAACATGGAGGCGTACTCGCAGCCGATGACGCCCGCGCCGTAGATGATCATCGTCAGCGGCGTCTCGCCCAGCGTGAGGATGGTGTCCGAGTCGAAGATACGCGGGTGTTTGAAGTCCAGATCCGGCGGGCGGTAGGGACGCGAGCCCGTGGCCACCACGAAGGCCTTGGCGGACAACAGCTCGCTGGCGCCGCGGGGCTCGCTGACCTCGACGGTGGAGGCATCCAGGAAGCGCGCCTGGCCCACCACCAGCTCCACCCGGTTGCGCTCGTAGAAGGTCGTGCGCAGCCGCACCTGGCGTGACACCACGGACGAGGCCGTCCGCATCATGTCCTTGAACTTCCAGCTCTTGGCCAGCTCGATGCGCAGGTCCGGATGGTCCACCTGCACGTCCACCAGGCGCTGGATGGCGTGACGCAGGGCCTTGGAGGGAATGGTGGCGGTATGGGTGCAGGCACCACCCACCAGCGGCAGCCGCTCCACCATGCACACCCGCTTGCCGGACTTGGCGGCCTTCATGGCGGCGCCCTCGCCGCCCGGTCCCGAGCCAATCACCACGATGTCGAATTGCCGCACGCTCATGGCCGGATATTTCTCCAACCCAGCGGACTTGCGAAGAAAACACCCCGAGGGACGCGGGAAGGGACCATTCCCCCGCCATGCTGGCGCTCAGGTATCTGCCCCCTCCGCCGCCTGGTGCCCGAGCAACCCCCTTATCAGGGATGTGGCCGCCCAGCGCTGGGAGGGGTCGGTGTGCGGGGGTGCAGGTAACCCGCGAGCCCGGAGAATTTTCATCGAGTGAGGCGCGTGTGATGCTGGCCGCGGAATGAGTGGGGGTTCCCAGAAGATCCTCGGGCCGGTGCCGGCTGCGTTGGCCCCCCTATCACGCAGGCCCTGCGCGCCCACCAAAGGATGAACTCACAGTGAACTGGTTTCGCAACTTGAAGATCGTCACGAAGCTCACGCTCGGATTCGGGCTGCTCACGGTGCTTGCCGTGATCGTCGGCATGCAAGGCCTGCGTGGCATGGCGCAGACAGACGAGGGCCTCAAGGAGATACACGAGCACCACGCGATCGGCCTCGTGAAGCTGCTCGAAGCGGACGTGCACATGCTCCACATGTCCCGCACCCTTCGAAACGTGGTGCTGGACGTGGGCACGGAGCGGTTGGCGAATCGGACCGCGGAGCTCGAAGCGAGCCGGGAGAAATTCGGGAAGGCGTTCGCGGCATACCAGCGGACGATCTCCGGCTCGGATTCGGTCCAGCAGCTCAAGGCCGCGGAGGTGGAGCAGCTCATGACCCAGCTCCGGAACGAGCAGCAGGACGTCCTGCAACTCGCGACGAGCGGGCGGCTGACCGCGCTGGTCGCGACGAGCAAGGATCTCTACATCGACGCGGGCGTGAAGGAGGTCCGGGCGGTCGAGAACGAGATCGAGGCGGTCATCAAGGAGCTCGAGACGCACAAGTTCGCGGCGATGGAGCGGTTCTCGGAGCAGTCGACCGCGTCGTACGAGGGATTCAGGAGGTTCGTCCTGGGCCTCATCCTCGCCGCCGTCGCCATCGCCATCGGGCTCGGCATGCTCACGACGTGGGTGATCGCCGGGCAGCTCGGCGGAGAGCCGGGATACGCGGCGGAGATGGTGCACAAGGTGGCGGAAGGCGACCTCTCCGTGTACGTGGAGACGAAGGCGAACGACCGGACGAGCCTCCTGTTCGCCCTGAAGGAGATGGTGAGGAAGCTCTCCGAAACGATGGCGGAGGTCCGGATGGGGGCCACCACTCTCAGCGCGGCCTCCGTGCAGGTGTCGGCTTCCTCGCAGAGTCTTTCGCAGGGCACCGGCGAGCAGGCCAGCAGCGTGGAGGAGACCACCTCCAGCCTGGTGCAGATGACGACCAGCATCACCCAGAACCGGGACCACAGCCGGCAGATGGAGCAGATGGCCGTGAAGGGTGCCAGGGACGCCGAGGAGAGTGGCCTGGCGGTGAAGGAGACGGTGGCGGCGATGACCTCCATCGCGGAGAAGGTCTCCATCATCGAGGAGATCGCCTACCAGACGAACCTGCTGGCGCTCAACGCGGCGATTGAAGCGGCCAGGGCGGGGGAACACGGCAAGGGCTTCGCGGTGGTGGCCACCGAGGTGCGCAAGCTGGCCGAGCGCAGCCGGACAGCGGCCAAGGAGATATCGGGGCTGGCGACGAGCAGCGTGAAGGTGGCCACTCACTCGGGACAACTGCTGGAGGAGCTGGTCCCCGCCATCCGCAAGACAGCGGACCTGGTGCAGGAGGTGGTGACCACCTCCAGCGAGCAGTCCGACGGGGTGGTTCAGATGAACAAGGCGATGCAGCACGTGGACCAGGTGACGCAGCGCAACGCCTCATCCGCCGAGGAGCTGGCCAGCACCGCCGAGGAGCTCTCCGCTCAGGCGGAGGCGCTCACCCAGCTGGTGTCCTACTTCCGCGTGGAGGGCGGCCACGAGCGCGGCGCTCGCCCGCAGCCCCGTCCCTGGGTGGGGGGAGCCCCCCGCGGGCAGGCTCCGTCCCCAGCGCACGCGCTCAAGGCCGCGGCGGACGCCCACGGCCCCGGAGCTCCGGCTCCCCGTCCCGCCGCCCAGGCCCCGCTCACGGGCGAGGACCATGAGTTCAAGCGCTTCCGGGTGTGAGCATGGGTGAGAACAGAGGAAGTGCTGCCGGCCGCCGCGTTGCGCGCCCCGGCGGCGGAGAGCACGAGCAAGTCCACGGGTGATGCGGTGCGGCCCCAGATCGATCCGTCCGCGCCTCGCGAGTAATTGTCGGAGCAATCATGTCTCAAAAGAAGAAGATCCTCCTCGTCGACGATTCACAGACAGTCCTGCTGATGCACCAGCTGCTGCTGGCTGACCGGGGCTACGAGTTGATCACCGCACGAGATGGGCAGGATGCCGTGGAGACGGCCATGGCCGAGCGCCCGGACATCATCTTCATGGATGTCCTCATGCCACGCGTGGATGGCTTCACCGCCTGCCAGGCGCTGCGCGCGCACGAGAGTACACGCGACATTCCCATCATCATGGTCACGACCCGCGGCGAGCCCCAAAACGTGCAGCGGGGCTTCGAGAGCGGCTGCTCCGACTACATCACCAAGCCTTTCAATGTGAATGAGTTCCTGGACAAGCTCGAGCGGTATCTGGACCAGTAGAGGAGGAGCGCGATGCAACGAGACGAGCAGAGGGGCGCTCCCGCCATGCCCGAGCACCCGGAGCACCTCACCCAGCGCGTGCGGGAGCTTCAGCAGGAGAACGAAGCGTTGCACACGCGGGTGCGCCGCCTGAGCACCGAGCGGCAACGGCTGGAAACGCAGATGTTGGACCTCGCCCGGCTGTACGCCGCCAGCACCCGCCTGCGTGAATCCAGGACGAACTCGGAGCTGATGGCCACCTTCGAGGAGATCATCAAGGATCTCCTCGGCTCGGAATCATTCGCCGTCTTCGAGCTCGAGCCGGATGCGTCGGCGTTGTCATGGCTCGGGGGCATGGGGGTGGACGCCAGGCTCCCGCGGCGCCTCCCCGTCGGGGAGGGTCCTCTGGCATTCGTGGTCCAGCAGGGGAGGATCTGGGTGTCCGAGCCAGAGCCAAGCGATGACCTGGCACTGCGCGCCTGCATCCCCTTGAGACTGGGCAGCCGGGTGCTCGGCATCATCGCCATCTTCCAGCTCCTGCCACACAAACCGTCCTTCGAGGCGGCGGACCATGTCCTCTTCGAGCTGCTGGAGACGCAAGGGGGCATGGCCCTCCACTGCGCTCGTTGCCCGACGGGCGGGGAGCCGCTGACAAGGGGCTCCTGAGGGTCACATGCAGAACGCTCATGAACTGATCATCGAATCCTTCAGGACCGAGACAGAGGAGCTGTTCGCCGAGATGGAGGCGGGACTGCTCTCCTTCGAGGCCCACCCACGGGAAGAGGTGCTGCAGACCGTCTTCCGTGGAGCGCACACGCTCAAGGGCCTGGCGATGTCACTGAGGTTCCCTACCCTCACCGACTTCGTTCATGGCGTGGAGGACGTGCTGGAGGCGCTGCTGGAGCGGCGAAGGCTGGCGACCGGGGAGTTGGTGACGCTGCTGCTGTGCGCGGTGGACCACCTGCGCGGACTGGCAACGGCCGCGGTCTCCGGCTCCGGAGAGGAGCGGATGCCGGCGGGCGCCCAGCGGTTGCTGGAGCAGTTGCGAGCGCCAGGACTGACGGGGCTGGTGCCGGTGGGAGCCGAAGGAGCGCCGGAGGAAATCCGGCGCGTGCGCACACTCCGGGTGGACGTGGAGAAGCTGGACCGCATCGCCAACCTCACCGGCGAGCTGAGCATCGCCCGAGGGCGGCTGACGCAGGTGCTGGCGAAGGGCTCGGCCGGAGAGGCGCTGGTGGTACACCTCGAGGCGGAGCGGCTGCACCTGGAGCTGCAGGAGGAGGTGAACCGGGTGCGGATGGTTCCGATGGGTCCCCTCTTCCGGCAGAACCTGCGTGCGGTGAGGGAGCTGATAGGAGCCCAGCACAAGCGGGCGCGGCTGGTGTTGGAGGGAGAGGATGTGGAGGTGGATACCTCCATGGTGGAGGGATTGCGCGAGCCGCTGCTGCACCTGGTGCGTAACGCGGTGGACCACGGGCTGGAAACGCCGGAGGCGCGGCGCGAGGCGGGCAAGGAGGCCTCTGGGAGGCTGGTGCTGCGTGCCTTGCACGAGCCGGGGATGCTGGTCGTTCAGCTCTCCGACGACGGCCGGGGCCTGCGGTACGAGCGGCTGCGGGAGAAGGCGCGCGCGCTGGGGCGGGACACCGAGCGGATGACGGAGGAGGAGTTGGCGGAGCTCGTCTTCCTGCCGGGGCTGTCCACCGCGGAAACGGTGACGGAGGTGTCCGGACGCGGGATGGGCATGGACGTGGTGCGCCGCGGCGTGGAGGCGCTGCGGGGCACGGTGACGCTGCTCAGCGAGGAGGGACGAGGCACCACGGTAACGCTGCGGGTACCGCTGACGCTGGCCAGCATCCAGGGCTTCGCCATAGGAATAGGCGAGGAGACCTACGTACTGCCGCTGGAGACGGTGCAGGAGTGCCTGGAGCTGCCAGCGGAGCTACGCGGGCAGCCCGGCGGCGGCGTGCTGAATCTGCGTGGCCAGGCACTGCCCTACCTGCGGCTGAGCGAGGTGCTCGGTGCGCAGGGCTCTCGCGCGGAGCGAGAGAGCGTGGTCGTGGTGGGTCACGGCGGGGGCCTCGCCGGGCTGGTGGTGGACGAGTTGTATGGCGAGGGCCAACGCGTCCTCAAACCGCTGGACCGGCTCTTCCGCTCCCTGCCAGGTGTGTCCGGCTCCACCCTCCTCGACGACGGGCGCGTGGGGCTCGTCCTGGATGTGCCCTCTCTCTTGAAGGAGGCCGTGCAGCGGGCGGAGCCTGGGAGGGCGTAGGCGTCGAACTCAACGCCCACGCTCCCCACTTCCTACGGGCGGTCTACTGGCAGTCGCGCACCTCGTAGCCAGTGCCCGTGGAGGGCTCGCTGCCGGCGCGCTGCCGCACCAGGCACTGGCTGGCCGGCACGGTCACCCGCGACTCGTTGACCGTCACCGACAGCTCACCCGACACCACCTGCAGTCCGCCGGGGAAGCCCGTCGACGTGTTGGCGGGCACCGGGCGCACGCTCGGGGCATCGCCGCCGCTCAGCCGCACATTGAAGCTCGACCCGGAGTCGCCGGAGGACGCTCCGCCTTCCTCATCCACGTACAGCGGCCCCATATCGGTGAACACGGAGAGATCGAACTCAGGCCGCGCACTCAGCACCGCCAGTCCATCCGCGCCCTTCTCGACGTGCAGGTCGAAATGCCGGCCAGACAGCGCGTTGAGGTCCACGGTGACGAGCTTGTGATCCCCCAGGGCCAGGTAGCTCTGCGCCTCGCCCAGGCCAACGTGCGCGAGGGTGAGCGCCTCACGGCCCTCGTGGGCCTCCACGTTGTACGACAGGCCGGACAGCGACACCACATACTGCTGGCCGGAGAACCTGGTCTCGGGGCCGCTGTACGGAATGCGAATCTCGGTGGTGCCCAGGTTCAGGGCGATGCGGGCCTGGTTCGCCCCATCCTTCTGCCACACCTTCATCTCGGTCAGGGGCGAGGCCTTCGCGCTGCTGAAGGCATACGCGCCCGCCGCCCCATCCCACTCGACGCTCAGCGCATCCAGGATGGACGTCTGGAACTCCACATCCCGCGGCCCCGTGCTCGTCAGGGCCAGCTCCACGCGGCCCACCATCACCCGAGGCAGTTCCGTCTCGGGGCTCAGTTGCGTCACCGTGTCCTTGACGCCGCCCAGGTCGACAATCATGCCGACCCGCACGTCCGAGAAGGACAGGGAGAGGGGTTCTGCGCGATTGGGGCCAAAGAGCAGCTCCAGGTCCAGGCCCTTGTCTCCCATGTTGGTGGCGCGGATGCGCAGCTCGTACTTGTCCACCTCGGCCACACACGCGGGGGCCGCCGGCGTCGAGCCATCCGAGCACAGATCCTCGCCCGTGATGCGGAACGTGGTGGAGCTGCCCTTCGTCTCCTCCACGTTGGCCTCGATGAAGATGCGCTCACGCAGGTACTTCTCCACCAGCGCGGCCTGCGCCTGCGAGGTGGTCTCATCCGGAATGCTCGGCACCGGCATCGGAGAGTCCTCCGCCATGCGGGTGATGGACAGGCCCTGGACGCCGCCACCCATGTTGCCGAAACCGCCGACGCTGGACGCCACATCGGTCAGCAGCTTGAGCGCCGAGAAATTGCTCAGCGTCCGCATGCTGGAGCCAAGGTTGCGGACCAGGTCGCCAGAGCGCTTCGCGGTCACCTCGGCCACCTCCTCCGGCTCGGGTGCTGGCGGCTGGCATCCCACGGCGCCCAGCGCAAGTGCCACGGTCCCAGCCACCCAGAAATTCATCTTCATTCAGTCGCCTCCTGCTACGGGGTCAGGTCGCGCCTCCCGAAGCAATGGGCAGGCCAGAATCCAATCTCAAACATTTCGCGGGTTTCCACGCCCTGGGGCAGCGCCAGGAACTGCACACCCTGACGTCTCTGTCAGGCGAACCGTCAGCCCGGCAATTTTCCAGCCTCACGACCGGGCCGCCCTGCCATGATGCGTCGCGAGCACACATGAAGACGAACACAGGAGAATCCACGGGCACACCTCCCGTGAGGATCAACCGCGGTGACGTGTTCTGGATCGCGCCCGATGACTCGCGAGGGCCAGCCCCGAGCTACGCTCATCCCCACGTGGTGGTCCAGGACGACGTCTTCAACCACTCGCGCATCACGACCGTGGTCGTCTGCGCCTTGACGTCGAACCTGCACCGGGCGGCGGAGCCGGGCAACGTCCTGCTCGAAATCGGCGAGGGCAACCTTCCCAAGCAGAGCGTCGTGGTGGTGTCGCAAATCTCCTCGGTCGACAAGTCCCGCCTGGGTGAACGCGTTGGCTCGCTGTCCGACGCGCGGGTGGAGCAGATCCTCGCCGGCCTGCGCTTCCAGCAGGTGTCGTTCTTCGAGCGATAGCACCAGGAACTACTTCTCCGGGGCCGGCTTCTTCTTCCCTCCACCGGTTGCCACCGCCACGGCCGCGGGGATCCTCTCCCGCATCCACTCCACGAACGCGCGCAACCTCGCCGGGTAGAACCGCGCATAGGGGTAGAGCAGGTACATCGGCAGGGGCGCGGCCTGCCAGCCCGGCACCAGGTGCAGGAGCCGGCCCCGCTGGATGTCTTCGTGGAGCACCCAGGCCGAGGCCACGCAGACGCCGAGGCCATTCACCGCGGCACTGCGGATGGCGTAGAGGCTGTCCGTGCTCAAGCGCGGGTGGAAGGTGACGGGCTGGACCTCGCCAGTGTCCACATGGGTCAGCGAGACCTCGTTGCGATAGAACGTGCGCAGCGACAGCCAGGGCAGCCGTGCGAGCTCGTCGGGATGGGTGGGCATGGGCACGCCCGCCACCACGGACGGCGCGGCCGCGACGATGCGTGGCACCTCGGCCACGCGGATCGCCACCACGCCAGGGTCATGCACCTCGCCGACGTGAATCGCACAGTCGATGCCGTCCGCGATGAAGTCCGCCACCCGGTCGTACAGCAGCCATTCGACCGACACCCGCGCATGGCGGTTCAGGAATTCCGTCAGCGGCCCCACCAGCAGTTGTTGGCCAAACGCGTGGGGAACCACGACGCGCAGCCGGCCCTCCGGCTCGTCGCCCGCTCCGCGCAGGTCCGCCTCGAGCATGTCCCAGCTGGCCAGCAACTCCTTCGCGCGCTCATAACAACGCGCGCCGTCCTCGGTGAGCTTCATGGCATGGGTGGAGCGCTGGAGCAGCCGCAACCCCAGTGCCCGCTCCAGCGTCTGCAACCGGCGGCTCACCGTCGGCTGCGTGGTGCCTAGCTGCGCAGCGGCGGAGGACAGGCTGCCGGCATCGACGATGCGGATGAAGGTCTGCATCAGCTCGAGCCGATCGGCCGTGGCCGGCGCGGCGGGTGGGGACCTCCGCATGGGAGAGGCACGCGGCCGGGACGGCTTCGAGGCAGGAGGCATATACGCGGAGCGTATATCCAATGTACGAGGCAGGCTACTACCGATGCCCTCCCCTCTGGCGCACAGTTGCCTCGACTCGAATCGACGGGGTGGACATCATGTCTCTCATTCGTACCGTACATAGCATCGCCGGAAACGGTTCCGTGGCCCCGATGGCCTCCGCCACGACGGCCCAATCGTCGCGGCCCACGGCCACCCACCAGGGCGGCAGCGAGCCCGTGCCGGCCGGCCTCTATCTGCTGCTGGCCGCGGGCGCCGGGCTGTCGGTGGCGTCGCTCTATTACAGCCAGCCGATGCTGGGGGTGATGGGGACCAACCTCGGTGCCTCGGACACCGCGGTGGGCTTCGTGCCCACGCTCAACCAATTGGGATACGCGCTGGGCATCCTGCTGCTGACGCCCCTCGGCGACCGCTTCGACCGGCGCCGCATCATCCTCATCAAGGCCGCCCTCTTGAGCGGAGCGCTGCTGCTGGGCAGCCTCGCCCCGGACATCCTTCCACTGCTGGCGGTGAGCTTCGCCGTCGGACTGACGGCGACCCTGGCGCAGGACATCGTGCCGGCCGCCGCGACGCTGGCACCCGAAAAGCAGCGCGGCAAGGTGGTGGGCACGGTGATGACCGGCCTGCTGCTCGGCATCCTGCTGTCCCGTGTCATCAGCGGCGTGGTCGCCGAGCACTTCGGCTGGCGCACCATGTACATGCTCGCCGCCGCCAGCGTGGCCCTGATCGGCGTGGTGGCCTGGCGCGGCCTGCCCCGCTTCCGCCCGGCCAGTACGCTCACGTACGGCGCCCTGCTCGGTTCACTCTCCACCCTCTGGCGTACCCACGGCGCCCTGCGGCGGGCCGCGCTGGCGCAAGGCCTGCTCTCGGTGGGCTTCAGCGCGTTCTGGTCCACCCTCGCCGTCATGCTGCATGGCGCCCCCTTCCACCTGGGCAGCGCGGCCGCCGGTGCCTTCGGCCTGGCTGGCGCGGCCGGTGCCCTGGGCGCCCCGGTAGCGGGCCGCATCTCGGATCGCCTCGGCCCCGCGGTGGTCACGCGTCTGGGCGCCGGTCTCACCGCCATCTCCTTCGCCACGATGCTCGCGGCGCCGTGGCTCGAGCCGGGCTCCCGGCTGTGGCTGATCGCCGCCAGCGCCATCGGCTTCGACCTCGGCGTCCAGATGACCCTCGTGGCGCATCAGACGCTCGTCTTCGGCCTCGAGCCCTCCGCACGCAGCCGGCTCAACGCCGTGTTGTTCACCGGCGTGTTCACCGGCATGTCCCTCGGCGCGGCGAGCGGCAGCCTTCTGCTGGCCCGGTGGGGATGGGAAGCGGTGACGCTGCTGGCGACCGCCTCGGCACTGGCGGCCTTGCTGGTCCGCCTGTGGCCGGGGGCTCGCACCACCCACTGATTCACGCGCCCCTGTGCTCCAGCCGACATAAATCGTGAAACCCCACCTATCGCGAAATTCACGATTTATGAGAAGATGCGACTCCGTCTCGACGTACCAGGAGCCGCATCATGTCTCTACCCCCCCAAGCGGAAGTCCCCCCGCGCCACCGAAGAACCCCCGGCTGGATTGGCCTGGGCTGGGTGGCCGTGCTGTCGGTGGTGGCGTGGCACCACATCCCCAGGGCCCACGCCAATCACACCCACACGGGCGGAACCCAGCTGCACATCGCCACGATTCACGGCAACAACGGGACGAGCACCAGCCCAGGAGATCAGGACGAGCAGTATTGCGTCCAGTCGCGCACCGCGAGCATCGACGGCACGCGGATGGCCAACTTCATCGAGGAAACGCTCGTCAAGCTGAGCACCATCTGGGACGGCACCGCCAACTGGCGCGTCGACCTGTGGCGCGCCTCGAAGTTCTGCTTCGACTACGACTCGGCCACGCGCGCCACCATCGAGTACGAGTACCACATCAAGGACGACTGGTACGAGGTCTCGCTCTGCGGCAGCTATTACAGCTGCGTGGTGTTCGATAACGCCGTCTATGACGGGTACCACACCCACTACAAGTGGGGGTATTCCTATCTCCAGACGGAGCACGTCAACAGCTACGACACCCGCGCGCGCAAGTTCATCAACCACGAGACGGGTCACATCCTCGGCCTCAAGGATCCGGACTACTACGGGCACTGCCTGAACAGCGTCATGCACAACGACCTGTACTCGAGCATGGGTTGCACCGACCCGGTCTGGTACCCGACGGCCAATGACAAGAACTCGGTCACGCGGATCGCGGACCGCGCCAACACGTGGTGAGAGGAATGCAAGCCATGAAAATGTTCGCACGGCGGGAAGTGGCCCACGTGGTGGCCATGGTGGGCATGCTGGTCCTCGGAGTCCGGTGCGCGGGAATGGAGGAGGTGGAGTCCGAGCACCCCCACCTGATGCTCGACAACGCGTTGCTGGTGGCCGAGCGCACCGGCCTGCAGGTCTGCGTGGAACTGGCGCCGTCCCTGAAGGAGCGGAGCGGGGAGCTGCTGGGCGCCCTCAAGTCGGACCTGGCCCTGCTGAGGGAGCGTCATCCCCTCTGGGAGAAGTCGGGCTTCGGCCAGGCGCCGGTGCGCGTGCAGCTCGGGTGCCCCGGGGCGGCGATGCCCTCGGAGCGGATGGAGCGCAAGGGAGCGCTGGTGGGCCCCGGGGTGAGCGAGCGCCCCAGCCCCTTCCGCACCTTCCTCTACGTGCTGGATGACGCACGGGCCCAGGCGGTGCTCGGCAAGGAGGAGCCGATCCGCGCCCGCGCCGAGCTGATGAAGGTGGAGGACCACGTCCTGGCGGAGGTGTCCACGGCGCTCGTCATTCGCGCCTCGGACCTCGGGACGCCCTCCTTCCAGGAGACGTGGCTGCCCACGGGCGTGGGCCTGCCGCCGCTGCGCGAGCCCGCCGCCGCCCCCGCCGCGGACTTCATGCCGAAGGTCTCCGGCGGGAGTGGCTCGGACCAGTAGGCGATTCGCCGTGCCGGGAAGGAGGCTGGAACGGCTTCTCCGCCCCCTCCCGGCACGCCTCGCTTCACTTCAGGGGCAGGGACACATAGGACGGGCTGCTCGACGTCGAGGAGAACTTCACCGTGGAGAAGGCCGGCGCCTTGTCCGCGTAGAGCGGATCCACGGTGTCGATGACGAGCGAGAGGCGATGGCCATTGGGAACGTCATAGGCCGTCGCCGGGAAGTCCACGTCCAGGACACGGGGCTGGCCGGCCACGGCGTCCCGGAGCGTGACCGCGACGTGCGTGACGAGGCTCCCCGTCCCCGACCAATCCGTATCGAAGAGGTAGGCGATGACCGTCGTCTGCCCGGAGCTGCCCGGCGTGACGGTCAGGCGCAGGTGAGGGGCCCCGCGCACGCGCCGCGGGCTCGTCAGCCATTCCGACTGCCAGACGGCCGCGTTCGCGCGGTCCACCGCCGGAATCCATGCCGTGGGCGGCTCACCCGTGATGGCCTCCACGCCGTTCGTCAGCAGCACCACGCCTCCGTTGGCCACGGTGTCATCACCCGCGAAGATCGTCGAGCTCCAGCTCGCCTGCGAGCCCGCCGCGAGGTCCCCCTCGTTGCTCCACCAGTGCACGTCGCTCAGGTTGTAGCGCGCGGTGCTCGTCGAGACGGCGCTCCACGACGGGAATGACTCGTAGGAGCCCTCGCCCCGGATCTGGAGCTGGACCGGGTTCTCCGAGGCGATGCCCGTGTTCACACCGCGCAGGTACTGGTCGAACCAGCGGCGCGTGCTCGTCCACGCGTCATTGGGAATGCCGAGGATGCCGGTCAGCTCGGGGATGGCATGGTCACCCGGGCGGAGCTCGAGCCGCCTCGGCCCCGACAGCCGGGTGAAGAAGTCGGAGAGCTGGTTCGGCCCGAAGAAGGTGTCTCCATAGGCGTTGGCCAGGAGGATGGCGGGACGGCTCGCGTTGATGCGCTCCAGGTACGTCGCGGCGCTGCGCACCCGCGCGTAGGAGATGACGCCGTCCAGGTTCTGGTTGGCGAAGAAGTCCGAGAGGGCCTGCCGCAGCTCCGCCGAGGGCTTTCCGGTGAGCTCCGCCGAGAGCCACAGCAGCCCGGCGCTCTGCAGATGGCGCGTCTGGTTCCCGAACAACGAGTACGTCAGATCCGTCCAGCAGCTCAACGCGGCCACCGCGCGGATGCGCGAGTCGAAGGCCGCGCCAATCAACGAAATGCCCGCGCCATAGGAGACACCCGCCGCGCCGATGCGAGCCGGATCCGCGGGAGTATTGGCCAGCGCCCAGTCGATGACCTCGGTCACGTCGCCGATGTCCTTGGGGCCCGCCGTGTCGATGGCGCCCCCCGAGGTGTAGAATCCTCGCGGCGTGTACGAGACCACGACGTACCCGGCCTCGGCGAACTGCTGCGCCTGCGCGAGGTACTCGATGCTGGGCAGCGCCCAGCTGGTGATGAAAATGATTGCCGGATACCGCCCCGGCGTATCCGGCGTGAAGACGTTGCCCTTCAGTGTCACGCCATCACGCGTGGTGATGTCGACGACACGGAAGGACGACGCCGCGGACGCGGGACCGGCAACGACACACAACGACAACACCGCGGATACAGCGATTGCACGCAGCCAGGACAAAGCGCTCCTCCAGCAGGGGGTGGTGTCCTGGCATGATATTCAATAACAAACCCGATGCCAGCAATAAGCTGGAATTCAAGTATGTCAGTTCATCTTTACCGCGGGGGCACACAGCCGCGAGCTCAGCGCGGCCACGGGGGTCTCCCAGTGGTGCTCGTACCAGACGTCGAGGAACAGCTTGGACGCGCGGCCCCGTTGGTACGCGGCCTTCAGCCGCCGCAGGTACGCGGACATCCCGAAACCCGGCTTCCGCTCCTTGAGCTGTCCCAACGTGCCGAACGCCAGGATGAGCTTCGCGCTCTGGATTCCCAGGTTGCCCAGGGCGTACGCCTGCAACTCCATCTCGCCCACCACGTCCGTGCCGTAACCCGTCAGCAGGTGCAACACGTCATGCGTCTCGCGGTAGCGCTTGCCGATGTAGTCGACGTCGTTCTTGAGCTCGAGCGTCGTCTTGAAGGGAGAGATCTTGTTGTCGCGGAAGTAGCGCGCGAATTCATGGCCGAGCGTTCCCTCGGGCAGGCGATCCAACACGGTCAGGTCCAGATCATCGCCCTGCAGGGAGGGGCGCTCGGACAGCATGCGGCGCCCCTCCTCGCTGCCCTGGAGCCTCTGGACGAGCAAGGCGTAGACGTTGAGGTCCAGGCAGATGTTGATCAGCTGGCCGCAGGTGGGATTCCCAGGGTCGTCCTTGAGCACCTCCAGGCACTGGAGCGCCACCTTCAAGCGGGTGAGCAGGGATGCGTTGTCGGGCAGCGCCAGGGTGTTGGGGTCGGCCATGGGAATCTCTCCTATTGCGACAACAGACTACTCATCTGATTGAGGATGAACCGCGCCGCGCGCTGGGGGTGCAGCCTGTAGATGGCATCCATGAGCCTGGCGTCGTTTCCCACCAGGACGCGGTATTGGTTGCTCTCGATGCCGTCGAGGACGATCCGCGCGGCCTTGTCAGCGGAGAGGATCTTGACCGGCGGTGCCTCCGCGCCGGTCATCTTCAGGGTATTCATCACCCCCGAGTTCTCCGCGATGTTCGTGCCCATGGCTCCCGGGAACACCACCGTGACCCGTACGCTCGTCCCCTGCAGCTCCGAGCTCAGACCTTCCGTCATCAGCTTCACGGCCGCCTTGGAGGCGCCGTAGATGGTCTGTCCCGGCACGGGCAGGAAGCCACCCATGCTGGAGATGTTCGTGATGTGCGCCTCCGGGCGCGCGAGCAGGTGCGGCAGGAACGCCTTCGTCATGTAGAGCGTTCCGAACAGGTTGACGTTCATCACCCGGTCGATGGCCGCGTAGTCGAGGTCCTTCAACTTGACGAAGGGTTGAATCACGCCCGCGTTGTTGATGATGCCGTCCACCGCCCCGAAGCGGGAGATGACCTGCTCCGGGAGCGCCTCCACCTGGGCCCGGTCCGCGATGTTCACGGCGTAGGTGGCCAGGTTGGCGCTGTGCATCCCCGCCAGCTTGACGGTCTCCTCGAGGGTGGACGCGTTGATGTCCACGGCGGCGACGCTCGCGCCCCTCTTCAGCAGAGCGAAGACGAGCTCCCGCCCCAGGCCACTTCCGCCGCCGGTCACGACGACGATCTTCTTCTGGAGCTTCATGGCTGTGTCTTCCCCGAGACAGGAGCCGACGCGGGGACGAACCGGTAGAGGGCGCTCTCCATATCGGACGACAGATAGATGGTCCCCGACTGGCCCACGGCGACCCCCGTGGGGATGTACCCGGGCGGGAAGCCCCCGGTCTCGGGCAGTCCGATGCGCAAACCGCTCGCGATGACCGTGGAGCGTCCCGTGGCAGGATCGATGCGCACCAGCCGCTTACGGCCCACCTCGGCGACGATCAATCCGCCGTCGGGATGCCGGGCGATGCCCTCCGGCGCCTTCAGCCCCTTGGCCACCGTGCTCCGGGCCCCATCCGAGAGACGCACCCGGGTCACCTGCCCAGAGCGCACCTCGGTGACGTACACCCCCGGCTCCTTCGCGTCCGTGTCGGCCACGAGCCCCACCGGCCCCTTCAGGCCCTCGGTCAGCACCGTGGTCCCCGCGGCCTCGGTGGCATCCACCCGGACGAGCCTGCCCGTGCTGCCCTCGGCGAGCAGCAGCGTGCCATCGGGGAGCTCGATGGCGCCCTGGAGGCCGTTCTTGTTGGGAATGTTCCGCAGCATCTTTCCGGAGTCCCGCTCCAGGACCTGCACGCCGCTCATGTCGCCCAGATAGCTGGTGCTCAGCACCACGTGCTTCGCGCCCACGCTCACGTGCATCGGGAAGGCAAGATGGGAGGAGAGGACACGGGTCGTCTGGGCAATCTTCCCATCACGCCCGCCCACCCGGCGAAAGGCATACACATCCGCCACGTACACGTTCTCGTCCGGATCATCCGGCGCGACGGCGATGCCCGAGGGCACGCTCAAGCGCGCCTCGACGAGCTTCCGGATGGAGCCATCCGCGGGATTGACCACGTGGATGTCGTTGTCCACCATGTTGGACACGTACACCTGGTTGTCGGGGCCGACCGTCAGGTTGTCGAGTCCCGTGGGCAGCTGCGCGACGACCGTCTTCTCTCCCGTGGCCACCCGGACCCGGACCAACTGGCCCAGCGCCGCGTCCGCCACGAAGAGGTTCTCGCGGCTCGAATCGAAGTTGGTGGCGACCGGCATCCCGAAGCCTTCCGCCACGGTCTCGATGGTCCCCGTATCCACGTCGATCCGGGCAATCTGCCTCTTCATCAGGAGCGGGCCGTACAACTTGTCGTCCGGGCCGAACTCGAAGCCGTTGAGGAAGCCATGCCCGGAGAGGACCTGACGCCGAGGCTTCTTCCCGCTCGGATCCACCTCCCACAACACATCCGCGCCCCGGCCGAGCTGGGTGACGTAGAACCTGCCGTCGCGGCGGAAGGCCAGCGAGTTGAGGCCCGGCAGATCCTTGGCGATGACGCGCACCTTTCCATCCGGCGTGCGCCGCATCAACTGGCCGGAGAAGAAACCGGTCCAGTAGATGGAGCCATCCGGGCCCAGCGCCACATCATCCGCGCCGCCCTGCGGAGGCCCCACCACGGTGCTCACCGCGCCGGTGCTCAAGTCGATGGAGTGGACCGTCTGGCCGAGCAGATTGCTGGCCAGCAGGTGCCCCTTGCCATCGAGCGCCAGCCCATGGACGCCCTGGAAGGGAGAGGCGGCCACCACCACCTCCTGCCGGTACGCGGGAGGAGGGGCGGAGAGCGCCTGACCGCTCGACAGCAGCAGCGCGGCCGCCAGGGTCTTGGAGAGGAATCGAGTCATCACGGGTTGTTTCCTCCCCGGGTGAGCTCCAGGCCGGAGAGCTCATTGGACTTGCGCCAGTTCTCCAGGATGTCGATGAACCCGAGCGTGCCGCCCGCGAAACCCGCGCTGCGAATCATGCGCGGGTGAGGCTGCTGGCCCTCGTTGTTGATGTAGCCAGGCGTGCATTCGGCACCGCCAAAGGCGATGCCAGTCTTCTGGAGGCTGGCGAGGATCGTCCCCCACCACTGGTCCTGCGCCTCCTGCGTCGGTTCGATCGCCTCGACGCCCTGCTTCAGGCTCTGCTCGACGATGTAGGCGGAGTGCCGCGCCAGCTCCCCGAGGATGTGGACGAAGTTGATCGCCCAGCTGCTCTGGGTGAGGCCGATCATCAGGAGGTTCGGATAGCCACGGGTGGTCACGCCGTGGAGCGTCGACGGGCCTTCGGCCCAGGCGTCATTCAAGGACCTGCCACCGCGCCCACGGATGTCGAAGCCCAGCTTGCGGGTGTAGTCACCCGTGACCTCGAAGCCCGAGGCGTAGACGAGGCAGTCCACCTCGTACTCCTTGCCATTCACCACCACGCCGGTGGGGGTGATCCGCTCCACGCCCTTGCCGTCCGTATCCACGAGCTGGACGTTGGGGCGGTTGAACGCATCCAGGTACTCGTCGTGGAAGCAGGGCCGCTTGCACAGCGGATCGTAGTAGGGCTTGAGCGCCTCGGCCGCCACCGGATCCTTGACGATGGAGGCCACCCGCGCGCGGATCTCCTCCATCTTGCGGAAGTTGGACAGCTGGTAGATCTCCGCCGCCTCCTCGGCGCTCCTGGCGCGGCGCATCTCGGAAGCATCGAAGAGCGAGGTCCACCCGTCCCCCACCAGATCCTTGTCCTGCGCGAGACCGGAGACGAGCGCGGTGAAGTTGCGGATGCGCTCCTCCTGCCAGCCGGGCTTGAGCGACTTGGCCCAGGCCTCATCCGTCGGCTGGTTGCCCCGCACACCGATGCTCGAGGGCGTGCGCTGGAAGACGTACAACTGCTTCGCCGAAGCACCAAGCTGGGGGACCACCTGAACCGCCGTCGCGCCCGTCCCGATGATGCCCACGCGCTTGTCGGCCAGCCGGTTCATTCCGCCCGTGGGGCCACCGCCGGTATAGGCGTAGTCCCACCGGCTCGTGTGGAAGCTGTGGCCCTTGAAGGTCTCGATGCCCGGGATGCCGGGCAGCTTCGCCTTGTGCATGATGCCACCGGCGATGATCACGAACCGCGCCGCGAGCTTGTCGTCCCGGGTGGTCGTGACGTTCCAGCGCCGGGTGTTCTCGTCCCAGTCCATCTCCGAAATCTGGGTCTGGAACAGCGCCGCCTTGTAGAGGTCGAACTGCCGGCCGATGCGCTGGCAGTGGGCGAAGATCTCCGGCGCCTTGGCGTACTTCTCCTTGGGGATGTAGCCGGTCTCCTCGAGCAGCGGCATGTAGATATAGGATTCCACGTCGCAGGCAGCGCCCGGATAGCGGTTCCAGTACCAGGTGCCACCGAAGTCGCCGCCCTTCTCGACGATGCGGATGGACTGGACGCCGGCCTGCCTCAGCCGCACCGCCGCCAACATGCCGCCAAAGCCACCGCCGACGATGAGCACGTCGATCTGCTCGGTCAGCGCCGGACGGGTGAAGCCGGGCTCCACGTACGGGTCCTTGTCGAAGTCCGCGTAGAGGCCGCTGAGGTCGCGGTACTGGGCGTTGCCATCCGCACGCAGCCGCTTCTCGCGCTCCTGCCGGTACTTCTCCCTCAGCGCTTCCGGAGAGAACGAGAGCTCACCCTTCTTCGACGCAATCATCCGCACACTTCCTTTCGACCCGACGGCCACGACGCATGTACACGGCCGTGTACATCCTGGACATAACTCAATTGCTGTCCTAAGTAAACGACCGTGTACATATCCGACCCCTCAGAAACCAAGAGACCGGCGCGCCAGCGGGATGCCGAGCGCACGCGCGCCGCGATCCTCACCGCGGCCCTCAACCTGTTCTCCACCCGGGGCTTCGCCCAGACCGGTGTGCGCGAGGTGGCGGAGCTGGCAGGAGTGAACTCCGCGCTCGTGGGCCGCTACTTCGGCTCGAAGCTGGGCCTCTACCGGGCAACGTTGGAGGTGATCGACATCACCCCGGCGCTCCAGGGAGACCTGCGCAGCTTCGGCAAGTTCATGGTAGGGGTCTTCTTCGATTCGCCGGGCGCACCGGGCCCGCTGCAGATGATGATCCTCTCGATGGCCGACCCCGACGCGCATGCGGCGACCGTCGAGTTCCTCCAGAAGAAGGTGATCACCCCGCTGGCCCGGTGGCTGGGACCTCCGGACGGAGAGGGCCGCGCGGCGCGGCTCAACATCCTCTGGACCGGTTTCCTCATCAGTTGGAAGCTGCTGCCCATTCAATCACTCACGGGAGCGCGCCTCGCCGCCACCCGCCGCTGGCTCGAGGCCCAGACCCAGGCGATCGTCGACGAAGGCACCGCCTGAGCACCTTCCTGCCCTACAGCCCTTGCGGCACGAGGGCCCTCACTTCAGCAGCGGCGCCAGCGCGGGCCAGACGTGGTCGCGCAGCTTGGGCTGCACGGCGGCGACGGGGTGGATGTTGTCCGCCTGGAAGGAGGCGCGGTCCATGGCGATGGGCTCCAGCAGGAACGGGAGCAGGGCCACCTGGTGCGCCTCGGCCACGGTGCGGAAGTTGGCCGTGAAGCCTTCCGTGTAGGCCTTCCCCAGGTTGGGCGGCATGCGCATGCCCACCAGCAACACCCGGGCACCCGCCGCCTTGGCCGCGCCCACCATCTTCTCCAGGTTGGCCCGGGTCTGCTTGAGCGGCAGGCCTCGCAGTCCGTCGTTGCCGCCCAGGGCGATGACCACCACCGCGGGCTTGTTGCGCGCGAGCTCTCCTTCGATTCGCGAGGCGCCCCCCGCGGTGGTCTCACCACTGACGCTGGCGTTCACCACCCGCCATCCAGGCGCCTCCTTGCTCATCCGCTCGGCCGTCAGCGCCACCCAGCCCTCCTCCGGCGCGAGCCCATAGGCGGCGGACAGCGAATCCCCCATCACCAGCACCGTCCGCGCGGGCCCGGCCTCCGCGGCCCCCGAGCCCAGCGTGGCCAATCCCACCGCCAGTGCCACCACCAGGTAACCGAGCACACCGGCGGTCCGGGTGCGCTCCCTCATGTATCCTTGGCTCATCGCTGCAACTCCTCCGGGCCGCCGTTACAAGCCTGCTCCACGAGCAGACCCTCGCCTGACGAAGAACCCAAATATGCCCCACGACCTCGCGATGCACACCAAAGTCCAGCCCGGCCCCCAGCGGTTGGCCCTCCAGGTGTCGGAACTGGGCAAACGCGTGTCCCTGCCGTCCGGCGCCCTCACCATCCTCGACGGAGTGGGCTTCTCCATCTCCCATGGCGACACCGTGGCCATCGTCGGGGCCTCCGGCTCGGGAAAGAGCACCCTGCTGTCGCTGATGGCCGGACTGGACACGCCCAGCTCCGGAAGCGTGCTGCTGGACGGCGAGCCACTGTCCGCCCTGGACGAGGACGGCCGTGCCCGTGTGCGCGGCGAGAAGGTGGGCTTCGTCTTCCAGAGCTTCCAGTTGCTGCCCTCGCTGACGGCGCTGGAGAACGTGATGCTGCCGCTCGAGCTGCGCGGAGACGCGGACGTGGAGACGCCCGCCCAGGCCATCCTCGCCAAGGTGGGGCTGGGGGAGCGGCTGGGCCACTACCCGCGTCAGCTGTCCGGCGGAGAGCAGCAGCGCGTCGCCCTGGCGCGCGCCTTCGTCACCCGGCCGGCCGTGCTCTTCGCCGATGAGCCCACCGGCAACCTCGATACCCGCACCGGCCAGGCCATCGTCGAGCTGCTGTTCTCCCTCAACGCGGAGACCGGTACCACCCTGGTGCTCGTCACCCACGATGAGAACCTCGCGGCACGCTGCGGGCGGCGGCTGCGGCTCGACGGGGGCCGCCTGGTCACCGGGGAGCGGCAGGCGTCATGAGGCTGCTCAAGATGGCCTGGCGCCAGCTGCGCCGCGACTTCGCCGCTGGCGAGCTCCGCATCCTCCTCGGCGCCCTGGTGCTCGCCGTGCTGGCCGTGACGGCCATCGGCTTCGTCACCGACCGCGCCGAGCGCGCACTCGCCCTCGAGGCCAACCGGCTGCTGGGCGGTGATGCGGTGGTGCTCGGAGACACGCCCCTCGACGGGGTGGTGCGCGAGGCGTCACGGGCGCCCGGGCTGCGAAGCACCGAGACACAGGAAATGCCCAGCATGATCCGCGTCGGCGACGCGGATGATGAGCGGCTCAAGTTCGGAGAGCTCCGGGCCCTGGGAGAGGGCTTTCCCCTGCGGGGCCGCTTCCGTGTCGTGGACACGGTGGACGGCCCCGAGCGCGACGCCCCGGGCGTTCCCGAGCGAGGCACCGTGTGGTTGAGCCGCGCGGGCGCGGACGCGCTGGACGCGAAGCTGGGGGACATGATTGGCATTGGCGAGTCGCAGCTGCGGCTCTCCGCGCTGGTGGTGCAGGAGCCAGACGCGGCGATCGACTACTTCAACATCGCGCCCCGGGTGTTCCTCAACCTCGCCGACCTGCCCGCGACGGGACTGGTGCAGGAGGGCAGCCGGCTCCGCTACCGCCTGGTGGTCGCCGGAGAGCCGGATGCGGTGGAGCGATTCATCCGCACCGCGCGCGAGGGACTCGCGCGTGGCCAGCGCCTGGAGACGGTGAAGGACGCGCGTCCGGAGATGCGCTCCGCGCTCGACCGGGCCGACCGCTTCTTGAGCCTGGCGGCATTGGTGTCGGTGGTGCTGGCGGCGGTGGCCGTGGCCATGGCCGCGCGCCGGCACAGCGCGCGGCACCTGTCGAGCACCGCGGTGATGCGGTGTCTGGGCGCGAGCCAGCGCACGCTGGTGGCCACCCACGGTGGCGAACTGCTCCTGCTCGGGCTCATCGCGAGCTCCATCGGCGTCGTGCTCGCCTTCCTCATGCAGTGGCTGGTGGGCAACTGGCTCGCCGGGGCACTGAAGATGAACATCCCGGCGGCCGGCTGGGTGCCCGCGGTGCAGGGGTATGGCGTGGGCCTGGTGGTGCTGCTGACCTTCGGTGCACCGCCCATCCTCGCGCTGCGCCGGGTGCCCGCGCTGCGCGTGCTGCGGAGGGACCTCGACCGCACCGAGCCGAGCTCCTGGCTGGTGGGGCTCGCGGGCGTGGCGGGACTGGCCGCGCTGCTGTGGTGGAAGGCCGGCTCGGCGAAGCTGGGGGCGACGATGCTCCTCGGCATCATCGCCACGCTGGGGGTGCTGGCCGCCCTGGCGTGGGGGCTCATCGCCGTCGTGCGGCGGCTGCGCTCGCGGCTGCGCGGGAGCCTGCGTTACGGGCTGGCCAATGTGAGCCGGCGCGCGGGCACCAGCGTCGCGCAGGTGACGGCGCTCGGCCTGGGGTTGATGGCGCTGCTGCTGCTCACCTTCGTGCGCACCGACCTGCTGGACCGCTGGCAGGTGGCGCTCGCCAAGGAGGCCCCCAACCGATTCATCGTCAACGTGCAGGAGGATCAGCAGGAGCCGGTGCGTGCCTTCATGGCCGAGCAGGGATTGCCCGCGCCGGACCTCTTCCCCATGGTGCGCGGCCGTCTGGTGGCGCACAACGGCGAGCCGGTGAAGGCCGCGCCCGCCGAGGGTGAGCCTCGCTCCGAGGAGGAGCGCCGCGGACAGCGGCGGAGGGACCGCGAATACAACCTCTCCAGCGCCGCCACGCTTCGCGAGGACAACCGCGTCACCGCGGGCACGTTCTGGGGCCCGCAGCGCCCGGAGAAGCCAGAGCTCTCCGTGGAGGAGGGCTTCGCCTCATCAATGGGCTGGAAGCTCGGGGACCGCGTGGCCTTCGACATCGCGGGCCAGCGGCTCGAGGCCACCGTCACCAGCCTGCGCAAGGTGGAGTGGGAGAGCTTCCGGCCGAACTTCATCGTGCTGGTGTCGCCGGGCGCGCTCGCGGGCTACGCGGCCAGCTACATCACCGCGATGCATGTGCCCCCCGAGCGCACGCGCTTCACGGCGGAGCTGGTGTCTCGCTTCCCCAACCTCTCGGTGGTGGATGTGGATGCACTGCTCAAGCAGGCGCGCAGCACCGCGGACCAGGTCTCCACCGTGGTGGAGGTGGTGTTCTACTTCTCGCTGCTCGCGGGCCTGCTGGTGCTGATGGCCGCGGTCAATGCCAGTCAGGACGAGCGCTTGCAGGAAGGTGGCGTGATGCGGGTGCTGGGCGGCAGCCGCCGGCAGTTACGGCTCGCGCAGGCCTCGGAATTCGCCGCCATTGGCCTGCTGTCAGGCCTCACCGCGGCGGCCGCCGCCTCCATCCTGGCAGGGGTCATCGCCACGCAAGTGTTCGGACTGCCATGGCAGGCGGACTGGCGGCTGGTGGGAGTGGGTGGCGGCCTGGGCGTGCTGGCGGCGGTGAGCGCGGGCATGTTCGCCACCCGCCGGGTACTGGACGCGCCCCCTTCGGTGACGCTGCGGGAGGTGCAGGGCTGAGCCGCTACTCCAACTCCTTCCACATGCGCACTAAACTGTCGTTGGGCCGCCCCATGAAGGCATCGAGCAGACGTTCTTCGACCCCGTGGGACTCCCAAACAGCCGCTGGCTCGAGCCCAATACATTCTTGGGGGGACGCCTCTCTCTCATTGCCAAGGGTGTCGAAAATCCAACAGCGCCGGAGTGGACCCACCTCCATGTTGAATTGGACAATGGGTTGCGTCAGGCGCTCCTCAATCGCTCTCCACCCAATGAGTTCCCATGACTTCGGATATGGATACTTGACCATAATCCTGAAAAGGATGGGCTTGGATGCGATCCTGTCCAGGTCCGCGTCCGGCTCGGTGGTCCTGTAATTGTAGAAGGCATCGAAATGCAATTCGAGAGCCCTTCCATAGCCGAAGGAACCATCTGGGAGGGGAATTCTCCAAAATGAACCTGGTTTATGCGTTGGCGGCATGTCCTAGTATCCTGTGTAACGCTGAAGTTCGCCCCAGCGAATCGTGGCAGCATCGTGAAACCGTCTGCCCCGCGGGTTGTCTTTTGCCACGGCGCGCACGACGTTCTCGGTTCGATGGGGCTTGCCCGTGTCGGACTGGGCGCCTCCACTGAAGTCTATCAGTTGCTGCTCTCTTCCACGAATCCGCCAGTATGCTGGGTCATCATACCGCAGATTGTAGTCGACGGCAGCCCCATGGTCGAATACATCAAGTTGTGCTTGAGCGAATGAAGCATCCTTCGGGTCTTCGTTCTCATCAACATGATGATTCCTGTCTCGGAACCGAATGGCCAACTCTGCCTGGAGTCTGAGAGGCAGGCCGAGATCAACGACCATGCTGGTCCGGCCAGCGTAGTAAAGGTTGGTTTTCTTGTTGAGCTTTCTGTAGGTCACATAGAGACGGCCGCGTTTCTTTTTGCTTTCCCTGTCGGATTCCGCATCTGGCCGTCTACTGGGAGGAGCGCGGGGCGGGGACACCGACTCAGGTTGGGGAGTGGGCGCGCTTGTCCCTACTGACACCGTGCCATCAGGCTCCTGATGAATGCGGATCTCCATCTCGATGGTGGCCGGATGCGCAGAGCCCTTCGGGAGATACCGGCCTTGAACCCATCCAGAAACATCTCCGAAGTGTGTGCCGTAGAACTTGTCCGCGATGTCGATGGGGGTCTGCTCACCATCCACAACCGCTTTGACGGTGAAGCAAAGCAGCAGAACACTGCCCGCGGCCGCAACCACCGCGCCCCCCGTGACCAGGGCTTCTCCTGCCACTGCGCCAGTGCCTGCTCCCGCCGCAGTCGTGCCGCCTTGCGGCACCGGGCGGAGCATGCCTCGGGGCACCCCATCTCCTGCGCCTCCGCCAGGAAGCCCTCGCAGCGGTGATGGGGAAGAGGGAAGTGAAGCCTTCGGCGAACCCGCCCCCGGCGCAGGCACGGCCGCAGATGCTCCACCCTGCTCTGTCTGCGCCAGGTCACTGCTCGGGACGTAGACGCAGTACCTTGCTTGTCCAGTGGCGGGGAGAACGCTCCGGGGGACGCTGCTGCACCCCACAAGCAACATGCATGTCAGCAGAGCCACCCCTCTTGGCACCCAGCGTCTCCTGGCATGGGCTCCGCTCACGAAGAACCCCTCGCGGGATTACAGGGAGGCCGTGCGGCCGAGTCAACCAAGGGACAGCGAACGCGAGGGGCGGAGCGGCTGACACGGCTTACGCCACACCTACGGCAACCACCTCGCCATGGGGTGCTCGACCCGCCCCCGCCCCCACGTGCGACATACGTGCAACACGGATGGAGGTAGCCACCAACCATCCGTCATCACGGCGTAAAGCAGTGGAGGCGGCGGGAATCGAACCTGCCGCCTGTCACTCCCAAAGCGGGCCTGGCGGAGTCTCGTGGGAGCTTAACGGTGGCGCCCGCCCTTGCCCAGGAGCGTTCCGCCGAAGTACTGCTTCACCTACTGGAGAACCGCCTTGCACAAACCCGCTTGGAAGAACCTGATGCTCATCGGTAGCCTCACCCTCCTGCCCGCCTGCGGGAGCCCGTCCCTCGACGCCACCGGGGACCTGGGACAGACGGCAGACCTCGCCCAGAAGACCGGCACGCAGGAGTCCGCGCGGAACGCGGCCTCCACTCCCGGGGCCAGGTTCCGGAAATCCGCCGATGCCATCCCCGGGCAATACATCGTCGTGCTGAAGGCCACCGCCCTCCGTGCCTCCAGGGTGCCCGAGGTCGCCCAGGCGCTCGCCCGCCAGCGTGGTGCCACCGTCCTCCAGACGTACTCCCACGCGCTGAGCGGCTTCGCGGTGCAGGCCAACGAGGCGGCGGCGCGCGCACTCGCGGCCAGTCCCGAAGTGGACTTCGTGGTGGAGGATGGCGAGGTTCACGCCATGGCAACCCAATCCAATGCGACGTGGGGCCTGGACCGCATCGATCAGCTCAATCTGCCGTTGAACGGCAGCTATGGCTACAACGGCACCGGCGCCGGGGTGCATGCGTACATCATCGACTCGGGCATCATGACGAGCCACCCGGACTTCGGTGGCCGGGCCTCGGAGGACTTCACCGCGATCAACGATGGCTACAGAGCCAATGACTGCAATGGACACGGCACACACGTGGCCGGCACGGTAGGCGGTTCCACCTGGGGCGTGGCGAAGGGCGTCCGGCTCCACTCCGTGCGCGTCCTTGGCTGCAATGCAAGCGGCCCCCTCTCGGGCGTCATCTCGGGCCTGGATTGGGTGGCGGCCAATCACGTCAAGCCCGCGGTGGTCAACATGAGCCTGGGAGGCGTCACCAACGACGCATTGGACGCCGCGGTGCGCAATACCATCGCCGCGGGTGTCACCGTCGTCGTCGCCGCGGGCAACAATTCCCCAACCATTGACGCGTGCTACATTTCGCCCGCGCGTGTCGCCGAAGCCATCACCGTTGGCTCCGTCGACAGCACGGACTCCAGGTTCCTTGGGAACTCGCAGGTGTATCAGGGCTCCAACTTTGGCCCCTGCCTGGACGTCTTCGCTCCGGGGGTCAACATCGTCTCCGCCGCGCTCAACGGCACCTCCCGGCCGGATACCGGCACGTCCATGGCCTCCCCGCATGTGGCCGGCGCGGCGGCGCTGTACCTCCAGAGCAACCCGGGCGCTTCTCCCGCCACGGTGGCGGCGGCGATTGTCATCAACTCCCCGGACAACAAGGTGACCAACGCGGGCAGCGGTTCCACCACCCGCCTGCTCTACAGCAATCCGCCTCCCTCTTGTGGGACGCTGAACAGCGGCCAGGCGCTCGCGCCCGGACAGACGCTCCCGTCTTGCGACGGCAGGCTCTGGCTCGCCCACCAGACCGACGGGAACGTGGTGCTCTACGACCAGCAGGGTGCGCTCTGGAGCACGGGCACCTGGGGCACGGTCACCTCGACCTTCATCATGCAGACGGATGGAAACCTCGTGCTGTATCCGAGCTCGACGAGCGCGATCTGGAATACGGACACCGGGAACAAGGCGGGCGCCACCCTGTGGCTGCAGCAGGATTGCAACCTCGTGGTGTACAGCGCTGGCGGCACGCCGCTGTGGGCGAGCTACACGACCTGCCGGTAGTTCGTGAGCACGGCTGGTGGCGATTTGGCATGGAGCAGCGCCTCCACACGGCCCGGCGCCGCGCGCTCAGTATTTCTTCAGGAGCGCGACGGCCGTGGTGAGGCCCAGCCGCTTGAATAGCGCCGAGAGCTTCGCCTTGGGAATCATCTTCTTGGCGGCCGCCTCGACACGCAGGAGCGAGAACGCGAGGTGGTCGAGCGAGACGAAGGCCGGCGCGACAGTCCCTTCCTCGTGCGCGTAGCGGACGACTTCTCCCGTGGTGACGTCGAGCAGAAACATCTCGCCGGAGCCGTCGCTCGCGATGCCGACGTACTTGTCATCGGCCGCGCCATACAGCTCATCCTTCTTGCAGTCGAAGCCGTAGCTGTCGAAGTCGAAGGCGGTGGTCATCGACGGCACACCACCGTCCTTCACCACCTTGTCCAGCGCGAGACCCGAGGGAACGGCGCGGACCTTCTCGCTGCCGGGCTTCGACACGCGGGACGCCTTCGGGAAGAAGCGCGCCGCGTCCGCCGCGAAGTCGCCGCGCTCGATGTAGCCGGCCAGGGAGCCCGCCTCGACGGTCTCACCCCACTCGGTGAGCGTCGTCTTGCTCACGTCCAGGGTGTTGCCGTCCTTGTCGAAGTACGTGGTGCTCTTCAGCTTGCCCTTGGCGAAGACCGCCGTCAGGCGATGGGGCCACGGCTTCGGAAGCTTGAAGGCCTTGGGCAGGAGCCTGGTGTCACCGTGCTCGAACAGTGCGCCCTCGACCGGCCCGACGACCCACTCGACGGTACCGTCGATGACACCGTCACGCAGCTCGACCCGCAGCGTGTCCGGGAAGTCGAAGCCAGGACGGAAGCGCACCTCGACCAGCACGCCGTCCGCGAACGTCGCGAGCATCGTGGTTTTCGGCCCCTTCGGCAGACCGAGCGCCGTCTGCATGGCCACGCGCGGCGCGTACTCGGACACCTGGTGGTAGGCGAGCGACCACTTGAGCTCACCATCGAGCTTGCCGTCCTTGCGAGTGGCATCGAGCAGCAGGAGGCCCGACGGATGAATCCACAGGCGCTCGCGCGTGTCGTTGGGGCTCCCCTCACGCCAGAGGTTGGCGTTAGCATCGAAAGTGGCTTCGGGAGGTACGTCCTTGGGGCGAGGGTCGTTCGTCATTGCGCCAGACAATACCTTGTTCTAGGAGCGTGTCGGCGAATCGGCCAGAGGTACGGTAGCGCGTAGAGGGAGCCATATGGGCGCCCCAGGTGCAGATGCCGTGGAGCCGCGACCGCCGTGCAGCGACCTGCTCGGCTACGCCGCCTGCGCGGCCAGGCTGGGCAGTTCCCACCCCAGCTTCCACAACTTCTTCAGGTTGTGGACGGCGCACGCCAGCGAGAATTCCCCTTGCACCTTGGTGAGGCCCCTCAGCGAGAAGCGTGGCAGGACTGTGTTCTTCACCTGCCCAATGACAGGCTCGGCTGTCACCTTGCGCCGCGCGTACGCCTTGCGTCCCCGCTTCGTCAAAATCTTGCGCTTCATGCGCTCCTTGAAGCTCAGCCCCGCCGGCGGGCGTCCGCGAGGAGCTGGCGGAGCTTCCTCTCCATGCTTGCTGCGCCCGGTGGCCACAAAGCACTCCACGCCCTTGTCCTCCACCTTCTCTACATCCTGCTGGCTCAGGTAGCCCGTGTCCGCACTCAGCTCCACGGGCAGCAGTCCCGTGTTGGCTTCCACCTGCTCCACCATCGGCGCGAGCTGGCGTGCATCACTGGTGCTCTGCCCCACTTCCTGGGCCACTATCAGTTGTGTGTCCGCGTCCGCCGCCACCTGCGCGTTGTAGGACTGCTGGAAAGCACCTGCCCGGGGCATGATTCTCGAGTCCGGGTCGGTGAAATTGCGCTGCGCCTTCTCGGAGGGCCTGGCCTTCTCGGGGTCGTCTCCCCTGGCCTCGGCCTTCTCCCTGGCCTCCTTCTCCAAGTCCTCCTTGGCCTTGCCAATCTTCTCCCGCCTCTTCTCCTTCTCCACCGCAAGCTCCAGCTTCTTCTCCGCCTCCAACTGGCGCGCGGCCTGCCGCAGCCGCTCGGCGCGCTTGTTGGGGTCCTTCATCTCCTCGGGCAGCTCATCCCCGCGCTGCCCCTTGCCGTAGCGCTTGTCCTCCTCGGCATCCAGCGCCTCAGCCTCTTGCAGCAGCCTGTCAATCTGCTCGTCCAGCTTCTTCATGGCCTCCTCCATCCGTCCGTAGCTCATCGCCTTGTGCTTGCTGGCGTTGGCCTTCCATTTCGAGCCGTCCACCGCCAGGTGCCCCAGCTTCTTGAGCCCCGAGCTGCGCGCCAGCCTCAGCGTGTCCACGAAGAGCGCTCGGAAGGCTTCCAGGTGCCTCACCCGGAAGGTGCACACCGTGTCGTGGTCGGGCCGCTCTCCTCCCGTCAGGTAACGGAAGGCGATGTCCGTCTCGCACCGCCTCTCAATCTCCCGGCTGCTCGTAATGCCCCGCGCGTACGCGTACATGAGCAGCAGCGTCATCATCACCGGGTGATAGGGCGGCTGGCCTCGCTCCTGGGTGTACGCCTTCAGTATGGGGCTGAAGTCCAGCGCCTTGCGCACCTCAACGAAGAAGCACGCCAGGTGCCCCTCTCCCAGCACCTCCCTCGCGTACTGCGGCAGCAACTGCCCCTGCTCCGGCGTCCACTCCCGGAATGGCCTCGGCGAGGCGTAGCGGGCAGAGCTCTTCGCTTGCTCCTCCCGCTCCGGCTTCTCGCTGGCGACTACGTCCAACAGGGCGGCCTGCTCTGGCTTCTTCGTCGAGGTGGTGCTCACCCTCCACCTTCAACCAGAACTCGCCTCCCCTCTGAAGGACCACCTGGGGCGTCACCCCTCTACTCCACCCTCTACGGTGGGATACTCCGACAAGCTCCTAGGAGAACAGGGAGCGGCCCGCCCCCCACTCCCCTGCCACGGTCCCGGCTCGGCCGTGCGCTACGCTGGGCCCGTGAACGCCCCTCTCGCCGCCCCGCGCTCCCAGACCTCCGGCCCGCGCATCCTCCTGGTGGATGACGACCCTGGCGTCCTCAAGGGTCTACGGGGCCTGCTCTCCGATGAGGGCTTCTCCCCCGTGGAAGCCCGCTCCGCCGCCGAGGCCGTGCGTCTGCTCGACGCGCCCGGCGAGCCTCCGGCGTTGATGGTGCTGGACCTGCGCATGCCCGGAGAGACGGGGCTGGAACTGCTCGCGCGGCTGCCCCGGCCGCTCCCCGTGCCGGTGGTGGTGCTCTCCGGCGAGGCCTCCCCCGCGGAAGCCGTGCAGGCCCTGAAGCTGGGAGCCACCGACTTCGTGGAGAAGCCGCCCTCGCCCGAGCGGCTGCTCACCGCGCTGCGCAACGCGTTGGTGCTGAGCGAGCTGCGCGAGGAACAGCAGCGGTTGCGCGAGGAGCTGGCCCGGCCCGGTCACCTAGTGGGGGACAGCCCGGCGATGGAGTCCTTGCGCACGCTCATCGCCCGCGTGGGCCCGAGCGACGCGGCCATCCTCATCACCGGAGAGACGGGCACGGGCAAGGAGCGCGTGGCGCGGGCGCTGCACCTGGCCTCCGGACGCAAGGGGCGGCTGGTGGCGGTCAACTGCGCCGCCATTCCCTCCACGCTGCTGGAGAGCGAGTTGTTCGGCCACGAGCGCGGGGCCTTCTCGGGCGCCACGGCGCGGAGGCTCGGCCGCATCGAGCAGGCCCACGGCGGCACGCTGTTCCTCGACGAGCTGGGGGACATGCCGCTGGAGCTGCAGGCGAAGCTGCTGCGCGTGCTGGAGACGAAGGAGGTGGAGCGGCTGGGCGGAGGGATGCCCATTGCCGTGAACGTGCGCATCCTGGCGGCCACGCACCGGGACCTGGCGCTCGCGGTGCGCGAGGGGCGTTTCCGGCAGGACCTCTACTTCCGGCTCAACGTGCTGCCGCTCACCCTGCCCCCCCTGCGCGAGCGGACCGAGGACATCCTCCCGCTGGCGCGTGCCTTCGCGGCCGAGCTGGCCGGGCCGAACGTGCCACTGGTGCTGGCGCCCGGCACCGAGGAGGCCCTGCGCGCCTGGCCCTGGCCCGGCAACGTGCGCGAGCTGCGCAACTACATCGAGCGCCAGAACCTCCTGCGAGGCCAGGGCCCGCTCTCGTTGACCCCCGAGTCGCTCACGGGCGCGGCGGCGCTGACGGCGGCGGCCCCCGCGCGGCTGGTGCTCGGGCAGAAGAGCTACCGCGAGCACGTGGACGACTTCGAGCGCACGCTCATCAAGGCGGCGCTGGAGGAAGGAGGAAGCATCGCCGGGGCGGCGCGCCTGCTCCAGGTGGACCGGGGCAACCTCCACCGCCGCATCAAGGCGCTCGGCATCCCCGCCACGTGAGGGGAGGCCGTCTCCTCAGCGCTCGCGCAACGCGCTCAACACCTCGCGGGCCACGGCCACGGACGAGGCGGGGTTCTGACCGGTGACCAGACGCCCGTCGCGCACCGCGAAGCTCTTCCACATGGGGCCGCGCTCATAGCTGCCGCCCAGCTCCTTCAGGCGCGTCTCCAGCGCGAAGGGCACCACCTTGTCGAGCTTCGCGGCCGCCTCTTCCTCGTTGGAGAAGCCCGCCACGCGCCGTCCGGCCACCAGCGGCTTCCCGGCCTTGTCCTTCACCCCCACCAGGGCCGCGGGCCCGTGGCAGACCGCCGCCACCACCGCCCCCCGCTCCCACTCCTTTCCCAGCAGCCGGTGCAGCGGTGCGTACGCGGCCAGGTCCCACATGACGCCGTGGCCTCCGACCACGAAGTAGGCGTCATAGGTGCCCTTCACCTTCTCCAGCACGAGGGTGTTCTCCATCTTCTTCACCGCGGCGGAGTCCGCCAGGAAGGTGCGCACCACCTCCGATTTCTCCTCGAGGCTGCGCGGATCCGCCGGGGCCTTGCCTCCGAGCGGCGAGGCAATGTCCACCTGCGCTCCCGCCGCGCTGAACTCGGCGTAGGGCGCGGCGAGCTCTTCCATCCAGAAGCCAGTGCGCTCGCCGGTGGTGCCCATCTGCTCGTGGCTGGTGACAATCAACAGGATCTTCAACACCTTCATCGCGGTCATACCGCCCATGGTCCTTGCTCCTCATGCGGGGCGGGGTCTTCCCGCCACTCGGATGGGCAAAGGGATAACCCGGGGCCTGGGTGTAGGGAGTCTCGTGTTTCTACGCATAATGTAGAGCCATGCTTGTCAATCACGAGGCGCTCTGGACGCTGCTGGAGGTGAGCCGTGCGGGGACCCACGCGGCGGCGGCGGCTCGGCTGGGGGTGACGCCGTCCGCGGTGGGGCAGCAACTCAAGGCATTGGAGGGACAACTGGGGCTGACGCTCTTCGAGCGTGTGGGGCGGCGCGCGCGTCTCACCACGGCCGGGGCGGTGCTGGTGGCGCGGCTACGGGAGCACCTGCCCGCCGTGGAGGCCGCCGTCGAGGAAGCGCGGGCCGAGCAGTCCGTGGTGCGCGGCGAGGTGAGGCTGGGAGGCCCGGCGCCCTTCTGCCGTGTCTGGCTGCGGCCGCGTCTGCCCCCGCTGTTCGCCCGATACCCGGAGCTCACGCTCTCGGTGCGCTTCGAGGTGGCCTCGGTGCTGGTCCGGCGGCTGCTCGCCGGAGAGGTGGACCTGGCGGTGGTCGGCGTCCCCGTCGATGAGGTGTCGCTGGAGTCACGCGCCATCGCCCAGGAGGAATTCATCGCGGTGGCCTCGCCGCGCTACCTCGGCGAGCGGGGGATGCCTCGTACCGTGGCGGACTTCTCCGCGCGGCGCTACATCGCCTTCGACAGGGACCTGGCCATGCTGGCGCCCTGGTGGCATGCCGCCTTCGGACAGCGCACCCCACTGCCCGAGGGAGTGGTGTGCCATATCGCCAACCTGGATGAGATGCTGGCCCTGGCCGAGGCCGGGTGCGGTATCGCGGTGTTGCCGGACTACCTGGTGGAAGCCAGCCTGAGCGCCGGGCGGGTGGTGGCGCTCAGCCCGGAGCGGCGGCGCGGTTCACTGCGCCAGCCTCGAGCCACCCTGTGGCTGGCCTGGCGGCGCGCGGCGGCTCCGGCCGCACGATTCCTCGCGGTGCGTGACTGGCTGCTGGGGCCCAGCCCCGCGGCGCTTCCGAGACCCGGTTGAGGCGATGCGCGGCGGCTCCCCTCTCCCCGGGCCCCCGATGTCATCCGCACATCACCCCACGACATCAGGATGTGGAGATGACATCCTGTGAGCGGAGCGGCCCCCTGTGGTTTCGCGCACTTGCAGCGCCCGCCGGCCTGGAACGCCTCATGCTCTTCCCGTCCCGCATGAACCGCATCGCACACCTTCTCTGCTTCCTGTCACTCGCGGCCAACGCCCAGGGCATCGCCGCGCCCCAGACCCCCGAGGCCTCCGGCAAGGACGGCACGACGCCTCCGCCCGCCGCCCAGGAGGCGCCACCGTCACAGCCGCCAGAAGATCCCTGCCTGGCCGAGGAGGACAGCGACTCGGACTCCGAGGTGCTCGGCGCGCTGCGGCTGAGCGTCAACGGGGAGAACCGCGCGCTGTCGGACGTGAAGCTCGAGGGCCTCCAGCGCATTCCCGAGCCTGTGGTGCGCGCACTGGCCCACGTTCCGGAGAAGGGCCCGCTCTCCCCGGAGCAGGCGGCCCTCCTGCTCGAGCGGCTGGCGCGCACGGGGCTGTTCACGAAGGTGACGCCCACGGTGCGGCTCGCGGAGGGCTCGACGCCGGTGCTGGTGGTGGCCCTGGAGGAGCAGCCCCACGTCACGAGCGTGGACATCACCGGCCTGCAGAAGGACGAGCTCGAGGACGTGCGGGACCAGCTGTTCCGGCTGCCACCGTCCGCCTCCTCCCACGAGGAGGGTGACGACGATGACGATGACGACGGCGATGACGACAAGGTGGCCAACGTGCGCCTCGGGAAGGAGGGAATCCGGGTACGCATCTCCTCCCGGAAGTGCCTGGAGCCGGACCCGCCGAAGGAGCTGCTGGCCTGGTTCGACGACGAGGGCCGGTTCCACCCGGGCATCGTATGGAAGGGCCTGCCGGAGGCGCTGGAGCGCGCACAGGATGAGATCGAGGACGAGGGCTACCTGCTCGCGAGCCTCGACGCCACGCTGACGCCGGAGGGGCAGCTGCGGCTGCGGGTGGACGAGGGCAAGGTGGAGGCGGTGGAGGTGCGGGGCGTGGAGGACGACGTGGCGGCGCGGGTGCACGAGGTCATGGGCATCAAGCCCGGCGACGTCCTGCTGCGCAGCGATCTGCGCCGGGCGGAGGAGCGCCTGGAGCTGGAGATGCCCTTCCTCAAGCTGAAGGACGTGGAGACGGAGCCCAGGCCGGTCACGCGCTTCGAGGAGGTGCGCGAGGAGAACGGCGGGCGGAGCTACCGGCCCGTGGAGGAGGAGAAGCGGCGCAAGAAGAAGCACGAGCACTGGGACGACGACGTGGAGCTGTCCTGGGAGGCGCTGGCGGAGGGTTGGGCGCGCGACTCCGGAGACGAGGCCATCACCACCGTGGGCCGCCGCGTGGTGGTGCACGTGCGCCCGAGGGGCTCCAGCTTCAACGCGGAGCTCATCCCCATGCACACGCAGGTGACGGGCTTCGCGCCCGGCCTGTCGGGCTCGCTCAAGCTGTGGGACGTGCACAACCGGGCCCACGTGACACTGGACGGGGCGCTGACCATTCCCCTGCGCTGGGGCGGACAGCGCATTCCGGGGGACCCCGAGCAGACGGCCTTCCAGCGGAGGCTCAACTGGCTGGTGGGGGCAAAGGTGGAGGTGCCGGTGGTGCGGCTGGCGGAAGTGGGCGTCCAGCTCTACGACTTCACGGACACCAACGACCGGTGGCGGATGGGCGCCATCGACTCGTACATCTACTCCGCGCTGCTCAACCGCCCGGACTCGGAGTACTTCCGGCGCAAGGGCTTCACGGGCTTCGCCACCTGGCGCCTCTCGCCGCAGTGGCGGGTGGGAGCGGAGTACCGCCGGGACACGTATGACTCGCTGGTGAGCTTCTCGCCGCCCTTCTCGCTCTTCCGGCGCGACTCGGCGCCCTTCCCCAACCCGGGGGTGGACGAGGGACGGATGACGTCGGTGGTGGGACGCCTCGAGTACGCGAGCGACGAGAAGCGGGCCGGGCACACGGGTCCGCTCTTCCGCAACCCCGAGCTGTCCCTGGTGCGGCACGGCTGGGATTGGCCGGAGCGGACGGCGTTGCGCAGCCTGCTGACGGTGGAGGTGGGCAGCCCCGAGCTGGGCGGTGGCGCGGAGTACCGCTTCTGGAAGCTGGTGAGTGACAACGTGCTGTACGTGAACACCGGCCACGATGATGGCCTGCGGCTGCGCGTGCGCGCGGCGGGCGGCCAGGACCTGCCCTTGCAGAAGCAGGAGGCCCTGGGCGGGTGGAGCGCGCTGCGCGGCTACGCCTTCAAGGAGTTCCGCGGGGACGCCTCGCTGCTGGCGAGCGCGGAGTACCGGTGGAGCTTCATCGGGGTCTTCGCGGACGTGGGCACGGTGCAGCGGAAGGAGCTGGGCTGGATGGACCCGAAGCTGGGCGTGGGCGCGCAGGTGTACTTCGGGGACTCGGTGCACCTGTCGGTGGCCTGGCGTACGGACGAGCGCGCGACGATCAGCCCCGAGGCGCGGCTGCTCTTCGTCCGGCCCTTCTGAGACACCATGCGGTCAACCGGTACGAGCAGGAGGAGGAGACCCGGCGTGGCGCTGGTGGCCGCGCTGGGCCTGCTCGCGCCCATGGCTCGGGGCGAGGAGGCGCCCAAGGTGGCGTGCTCGGCGGCGCGGACGGGGCGGCGCGTGGTGGTGCGGCCCGAGGCGCTCGCGCTGGTGGCGCCCGAGTTGGAGCGGTTGATGCGGCTGGGGCTTGCGGGGCGGCTGGAGTTGGAGCTGACGCTGCTGCGGCGCCGGCCGCTGTGGTTCTCCGAGCGGATGGACGCGGCGAGGCTGACACAGGTGCTGGCGTACTCGGCGAAGGAGGGCCGCTGGCTGCTGGACGGCAGGCCGCTGGCGGGCGTGGGGACGCTGGAGCTGGAGCGGGTGGCGTGGACGCTGGAGGAGGAGCCGGAGGCCGACGCGGCCTTCGAGGTGGAGGTGGGGGTACGGTTGCAGGTGGTGACGGCGTCGAGCCTGGGGAAGGTGGCCCAGTGGCTCACGCAGGGGGAGAAGACGGAGGCACAGCGCTCGGCACTGACGCGGGGCCTGCTGCTCACGGTGGCCGAGGACCTCACGCGCCGCGCCGAGGGCCGCTGCTCCGTCCAGCGCCCCTGAAGGCACCGGGAGACAGCCGGACGCGGGTTCTATTCCCGCCGCTTCCACGCTCCCTCCCTCGGCCCACCGTCGCTTCCAGCTCGTCACGGGTGAAGACCGCAGTGGCTTGCTGCTGACCGCAGCCTGGGGTGCCACGCTCGCCATGAAGGAGCAGTCGATCGGCCGCCTCGGCCGAGCCGAGGAGGTCGCGGCCGCCGTGCTATGGCTGTGCAGCCCGGGCGCGAGCTTCGTGATCGGCGTCGGCCTGCCGGTGGATGGCGGCTTCACCGCGCACTGATTGGCTGGCACCCGGATTGCTATTGCTCGCGGCATGCGTCCCCCTGGCCACGGTTGGCGTCGTATCGGGCAATGGATGCTCGTCCTGCTACTGCTCATGCCCCTGGTGTTGCTCGGAAGCGTGGAGTGCCTGTACCGCTACACGCTGTCTCGTGTGGGCGAGCTGCCACGAGTCCCCGTGGCTCGGACGGACTTCGCCACCCGGGCGCTCTGGGCCGCCACAGAGGAGGGACCGCTCCAGCTCGAGCCCCGTTGGCCCTGGACGCTCGTCGCTGAATTCGCCCAGGTCACCTGGCATCCGAGGCACGAGCGCACCGCCGGTTCCCTGACGTCCTGGCACGTGGCTCGCCAGTGGATGACTTCACGGCCAGGGCACGCATCCACGTCGATGCGAAACTGGCATCTCCGGGGGCTCGCCCTTTCCATGTGGATTTCGCGCCATTGGAGCGTGGAGGAGCTGCTGACAGCCTACGCGGAGGGCAGTGGGTTCGGACGGAACATCATCGGCCTCGATGCCGCGGCGCGGAGGTACTTCGGCAAGGCTCCCGGGCAACTCGCGCTCCACGAGGCCGCGCTCCTCGCGGGATTGCCACAGTCACCGGCACGGTATGACCCGTTCTGTCAGCCCGAGCGCGCGCTCCAGCGCAGGAATGTCGTGCTCTCGCGGCTCCAGGGCCTGGGGTGGATCTCCGAGGCACAGGGAGAGGAGGCCCGGAAGCAGCCGCTGCATCCCGCGGCCATCGCGGAGGAAGGGGCGGGCGCGTGTGCACATGATCAGAACACCCCTCCGGGAAGGAGTCGCCTTCACGGGGAATAGGCTCACCACGCTCCACGGCGAGTCAGTGGCTGAGCCCACTCGTGACAGGGAGACGTGGCATGATGGAGGACATTGCCCACGCTCCAGGAGGCTCCGCATGTCCGGTACCATCCGCCCCGGTGTTTCCTCTCTCTTCCAGACGGCCACCCAGGTGGTCAACACCGCCAAGGAGATAGCGAAGACGGTGAGCGGCCAGGTGACGTCCGCGGCCCAGAATGCCGCGAGCACGGCCCAGAGCGTCTTCGAGGCGGCCAGCAACGCCGCCCCGCTGGTGGACCTCAGCGGAGGCACGCCCGCCCCGGTGCAGGGCCCGGTGGTGCGTGATGGCGGCCCGGCCACGGCCCTCGGTTGGGCCAACGAACAACTGGGCAATACCGGCTACGACGAGCAGTGCCTCGACTTCGTGAAGGGTGCGTACGCCATCCACCAGACCGCCGCGCGCTCTCCCGAGATCAACTTCGCCAGTGGCACCAACAACGCCATCGGCGCTTTCAACGGTCTCGATGCGAACGGGAAGATACTGCCGCCGGACTCGGGCATTCCGTTGCGCGCGGGCGACATCGTCTTCTTCGGGGCCGACGAGAAGAACGACATGGATGGACACATCTGCATCGCCACCGGCAACACGGCGGCGGATGGCACCCCCGAGGTCATCACCTCCGGCTACCCCGGCGCCCCGGGCGTGCACCTCTCGTCCATCGGCCAGCTCTCCGAGGCGTCCGGCCCCTATATCGGACACACCACGCCCGAGCTGGCCTTCGCGGAGGGAACCTGGCCGGGGAGCTCGGAAGCCACCTCCCCCCGGCCCACCAGCACGCAAGGGGCCACCAACCCCGCGGGCAATGCACCCCAGGCGTGGAACAACACCTGCGGCGCCAACGCCCTCATGTCCATGGAGGCCGCGCTGGACCCGGAGCGCGCGGCCCAGTTCGCGGCCATGTCCCCCCAGGAGCGCGCGGCGTACGAGGGCGCGGTGCTCCGCTCGGATCCGGAGAACCGCTTCACGCTGGGCACGCGGCCGGACGGCACCACGAAGGGCTGGGGCCCGCACATGATGGGGATCCAGGTGAGCGAGCGCTTCGGCGGCGAGGCCACGAAGATCGAACCCTTCAACCGGAGCCAGGCGGTGGACGCACTCACCACGCAGCTCGCCGAGGGCAAGCCCGTGGCCATCGGCCTCGCCGGCCACTGGATGAGCGCCACGGCCATGCGGGACGGTGAGTCCGGGAGGGAGCTCCTCATCCACGACTCGTGGACGGGCACGAGTGCCTGGGTCCCCGAGGCCGACCTGCGCCAACCGGGCAGCGGCTGGGTGCGCACGCACTTCCCCGGCGCGCCCTTCGAGGGGGCCATCCAGTCGCTCGTCGCCCCGGGGCAGCCCGTGTTGGAGCCGGGCTCCACCTACCGCGAGGCCGAGGCCGGCATGCTCGAGGGCGTCCGCGCCGAGATGCGCTAGGACCTCACGCGCCGCGCCGAGGGCCGTTGCTCCGTCCAGCGCCCCTGACCACACCTATTCACGATAGAGATTCTGGCGCGGGCGAAGACGTCCAGTGGGCAACGTGGCGAGGAACGCTCGGCCGCGATGAGGCCGAGCTCGGGGTGGACTTCTGTACGCAGGGGGGCGGAACTTCTCTGGCAAATGGCAATTGGAGGGTATGAGGAACGCCCATGAGCGACGAGCGCACGCCTGCCGAGCCCGAGGTCATGGAGCCCACGTTCTGGCGGAAGAACGGCTGGACGGCCAGGGTCATCAAGAACGAGGACGACGACGGTTGGGCCGTGGAAATCCGCAAGCAGGGGATCGCCGAGCCCGTCCTCATCAGTCCGTGGGTGATGGGCCGCGACAAGAAGAACCCCAAGCCCTTCGATGCGACGGCGTTCGCGACCTTCGTGAAAACGGCCTCGGAGGTACTGGACCGCTCCGCGCGACAGCGCGATCAGGCCATGACCAAGAAGCTCTCCATCGCCTGGGAGGGCCGCTGGTACGAGGTTCGGCTCGAGCTCGTGGCCGATGAGTATGACCCCCACGCGCTGCTCTCCGCCATCGACGACGCTGGCGCGACCGTCGCGAAGCATCGCGTGCCCGTGAACTTCAAGTTCAACAGGGACGTCGCCAACGAGTGGGTGCGCGGCGGCTTCAGCGAGCCCTGAGCTGGCGCTTCGGGCTCATGAGCGACGTGCGCCGGCTGTTCATCCTCCGCTGTGGTTATGAAATCCTCCCCCGATCCGTCTCCCTGCGGGGCGCGGACCCCACGGTCATCCTGTGCGAGCCGGTGTGCGCGTACCTGCTGTGACGACTTCCGGCTGCCGGACCGGGACTGGCGGCTGGTGGACGGAGACTGGGAGCTGATGACGGGCGTGCGCGGGGTGCTGACACTCGGCCACATGCCGGGCCACCAGTCGCTCGTCGTCGAGCTGCCCCGGAGTGGCACGAAGATCCTCGTGGCCGACGCGGGGGACCTGCGAGAGAACTTCGAGCGGGAGGTGCCTCCGGGTGAGTGCGACGACCCCGCGCTCGGCATCGCCTCCATCCGCAAGCTCAAGGCGATCCGCGACGCCACGGGGGGCGAGCTGGTGCTGCTGCACGACCCGGACGAGGTGCACGCACGGCCCCTGGCGCCCGCTTTCTACGATTAGCGCCCGCCCTGGATACCCGTTTGATGTTTCACACTGGATGCGGCGCCCAAGAGGGGATATTTCGCCTCCGTCACGGGCTGGAGCCCTCCGGTCGGCCGCGCATTGGGAGGACAGCCCCCCTCTGGAGCAGACCCCGTTGGAAACGAAGACCCTCCTCAGTGTGGCCCTGCCGGCCTTCAACGAAGGCACGCGCCTTCCCCGCCTCCTGAAGGACCTGGTCGCGGTGGGCCAGGAGATCCAGGGCCCCGCGGTCGAGTTCATCATCTCCGATGACGGCAGCCGGGAAGAGGACGCCCGGAGCTACGCGGAGTTCGTGAGCGAGGGGCAGGCCCGTTTCACCGAGGTCGGCGTTTCCCACCGGATGCGCTGTCTGCGCGCGCCCCGCAACGAGGGCAAGGGCGCGGCCATCCGCCGGGCCTGGGCCCATGCCGCTCCGGACACCCAGTGGTTCGCGTTCCTCGACTCGGACGGCGCCATCTCCGGCCGCGAATTCTGGCGGCTGGCGGGAATGCTCTCGCCCGAGGCGCCCTTCGATGTGCTGGCCGCCTCGCGCGTGAAGATGGCGGGACACGAGGTGGAGCGGAAGCTCTTCCGCCACCTGCAGGGCCGGGTCTTCGCCACCCTCACCGAGCAGCTCTTCAAGCTCGGGTTCTACGACACGCAGTGCGGACTGAAATTCGCGCGCGCCCCCCTCGTGCGCGCCGTGCAGGAGCGGCTCGTGGAGAACCGCTGGCTGCTCGACGTGGAGCTGCTCGTGCTGCTCCAGCGCCAGGGGGCGCGCATGCGCGAGGAGCCCATCGACTGGGCCGAGCCGGGTGGCTCGAAGGTGCGCTTCGGCATCGATCCGCTGCTCATGTTCGAGGGGCTGGTGCGCATGAGGGCGCGCCTGGGCCCGGGAGACGCGGCGTGAGTGCGCCGCGCGGGGGGAGCCTCCTCGGCTCCTGGGCGGTGGCGATGGGGGGAGCGGTGCTCGGCGTGCTCTGGTTCCTCGTGGTGGGCGGCCTCCGGACGCTCGACCCGAGCGATCTGGATTGGGTGGGTGACGGAGACCTCGCGCAGCACGTGCTCGGCTGGATGCACTTCCGCAACGCGCCCTGGGGCCTGCCCCTGGGCCGGACGCCGGACCTGATGACGCCGTTGACCATGACGGTGGGCTTCGCGGACTCCAACCCGTGGGTGTCCGTCCTGCTCAAGCCCTTCTCGCGCTGGCTGCCCCAGGACTTCCAGTTCATCGGCCCGTGGTTCGCCCTGTGCTTCGCGCTCCAGGGCTGGATGGGCGCCCGGCTCACGGGCCTGTTCACGCCCCGGCCGCTCGACCAGCTGCTGGGCGCGGCCCTGTTCGCCATGGCCCCGGTGCTCCTCTACCGCACCGGCCATGACACCCTGTGCGCCCAGTGGATGATCCTCGCCCTGCTCTATCTGAACCTGCGCCCGCGCGAGGACGCCCGGAGGACCTGGAACGCGCTCGGGTGGGCCGCCGGCGTCAACGTGCTCGCCTCGGGTGTCCACCCGTACCTCGAGGTGATGGTCTTCGCGCTCACGCTCGCGCTGCTGCTTTCCGGCGTGCGTGAGCACCACCTGTCCCGGCGCTCGGCCGCGGTGGTCCTCGGCGGGCTCGCGGTGACGGTGATCGGCCTCTTCCTGCTCTTCGGGTACGTGGGCCAGGACGTGACCGCCTCCGCGGCGGGCTTTGGCGCCTTCAGCGCCGACACCCTCACGCTCTTCAACGCCATGGGCTGGACGCGGTGGGGGGTACCCAGCCTCAATCAGGGTCCCGGCCAGTACGAGGGCTTTGGCTACCTGGGCACCGGCGTGCTCGCGCTGGCCGGGGTGACGCTCGCCTGGAGGCCCTCCGCCTGGTGGCCGCGCGTGAAGGCCGCGCTCCGGACGCATGCCCCGCTGATGGGGGCGGTGCTGCTGATGACCCTGCTGGCCTTCTCGACCGTCGTCACGGTGTCGGGCTGGACGGTGATCTCCATTCGCGGCCTGACGCAACCGCTGCAGCCGCTGCTCGCGCCCTTCCGCTCCTCGGGCCGCTTCATCTGGCCCCTGCACTACCTGGTGACCACGGGCGTCGTCGCCCTGGCCCTCTGGCGCTGGCGTGCCTCGCCCCGCGTGGCCACCGGCCTGCTGCTCGCCACGGTGGTGCTCCAGGCCGTGGAGACCCCGGCGGCCTGGAGCCGTGACCGGTTCGAGGGGGTGGCCTGGCCCCGGCTCCGGGCGCCCGAGTGGGAGCAGGTGGATCCCTTCTACCGCCACATCGTCCTGTACCCGCCCGACATCCGCATCTCGGTGATGCCGTGCGTGCTCAACACCTTCCCCGCGAGCGCCTACGTGAGCTTCGGGGATCTCGCCTACCGCAAGCACCTGACGACCAACAGCGGCTACTCGGCGCGCCTCAACGAGCAGAAAGTGGACGAGGTGTGCCAGGCCCTGCGGGCCGACGTGAACGCGGGACGCCTGTCGCCCGATACCCTCTACGTGGTGGATCGCCGCGAGGACGAGACATTCCGGCGCTTGGGAGAGCAGGTCACCTGCGGCACCCTGGATGACTTCCGCGTCTGCGTGACGGCCCGGGAGGGCACCTTCCGCGAAGCCCTCGCGAAACAGGTCAGCGCCGAGCCAGGGCGAGCCGGGCACCGAACACGATGAACACGCACCCGGTCAACCGGTCCAGGGCCCTGACGAACGAGGGACGGCTGAGCGTGCGTCCCAAGGGGACCGAGGCGGCGATCAACGCCACGCTCCAGAGCAGACCCAGGACCACGTGGAGGGCCGCCAGGAGAAAGGTATAGCTCGCCACGTGGACGCCGCCGGGCACGAACTGGGGAAGCAGCGTGATGTAGAACACGCCAACCTTGGGGTTGAGCAGGTTGGTGAACAGGCCCCGGCGCAGCCACACCATCGAGCCCTCGTGGACGGTGGCCTCGCCGCGAGTATCCGGGAGAGCCAACGCGGCGCGGGGCTTGCGGATCAACCCCACGCCCAGCCAGACGAGGTATGCGGCACCGGCCCACTTGAGCCCGGTGAAGGCGAGCTCCGAGGCAGCCAGCAACGCGCCCAGGCCGAGCGCTACCGCCGCGCCCCACACGAGGCATCCGAGCCCGATGCCCAGGGCAGCGAACACCGCGCGCCGGGGCCCCTCGAGGGTCGCGGTACGCAGCACCATCACCGTGTCGGCACCAGGGGTGATCGTCAGCACACCCGCGGCGATCAGGAAGGTCAGCAGGGATTGAGTGATGGTCATCGTGGACTCCGTTCTATACGGGCCTCCAGTCCCTGTCTGAGCTCATCGATCTGCTGCCAGGCACGCAGCCGAGCGGGCTAGTGCAGGCCTGCCTGGGGCGCGTAACCAGAGAAGTCGTGGTTGTTGAAGGGGTTGCCGTAGATGGGGCCGGGGTTGGGCGCGATGATGACCTCCTGGCCGTTGGCGATGGCGTTGGCCGCGTTGAGCGGATTGCCCATGCCCAGCGGGCCGGAGACCGGGTCTCCCGGGTGCACCACGTGCGTGTAGTTCGGCCCAGACGGGTAGGACGGCGCGGCGCCGCCGAAGGTCTGCACGTGGAAGTTGTCCATGACCTGCTCGATCTGGGCATCGCTCAGGCCCTGGGCGCGCAGGTTGTCCTTGGTCTGCTGGAGCGCGTCGCTGGTGATGATGCCGCCCTGGCTGTGGGCCGCCACATGGACCGGCTGGCCGGACTGGGCCGCCTGGGTCAGCAGGTTGGTGAGGGTGTGGGTGGCCGGGTTGCCGGGCAGACTCAAGATGTCGCCTCCGGCCTGGGTGACATCGACCACGCCACCATTGGTGCCGTTGTGCACGCAGATGACGTTGGCGCCGGTCTCGTTGGCGAGCTGCTGCGCGGCCTTCGCCTGGTCCGCGCTGTTGGTCAGGATGCCATTGGTGAAGATGATGGTGGGCCGGGGCGCGTTCGGATCCTGTCCCTCGGGGGTGATGGGGTGGACCTCGCTGGGGGGCGTGTTGGGCGGGTAGGCCGTGGGTCCCGTGGGGCCCGCGCCGATGATCCATCCATCATCGGGGTCGATGCTCACGTCCGGCACGCCCGTGGGCTGGGGCGCCTGGACGGGCCGCGCCCCCGCGGGCAGCGGCGTACCCGGTGGCGTCGTCGCGAAGCCGGGAGCCGGATCGGGTGCGAAGTCGCCCGTGCCATGCACGGCGGTGTTGACGGCGTCGTTGACGACGTTGGCCCCCTGCTGCACCGCCTCGGCCGTGTCCTGGACGATGTCCGTGGCGCCCTGGACCACGCCCTCGGCGAAGTCCTGGATGCCCTGGCCCAGGTTCTGGAGACCCTGACCCAGGGTGTCGAAGAAGCCCGCCGCCTGGGGCTGGGTGCTGGCCTTGGCCTTGGCCTGGGCTGCCTCGTGGGCCCGCGGCGCCTGGCCTCCGGACTGGAGCGCCCGCTGGAGCGAGTCCGCCGCCCGGCGCGCGGTGACGGAGGTCTTCGCGGACGAGGCGGGCTGGAAGCTGTCCTTCAAGTTGAGCGCGAGCGGCCGGGCCTGCTCGGCGGGCGCCTTGACGCGGGACGGCAGCGGCTGGAGCGGCGACGGCGTGGACGACGGGGGCGGACGGGGAGCCAGTCGATTGACGGTCATGAGGGACGGGTCGCTCAGGGAAAGGAGTCGCTCGCCCCATGAAAATCGGGGCCCGACACATTCTCGCGCCCTCGCCGCGGGAAGTTGCCTGACGCGTCAGGTCATTCCGCCGCCAGTCAACCCGCTCGCGTTCTCGGCGGAGGCGTAGGCTCCAGCGCCTCCCCATCCGGGGTCCAGGGCGTGTTGGGCCGAGGCGCGGCGAAGGACTCGAACGAGACGGCCACCCCTGACTCCACCGCGGAGTGCCCATGCCACCAGCCCACGGGCAGCAGGAGCATGTCCCCGGGACCCACCTCCACTTCCAGCCGGAGCACGCCGTCCGCATCCTCCGTGTCGCGGGCCATGCGGCGAAGCTCGAACGCGGGAATGAGTTGGAGCCTCCGGCGCCCCCACACCTGGCACAGCAACACATTGGCGCGAGCGGGCCGCAGAGGCAGCAGAGCCCCCGCCTCTTCCACCCAGAGCCGGGGCGTGGACGCAGGGACATCCGCGGGGACATACGTGGCCGGAGGGCGCAGCGAGGCCGCCAGCGTCCGCAGCGAGGCGTGCTCCAGCAGGGGGACGCAGGCGGTACGAGGCTGCTCCGCCCCCTCCGCGAGCCACAGCCGGTCCTCGACGAGGCGGGCGATCAGCCGCTCCGGAGCCCAGGACGCCGCCTCCGCGCTATCCACCACGGCACCCCGCACCACCACGGGCTTGTTGAGGAAATAGTACCGGGCGAAGAAGTCTTCCGCGGGGAGCGCCTCGTGGCGGTCCACCGTCGCATGGCCTTCGCCCTGCCGGTACAGGTCGCCATAGAGGTCGAACAGCCCCTCCAGCTTGCGCTGGTACGCGAGCGCCTTCGAGGCGCCCAGGAAGATGGGGTCCTCCGCCTCGGCGCGCACGGCCGCGCGCGCCCGCTCCGAGTCGACGCCGGCGCCCGTCAGCACGGCCAGCAGCTCCGCCTCGCCCGTACCGCGCAGCAGGTTCTCCACCAGCCACCGCCGCCACTCCGGCGCGAGCAGTCCCTGCCCACTGTCCCCCTCCTTCATCACTTCATCCCTTCCGGCCGAGGGCCAATCCAGTAGTCCCGCCACTGCGTGGTGTGCACGGGCAGGTCGAAGCAGACGAACGTCACCGACAAGCTCACCTCCAGCGCCTGGACGGCGTGCCACCACCCCACGGGGATGAGGAGCGCGTCGCCGGGCCCCACCACGCACGAGTGAAGCGCCGCGCGCTGGAAGTGGGGGAAGCGGCCCAGGTCCGGCGCGAGGATGTCCACCGCGCTGTACAACCCCCGGTCGTTGTAGAGCCACGGCAACTCCCACGAGGGAGCGAGCCAGAACCGCTTTCGGCCGAACACCTGGCAGAAGAGGACGCTGAGGTGGTCGTGGTGGAGGTTGGACAGCGTGCCCGCCGGGCCGAACCAGACATGTACGCTGTCGTCAACGCGGATGTCCGGCTGCACGTAGCCCTTTGGCGCCCGCAGATCGTCGAGCAGCGGGCGAAAGGCATCACGCTTCAACAGGCTGTTGCGTGCCACCAGGTAGACGTCGTTCGTACGGCCCGCCCTCACCCGGGCGACGAACTCGCGCAGCGGCATGAAGCTCCGCCGAAGCTCGGCGTTGAAGTCCGGATCCGCATCCGCCTCGCGGCCCGCCATCACCTCCACCGGTTCCCCGCCAAAACGCTCCGCCAGCCACTCCGGCGACCACTTCGACAGCGCGGGCCATTCCGCCATCAGCCCCTCGACAATGACCGGCTCGTTGCGAAAGTAGTACCGCTCGAAGAACTCGTCTGGGGACAGCTCCCTGCGGCGCTCCACCTCGAGGCCCCCGCGCCCCTCCGCCCCCTGGCGGTAGAGGGAGGCACGGGCCCCCAACAGCGACTCCCACTCCCGGCGCGCGTGGGTCTCCGAGCACACGTGCCGGACCGCGGGGTGCAGGGCCGCGGCCTCCACCTCCGAGCGGGCCTCGGCCGGGGTCCACCCCGCCTCGCACAAGGGGGACAGGAGGCGCTCCGGTGACACGCCCCTCGACAGGTTCTCGGCAATCCAGGAGCGCCACTGAGCGCGAGCACTCGAGTCAGGCATCATGAAACCTGGTGCGATATAATAGTCTGGCTGTTCCCACAGCCTTCCCGAGGCAACATGATGCGTCCCTCTTCGATGCCCAAGATCGTTCCCAACCCTCCGCCTGGCCACGAGATCGTCCCGAATCCGAACCCGCTGTTCAAGGCCGAGCAAGAGCGGCGCGTCCTGCCCACGCAGCCTCCCTCCACCCCTCCGCTGCGGTAGTGCTGCCCCGAGGAGCACTTCACCGCACCGCCCACCAGGCGTTGCCTTCCGGGAGGTCGAACTCCTGGAAGGTCACGGAGACGCTGACATCGAGCGACTCCACCCAGTGCCACCAGCCCGCCGGAATGAGCAGCAGGTCTCCCGGGCCCACCACCGTCTCCAGCACATCTGCCTCACGGTACGCGGGGAAGCGCTCCAGGTCGGGGTGCCCGGCGTCCACCTGGCTCCACACATCGCGGTGGCTGTAGACGAAGTGGGTCTCGAAGGAAGGGATGAGCCGGAAGCGCTTGCGGCCATGCACCTGACCGAAGAGGACCGAGCCCAGATCATGGTGCAGCGCCGTCAACGTGCCCGCGGGCCCCACCCAGAGCTTCACGGCGCCAGGGCGGTCCGTCTGGCGAAGCAGTCCCTTCGGATAGCGCACATCCTCGAGCAGGGAGCGCAGCTCCGGGCGCTCGAGCGCGAAGTTGCGGCCCGTGAGGTACAGGTCGTTGGTGGGTCCCCCCTCCACCAGCCGGCGGATGAACTCCCCGAAGCGCATCACCGTGCGGCACGCATCGGGCTCCAGATCATGGTCGGTGCGAGCCTCACGGCCCATCATGACCTCGACCTCGACATCGCCATACCGCTCGGCCAGCTGATGCGGCGTCCACCGGGACATCAACGGCCAGCCGTCCATGACACCTTCGAGGATCACGGGCCGGTGCGCCAGGTAGTAGCCGTCCATCACCTCTCGCGCTGAGGCGCCCCGGACACGCTCCAGCCGCTGGTGCGCGCCCGACTGACGGTGGAGCGCTACGCGCGTGTCGAGTTGGGCGAGGAACTCCTCGAGCAACCCCGCCCGGGGCCGCCCCAGCGCTACCGCCGGGTGCTGGAGGCAGCGCTCCACCACGGCCCGCGCCTGCGCCGGTGCGAGGCCCGAGCGTGCCAGCGTCTGCTCCAATCGTTCCGGCGCCACACCTCGCACCAGGTTGTCCGCCAGCCAGGTCCACCACTCCGCGCTCAAGCCGGGTGCCGCGTCCACCATGCTTCACTCCTACCGTGCCGCGAGAAGGCCGAACGGTTTCCACTCGAGGATTTTCAGGTCGAATCCGGCTTGCCGCTTCTGGGCGAGCCAGTCTTCGAGCGCCATCTGCGCGGAGGCCTCATCGTCGAAGGTCTTGCTCACGCCATCCCTCGTCACGAGCGTCGTCCCCTGGATGATGGCCGACGTGTACTCGGACTTCCCGTTGGCGTACTTGGAAAGCTCTCGCTCCAGGAGGCCTCGGCCAGGAATCCCGGTCGTGACGCGGAGGAAGTCCCCTGTGTAGCGCGCCTCCAGCCGCCGCACCGTGCGCACGGCCTCGTCCGTGCTGTCGAAGGCGAAACGAAGCGTCGTCTTGCTTCCGTTGTTGTAGCCCGCGTGCACCTGCACGATGGCCTCGAAGCGCTCGATCTCCAGGAACAGATCGCCACGCTTACGCCAGAAGGTGACGCGCTCCGAGGCCCGTGCCGCCTCGAGGGCCGGCGAGGACTCCAGTCCCAGGAACTTCTCACCGTCGAAGATGACCACGGGGAACTGACCCGAGCCCGTCAGCCACACCTCGCCCGTCTTCCGCTGCGCGTAGAGGATGTCGCGCGCGCTCACCGCGACCGGCGCACGCGCGGCGAGGCCCGCCACGTCGATGCCCTGGAGTTCCTCGTCCGTGGGCGCGTCCGGCTCCTTCTCCTGCCGCGGCTGTGGGGTTTCCGTGAAGACAGGCTCGTTCCGGGAGACCCGCTCGAAGAGTTCGTCGTGATGGACCTCGCCCAGGTCCACGTCGTAGAGGCCGGGAACGAGGAAGGTGGAGGCCAGCGACGCCGCTTCCTCGCCGGAGCGTCCCAGTTCGAACCGGTGCTTCACGCGCTCCTCTCCCTGAACGGCGATGTCGTGGTCGTTCTCGTCGAGGAAGCGCGTCTCGAGCGCACCAGCGACGACGAGGCTCTCGTCGTTGTAGACGCCCTGGATGGCGTCGCGCACGACGAGGTCTCCGAGGACCAGGAAGTTCCCCGACGTCTGAAGCCCCCAGGCGGTGCACCGGCCGGCGACGACGACCGTCGAGTCGGGCCCAGCGTCGCGGATGACGCCCTTCACCTCCAGGTCACCGAGGACGACGAGCGGTGCGGTGACGCTCAGCGACCCGGAGACACGCGCATGGCCGGTGACGACCGTTGGCTCGGATACCGTGCCGTCCAGGACTTCGTCCCGGGCCTCGAGCAGCTCCCGCAACACCACGGCCGCGAAACCGATATGCGTGAGCGGCCCAGGGCACAGCGCCTGGATGAACTCCGTGACGGAGCACGCCCTGCCTGCTCCGAAGGCGTTCGCGAGGGTGGCGACATCGGGTTCGTCGTGATGGGAGATGGCTTCGAGGACGGAACCGTCGAGCCTGGTGAGCGTCGCTTCGGCATGTGCGAGAAAGGTGTCTTGGGTGAGTTGCATGTCCGGCGCACTCTAGGAAAAAAGGACCCATGAAACGCCGGCAAATTCCGGCCGTGGCCGCGGGCATCACCGCGGCCTGGTCAGCTTCTTGGCCGGGAGCGCCTCATGCGCCAGGAATGCCGAGATAGACACCCGGCTCGGCGGACAGACCCCGCTTGACGTTGCGGCTCACCTCATCAGCGAGGACCTCGTCCCTGCCGGCTTCGAGCGCATCGAGCGTCAGGCGCACCACCTCGATGGGGCTGGATTTCGGCGCGTTGACGCCGTGGGCCATGTCGGTGTCCATGTAGCCCACGTGCAGCCCCAGCACCTGGGTCTTCTGCCCGCGCAGCTCGTTGCGCAGTCCGTTGGTCAGCGCCCAGGCCGCGGCCTTCGAGGCGCTGTAGGTCGACGTGCCGGGGAACGCCAGCCAGCTGAGCACGGACAGCACATTGACGATCGCGCCACCGCCATGGCTGGCCAGGATCGGTGCGAAGGCGCTGCTCGTCGCCAGAGGCCCCAGGTAATTGGTCTCGAGCTCGGCTCGCGCGGCGGCCTGGGCGTCATGGGCGAGGAGCTTCGTCCCCTTCAGGATGCCCGCGTTGTTGATCAGCAGCGTCACGTCGCGGGCCTCGCGCGCGAGCGCCTCGACCTGTTCGGGCCGGGTCACGTCGAGCCGGACCGGCACGACGCCGGGCAATGAGATGGTCGATGGATCCCGGGCGGCCGCGTAGACCTTGCGTGCGCCGCGTTCGAGCAAGACCTGCGCGAAGGCGAGTCCAAGGCCACGGTTGGCGCCGGTCACCAGCGCGACTGCATTCTTGATCTGCATGGTTCAGCTCCTGGGTTCTTCCGGGGGTTGGGAAACGGTCCGCTCATATGATGACCATCATATTTCCGCGTTTCGCGCGTCCGTCATCCGCCGAGCCACCAGGTAGGTATGAGCCCCCCTGTGTGTGCACGAACCCCTTGGGAGCCAGGCCGAGGAGTGGGGGAGGTGGCGAGTCCCCTCCCCCACCCTTCCGCCGCGGTCCTGCCCGAGGGCCTACCGGTAGCTGCCGGTCAGCTTCACGTTCGGGTCGCTCCCGGAGAGCTGCACGTACCAGGTGCCGGCGGCCGGGTTCTTGAACGAGCAGGTCTCGCTGCTCGCCGGCCCGTTCGAGAGGCAGTCATAGTCGTGCTGGCTCGCGGGGCTCCCCAACAGGACGCGGAGTTCCACTCCGGGCTCGGACACGCCGCTCGTCGTGAAGGTCAGCAGGGACATTCCCGCGGGGACCTCCAGCTTGTAGAGCCGCGGCGCCGAGGTGCTGCTCGAGGTTTTCAAGGGAGCCCCGTTCACCAGTGGCTCGATGCCGTCGGTCGCCCCCAGGTCGACGAAGTCCGTGCTCAGCATGGCGCCCTGGAAGGTTCCGCCCAGCCGCACGTACCAGGTGCCGGGAGCAGGGCTCGGGAACTCGCACGCCCGGTGGTTCGCCGCCTTCGCCGCGCACGGCGAATCCGCCGCGGTGGGAAGCTCGCCGGGCCGGGCCGTCAGCACCGCGTTCGCCACGCTCCCGAAGAGGTGGAAGCTCAAGAAGCTCTGGCCCTCCGGCACCTCCACCTGGAAGTACTGCGCGGCGTCGGCGGTGCTGGAGAGGTTGAGGTGAGGGAGTCCTCGGGCGAGCGTCCGCACGTCACCGTCCCGCGAGAAGGTCCCCGTCAGGTACGCGCCGTCGAAGGAGTACCTGCTGTGGGCTCGCACGAACCAGGTCCCCGCCTGCGGGTTCGGGACGATGCACGTCGCCACGTTCCCGGACGTGCTGCTGGCACTGCAGGCGAAAGCCTTGAGCGTCGGCCTCACGGCGTGCTGCACGTACAGCGACGCGAGGCCAGACCCGCCGGACAGATCGAACTTGAGCCGGCTCTGGCCCTCGGGGACCTCGATCTTCCACAGCTTCTGCTCGAACGGTGCGCCGTTGACGTCCACCACCGGCACACCGTTGGTGAGCGCGGGGATGCCCTCTCCCGGGCTCTGGACGTACGTCCCGGTCAGGATCGCGTTGGAGAAGGCGCTCGCGGTATCGGAGATGGCGACGTACCAGGTTCCCGCGAGGGGATTCACGAACGCGCACGTCAGGTCGGCCGGGCTCAGGTCCTTGGTCGCGCAGTCGTAGGCCCCGCCGACTGGCGGTGCGCCGTACCTCACGCTGAGCCCCGGGGTGCCGGTGCCGCGCCGGAGCGAGAAGGTCAGGTCACTCATCCCCTCCGGCACCTCGAGCTTGTAGAGCCGCTGCTCTCCCAGCGCGCCGGACGCGGGGAGCTCCGGAATGCCAGAGACCAGCGCGGGGATGGAGGACACCGTCCCGCGCAGGACCCCCTTGAAGCCGCTGTCCGCCTTGACCAGCGCGTACCACGTCCCCGCTGCGGGCGCCGGGACGGAGCAGGACGCGTTCGGCGCCGTGGGCGACGACGAGGCGAGGCACTTGTAATTGAAGCTGGTGGGCGCGGCGGCGTGCCGCACGGAGAGCTCGGCGCTGTCGGCCGTGAACAGGTCGAACGTGACGAGGGTCTGACCCTCGGGCACCTCCAGCGTGTAGAGCCGGTAGGGGTTCGCCGAGGGGAGCAGCTCCAGCGCCACGTTGTCGGTGAGCGGGGTCTCGGGCTCGGACGCACCTTCGATCTGGGCGCGCACGTACACGTCGGTGGTGTCACCCGAGAAATACTCGAAGCGGACCCGGGCGTACCAGGTCCCCGCCTGCGGTTTCACGATCCCACAGAGCTGCGCACCGCCCGACAGCGTGGAGCTACAGTCCGAGGACGTGAGCGGCAGCCCGCCGCGCTTCACGAAGAGGGACGTCTGCTTCCCACTCGCGCTGAGGGTCTCGATGCGCAGCACGGGTGCTCCCGAGGGAACGTCGATTCGGAAGAAGCGCTCCTGATAGTACGTTCCCTTGAGCACACCTGCCCACGTGCCGGCGGCAAGGGGAGTGGCTTCCGTGAACGTCCCGCGCACCGCCAGGCCCGAGTAGGGCACCCTGCCACGGACGAGGATGTACCAGGACCCCGCCGTCGGATTCGTGGGCGTGCAGCTCGTGCTGCAGTCATAGACCGACGTCGTGGGAAGGCTGCCGTAGCGCACGAAGAAGAAGGTGTCGTTCTGATCGCCCATCCTCTCGAAGCTCAGGCTGGTCGCATTCGGCGGCACGACGAGCCTGTAGTACCGGTCCTCGAAGGGGGAGCCGGAGAGGCCGGTGACCCATTCGCCGTTGACCAGCTCCTGCGTCGGGGCAACGGTGACGCTCGGAGCATGGGTCGCCTTGATGGCGAGCCCGGCGATCTCCTCGCGAGACAGCACCATCACGTACCAGATCCCGGAGCCTGGGGCGTTGAACACGCAGCCTTGTCGCGTCGGCCCCGAGAAGGACCGCTGACAGTCATAGGTCCCCTGGGTCGGTCTGGATCCTCTCCGGACGTAGATGGACATGTCACCACTTTCGCTCGTGAACTCGAACGCGAGCCGTGCCTGTCCGGTGGGGACGTTCAACGTGAAGTAACGGGCGTCATCCGTGGATGCCGCGATGTGGGTCGTCCACTCGCCGTTCACCAGGGCCTGGTCGGGGCGAAGCACTCCAGAGTACGTGGCCAGGAGGGTGCCCTTGACTAACCCGTAACTGGGGCCTCGCAGCAGCACATGCCATGTGCCGGCCTGCGGCATGTCGATCTCACACTCATACTGCGAGTTGCACACGTAGGAGCCGGACACCGAGGGATTCGGCCGGGCCCCGAACGCCACGTAGATCTCCGGGTAGACGAGATAGGCGGTGCTGCCGACGTCGAAGCGGAGCTTGCCGTACCCGGCGGGAACCTCCAGGGTGTAGTACCGGTCCTGCCCCCCGGGGCTGGCGATCTGCTTGATGCGCTGCCCCTCGCGGAGCGCGACCACTGGCAGCTCTCCATTGACGGAGTACGTCGCGAGGAGCACGACCCCATTGAACGCACTCTTGCCGCGCACGAGGATGTACCAGGTGCCGGGCTGGGGGTTGTTCACGGTGCAGGCATCGTCACTCCACGACCGGATGGACTGGCAGTCGTACGTGGTGGTCGTCGGCTTCTCCCCGAACCGCACGAAGAGATCCGCGTCCCCGTTGCCACTGCCGAGCAGGTTGACCTGAAGCCGGGTCTGCCCCGCGGGCACGTCGAGCGCATAGAAGAATGAGTCGCCGGTGGCGCCGGAGAGATCCTCCACGGCCGTGTCATTGACGAGCATGCCGACGGGCCCACCACTCGCGGTCTGGGAATAGCCAACGAGCGTCACATCCGCGTAGGCCTGAACGCCGGTGAGCAGGACGTAGTACGTGCCCGCCTGCGGCGCGGTGAAGGAGCACTCCTCGTAGGTGCTGGAGCTCTCGGACACGCAGCCGCTGGACGTGGCCGTCGGCGGAGCGCCGAAGCTGGCGCGGAGGGTCACGTTGCCCGAGCCGCCGTAGGTGCGGAACCGCACCACGCTCTGGCCCGCGGGGACTTCCAGCGTGTAGTAGATCTGGCTCCCGGCCGCTCCCGAGACCCGGATGGGCCGGTTGTCGTCGAGCTCGTTCGTCGGCGGGGAATACTCACCCACCAGCGAGACGCCGGAGAAGGCTGCGTAGCCGCGGACCATCACGTACCAGAGCCCGGGCTCTGGAGAGTTCACGGAGCAGGTCTCCGCGGAGCCGGAATTGGTGGAGGCGCAGCGGTAGGAGGACGTGGTGGGCTTGCTCCCGAAGTTCGCGAACAGGTCGGGATCGCCCGAGCCACCGGAGAGAGAGAACTTCACCGTCTTCTGACCCACGGGCACGTTGAGCACGAAGTAGAGCGCCCCGTCCTTCGCCGCCGAGAGTCCGGTGACAGGCTGGCCGTGAACGAGGGACGTGGGCTCGGTCGAGGTGACGGTGTACGTCCCGACGAGCGACACCCCCGAGTAGGCCGTATAGGCGCGGACCAGCACGTACCAGGTGCCGGCCTGGGGCGCGCTGACGGAGCACGTATCACTCGGACCGCTCAACGCGGACTTGCAGGAGTAGGAAGAGGTCGTCGGTGCGCTTCCGTACTTCGCGTAGAGGTCCGGATCACCTGTCCCGCCCGAGAGCGTGAACTTCACGGACGTGGCGCCAGTGGGCACCTGGAGCGTGAAGAGCTGCTCGGTGCTGGCGGCACCCGAGAGGTTGTTGATCGGAACGCCCTGGGTGAGCGCCGTGCTCAACAGAGCACTCGTGCCGGACTGCTCGCGGCTGGCTTCGGCATCACCGCCGGGTGGCCCGCCGCAGGCGCTCCCGAGGAGGAGACATCCCAAGAGAAGGAGGAATCGGAAAGACATGAGGGTTTCCTGGAATCGGGCAGCGCCATGCACCGCCCCGATGAAGAGGGGTGGGCGGCCGCTACTCGTAGAGGCCGAGGAGGTCGACGTTGCTGTACTGAGTGCCGCGCACCAGGACGAACCACTGGCCCGGCTCGGGGTTGCTGATCGAGCACGTCTCCTCGGAGCCCGCGTTCACGGAGGAGCAGTCAGGGGACGAGCTCGGATCTCCAGCGCGCTTGACGTACAGGCTCAGGTTCGCGGTGGAGCTGGCGGGCTGGCCTCGCGTGGTGAACTGGAGCCGGGAGGCGCCCGGAGGAACCTGCAGCACGAAGAACCGCCGCTCCGTACTCGAGGAGAGGTTGAGCTCCGGGACGGCGTTGGTGAGGGGAATGGCCGGCTCGGAGAGGTAGAAGGGAGCGGCATGCGCGGTCAGCACCGCACCCGAGATCCCGCCTTGCAGCTGCACGTACCAGGTGCCGGCCTCCGCGGTCTTGTCGCAGACGAGCGGCAGGCTGGAGGTGCCGCGGCTGGCGCAAGGAGCATCACTCGCGGCCGGCGGGCTGTCCTTCTTCACGAACATGGACGCACTCTGGAAGCTCCCTCGCAGGTGGAACCTCAATCCGGACTGGCCCGCGGGGACCTCGACCTTGAAGAGCCGCTTCGCGGTCCCGGAGAGGGCGAGGTTGGGGAACGGGATGCCGTTGGTCAGCGTGACCACCTCGTTCCCGAGCGAGTACCTGCCGGTCAGCCAGGCGCTCCGGAAGCTCGAGCCGCCACGCACCAGCGCGAACCAGGTGCCCGCCTGCGGGTTCTCGAACACGCACCGCTCCGTGTTCGTGGTCCCGTTGGAGTGGCACAGGAAGCTCGTCGCGGACGGCCGCGTGGCGTGTTGCACGAGGAGATCGGCGTTGCCATCGCCTCCGGACAGGTTGAACTCGAGGCGCGCCTGTCCTTCCGGAACCTCCAGCTTCCAGAGCCGGTAGCTGTACCGGGGCTCGCTCAGGTTGGCGAGTGCCACATCGTTCTCGAGGGCCTGGACGGCATCGCCCGGTGCCGGCACGGCCTGGGCGTTGAGCACGACGCCGGAATAGGCCTGCTTTCCACGCACCGAGATGTACCAGGTTCCCGCCTGCGGCAGCACCAGGGCGCAGGTCTCGATGGAGCTCTCGGGATTGTCCGACTTGCAGTCGTTGCTGGCGGAGTTGGGGATGCCCTCGCGCTTCACCAGCAACGCGGTGTCACCGGTGCCGCCCGTGAGGGTCACGAGCAGGTCGCTCATACCCGGAGGAACCTGCAGCGTGTAGAGGCGCTCCGAGTTCTGCGCGCCCGAGAGGGGGGGCTCTGGGGTTCCGTCCACGAGAGCGGGCAGGTTGGAGGCGGTCGCGCGAATCGCCCCGTCGATGTCGTCGTCCGCCGCTACCAGGGCGTACCACGTACCCGCCGCGGGATTGGCGAAGGACAGGCCCACACCTTGCCGGGTGGGCTGGGTGTACGCGCGGGAGTCGTAGTCGAACGTGGTGGGCTCGGTGCCAGACTTCACATACAGCCAGGAGCTCCTCAGGCCGACCACGTCAAATGAGAGACGCGATTGTCCGGGAGGCACCTCGAACTTGAAGTACCGCAGTGAGCCCTTGGCGGCGGCCACGCTCGCCGGTACGCCGTCCACCAGCGGGAGGGGCTCGCCGTCCTCGAAGACCACGCGCACGGAGCTGCTCGCCGCGGCATTGAAGCTGAGGGCAACGAACCAGGTTCCGGCCTGGGGCCGGAGGAAGTTGCAGTAGTCCACGTCCCTGCAAAGGGAGGTGTACCAGTAGTCGGGGAGCACTTCGCGCGCGGCCATCATGTACACATCGGGATGGGACGGGCTCTCGAACCTGAGCCCATTCACTCCCTCGGGTACCTCGACGCGGAAGTAGCGGATCTCGCTCTGGATGCCCGAGACAGGCTCGGCGGGAGCGTTTGGGACCAGGGGAACCGTATCCGTCAGCGTTGCCCTGAGCCTGACGTTCGAGAAGGTCGTCAGCGCACGCACCAGGACATGCCAGGTGCCGCCCTGCGGACGGTCATACACGCAAGGGGCTGTCACCGTGGGGATGCAATGGTTGTCCGTGGGAGTCGGCTGACCGTCTCGCCGCAGATAGACATCCGCCTCTCCGGTGCCGCCAGAGACCTCCAGAACGAACTTCACCTGGTTGGGGGGAACCTCCACCGTGAAGTAACGATCCTGGAGGGGAGAGCTCGCGAGGGCGTCGCTCCACCGGCCGCTGACGAGCCCGGTCGAGGTGCGATCGACGGTGGCGCCATAGGACCCGGTCAGGGTGACGTCCGACAGGGCCGACTGAGCGCGAATCATCACGTACCAGGTGCCTGCTCGAGGCTCGATGAACGCACAGCTCGTCCCGTTGCCCCGTCGTGTGTTCCGGCAGCCGAAGCTGATATCGGTGGGCTTGCCCCCGAAGCTGGAGAAGAGGACGGGCTCACCCGTGCCGCCCGAGAGCTCGAACGCGAGGCGGGCCTGATGGGGGGGGACCTCCAGGCTGAAGAACCGGGCACCGCCCGCGGGAAGCGAAATGCCTGTCACGGATTCGCCCCCGGTGAGCGCCGTCACCGGTGCGTCAGGGAATGGCGAGTAACTGCCCCGAAGCTCGACTCCGGAATAGGCCGCGGTGCCTCGAACGGTGATGAGCCACATCCCCTCCTGCGGAGCATTGATGAGGCATTCCTCGGTGCTGGCCGTCGTCGCCGACTTGCAGTCGTAGCGGGTGGTCGTGGCCCGGCTGCCCCTCCGCACGTAGAGGTCCACCTTCGCCGCGTTCGTGAGCGTGATCTTCAGCTCGCCCTGCCCGGCCGGGACCTGCATGGCGAAGTACAGCTCGCCGCCAGAAGTGCCCGAGAGGGTGATCTCCTTGCCCTGCGTGAGCAGCGTGCTCTCGGGGGGAACCTCTGCCTCCATCGCGGGTGGGCGCTCACCGGCCCCACTCCCGCCATCACAGGCGCTCCCGGCCACGAGCAGCCCCAACAATGCGCACATCCAGCGGACCGCTGGTGTGAAGCGCGGGAACTTCAAACTCGCGTTTCTCATCTGGCGTCTCGTCTTTTGAGAAATCTTGATGAACAAGATTTAATCTGAAATATGAAATTTCAGAGAGACGCTTGTAATGAATGGGTCTGACATTCACGACTGATGAGTGACAACCTCCCCGGTCGGGCTCAGGACGCCGGCACGTCCGGGGCCGAGTGCTCCCGGCACAGCAGCGCGCTGTCCGCGCGGCTGAGCGGCTCCTGCGTCAACCCGCAGCGGAAGCGTCCCTGCGCCTCCCGCTGGAAGTGGCGGCAGGATGAGCACACTCCGAAGCTCGGCTGACCGTGCGTTACCAGCAGGGCCCGGAGCAGGCCCGTCAGCGAGGCCTCCAACCCGCTGCCACCGTCCGGCAGTCCCTCGAGCGTACGGGAGAAGAGCGGGGGCGGCAGCAGCGCCCCCAGCAGGGCTCGGCCCTCCCCCGTCAGGTGGAGATGGGTGACGCGGCGATCCGTACTGCTGCTCTCCTTCCCGACCAATCCCTTGCCCTCCAGCAACGTAATCGTCTGCGACACCGTTCCCTTGGTGAGGCCCAGATACTCCGTGAGCCCCGCGGGTGTGTTGCTGTAGCGGTTGCACACCGAGAGGTAGTGCAACGCCTGCAGGTGCACCGGTTGCAGCCCATGCTCCAGCCCCACGGCGCGCTCCTCGTTGCGCAGCAGGTTCGTGATGCGCTCGAGCAACGCGTACAGAGATTCGGCACTCATGACCAGAAGGTATCGACCCCAAACCTTCTTGACAAGAAAACCCGAGACCCCTATTTAGTTTCGCGTCGAAACCAATCGACCGGCCGAGACCACCCTGGCCCCGGCCGCTCTCCATCCAGGAGCAACGTCATGTCCCAGATCGCCATTGCGCCCGTCACCCCCAGCACCACCCCCGAGGCGTCCAAGCCCACGCTGGAGGCGCTCAAGGCGAAGTTCGGCGGGGTGCCGAAGATGTTCGCGACGTTCGCCCACTCGCCCGCGGCGCTCGAGGCGGTGGCCGGCTACTTCGGCGCGATGGGGAAGGCGTCGCTACCGGCGCGCACCCAGGAGGCCATCGCCATCGCCGTGGCCGAGGCCAACCGCTGCACCTACTGCCTGTCGGCGCACACGGCGCTCGGCAAGCTCCAGGGCGTCCCGGCCGATGAACTCTCCGGCTTCCGCTCCGGCCGCGCGGCGAATCCACGGGAGCAGGCCATCCTCGACCTGGCACTGGCCATCGTGCGCACGCACGGCTCGGACACGGGCAGGCAGCTCGCCGCCGCTCGCCAGGCGGGCCTCACGGACGCGGAGCTCGTCGAGGTCGTCTCCGCGGTCGCGCAGAACGTGCTCACCAACTACCTCAACGTCGTCGCCGGCACCGAGGTGGACTTCCCCAAGGTGGCCTGAGCCCCTCTGCACAGAAGGATTCCGAGCGTGCAATACCAGCCGAGCACGGGGCCCGCGCCCGCGCCCATGACCGGGACGGGGTAGTTGCCCCACTCGGTGACGGCGAGCGTCCCCAGCCAGTACGCCCCGAGGGCGCCAGCCAGCAGAGCGGAGTCACTCCGGGCCGTGCGCAACCCCACCGCGCCGTGGACCATGGGCAGCAGGAGGAGTCCCAGTGCCACGAGCGCGGCAAGGAGGCAGGGCACACCCCTCGCGGCCGCGAGATGGATGATCCGTTCGACGTGGGGAACCGCCTCGAGTGAATCAAACCGCATGCAGGCCAGTGCGACGCCCATCGCGGCGAGGCCCCCTCCCGCGACCTTCCATCCCCAGGAGAGGGACCGGGCCCCGATGAACAGCACCAGCACGCCCGCCAGGAGCGCGAGGGCCTGTCCTGCGTCGGGCTGCGCACCGTGCAGCAGTTGGGTCCCGGTGACGAGGCCCACCGCGAGGCCCGGACGTCCCCCCTGAAGGAGGCCCCACAGGGCCAGCATCGCCCACGGCGAGGCAACCACCGAGGCGTTCAGCCGCACGGGGCCGAGGGAGAGCCAGCGGTGGACGCCCTCGACCGGGGGGAACAGAAACGTCGCGGCGAGCAGGACGAGGACCGCCGCCGCGATCCCAGGGGCCAGACGAACCAGGTGGCTCCAGGAGCGGCGCGCGAGCCACACCGCGAGCCCCATCCCGAACACGGCGGCCACGAGATTCGTGCCAAACGCCTTCACGGAGACGCCATGCGCCCGTGCGACCCAGGCGCCCAGGAGCATGGCGGGCAGGGGCAAGGCGACCCAGGACACGGCGGCTTCGCTCCGGCACCAGCGGCCCGGCATGCTCATCATGGCTCCAACTCCACTCCTCCGGAGACACCGTGCGCACGCGCCTCAGAGCCCGGCGCCGGCGAAGGCGAGCACCTCGCGGACGAAGAGCTCGGGGGCCGTGAGCATGGCGAAGTGACCCTGCTCGGGCAGGACGGAGAGGTGGCTGCGCGGGAGCACGCCCTGGAGTGCCTCGGACACCTCGGTGCAGAGCGGCGGACTGACGCCGCCGCGCATCAGCAAGGCCGGCACGGAAAGAGCGGCGTAGCGTTTGAGGTCCCGCCATGCGGCCTCCACGACCCGCCCCTCGCGCGCGAGGGTGTGGGCCGAGGCCACCTGCGCGCTCCAGGCAGGCAGGGTCTTCATGCGCTGCACCTCCACCTCGGGCACGCTGATGAGCGCCCGCAGGAACGTCTCGAGCACTTCGGCCTGGCGCCCCTCGCGCACGAGCACCTCCATCCGGACAAGGGCCTCGGGCGAACCAAAGCGCTCCAGCGGAGCGAACGGGGGCTCATAGAGGATGAGCTTGCCAAGGTTGCGCGTGAGCAATGAGGCGCCCAGCGCGCAGATGCCCCCGAAGGAGTGCCCCAGGAGCACCACCGGACCCGGCACCGCGTCCACCAGGGTGGCGAGATCCTCATACTCTCGCTCGATGCTGTAGGCGGACGCGTCCCCGCTCCGTCCGCGTCCACGCCGGTCCAGGGCGTACACGGTGAAATGCCCGGCGAGCGCGGGCAGGACAGCATCCCACGTGGAGTGATCGTAGTTCGTCCCGTGCACCAGGACGAGCGACGGTCCCGAGCCGGTGCGCGTGTAGGCGAGCGTGGTGCCATCTCTCGACAGGAAGGTTTCCAAGGCAGCTCCAGGATAGCAGGACTCCTCCAACGGCACATGCGCCCGCTTCGCGGCCAGCCCTCCCTGCGCGCGCGGCCACCCTCTCTCAGTAGAGGTAGTTCAGCGCGATGATGTCAGTGCTGGTGAACTCGCCGGTCGGATTCGACGGAGTGCAGGAGTTCATGATGGAGCCCCCCACCGTGTACGTGGTCGGCGTCCCGGGAATGTGGATGGCCCCCACGCCAGCGGTGCCTTCGTTCACGCCGCAGCCCACCTGACTGTAGTAGTCCGAGTGGCGGAAACCAATCGCGTGGCCAATCTCGTGGGTGATGATGTGCTCGTTCATGTCGAGGCTGAGGCTTTGCAGCCCGGTGCCGATGCGGATGGTTCCATAGGGAAGACCGCCCGCGGGGTAGCCCGCGGAGCCTCCAGTGCCGCTCATGGTCTGCATGCTGATGTTCGCGGTGCAGCCGGTGGCCGGGCCTCGCGCGAAATAGATGCGAAGCCCCAGTGCATTGTAATTCTGGATGGCCAGATCGAGCCCCTGGCTGAGCTGGGAGTAGCTGTTGAACGTGGTGGTGGGATTGATGCAGATCTTCGTCACGCTGGTGCCAACGAGATTGGTCGTCCGGTAATGCTCGGCGCTCCCCTCCCCGGGCTGGAGCATCTCCCGGGACGCCTCGAGGGACACGTGAGCGTCGTGCCCCACGTACACGGCATCCTCGACGACCTTGACGCTGCCGGCCGGAAACCCCGCCTCGAGCAGGTTGGAGATGATCTCCTGGTTCTCGCTCTCGAGGTCAGGACCGCAACCGGCCAGCACCGCGCCGCAGCTCACCACGAGGACCGCCGCTCGCTTGATCATTGTCTTTTCCCGCTTGCTCCGAGGGTGAACGCACTGCCTGGAGCAACCCTCGGGCCATCAGGTGGGTACTCGGGAAAACAGGGGGTTATTGACAGTACAAGCTTGGCCCTGGAGCAGGGATGCACCAGCCGTCCTGGGACGTCTTGTAAAGAGTCCTGACGTTTCCTGATGAATCGTCCGTGGGCCCGAAGGTTTGCGCGCACGAGCCCCGGGCCGTCCGAGTCTCGGACAATGGCTATCAAAGAACTGGCGGAACGCGAAGGCCTCCGCCCGATCCCTGGGACGTAAATATCTACAGAGGGACAGTGCCGCTCGGAACGAGAGAGATCGAACGCCGGCGCGCTTCGAGCGCTTGAGTGCTCGAAGTCTGGCGCGGTATGCGAATCGCTCTATGGAAACCAACATGCTTCATCGGGGCCGTCTCATCGACCATCTCCAGTTGGTCGTGCGAGATCTCGCGGCGAGCAAGCGCTTCTACTCGGCCGTCCTGGGCGCGCTGGGCATTCCCCTTGGCGGAGAAGGCGAGGACTTCTTCTGGGCGGACGAGTTGTTCATCTCCTCCGCGAGTTCTCGCGCGTCGGCCGGAGCGCTGACCGGCCGGATGCACTTCGCCTTCCAGGCGAACTCTCGCGAGGCCGTCGAGCGCTTCCACGCCGTGGGACTGGCGCATGGCGGCCGGGACAACGGAGCTCCGGGCATGCGTCCCTACCATCCCGGCTACTACGCGGCCTTCCTGCTCGATCCCGATGGAAACAACGTGGAAGTCGTATTCCACGGGCCCGCGAACCGAAGCGCCGAGTCGGTCGTCGTGAAGTTTTGACGGACCGCCCGGGGCCGGCTCGTCACGCCGGCCCCATGGAGTGCTGGGCGATGGTGGCCGGGAGCCGGGCACCGTGCCTGGTGGACTCACCGCGCTCCAGCCACCACTCGGCGATGAGCAGCGGCACCACCCAACCCAGCCAGGTGGACAGGCCGGCGATGGTCCAGGTGAGCATCTTCTCGCTGCCCTCGAAGGCCGTCTCCAATTGCGGTGAGAGGACGAGGTACGCGATCACCCCCCAGAACCGGTTGGTGATGGTCGACGCGGTGAGCGCGAAGCTGCGGATCATCCACCGGCGGTGCTCGGCATACCGGCGCTGCCGCGCCCGCCGGTACCCGATGACCGTGAAGCCCAGCCAGAGCAGCGCCAGCAGGACGGAGCTCATCCGGGCCACCGGGCCGAAGGGAGTGGACGCGCCGACCACCAGGCCCATGAGTCCGGCGGGGAGCACCCCACCGAAGACGTACACCCGGCCGATGAGCCGGTGGGCAACCGGATGGCGCTGGCGGAACCAGGGCCACACCTGCAACCAGGTGGTCAGCAGCGCCACCGAGCCGAAGACCACGTGCACCACCAGGAACGGGTAATACGCCGCGAAGCCCTCCGGTGGCGGCACCCGGGAATGCTCCGGATTCAGCGTCAGATAGGGCGGCAGCGAGAACGCCACGAAGACGAGCGAGAGGATCGCCAGCGGAGCAATCCAGGGGCGTTGCCACCACTTCCGGCCCGCCGAGGCGGAGGCACTGGTGGGCCGCGGCTGGACATCCGGCAAGTCGGTCGTCGTTCTCATGAGTGGCTCCCGTCGGGGCATGGCACCCGGAAACACCCCTGCTTGCCCGGCGGCAGGGGCCTCGGTGGCATCTGCGTATACCATACGCTCTGCGTACGTCATACGCAAGGCGTACGCTTTACGCGGGCAGGCGATGTTGTATCTGGGAGCACGGGAACGGGGTGACGATGAGCAACGAGACCGACGACAAGCTCCCGCGCAGCCTGGAGGTCCTCTGGAAACGGGCCAACCGGCATCCGCGTGGGCCCCAACAGGCGCTCAGCCTGGAGCGCATCGTCGCCGCGGCCATCAAGCTGGCGGACGCCGAGGGCCTTCAAGCGCTGTCGATGGCCCGGCTCGCCGAACGGCTCGGTTGCGCCACCATGTCGCTCTACCGGCACGTCGCGAACAAGGACGAGCTCCTGGTCTTCATGATGGACACCGCGCCGGGCAACCCCCCCGTCATCGACGTGGCGGTCCTCGGCTGGCGCGGCGGACTGGAGCGCTGGGCCCGGGAACTGCGGGCCTTCTATTACCGGCACCCCTGGAGCCTGCAGATCACCCCCAGCGGGCCACCGTTGGAGCCGGGCCAGCTCGCATGGCTCGACAGCTGCCTGCGCACCATGGCCGGTACCGGACTGAGCCCACCTGACAAGCTGGGGGTGTGTTTCCTGCTCCTCCAGTACGTCCGCGGCGAAGCGCAGCTCAACCTGAGCATGTCGCAGGCGAAAGAGCTCCCGGACTGGAATAGCCGGGAGATGCAGGCCTGGTATGGGCGGACGCTGGCCGGATTGATCGACGCCGAGCGTTTCCCGGCACTCGCCGAGATTTCCGCCGCTGGCGTCTTCGAGCCGGGTGGCGGCGACGCCGGCCCGTCCCCCGAATTCGACTTCGGGTTGTCGCGCATCCTCGATGGTATCGAGCCGCTCGTTCGAGCCGCGGCTCAGCGGCAGGTGTAGCGCTGCAGCGTCACGCCCTGCGGGGTGCGGACGGAGTAGAGGACGCCGCCACTGCCAGGCACGGCGAAGTCCCGGAAGGTCTCCTCCGGCATGGCGTTGGAGGGGAGATCCGCCGAGCCCAGCGGCGCACCATCCAGCGCGTCCAGACACAGCAGGCGCACCCAGTGCCCGGGCCGTACCTCCTCCGGCGGATGGGGCTCCTCGCCCGACACGGCCAGGTAGATGACCCCCGAGGCATCCGTGTCCAGCATCAGGATGGAGAGCACCGGCAGCGGGAGCGAGTACTCACGGGAGAAGCGCTGCTGGCGCGAGGCGCGATCCACGGCGTGCATGTACACCTTGCTCGAGCCCCGGGGACCGACGTTGGCGGTCAGGAGCGTTTTGCCATCGCGGGAGGGACGGCCCGGGAGCTGGGGCCGCTCGGTGTCGGAGGTGCCATCGAGGCCGCCCACGCGGATGAGCGGACCGTGCTCGGCCTCCACGTAGACGGAGTCGCCGTCCACGAAGAGGCCGGTGCTGAGGCCGCCCTCCTCCAGCCCCTTGCCCTGCAGGGTCAGGTTGCCGATGGGCCTGCCCGTGGGGTCATGCAGGGCCACGGTCCTGTCCGCCAGCCGGTCGAGCACGGCGATGGTGCCGTCCGGGGCGATGGCCACGTCCTGGGCGGACTGGACCGTGAGGGGAATGGTGTCGATCGCCTTGCCGTCGGGCCCCAGCCGCACGAGCCGGCCGTTGACCTGGTCGAGCACCACGGCGTTGCCGGAGCGATCGAAGGTGAGCGACATGGGTGCGGTGGGGTTGCCCTCGGTGGGACGGTCCCGGCCGAGCTGATCCTCACCGCTGCCCCAACCGTAGGTGCCCCACACGCCCGCCGGCCTGGGCTCCGTACGGGGTTGACCCGGATTGCCCTTCGCGCCCGCGCCGCGGACCCCGGCTGTCGTCTGTCCCGCCGCGGCGGCCACGTCCGCGGAGGACTCCGCTCCAGCTCCGCTTCCAGCGGCGCCGCCCCCGCGGGAGACGAGCCCCACGCCCAGCACCAGGGCCAGGGCTCCCGCGCCAATGAGGCCCATACGCTGTCTTGTCTTCATGATCGCTCCTCGTTTCCTCATGGGGGCTACGGCGTCGGGGCCACAGCCGGGTCCGCGTGGACGGGCCGCTGTCGCGCTACTTCATGCGCACGGTGACGGTATTGGTGGCGGTGTTGAGCGTGAGGAAGCCCTTCTGGAACTCACTCTCGCGGCCACCCGTGACGGCGTACTCGCCCTTCACCGGGTAGCCCAGCGCGCTGCGCTCCCAGCCCAGCGACTCCCACTTCGCCCGGATGGCGCCGAGCACCTCGTGCGCTCCCGTCGCGGGCGTCCAGTAGATGCTGCCATTCTGGAAGTGGTTGAAGCGCCCCACCCCGTCCGGCGTCTTCGTCTCGTCCGTCAGCGGGTAGCCCAGCACTCCCGCTTCACGCCCCAACGCAATCCACCGGGCGTTGATGTCGCCAATCACCTCGCGCGCACCCGTCGCCGGCGTGAAGTAGATGCTGCCGCGCTGGAAGTGGTTGTAGCGGCCCACCCCGTCCGGAGCCCCCTGCTCGTCCGTCACCGGGTAACCCAGGTTGCTCTTCTCCCAGCCCAACTCCGCCCACTTCGCCTTGATGAGGCCACGCACCTCGTACGCGCCCGTCTCTTGCGTCCAGTAGATGCTGCCATTCTGGAAGTGATTGAAGCGCCCCGCCCCGTCCGGCGTCTTCGTCTCGTCCGTCAGCGGGTAGCCCAGCTGGCTCCGCTCCCAGCCCAGCGCCTTCCACTTCGTGTGGATGTCGCCAATCACCTCGTGCGCCCCCGTCGCCTCGGTCCAGTAGATGCTTCCACGCTCGAAGTGGTTGTAGCGGCCCACTCCGTCCGGGGTCACCATCTCATTGGTGAGGGGATAACCCAGATAGCTCGTCTCCCAACCGAGCTGCTCCCACTTGATGCGGATCTGTCCGTACACCGCCCAGGCGCCCGTCGTCGGCGTCCAGTAGATGCTGCCATTCTGGAAGTGATTGAAGCGGCCCCGCCCATCCGGTGTCGCCAGCTCGCTCGTCGTGCACCGCCCGAGGATTCCTCCGGCTCCGCCCAGCGCGTTGTAGCGCACGAGGATCTCTCCCCCCACCGTGCACGTACTCTGCATGTTGTCACGGCCGATGGCCTTGTAGGCGCTGCCCGCGGTGCGGATGCCGTAGACACAGCCTTCCGCGCAGCCGCGGCACTCGTAGGCATAGAAGCTGCCCCACGGATCGTTCTTCTCGTAGATGAAGATGTGGCCGCCGCCATCGTTGTAGACCATGGAGTCGGCCCGCTGGATGCTGCCGCGCGCCACGTTGTGCCAACCGTGGTACTCGTTGTCGAAGTGGACGGTGCTGTAGGGGTGGGAGCCGAGCGAGACCGGCTGGTTGGTGCCAGGCACCACCCACACCTTGGCAACGTAGCCGGAGCAGTCGGCACCGTAGGAACCCGAGTGGGAGCAATTGCCGCAGTTGCCCGTGCAGGAGCCCCTGTTGCTGGCGGTGGCGCCGGACTCGACCCACCTGCCGCCGCCCCACCAGTAGGAGAAGCCAACACCCGTCCTGGCGCGGGCAATGGCATCGTCGCGCGTGTTGGCGTAGCTCAGCCCGCTCTGGAGCGAGCCCACGCTCGCGCGCAGCCAGGCCCCGTAGGCCCAGCCCTCGAAGCCCCCGAAGCGCACCTTGTAGAAGCCGTTGTCGGGGCAGGACCCGGCGGCCGCGGACACCTCCGCGCCCTCGGACAGGGTGAGGAGGATGGGCGACTCCGTGGAGGGACCCTGACGCAGGTTCAGCGGGGCCGCCGTCTCCAGCCGCGCCTGCGCGGAGACACAATCACGCAGGGAATGCCCGGCGGCGGGGACGGTCTCGTCGGCCCCCTGCAGCGGCGCGTTGTCCACTGCCTCGCCACGTGTGCCGCTACACCCCGCGGTCAGTGACAAGACACATCCCAATACGGCCAGACGTAGGTACACGGTTTCTCTCCTCGGAATTGGGTGACCCGATCCGAGGACACCGAGGAACCGTGCCCATCCAAAGAAAATGCGATGAAACCGGTCTTGCGCCATGGCTGTATGTTTCCAGGGTGAGGATTTCTCCTCACCCTGCCGCCAGGGGCTCCGGGCGCATCATGGTGTGAGCTTCACTGTGTGAGTTTCACCATGTTCACCCAGGGGCGGCTCCACCGCGCGCCCGAGGGAGTGGTGATGTTCATCGTCGCCAGGCCGCTGGTCCCCCCCGTGGGGATCTGCAACGACAACGTGCCCGCGTTCCTCGAGCTCGGAGGCCCGACGTAGGTGCAGCCCGGGCACAGACCGGGGCCACTCATCCAGCTCAGATTCATGCTCACCGCCGAACCGGGCGCGGTGCTGCCCAGCACCCAGCGCGGCTGTGAGCCTTCGTAGAACGTCACCGTCGCGCCGTAGAACCCGGACTGCTCCTGGAGTTGCAGGCCCCAGCCCGAGAGCGACGGCTCGTACCAGGAGCCGGAGCGGCCTGCTCCGCCAGCGAGGTACGTGAAGGGCTCGCTGCCCGAGATGCCATTCACCGTGTACGAGAACGTCGCCGAGGTGGCCGACTGGAAGCTCATGCTCAGCCAGCCGGCCACGGAGGAGGATGCCGACGAGCCATTCCACGTCGAGAAGTAGAGCGGCGCCGACCACACGCCGTTGCTCAGGGTAGCGAGGCCGGAGCTGTACCAGACCGGCGCGCCGCTCGAGGTGTACGTGTACCAGGCGACCGTGTACTGGCCGTCAGCCGTGCGGAAGAGGTCGATGCCGTTACCGGAACGCGCGGGGTTGTACCAGGCACCCGTCTGGGGCGTGATGTTCACGTTCCCCACGGTGACCGACTTCGTGATCGTCGACTCACGGCCGAGCGGGTCGCGCACGCGCAGCGTCACCGGGTACACGCCAGCGCGAGGGAAGGTGACGGTCGGAGACGGACCCACGCTGCTGCTCGTGCCCGCGGGGAAGGTCCAGAACACGCCGAGCACCGGCTGGCCGGTCGATGACCCGGCGTTGAATGTGCAGCGCAGGGTGCTGGAGCTGCACGACCACGTGAAGTTCGCCTGGGGGGGCGGCCACTGAACGGTCACCGGCACCGACCACTGACCTTCCTGCCCATTGTTGTCGGTGGCGCGCGCGACGATGCGGCGGCCGGTGCCCGGCTGCAGCGTGGCGGTGATCGATGCGCCGGTGCCGAGATACGCACCGCTCTCGGTGTACCAACGGATGCGCGTGCTGAGGTTGCCGTTCTCGGCGTCGATCGCGGCGCCAGTGAGCGTGACCACGTTGGGGACGCTCGCATGGCGCGTGGGCGAGGTGATGCGCACCTGCGGCACGGCGCCCGGTGCCGTCGCGCGGAAGTTGGCGAACACGGGGGTCTGCTCTCTCGCCACACGCGCGTTGTCGTGCATCGCATCGCCCGTGGGGTAGCCGTTGACGATGACCGACGGCCCCGAGAAGTAGGGCGTACGTCCGCAGACCGCCTCCACGCCCGCTGCGCCGCGGGGACAGAGGTCGTAGCTCATCACCGTCGCCGCCCTGCCACCCGGCATGGAGGGCGCCGGGTACGCGGCCCCCGCTGCCCAGGGGAAGAGAGGAGGGTCCTCTCCGGACTCCTGGATCTCGGCGGTGCTGTGGAACATGCCGAAGTTGTGGCCGAGCTCGTGCGCGAACGTGAAATCGCCCAGACCGCAGTTGAAGCGCTGCACGGAGAACGCACGGGTGTTGAAGGGCAACCCGTCCAGGGCGTTGGTGCCATCCCTCTTGATGCGGTTGGCCACGCCACATGCGAATGGCCGCACAGGAGACGCCGGAAACGGCAGGAAGAGCACCGCCATGTCCGCGCCCGCGGCGTTGCGAAGTTCGTTCGCCTCCTGTGATTGCAAGTTGAACCAGCGAAGCGCGGCCTCCTCGCGCTTTTCGTATTGCACACCGTTCTCGGTGACGATCGTCCCCGCTGAAGGCTGCACTCCTGTCAGCGGGCCCATGTAGACGAGGCGGTACTGCGCGCTGACGCCGCTGTTGACGAAGATGGAGTTCGCGGTGGAGATCGACTGACGGATCGAGTTCTGAAGAGCGATCTCCTCGGTGGGCCTGGAGAGAAACTCCTCGGTGTAGAAGGCCGCGACGTCGATGGTCGTCATCGCTTGCAGTGCCGCAGCCGCCCGCGGCAACGCCTCGGGAAGACTCGCCCCTCGTTCCTCATGGAAGGACGCGGGTTCCTCCCCGCATGCGGCGAGGATGGCGAGAACGACGACTGAGCGCAGCAACACGAGCCTCATCAATGACCCCCTGTTTCGGCGGATGAAAGGGGGCCGAGTCTAGGAGGGAGGGTTGGAGCCAGAGGGGTGAGGAGAACCCTGACGAGAGTTCGTCAGGCTGGGTTCCGGCCGGAGGAGAGGCCGTACAACCCCCTGGAGGCACATCCCCATGCCTGGCCTCTCCCACCTGGGACATTTCGTCACCGCGCGCCGGGCTTCCTGACAATCCGCCAGGGAAAGGCTCGCCCTCTCCGCGAGTCCTCGAAGCGAGCAGACACACGGCACGCGGATTGAATCCTCTCTCCAAAAAGGAGAGGGGCATGAAGCACCCAAGGAAACCGCTGACCAAGGCCGTCTGCCGCGAAGCCGGGAAGTAACCCCCACCGCTCAGAGGAACTGGAGGATGGCCCGGCCGAAGCCTTCGGGGTCCTCCTCGCTGAACCCGTGCCCCGAGCCGGGCACGGTGACGACGGGAATCCCGGCGGCCGCCACCTGACGTGCCGTCTCGTGCGTGGCCTCGTCGCTGCGCCCGCCGAGGATGTAGCCCTTGCGCTCGAGCGGCAGGGCAACGAAGCGCGCCAGCATGTTCGCCCCGTGGTGCACGAGCGACACGGAGCTCCGGTGGAACGCGAGCGGATCCGCCTGCCGCAGTCCCTCACGGTACGAGGCGGAGGAGTACTGGCGAATCCATCCCTCCCAGCGGTGGAGGAACACGTCCACCGGCGTGGCGGCGGCCCGCGCACTGCCCGTGGCGTCCTCGGGCCTCAGGTTCGGCTCGGCGAGCACGAGCGCCTGGAGCGGACGGTGGTCACGCAGGAGGCACTCGGCGAGCAGCACCGCCAGCGTGCCGCCCATGCTGTGCCCCACCAGGACGAGCGGACCCGGCTCCGAGCCGAGCCGTGCGGCCAGGAGCTCCGCCTGGTCTCGCAGGTCGTAGCTGAAGTCCGCCGGGCGCTCGCTCTGGCCGAAGCCCACGAGGTCCACCCAGAGGCTCGCGTGCCCCTGGAGCGCCGGGCCACGCACGACGGGAGGCCAATCCAGGCTTCCAGCACAGCCGAGCCCATGCACATAGACGAGGAGCGGACCCCGCCCCGCTGTGCGGCCCATCGCCAGCCGGGGAGCTCCAGGAGATGCCGAAGGCGTGTCCTCATGCAAGGACTTGAGGAGCGCGCGCAGCTTGTCGGGGTTGCGCGTGATGTAGATGGCGACGATCCGGCCCTCCTCGATGGCCAGCGCCGTGCTCTGCCACACGCCATCGGCCTCGACGGTCACGAAGCCGGGCAGCCCGTCGATCTTCCCCTCGTACACGATGCGGGAGGCATTGGGGCCCGTGCGCTGCAGCAGCCCCGTGACGAAGCGCAGGTTCTTTTCCAATCCGTAGATGGGATTGAGGGCCGCCTTCGCCTTGCCGCCGCCGTCGGAGTACATGACCACGTCCTGGGCGAGCAGCGCCTGGAGCGCGCCCAGGTCTCCGCTCCGGGTCGCGGTGAAGAACGCCGAGGCCAGCTCGCGGCCCTGGTCTTCCGTCACGGGAAAACGGGGCCGGGCCTCGCGCACGTGGCCACGCGCCCGGCTGGCGAGCTGCCGGCAGGCGGCAGGATCGCGGTCGATGGCCCGGGCCACCTCGTCGAAGTCCAAACCGAATACGTCGTGGAGCAGGAAGGCGGCCCGCTCCAGGGGTGACAGGCGCTCCAGGGCCATCATCAGGGTCAGCGTCAAGTCATCACCCTCCATGGGCTCGACGATGGGCTCGGGCAGCCACGTGCCCATGTATTGCTCGCGCCGGACGCGGGCGGACTTCAGGATGTCCAGGCACAGGCGCGTCACCGTGCGCACGAGCACGGCGCCAGCGTCCCGCACGGCGGCCCGGTCCGTCTGGTGCCAGCGCAGGTAGGCGTCCTGCACCACGTCCTCCGCTTCCGCGGCACTCCCCAGCATCCGGTAGGCGATGCGGAGCAGGCGCGGGCGGAGTGGATCGAAGGTACTCGTGGGACTGTCTTCAGGCGGCATCACTGCGCGAAGCTACCGGATGAATGCTCCGGAAGCCGATGGCAATCCGGTTCCAGGCGTTGATGGTGGTGATGGCCAGGGTCAGCTTCACCACCTCCTCCTGGGAGAAGTGCGCCTGGAGCGCCTCGTAGTCCGCGTCCGGCGCGTGGGTCTGGGAGACGAGCGTCAGGGCCTCGGTCCAGCGAAGGGCCGCCCGCTCGCGCTCCGTGTAGAGGGGCGACTCCCGCCAACCATTCAACAGGTAGATGCGCTCCTCGGTCTCTCCGTGCGCGCGGGCGTCACGGGTATGCATGTGGATGCAGAAAGCGCATCCGTTGATCTGCGAGGCGCGGATCTTCACCAGCTCCAGGAGGCTCTTCTCGAGCCCACTGCCCTCGACCTTCTCGCTCAGGGAAATCATGGCCTTCACCAGGTCCGGCGCGGCCGTGTAGGGATTCAACCTCGGGTTCATGTGCGGCTCCATTCCGGGCGAAAAACACCTGCCCGCCCCCAGGACGAAACACCCCGGCCGGCTGTGACATGGCCGCCTCACGATGATTTTTCCGGCTCATCCGCCAGGCCCCGCCGTGGGGGGCGGGTTCTATTCCCGCCCGGACGGGATGGGGTACGGATGGCCTGGGTGACGCGACACGCCATCCAGCACCGGCTCCGCCGAGCAGTGGGAACTTGCGACGAAGTGTCAGCCAGTGAAAGGCTGCGCGCGCCGTAAAAATCCGCTCCCGGAGTATCGATGGTCCCCACGCATTCCTGGCCGAGCCGACTCGTTCTGGCGCTGCTCGCGCTCCAGTTCGCGAGCGCATGCAACCCTCCCACGACGCCCCCTTCCGGCAACACGGATACGGCGCCGCCGTCGACGCGGGCCAACCCGCTGGGAGGCAACTTCACCGCAAGTGTCACGGTGACGCTCACGTGCGACGACGGCATGGGCAGCGGCTGCGCGGCCACCTACTACACCACCGATGGCTCCCAGCCCTCGGCGAGCTCGCCCCGCTACACCAACCCGGTGGCCCTCTCCCAGAGCACCACCCTGAAGTTCTTCTCGGTGGACACGGCGGGCAACGCGGAAGCGCACCAGACGCAGAACTACGTGGTGGACGTGCAGCCCCCCACCACCGTGGCCTCGCCGGCCGGCGGCATCATCAACTCCGCGCGAAGCGTGGCGCTGCTGTGCTCGGACCCGGAGGGCAGCGGGTGCGCGGCCACGTACTACACCACCGACGGCAGCACGCCCACGACGGGCTCTCCGCGCTACAGCGCGCCCCTCTCCATCTCCGCCACCACCACGCTGCGCTTCTTCTCCGTGGACCAGGTGGGCAACACCGAGGCCGTGCGCACCGAGCGCTACACGCTCGACACCGCCGCGCCCACCGTGACGGCATCCCTGGCCTCGGGCAACTACAACACGCCCCAGACGGTCACCCTCTCGTGCAATGACGGCCTGGGCTCGGGCTGCGACGCCATCCACTACACCACCGATGGCTCGGTGCCCTCGGCCAGCTCCCCGGCGTACTCGACGCCCCTCGCGCTGAACACCACCACGCTGCTGCGCTTCTTCGCCACGGATCTGGCGGGCAATGCTTCGCCGGTGGTGACGATGGAGTACATCATCGACCCGGCCGGGCCGGCCACCGCGGCCACGCCCCCGGGCGGCATCTACAACAAGACGCAGTCGGTGGCGCTCACGTGCGACGACGGAGCGGGCAGCGGCTGCGCGGCCATCTACTACACGCTCGACGGCACGCCGCCCACCACGGGCTCGACGCGCTACACCGCGGCCATCCTCATCACCGCCAGCACCACGCTGAGGTTCTACTCCGTGGACAAAGCCGGCAACGCGGGCCCGACGGTCACCGAGCAGTACACGCTCGACTTCACCGCGCCCGTCACCAGCGCCAGCCCGCGCGGAGGCAACCACGCGGGCGCGCTGGACGTGACGCTCGGCTGCAGCGACGGCACGGGCAGCGGCTGCGCGGCCACGTACTACACCACCGACGGCAGCGTCCCCACGCGGAGCTCGGCGCGCTACACCGGCCCGCTGCACCTCGTCGTCAACACCACGCTGCGCTTCTTCTCCGAGGACAAGGCGGGCAACCTGGAGTCCGCGCGCACCGAGGTCTACAACCTCGATGCCGAGGCGCCCCGCACCACGGCCACTCCGGCCGGTGGCCTGTACAACGCCAACCAGAACGTGGTGCTCACCTGCGGCGACGGCGTGGGCAGTGGCTGCACCGCGACGCACTACACCTTCGACGGCAGCACGCCGACGACGGGCTCGCCGCGCTACACCGGCCCCATCCTGCTCACCGGCAACACCACGCTGAAGTTCTTCTCCGTGGACGCGGCCAACAACGCCGAGCCCGTGCGCACGGAGACGTACGTCATCGACACGGTGCCACCCACCACCACGGCCGCCCCGAAGCCGGGAATCTACGGCAACACGCAGAGCGTGACGCTCGCCTGCGACGATGGCACGGGCAGCGGCTGCAACGAGACGCGCTACACCACGGACGGCACCGCGCCCACCTCCAGCTCGCCGCTCTACACCGGTCCCATCTCCATCGCCGCCACCGCCACGCTGCGCTACTTCTCCACGGACAAGGCCGGCAACAAGGAGCCCGTGCATGTGGGGCTCTACACCATCGACAAGGTGGCGCCCACGGTGTCCGCCACGCCCGCGGGCGGCCTCTACCGCACCGCCCAGAGCGTCACGCTCACCTGCGCCGATGACACCGGCGGCGCCGGCTGCTCCGCCATCCACTACACCACCGATGGCAGCGCGCCCACGACGGGCTCGGCCACGTACGGCACACCGCTGTCCATCACCGCCACCACCACGCTCAAGTTCCTCGCGGTGGACAAGGTGGGCAACGTGAGCGGCGCCCGCTCCGAGACCTATACGCTCGACGAGGTGGCCCCCACCACCACGGCCATCAAATCCGGCGGCGCCTACCCGGACACGCAGACCGTCTCGCTCGTGTGCAACGACGGGAGCGGCAGCGGCTGTGTCGCCACGTACTTCACGCTCGACGGCAGCACGCCCTCGAGCACCCCCTCCTCGAAATACACCGCGCCCTTCTCCATCAGCGCCAACACCACGCTGAAGTTCTTCTCCGTGGACGCGGCCGGTAACGAGGAGTCCACTCGGACGGAGACGTACATCATCGACCGGGTGAAGCCCACGGTGGCCGCGAGCCCCACGGGAGGCATCTCCGCCAGCGCGCGCAGCGTCACCCTCACCTGCACGGATGAAGCCGGTGGCAGCGGCTGCGACTCCATCCACTACACCACCGATGGAAGCACGCCCACGACGAGCTCGGCCGCGTACACCAGCGCCCTCACCGTGTCGGCCAACACGACGCTCAAGTTCCTCGCGGTAGACAATGCGGGCAACGAAAGCAGCATCCAGACCGAGACGTACGTCATCGACCCGGTGGCGCCCACCACCACGGCGAGCCCCATGGGTGGCACCTACCGCAGCTCGCAGACCATCACCCTCACCTGCTCCGATGGCACGGGCACCGGGTGCGCGGACACCTATTACACCACCGATGGCAGCGCGCCGACGACGGGCTCGCCGCGCTACACCGGCCCCTTCTCCCTCTCCAGCACCACCACGCTGAAGTTCTTCTCCGTGGACAAGGCCGGCAACGCCGAAGCCGTGCGGACCGAGACGTACACCTTCGAGCTCGACACGGTGCCGCCCACCACCTCGGCTTCTCCGGTGGGTGGCACGTACGACTCCGCGCAGACCATCACCCTCGCCTGCTCCGATGACGCGGGCGGCAGCGGTTGCGAGGCCACGTACTACACGCTCGATGGCAGCACGCCGACACCAGCCTCGGCGCGCTACACCGGTCCCTTCTCCCTCTCCAGCAACACCACGCTGCGCTTCTTCTCCGTGGACAAGGCCGGCAACACCGAAGCCGCGCGGACCGAGACGTACTCGTTCGGTCCGTCCCCCGCCGACATCTCGGCGCAGATCGCCTCCGTGCGCGCGCAACTGGATGGCCCCATCAGCACGGTCATCGACTCCGCGCTCGTCACCTACACGAAGCCGCTCACCGGTACCGCCACGAATGATCCGGCGGGCTTCTTCCTCCAGGCGGAGAAGAACGGCCCGGCGATCTTCGTCGCCATCGACCCGTTCATGCTCACCCCCCCGCTCCAGGTGGGCGATCGCGTGTACCTGCGCGCCACCGAGAAGAAGACGGTGAACGGGCTGGTGCAGGTGAGCCAGGTGGACCCCAGCAGTTTCTTCCTGCTCAGCGAGGGCACGCCGGTGGAGTTCCTCCGCAACGACGTGAGCACCGTCGACCTGGCGGCCAACTACGGCGCGGACCACGAGAGCGAGCTCATCTCCATCAGCGGCACCGTGGCCGGCCCCTTCGCCCCGGGCGGAACGGGCAACGTCTCGGCGTACTTCGTGACCGTGGGCAATCCCATCACCCACAACAACCTCAGGCTGCGCATGACCACCACGCTGCAGGACTCGCTCGACGTGGCGCAGAACTGCTCCATCACCGTGAGGTCTCCGCTGTGGCGCTTCGTCAATGGAGGCACCACGCAGGCCCAGCCCTCCGTCTGGGCGGCCGAGGACATCAGCGTCCTGTCGTGCCCGGCGCCCAAGGTGGTGAGCGCGCTGCCCGCCACCCCCACCCAGCTCGTGGTGACCTTCGACCGGCGCATCGACCCGGCCAGCGTGCTCGCCAACGGCAGCCAGTTCACCTTCACGAACGGCCTGAGCGCTTCCGCGGCCACCGTGTCCGGACGTGAGGTGCGGCTGACCACTGTCTTCCAGTCGAGTGGGACGAGCTACCAGGTCACGGCGGCCACCAGCTTGAAGGACACCTACGGCAAGGCCCTGGACTCCACCGCCACCACCGCCACCTTCATCGGCTACCAGACCACCGCCGTGCTTCTCCTCAATGAGGTGAACCCCAGCCTCTCGGGAGGCCGGGACCTCATCGAGCTGCTCGCGGTGTCGGGTGGCAGCGTGAACCAGATCACCGTGGTGGCCGATGGCTCCCCCGCGCAGGTGCTGGCCACGCTGCCCAACGTGACGGTGGCGGCGGGTGACATCATCGTGGTGCACCTCGCCCCGTCGGCGACGTTCGATGCGCCCGCCTCGGAGACGCTCGGCAAGAGCGAGTTCCCCAAGGCCATGTACGGCACCAACTACGACACGGCCTGGGACTTCCGGGGTGGCAGCACGGGCCTCTCATTCGCGAACCGTGTGCTCCGGGTGAAGGACGCCCTGGGCAATACCCAGGACGCGGTTCCCTTCGTGGCCACCATCGGCACACCTTCCAGCATCTTCCTGGGTCAGCTCCAGGCCATCCAGGCCGAGGGGCTCTGGCTGCCAGCGGACTGCACCGGCGCCCTCTGCACTTACGACACCTACCCCACCGCCGTGGATGTGTCGGTGAACTGGACGCTCATCGGTAGCAGCAGCACTTCCGCCACCTCGGTGCAGCGCCTGGGCGGAGGGTTCGACACGAACATGTACAGCGATTGGTACTCCCCGGGCACCTCGTCGTTCGGGTTGCCCAATCCGTAGTCCACCGCACGGCCCGAGGGAGGAACAGGATGCTCACGCTCCCCCGTTTCTCCCTCGGAGCGAGTGCACGCTTCCAAGCGGCTCACGGCCGCGTCTGTTCAGCCCAAGGCCCGCGAAACACAGGACGCTGCCCAGGAGCAGGGGCAGAAGCGCCATGAGGCACCCGTCCCAGAGCACTTCCACGGCGACACGCTGGTGGAAGTTGTCGGCATCGATGAAGGCGGGAGAGTAGACGGGCACCAGGAACAGGACGGGCAGCACATGGGCCGTCACCCCGGGAATCACCCACCAGCGGCTCCCCATCCGGCTCAGGAAGAACAGCAGGGAGCCCAGCAGCAGCGTGAGGAAGCCCACCTCGACGAGGACGTACAGCGGCAGCCAGTGGCTCGCGAAGGACACCGGCCGGTCCGCGAGGAAGGACGGGTCCACGTCCGCGTCCGTCAAGGGACGTCCGAGCTCCTTCTCCAGGGACGCCCTGTCGAGGCGGTGCTCGGAGCAGGCGGAGCTCCAATTGGCGGCGACCAGGCCATACCTCCTTCCCGCCCAGGTCACCCCCCCCGCCCGCTCGGAGCCCTCGGCCTCCGGTAGCAGGTAGAAGACCGTGCGCAGCACGACGGTGTCCGCATCCATCCGCACGAGTGCTGCACCCGGGCGCCTATCCCACGGGAAGGAGGACAGGAGCGCGGCGGCCTCCGGAGCCGTCGGCGCCCGGAGGGGATGGTAGGCATCGTACGCCGTCCGTGCCCCCTCCCAGCGCAGTGGCACGAGCGCGGCGACAAACAGGAGGGCCACCGGGAAGGCCAGCAGGAGGGCGCGCCGTAGCGGGAGTCGTCGTTTCAGGAGCATGGGCGGCGGCAAGTCTACCGCCAAGGCGCACACATCCAGAATGCCCGTGCGAGCGCCTACCGGAACAGTCGCTCAGGGACTCACTCCTCCCCGGCCTCCGGCTTCACCATCCGCTCGCCGTGGAGTGCTTTGGTTGCCTCGTAGAACCTCTCGATCTCCTCCGGCTCCAGTCCGCATTCGTCGGCGACTTCCTTCAGCGTCGGCAGGCGGAACAACTTCGTGAAGGCCCTGTCCACCTGATTCATGCGCTCGATGTCCTTCATGCTCAGCCGGATGCGAGGTGCGTTCGGGACATCGAGGAGCTGCTCCACGAAGGAGGAACTCCTGGCGAAGCGCTCATCCGGATCCGTCACCTTCTCCACCTTCAAATCCAGCCAAGCCTCGAGCCAGCGATCCAACCCGGATTGCGCCTCTCCGATGACCTCCGACAATGCGTCATCCAGCCTCGAGAGTTCCTCCGCACGCATGGTGGGATGGGCACGCGCGCAGATCTCCATGGCCGCGGACAGCGCGGGCAGCTCCATCAAGGGGCTGATGCGAAACTGGTCGATCATCCAATCCCGGACGTGGACATTCAAAACGTCGGTTCCATTCCAGTTGTCGGTCGCGTAGCCATTTCCAAACCACTGGCTGTGTCCCCCGTTGTGCACCTGGGACAGGTAGCGGAACACCAGCTCCGTGAGCGGTGCGGCCTCCCCGTATTCCTGGCCGAAGCGCTTCAGGGCCTTCAGCCCCTTCGCCGGCAGGCCCCACGCCCGTGCCTGGTCTCCGTAGAGCAGGGACAGGAGCGAGGACGGCTCGAGGGTCCGCGTCCCCTCGATCCATCGCTGCTCCAGAAGCAACCGCCGCAGGTTCTCGAGAGTCGATTCTGGATTCATCTCCACACTCTTGCAGTGACGAGGTCTGCGTCAACATCCTGCGCAACTGCCGCGAGGCCATGGCCCCCACGGGCGTGTCTTCATCATCGGCACGGTCATTCCCTCGTGCTCGCATCACGAACCGGAAGAGACAGGCTTTAACGGACGAACACGGGGGCGGACAGCTCGACGGTATAGGGCACCGCCGCCTCGCTCCCGGGCCGGATCCGCACGAGGAACGGGCCGCCGTGGCTGGCCCGCATGAGGCGCACCTCGCCCGGCGTGCGTTGAGCGAGATCTCCGGGCGCGTCCAGGGACAGGGGGACGCCCTCCGCGTCCAGGAGGTCGACCTCCAGCGCTCCCCGGGCCGCCTCCCAGCGCACACTCACCCCGGCCGGGTGGCAGCAGTCCGCATAGGCATACAGCCAGTCCGTATCCCCCGGACAGGCCACCTGGCCGTCGAGCTTCAACGGTCCATGGCCGAAGATGTGCGACAGGGGTGGGGTGGCCAGCGCCTGTTCCCGCGTGTCATCGTCTTCCCGCGCATCATCGGTACAGGCCGCGAGGGGAGGCCGGCAGCTCGTGCCCACCAGGACCCCGAGCCCCAGCCATGCGCAACACAGGAGCCCGCGCGTGAAGGTCACCGGGAGGGCCGACGCCGCCATCTTGGAGATCATGGCAGCCATCCTCTCACGAACGCTTTCGCCGCGAGCCGCTGTGGAGTGGCAGCACCGGCTCGGCCAGCGTTGCCAATGCATCCACGAAGAGCCGGACCTTGGCCGGAAGATTCAGCCGGCTCGGGTAGACGGCGTGGATGGCCCGCAGCATCGCGGGCCTGGGACCGAAGAGCACCTTGAGCCGGCCGTCCCGGACCGCGTCCCGGCAGAGGATGGCCGGCACACGCGCGATGCCGACCCCGGCGATGGCCGCCTCGCACGCGAACTCGAGGTCGTTCACTGTCAGGACCGGCTCGATTCGCGACTTCAACCCCTCCGCCTCCCACGTCTCGAACGCACTGAAGCCAATACAGCGCGCGGAGCGGAGTTCGCGGGCACTCGGCGTGCCGTACTTTGACAGGAAGCGGGGGCTCGCCACGAAGTGGACCGGCCCCTCGCCGAGCTTTCGCGCCACGAGTGACGAATCGTCGAGCGGGCCGATGTGAATCGCGACATCCAGCCCCTCTTCGATGAGGTGGACACGGCGATCCGCCAGCACCAATTCCACCTGCGCCCGGGGATGGCGGGTGAGGAACTCCGAGATCACGGGTGTCAGGTAACGCCGCCCGTAGAGCACCGGCGAGGAAACCCGCAGCAGGCCGACGGGCTCCGCCTGACGCTGTTGCACTTCATTGTTCGCCTCTTCGATCTGCGCGGCGATGGCGGCGCAACGCTCGTAGTACGTCACTCCAGCCCCGGTGACCCGCACGCGCCGTGTCGTTCGCTCCAGAAGCCGCACGCCGAGCCGCTCTTCCAGCTTGCTGATGCGCTCGCTGATGGTCTGCTTGGTGATGCCGAGCTGGCGCGCGGCCCGGGTGAAGCTCTCCTCACGAACGACCGCGGCGAAGAGCATCATGTCGGCGGGTGAGATCATGACTGTCAAGCCTAGCCTGACAATGCGTCCATCCGCCGCCATATTGTCCGGGCCCCCCGGCCGTCGCATGTTGGCGCCTCCCGCCCACCGCAGGAGCGCAACACATGAAGCTCTACTTTGCCCCTCGAACCCGAGCGACGCGTGCCCGATGGCTGCTGGAGGAGCTCGGAGTGCCCTACGAGCTGGTCAGGCTCGATCTCGCCCGACAGGAGAACACCACCCCCGCCTACCTGGCGGTGCATCCGCTGGGCGAGCTCCCCTCCCTGGTGGACGGAGACGTCACGCTGCTCGAGTCCCTGGCCATCTGCCTCTATCTGGCCGACCGCTTCCCGGAGAAGCATCTGGCGCCGCCAATGGACTCCGCGGAGCGCGGCCCCTACTACCACTGGATGGCCTTCGCCGAGGTGAGCCTCGATCCCGTGGTGCTGGCGTTCTACTGGCACGCCCGGCCGTCCGAGGAGCAGAAGCCTGGCCCGCACTCGGAAGAAGAGCTCGCGAAGCACAGGACCCGCCTCGGGACCATGCTCGATACCATCCTGAGGGGCCTCGGAGACCGGGAGTTCCTCGTGGGAGGGGCGTTCACCGCCGCCGATGTGGTGATGGTGTCCATCCTCCACCTGGCCCACACGCTCGGACTGCTCGACGGGCATCCGCGGCTGGTGGAATACGTCAGGCGCCACGCACAACGTCCGGCCGTGCGGAAGGCCGTCTCGGGGTGAGGCACGGTGACGCGCCGGCCCCAGGAGGAGGCGCGCCAGGAACCATGAGGCAGCCCTCCACCCGCCGGCATCGGGCGTACAGCGCCTCTCGGCTGGAGCGGGGCGAGCGGTCACGCCCAGCCGAGAGGAAGGAGCATCACGGGAACAGCTCAGTCATTGCCCACGGTGGGCTTGCCGTTCAGGTACGTCTGAATCACCTTGATCTGGCTGATCTTCGTCGGGTCGCCCTTCTTGGACTCGTCGTAATCGAGAGGATTGGCCCCCAGCACGACGAAGTCCGCCACCTTGCGCGGCTCGATGCTGCCCACCCACTGGTCGATCTCGTGCTGACGGGCCGGCTCCACCGTGACTGCCCGCAGTGCCTGCTCGACTGACACCTTATGCTCGGCCCCGAGCACGTAGCTGTGCTTGAAATGAGGATAGGCCCACGTACGCCGCGTGACGGCCTGCTCCACGAACCAGAGCGGGCGGGACGGAGTCACCATCGAGTCGCTGTGGAGCGAGAACGGGACGCCATACTTGAGATCAAACGCCGTCGGGTCGATGTTTCTCGCGGTCTTTTCTCCCAACATGTGGTGGAAGGCGTCGCCCCAGTACGCCACATGGCCGATGAGGTGCGTCACCCGCGCGTCCAGTGCCGGCACCGTCTTTCCGCCTGGCGTCACGTAGGTGCCTTCACGCATCTTGCCGATGTCCTGGGAGATCGAGTCCTCCCCCACCGTGTTGTGGATGAACAGCACCCGATGGGGGTTCACCGCCTCCAGTTGGAGATGGTTGAACGTCTCGATGGCCCACTTGTTCGCCCTGTTCCCGTTGGCATGCAGTTGGAAACGCCAGGCCTTCGTATTCCAGAGCGGCCTCAACGCCTTGATGATATCCGTTGAATCATCGAAGTCGGCCTTGCCCTCTTTCGCGTCCGAGCAGTGCCCGGTCGTCAGATACTGATAGGGGCTCTCGAGCGACGCGGTGCAGCCCTGCGTCGAGCCGTCCACCCAGAGCTTGATGCCGCCAGCGCCCAGCCACTTCGGCAGCCTGCACTGCGGATCCTTGCTCGGATCGCAGGCCGGTCCCGTCGGCTGGATCTTCTCACTGGACGCGCTGTCGTAGGTCACGACGCCCGTGATTCGCAGCGGGAAGTTCTTCTGCTCCGCGAGGAACTTCACGGTCTGGATCTGTGCCTTGCCCGCCAGTCCCCCATCCGCGATGGTCGTGAGCCCGGCGCGGCGCAGATCCTGGATGGTGTTCCGGATGTCCTTCTCGTAGTTCTCGACGAGCTGGATCGGATTCGTGTGCATCAGCCCCAGCGGCAGACTCTTTTCCATCGCGAGCATGAACGGCTTGAAGGCGGGAGACTCCTCGAGCAACCCGGTGAATTGCCCGTTCTGCGAGACCCACCTTCCGCCCTTGATCCCGTCCGCGACAGTCTTGCACTTCGCGTCGCACGCATCCCGGCTATCCGTGGCGCTGCACCCGCAGACGGCATTGAACGCCTTCTGGTTCACGTAGGCCAGGTGACCAGACTGGTCCAGGATGAGCACCGGACGGTCCTTGCTCACACAGGCATCGAGAAAGAGCTTCGGCTGATCCATGAAGTTCACATCCCCGAGATCGCCGCACTTTCCCTTGATGAAATGCTGACGCGACGGGTCCAGGTTCATGCCCAGAATGAACTCCTTGCTGCCGCCCTTGCCGGGAGGGCTCTTCGTCATCGACTGGAGCGCGCCCAGCAGATCGCCATGGGAAGCGCAGTACTCGGGGGTGTTGGTGTCGTACGGTGGAGGCAGGCAGGGCGCCAGGTTGTGTGTCCCCAGCAGGCCCTGGATCAGCGTCGGCAGCAGGTGCATGTGCGGATCGATGAACCCCGGCATCAGCACCTGCTGTGGCTCCAGGCGGATGGTCTCCACGCCAGCGCCAAGTCCATCCATCACGTCCTTCTCGGTTCCCACTTTCACGATGCGGCCGAGCTCATCCACGGAGACGGCCTCGGCGATCGTCCCCTTGTCATCCATGGTGAGAATCTTGCCGACAAAGACAGTCATGCCAGTCCCGCCAGTACCCCCTCCACCCTTGGTCGTACAGGACGCCAGGAGCGTGAGTGCCGCGAAAGCGGCGAAGGAACGAGGAAGGACGTAGCGGAGGAACCGCAACTCTCGGTGCAGGGATCGGTTCATGGGTCTCCAGAAAGGGTTGCTTCCTACTACTCGAATCGCATGCACCGGGGCGAATGGAAAATCAGAGAAATGATTGCGTCTCGGGATTGACGCGTCAATGACGGGGCTGACGCGTCAATGGCAGGATTGACACGTCGGCCTTCGAGGGGATCTTCCTGCAAGTCTTCGGAGCCGCGGAAGCCACTCACCGGGCGCGTTTCAGGCCGCCCGCGCCGCGAGCGCCCGCAGCACGTCCGCGGTGTCCACTACGCGGCCGAACTCGGTCGCCAGGGTGGCCAGATGCACGCGGTGCATGGTGTCCGCGTCGAACGAGGTGCCATCGGGTGCCCGTTGTGCCCATGTGTGGCAGGCATCACCCACCACCACCAGCTCGAAGCCGAGGTTGGCCGCCATGCGCGCGGTGGTGGAGACGCACATGTCCGTGGCGATTCCAAAGAGAACGACCTGCCGCACGCCGGCCGCATGCAGGCGCGCCTCCAGGTCGGTGCCAATGAAGGCGCTGTTCACGCTCTTGGTGATCAGCGGCTCGCCGGCGAGCGGCTCGAAGCCCGGCTTGAGCGCGTTGCCCGGCTGCCCCGGCCGCAGCAGCGAGGTGGGCGAGGAACTGTCATGGCGCACGATGACGAGCGGCCGCCCGGAGCGCCGCCAGGCCGCCAGGAGCTAGAGCGCGTGCGCCTCCATGTGGGGGTTGTTCCGCGGGCCCCAGGAAGGGTCGTCGAAGCCCCGCTGTACGTCGATGGAGATGAGCGCTGTGCGGTCGTGGAGTTCCATGTGCTTGCTCCCGTGAGGGGTGAAACGGCACCCTAGGGAGGGCAGCCGCCGGCCGATAGGTGGCGGAGTGCCGCTCCACCGGCGAAGTGCCGGTAGGGCACCGGGGATGGGCCCTCGGGAGGAGGCGACGGGTATGGCGCTGGACGAGCTGGACGGGCGGATCCTCGCCCTGTTGGAGGCCAACGGTCGAGAGTCCGCCACCAAGCTGGCGGCGAAGGTGGGCCTCTCGCGCTCCGCGGTCCAGGAGCGGGTGGCCCGGCTCGAGCGAGACGGCATCATCCAGGGCTACACCATCCGGAGGGGAAGCGGCGGGCCACCCACCGGAGTGGAGGCCTATCTCTTCGTACGGCTGGAGGGGCACGCATGCCCCCGTGTGGCCCCCCAGGTGCGCGAGCTACCGGAAGTGCTCAGCATCGAGTCGCTCGCCGGAGAGCTCGACATGATCATCCGCGCGCGCGTCCCCGACATGACGGCCCTGAACACCTTGCGCGAACGTGTGGCCCATCTCCCCGAGGTGCGCGCCGTCACCACGGCCCCGGTGCTCGCCGTGCACCTGGACCGGCGCTGATGCCCCAGAGAGGGGACATCCTCGCTAGCGTGCTTCCACGGCGGCCTGGAGCCGCACCGGCTGCTTGCGGATGCCGAGGCTGAGAGGCACGGCCACCAGGGCGATGGCCGTGGCCACCAGATACACGTCGTTGATGCCCTCCACGAACGAGAACAACTCGATGTGACGGCGCTCCGTCACCCCCTGCCGCACGAGCACCTCCGCCTCCCGCGCGGTGAAGGTGGACAGGAGCGACGTGAAGATGGCGATCGAGAACGCTCCGAACACGTTGCGCAGCCAGTTGCTGATGGAGGAGGCGTGGCCACTCAGCTCGCGTGAAATCTGCTCCATGCCCGCGTTGCTGGCCGGCATCATCGCGAGGGCGATTCCCACGTTCCGCACCACCATCCACACCAACATGTAGGCGTGGGAAGTCTCCGGTGTCAGCCGGCTCAAGGCATACGTGCCTCCCGCGATCATCAGCACGCCCACCGTCATGAGCGCGCTCGGTCCAATCGGGCCATACAGGCGCCCGACCACGGGCATGAGGAGTGCCATGGCCAGGGAGGCCGGAAGGAGGATCAATCCCGTCGCCAGCGGCGTCACGCCCTGGATCTGCTGCAGGAACAGCGGCACGAGGAACGCGCCCGAATACAGGCTGATGGTGATGATGCTCGAGATGAGCAGCGTCACCACATAGCGGCCGTTCGTGAGCACCCGCAAGTCGAGCAGCGGAGCGCTCGTCCTCAACTCCCGGGTGACGAAGGCGACCAGCGACAGCGTCCCGAGCAGGAACAGGGACACGGTCTTCACATCCATCCATCCCCACGCCCGCCCCTGGCTCAGGGCGATCAGCAGCGACAGGGTGCCGGTGATGACGGTGAGCAGTCCGGGGAGATCGAACGCCTTGGGGACCTGCAGGCGGTAGAAGGGAATGGTCCGCACGGCCATGCCCACGGCGACGAGGCCGAGCGGAACGTTGAAGAAGAACAACCACCGCCAGTTGCCCAGGGTGATCAACCAGCCCGCGAAGGTCGGCCCGAACGCGGGAGCGAGGCTCGAGGCCAGGCTCCAGAGGCTCGCGGCCAGCGCCTGCTTTTCCCGTGGGACGAGCTGGTAGATGAGCGTCATCGTCACCGGCATGATGGCGCCGCAGAACGCGCCCTGCAGGAAACGGAAGGCCACCAGCGAGCGCGTGTCCCAGGCCAACCCACACAGCACGGACGTCAGGATGAAGCCCACCAGGCTGCCCACGTACACCCATTTGAAGCTGAAGCGCCCGCCCAGGTAGCCGGTGAGCGGCGCGCTCGTGCCCATCGCGAGCATGAAGCCCGTCAGCGTCCACTGCAGCAGCGACAACTCGGAACCGAAGTGCCGCTGCAGCTCGGGAAGGGCGATGGTGATCGTGCTGGAGCTCAGCACGGACATGAACGACCCGATGAACAGGGCGAACATGAACGGCCAGAAACGGGTAGCCCTGGGTTCTTCGGGTGGATGCATGGGTTCCTGGTGATTACCAGATCAGCGGCAGGCTCGTGATCGCCAGGTTGAAACCGCCCATGAACCTCGGCGGCGCCTGGGGATCCAGCCGGAACGGCGGTACGCGCTTCAACCACTCCTCGTAAAACACCTTCATCTCCAGGCGGGCCAGGTTCAGCCCGACGCACCGGTGCGGACCCGTGTTGAACGTCTGGTGCGGGTCCTTCCGGCCCAGGATGAACTGCTCGGGGTTGGGGAACGCCGCGTCGTCGTAATTGGCCGCGGGCAGGAGCAGCAACACCATGTCGCCCTGCTTGAACTGGACGCCATGGCAGACCTCGTCGCGCATCACCCGCCGGGGCGTGGACGCGATGCCATAGAGCCGCAGCAGCTCCTCGATGGCTCCGGGAATGAGGCCAGGCTCGGTCCGGAGCTTCGCCTGCAACTCCTGATCGCGCGCCAGGTGCCGGACACCGAAGCTCAAGGCGTTCACCACGGTCTCCAGCCCCCCGAGGAACAGGGTGATGCTGTAGCCCAGCATCTCCTGGAACGTGGGGTTGCGGCCCTGGATGTTCGCGTCGAGCAGCTTGCTGATCAGATCATCCTCGCGCTTCTCCTGCCGGGCCTTGATGACCTCCGCCAGGATTCCCGCGATGCGCTTGAAGGTCATCTCGCGGGTCGCGGCATCCACCGTGGCGGACGTCGCCTGCGTGGCCAGGTCACGGAATTCCGCCAGACGGCCGGTCGGCATGCCGGCCAGCTTCATGAACAACGTGACGGGCAGCGGCTCGGCGATCTCCGAGAAGAAGTCGCAGCGCCCCGCGGCGAGCACCTTGTCGATGAGCTCGTTCGTCATGTCCCGGATCGCCGTCTCGAGTCCGGCGAGGGTCTTGGCCGCCAGCGGCTGGTTGAGCGGTGCCCGGTACGCCGTGTGCTGCGGCGGATCCGTCGCGATGGGCAGCATCACGAACCCCTGCTGCTCCTTGTGGCCCCCGGCGTGGTCCCCCTTGTGCTCCCCCGAGGCCGCGGCGGCGAGGAAGCTGTTGCTGTAGACCTCCGGGTTCATCGTGATGTCCACGATGGCCTTCTTCCGGGTCACGAACCACATGCCCCCATTGAACGGGGAGAAGAAGATGGGCGGAGCCTCGCGGATGAGCGAGCGCATCCGGGCGTGCGGATCCTCCAGCATCCGAGGATCCCTGGCGTTGTCGTACTCGTAGACCAGCTCCGGCGGGACGTGCGCGGGAATCTTGTCCAACTTCTGTCCGCTAAAGGCGCTCATGTTCGAACTCTCGGGGTGTTGGAGGAAGAAACGCGGGGACCTGTCCGGTCCTCACTCGCTCGTCTGCGAGACGGGGAGACGGACCACCAGCCCATCCAGCGCGGGCGTCACCTTGAGCTGACAGGTCAGCCGGCTGTTGGGTTGCACGTGGTAGGCGCAGGAGATCATCCCCTCCTCCGCCGCATCCGGCGCGGGGAGCTTCGTCATCCAGGCCTCGTCCACGTAGCCGTGGCAGGTCGCGCAGCTGGCGAAACCGCCGCACTCGGCGACGATTCCCGGCACGAGGTTGTCCATCGCCGCCTGCATGACGGACTGGCCCTCCTGCGCCTCGACCTGGATCTCCTTCCCGTCCGCCTCGATGAATGTGATCTTCGCCATGTTGGATTCCTTCCGGGTGTTGTCTGTCTTCAGGCAGCGAAGCTGTTGAGCGGAACGGCCGCATCGCCCAGGCGGGTGGCGTCCACCTCCACCCGGCTCGACACCAGCCGCTTCGCGGCCATGAACTCCGCGGGCCGGCCGATGACGTCCGCGGCAATGACCCGTCTGTCCTTGAGGTAGAAGGCCGAGAACTCCTTGCCCTCGGCGGAGCCCCGCGTGACGCACTGCTCGTAGCCAGTGGAGAGCCCCACCATCTGCAGCTTCAAGCCGTACTGATCCGACCAGAACCAGGGAATGGCGGCATACGGCTCCCGCTTGCCCATCAACGTGGCCACCGCGACACGCGCATGCTCGATGGCATTGGGCACGGACTCGAGCCGGATGCGTCCACCCGTGTAGCTGCTGGGCTGATTCGCGCAGTCCCCGACGGCGAGGATGTCCGGATCGGCCGTACAGGCGTACTCGTCCACGACGATGCCATTGTCGACGGCCAGGCCCGCCGCGGAAGCCAGCTCCGTGTTGGGAATGAGGCCGATTCCCACCAGCACCAGGCCGGCCTCGAGCAACTCCGGTACGCCGTCACACGCGAGGCTCACCCCGCGCACCTGGCGCCGCGCCTCGTCGAGCTCCAGGCCCCGCACCTCGCACGCGAGCCGGAATTGTACGCCCCGCTCGCGGTGGAGCCGCTCGATGAACGAGGACACCTCCGGCCCCGTCACGCGGGAGAGCAGGCGAGGCGCCGCCTCGAGCAGCGTCACCTGGAGCCCGAGCTGTACGGCCACCGCCGCGACCTCGAGACCCACGTAGCCGCCACCGATGATGACCAGCTTGCTGCCGGGAACGAACCGCCCACGCATCGCCTCCACGTCGGAGATGGAGCGCAGGGCGAAGAGGTTCTCGGGCCGGGCCCCTTCCAGCCCGGGAAGATTCAACGGACGCGCCCGGCCTCCCGTGGCCAGCACGAGCTTGTCGTAACCGAGCCGGCTCCCATCCCCGAGGGAGATCTCCCGCGAGGAGCGGTGGATGGCCTCGACGCGCGTGCCGGTCTTCAACTCGATCTCGAAGCGCTCATAGGTCGCCAGCGGCTTGAGGTAGAGGTCGCTCAGCGCCACCTTCCCCTGCAGGAACCCCTTCGAGAGCGGAGGCCGCTGGTAGGGAGGATGCGCCTCGTCTCCCAGCAGGAGGACACGCCCCTTGTAGCCCTGCTTCCGCAAGCCGGAGGCCAGCTCGCCACCGGCCTGGCCGGCACCCACGATGACGATGCGCTCTTCCATTGCCACGATGTTCCTCCAGCGAGGTCACCGGCGTGCGGTGACAGGGGCCAGCCACAATCCGACGATCGCGTCGACCAGCCCGGAAGCGGTGGACTCCCAGGTCGAGCGGGGTGCCGCGGTCCCCGCATGCAGCGCGCGTTCCCGCTCGGCGCACATGTGAACGATCAGCAACCGGCACATGTCTCCACGCTCCTGCCTCACATCCTCGGGGAGACGCGGAAGCAGCCGGAAGACGCCTTCGATGGTCTCCTGCATCGAGCGCGAGGACGCCGCCTCGCTGCTCACCAGCTTCCGCAAGGAGGGATGGGTCATGATCTGGGCGAGGAACCGCGCGTACCAGGAGGGGCTGCCCAGCGAGGCGAGGTGCTCGACGTTGGGCCGCACGAGGCAGGACATCCAGTCGCGCAGATCCGGCGAGCCGGTGATCTCCGCGAGCATCCCGGTCCGCCGCCGCTCGATCGGCTCGGCGTGCCGGCGCACGATGGCCACCACGAGGTCATCCTTGGTGCCGAAGTGATAGCCCACCGCGAAGTTGTTCGACTGGCCCGCCGCCTCGCTCACCTGGCGGTTGGAGACCGCCTCCACCCCGTGCTCCGCGAACAACCGCTCCGCGGTGACGAGGAGCAGCTCGCGGGTCTCGCTGCTCCGGTCCGACTTGCCCGAGCTCAATGCAGTGGCTCCACGCGGGCGCACAACCGCTCGCGCAGCGTGGCCACGGGCGTCTCCCAGTGGTGCTCGAACCAGAAGTCGAGGAACAGCTTGGACGCACGGCCCCGGTGGTAGGCGGCCCACACGCGCCGCAGGTACTCGGAGCGCGCCACGCCGGACTGCGGCTGCTTGAGTTGTCCCAACGTGCCCATCGTCAGGATGAGCCTCGCGGTGTGGATACCCAGGTTGCCCAGGACGTACGCCTGCAACTCCATCTCGCCCACCACATCCGTGGCGTAGCCCGTCAGCAGGTGCAACACGTCGTGCGTCTCGCGGTAGCGCTTGCCGATGTAGTCGATGTCGTTCTTGATCTTCAGCGTCGTCTCGAACGGGAAGATCTTGTTGTCGCGGTAGTAGCGCGCGTACTCACGGCCGAGCGTTCCCTCCGGAAGGCGCTCGAGCGCGTTCAGATCCAGGTCCTTGGCCTCGAGAGAGGGGCGCTCGGACAGCATGCGGCGCCCGTCCTCGCTGCGCTGGAGCCGCTGGACGAGCGTGGCGTAGACGTTGAGGTCCAGGCAGATGTTGAGCGTCTGGCCGTAGTCGGGATTGCCCTCGTTGCCTGGAATCACCTTCAGGATCCGGGTCGCCATGTGCAGGCGGGTGAACAGGGAGGCGTTCTCGGGCAGGACCAGGGTCTTGGGGTCGATCGGAGGCTTTGGCGGGGGGGGAGCGCGGAACGGCTCATCCAGGACCTGCGCGCGGTCGTCGGCACTCAGCATGACCTCATGACCTCCGGGGGGTGGTGGCTCGTCCTCGAGCCCATGCGAAGAGAATTAAGTCAGTCGACTGATGAAGTCAACCGACTTAAATCCATGCCTGGGCCTCGGGCTGCCCGGCGGTGCGGTGACGGGGCTGCCGAGCCTCGGGGGCATGCCCGGGAGGCGAGTCTGGAGCGAGCGGAGATGAGCCAGGGATGACCCCGTCGCGCTGGCCCTCGTTGCGCTTATCCTCCACACAGATCGAGCAATGGAGGCAGCCATGTGCCGGAGCATCAAGACGCTGTTCAACTTCGAGCCGCCCGCCACGGAAGATGAGATCCGTGCGGCTGCCTTGCAGTTCGTGCGCAAGCTGAGCGGCTTCAACAAGCCCTCCCAGGCCAACGAAGAGGCCTTCACGAAGGCCGTGGATGACGTCACGGCCGCCGCCCGCGTGCTGCTCGACTCCCTGTCCACGACGGCCCAGCCGCGAGACCGCGAGGTCGAGGCCCACAAAGCGCGCGAGCGCTCGCGTCTGCGCTTCAAGCCACGGCCGGCAGGTAGAGCGAGCTGATTACCGCTCCGGCAGCGGAATGCGGAGTGGAGAGCACCCGGGGAATTTCCCGCTCGCCTCCATGAGCGCGTCCCGGGAAGACTCGGGGCATGTCACGACTCGTCCTCCACCACTACCCGCGCTCTCCCTTCGCCGAGAAGGCCCGCACCATTCTCGGCTTCAAGGGCCTGCAATGGACCTCCGTCTTCATCCCGCCGATCATGCCCAAGCCGGATGTGCTCGCGCTGACGGGCGGCTATCGCAAGACCCCGCTCCTGCAGATCGGCGCGGACATCTATTGTGATACGGCGTTGATCGCCGACGTGCTGGAGCGGCTCGCGCCCACGCCGACGCTGTACCCCGTGGAATCGGCCGGGCTGGCACGCACCCAGGCGCAGTGGGCGGACTCCGCGCTGTTCTGGGCCGCCATTCCCTACACCTTCCAGCCCGCGGGCCTGAAGACCATGTTCGAGGGTCTGCCGCCCGAACAGGCCAAGGCATTCCTCGCCGACCGCGCCGCCTTCCGCGCCAATGTGCCACCCATGGCCGCCGCGGAAGCCACCGGTGCGATGCGGCTGTACCTCGAGCAGCTCGAAGCCCAGCTCGGGGATGGCCGGCACTGGCTGCTCGGCGCTTCCACGAGCATCGCCGACTTCTCCGTCTACCATCCGCTCTGGTTCATCCGCCGGGCCGGTGCCGTCGCGAGCATCCTCGAGTCCCACCCGCGCCTGATGGCCTGGATGGAGCGCATGCAGGCGATCGGTCATGGCACCTACGACAAGATGGAGAGCGGTGAGGCCGTCGCGCTCGCCGCCGCCAGCAAGCCGCAGCCCACGGACGGTGAGGCCTTCCTCGACCTGCACGGCCTCTCGCGAGGCGCACGCGTGACGGTCGCCCCCACCGACTACGGCCTCGACCCGGTGGAGGGAGAGCTCGTGCTGGCGCGCCCCAATGAGGTCGCGGTCCGGCGCGTGGATGCGCGCGCGGGCGAGGTCGTCGTGCACTTCCCCCGCCTCGGTTTCCAGGTCCGCAAGGTCGAGTAGGAGCCAGGGGCTCGCCCACCGGCGGGCTCTCGCATCGCCCCATGTTGACACTGACCACATCCGATGTTTACATGAGAAACATCAAGGCGGATGAACCGCTGGAGGAGCCATGGACGGCGAGCTGATCCTGAAGGTGTTGAACGTCCCGGTGCTGGTGGGGTGGGCGTCGATGCTCCTGGCCCCCCGGACCCGGTTCACGCGGTGGGTGCTGGAGAGCGACGTGATTCCCCTGGTGATTGGCGCCGTCTACCTGTGGCTGGTGGCGCCGCATCTGCCGGGGTTGCTCAGCCAGTTCGACACGCTGGAGCACATCGGCGCCGCCTTGCAGCGCCCCGGCATGCTGCTCGCGGGGTGGATCCACTACCTCGCGTTCGACTTCCTGGTGGGCCGGGTCGTGCTGGCGGATGCCCAGCGCCGTGGCATCCCCCACCTGCTCGTCGCGCCCTGCCTCGTCCTGACCTTCCTGCTCGGCCCCACCGGCTACCTCGCCTACGCGGCCGTCCGTCTCTTCACCCGGCGCTTCCTGCCCGCCATCGCCTCGCTGCCCCAGCCGGCCGCTCCCCTGGCCCACGAAGGAGTCCGCTGATGTCCGCCACCACCTCCGCCCCGTCCATGCGCTCGCTCTGGAACCGTGCCTGGACCCTGTCTCCGCCCCTCGCCATCTCCACCGTGGGCATGGTGCTCGGGGCCGTGCTCACCACGCTCGGGCTGTTCCTGGATCCCCGGCAGCTGGTGGGCGAGCCCATCTGGCTCAAGCCGATGAAGTTCTACGTGTCGTTGGCCGCGTACAACGCCACCGTGCTGTACTTCTTCTCCTTCCTCTCCGAGAAGCGGCGGCTCGTGCACATCTCGGGGAACATCCTCGCCGCGGCGGGGGCCCTGGAGATGGCCGCCATCACGCTCCAGGCGGCGCGCGGGGTCCGCAGCCACTTCAACATCGCAACCCCGTTCGACGCCGCCATCTTCAGCACGATGGGCATCGCCATCACGGTGCTGTGGGTGACGATGATCGTGCTCGCGGCCGCCCTGCTGCGCTCGCGGCTGGCGGATCGCCCGCTCGCGGCGGCACTGCGCATCAGCTTCATCGCGGCGGTGATCGGCATGGGGCTCGGGTACTTCATGACGAACCCGAACGCGGCGCAGCTCGAGGCCATGCGGGCCGGGCAGCGGGTGGTGGAAGCGGGCTCGCACACCTTCGGCGCGCCGGACGGTGGCCCGGGGCTGCCCCTCGTCGGCTGGAGCACCCAGGCCGGTGACATGCGGCCGGCGCACTTCCTCGGGCTGCATGCCATGCAGGTGCTGCCCATCCTCGCAGCGCTGCTCGCGCGCCGGCGGCACCTCTCCGAGGCGCAGCGTCTGGCCGCCGTCCGGGCCACGGGCATCGCCTACACGGGAGTGATGCTGGCGCTCGCGATGCAGGCGCTCCGGGGCCAGTCCCTCGTCCAGTGGGACGCGGTGGGGCTCTGGGCCCTGGCGCTGGTGGTCACGAGCGCCCTGGGCACCGCCGCCGCCACGCTGCGGCGCCCGCCCGTCTCCGCCGCGGTGGCCTGACACCGGGGCGGGTCCCCATCGTAGAGTCCCAACGCCTTCCTTGAACCCGGCGGACGGAGCGACACGATGGCGGAGATGAGCATCGAGCAGGTCACCACCCAGCTTCGTACCCTGGGTGTACGGCGGGGCGGCGTTTTGCTGGTGCACACGTCGTTCAGGGCGGTGCGCCCGGTGGAGGGGGGCCCCCTGGGGTTGATCGCCGCACTGAGGTCCGCGCTCGGGGACGAGGGCACGCTGGTCATGCCGACGATGACCGATGGTGAGTCGATCTTCGATCCCGCCTCGACGCCGACGTGCGACATGGGCATCACCGCCGAGCTGTTCTGGAGACAGCCGGGCGTCCGGCGCAGCACGCACCCGGGAGGCTCGTTCGCGGCCGTGGGCCCGATGGCCGAGCGCATCTGCGCACCCCAGCCGCTGGCGCCGCCACACGGCCCGGACAGCCCGGTGGGCCACGTCCACGACCTCGCCGGGCAGGTGTTGCTCCTCGGCGTGAGCCACAGCGAGGACACGACCCTGCACCTGGCGGAGGCCATCGCGGGGGTCCCCTACTCCATCGAGCACCCCTGCGTCGTCGAGGCCGACGGTGCCGCCCGCACCGTGATGATTCCCGAGACCGATCACTGCTGCCGGGGCTTCAACCGGGTCGAGGCGCCGCTGCGTGCGCGCGCGTTGCAGAACGAGGGCTTCGTGGGCCACGCCCAGGCACGTCTGTGCGACTCCCGCGCCATCGTCTCCGTGGCGCTCGAGCTCCTCGCGTCGAACCCGCTCGTGTTCCTCTGTCCGCCGGAGGAGCACTGCGAGGAGTGCGACCTGGCGCGTGCCAGCGTCCGGAAGAAGTAACGCGGCGGCGGGACCTGGCCGAAATCCTGGGGGGTGTTCGCAATCACTGGCTCGCCTGATACGTAGCGTGGATCTGGAGGAAGGGATTCATGAGCCAAGAGAACTCCGCGCTCGAGCAGCCGGACCCGGCCCCACCACCGGCGGTGTGGGGTCCCATCCCCCGCCTCCCCGCGACGCTGCGTCCGCATCCCAACTTCCTCACCTACTCCGCGCTCGAGTCCCTGCTTCTCGGCCCCGCGTTCTGGGTGAAGCTCCTGTACTCCTACTTCCGCTTCCGCACGCTCGTGTACGAGGTGGATGAGGAGGGCATCACCATGCGCTGGGGCATCCTCTTCCGGCAAGAGGTGAGCCTCACCTATGCCCGCATCCAGGACATCCACCTCACCAGCAACGTGGTGGAGCGGTGGCTGGGGCTCGCTCGCATCCAGGTCCAGACCGCGAGCGGGAGCTCGAAGGCGGAGATGGTCATTGAGGGACTTCAGTTCTTCGAGCCGCTCCGGGACTTCCTGTACTCCCGCATGCGCGGCAGCCGGCCCCGGCCCGGAACGAGCAAACCTCACGAGCCGTCCCGGGCCGCATCACCGGAGGCGGCGACGCTCGAGGAACTGACCGCGACACTTCGCGAGGTGGCGAGCGAGGTGCGCGCGCTGCGGGAGGCCATGCGGCCCCCTTCGGGAGGCTCTCGTGCCGACTGAGCGGCTTCGGAACTGGGTGCTCCAGGTGGCGCGGGTTCCTCCGGAACCGAAGCCCCCGGAGGGTGCGTCTGATTCGGTCCGCGTCTTCCGCGCGGCCTCCGCGTACTACCGCTACCGCCTGGTGCGCTGGGGGCTCGCCCAGTTCGGCGGCGCGGTGGGCCTGGTGGCCGGCTACGTGATGCTGCCCCTCTGGTGGCGGTGGCTCCGGCTCCCCTTCGTCATCGAGTACGCCCTGCTGATCGAAGGCCTGGCCTGTGCGGGCTTCCTCCTGCAGCTTCTCATCAGCTACACGGTCCTCCGGCTGGACTACGAGCTGCGCTGGTACCTGGTCTCGGACCGCGGCCTGCGCATTCGCGAGGGAGTGCTCTCCACTCGGGAGCAGACGATGACCTTCGCCAACGTCCAGCACGTGGGCATCCGGCAGGGCCCCCTCCAGCGGCTCCTGGGCATCGCCGACGTGGAGGTGTGGACGGCGGGAGGTGGAGAGACAAAGGGAGACGCTGGCGAGCATTCACACGACGGCGGGCTGCACGTGGGCTACCTGCGCGGAGTGGACAACGCGGCGGAGCTTCGCGCCGGCATTCTCGACCACCTCCGGCAGTCCCGCGACTCCGGCCTGGGGGACCCCGATGACGAACAGGGTCCGCGGCCCTCGGGCGAAGCCACACTCCCAGCGCCTCCACGGCTCCTGGAGGCCGCCTCGGAACTCCTTCGCGAGGTGCGCCTGCTCCGCCAGGAAGCCGCGCGCTCCTCGGCCTCCCAGCGGGCGGACACGCCCCCGGAGTGACGCATCACTTGCACAGGTACTGGCCAGTCGCGCCGGGAGCCGGTGAGTACGTGGTGTTGTTCGGGCAGACGCAGCATCCCGATGGCAGCGGGCTGCCCGGGCTGACGGAATGGCAAGACGTGCTGGGATTGAAGGGCACGTTCACCGCGCAGAGGGGATGCGAGGTGGAGAAAGCCACCGACAGGCCGAAGGGCACGTGGTTCGCGTCGCCATTCCACACCACGAAGGGCGTGGGCAGGGTCTCGGTGCGCCTGAGCTTGGCATCGCTGGTGCCCAGGGGTGGCGGATAGAAGCCGGAGGCTCCGAAGGTGGCCCCGCCTGTCTCGCTGATGCGTGCCGCGGGAAGGGCGGCCCTGGCCTGATCATGCAGCGAGCGCATGACCTCGTACGGGGTGGAGAGCCCCGCGGGAACATCGAAGGAGTAGTCGGTGCCCTCGTAGCTGAGGGTGTAGGTGCCCGGTGACGCCACCGTCACCACCTCAAGGCCCACCGAGGCCTCCACACCTCCGGGAGCGTTGAACTCGTGCGGCACCGGATTCGTCCACCGCTCGTCGATGAGGCCGTCCACGTTGAAGCCAAGATCGATCGAGATGTTCGCCGCATCGAAGTTCTTGGGGGCGACGCGCGGATCGAGCGGTGCGCTGGCGGCGGCGTTCTTGTCGAACTCGATGCGGACGGGGCCGTCCATCGGGACGATGACGAAACGGTCATAGCCCCGGCGCTGCGTCCCCTCGTTGGCGAGGCTCAGCAGGTAGTTCTTCTGCGTGGTGGAGAGCGGCCTGCTCGCGGCCAGGCTGTCGTAGGCAATGCCGATGAAGGGGTTCGTGCCCCCCATGCCGGAGGGCTCGAGCTCGACGACGCGCGCCTCGGGGAACCAGTCCCTGCGCGAGAACAGGACACTCATGGCCTGGACCCTGCCAGTCGGCGCCACGCTCTTCGCCTTCCAGTCCGGGAAGACGGGCTCGGCGTAGGAGTCCCCGACGGAGGCGAACGGCGGGTAGCGATGAAGCGGGTGCTTGTTCAGGCCGTTGTTGTCGGCATCCATGCCGAAGTAGTGGAAGTCGGCGACATTCCCCAGTCCTCCCAGGTCGTAGAGCATGCCCGTGCGGTAGAAGTGGACCTCCAGGAAGTCGATGTCGAAGGCACCCACCTGGGTGAGGAACGGATCTCCAGGCCTGGGAGGACCCAGGATGGCGTCATTGGCCAGGACCGACAGGTCCACGACGCCATTGTTCTGCAGCAGGATGTCCCGGGCGCTGTCGTGTCCGGACAGCAGGGGGGACATGTATGACCATTCGGTGGAACCCATGCCGTTGGTGCCGTAACCAAAGTTGGCGTTGAGTTGCACGGCCTGGCCGGGGCGGTAGTCGTACGCGACGACCTCGAGCTCACCCATGCGCAGGCCGTGCACGAGGGAGGAACGAGCGGCGAGGGCGGAGCGGGCCGAAGGAGCCGTGGAAGCCCCCGCGGCCCGGCTCATGTCACTGTCGACGAGGCGGGTGGTGAGAGCCCACTTCTCGGATTGGGAGGAATCATCGCAGGCGGTGGCACCGACAGCGGTCAGGAGCAGGAGCGGGAGTAGGCGCATCCCGCCAGCGTACTCCCGGACAACCGTGGCCGGGTATGGGGGGGGGCGGCCTCAGAGCCAACTCGGGCCCGTGCGGCCCAGGCCCTTCAATGCCTTCTCAGCCGCCTTGACGCCGAACCAGTTGGCCTCCTCGAAGAGGGCCATGCCGCCCAGGTCCGAGTGCGCGAAGTGCAGCGACTCGCCCAGGCTCTCCTGTGCCGCGAAGCGCGCAGGGCCCCAAAGGAAACCGGGCGTGGGCCGCACCATGGCATGGCCCCAACGCATGACCTCCAGGCGCCGGGCCAGCGGGGCAATGTCCTGATGCGCGGCCAGCATGTCCGCCATCACCAGTCCCTCCCACTCGGCGTAGCCGGCGGAGAGCACCTTCTCGCGCTCGGCCTTCACGTCCAGCCCGGCCATGGGCAGGTACCAGGTGAACACCGTGGGCCCGCGCTCGTCCATGCGCAGGCCCTGGTGCGTGGCCACCACGTAACCCAGGCTGCGGCTCTCGTAGAAGACGTTGTCCCACGCCAGCGGGAAGCCATGGGACGCCGGCTTATCCGACAGCGTCAGGTTGGCCACCACCCACGGCCCGTACTGGAAGGCGCCCAGCCACTCGGGGCGCTTCCCGCGCCAGGGAGCCACCACGTGCGCCGCCACGAAGCGCGGACAGGCCAGCACCACCTGCCGCGCCCGGTACGCCCGGGGCCTGCCCGTCGCCGCCTCCAACGCATCCACCCGGCAGCCGCCCTCCACGGGCTCCACCGAATGCACCAGCACGTCCCGCTCCACCTGCCCCGGCGCCAGCGAGGACAGCAGTTGCTTCACCAGCTGGCCATTGCCCTCGGGCCAGCTCAGGAAACCCTCGCTGCGCTCGCCCTTCCCGTCCTGCCGCGCGGCGAAGTACCAGATGCCCGCCCACGCGGAGACGCCCTCGGCCGTGGTGCCGTAGTCGTCCCGGCACGCGTAGTCCACCAGCCAGCGCAGCCGTGGCGAGCGGAAACCCTCCGCCTCCATCCACCGCGCCATCGTCACCTTGTCGAGCGCCGTCCACTCGGCGTCATCGCTGGAGAGCGCCGTGGGCACCGCGAAGGCCTTGCGCCCCTTGGCGTCCCGCGCCGCCGCGAAGGCATTCATCCTCGCCTCGAAGCGCTCCAGCTCCGCCAGCTCCGCCGGGCTCGCCCCCGCGCGCAGGTAGAGGCCCTCGTACCAGTCGCCCTTGTAGAAGAGGCGCTCCTCGGGCTCGCGGATGAGCAGCTCCTCGGCGTAGTCGGGATAGCCCTGCGCGTCCACGCCCGTCACCGCGCCCATCTCGTGCAGCAGCCGCATCACCGGCCCCGAGTCCACCAGCGGCGCCGGCAGGTAGTGCGCGCCCCAGGGGTACGCGGACACCTCGTTGCGCCCCGAGCGGGACGTGCCTCCCGGCTCCGACTCCAGCTCCAGCACCCGCACGTCCTTCACGCCCGCGGCCGCCAGCCGCCACGCCGCGCTCAGGCCCGCCACGCCTCCGCCCACCACCAGCACGTCCACCGCCTGGGCCTCGGCCGCGCGCGGCAGTGCCCCGCCCCGCAGCTTGTGCCCCACGTCCACCGCCCGGTCCACGATGGCGCCAGGCACCGGCTCGCGCGAACGCGTCCGCCGGCACGCACTGGCCGCCACCGCCGAGCCGAGGAACGCGGCGACGAGCTCCCGCCGCGTCAGTTCCACCGCCGCCACTCCTCCTCGTAATAATGGACGAGCACCTGGTTGTTCAGCCGGTTCACCTCCGCCGGCAGCGGGCTCATGTCCATGGGGAAGTGGAAGAGGCCCTCGTGCGTGTCCTCGGTGAGGAAGCGCAGCCCCTCGGGCATCGGGCGGCGCGGCGGCACGGGCTCATGTGCCACCAGCACGTAACCCCACTCGCCGAAGGAGGGCACCAGCGCGTGGTAGGGCTGCGTCCAGAAGCCCGCCGCCTTCAGCGTGGTGTCGATGCACCAGAAGGAGCGCCGGGCGAACATCGGCGAGGTGCTCTGGATGACGGCCACACCCTCCGGCGCCAGCCGCCGCTTGAGCAGCTTGTAGAAGCCCGTGGTGTACAGCTTGCCCAGCGAGAAGTTGTTGGGGTCCGGGAAGTCCACCACGATGACGTCCCACGTCTCCGGCTTCTCCCGGAGGTACTCCATGGCGTCCGTGTTGATGATGTGCATGCGCGGATCCGCCATCGCGTGCGCGTTCAACTCGGCCAGCTCCTCGTAGCGCGTGGCGAGCCCCGTCATCGCGGGATCCAGGTCCACCAGGGTGACATTCTTCACCTCGGGGTACTTGAGGATCTCCCGCGCCGCGAGCCCATCCCCACCGCCGAGCACCAGCACGCGCTCCACCCTGCCCGCGCGCACCAGGGCCGGGTGCACCAGGGCCTCGTGGTAGCGGTACTCGTCCAGGCTGGTGAACTGCAGGTTGCCGTTGAGGTACAGCGAGAAGCCCCGCTTGCCGCGCGTCAGGACGATGCGCTGGTAGGGCGAGCTCGTCGCGTGCACCACGTCATCCGCGTAGAGGTGCTCCTCGGAGAAGTTCGTCAGCCGGTCACCCAGCACGAGCCCCACCACCAGGAAGAGGCTGAGCGCCACGGCCTTCACCCGCAGCCGCAGGGGGTGGGCCAGCACGGGCGCCAGCAGCCACGTGCTCCACAGGCCCACCAGCGCGTTGAGCAGCCCGAAGAGCAGCGAGGTGCGCACCAGCCCCAGCTTGGGCACGAAGAGCAGCGGGAAGGAGATGCTCGCCGCCAGCGCTCCCAGGTAGTCGAACGTCAGCACCTGGCTGACCAGGTCCTTGAACTTGAGCTCGTCCTTGAGGATGCGCAGCAGCAGGGGAATCTCCAGCCCCACCAGCGTGCCAATGACCAGCACGCTGCCGTACAGCGCCACCCGGAAGATGTCCGTGAGGGCGAAGGTGAGGAAGAGCATCGGCGCGCACAGGCCGCCCACCAGGGCCACACCCAGCTCGATTTCCACGAAGCGCTGGGGGACCCCGCGCTCGATGAAACGCGAGAGCCAGCTGCCAATGCCCATGGCGAACAGATAGCTGCCAATCACCGTGGAGAACTGGGTGATGGAGTCGCCGAGGAGATAGCTCGCCAGCGCACCCGCGATGAGCTCATAGATGAGCCCACACGTGGCGATGACGAGCACGGTGAAGAAGAGGAGCGTTTTGTTCAAAGCGGGTACTGCCTGTGCGGCGGGGCGTCAGCCCGAGATGGCCGCGGCCACGATGATGGCCAGGCCGAGGATGAAGGAGCCCATGACGAGACCGAGGGCCGTGTTCTGGTCCACCTCGATTTCCTTGTGCACATCGAAGGGCATGATGAGCCGGAAGACGAACAGGCCCGCGACGAACACCGCCAGACCGACGAGCGAGTACACGAGGCTCGCCAGCAGGTTGTCCAGGCTCACCACCACTGACAGGACTCCCAGGAACATCACTTCCCTCCCATGAAACCGCCGGTCCAAGTTCGCACGCCGCTGCCGCGTGCCACGGCCTGGCCACGCTGCGAACGGGTGAAGGGCTCACAGCCGGTGAAGGCCACCACGGCATAGAGGATGACGATGATTCCACCGATGAACTTCATGGACACCCTCTCTTCTCAATCATCCGAGCCGGAACCCAGGTTGCTCTCCGCCCAGCGCGCCGACTCGAAGCTGGAGGAGCGGAAGAAGGCCAACGCGGGCGCGATGAACAGCATCACCAGCGCGACGCAGAACCAGGAGCCACGCGGCGTGTCGCTCACGAGCCTCACCTTGTAGCTCTGACCTAGCGAGGGCCGGCCGTCGAAGAAGGCCGTGGTGCGCAGCACATAGCGCCCCGGGGCCACCGCGGACAGGTATTCCGTCTCGCGCTGGCTGCCCTCGCTCCACGAGCCGTCCGAGTCACGGCCGGAGTACATGCTCACCTCGTCATAGAAGCTGACGGCCTCGCCGGTCGCCTCGTTCACCAGGTCTCCCTGGACGCCGAGCCAGGAGTTGTTCACCTGCCCCCACAGGTTGGCCTCCACGTTGCCGCGCTTGCGGATTTCAAAGGGCTCGCTGAAGGCCATGGCCGAAGGCGTGCCGGACTGCGCGTCCGGCTCCAGGCGGACCTCCTGCTCCAGCACGGTGCGATTGTCGGCGATGATGTTGGCGGCGAGGAAGACGGCGAGCAGCACCGTGGCCCAGATGCCCGTCCACTTCCAGGTGCCCGCGCTGGAGTTCGGGTTGGGCTGGCTGGGGGCAATCCCCTCCGGCTTGGGCAGGGGCTCCTCGAGCTTGAAGGCGTCCTTGATGACCTCGGGGGCCACGTACTCGCCGAGCGTGTACGTCACCTCGTTGTCGGTGCGGTCCACGTTCACCGAGAACGGGGGCGCCACGTACTCCTCGGCCTGCGCCCGCTCACCGGCCTGGACCTCCCAGTAGAACTCGCCGAGCACCGTCTCGGTTTCGGCGGTCACGCTCTGGAAGGCCCGGTAGCGCCGGTTGTCCAGGTGCGCGGCGACGCCCGGGGCCACCGCCACGTCACCCGCGGCCAGCGGCTCGAGGATGGTCCAGTGCCCGTTGGACTGCATCAGCCAGATGAAGCCGCGCTGGCGGTTGAAGAGGAGGTACTCCTCCCACGGGTAGCGGACCCCCTCCACCCTGCACGAGCGAATCAGGAAGCCGATGCACACCCACTCGACGTCCCGCAGCTTGCCCTTGGCGCCCAGGGGAATGAGCGGCGGGTGCTCCGGCTTCTCCAGCAGTTGGAGGAAGGACAGCTTGCCGCGGCTCGCGTCCAACAGCGCGCCACAGAAGGGGCAGGCCACGCGTTTGGTGCGGTCCGGCGCGCGCAGCTCCAGCGGGCCGTTGCAGTTGGTGCAGCGCGCCTGCTGCAGCGCCACCTTGCGCACCTTGGGCCGCAGCTGGTCCGGGGGAATGCCCAGCTCCGTCAGCTTCAGCTTCTTGCCGACGTAGACCTCGGGGTCGTTCGTCGCGGTGCCGAAGTCGAGCGTGACGAAGACGCCGCCCGGGCCCGTGGCGTCCACGTAGTGGCTGTCCGCCGTCGGGTCCACGTCGCTGGGGAGCTGGCCCGCGGCGGCCACCACGTGGCCGTGCCCGCGCTCCTCCACCACCAGCCGGTGGCCCTGCAACGTGAAGCGGTGGCCGGGCTCGAAGTCCTCGAGCACCAGGTCCGGCTCGGTGCCGGAGGCGATCATCAGGTGGAAGGCCCCCTCGGACTCGGAGAGCCAGCCAGTGCGCCCGTCGTCGAACTCCACGTACCACTCGTCCCAGGGCCCCGCGCCGTGATCCTTCTGCAGGTGGCCCACCAGCCGGTAGCCGTCGCGGCCGATACGGCCCTCGGCGTTGAGCTGGAGGGGCGAGTCGGTGTCGACGATGGCGCCGATCTTCCCGTGCGCCTCGAGGTGTTTGCCCTGACGGGCCACCACCGTCTGACAGTGGCCACACACCACGACCAGTGCGGTGCCCGCGGAGAACTCGACGGGAGCTCCACAGGAAGGACAGTTGCCCTGCGTCACGCCTCCACCCCCCGGGGCAGCTCACGGACGCGGCAGGAGGCCGCGCCCAGGTGCCGCGCCACCAGCGCCTCGAAGTCCGGGCGCTTGCGGGTGCGGCAGCAGTAGACGTTGAGCGCGGCGAAGCCGTGCTCGGGGAAGGTATGGACGGCCAGGTGGCTCTCCGCCAGCAGCGTGAGGCCGGTGATGCCGCCCGGCTCCGGGAACACGTGCCACTGCGGCTGACCCACCACCTTCAGCTCCAGCAGCACGATGAGCTCCTCGAACAGGGCCGCGAGCGCAGCCGTGTCCTTCAGGCGCTCTGGCGGGCACCCGCACACATCCACGAGCCATTCCTGTCCGGTCGTCAGCGTCCTTCCTCCCCTTACGAGCCCCACCTTCTATCACGAGCCCCCCGCCTGTGTGTGCTGGAGAACGGACGGGCCCGGCCCTGGTACGCTGAGGGCCCGTATGTCTCGGAAGGATCTCGTTTCCCCTACCCCGCCCCCCCCGCCCCTCGAGGGGGTACGTACTCCCCGTAACGCTCCGCGGCAGCCCGCCCCGGGGGCAGTGGCCCGGCTCCTGCGGTCGCTGAGGGAACTGCCCGAGGCGGTGCGCGAGCCGGGCCCCGGGAGCAGGGGGCTGGCTGGGTGGTTCAAGGCGGAGACGCCGCCGCCCACGGACATCACGGCCCGTTTCCGCGAGGTGCACCACCGCGTGCGCGAGGGCGAACCGGTGCTGCCGGACGAGGCGCGGCGGCACCTGTACCTGATGGTGAAGGGGATGTTGGGGGACGAGGTGCCCGGCTATCTGGAGGACAACCAGGCACGGCTGGAGAAGCGGGGGCTGGAGACGCGGGAGGTGGCGGTGGACACGGAGGGGCGGCTCGCGGACAACGTGGAGGTGGTCCGCGAGGCGCTGCTGGACGCCATCCACTTCCGCCGCTCGGTGGTGCTGGTGGGGCACAGCAAGGGGGGTGTGGAGGCTCTGAGCACGCTGGCACTCCACCCGGAGTTGCGCCGGCACGTGCGCGCGGTGGTGACGCTGCAGTCGCCGTTTGGCGGCTCGGTCATCGCGAATGACCTGGTGACGACGCCCTCGCTGCGGCGGTTGCTGGACGTGACGTTTCCCTCGCTGTTCCAGGGGGACGCGGGCTCGGTGGAGGACCTGTCGTACGCGCGGCGGATGGAGTTCGTGCGCCAGCACCCGCACCCGATGGACATCCCCACGGTGTCCCTGGCGACGTCGCGGCTGTCGAGGCGCTCGCTGATGAGGCCGCTGTGCGCCTACGTGCACGAGCGCTACGGGTGGGCGTGCGATGGATTGGTGAACACGGTGGACGCGGAGGTGCCGGGCTCGCGGGTGGTGCGGCTGGACGACATGGACCACGCGGAGGCGGCCCTCACGGGCCTGCCCGGCTTCTCCAACTACTACCCGGGCGACCTCACCGAGACGATGGTCGCCCTGGCGCTCGAGACGCGCGTGGGGCCATAATGAGAGAAATGGGATTTCCCGTCAGCATCCGCTCAGTCCTGCTCGGGCCGTGCATGCTCCTCGCGGCCGCCTGTACGGCACCACGTCCGAATCCGTATGTCGTGACTCCCAACCCCGGTGAAACGCTGACGAGCATTCCCGGTCCGATGCCGGATTTCGGTCCATACACCCAGGTCTCGGAAGCCCTCCTTGCCGCCTGTCCGGTCATCATCGGACAGCCCCATGCGTCCATTCCGGTGTCGAGGGGGGATCAAAACTTCAGCGTGTACTGGAGGACGGCGAGCGAATACTGCGCCTGGCTGTACTCCATCGATGGGACGCAGGTGGAAATGAGCCTGCTGACCACGAGCCCCGTCCAGGATGACCCAACCCGGCGGCGATGTGATCTCCCAGCCCAGGTCGTTGACAGGCGCCAACCCGAGGCCTCCGTGGCCTACCTGGTGATGCTCCACAATCACCCCGGAGGCGAACGCATTTCACCCCCCGACCTCCAGGCCATTGCGGAAATGGCATGCATCCATGGCCCCACGACGCGGCTTGAAGGACAGCAAATCTCCATCAGCATCGCCGCCTTCTTCGGCGAAGTGCGGGATGGGAAGCCGGAATGCGCGGGCTTCTATCATTATGTCCCGGCCCGAAGTGACGAGATGCTCCGGTACACGATCGACAATGGCCGGTTGATGAGGAAGGTGGTCGCCCGCGTGGACTGGTCAGAGAATGGGATTCCGAAGATCCTGCCCGTTGAGGAGCGGCCATGAAGGCAAAGAGCCTCGCGCTTCTGCTCATCTTCATCTCCGTGGGGTGTCTCCACCACCGCGGCTGGATTCAGAACCAGGACCCGAGCATTCGGGTGCCCGGCTATGACGCCATCATGGCGGGTGCACCCATCGATGGCCCTACGCTTCGAGCGCTCCAGGTCGCCACCAACGATTTCTTCCCTTCCTGGGGCCCACTGCGCGCATGCATCGACACGCCCGAAGCACACAAGTACTACGCCGTCCGGCGCGGCGAGGTCATCTACGTGGCGATCTTGCAGAACCCCGGCTACTGCGGTCGCGCGCACTCGTCCCTTGATTCGGGAGTGAGGTACGCGATCGGTGTGGATGGCCGTATCCTCCGCCGGCTGCTCGACGGGGAGCCGGCGTTGGACACGCTCGAGGAGGATGGCGTCGAAGATGGCGGCTCCGCGCCCACCGACCTGGACGGCGGGACCACGGCAATCGACGTGACCGTCCCTCCAGATGCTCGGGTCAGCTTCCCCGTCGTCGCGGACGGGGGCATTCCTTCGCCCGACGGAGGGACGCCGCAATAGCGGCACCTCGAGGCACTGCATCACGCCGCGGCGGTGCTGGCCACGGCGGCCGCTGGAGCGAAGCGCGCCATCACATCCCCCACGTACACGTAGGACAGGTACGTGGGAGACGTCCTCGCCTCGCTCTGACGCAGACGCCGGAGCGCCTCGCCCACCGGGAGATGCTTCTCCCACAGGTCCGACACCAGTTGCTCCACCGCGTTGCGCGCATGCGCGTCCTGCACCGGCCACAACGGCGCGATGAAGCCCGCGAAGGACTCGCTCACGAACGTCTCGGCCCAGCCGCCAATGCCTCCGAGCATCTCCGTGGCCGTACCCACCTCGCAGGCATTGAAGATGACGAGCGGCCGCGACTTCTGCCCCAGCATCACCATGGAGTTGCGCACCTCGAGCGTCCTCAACTCCCCGTCCTCCAGGAACACGCAGGAGGGCGACACCTCGTTGTTCGGGCTGTACTTGCCGTGCCCCGCGAAGTGCACCAGCCCCACGGTGGGCGCGTAGCCACCCCCCAACAGGTTGAACACGGGCTGGCGTCTGCCAGCGACACGCACCGCCCGGAAGCGCTTGGAGAGCTGCTTCGACTCCTCCTGCGCCTGCGGCAGCGGCGCCAGGTGCGCGTGGTACTGGTAGTCCGGCGCGATGGTGAGGATGTCCCCGTGTGACAGGCGCGCCGTCATCGACGTCTGGTAGTCCAGCAGCCACCGCGCCACCGGATGGTCCATGCACAGCAACCCCGCGTCCGGCACATCCGAGGGCGCCATCAGCTCCCAGGGAATGTGCGGATCATCCGTGATGAACTGGATGGGGAAGCCCGGCCCGTACTCCTCGCGCAGGGCCCGGAACGTCTCCCGGAAGGCGTTGGGCGTGCGCTGGTAGAGCAGCTTCCCCAACCCGAGGAACCAGGGGAAGTGCTCGCCGGAGCGCAGCTCGCGCGCCGTGGCGGCCACGCTCTGGAAGAAGGCGGACGGATCCGAGCCCAGATCCAGGTCTCCCGAGAGCCGCGCCGGCAATCCCTTGCACGGCACCGACACGTGGAGCATCCAGTACAGGCGCCGCGGGTTGCTCTTGTCCAACCGGTGGATCTGCACCGTCAGGTGGGGCTTCTGCGCACCGGCCTCGAGGGCGAACGTCCCTCCCTCATACACATCCTTCGCGGACGCGGGCGCCGGCCCCGCGGGCGGTGTCGACGAGGAACGCGAGGAGGACGGATCCACACCACCCGAGCCAGCGGACTCGATGAGGATGCGCCTGCGGGCCGCGCCGCAGAACCGCCCGTTGAACTCGAAGGTAGCCACCACGGTGAGCTCACCCGAGGCGCCCGGGTTGACGGTGCCGGTGAGCGTGGCGGCGATGGAGGCCTCGTTGCGCCGCACCAACACCACGCCCGTGTCCGCCCCGGGACGGAACGTCATCTCCGAACAGAGCAGCCGGACCTTGATGGGGAGCTCCTGCCAGTCCGGCGCCAGTCCGGAAAGGGTGACGCCCGCGGACTCCGTCACCGCGCCCACCTCGGCCAGTGACAGGTCCACCGTGAGCGGAAGCGCCTGCCCGGCCCGCGCGGGCACGAGCGGCTCCACCGAGGGATAACGGGTAATGGCCTGCCCCTCGTCCCGCGACACCGGAGGCTCGGTGGGCTCCGGCGCGGGCGTCACCAGGGTGCTGTGCTGGAGAAGCACGGGCACCACCGGATTCGTCACCTTGCGCTGCGTATCCGGATCCGGCGCCGGGGCTCCCGAGGTGTGGAAGCTCACCAGCTCGTTCACCACGTCCTCCCCGTCCTCCGGCAGCTCGCCCGCGCGGTGGAAGACGGCGAAGACGTCCGTCACGGGGATGACCTCGGGGCCGCCCTTGACGCTCACGCGGTACATGCCGGCCGGCAGCGGCGGCAGCGTGCCCACGTGGAAGCCATCCGCATCCCGCTCGAGCTCCGCCACGAAGGTCTGCTGCGTCTTCACGTGGGTGACGAAGGCCCGGAGCGAAACGGGCTCGGCCGAGGGACGGACACGCACCTTCACCGGCTCGTCGTGCGCGTACGCATCCTCGATGTGCAACGAGAGCTGCCTGGCCGCCTGCTCCGGCGCCCGGTACTTGTCGAGGTGGATCTCCTGGCCGGTGAGCACACCCTGCACGTGGGCCAGCACCTCGAAGGCGTTCTGCAGCGAGGCGTGGGACGTGGGGCTGTACATGACGCGCGAGTGGTGCCGCTCCTCCAGGGGGAAGGCGGAGACGCGCGGCACGGTGCCATCACCGCCGTGGTCCGTGCCGTCCGGGTCGCTGTAGAGCATCTCCACCGCGCCGGACGCCTGGACGCGCACGCCCTGCAGCGTGGGCTGGAAGGTGCCCACCACGGGGTGGAGGTTGTAGCCCTGCTCGAGGTACGCGGAGCTGCGCGAGTTGGCCAGCATCGCGCTTTCGATCTCCCGCTGGAAGGCGAGGCCCTGCGCGGCGCGGACGGGGTCCAACCCGCCAATGCCCTTCGCCTCGCCCGGACGGACGAGGCTCCCGTCGGGCATCTGCACGCACGGGTAGATGGGCAGCAACTGGTACGCCGAGGGCAGCGAGCGCACCATCTCCGTCAGATCGAAGAGGTTCACCGGCCCGAGGTCCTTGCGGAAGCCCAGCGCGAGCGCCTGCAGCGCCATGAACGAGCCGCGGTGGGGCGTGCCGAAGGTGATGAGCGCGCGGGTGTCCTTCCAGCCGCCGAGGCACTCGAGGAAGTAGCGCGAGACGACGCCGCCCAGGGAGTGACCCACGAGGATGAGGCGCGCGTCGGGATGGCCCCCGTGGCTGTTGCGCCACGCGTGGAGCCAGCGCGGAGCCTGCTGGGCGAGCCGCTTCGCGGTGAAGCGGATGTCACGCCGCCAGTCGTAGGGGAACTCGAAGAAGTTGGCGCCCGGGATGAGGCCGAGCTGGCTCACCAGCGTCTCGGCCACGCGGGTGTAGCCGTCCACCTTCCACAGCCCGGGGATGAGGTGCGTGTCGGGAAGCATGGCGGTGGCTTCCACACCATCGTCGGCGAGCTCTCCCCCGCTGTCGGACTTCAGGGTGAGGGACTTCACGCTGCCCGTGCCGCTGAAGATCGCGCGGAAGATGGCGCTGCCCGACAGCCCCCAGATTTCCTTGCCGTCCCGCTTGAGCACGCTGCCGAGCAGACCCGGCAGCAGAACGACGACATCCTTGATGACGGCGGCCATTGCTTCCTCCAGAGAGGGACACCCACCCCCAGGCGCTCTACGCTCGAGCTCCAGGAGAACTGACGATAGCGGGGATTCTACGGTTCCGTTCCGACTGGCCGGATCCGCCGGACGGTACGGCACTGAACGCTCGGAGCGGACGTGCGCGGTTCTGAACACCGGTTCAGAGTGGTTCATTCCTCGACGAGCCGGGTTGCGAGCCTCCGTTCGCTTTGTAGGATGCCCGTCCCATGAGCAATCGACTGCTGAAGACCGGACTCCTGCTTCTCGCCCTGACCGCCTGCAAGGACAAGCAGGCCGAGACGACTCCTCCCCCGAGCGCGACGCCGCCCGCGGCCCAGAAGCCCGCGGCTCCGCCTCCCGAAGCCGCGCCCGCGACGCCTCCGGCGGACACGCAGGCCGCCAACCAGCCGAAGGTCCACGGCTCCAGCCCGGTGCCCCGGACGCAGGCGCCCGCGGAGAACCCGGGCCCCTGGCAGAAGAAGGCGCTGGAGGGCCAGGAGCTGTTCGCCACGATGGACACGAACCAGGGCACCATCGTGTTGCGGCTCTTCTCGAAGGCCTCGCCGCTCACGGTGGCGAACTTCGTGGGCCTGGCCACCGGTGAGCAGGCGTGGACGGACCCGAAGACGCGGGAGACGAAGAAGGGCACGCCGCTGTACAAGGACGTCATCTTCCACCGGGTCATCCCGGGCTTCATGATCCAGGGCGGAGACCCGGAGGGAACGGGTTCGGGCTCGCCGGGCTACAACTTCGAGGACGAGGTCCAGAACGGCCTGCAGTTCGAGAAGTTGGGCCAGCTGGCGATGGCGAACCGGGGACCGGCGACGAACGGGAGCCAGTTCTTCATCACGACGTCGGTGCCCGAGCACCTGACGGGCCGGCACACCATCTTCGGCGAGGTGGTGAAGGGCTACGAGGTGGTGGATCGCATCTCGAACGTGCCGACCGCCGAGCGCAACAGGCCGCAGAAGGACGTGGTGCTCAAGAAGGTGACGATCAGCGACGAGCAGCCCAAGTAATGAGGCATGCGATGCGACGTGTGAGCACGCGCCTGGGCGAGCTGGACTGCCAGGTGGTGGATGGGGTGGCCGAGGGAGCGAGCCCGGAGCTGGCGGTGGTGCTGTGCCACGGCTTCGGGGCGCCCGCCACGGACCTGGTGCCGCTGGCGATGGAGCTGGTGGCGCTGAAGCCGGAGCTGGGACCGAAGGTGCGCTTCGTGTTCCCGGCGGCGCCGCTGTCACTGTCCGCGCTGGGCATGCCGCACGCGAGGGCCTGGTTCAACCTGCCCCAGGAGGTGCTGATGGGGCAGGAGCGCGACTGGGACAAGTTCGCGGTGGCGACGCCGGAGGGACTGGCCCAGGCGAGGCGCGGGCTGATGGGCCTGCTGTCCGCGCTGTCGGCGGCGACGAAGCTGCCGTATGGGCGGATGGTCCTGGGCGGGTTCAGCCAGGGCGGGATGGTGACGACGGACGTGGCGCTGCGGTTGGAGGAGGCTCCGGCGGGGTTGTGCATCCTGTCGGGGACGCTGATCTGCCAGGACGAGTGGAAGCAGCGGGCGGAGAAGCGCAAGGGCCTGCCGGTGTTGCAGAGCCACGGGCGCGTGGACAGCGTCCTGGCGTATGGCCAGGCGGAGCGGCTGAATGAGCTCCTGACGGCCGCGGGACTGCCGGTGGAGTTCCTCCCCTTCAACGGACCGCACACGATCGCGCCGGAAGTGCTGGAACGGATGGCGGAGTTCCTGCACGCCCGTCTCACGAGTCGTTGAATCCATCCCGGCCCCGAGGAGTCGAGCCATGTATCGCGCGAAGGAACTGACGGTGGCGACGCGGGGCCGGGGCTTCTACGACATCACGGGCGAGGTGCAGCGAGCGGTGGAGGAGAGCGGTGCACGGGAAGGCCTGTGCACCATCTTCCTGCACCACACGAGCGCCTCGCTGCTGCTGTGTGAGAACGCGGACCCGGACGTGCGGAAGGATCTGGAGTCGTTCTTCTCGCGGCTGGTGAAGGACGGGGACCCGCTCTTCCGCCACGACGCGGAGGGTCCCGACGACATGCCGGCGCACGTGCGCACGGTGCTGACGCAGAACTCGCTGAACGTGCCGGTGAAGGGCGGCGAGGCGAACCTGGGAACGTGGCAGGGAATCTACGTCTGGGAGCACCGGACCTCCCCGCACCACCGCCGTGTCACCGTCTCCGTGGTGAGCTGAGCCCCTCTCGTGCGGAGCGGCCCGGCCCCCGGCGTCCGCGCCGCCAGGGAAGCATCCGCGCGGCGGCAGCGGCCACAAAACGGTGTCCGCGACTCCTCCTGACAGCATGGTTATGGCCGGTTCCTTTTCGACGCTCCCCTGAGAAGGGGCCGTCAGCCAGGGGCCGAAGCGAATGCACGCCATGCGAATGGGGGAGGCATCGTGGCCATAACGGAGCTGCAACCCGAGAGCAGGACAACCACCTCGGCCGGCATGCTTCTGGGAGGGCGGTTCCTGTGCCGCCGCCGCATCCGCCAGCAGGGCGAGGTGCAGGCGTGGGACGCAATGGACCTGTCGACGGGTAGCCGGGTAGCGATGAAGGTGGCGCCCCTCGACGCCCTCCATCCGGGAGTAGTCGAGCGTGTGACCCGGGAGCTCGCGGCATTACGCGAGGCCCGAAGCCGTTGGGTCTCCCCCCCTCTTCATATCGGCCTGGATGCCGGGCTCGCCTACCAGGTGAGGCCCTGGCTCTCCGGGAGGACGCTTCGGGAGCGGCTGTCCCAGGGGCCGCTCTCCCTCGAGGAGACCCTTCAGATAGGACGCGGTGTCCTGCGCGCATTGCAGGCGGCGCACTCCCTGGGCGTGGTGCATCTCCATGTCCAACCCTCCAACGTCATCCTGGGCGGAGAGGACTCGAAGCGTGAGGTCACGCTCGTCGACTTCGGGCTCACCCTCGATGACCTGCGCGAACAGTCCCTTCAGGCGCTCCCCCTGGAGGACGTCCTGTACCTCGCACCCGAGCAGGCGGGACTCGTGGAGCACCCCGTGGGCCGCGCCTCGGATCTCCACGCAGTGGGCGTGCTGCTCTTCGAATGCCTCGCCGGAGCGCCACCCTTCCAGGGAAGAACGCTGGGGAGCATCCTCCAGCAGCAACTCACCACCCACCCCGAGCTGCGCGCCCTCGGATTGCCCGTCCCCCGGGCATTGGAGCAGGTGGTGCAACACCTGATGCGCAAGGATCCACGCGAGCGATACCAGAGCGCGGAGGCAGCACTCGAGGACCTGGAAGCCATCTCCGCGCGGATGGAGCGCGGCGAACACGAGCCCACACTCGTCGTGGGCCTGTCCGATGCACGGCGCAGGCTCAACGAGCCCACCTTCATTGGCCGAGGCGCGGAACTGGACGCGCTGGAGGGGACGCTGGGAGAGGCGGCTCGGGGACGAGGGGGGCTGGCCCTCGCCCAGGGAGGGTCAGGCTCGGGGAAGACCCTGCTCCTCGACGAATGGGCGCGGCGGGCGCGCGCCAGGGGTGTGCGGGTCTTTCGTGGCCAGGGGGTCGACCGGTCGGGCCAGCAATACATCCAGGTGCTCGCGGGAGTGGTCGAGGAACTGCTGTCGGCACTCGAGGAGAGCCCGTCCCTGGCGGAGGAGTTGCGCACCCGCCTGGGAGCTCAACTCGAGGCCGTCTGTGAGGCAATCCCCCAGCTCGCCGGGCCGTTGGGGCACCCGGACCCCGTGAGGTTGGGACATGAGGAGATGGGAGTGCACCGGACGGGGCGGGCGCTGAGGGCGCTGCTCGAGGCGCTGGGGAACAGTGGAAGCCCCACCGTCGTGCTGCTGGATGACTGCCAGTGGGCTGACGAGTTGACTCTCGAGCTGCTCGCCGCCTGGGTGAGGCCCTCCGTGGAGGAGCCACGAGACCCGCGGTTCGTCGCGGTGGTGGCCGCATTCCGGACGGAGGAAGTCCCCGAGGGACACCCGCTCCGGCGCCTGGAACCGGCCCTCCGCATCACCGTGTCACCCTTCCCGGCGCCGGAGCTCCGCCGGCTCGCGGAGTCCATGGCGGGAAGGCTCCCCGAGGAGGCGCTGGACACCGTGGTGCGGCTCTCCGAGGGCAACCCCTTCATGGCCTCCTCCGTGGTGCGAGGACTCGTCGAGAGCGGGGCCCTCGTGCCCGGGCCCTCCGGGTGGCGGGTGGAGCCACAACGGCTGGCCGAGGTCCGCTCCTCACGCCAGGCCACCACCTTCCTCCTGCGCCGGCTCGCGCTCCTGCCCGAGCCGGCCCAACGCCTGATGGCCGCTGGTGCGATCCTCGGCAGGGAGTTCCCGGCGGACGTGGCGGCGACACTGGCACGGCAGGAGCCACGAGAGGCCCTCGCCGCGCTGGAAGAGGCCCGGCAACGGCATCTCCTCTGGCCCGGGCCGTCCTCGGACCGCTGGGTCTTCTCGCATGACCGGCTGCGGGAGGCGCTGCTGGAGCGACTCCCCGCCGATGAGGCCCGTGCACTGCACCATGCGGCCGCGCTGGAGTGGGAGCGCCGCGCCCCGGAGCAATACTGCAAGCTGGCCTATCACTTCGAGGCGGCGGGAGAGTTCCATCGAGCCTGGCCCCATGCCCTCGAGGCGGCCCGGGAAGGCCGGAACCGGCATGCCCTGGAGATCGCCGAGCTCAACTATCGTCTCGCCGAGCGCGGGGCGGAGGAGGAAGACGACGCCACCCGCCTGGCCATCCTGGAGGAACTGGGCGAGGTCCTCCTCATCCGGTTGAAGGCTGAGGAAGCGGACCAGTGCTTCGCGCGGGCCCAGGCCCTGGCCACGAGCCGTCTGGACCATGCTCGACTCCAAGGACACCGCGGGGAGGTTGCCTCGCAGGACAAGCGCTTCACGGAGGCCGTCAGGGCCTATCGCGGAGCGCTCCACCAACTCGGCCAGAGCCTGCCCCGGAACCGCTTCGCCCTCCTTCTGTACCTGCTCTGGGAGTGGCTCCTGCGCGTGCTGCGCGCCCCCAGGGCAGGAGGGCCGCCCCTGGAAGGCGAGACACGGTTGGCCGCGCACCTCTACATCCAGCTCTCCACCGAGTCGTGGATCCAAGGGGGATGGTTGCTCACCACCCTCTACTCACACCTGCGCGGATTGAACATCGCCGAGCGGCATGCCCCCACGCCCATCCTGGCGACGGCCTATGCCTGCCATGGTTCCTTGTTCGCGCTGCTCTTCCCGTATGTGCCCGGGTTCCTGCGCGCCTCCGCCCTGAGACGTGAGCGGAAGTACATCCAGGAGGCACTGCGGCTGTACCGATCCCTGGGCAACGTGTTCGACCAGGGGTCCACACTGGCCATGTACCATTACACGCTCTTCAGCGCCGCGCGCTTCGAGGAGTGCGTCGAGTCCGGCCGTGAAGCGGAGCGTCTGCTCCGGCAAACAGGAGCCACGGCCATGCTCCTGTTCGTGCGTTCCAACCTCGCCACCGCGCTTCAGGCCCTGGGGAAACCCTCCGCGGCCCTCGAGGAGGCGAATCGTCTGCAGGGCCTCGCCGTGGAGCTCGATCACCGGCTCTCCCTCGCCACGGGCCTGTTGGTCCAGGCGTATGCCTCCGAAGGACACCTCCCGCGAGAAAGGTTGGAGGCGGAGCTCACTCGCGCAACGCACACCGACGAGGTGTCCCAGAGCATGCTGCTCCAGGCCGAGGGGGTCCGGCTCCTCGCGGCGGGTGAGGCCACCCAGGCCGCGAGGGCATTCACCCAGGCCCTCGGGATGGTGGGACCCCTCATGCGCTCGAAGGCCCCACCCCTCCTCTTCGCCTTCCATCCCTCGCTCATGACGGCCCTTCGGGAGCAAGCCCTCCAGCTGTCCCCCTATGCCTCCACCCGCCGCGCCGCGCTCCTGCGCCAGGCCAGAGCCGCCGCCCGGCAGGGGCTTCGCTTCCCGGGTGGAGCCCGGGCCCACCGCCCCCACATCTTCCGTGAGCTGGGCCGCATCGCGGCACTGGAGCAGCATCACACCCGGGCGCGCAGGTACCTCGACAAGAGCCTGGCCGCCGCCGAGCGCCTGGGCATGGGCCACGAGCGCGCCCTGACGCTGCTGGCGCGGGCCGAGGTGGGCACCGCCCTGGGGTGGCCGGGTGCCTCGAAGGACGCCGCAGCTGGCGAAGAGGCCCTGCGGTCCATGCGTGGAGCGCGGGAGCCGGCGCACTCACCCGAGGCCCGGGTGAGCCTGTCCCTGGTGGACCGCTTCCCGCGCATCCTGGAGGCGGGGCATCGCATCGCCTCCGCCCTCACGCGGGAGGCCGTGTTCGCCGCGGTCCGAGAGGCGGTACAGGGGCTGCTGCGCGGCGAGCATGACGAGCTCATCGAGCTCACCCAAGAGCACACCGTCCCCGAGAGCGTGGGTGGCACGCTCCGCGCGGTCATCCTGCGCGCACTCGAGGGTGAGCGACCCTGGGTGCCCTCGGAGGAGGAGCTCGAGGCACTGGGCACTCCAGGCATGCGCTCGGCCTTGTGCGCCCCCATCCTCGCGCGAGGCCAGGTGGTGGCCTGCTTCTGCGTCACGAGCCATGGGCTGGCCGGGGCCTTCGGAGCGGAGGAAGCGCGCATCGCCGAGTTCATCGCCACCCTGGCCGGGGCCGCGCTGGAGAATGCCCAGGGCTTCGCCGAGGTGCTCGCCCTGTCCGAGGAGCGGCAACGGCTCTACCAGCAAGCCCAGGCCGCCCTGCGCAAACGCGACGAGTTCCTCGCCGTGGCCTCACATGAGCTGCGGACTCCCTTCACTCCGATGCGGCTGTACATGCAGAGCCTGCTCAACGCCCTGCGCCAGCCGGCCCGCGCCGCGGGAATGGAGCCATGGGTAGCGAAGCTGGAGATGGCCAACGCCCGGTTGCAGCGGCTGGCCCGGTTGGTCGAGGACCTGTTCGATGTCTCGCGTCTCTCCCAGCGCATGCCTCCACTCCGCCTGGGCGAGGTGGATCTGCCGGCGCTCGTCCGGGAGGCGGCGGACCGGTGGAAGGAGGAGCTGCAACGGGTGCGGTGCGAGCTCGTGCTGGAGGTACTCGCGGAGCCGCTCGTGGGGTTCTGGGACGCGCTGCGCCTGGAGCAGGTCATCGACAACCTGCTGTCCAATGCCATCAAGTACGGCCCTGGCAAGCCCATCCACCTCTCCGTGACACGGGAAGGAGGGGCCGCTCGGCTGGTGGTGCGCGACGAGGGCATGGGCATCGCCCCCGAGGACCAGGCCCGCATCTTCGAGCGCTTCGAGCGGGCGGTGTCCGAGGACAACTATGGCGGCTTCGGGCTCGGCCTGTGGCTCTCACGCGAGGTGGTACGGGCACTCGGGGGGCGGATCTCGGTGAGCAGCGCACCGGGCCAGGGCGCGACCTTCACGGTCGAGCTGCCGCTCACCCCCGTCCCCGCTCCGTCCTGAGCGCCCTACTCCGCGGGCTCCTGGGCCTCGAGCAGCTTGTAGAGCGTCTTGCGGTCCACGCCGAGCAACCGCGCCGCCTCGCTCTTGTTGCCCCCGACATGCTGGAGCACATGGGCCGCGTACCGCCGTGACAGCTCCGCCAGGCTGGGCATGTCCCCGGCCAGGCCACTGAGCTTCTTCGGCGCATCCCCAATGGGCTCGGGGAAATCCTGCGGCCCCAACACCCCCGTGACGTTGAGCGCGAGCGCCCGGGCCACCACGTTCTCCAACTGCCGCACGTTGCCGGGCCAGTCGTACGCGGTGAGCCGCGTCATCACCTCGGCCGTGACCACGGGCGCCGCGCCTCCCCGGGCATGCAGCGCCGCGAAGTGCTCCACCAGGGAGGGAATGTCCTCCCGCCGCTCGCGCAGGGGCGGCAGGTGCAGGTGCACCACGTCCAACCGGTACAACAGATCCTCGCGGAACAGGCCCTCGGCCACGCGCTCCTTCAAATCCTTGTTCGTCGCGGCCACCACGCGGACGTCCACCTTCACCGGCGCGCTCTCGCCGACGCGGCGGATCTCCCCCTCCTGCAGCGCGCGCAACAACTGCGCCTGCACCTTGGGCCCCACATCGCCAATCTCGTCGAGGAACAACGTGCCGCCATGCGCCTCCTCGAACAGACCCCGCCGGGCCCCCGAAGCCCCGGTGAACGAGCCTCTCGCATGGCCGAACAGCTCGCTCTCCATGAGGGACTCGGCGATGGCGCCACAGTCCACGGGGATGAAGGCCCCATTGGAGCGCGGCGAGCGCCGGTGCAGCGCCCGGGCCACCATCTCCTTGCCCGTGCCCGTCTCGCCGGTAATCAGCACCGGCACCGACGTGGCCGCCGCCCGGGCCACCTGCTTGTACACCTCGAGCAGCGCCGGGCTGCGCCCCACCATGGAGCCGCGCTCCACCTGCTTGCGCAGTGAGCGGTTCTCCTCCACCAGCCGCTTCTGCTCCAGCGCGCGCTTCGCCACGCGGACGATGGCGTCCACGTCGAAGGGCTTGGCCAGGTAGTCGAAGGCGCCCTGCTGGATGCTGTCCAGCGCGCCCTCGATGTTGCCGAAGGCCGTCACCACGATGACGGGCGTGTCCGGCATCTGCGCACGCACCTCGTTCAACACCGTGAGCCCATCCCCCGCGTTGGGCATGGCCATGTCGGTGAGCACCAGGTCGAACGGCCCCTCCTCCGCGAGCCGCGTACTGGCCTCCTTCGGGTGCGAGGCCTGGGACACCTCGCCGAGCATGCCGAGCAGGCGCTTGAGCAGATCCCTCGCGTGGGGATCATCATCGACGACGAGGATACGGGCGGGACTCATGTACCGACTCCGCGAACAGGGGGGGCAGCCTCGGCCGCGAGGGGGAAGCGGACCGTCACCCGGGTGCCCCTACCCAATTCCGAGCGCACCAGCAACACACCTCCATGGGCCTCCACCAGCCGCTTCGTGGTGGCCAGGCCGAGCCCGTGCCCGGGAATCCCCCGGGTCTCCGGACCCCGGAAGAAGGGCTGGAAGAGCTTCGCCTGCGTCTCCGGGCTCATGCCGGCGCCGTTGTCGGCCACCTCCAGCACCGCCTCGCCGCCCTCGCGCACCACCTTCACGGAGACATGTGCCTCGGGCCGGCCCGCCGTGTACTTCACCGCGTTGGACAGCAGGTTCTGCGCGATGAGCTGCAACAACTGCGAGGGGCAGGACACCTTCACCCCGGACTCCAGCGAGCGCTCCAGCGCCACGCGCTGCGCGGCGGCCGTCTGGCTCACCTCCAGCAGCAGCGTGCTCACGGCCGTGTCCAGCTCGCCCACCGCGGGCTCGCCCCGGGTGCCCGCGCGGCAGAAGCGCAGCAGCGCCTCGATGAGCTCGCCCATGCGCACCGCGCTGGACTCGGAGAGCGACACCAGCTCCAGCGCCTGCGCGTCCTTCACCGCCCCCGAGCGGCGCAGCAGCGTGAGGTACCCCTTCAGTGGCGACAGCGGCCCCATCAGGTCATGCGCCACGCGCCGGGTGAAGGCATCCAGCTCCTGGTTGCGCCGGTCCAGCTCCTCCATCTGCGCCTGGATGGTGGCCTCCTGGCGCTTCAGCACCGAGGTGATGCGCCAGCCCACCCCGAGCGACACCAGCACCGCCAGCAACGTCACCCCACCGCCGAACGCGAGGTTGCGCACGCGCAAGGAAGCCAGGTGCTCCAACAGCAGCCGGGCCTCGTCCGCGTTCTCCCGCGCGAGCTGCCCCGCCAGACCGTCGATCTCCTCGGCCAGCGGGCGCACCTGCTCCACCAGGTGGTGCCGCGCCTGCTCCGCCTCCTGGCGATGGGAGAAGACCGCCGCGGCGCGCACCTGCTCGGCCAGCCGGGTACACGCCATGTTGAAGCGCTGCCACACCACCAGCGTGCCGCCGTGGGGCAGCTCCCGCGTGTACTCCTGCGTGGCCTGGCGGATGTCGGCGAGGATGTCCTCCATCACCTCGTCGGCGGCCTCGCGCTGGGGATCATCTGTGGCGCGGATGTGAGCCTCGATGGCGGACTCCAACGAGAGCGCGTCCACCCGGATGCGGCCGATCAGCCCGGCCCGATCGAGCGCCTCCTGGACGCGTTCCGCCACCTGACGGCCGGTGCGCACCTCCGTCCACAGCGTGAAGCCGGCCACCGCCGACAACAGCATCACCGCGAACAGGAAGCCGGCGCGGTAGCCACGAATGGAGGCACGTTCGCTCACGGACTACCGGCGGGCATCGGCGGAGCAGCCGGCGCCTGCGAGGGCTCCTGCGTGGGCTGGGGCTGGCTGCGCCGCCGGGCCCGGGAAAGCGCCGCCTGGTACCACACGTCCTCCAGCTCCTCCTGCAACGCCGTCATCTCCCGCTGCCGCGACACCAGCTGCGCGTTGTACTCCACCAATGAGTGCCTCACCGCCGCCGCCCGGCCCAGCTCGTCCTCCAACAACTGGGTGAGCTGTGCCGTCTCCGCCCGCTCCTGGGCCGCCGCCTCGAGCGCACTCTCGGCTTGCGCGAGCCTCATGGCGAGTGCTTCCGCACGTTCACGCTCTTCCTGATACCGCCCCTGCCACCGCGCCACTTCCACCGACATCTGGGGCTCAGAGGATACCCGGGGGGTCGCACATCCCACTCCCAACCCGCTCGCTGCCAATGCGATGAAGAGGTACCGCATGCCTTGGCTCCCGTCCTCCGGACACGCGGCATGCGCATCCGGGCTAGACCGGGCTGTACTGTCTCCGGCTGACATCAACAGCATCCCCAAGACGCGACGTGTCGTCAAAGACCTCCAGCGCTTTCTGGGGAGGGTGCCCCCAGGCCGGGCAGGCGGAATGGGGAGAATCTCCGCAGCTCCGCGAAGCCTTCCCTCGGGAGGGTCCCTGGCACGGCGAGTGCTCAGTATCCGTCACGCAACGCCGCAATGCCGCGACGTTTCGTTGCTGCTCGGAGAATCCACATGAAGAACATCATCGCCGCCATCGCCCTGACCGCCTCCATGTCCGCGTTTGCCTCTGAGCCCGCGAAGGCCGAGGCCGCTCCGGCCGCCGCCGCCGCCCCCGCCGCTGCTCCTGCCGCGGCCCCCGCCGAGGCTCCGGCCGCCGAGGCCAAGGCCGAGGCCAAGCCGGAGGCCGCCAAGGCCGAGGCCAAGCCCGAGGCCAAGAAGGCCGGCAAGAAGGCCACCAAGACGGCCGCCGAGACCAAGTAGTCCTTCCGCTTCGTCTCGATGCACCAATGAGGGCGCTTCCCTTCGTGGGGGGCGCCCTCGCCGTTTCCGGGGCTCCGGGCCACGGGTCGAAGCAGGGGGACAGGCACCCTCACCCCGACCCTCTCCCGGAGGGCGAGGGGAGATTTGGTAACCTGTGGGCCACCGGCGCTCTCCGGCTCGCGGATGCTCTTCAACTCGCACGTCTTCCTCTTCGTCTTCCTGCCCGCGGCCCTCCTCGTCTACTTCGGGCTGGGGCACCGCGGACGCACGCGCGAGGCCCTTTTCTCCCTCCTCGCCGCCTCCCTCGTCTTCTACGGCTGGTGGTCCGCCGGCTACGTGCTGCTGCTCGTCGCCTCGCTGTCCTTCGACTACCTGCTCGGCGCCCGCATCGCCTCGCTCGCCTCCGTGGACAAGCAGCGCGCCCGCCGGCTCCTCATCGCGGGACTCGTCATCGACCTCGGGCTGCTCGCGTACTTCAAGTACTCGGGCTTCCTCGTGGAGAACCTCCAGGCGCTGCTCGGGACGCACTGGGACTACGTGCCGCCCCGGCTGCCGCTGGCCATCTCCTTCTATACCTTCCAGCAGGTGGCCTACCTCGTCGACTGCTACCGCACCGGCCACCGCGAGCCGAGCGTCCTGCGCTACGGCCTCTTCGTCACCTTCTTCCCGCATGAGATCGCCGGGCCCCTGGTGAACCACCGGGAGATGCTCCCGCAGTTCGCCGAGCCGGACGTGGCGCGCCTGCGCTCCGAGCGTCTCACCGTGGGCCTCACCTGCTTCTTCCGCGGCCTGTTCAAGAAGGTGGCCGTGGCGGATGTCGTCGCGCAGTTCGCCAACCCCGTCTTCGCCGCCGCCGCCCAGGGCGTGCCGGTGGGCCTCGTGGATGGGTGGGTGGGCGCCATCGCCTTCTCGCTGCAGCTCTACTTCGACTTCTCCGGCTACTCGGACATGGCCATCGGGCTGGCGTGGATGTTCAACATCCGCCTGCCGCTCAATTTCGACACGCCCTACCGCTCGGCGAGCATCGTCGAGTTCTGGCGCCGCTGGCACATCTCGCTCTCGCGCTTCCTGCGCGACTACCTCTACGTGGCGCTGGGCGGCAACCGGAAGGGCCGCGTCCGCCGCTACGTCAACCTGATGCTCACCATGCTGCTCGGCGGGCTGTGGCACGGCGCCGGGTGGAACTTCATCCTCTGGGGCGGGATGCATGGGGCCCTGCTCGTCGTCACGCACATGTGGACCGCGCTGCGCGAGCGGTGGGGACTGGCGCCGCTCGGACAGGAGGGCCGGTGGACACGGCCCCTGGCCATCGCCGCCACCTATGTGGCCGTGGTGGTGGCCTGGGTCTTCTTCCGCGCCGAGACGCTCGAGGGTGCGCTCGGGGTGCTCCGGGGCATGGCGGGCCTGGCGGACGGCGCGAAGACGGGGCTCGCCTTCCGCGCGGTGTGGAACGACGACCTCTCCGGCTTCTTCCGGGCGGCGACGAAGACGGGCGTGCTGCTCGCGGCGCTCCCGGTGGTGTTCATCTCCGGAGGCCTGCACCGCTGGATGGGGCCGCACAACCCCGCGCTGGTGGACGACACGCCCCAGGCATTCCCGGCGTCACGCTGGGGCTGGCAGCCCACGCCGGGCCAGGTGCTCGCCTGCGCCGCGATGGCCGCCGTGGCCATCCTCCGCCTCAGCGAGGTGAGCGAGTTCATCTATTACAACTTCTAAGCCAGCCGAAGTCAGTCCGTTCAGGGGTCTGTCCTCAGCTCGAAAGCAGGAGGGACCCCTCCGGGCCCGGTCTCGCCAGACTTGTCCAACAGTTGGACAAGTTCGTGAAGAGCGCGCCCGGCAGGCGGACTCACCCACCCCTGAAAGGACTTTGTTCCGATGGCTTAGCCCGGAGGAGGAGCCGGCTCCTCCCCCAGGAGCTGCCGCTCGCGGATGCGTGTGTAATGCACGACGGCCTCCGAGATGGCCCGGTTGAAGCACTGCACGAGCACCCTCACCTCCTCCACGCGGATGAGCGCCTGTCCCTGCTCCTCCACGAACTCGTGGATGCAGTCGTGCAGGGTGCCGTACTCGCGCACCATGCTGGGCAGATCGAAGCCGACGCGAAAGCGCTGCTCGCCGTGCTCCCAGCCCAGGGGGCCCACCCGGTGCGTCTTGGGGGACTGCCCTTCCTCCTCCCGGCGCAGGGCGGCCACCACCTCCCGCATGAAGTCCGGAATGTGGTCCGCCAGCTCCGGCCTGGAGAGCTCACCGGGTGCATGGTCCCGTTGGACCCGCTCCAACCAGCGCTCGAAGATGAGCTCCGAGCCGGCCTCCATCATATCGGCGACGCTTCTCATGGGTGCTCTCCCGCTCGACGGCCCTGGGAGAACGTTGGTACCTGTGTGGCTTTCTGTCCTGGCGGGCGGCCCTGGCCCGAGGGACAGTCCCAGCCAGGATGCCGGGCAGGCAAGGTGGCAGGGGCCCTTCCGCTCCTTCCGTCTGCGTCCCGAAGCGGCGATGCTCTCCCCCCTCGGATGCGCCCGTGAGCATGGACAGGTACCTCAAGCATTGGGCGGTGGCCACGGCGGTGCTCGTGCTGGGAGCGCTCGCGCTCAACCTGCTCGTGGATCCGCTCTGGTACGGCCAGGGCAACCGCCTCACGGGGCGCAACTACGAATTCAACGAGCGCGTCTCCAAGGCCAACCTCTTCCTCCAGGACCCCACCCGCTACGACTGCCTCATCCTGGGCAGCTCCACCTCCACCATCGTGCGCCCCTCGCTGCTGGCGCCGCACCGCTGCCTCAACCTCGCGTTCAGCGCGGGCGTGGTGGGCGAGTTCCTCGCCTATGCCCGATGGCTGCGCGCGCATGGGGCGAGGCCGTCGCTCGTCATCGTGGGGACAGACTTCGTGAACTTCGACCCCCGCGTGGACGCGCAGGTGGACGTGCCGGACTTCGTCGCCCGGAGCGAGGCACCCCCGCCACGCTGGAAGAGCTACCTGTCCCTGGACGCGCTCCTCTGGTCGGTGCTGGCGGTGCTGGACCAGTCGCCCTACCCCAAGTTCTACGACGAGCGTTTCGAGGTGGTGATCCGCCCCGACGCCGGCACCTTCGACCCCGAGGGCGTGTGGCTCCCGCCGCGGGTGCTGGACCCGGCCCGGGTGGCGCGCTTCGGTGAGCTGCGAGCCCTCTTCCCCGAGGCCCGCGTCATCGGGTGGATGCCGCCGCTGTCCGCGTGGCACGTGGCCGAGCTGGAGCGCGCGGGCATGCTGCCGGACTACCTGCGCGGCCTGCACGCGCTCACGTCCGTGCTCGACGAGGTCTACGACTTCGCCGTGCCCTCGGACGTCACCGCGCGGACCGACAACACCTACGACGGGCGCCACTACGGCAATGAGGTCAACGCCCGCGTCACCCGCAGGCTCGCGGGACACGAGGACACGTTCGGCGTCCGGGTGGGCGGATTGACGCTGGAGGCCTACCGCGCGCTGTACACCGAAGGTCTCCGGAGCTTCCGGGCGGGCGGGCAGGCGAGCCCCTCCGCTCCGGTGAGTGGTCCCCCGGTGCCGTAACCCGCGAAAACCCCGAGCCGCGTGCTCGGCCGTCCCCCGGACGGACCTCGTTGGTCCAGGGTCCAGGCTGGCTCCCGAGGGTGAACCCGGCCCCCTACCTTGAGGGACGCCATGGGCACCTCCAGAGACAGGGACGCGGCAGAAGCGAATCACGGTCACCCCCGGCCGAGCTGGAAGAAGCTCATGGCAGAAGCCCGGGAACACTTCGGGGTGCGGGAGCTCCGGCCCGGCCAGCAGGAGATCATCGAGGCGCTGCTGGAGGGCGAGGACGTGCTGGGGGTGATGCCCACCGGCGCGGGCAAGTCGCTGACCTTCCAGCTCCCCGCCCTGCTGCTGCCCAAGACGACCGTGGTCGTCTCGCCGCTGCTGGCGCTCATGCAGGACCAGCACGAAAAGCTCTCCGAGGCCGCGGTGCACGTGGCGAAGCTGGACTCCACGCTCACCGCGCGCGAGGCGGACCAGGTGGCGCGGGCGGTCCGCCGCGGCGAGCACGAGCTCATTCCTCGGGGGCAAGTACCCCCGGCGCGAGGAGTCCCAGGCGCTCTACTCGGTGCTGCGCGAGCTGTGGGCCCACCGTCAGGGCAAGCCCGTATCCCTCAAAGTGCTCACGGAGGCCTCGGGCCTGCCGGCCAACCGGGTGAAGGTGTTGGTGGCACAGCTCGCCGGCGCCGGCATCCTCGAGCGCGGCTCCCGCGGGTTGAAGCAGCTGCGCGACTTCGACACCCCCGAGGAGCTCGCCGGCTACCTCACCGCCTACGAGACACGCCACCAGAGTGATCGCCAGCGCCTCCAGCAGATGATGCGCTACGGGCAGACCACCGGGTGCCGCTGGCGTCTGCTCGGCGAATACTTCGGAGAGCCGGAACACGCGGAGTGCGAGCACTGCGACAACTGCGAGGAGCGCGCCGCCGGTCACTTCGACGCAGCCAGTCCCACACGCATCGCCACCCCACCCGCCCCCGCGAGTGCAGGCGGTGCGGTGTAGGTGGAAAACGGCAGCCAGTTCATACGCGAGCGCCTGTAGCGTCCTGGATCATCGTGTACGCCCGGAAGCGGAAGGTTCTGCTACCCTGCGAGCCGTCTTCCCAAGCCCTCCATGCCCTCGCTCGACGCTACTTCGACCGCCATCAGCCGGACGCACGCGCCGGATCTCATCCCTGGCTACCGCTTGGAGAGCCTCGTCGGCGCCGGCGGCATGGGAGAGGTGCACAAGGCCACCCAGCTGTCCTTGAACCGCACCGTCGCCGTCAAGCTGCTCAACCAGCAGCTCGCCCAGGAGGAGAGCTTCGTCGCCCGCTTCCAGAAGGAGGCCGCGGCGCTCGCCACCCTGCACCACCCCAACATCGTCTCCATCGTCGACAAGGGCAGCACCCCGTCGACGTACTTCCTGGTGATGGAGTTCGTGGACGGGCCCTCGCTGCGCGAGCGGATGCGCGCGCCCCAGGAGGATCCGCAGGAAACGCTGCGGGTGATGCTGCAGATCTGCCGGGCCATCGAGTACGCGCACAACCGCAACGTCATCCACCGGGACCTGAAGCCGGAGAACATCCTCTTCGACGAGCAGGCCGGTGACCTTCCCAAGGTGACGGACTTCGGGCTGGCCTCGTTCCTCGAGGACACCAGCACGCGCTTCGCCCTCACCGGCACCCATATGGCCATGGGGACGCTGTCCTATATGGCGCCCGAGCAGCGGGTGGACGCCAAGAACGCGGACGGGCGCGCGGACATCTTCGCGCTGGGCCTCATCCTCTACGAGATGCTGGTGGGCGAGCTGCCCGCGGGCAGCTTCGAGCCCCCCTCGCGCCGCAAGCCGAAGCTGGACTCACGGCTGGACGGCATCATCGAGCGCTGCCTCAAGCAGCAGCCCTCGGAGCGTTACGCGACCGTCACCGACCTCATCCGGGACCTGGAGCCGCTCGCCCCGCACTACACCACCATGCGGCCGGCGAAGCTCAACCGGATGCAGCGCCTGAACCGGGCCCTCAAGAAGGCGGTGCGCGTCACGCTCCAGGGTGTGGCCACGCTGCTGGTGCTGTCCGCGCTGGGCATGTGGGGCGTCAGGTACTGGCACGTCACGAACAAGCGCGTGCCCAGGACGCCGGGCGAGGCGCTCACCGGGGATCTCGGAACTCCCTCGGCGCAGGAACCCCCGGGACGGTTGACGGCAGTGGAGGGCGAGCCACGCAAGGTGACCCTGGGTGACGGGAACGACAAGCCCTCCCTCCTGGTGTCGGGCCGCCCGCTCTCCTTCGAGGACAAGAAGCTCGTCTTCCCAGCAGTGGAAGGTCAATCGCGCGAGGGACTCGTGCGGGTGGACGTGCCCGGGATGAGGGGCGACACCGCCCGCCTCGTGGCCCAGGTGAACGCCCAGTACAACGCTCCCAGTCTCTTCGAGACGCTCGCACAGGTGGTGCTCGACGCCCCCCTGCCGGATGCGCAGGTCGCGCTGATGCTGGTGAAGAACGAGCAGACTCCGACGCGGTATATCGCCCTGGTGTATAGCGGGTCCGGTGCTCCCCTCCGGCTCGAGTGGAACCTGGGAGAGAAGCAGGGCACCATGTTGGGGCCCGACTCTCCCGAGGGTCCGGTGGAGCTCGAGTTGGTGGTGGACGAAGAAGGGGCCCTGATCGCCTCGGTGGGTAGCAAGGGAGACAAGCGTCCCATCTTCGAACCGCTCCAGCTGGGAATGAACTGGCAGGAGCTGCGTTTCGGCAGATCACCCGTCCCCGCCCTCGGCTGCATCGAAGGCGCATGCCAGGTCGAGAAGTTCAGCTACCAGGTCAAGCCGGTGCCGCCCAAGCCCGCCGGTGTGGTCCAGGCGTCGGCGCCCGCCCGGGTGGAGACACGGACCGTGACTCCGGCGCCCGTCAAGCGGACTCCGGCCAAGCCCGCCCCCGCGCCCAAGGGCAAACGTTCGAAGTGAGCAGGAGAGAGGCCAACCGCTACACGTGGATGTGGCCTCACCCGGGGGATTGAATTATCCCTGTGCGCTCCATGCGCACGCCCACTCCCCGTTTCTCCGTGCTGCTGCTCGTCGCCGGCCTCTCCCTGGCCGGTTGTGCCCACTCCACCTCGCCCACCGAGGTGCTCGAAAATGCCGCCAACGCGGCGAAGAAGGGCACCACCGAGGCGCGCACGCTCGCGCTCGCCGGCTTCCATGCGTGGTTGATGACGGGAGACCCGGCCATGGCCCAGGCCCGCTTCGACGAGGCGGGCGCCAAGGATCCGGCCGACCCCTACGCCCTCTACGGCCAGCACCTGCTCGCGCGCCGCGCCGCCAACCCGCGCCGCGCGCTCGATGCGGCACTGGCCGTCACCACCCGCGCGCCCCGCCATCCGCTCGCGGTGCCCTCCGCCCGCTACGTGCTGGACCTGGTGGGCTCCTCCCCCGCGCTGGATGACGTCATCCTCACGGGCATCCAGGCCGCGCTCGATGCCGGCGCCTCGGGCGAGGCCGCTCAACTGCTGCGCGCCAGCCAGGTGGCCATCCTCGGCCTGAGGGATGACCGGGCCGCCCAGGCCCGCGCCCTCAAGGACATGGGCTCGGTGGACACGGCCACCCTGTTGGGGCCCTTCTCCCCCTGGCACCTGCTCGCCTTCGACGAGACCACCCCGCCGGAGAAGGACGGCTCCCTGGCGGGCCCCTTCACCGGCCCCTTTGGCCAGCTCGTGCCGCGCACCCTGCGCGCCCCGGACAGCCGCCTGGACGTGGCGGGCGAGCCGGGCAGCGGCGACATCTACCTCATGGCCGTGGACGCGGAGGTGCCCGAGGCCGGGGTCTACGTGGTGCGCGCCGTCTCCGCCTCCTCCTTCAAGGTGATGGTGGATGGAGCGCCCCTGCTGGAGCGCCGCGACTTCACCCGCGCCGCGTCCACCGTGGCCGCGCGTCCCGTGCAGCTCGCGGCGGGCCGGCACCGCATCCTCATCAAGCTGCTGAAGGACCAGCAGCGCGGAGCCAACGTGTCCTTCGCCCTGGCGCGCGCGGACGGGAGCCCGTCGAACATCCGCTACAGCCCGGCCAGCGGGCCCGCGCCCTCCTCGTGGGGCTCGGCGCCCCGGGAGGCGAAGGCGGAGCTGGTGTACCCGCGCGCCGAGGACCTGGCCGCCGCGCTCGCCGGTGAGGCGGGCCCGCTGCTGGCGGACTTCGCCGCGATACGCGACGGAATGGGCCGGGACTCGGACGGGGCGTGGCGGCTGATGACGCGCCTGCAGAAGACCGCCCAGACGGCCGCCGTGCTCTCGCTGCGCGCCGAGCTGGCCGCGCTGGACCGGAGCATCCCCTCCAAGGTGTCGCGCGGGCGCTCGACGAGGGACCTGGAGTCGGCGCTGGCGAAGGACCCGGGCGACGTGATGGCGCTGCTGCTGCGCGCCGAGCTGTCGCTCAACGACGGGCAGTACGCCGCGGCCATGGAGACGATCAAGACGGCGCGGGCCGCGGCGAAGCAGCCGGGCTGGCCCGTGTACCTGCTGGAGGCACGCGCGGCCATGGCCCTGGAGGTGGAGAGCGCGGCCGAGGAGAGCGCGGAAGCGGCGCTCCAGGCCCAGCCGGGGCTGTGTGATGCGATGGGGCTGCGCTACGGACTGGCCCGGCGCCGCGACGCGGTGGCTCGCGCGGACGAGCTGATGGGCTCGCTGGTGGGGTGCCCGGGCGCGCTCCCCCGTGCCGCCGATCACGCGCGGATGAGGGGAGACCTTGAGCGCTCGGCCGCCCTCTACCAGCAGCAGCTCGTGCGCAACCCGGGCGACATCACCACGGGCATGTCGCTGGCGGCCGCGTACGTGGCGCTGCGCCGCTTCGACGAGGCCACGGCCACGCTGAAGACGCTGACCGCGCTCTGGCCGCGCAACCCGCGGGTGCTGGAGAAGCTGGCGGACGTGCGGGAGCTGGCCGGAGACGCGGCCGGGGCACTGGCGCTGCGCGAGCAGTCGCTGCTGCTGGACGGGAGCAATCTGGCCCTGCGCCGCGCCGTGGTGCGCGCGAAGACGGGGCAGGAGATCCTGCAGGCGCACGCCATCGACGGCCGGCAGGCCATCAAGGACTACGAGGCCAACCCGGGCCCCCAGGAGAGCGCCGCGGTGTACGTGCTGGACGCGGCGGCCACGCAGGTGTGGCAGGACGGCTCGCAGGTCACCCGCATCCACGGCATCCAGAAGGCGCTGGAGCAGAGCGGCGTGCAGGAGATCGCCGAGATGAACCTGCCCTCGGGCGCGCAGGTGCTGGCGCTGCGCACCATCAAGGCGGACGGCACGGTGCTGGAGCCGGAGAACATCGCGGGCAAGGACACCATCAGCCTGCCGGGTGTGCAGGTGGGGGACTACGTGGAGGTGGAGTATCTGGTGGCCGAGTCCTCGCGTGGGCCGGCACAGCCGGGCTTCAAGGCCTCGGACTTCTACTTCCGCGTGGCCGACATGCCGGACTACCGCGCCACGTACACGGTGGTGGCGCCCAAGGGCACGGGCATGAAGGTGGACGCGCACAACATGAAGGCGCCGCCGCCGGTGGTGAAGGGGGACGAGGAGCTCTTCACCTTCGAGGCCCGCAACGTGCCGCCCTTCATCCCCGAGCCGGACGGCCCTCCGTCGAGCAAGGAGTACCTGCCCTTCGTGGTGGTGGGCGCGGGCACCACGGGCAACGACAAGCTGGTGGCGGTGTACTCGGACGCCTTCCTGGACAAGGGTGCGCTCAACTGGGAGCTGGAGGCGTTCGCGCGCGAGACGGCCGGAGACAAGCGTGGACTGGAGGCGGTGAAGGCGCTGTACGCGGCGGTGATGAAGCGCTTCACCGGCCGGGACGCGGGGCTGACGCAGTCGTCGGCGGGCTCGATCGCGCAGGACCGGGGCAGCCGGCTGTGGGTGCTGAAGGCGGGGCTGGAGTCGCTGGGGATTCCGACGCGGCTCGTGGCGGTGCGCACCTTCTCGGCGGACCCGGCGGAGTACCTCTTCCCCGAGGAGTCGCTGCTGCCGTACGTGGCACTGCGGGCGGAGGTGCCGGGTGAGGGGCCGGTGTGGCTGGACACCACCACGCGCTTCGCTCCCTTCGGCGAGCTGCCCGAGTCGGCGATGGGCGAGCGGGACGCGTACCTGCTGCCCGAGCCCGGCCGCCCGATGGAGAAGGTGAAGACGCCGCCCGCGAAGCAGCAGCCCGGCAAGCTGGTGAAGCTGACGCTGGAGGTGGATGGGAACGGCCAGCTGACGGGCAAGGGCGAGGAGCAGTACACGGGCTTCGACGCGGCGCAGTTGGCGGAGGCCTTCGAGGCCATTTCCGGCGAGCGCCGGCGCCAGGCGCTGCAGAGCGCGGTGGCCCGCTACTTCGGCGGGGCGGAGCTGACGGACCTGAAGCTGGAGCGCACGGAGGAGGTGGGGGCGCCCTTCACGGTGCGCTATGCCTTCAAGGCGTCCGGCTTCGCCCGGGCGGACAAGGACAGGATGTTGCTGCCGCCCGTCACCATGCCAACGAGCCTGGGCCGCCAGTACGTACAGCTCAGCACGCGCACCACGCCGCTCTACATCGACGACACGGAGACGAGCCGCACGGTGGTGACGCTGACGATGCCCCAGGGCTTCCGGCTGTCGGATCCCCAGGCCCAGTTGAAGGTGGACGGCCCCTTCGGACGCCTGGTGCGCACGGAGAAGCAGGAGGGGCGCACGCTCACCATCGACGAGACGCTGCGCCTGGAGCGCGCCCGCGTCCCCGTGAAGCAGTACGAGGACTTCGCTCACTTCGCCGGTGAGGTGGACCTCGTCCAGTCGAGGGACCTGGTGCTGGTGAAGTAGACGTGAGCACCCTGCCCCTGTCCGAGCTGTGCCGTCGCTGCGGCCTGTGCTGCGACGGCAACCTCTTCAGCCACGTTCCGCTCCAGCCAGCCGAGGCCGGCGCCGCCCGGCGGAACGGGCTCGAGGTGGTGGCGCTCGCGGATGGCGCGCCGGCCCTCCGCCAGGGCTGCACGGCGCTGAAGGGGAGGCAGTGCTCCATCTACGCGGAGCGCCCGGAGGGCTGCCGCCGCTACGCCTGCCGGCTGTTCAACGCACTCGCTGGCGGGACGGTGCCATTCGAGGAAGCACTCCAGGTGGTGGAGCAGGCGCACGCCCTGCTCGCGGCCGTGGAGCGCGGCCTCGCGCCCGGCACGGACCCCCACCCCGCCTCGGTGTTGGAGCGCGCTCGCTTCGCCGCCTGGGGTGAGGAGGGGGGCTTCTCGTCCGAGACGAGCGCCGCGCGGGAGCGGGCCGAGGCCTTCCTCGACCAGCACTTCCACGGCGGCCCGAGGCGCTTCGAGGGCCCGGGCCAGGGGTAGCGCCACACGCGGTGGAGCGCGTCCACCGCGTGCGGGAGCTTCCGCCTACGGAGCCGCCGGACTGGGGGCTTCCTGTGCGCCCTCGCCGGAGTCCTTGTCCGCCTCGGCGGCGGCAGGGGCAGCGGCAGCGGCGGCGGCGGGAGCCGGCTTTCCGGCACCGGGCGCCGGAGGAGGCGGGGACTTCTTGCTGGCGGCGGCGGCCTGCCGCACCAGCTCGCGGGCCTTCTGGGCGATCTTGGCCGTGGGCGCGAGAATCATGAACATCAGGCGCCCTTCCATGCGGGGCGGCATCTCCACCACCGCCACATCCTTCAGGTCCTCGGCCACGTCGTTGAGGATGGCCGTTCCCTGCTCCTTGTGGGTGATTTCTCGACCCCGGAACTGGATGACGACCTTGGCCTTGTTGCCTTCCTCGATGAAGCGGCGCGTGTTGCGGACCTTGAATTCGTAGTCGTGCTCCTCGGTCTTCGGGCGCAGCTTCACTTCCTTGAGCTGGACCACGACCTGGGCGCGCTTCGACTCCGCGGCCTTCTTCTTCTCCTCGTACTTGAACTTGCCATAGTCCATCACCTTGCAGACAGGCGGCTGGGCCATGGGACTGATCTCGACGAGATCGAGTCCTTCATTTCGAGCCAGCGTCAGGGCCGCTTCGAGGGGCATGACGCCAAGCTGGGCGCCATCGGATCCCACGACACGGACCTCGCGAGCGCGGATACGGCGATTGGTTCTCTGATCGCGGCTGCCGCCGCGGGGACTTCTCTGTTCGCGAATGATGTGCTCTTCCTCCGAAAGGGGTTTACAGGCCTACGCCCTCCCTGAAGATGGGGTAGGGCCCTGCGGTACGGCATGGCGCGGGGCGTGGACGGCAGGCGACCCACCGGGCTGACAGCCCCGCGAGGTGGGAGTGCCTCGAAGCGCCCCCCCCCGGTGGGAGGGGGAGCATACGAACTGGCCTTGCATCATACCCGTGGCCGTGGGGCCACACTAACACCCGGAGCGCCGTCCCGCCCCGGGAAACCCACGCTTATGGCGTGTAGACGACGGTGAGCCTGGCGTTCGCCCCATCCTGGATGAACAGGTAGGCTGTCGCCGCCTGATTCTGGGTGAAACCCAGCCTCAACTGGGTCTTCCCCGTCTTGTTGATGGCCGCCAGGCCGGCGCCGGAGAAGTCCGCCGAGTTCGTCGTACCCAGAGTGAACCTCGGGATGCTGGCCACGGCGCTCGCGTTGGCGGCGGCGCCCCAGTCGGCCGTCTCGGTGGCGGCCGCGTTGAAGGTGCCCGTCTTCACGTCGATGACGAGCGTATTGCCAGCGGGGCTCGCCCACGGGTCACCCGAGCCGGACGAGTAGCCGACGGTGAGGTAGGCGCGGGTGATGGTGGCGCCGTCCGGCAGGCCGGAGGTGTCGAACGAGAGGAAGGAGCGGTTGTACTTGCCGTCCGTGCCGCGCCCGAGCGCCAGGCCCATGAGCGTACCAATCGCGGGCAGGCTGCCATCCGCGTTCGCCTTGATGTAGCCATCCTCCGCGGCGACGCTGGTGAAGCTCACCGTCACCGGCGTGCCCGTGCCACCGCTGTTGCTCACCGTGACGGACGTGTCCGCGTCCGTGGCCGAGTTGCCCGCGGCGTCGTAGGCCCTGGCGCTGAGCGAGTGGGAGCCGTTGGCCACGCTGGCGCTGTTCCAGGCCAGCTCGTAGGGGGAGGCGCTGTCGGAGCCGGCCAGGGAGCCATCCACGTAGAATTCCACCCGGGTGACGCCCACCGCGTCCGAGGCGCTCGCGGTGAGGGTGACGGTGCCGCTCACCGTGGCGCCGTTGGCCGGCGCCGTCAGGTTCACCGTGGGCGGGGTGGTATCACCCGTGCCGCCGCCGCCACCGCCCGTGAGCCCGAAGAACTTCGCCTGGTAGTACACGGCGCAGATGTTCACGTCGGACAGGTACGAGCCCGTGGCGCCGCACACGGTGGAGGTGCCCGGGAAGCTGTACTGCGGGTCGATGGCCACCCCGTGGCCCATGCCGGTCAGGTCATAGGTCTCCACGAGCGTCGTGCCCGCGCTGTTGCGGTACTCCTTGTGCGGGAAGCCGGCGACCGTCTCGGTGAAGTCCGCCGTCTGGTCGATGCCGTGCACGTTGGTCCACTGCTCCATCGCCTCGGTCGCGTTGGAGTTCTTCACGGTGAAGTCGCTCGTGCCGTGCCAGATGGAGACGCGGGGACGGGCACCGGTGTAGCTGGAGTAGGCGCCGCGCACGAGGTCTCCCCAGGCGGCGGGCGTCTTGTCCACGCCCGGGCTCATGCAGGAGAAGGCCGAGGTCATCGAGGTGGCGCACTTGTAGGGCCCGCCCGCGTTGATGGCGCCCGCGGAGAAGACGTCCGGGTAGGTGGCGAGCAGGGCGGGCACCATGTACCCACCGCCCGAGAAGCCCGCGACGAACACGCGCGCCGGGTCGATGGAGTAGGCGGAGCGCATGGCGTCCACCATCTGCTTGATGGAGAGCACCTCACCCGAGCCACGCGCGATGTCACCCGGCTCGAACCAGTTGAAGCAGCTGGTGGAGTTGTTGCTGCTCTGCTGCTGCGCGTAGACGACGTAGAACTTGTAGACGTTCGCCGCCGCCGTCCAGCCGGTGTTCTCCATGGCCGCGGCCGTCTGCGTACAGCCGTGCAGCACCACCACCAGCGGCGCGCCGGCCGGCACGCTCGCCGGGACGTGCCGGAACATCAGCAGGTTGCCGGGGTTGGTGCCAAAACCGGTGACTTGCGTGAGCCCGTTCTCCACCTGCACCACGTCGGAGGCGGCCTGCTCCTCGGGAGCGCCTCCCTCGAGCGGACCACAGCCCGCGGCGGTGGTGAGCAGGAGCGCCGCGAAGCGCATCCCACGAGCTGGCGTGAACGACGACGGACGACGCGTGCTTCGACCGAACATGAAGCCTCCGGGGCCGCCGGGGGGTAGAGGAGCGGCCTCGCGGCGAGAACAGACTTTCACTGGATGTCCCTGCTCAAGTCGCGGCGCGTCAAAAACGGCTGAAATCTGAACCAGTTTTCAACTTTCCTCGAACGAGCCGTGCCGGCCGGCGCCATCCGCGAAGCGCTTCGCACCCGTCAGCGACTCCTTCTCGAGTATCCGCACGCCCCGCTGGAACTCCTGGAGCAGCGCCTGCTCCATCGGGAGCCCGGCCTGTTCGTACGCCGAGCGCCGGTCCGCGTTCATGCAGGCCTGCGGGAAGGCGGCGATCTCCCGGGCCAGCTGCTCGGCGGCCTCGCGCGCACCGCCCCGGGGCACCACGCGGTTGACGAGCCCCATGCTCAGCGCCTCCTGCGCCGGCACCGGACGGCCCGTGAGGATGAGATCCATCGCGCGCGACAGGCCAATCAACCGGGGCAGCCGCACCGTTCCCCCGTCGATGAGCGGCACGCCCCAGCGGCGGCAGAACACGCCCAGCACGGAGTCCTCCTCGGCCACGCGCAGGTCGCACCAGAGCGCCAGCTCCAGCCCTCCCGCGACAGCGTGGCCCGACATGGCGGCGATGACCGGCTTGCTCAGCACCATCCGCGAGGGCCCCATCGGCCCATCTCCTTCCGGCGCCAGGTGCGGCAGCCGGCCCTCGGCCACGGCCTTCAGGTCCGCGCCCGCGCAGAAGGTGCCTCCCTCGCCGAACAGGACACCGGCCCGGGCCTCGGCATCCGCCTCGAACTCCCGGAAGGCCGCCGCGAGCGCCTCGGCCGTGGGCCCATCCACGGCGTTGCGCACCTCGGGCCGGTGGAGGATGACGGTGGTAACGGAACCCTTCTTCTCGACGCGTACGTTCATGGGAGCTCCAAGGTCTACGACACCCTCTCGTGACCTCTGCGAGCGGCCAGCCGGCGGGGCAGTGGGTCCACTGATGGTGTAGGCTGGTGAACACTCAAGGCAGGACCCACTCCGGGACCTGGCCTCCACCCCAGGAACCCCGCATGTCCGTTGCCCCGTCCACCCAGGCCCGCCCCGCTCAGTGGCAGGAAAAGCTCGGCGTCGTTCTCTTCTTCGTCCTGTGCGCCCTGCTGGCCCGCCGCGTGGTGCAGGCGGCCGGCGCGCAGACAGGGGTGATGATCGCGCTGAGCGCGGTGCTGGGCTTCGTGACGGCCGACTTCGTGTCCGGACTGGTGCACTGGCTGTTCGACACGTGGTTCTCCCGGACCACGCCGGTGCTGGGGAAGACCTTCGTCACCCCCTTCCGCGTCCACCACGAGGATCCGCTCGACATCACCCGCCATGGCTTCGTTGCCACCAACGGCCACAACTGCCTGGTGAGCGTGCCGGTGCTGGCGCTCGCGCTGCTGCTGCCCTCGGGACCGGAGGCGCCGTGGGCCTCGGCCGCGCTCACCTTCGTGCTGATGCTGTGCCTGGGCGTCTTCGGGACCAACCAGTTCCACAAGTGGTCGCACATGGAGCACGTCGCGCCCCTGGTGTCGTGGCTGCAGGCGCGGGGCATCATCCTCGGCCGCGGGCATCACGACGTGCACCACACCGCGCCCCACACGAGCCACTACTGCATCACCACCGGCTGGCTCAACCGGCCGCTGGAGGCCATCGGCTTCTTCAACGGCATGGAGAGCCTCATCACCGCCGTCACCGGGCTGCAGCCGCGCGCCGAGGAGCTGAATCTCCCTTCCATCGCCCCGAAGCCGCCGGAGAGCACCCCGGCGCCGGACCTCGCGACGCCGTGAGCTCACGCGAGGACTGGCCCCGTGCCGGTCCCGCTCAGAACGTGTAACGGCCGGTGAGCTGCGAGCCGGCGAAGCGCAACTCCACCGCGCCGTGCTCGCTCTTGTTCTGCTCACGCCAGCGCTGCTTCAACGGGCCGAGGTCGAAGCTCGCGGTCCGGTTGAGCAGCGCCTCGCAGGAATCCCCGTTCGCCTCGTGGGCCAGCACCAGCTCCGCCTGGGGCTCGCCCGCCGCGGACTTCTGGAAGCCGCCACTCCAGAGCAGCTCGTACGTGTGCGGCTTGCAGCCGCCCGAGTGCATCACCCTCGCCACCAGCGTGTCCCCCTGGAGCTCGACGCTCTTGAGGATGATGTCGTCCTTGGGCGCCGGGGACGCCGTCACCTGGAGCGCCCGGGGCGCGGAGTCCGCGGCGGCGGGGGCTTTCGGCTCACCCGGGGGAGGCGCTTCGGCGGGGCTCTCCGTCGTGGCGGGCGGAGGCTGAGACTCCTCGGCTCCCGTCGAGGACTTCGGCCCCGTACATCCGAGCAGGGCACAGAGAACGAGACCACTCCAGACCGGCTTTCGCATATCCCCTCCTGACAAGTCGAAACGGCTGGCCCTGCACCCTACCCGACAATCCGCGAGTCCACGCGGTTCGTCGGCGGAACCTGGATGCCCGCGAGGGCTTCACCTATCGTTTCCCCATCCAGTCCGTTTGCAACGAGGCCACGGCGCCATGCACAACGAGCAGGGGACCCCGTCCGTCATGACGTTCGAGAAGCTGCAGCGGATCCTCGAAACGACCTCACGCTTCGAGCTGAGCGAGTCAGACGCCCAACCCCAGGCCGGCACCGAGCCCTCCGCGGCCCTCCGGCTGAAACACTGCTTCGGTCTGGAGTGCAAACCCGTCAGGCTGAGCGAGCGTGGGGAGAAGGAGATGAAACGGGAGGGCATGGAAGCCCTCCTGGTGCTCCCGCCCGGAAATGGGTTCGAGCTGGCGTTCGATGCCGGCCGGCTGCCCCCCTCCCCTGAGTTCCACCTGATGGAGCTGGCCCGGCTCCTCGGGAAACACGGGGGTTCGGTCCGGGTCTACACCATGGACAGACACCCGCCGCCGTCCCCGCCGGGCGTGGAGTGGGTCTCGGTCCGGGACGAGCTGAGGCCACTGGTCCAACAGCCCCTGCTCACCCTGGCCCAGCAGAGCCTTGCGGGTTGGACGAGCGAGCACGAGCAGCGCTTCGTCGAGGGCCGGGCGAAGCTGCCGTCGGGGGCGGTGTTCCCCGTGGCGGAGGCACTCGCCCAGGCGTCCACCTCGAGCCGCTTCGTCCTGCTCCTGGGCGACTTCGGGACGGGCAAGTCCACCCATCTGGCTCGCCGCGCGGCCCTGATGGGCAGTGCCCATGCCGAAGCGCCCGAGCGCTTCGCGGCGCCCGTCCTCCTGCGCCTGGGCGGGATGAAGCCAGACCTGGCGGCCATCTTCGAGAGGCATGTCCAGGGCCTCTCCTTCGAGGCGTTCCGCCTGGCCGTGGACCTGGAGATGGCCGTGCCGCTCCTCGATGGGCTCGATGAGCTGGAAGTGCCACCCCAGGCCATCGACGGCACGCTCACGGCCCTTCTCGGCTGTTTCTCCGTGAAGCGCGCACGCGCGTTCCTCTCCTCCCGCAAGACGCTCTTCTCCAGCGCCCGGAGGATGTACGAGGTGCTGCGCAAGGTGGAGTCGCTGGGGCTCGTCGAGCTCCAGGACATGGAGCGTGCCGAGGTCATCGAGTTCGTGGGCAAGCGGACCCGCTCGGCCGAGGAGGCCGCTGGCGTCCTGGAGAACCTCCAGCAGGCCCAGGACCTGAGCCACCTCTCCCAGCGGCCGGTCCTGCTGGACCTCATCGTGGAGAACCGCGACCGGTTGTCGAGCCAGGGGATGACCACGACCCGGCTCTATGCGGTCACGGTGGAGGACTGGCTCGAGCGCCGCCGCGACGAGGAGCCCTCCGCCCTCCGCGAGCAACGGCTCGTGTTCGCGCGCACCCTCGCGCGTACGCTCTTCGAGACCCGGGCGCAGAGCGCTCCCTACGAGGAGCTCGCCCGTTTCGCGCGGGACGTCCTCGGGGACACCTCCGTTCCCCAGGACCCCGCGGCGCTCGAGCTCCACGACGCTGTCTTCCTGGCGCACGACGGCGCGGGGGGGCGGTTCCGGTTCGCCCACAGGTCCTTCCTCGAATACTTCCTCGCGCTGGACATTTCCGAGCGCCTCGAAGCGGGACGGGAAGACGCGCTGGACCTGCCACGGCTCACGCCCGAGATCGTCTCGTTCCTGGCGGGGTTGCCGGAATGGGAGCGGACGAAGGAAGCACTGCGGCGGGTGCTCACCCGGCCGTACCGGCGGCGCGGCAGCGAGAACGCACTGCTGGCGCTCTACCTCTCGACACGCGCGAGCGTGGGCGATGGAGAGGCCCTGGGCCAGGCGCTCCAACGGGAACTCCCCGCGAACGCGCAGCTCTCCGGAGCCTCGCTCGCGAGCATCGAGTTGCCATGGATTGCCCTGCCCGGTGCCGATCTCTCGGGAGCGAAGCTGCTCCTGACGAGACTCGACTGCGCGGACCTGCGAGGCGCGCGGCTCGACCGGGCCATGGCCAGCCATACCGTCTTCGATGGTGCGCTCCTCGATGGAGCGAGCTTCCTGGAAGCGGACCTCTTCTCGGCCTCGTTCGTGGACGCCTCCATCACGGGAGTCAGATGGGAGGACGCGGAGCTCGAGGGGACGATCGACCTGCGAGAAGAGCCCGCGCGAATCCCCGGCGCGAACGCTCCCGGCGAAACACCGCGCCCGGTCTTCCGCTCGCGGATGAGCGGTGTCACCACCACCCTCTGGTCTCCAGACGGGCTGCGGCTGGCGTCCATCTCGCACGATGGCGCGGTGCGCTTGTGGGATGCCCGCGCGGGAACCCTGCTCCATTCCTTCCACGAGCACTCCTCCACATGGGCCCAGGCCATGGCGTTTTCTCCGGATGGCCGCCACTTCGCCATCGCCTCGTCAGACGAGCGGATACGGCTGTGGAACACCCGCTCGGGCACGCTCCTCCACACCCTCGAGGATCCACCGGCCCGCTGGGACACCCTGGTGTTCTCGGCGGATGGCCGGCTCCTGGCCGCGGGCACTGATGACGGCGAGTCGTGCCTGTGGGAGGTCCATTCCGGCACCTGCCTCCAGTCCTTCTCGACCCCCCAGGGCCAGGGCTCCGCCGTGGCGTTCTCGCCGGATGAGGGCACGCTCATCTTCGCGTCGACCAAGGGCCTCCTGTTGAGATGGGATGTCCGCTCCGGAGCTCCGAGTGAGCCGATCAACAGCCAGCGGGAGGGGGATTTCCTCGTGACGTTCTCGCGGGACGGCGGCGTGGTGGCGTTCGCCTCGACCACCAGCATGATCGACCTGTGGGATACCCGTTCCGATGTTCCCCTCCTCACCGCCAGGAGTCACCGGTACCGGGGCCCCTCCATGACGCTCTCGCCCGATGGCGGCCTGCTCGCCCACGCCACGGCGCTCGGCAAGGTGCGCATCTGGGACGTCCGCGCCAGGGCCCTGCGCCACACCCTCCAGGCCCACGAGCGGGGAGACCTGACCGTGGCGCTCTCCGAGGATGGAGAGCTCCTCGCCTCGGGCTCGGAGAGCGGCATGCTCAGCCTCTGGAACACCCGCTCCGGTGAACACCTCCACTCCTTCGTGGGCCATTCGGATCGCCTCAACACCCTGGCGTTCTCGCCCGACGGCGCGCTGCTCGCCTCCGTCTCGAATGACGACACCCTCCACGTGTGGGATGCCCACACGGGTTCCCTCCTCCATCGCCCCAAGGACTGGCTGGAGAAGCTCACGCCCATGGCCTTCTCACCGGATGGAGGCCTGCTCGCCTCCATCACGGACCAGGGCACCGTGCACGTGTGGGACGCCCGCTCGGGTGCCCGGCTCCACACCCTCGCGCTGAAGGCGGCAAGCGTGTCGCTGGCGCGCTCGGCGGAGGGCATCCGGGTGGCCTCGGTCTCGAAGGACGGCCGGATACGTCTGTGGAATGCCAGCAAGGGAGCGGCCCTGTCCTCCCTCGAGAGCCATTCGCTGGCGATTGGCTCCATGGCGTTCTCCCTCGATGGACAGTTCCTGGCGGCCGCGATGGCGGACAGGACGCTGTGCCTGTGGGAGGTCCACACGGGCGCCCTGCTCCACGCCCTGAAGGTCCCCTCGACTCATTCCGGTGCCATGTGCTTCTCGCGAGACGGCACCCTGCTGGCCAGCGCCGCGGAGGACGGGGGGCTCTGCATCTGGAATGTCCGCACCGGCGCCCTCCTGTATCAGCTCGGCTGGCACCCCACCCCGGTCCGGGCCCTGGCCTTTTCACCGGAGGACGGCATCCTGGCCTCCGCTTCGAGTGACGGAAGGATCCACCTCTGGGAGCCGCACACGGGCAAGCACCTCCACTCGGACTTCATGCCCGTGGCACGACCCCTTCCCACCCATCCGCTGAGCACCTCCATCAGCCTGGGCTTCTCGCCGGATGGGGGAGTGCTCACCGCCGTGGCCCACAACGGCTCCACATGCACGTGGGATGTGAAGACCCACAAGCTCCTCTTCTCGGAGCCGGGACGAAGCACAGCCTCCGCGCTCCTGGCACCAGATGGACAGGTCCGCGCCTCGGCGTTGGGGGCGGGGTTGCACCTGAGGGTCCTGCACGGGAGCCGGGGCAGCGTCTTCCTCTCCGCCGTGGAAGAGTCCTGGGCCGCCGCCGTCCAGGGAACGCCCTTCTTCATCGGAGGCGGCGAGCTCTCGCGCATCCTCCATTTCTCCTCGGGAGACCGGGCCATGCCCGCCTCGCTCTGGGCACCGCTCTTCCAGCGCCCGGAGCTGGTGCGCGCGACTCTGGCGGGGGAAGCACCCGGCCTGGCCACACTGGGCCTCGACACCTACGCCGCGTGCGAAGCCGCCCTCATCCCCGAGCGCACCCGCCGAGGCCTGGTGCGCCGCCGGCCGGTGTCGTGAGCGGCGGCGGGGACGCCGAGGGCTACATCCAGCCGAGCTGCAGCCGTGCCACGTCCGACATGCGGCTCTGATCCCAGGGCGGATCCCACACCAACTGGACATCCGCCTCCTTCACCCCGGGCAGGCCCGTCACCTTCTGGCGCACGTCATCCACCAGCACCGGACCCATGCCGCATCCCGGGGCCGTCACCGTCATCTGGATTTCCACCCGGTGACCGCCCTCCGGCAACGGCGTGGCCTTGCACTCGTACACCAGCCCCAGCTCCACGATGTTCACCGGAATCTCCGGGTCGTACACCGTGCGCAGCTGCTCCCAGACGCGCTCCTCGTCGAACGTGCCCTCTACGGCCTTGGGCTCCTCGGACTTCGGGTTCTGCGCGAGATAGTCGGCGCCCAGCACCTCGACGTCCTTCTCGTCGATGCGCATGAGCTGCCCGTAGTCGCCCTGCACGGTCACGTTGCCGCCGAGCGTCTGGAGCACCCGCACCTCGGTGCCCGCGGGCACCGTCACCCGCTCCCCGCTGGGAATCATCGTCACTTCGCAGTCGCGCGCGAGTGGTGTCAGCAAACCTCTCATCCGAGCTTCCTCCCTACTCCGTCGAGACCGAGGACTCCTTGCCCTCGAGCGCCGCGCGCAGCGCATGCCACGCGAGGCTCGCGCACTTCACCCGGGACGGGAACTCATTCACCCCGGACAGCACCGCCAGCTTGCCCAGAGCCTCCATGTCCACGTCCGCGGGGCCCTCCGTCACCAGCTTGTGCACCAGCTCGAAGAGCCGCTCCGCGTCCGCCCGGGACATCTCCTTCACCGCCCCCGTCATCAGCGACGCCGAGGCCCGGGAGATGGCACACCCCTGCCCCACGAAGCCCACGTCCTTGATGACGTCGCCATCCATCCGCAGCGTCACCGTGAGCTGGTCTCCACACAGCGGGTTGTAACCGTCCGCCCGCCGGTTGGCGCCCTCCACCTCGCGGAAGTTGCGCGGACGCTTGCCGTGCTCCAGCACCACCTCTTGATACAGGTCCTGCAGGTCCGAGCTCACGCGAACACCTCCCGCACCTTGTGCAGCCCACGCACCAGCGCGTCGATGTCCTCGTGCGTGTTGTACATGGCCAGCGACGCCCGCACCGTGGCCGCCACCCCGAAGCACGACAGCAGCGGCTGCGCGCAGTGGTGCCCCGCCCGGATGGCCACGCCCTCCCGGTCCAGGATGGTGCCCACGTCGTGCGCGTGCACGTCCTCCATGAGGAAGGACAGCACCCCGGAGCGCTCCCGCGCCCGGCTGAACAGCTTCAGCCCCGGCACGCCCTCCAGCGCCCGCGTCCCGTACTCCAGCAGCTCCTGGTCGTGCGCCGAGATGGCGTCCAGCCCCACCGTGTCCAGGTAGTCCATCGCCGCCGCCAGCCCGATCGCGCCCGAGATGTCCGGAGTGCCCGCCTCGAAACGGTACGGCAGCCGGTTGTAGACCGTCTTCTCCATCGTCACGGTGAGGATCATGTCCCCACCGCCCTGCCACGGCGGCATCGACTCCAGCACCGAGGCCTTGCCGTACAGCACGCCGATGCCCGTGGGCCCGAACATCTTGTGGCCGGAGAAGGCGTAGAAGTCGCAATCCAGGTCCTGCACGTCCACCCGGAAGTGCGCCAGCGCCTGCGCCCCATCCACCAGCACCGGCACGCCCTTCGCGTGGGCCCGCTTGACGATGTCGCGCACCGGATTCACCGTCCCCAGCGCGTTGGACACGTGCGTCACCGCGAGCAGCCGCGTGCGCTCCGTCAGGTTCGCCTCGAGCTGCTCCAGCCGCAGGTCCCCCCGCTCGTCCACCGGGAGCATCTTCAGCGTGGCCCCCACCTGCTGACAGAGCATCTGCCAGGGGACGATGTCCGAGTGGTGCTCCATGGCGGTGATGAGCACCTCGTCACCGGGGCCCACCTTGGTGCGCCCGAACGTCTGCGCCACCAGGTTGATGGCCTCGGTGCAGCCGCGCACGAAGATGATCTCCTTCGTGTCGCGCGCGTTGATGAACTTGCGGATCCGCTCGCGAGCGCCCTCGTAGGCCTGCGTGGAGCGCTCGGAGAGGGCGTGCACGCCGCGGTGCACGTTGGCGTTGTCGTGCGTGTAGTAGCGCACCAGGGCGTCGATGACGGCCTGGGGCTTCTGCGTCGTCGCCGCGCTGTCCAGGTACACCAGCGGCCGGCCCCGCACCTCCTGGTGGAGAATGGGGAAGTCCGCGCGGACTCGCGCCACGTCGAAAGGTGCCCCGCTCATGCCCTTCCCTCCTTCGCTCCCGGGAGCTTGCGCGCCAGCAGTGCCTCCACCTGATCCCTCAGCGGTGCCAGGGGAACGGCGCCCACCACCTCGGTGGCGAAGGCGTGCGTCAGCAGCGACTCCGCCTCCGCCCGGGTGATGCCGCGCGAGCGCAGATAGAAGAGCGCCTGCTCGTCCAGCCGGCCCACCGTCGCGCCGTGCGCACACTTCACGTCATCCGCGAGGATCTCCAACTGCGGCCGCGCGTCCGCCATCGCCGCCTCCGAGAGCAGGAGGTTGCGGTTGGACTGGCGCGAGTCCGTCTGCTGCGCGTCCGGACGTACCAGCACCTTGCCGTGGAAGGTGCCACGCGCCTTGTCGTCCAGCACGCCCTTGTACAGCTCGCGGCTGGAGCAGCGCGGGTGCGCGTGGTCCAGGTTCGTCCAGTTGTCCAGGTGCTGCGTGCCGTGGCCCACGTACAGGCCCTGCAGGGTGCACTCGCCGCCCTCCGCGCCGAAGACGGAGTGCACCTCGTTGCGCGCGAGCGCCCCGCCCAGGGAGATGATGTGCGAGGCGAAGCGGCTGTCCCGCCCCAGCTCCGCGTGCAGGCCTCCGATGTGGAAGGCCGTCTCCGACTCGGCCTGCAGCTTGAGGTGCGTGACCCGCGCTCCGGCGCCCAGCACCACCTCCGTCACCGCGTTGGTGAAGGAGACGCCCGGCGCCGCGCCCACGTAGCTCTCCACCAGCGTGAGCTCGCTGTTGTCCCCGGCCTGCACCACCACCCGGGGGCTGGCCAGCGTCACGTGCGTGTCACCGCGCGAGAGGAAGAGGAACTGCACGGGCTCGGGACACACCGTGCCCGGCGCCACCCGCACCACCGCGCCCTCCTCCAGCAGCGCCGCGTTGAGCGCGGTGAAGGCACTGGCGTCCGCGCGCGCCCGGCTGCCCACCAACGCCTCCAGCGGCTCGCCATCCTGCAACGCCTCGCGCAGGCTGCGCACCGTGAGGCCCGCGGGCAGCCCCTCCAGCCGCGACAGCTCCCGGACGTACCAGCCATCCACGAACACCAGCAGGGGCCCCGTACCCGGGAGCGCCAGCCGCGCCACCGCCGCCTCCACCCCTGCCTCGTGCACGGTGCGCACCGGGCTGAAGGACTGGCCGGAGATAGGCGACACGTTCGTGTACTTCCAGTCCTCGAGCTTCGACGTGGGGAAACCCTGGCGCGCCAGCTGCGCGATGCCCTCCTGCCGGAAGGCCCGCAGCCATGCCGGGGCACCCGCCGCCCGCTCCGCCTGGAAGCGCTCGGCCAGATCGAGGTAGTGCTGGAGCCCCACGTCCGTCACGGCCGCGCCTCCTTGCCGCCAGCGCCCTGGCCCAGCCACGCGTAGCCCTTCTTCTCCAGCTCCAACGCCAGCTCCTTCCCGCCCGTACTGACGATCCGCCCGTTCGCCAGCACCGACACCTTGTCCGGCACCACGTACTCCAGCAGCCGCTGGTAGTGGGTAATCACGAGCATGCTCCGCTCCGCCGAGCGCAGCGCGTTGATGCCTCCGGAGACGATCCGCAGCGCGTCGATGTCCAGCCCCGAGTCCGTCTCGTCGAGGATGGCCAGCTTCGGCTCCAGCACCGCCATCTGGAAGATCTCGTTGCGCTTCTTCTCGCCGCCGGAGAAGCCCTCGTTCACCGAGCGCTGCATGAAGGCCTGGTCCAACTGCACCAGCTTGGACTTCTCCCGGGCCAGCTGGAGGAAGTCCATGGCGTCCAGCTCCTCCTTGCCCTCGGTGCGCCGCCGGGCGTTGAGCGCCGTGCGCAGGAAGTGCAGGTTGCCCACGCCCGGAATCTCCACCGGGTACTGGAAGGCCATGAAGACGCCCGCGTGCGCCCGAGCCTCGGGCTGCATGGACAGCAGGTCCTTCCCATCGAAGAGCACCTCGCCCTTCGTCACCTCGTACGTCTCGCGGCCGGAGAGCACCTGCGACAGCGTGCTCTTGCCCGAGCCGTTGGGGCCCATGATGGCGTGCACCTCGCCGGGCATGAGCTCCAGGTCGATTCCCTTGAGGACCTCGCGGCCCGCCACGCGCACGTGCAGGCCCTTGATGCTGAGCAGCGGCTTCATCCCACGCTCCCTTCCAGACTCACGCTGAGCAGCTTCTGCGCCTCCACGGCGAATTCCATGGGCAGCTCCTTGAAGACCTGCCGGCAGAAGCCATTGACGATCATCGATACGGCGTCTTCCTTCGAAATGCCCCGCTGCTGGCAGTAGAAGAGCTGGTCCTCGCCAATCTTCGACGTGGACGCCTCGTGCTCCACCTGCGCCGAGGAGTTCTTCACCTCGATGTACGGCAGCGTGTGGGCCCCGCATTGGCTGCCCAGCAGCAGCGAATCGCACTGGGTGTAGTTGCGTGCACCCTCGGCGCTCTTGAGCACCTTCACCAGACCCCGGTAGGTGTTCTGCCCCCGGCCGGCGGAGATGCCCTTGGAGACGATGGTGCTCTTCGAGTTGCGGCCCAGGTGGATCATCTTCGTCCCCGTGTCCGCCTGCTGCCGGTGGTTGGCGAGCGCCACCGAGTAGAACTCGCCCACCGAGTCATCCCCCTTGAGGATGACGCTGGGGTACTTCCACGTGACGGCCGAGCCCGTCTCCACCTGCGTCCAGGAGATTTTCGAGCGGTGGTGGGCGATGCCGCGCTTGGTGACGAAGTTGTAGATGCCGCCGCGGCCCTCCTCGTCACCGGGGTACCAGTTCTGCACGGTGGAGTACTTGATGGTGGCTCCGTCCAGCGCGACGAGCTCCACCACGGCGGCGTGGAGCTGGTTGGTGTCGCGCATGGGCGCGGTGCAGCCCTCGAGGTAGCTCACGTAGGCGCCCTCGTCGGCGACGATGAGGGTGCGCTCGAACTGGCCGGTGTTCTCCGCGTTGATGCGGAAGTAGGTGGACAGCTCCATGGGGCAGCGCACGCCCTTGGGCACATAGACGAACGAGCCGTCGCTGAACACCGCCGAGTTGAGCGCCGCGAAGAAGTTGTCCGAGTGCGGCACCACCGTGCCCAGGTACTTCTTCACCAGCTCCGGGTGCTCGCGCACCGCCTCGGAGAAGGAGCAGAAGATGACGCCGGCCTTGGCCAGCTTGTCCTTGAAGGTGGTGGCCACCGACACCGAGTCGAACACGGCGTCCACCGCCACGTTCTGCATCAGCTTCTGCTCGTGCAGCGGGATGCCGAGCTTCTCGTACGTCTTGAGGATCTCGGGGTCCACCTGGTCGAGGCTGTCCAGCTTCGGCTTCTTCTTGGGGGCCGAGTAGTAGATGATGTCCTGGTAGTTGATGGGCGAGTACTCCGCCTTCTGCCAGCGCGGCTCCTTCATGGTGAGCCAGTGCCGGTAGGCGCGCAGCCGCCACTCGAGCATGAAGTCCGGCTCGCCCTTCTTGGAGGAGATGAGGCGGATGATGTCCTCGTTGAGGCCGGGGGGAATGGCCTCGGACTCCACGTCGGTGACGAAGCCGGCCTCGTACTGCCGTTTGGTGAGCTCCTGGATGCTCTGCGTGCTCATGAGTGGGCACCTCCGGCCGTGCTGGGGATGGGGTTCGGGTTCTGGGCGGGAGCGGCCGGGCGGGCGGGCACCCCGAGGCCCACCAGACGCGGCACCGGCGCGCACAGGTCCGCCAGCGTCAGCCGTCCGAGCGCGTCCTGGATGGTGCGGTTGATGACGCGCCAATGGCCGCGCACCCGGCACACCGTCTCCAGCTCGCAGGTGCCGGTGGGCGCATGGGCACCCTGGGCTCCACACTCGGTGAGGGAGACGGGGCCCTCGAGCGCGGAGATGATCTCCGTGAGGGGAATGTGCTCGGCGGGCCGGGACAGGCCATAGCCGCCGCTCGCGCCGCGGTGGGACACCAGCAGGCCAGCACCCTGCAACCCCTTGAGCACCTTGCTCACCGAGGGTAGGGGCACACCGGTACCGGCCGCCAGCTCCCTCGCCGTGCGCGTCTCACTCCCGGCGCGCGCCAGCTCGGTCAGCAGCACGATGCCGTAGTCGGTCATCTTGCTCATCCGGAGCATTTGGAATCTCTCCAGCCATCCGGTGCCCCCAGCTGTGGAGGCACCTGTGCGTGGTGGCTCTTTAAACAGGACTAAGTTGGTCCGCATTAAAAATCGTGCCGTCAGCGCCCGGTGTGCTGGTTACCCGGCGACTGGGAGTGAAGGCCCGCGAGCGGCCCCTTGCCCTGCTCGCGGCGCGGAGAGGACGAACGCCTGGAATACCACCTGCGAGGTACAGACACGGTGTCCGCCCTGGCGCATCTTGCGCGGCGACCGCTGGCCCCGGCCGGTGCGTCCCGGGATGGGCCTTCGAGAGGGGGAGAGGTCCGTCCCGGCGCCGTTCCCCACTTCGAGCACCCTCCCCTTCCATCGAGAAGACATGAACAGGTTTTTCGCAGGGGCCGTCCTCGCGCTGTCCGTCCTGGTGGGCTGCGGCGGTGACGACGGCACGCCAGGAACTGGAAACCCGGGAGGAGGCGGCACCGAGCAGAAATGCAGCGCCTCGAACTGCGCGGGCTGCTGCTTCAACAATGTGTGCCAGACGGGGAACACCGCTTCCGCCTGCGGCAAGGCGGGAGCCACGTGCACGGCCTGTGGTTCCGCCCAGGTGTGCCGGACGGATCAGACGTGCGGCGTGGACCCGAACAGCGTCTGGCGTGTGCAGCCCGTCTCGGCCCGCATCGCCTCCAGCGACAATGGCACCTCCTGGGATGGCGATGGCTCCGCGCCGGATGTCGTCGTCGCGATGCGGTGCCCGGGGTCGACCACCTCCACCGAGACTCCCGAGGTGGAGAGCTACACTCCGGCGTGGACCTCCGGAGGATGCACCGCGAAGGCGAGCCAGTTGCTGGCCGAGCCGTGGGTGTTCCAGCTCTGGGACATCGACATCAGCAGCCATGACACCATCACCGACTCCCTGGCGCTGCGCATCACCGAGGGATTCCTCACCGCGGGCACGGTCACCGTCAATGCCTCGGGCGGGATGACGTCCATGACCGTCCAGTTGCAGAAGCAGCCCTGACGGCGGCGGCATCCGCATGAGCGTGGACGGGTGGGCAGCGGACCGCCCACCTGCCCACGCCACCTGGACAGGCGTCTACTGCCGTTCCGCCAGCAAGAGGAGCGCGGCCTTGGAGATGAGCTCCGCCCGGCGCTCCACCTCCAGCTTCTTGCGGATGTTCCTCACGTGCGTGTTCATCGTGTGCTGCTTGATGTTCAAGCGCGCGGCGATGGATTCATAGAGCCAGTTCTGGAGCACGTAGCCGACGATCTCGATCTCACGCCGGGTGAGCTGCTGCCGCCAGGCCGCGGGAATGGAGAGCAAAGAGGAGAACTCCTCGAGCACCAGCATCCACGGCCGCTGGCCTTCCTGCTCCGGCATCCGGATGAACGTCACCCTCAATCTCCGCTCCCCGCGAGCACCCGCCCAGGTGTCCAACCCGAACGCACCGGCGCCCTCCATGCGCTCGAGCCACACCAGTTGCTCCAACCATTCTCGTGGGAGACCCGAGGGACCCCGCTCGGAGGGAGAGAACCACTCTTCCAGCAACGCGGTGACCCGGGCCGTGCGCTGCACCTCCGAGAAGGCTGGGGTCAGGACGATGCACTCCAGGTCGCGTTGGCGCAGGAGCGACTCCGGGAACCGTCTGCCCGTCATCCTGCCGCCGAGCATCCGGCAGTTGCGAATCGTCCGCGCCAGGAAGGGCGTCAACCCTTGCAGGAGCTCCCGTTCTCGCTCGGAGAATTCAAGGGAGCGCTCGCGGTAGAGCGTCAATCCCCCGTGCCAGCCCTGTCTCATGTCCAGCCGCACCGACATGACGCGCTCCAAGGGGGCGTGCAGCTCACGGCAGAGCAGGTAGGGCAGGCTGCGCACCAACACCGCGCGCGGAACCATCTCCGAGTCCCGGAACACCACGTTGGGCAGGTGTGACACCGAGCCGGCCACGAAGTCGCCGCCCGCTATCTCCCGATACCGGTCCATGAACGCGGCCAGCCGGCCCGTCGTCACCCACTCATAACCGGCGGGACGGAGCTGATTGGACACGCACCAGGCCGCGTGCTCCGCCGGGAGCAGTTGGAACAGCGCGCCCTCCATCCGGGACAGCACCACCGGAAGCTCCAGGGAGCTGGCCAGTGCCTCCTTCAACTCCAAGGTGAGCGCCCGCTCGCGCGAGTCCAGGTTCATGCATGTTCCTCCTCGGAGTCCATTCAAAGGGTGTGTCCGATGATGGACTCCGAGAAGACCCTGGTCTCTCCCCCCCAGGTGGTAGAAGCCCACCCCTCCCCGGCTACTCCACGAGCAGCCGCTTCACCGGGGCCGGATCCACCGCGACCATCAGCGGCCGGGTGAAACTGCTGAACGAGACGAGCGCCTGTCCGGGCGCGAGACTGGACACCTTGTTCCAGAGGCTCTCGTCGATGGTGCCCGCGGTCTTCTGCATCCGGGAGATGACCGCGCTGTCCGTGATCTTGTGGATGATGAAGTTGTTGAGCAGGCCCAGCACCTCGCTGGGAAGGTGCTGGGGCAACTGGGTGACGAAGACGAGCCCCAGCCACCGCTTGCGGCCACGCTTGGCGATCCGGGCCACCTGCTCGAACAGCACGGGCATCTGCGAGATGCGGCTGGCCGACAGGAACTCGTGCGCCTCCTCGATGATGATGAGCACCGGCGTGACGGATTGTCCCTGCTCACTGGCCCGCTGATAGCGCGCCTCCTGCGTCTCCTGGAGCCCGCGGAGGATGTCCGCGATGACGAGGTTGTTGAGCTGGGGTGAATCCGTATCGGACAGGTCGATCACCGACACCCGCCCAGGGGTCAGCATCGAGCCGTAGTCCACGCCGGGCGCCGAGCCGACATCGAACAGCTTGAGGCGGCGCAGGGAGTGGAGCTTGCTGGCCAGCGCCTTCCAGCTGATCTCGTTCCGGCTCGCATGCGCCATCACCCGGCCCATGACCCGGCCGAAGTGGTGCTTGAACTCGCTGTACAGCGGAGGAATGCTCGGTTGGACCGGCTCCTCGGCCTCGGCGCCCTCACCCGATTCCGAGGCACTGCTCGCCTTCCGGGACGAGGACTTCGAGCGGCTCCGGGTCTCCGCCTTCCCCTCGTCACTCAGGCTGTAGATGTAGGTGCTCACGACGTCCAGGAGGTGCTGGATGGTCATGCGCGGGTAGCCCGTCGACAGCTCATCGAGCTCCAACACCTGCTGACGCTCCTCGGCGGTCCTCGGGTAGATACCCAGTTCCTCCAGCAACAGCTTCGTGACGTCGTAGGCCTTGTGGAAGCGCTCCTGCTGGGCTTCGGACAGGCCGAGGATCTCCGAGATGGCGTAGGGCGAGAGGCTCGAGAAGTTCAATGCGAAGGGGTGCAGGTTCCTGTGCCTGGGATTACGGCTGTCCCGGCCCATCAGGTGATGGATGTGCAGTTCCTTCACGCCCTCGGGCTGCTGCTTGCGGCGCCTGAGCGCCTCGCCCATCGCCGGGTCATCGGTGGGCTTGTCCACATGCGTGTATTCCCCCTCCACGTCGAAGACGATGGTGGCGATTCCCGCCTTCTGTGCCCGGTGGATGAGCGTCGCGACGGTCGTGGACTTGCCTCCGCCCGTCGTTCCGATGATGCCCGTGTGGCGGGGCAGGACGGACTTGTCCATGGGATCGAAGCGGGCTTCCATGTTCTTGTAGCCCACCACCATTCCCAGACACAGGTTCCCCTTCATGCCGAGGACACGCTCGCTCTCCGCTTCATCGAGGAGGAAGACGGGACTCTTCGGCCGGGGCCGGCGGCCCGGAGGAACCAGCTTTCCGCCTTCGAGCTCCTCGCCGAGGATCTCGATCTCGGCGCGCCCGTGGTAGTCGAAGGTATAGGTGAGCTTCTTGCCCTGGACCACCACGCCCACGGCGATGGTGGAGCTGGCGGAGACGGCATCGGGCTCGGCGAAGGGGCCACGGACCACCAGGCCCAGGTATTTGCGCTTGTCCTCCTTGGACTTCACCCGCACGAGCGTCTGGGATGCCAACTTGTGGAGATCATCCCGCGTCATCAAAACGGTGACGAGGTTGTCCTGGCTCGACCCGCTGTCGAAGTGGGTGAAGCCCACCGCCTGCTCGAGCTCGGGATCCAGCTTCTCGTTCACCCGGTTGGCGTCCTGCTGAAGCTCCTCGAACGCGCCGAACACATCCTCCGGGAGCTCCCGGACGATCTCATTGGCCGCAACGTCCTTCTCCGGAACCGGTGGCGCCTTCTGCTCCACCGGCGTGGTGGGACGAGCACGCTCGCCGCGAGTCGCATCCGCCGCCGGAGGAGCCCCGGCCTTCGCGGGGGCCGGCTGCGATGGACGCTCGGGCACGCCACGCGCGGGGCCCGACCCCGAAGGTGACGGAGTGCCCTGGCCCGGCGTCTGCGAAGCGGGAGCCGACGGCCGGGCGACGTTTGAACCAGAAGGAGCCGCGGGACGGGCAGGCACATTCCGGGGAGCCGTGGTGGCCGGCGGAGCGGGAGTCTTGGCGGGATTCGAGGGAGACGCCGGGCGGGTCGAGCCGGTGGGAGGCACACCCGTGCCAGGAGACTTCGGATTCTTGTCATCAGCCATGTGTCAGATCTCCCGTCAGCGTCCGCCAAGGAGGTGATGCTTCGAGCCCGCGCGCGTGTAGGCGTCGTTCACCAGGCCCAGGAAGGTTTCCGAACCGAAGACGCCACGGCATGAGGCGTCCGCGACGTCGAGGAGCATCGGGAAGCCCCGATCGGGCCGCACGATGCTGTCGGCCAGAGCCAGGTGGGCCGCGATGTGCACGTGCTCCCGGTGCGCGTAGAAGAGCCGCGGCGGAGTCTGCTCCGAGGCCCGGAACAGTCCGATGAAGACCTCCGGGCAGTACTCTTTCACGAAGGCGAGCGCCTCGTCCCCCATCCGGCCGTCGTAGTGCCACCGCCGGACGAAGTAGCTGCTGTCCTCCTCGAGTGTATGGAGGATGGCGTACTCGCCTGGCTTCAACGCACTGCCAATCGTCAGGTATCCCTCCTCGTCCAGCTCCCGGGGCACGAACACGAACTTCTTGTGGTGCCGAATGAGCCGCTTCAGCACGTCGAGCGAGGCACTCAACAAGGGCCTGTAATTGGCGCCGGAGAGCATCTCCCGCGAGCAGGGATTGCCCGGTCCGATGAGCCATTCCGCCTGCGACCTATCCAGGAGGAGGGCCCGCTCGGCATAGGCCCGGATGTAGCGGCGCATCAGCATGGACAGGTCGTCCCGCATACCGCGCTCGTGCCGCCGCTTCAGACAGTCCTGCACCACCTTCATCGTGTCCGGGGTGCGCGCGCTCACGTCCTTGCGGTACAGGCGCTGGGAGAAGGTGCCGGATACGCCCCCGTAGCCCACGATGGCCACGGCAATCTGGGTAATGCCCAGCGCCAGGCTGTCATGGAACGCGGCGATGCTACTCACCGCCTCCACCCGTCCCGTGAAGAGCCGACTCTCGAAAATGGTCTTCAACCTGTCAGGACTGGCTTCATAGACACCCGCCTCGGGAATCCGGGTCTGCCGCTTGAGGTCGGGAAAGACTTCCTGGCGGATGGTGGCGCGGATGTGCGCTTCAGCGGTCTCCGCGCTGGAAACCTGCGTGCGGATGCGGGAGATCAATCGCTCGACCTCCCACCCCTTCTCCCAGGTGCGCAGGTCGAGCGTGGTGGAGAGATCCTCCCCCAGGCTCTTCCGGTAATCCTCATCTCCGATGAATCCCCTCTCTCCATCTGGCGGATTGCCGTCTTCCATCGTTACCGCTCCTCCGTGGGCGTGAGCTTCAGAAAGAAGGGACGGCGCGAAGGTTCCCGCGCCAACAACAACCGGACGTAGGTCCGGGCCTCTCGCATCGGGAGCCCGAAGCGCGAGGCCAATTCGCGCTCCGCCTCCTGCCGACCGAGGTCCCGCACCAGGGGAAGCGCTTCCTGAGCAGGAGCCAGCAGCTCATAGGTGAGGCGATCCGCTCGCAGCTCCGCCTCCATGGCCTTACCCGTGCAGGGGTCACCCGAGGCGTTGCGCTCGATGAACCGGACCTGGACGCCGAAAGGAATCCTCTGGAGCGTCAGGAACAAGGACTCGTGGGGAGCACGGGTGGACGTGCCATCGAGGGCCGGACGGATCTCCTCCCCCAGGTTGCGAAACGCGCGGGCCCGGGGGAGATGGTGATCGAGCACGAAATGCGCCACCTCATGCACCAGGGTGAATCGTTGCTGGAGCTCTGTGTCCTGCTCGTCGTAGAAGAGGGCTCCCAAGCCCGCATACGCCACCATGCATCCATGCAGACGACGGTTCTCGCGCGGCAGCCCGCCGTGTGCGCGCTGCATCGAGTCCAGCCAGTCTCGCGCCATCGCGCACGTGAGCCCAGGCATGGCCAACAGGCTAATGGGAAGCACCATGCTGATTCTCTCGGACAGCTCGATCAACGACGGGGAGGACGGCAGACGGCATGCGTCCACGGCCTCCTGCAGCCAGGTCTCGCTCATGAGTTCGTCTCGTCGTCCTCGTCGGTGTAATCCCTCGCCGCTAGCAGGAAGGACTCCTCACCCTCCTCCTCATTCGCGTCCCGGCTCACAGGAAGAACATCCAGGACCTCGACATGCCGGATCACGGCCGCGAGCCGATGGGGTTTCACCTCGAACCGATTGCCAATCTGCTCCAGGTGCTCGGCGAAGCGCTCCTCGCTGGGACGCCGGCACAGGGACAACCACGCGAGCTTCTCCAGCGAGCAGCCCAGCTCCTCCGCGAGCGCTTCGGCGGACTTGCCCTTGTACTCGCGGTACTTCTCGAAGACGTAGCCGAGCGTCCAGGTGTGCTGCCCGCTGCTCCGGGCCGCGACCTCGAGCCACTTAGGATTCGTCATCGGAATCCTCCTTTCCACCACGCTCCAGCGACTGTCCAAAACGCACCAGCAACTTCAAGAGGCGGTCCCGATGCCGCTTCACCTCCCGCTTCAGCTCGTCCCAGGGCAGCGGGCCCAGCTCCAACGCCTCCGCCAGACGCTTCGTGGAGCGCTCCCCTTCGAGGATGAGCTTGACGGCCTTCTTGTCCCGCTCACTCTTCAAGATCTGGCGCTTCTCGAGCCGTTCCATGACGAGCTTCGCCTCCACGGAGTTCTCCAACACTCCATTCGAAGCCAGCTCGCCATGTTCGACATCGCTGCCGAATTTTTGATGCTTCCGGTCCCGGGCGCCCGCCGCCCGACGTTTGTCACACGCCCGGCGCTTGGCTGTCTGCATCAGGTAGGAGAACAGACGACCCCTACCCGGTTCATACCGGGTGGGATTGCTGAGGTAGCTGAAGATGGCATCGACGGCGCACTGATTGGCGTCGTCCTCGACAAGGCCCCGCTGCTTCATCACGGCCTTGACGAGCCGCTCCATGTACCTATTGAAGACCTCGGTGGAAACCACGGGATCCTTCTGGAGCACACGCTCATGCAGAAGCTTCTCATCCGTCGGTGGTGGTTGGCTCATCCCCTCTCCTCGCCAGGACTCTTTCGCCCACGCGTTCATCGTGTCGCACCCATTCCTTCGGTATGGGACCCCTGAAGTTCGACGGACAAGGCCTACGCGCGGCGGAAGAGGTTGGGGGAGACGGATCCCGCTGTCTGTACCCCTCGAGTGGTATGGACAAACGGCTGCATGCGCGTTCCAGCCCGGGCCGGGAGAAAAAAACAGGGCCCGGCGAACTCGGGCCGGTGGCGACGAAGAAGGTCAGTGAAGACACGGCGCGAGGCCGTGTCTCTTCATGTGAGGGGAAACATGACGACACTGTCCTGCCGCGTCGCCACGACCCAGCGGCAGCTCGACGATGCGCTGCGCCTCCGCTGGGCCGTCTTCGGCAAGGAGATGGGACTGCTCTCGAGCAAGGCCACTCCGACACTCCGGGAGGTGAATGGCTTCGACACCCTGGAGACCACCGTTCATCTCGTCGTCTACGCGGACGACACGCCGGTGGCCACCTCGAGGCTGCTACTGCCCAACCCCGAAGTGGCGTGTGCCACGGGTGGCCACCTGGGCATCGAGCTGGAGCAGAAGCTGGATCTGTCGGAGGTGGGAATGCCGGGCCTGGTGTTCGCGGAGAGCACGCGCTTCTGCGTCCTCAAGGAGTGGCGCCACTCCGAGGCACTCGTGTGGCTCCAGGCCGGGCTCTACGCGGAGAGCCGGCAGCGGGGAGTGACGCACTGGATCGCGTCCGCGAACATGGAGACGGACTGCACCGAGGACGCCCGGATCATCCATGAGATGGCGATGCGGCAGGGGCTGGTGAGTCAGCGCTGGCGTGCGAGGGCCCACGCGTCCGCGGAGCCTCCGGCCGCGCCGAGCGCTCCCCGCTTCACACCCTCGGAGCGTGAGCGCGCCCTGCAGGGAAACTTCAGAGGACTGCGGATGCCTCGGGTGTTGTCACTCTTCGCCTACAAGATGGGGGCGCGTTTCATCGCCGAGCCGCTCTACGACACGGGGTTCCACCGCTACTCCCTGCCACTCGTCGCGGCACTGGATGAAGTTCCGGGCGCCACCCTGGCCTGCTTCGCCACCCTGGGCAGCGGTAGCTCGCGCCGCGCTCGGGGCTGACCCACTTCCCCACCCACTTCCCTTTCACCCCCGGGAGCCGAGATGGCCCCGGACAGGAGACGTCCATGCACACGATGAACGAGACGCAGACGCAGACGCAGATGGATTGGATGAAGGCCCTGGAGCACGAGGCGCGCACGCTCGTGGAGGAGCTGAACGCGCACCCCATTGCCCGACGGCTCATCGACGGGAGCATCGATGCCGACAGCTACGCCCACTACCTGGTGCAGACGTACCACTACGTGCGGTGGACCACGCCGCTCCTGGCGGAAGCGAGCCGCAGGATGAAGCGGATGGGCTCGCATCCCCAGTTGGCGGAGCTGCTCCTGCAGAAGTCCACGGAGGAGCGCGGCCACGAGCGGTGGTTGCTGGCGGACCTGAAGAACCTGGGGTGGCCGGCCGGGCGAGTCGAGCGCGCGCAGCTGAGCCCCGCGGTCATCGCCTACGTCGCATGGAACCGCTACACCACTCGGTCCGGAGTGCCCGCCGCATTCCTCGGCACGGCTTACGTGCTGGAATACCTGTCCGTGCAATACGCCAGCGGCTCCGTGGAGCGACTACTCGCGGCCAACACCATCCCGAACATCCGCAAGGCCGTCACCTTCCTGCGTGGCCATGGGGACGCGGATGGGAATCATGTGGCCGAGCTGGCCTCTGTGCTGCGCTCCCTGACGGACCCGAGGGAACAGTCGGCGCTGCTGCTGTCCGCGCGCAACACGCGTGTCCTCTACACCGGGCTCTTCACGAGGGATGAAGCCGCGGAGGAGCCGGCACATACCTCTTAGGGAGTACAGACGAGCCCTCCTCCCTGAGCCGGAAGAACATCACTTCGTACCACCCAGGTGGCATGGCTGCCCCCGCTCCTTCTTCATAGAAGGAGCGGGGAACGCGGAGGAGCGCAGCGGTGCACTCAGGAATGGTCGACGGCAGGTACATCCCTCTTCAACAGCTTGGACGCGGCGCGTACGGAAGCATCTTCCTCGCACGAAGGAATGAGGCGGATGCTCCATGAAGAAGCGTACGGCCGCCTCGAGCCCCAAACCCAAGAGCAGGCATCTCACACTCCTTCTGCTCCACAAGGACATCAAAAAGCCAGAAGATGCACTCAGGCTCCCCGACCTCGACGGGACTCCGCTCCCGCCGGACTTCGAATTCGAGGGGGTTCTCTATCTTTTCGAGCCACCTCCCAAGGAGCCACGCTGGGTTGCCTTCATCAAGGAAGGCTTTCACGACGGCATCTCCTTCTCACCGAGTGCCGCAGCCGCAGCGGTGCTCTTCGTCAAGGCTGACTCGCGATGGTTCGCCGTGACCTTCGGGCAAGGCCGCCATCTCCTCAAATCCGACTCCTATGAGATCGACTTCGGATTGAAGGTCACCCTCAACACCGTCGACGAAAAGAAGCTCCGAAGCCTCGATTCGCGCACCTTCGATGAGCTGACGGTCCACACGCGCCGCCAGGTCAGCCGCAGTTCCGCCCTCGATGCCTTCAGCGTCGACGTCGCGCAAGACTTGCTGGGTGCAGTTACAGGCGAACCCGAAGATCCCGCGCTCGCCAAACGGCTCGCGGGGCGGGATGCCCTGGCACTCACGGGCCCCCTCTCGTTCTCGGAGCTGGCCACTCGCTGCAGGGCCCTTCTCAAGGCGTACAAAGGAACGCAGTATCAGCAAAAATTCCCGTGGGTGGACAACATCCGCCTCGTCCGGGACCCAAAACGCATCGAGACCCTCAATAATGAATTGCTGCGAGCCCTCAACTCCGGAGACCTCCAGAAGCTCCATCTGGCGCCCCCCGAGGTGATTCCCTGGGATGACGTAGCGGGCTTCCGCTACCCGGGCGAAAGGAACGGAAGGGCGGAGCCACATGCCGATCTGGATCTGACGGAGTGCCTCAAGGCCCTGGCCTCCCATCAAGGAGTGGAGGTCAACGACCTCGACCTGTCGTTGGATGAGCTCAAACGCAGCAAGATTCGCGCGGTGTTCGAGGAACATTCCTCCGAAGTGGAGAAGTGGACCCTCTACAACTGTCTCGTCGCCGAGTTGCAGGACGAGGACGCGCTCCACGTCCTCTCGGCCGGACAATGGTTCCGGGTCGAGAAGAACTTCGCGGCCCAGACCCTCCAGGAAGCCTCCGCACTCGTCAAGGAGCTCAAGAGCCTTCCAGGTTCCATTCCCCACGAGGACGAGGAGACCTACAACAAGAGGGCCGCCCATACGACCAGCAGCCTGGTGCTCCTCGACAAGAAGCTGCTCAAGAGCAAGGGAGCGCAGACCCGGATCGAGGCATGCGATCTCTTCTCCGCCAGCGGCCAGTTCATCCACGTGAAGCGCAAGGTACGTTCGTCCACGCTGAGCCACTTGTTCGCGCAGGGAGCAGTCGCGGCCGAGACATTCCTGCGCGATGAGCACTTCAGGAAGTCCTTCAAGGCCCAGGTCGAGGCGCTGAATCCAGTCATCGCGAAGATACTGGATTCTCCAGCGGAAAAGCCGGATCCCACCAAGTACGAGATCGTTTTCGCCGTCATCACCAACGCAGCCAAGAAGAGCTGGCCTCAAGCACTGCCGTTCTTCAGCCAGCTCAATCTCGTCCGCAACGCGCAGCGTTTACGCATGTTCGGCTTCGGAGTCTCGCTTTGCCGGATTGGCGAGAGTTGAAGAACAGGGTCTGTCACCCCGTGCCAAAGAGGAGTGTGTACGATGCGGACGAAACAGCTCCGTTCGAAATGGTGGGTCGTCGTTGCCTTGTTGCACTGCGCGGGCTGCTCATCCGGCTCGGCCCAGGTGACGGTCCTGCTTCGACAGGGAATACCGTCGAACGCCGTGGCGAAGATCCAGGTCACGGTGAACGCGCCCGGAGAGGAGGCCGTCACGAAGGACCTCACCCGGTCCTCGAGCCAGTGGACCGGAACCCTCACCGGTCTCACGGAAGGCACCGACAGGACCTTCGATGCGGTCGCGTTGGATGCCGGTGGGGCTCGGCTGTACACGGGCCAGGCGGCAGGCGTCGTCCTCACGGACGGTGAGGACACGCTCGTCTTCATCACCCTGGATGAGCTCACGGCTTCGACCGCGACCCAGCCCGAGGCACCCATCCTCACCTCTCTGACAGCACACCCGGCGGAGGTCCGTGCGGGGAGCACCGTGACACTCCGGGCCACGGCTCGAGACCGGAATCCGGGCGACACCATCCGTCTGGAGTGGACCGCGCCCGGTGGAGCCTTCTCGTCCCCCGCGGATGGCGTCATCACATGGACGGCGCCATCTTCCGGGGCCACGCTGCTCCTGGGCTGTACGGCGAGCGACACACAGGGGCTGGGCTCCTCCCTCTCCATCCCCATCGAGGTACGCGCGGTCAGCAGTACAGGGAGCAGTGGCGGCGGGCGGGTTTGCTGCAAGCACTGTGGAGGAAGCAGCAAGCCGTGCGGCGATAGCTGCATCAGCTCCAGCTACAAGTGCACCAAACCCGCGGGATGTGCCTGTTACTGACAACAGAGAGGGGCCACTGCCCCCCTCCGCGCGCTTCAGCCAGGCTATCGATTCCGGGCCGCCTGAAGGATGAGAGCGACCCGGCCATCCACACCCAATTTGCCGAAAATGTTCTGCAAGTGCTTCTTCACCGTTGCCAGCGCAAGGCCGAGATGCTCGGCGACCAACTGGTTGTCCCAACCGCGCAGCAGACAGTTCACGATCTCCGCCTCGCGTGGGGTGAGCAGCTGTTGCCACTCAGGAGGCATGACCAATGGAGGAGGGGTCATGACAGGGTCCCCCGAAACATGAGCGACGCCCGGCAGATGAGCGCCGTCCGGCCATCCACGCCCAGCTTGTCGAAGATGTTCTGCATATGCTTCTTCACCGTTGCCAGCGCGCGGCCGAAATGCTCGGCGATCAACTGATTGTCCCACCCCTGGAGCACGTAGCTCACGGTCTCTACTTCGCGCGGGGTGAGGATCTGACGCCATGCCTCGGGCACGGGAATGGCGCGCGGCAACTCCTGGAACTCCAACGCCCAGAGTTCTTGGCCGCCCTGCATCGGCAGATGGGTGAAGGTCACCCGCAGGTCCTGGCCAGCCAGGTCACGCGCCTCCCCCTTCCGTTCCCAGGTGTCCAAGCCGAACGCCCCGGTTCCGCCACGGGCGGCCAGCAGGGCAAGCCGCTCCACCAGCACAGAGGGAAGGCCCAAAGGCCCCAGCTCGGACGAGTGGAACCACTTCATCAGCAACGCGGTGGTGGGCGGAGTCCGCATCTCCTCCATGAAGGGATTGACCCGCATGATGCATCGGGTGGCCTGACGCTGGAAGAACGCGCCCAGCATCTGACCACGTGCCGCCACCTCACCGTACATCCGGCAATTGCGCACCGTATGGGTCAGCAGGAGCGTCAGCTCCTGAAGCCGGGCCTGGTCCCGCATGGAAAACGGCCGGCGCCGTTCCCGGTAGAAGGTGAGGCCAGCGTGCACCCCTCCCGTCACGTCCAGCAATACCGACATCACGTGCTCCAGCGGCATGCCCAGCTCGCGGCAGTATGCGTACCACCGGCTGCGCTCCAGCACCTTGCGATGCGGCACCATCTCCTCGTCACGCAACACCTTGTTGCGCTTGCGCATGACCGCGCTGCGCACGAAGTCATGCTCGGCCCGCTCGGAGTAGCAGGCGAGGAACGGGGCCGGCATCTTCGTCACCCACCAGTCGTAACACTACTGCGTCAGGGCCCGGACGGATGAACGGAAGAGCCCAGGGGCCCGCGAGATGAGTTCGGGCACCTCCGATGGCATGTGGGGCAGCGGGGCAGCCAGGAGGCAATCACCCGGGCGATGGCGAGCCGTGCGGTGATGACGCTGTCGTGGAAGTGGCGCTCAGGCCTGGAGCGGCTGCGCGTAGGCTTCATCCGCCCCTCTGGCCGAGGGGGGGAAATGCCGCACGCGTTCAGCAATGATGAACGCGTAGCAGCAAAGGGCCACGGAGACGTGGTGGTGCCAACCGGGAAAGCGACGGCCCTCGTAGTGGTCGAGTCCGAGCTCTCCCTTCAAGTCCTCGTAGACGCGCTCGGTTCTCCAGCGCTGCATGACGAGGCGGATGAGTTGCTTCTTGGTGATGCGGTCCGGCACGGAGATGAGGAAGTAGTTGGCCGGCTCGGGCTCGCCCTCGCGCCACTCGATGAGAAGCCAGAGGGGCTCTTGTTGGCCCTTGGGCACTCCCGCGGCGAAAACGCGACGCAGGGCAAAGCGCGCCGAGAGTTCCTCGCGGGTGCCGCTACGCCAGATGCAGCGTCGAAAGCCCCCACGCTCGTGGATGCTCAAAGCCATCTCTTTGACGCTCACCGCCTGGCCGTGAGGGCGCCCCTCGTTGTCGAGGAGGCAAATGGTTGTCTGCGGCTCTACCCCCACCGCATAGTGCAACCCCAAGGAGCGCACCTGCGCGCGGAAGTCACTGGAGGTTCCGTACGCGGAGTCCGCCAGGACGACTCCCTTGGAAACGCCGTCCGCCACGGCCCTCTCAATCATTTGCACAGCCAGCTGGGGTTTGGTCTTGAAGCCAATCCCTGGAGGGATTCGGGCCTCTTGGCGGCGAGTCGAGTCATTGGCCCAGGACTCGGGCAGGTACAGTTCAAAGTCGATGGGGAGGTGCTCGGTACGGGTGGCGACGCTGAGGCTGACGCCAATCTGGCAGTTGGTGATTTTTCCCGCCGAGCCGGTGTATTGCCGCTGCACTCCCACCGAATGCTTGCCCTGTTTGAGGAAGCCGGTGTCGTCGACAATCCAGGCTTCCACGGGCTCGCGTCGCGTCATGGCGGAAAGGGCATAGCGGGCAGCCTCCCGGCGTACATCCCGGTCGCTCCAGCGCGAGTCGACGGCGAAATGCAGCAGTCGCTGGTGCATCGCATCCGTCTTCGTGGGGTCAGGGCAGGCACGAGCCGCAATGGGTTCGATGCTCTTGCGCTCCCCATCTCCGAGCAGCCCCATGGCGTAAACAGCAAAGGAACTCCGGCGGCTCTCCTCTCCCAGGATGTCGCCAATCCTTCGGAAGTACTCCTCGAGCCGTTGAACCCCGCCAGCGTCCATGAAGGTGTCCATCGCCTGACTCACTGAATCGTGCTCCACCTCCCAAGTAGTACGCACGAGTCGACCTTTGACACCAAGCGACCGGCCAGCCGCTTCCTGGCTGCTCCGGTAGGGCTCCTCACGCTACTAACGCAGTAGTGTTAGAGCGCCTAACAAAAGTAAGAACTGGGCGTTCCCTCCAGAGGGACCATGCCGCTCAAACCTTACTTTTGTTAGGCGCTCTAAATTGCTCCTTGAAGTCGCTAAGTAGTTCTCGATGCGCCCGTAGCTGCAGTATGACAGTGTTATCCGCTAGTTCGAATTCGCTTGTGCTTGCGTAGAGACGCACCAGTTCGGAGATTGCCTCGAACCGAGCTGACCAAGCCTTCCACTTTTGCATCCAAAGCATCGTTCATCTCCAATCTGTCAGACACGCTGAACTTCCAGATTACCACTGCATTGACTCTGCTGTTTGACGATGCTGAAGGGATGATTCCTGCCGAACTCGGTCTTACGTGAGGGCTATGGTAAGCGGCATCACTCTTCCCCAACTGGGATGATGCCCTGCTGAGCGGCGTAACGTCTCGCGTCCGTGACGTAGTAGAGGATGCGCTCGGACTCGGGGAAGACCTTCAGGGCCCTTTCCCCGAGTTGGAGCGCCTGTGTCAGCGACTCGCGAGTTCGCTTGTCGGTCCAGTGCCGGATCATTCCCGCCCACGCGTACTCGAGTGTCTCCAACGACTTCGCCGCTCCCTCCTGATAGAGCGCGAACGCGTCCTCCGGGGCGTTGCGGAGATCGTCCAGGAAGTAACCGAGCTCCACCAACGAGGGAGCACTTCGTTCCGAGCTCTGTACCGCCTGCTCCAGCAGCCGCTGGGCTTCCGAGAACGACTCCCGGGCATTCACGTCGGGCTGATCGATGAGTTGAAGCAGCCGCGCCAGGCGCAGGAGATTGGGAGTGAACGCAGGACAGGCCGCGAGTAGTTCTCGGTGGATTCGGAGCTGCTCGGGATTGTCCTTGTCGGCCTCTCCCGCCTTCCGGGCTGCCTGGAACATGGCCGTCAGCTCATCAAGGCTGGGATGCGCCACGTCCTACCTCACCTTGTCCATCAAGCGATCTGGGTTCTCGAGCAGCTTCTTGGCCATTCTCAGTTGGGCTTCCGTGGCGAGGCTGTAGTCGCCTCTCTCCAGCATCCGCTTGATTTGAAACAGGGTGTAGTCCTTGAGCTGCGAGGGGAAGTCCGGAGCGCGCTGGAGCCTCGCGGAGATTTCGCCCAGCTTCATGTTCAGCTGGGCGATACGCTCCAACAACCGGGTTGCATGAGGTTGGGAGAGGAGTCCCGATGCCACGCCCTCGGCAATCAGGGCTTCTGCCTCGGCGAACTGTCCGTTGGCGATGAGGACCGAGACGCGGGAAGAAACGGTGCTCCCCTTGGCACGTACGCCTTCGTCCTCGAGCTCAGTGTCGGGTCCATGACGATCCTGCTTTGCTGAAGCGGAGGGCTCCCGGATGGAAGCCGAGCGCTCATGACCACACCCCGGGCCGAGCAGGATGGAGCCAACGAGCAGTAGTACCCTGATCCACATGAGTGCCCCTCTCGCGAGTACACCCTGAGTATAAGAGGGGCTCTCTTCCTTCGATGGCCACGAGCCCCGAAGTTCCGGCTCCTGCGGTCAGTCCGTATAGGCGAACGCCTTCCAGCCGTCGCCGTCCTGCCGGTACAGGAGAACCGCCGCGCGGCCCGAGAGATTGGCCACCGCGGCGTACACCTCGGTGCCGCGCGGGACGATGGCGCCCAGCCGCGCGGGCGGCTTGCCGTACTTCTTCTCCATCTCCGCGTACGGCAGCACCTCGACGTCGTAGAGCGTCACCAGGTCCGTCCGCTTGTTGCGCAGCTCCTTCACCCAGGTGACCACCAGCGGCTCGGGCGCGTCGAACCTCCGCTCCTCGAGCTGGAAGGGGAAGGAGAGCATCGACACGGTGCTGCGCACGTCACCCGTGAGCAGATAGCCCACCAGGTAGCGGGCCTCGTTGCGCACCTGATCCTGGACACTGCCGGGTTCGGGGGCGGCAGCCGGAGCCGCCAGGACCGCGGGCGCCGGAGCCTGAACAGTGGGGGCCGGAGCGGGAGCCGGGGCCGCGGGAGCCGGAGCCTGGGCGGCGGGGGCGGGTGCCTGCGCGGCGGGGGCGGGTGCCTCGGCGGCGGCCTCCTGCTTGCGACGGCGGCGCGGCTTCTCGGCGGGAGCCGGCTCTCCGGTGGGCGCCGCCTCTCCGGTGGGGGCCGCCTGCTCAGTGGGCGCGGCTTGCTCGGCGGCCGGAGCGGGAGCCGGGGCCGGCTCGGCTGCCGGGGCCGCGGCGGGGGCTTCCTGGGCCTCCTGGGCCAAGACGGGAGCGGCGAGGGTGAGGAGCAGGGCCAGGGACCAGCGACGCATGAAACCTCCGGAAAACGGAGCGCAGACTAGCAGAGCGCCCGGCCGTCTGGGACCGACCCCTCTGCCGCCTGGCGGGCTCCACCTCCGAAACCCCCCGCTACCCGTTTCACACGGTTCGTGCAAGAGGGGGCGAAGGTTGCTATTGGGCCCCCCTCGATGCCCAAGCGTAACGATATCCGGAAGGTTCTCGTCATCGGTTCTGGCCCGATCGTCATCGGCCAGGCGGTCGAGTTCGATTACTCAGGAACCCAGGCCACCAAGGCGCTGCGGGAGGAAGGCGTCGAGGTCGTCCTCTTGAACAGCAACCCGGCGACGGTGATGACCGATCCGGAGTTCGCCCACCGCACGTACATCGAGCCCATCACCGTCGAGGTCGCCGAGCGGATCATCGCCCAGGAGCGCCCCGACTCCGTCCTCCCCACCATGGGTGGACAGACGGCGCTCAACCTGGCCAAGGCGCTCGCCGAGCAGGGCATCCTCGAGAAGTACGGGGTGAAGCTCATCGGCGCCTCGCTCGAGGCCATCAACAAGGCCGAGGACCGGCTCCTCTTCAAGCAGGCCATGGAGCGCATCGGTGTGGCGCTACCCAAGAGCGGCTACGCCACCACCATGGATCAGGCCCTCGCCCTGGCGGACGAGATCGGCTTCCCCGCCATCATCCGGCCCTCCTTCACGCTGGGTGGAACCGGCGGCGGCATCGCCTACAACCGCGAGGAGTACGAGGCCATCTGCCGCTCCGGCCTCAAGGCCAGCCCCACCTCCACCATCCTCATCGAGGAGAGCGTGCTCGGCTGGAAGGAGTACGAGCTGGAGGTGGTCCGCGACTCGGCGGACAACGTCATCATCGTCTGCTCCATCGAGAACCTGGACCCCATGGGCGTGCACACCGGTGACTCCATCACCGTGGCCCCGGCCCAGACGCTCACGGACCGCGAGTACCAGCGGCTGCGCGAGGCGTCCATGCGCATCATCCGGGAGATCGGCGTCGACACGGGTGGCTCCAACATCCAGTTCGGCGTCAACCCGCGCGATGGCCGCATCGTGGTCATCGAGATGAACCCGCGCGTGTCGCGCTCCAGCGCGCTGGCCTCGAAGGCCACGGGCTATCCCATCGCCAAGGTGGCGGCGAAGCTGGCGCTCGGCTACACGCTGGACGAGCTGCGCAACGACATCACCCGCGACACCCCGGCCTCCTTCGAGCCCACGCTGGACTACGTGGTGGTGAAGGTGCCGCGCTTCAACTTCGAGAAGTTCCCCCACGCCAACCGCACCCTCAGCACCAGCATGCGCGCGGTGGGCGAGGTGATGGCCATCGGCCGGACCTTCCGCGAGGCCTACCTCAAGGCGATGCGCTCCATGGAGTCCGGCCGCACGGGCCTGGAGGCGCCCGAGCTGCCCGAGAACAAGGAGGAGCGGCGCAAGGTGCTGCGCGACTACGTGCGCGTGCCCCGTCCCGAGCGGCCCGGCTACCTGGTGCAGGCCTTCCGCGAGGGCATGACGGTGGAGGAGGTGCACGAGCTGTCCTCCATCGATCCGTGGTTCCTGCGCCACATCCAGGCGCTGGTGCACGAGGCGAAGCGCATCCAGGAGTTCGGCAAGCTGGAGAAGGTGCCGGACGAGGTGCTGCGCGCGGCGAAGGCGGACGGTTTCGCGGACAAGTACCTGGCGCAGTTGCTGGGTTGCACCGAGGCCGATGTCCGGGCGCACCGGCACGGGAAGGGCATCCGGCCGGTGTTCAAGCGGGTGGACACCTGCGCCGCCGAGTTCGAGGCCTACACGCCCTACCTCTACTCCACGTACGAGGAGGAGGACGAGGCGCCGCCCACTCCGCGCCAGAAGGTGCTCATCCTGGGCAGCGGTCCCATCCGGATCGGCCAGGGCATCGAGTTCGACTACTGCTGCGTGCACGCGGCCTTCGCGTTGCGCGAGGCCGGGTACGAGACGGTGATGGTCAACTGCAACCCGGAGACGGTGTCCACGGACTACGACACGTCGGACCGCCTGTACTTCGAGCCGCTCACCATCGAGGACGTGCTGGAGGTGTCGCAGCGCGAGAAGCCGGTGGGCGCCATCGTGCAATTCGGCGGGCAGACGCCGCTGCGCCTGTCCGTGCCGCTGGAGAAGGCGGGGCTGCCGATTCTCGGCACGCCGCCGGACGCCATCGACCGGGCCGAGGACCGTGAGCGCTTCGCACAGCTGATTGAAAAGCTGGGGCTGATGCAGCCGGAGAACGGCGTGGCGCGCAGCCACGAGGAGGCCTACCGCGTGGCCGAGCGTATCGGCTACCCGGTGATGGTGCGGCCCTCGTACGTGCTGGGCGGCCGGGCGATGGAGGTCGTGTACGACCAGCAGAGCCTGGAGCGGTACATGCGCGAGGCGGTGAGCGCGTCGCCGGAGCACCCGGTGCTGATCGACCGCTTCCTGAAGGAAGCCACCGAGGTGGACCTGGATCTGGTGGCGGACAAGACGGGCGCGGTGCTGGTGGGCGGAGTGCTGGAGCACGTGGAGGAGGCGGGGGTGCACTCGGGTGACGCGGCGTGCACGCTGCCGCCGCACTCGCTGTCGCCGGACCTGGTGGAGCGGATGAAGGATCAGGCGATCGCCCTGGCGAAGGAGCTGGGCGTGGTGGGCCTGATGAACGTGCAGTTCGCCATCCAGGGCAAGACGATCTACGTGCTCGAGGTGAACCCGCGGGCGAGCCGCACAGTGCCGTTCATCTCGAAGGCCACGGGCATGCCGCTGGCGAAGATCGCCTCGCTGTGCATGGTGGGCAAGACGCTGGCGGAGCTGGGCGCGACGCAGGAGCCCGAGTTCCGGCACGTGGCGGTGAAGGAGTCGGTGTTCCCGTTCGCGCGCTTCGCGGGGGTGGACGTCATCCTCGGGCCGGAGATGAAGTCCACGGGCGAGGTGATGGGCATCGCGGACGACTACGCGTCGGCCTTCGCGAAGAGCCAGCAGGCGGCGGGCGTGAAGCTGCCGAGGAGCGGCAAGGTCTTCATCTCGGTGAAGAACGACGACAAGCCGGCGGTGGTGGATCTGGCGAGGCGGCTGCGCTCGCTGGGGTTCCAGATCGTGACCACGGGCGGCACGCACCAGTACCTGGCGACGAAGGGCATCGAGACGCAGAAGGTGCTGAAGGTGCAGGAGGGCCGGCCGCACATCGTGGACAAGATCGTGGACGGGCAGATCGTCCTGGTGATCAACACGACGTTCGGGAAGCAGGAGATCGCGGACAGCTTCTCCATTCGGCGCGAGTCGCTGATGCACAGCGTGCCGTACTACACGACGGTGCAGGCGGCGCGGATGGCGGTGGGGGCGCTGGAGGCACTGCTGCGCAAGGAGCAGACGGTGCGTCCGCTCCAGGACTACCTGGCCCGGAAGTAGGGGAGTGGACGTCCGCTCGAAAGCAGGTCACCGCGGATCATCCCAGCGTCGACACCCCGGGGAGGGGACGGTAGCTTGAGCTTCATGCGCCGTTCCCCCCTCGCGACGCTCCTGTTGGCGGCCCTCGTGCTGCCGGCCTGTCTTCCCCGCGTGACGACCCGTCCGCCGTCGCCATCACTGACCACGGTGGCGGACTCGCTCTTCGAATCCGTGGAGAACGAAGGCACGCTCGCCAGTGTCTTCATGGTGGACGCCGCGACGGGCACACCCCTCTATTCGCGCCATCAGCACGTCCGCCTGTTGCCCGCGTCGACGATGAAGGTGGTGTCCACCTCCGCGGCGCTGTCCGCGTTCGGCCCGGACTACCGCTTCCGCACGCCGGTGCGGCTCGAGGGCACGCAACTGGGCAACCTCTTCCTCGGGGATCTCGTGGTGGAGGCCTCGGGAGATCCCTCCCTGGGCTCGTGGCGCTTCCCCGAGACCACCGTGGCCTGCGAGCAGCTCGCCGAGGCCATCCATACGCGGGGTATCCAGCAGTGGATCGGTGCGGTGCGGGTGATCAACGCGGACGAGGGGCCCTATGGCCTCTTCGGTCCGGGCTGGGCCTGGGATGACGCGGCCTACGCCTACAGCGCGGCCCCGTCCCTCTTCGTCTTCCGCGAGAACGTGGTGGACCTGTCGCTGGAGCGCCCCGAGGGCCAGGACTGCAACACCCAGCCCCGGCGGCCCATCACGGTGCGCTACAGCCCGGCCTTCGAGGCGCCGCCCACCGTGGTGTACCTGGAGCCGAATGCCCAGCGGGCCGGGCTCGGCTGCGTGCGCGAGCGGGGGAGTGGGAGCATCCGCTGCGTGTGGCGCTCGACGGCGGAGCAGTGCCCGCGCAAGGCGAACATGCGTGTCGCCATCGACGATCCGCGAGCCCTGTTCGCCTCGTGCCTGGAAGAGTCCCTGGCCGTGCGTGGCATCTGGCGCGTGCCGGCCGCGCCGCAGACGGCGGCCGTGCCCTCGGCCACCACGAGCGAGCCGCTCCTGGAGTTCGTCAGCCCGTCCCTGGCCGAGCTGGTGAAGGTGACGAACAAGGAGTCGCTCAACCTGTACGCCGAGCGTCTTGGCCTGCGCTTCACCCGCGAGCGCACGGGCACCGAGAGCTACACCGCGCTGCGAGACGCGATGGCGCAGGAGCTCACACGCCGGGGCATCTCCCCGCGCCTGTTGCGAGCGGCGGATGGCAGTGGGCTGTCTCGCTACAACGTGGCCACCGCGCAGGGGTTGGTGGGGGTCATCTACACCAGCCTGAAGGAGCCGTACGGCCCCGCGCTGCTGGAGAGCCTGCCCATCGCGGGCGTGGACGGCACGCTGGCGAACACCGCTGCCAACAACGGGGCGAAGGGGCTCATCCGCGCCAAGACGGGGACGCTCTCGGGGCAGAAGGCCTTCGTGGGCGTCGCCGAGCGTCCCCATGATTCCGAGCACCCCCGCGTCGTCTTCGCGATGATGCTGGGCAACATCGACGAGCAGCCCACGCTCACCGCGAACCAGGTGTTCGAGCGCTTCGCCGAGGCAATGGTGTCCCTGCCCCTGCGCTGAGTTCAGCCCAGGCTTCGCGTGTCGCGGGCCGGTCCCTCGAGCTCGAGGAGGAAAGCCTTCACCGCATCGATGAGCTGCCCGGGTTGATCCATCGGCGAGGCATGGCCGGAGTCCGTCACCACCTGGAGGCGGGCGTTCGCGAGCAGCTCGGCATACGCCTTCTTTGCGGACAGCGGCGTGTAGTCACGATCGGAGGCGAGGACCAGGACAGGGCAGGAGATCTCTTTCAGCCGCGCCAGGACGCTCCAGCCGACGAGCCCCCGGGTCGCGCGCAGGTACGCGTCCGGATCATTGGCGCCAATCGCCTCCTCGACCCTCCGCCGGAGCTCCGCCTGCTCCGGCTTGGGGAAGAGCTTCGGTGCGATCACCCGGGCGAAGCGCTTCGGTCCGAAATACTTCAGCACGAGCAACCGCGCCGCGAACGCGAGCCTCATGCGCATCGTGCGCGGAACCATGTCGGGCCCGCTGTTGACGATGGTCAGGCTGCGCACCAGCTCCGGCCTGTCCACCGCGAGCTGGAAGGCGATCATCCCGCCCATCGAGAGCCCGACGACGTGCACGCTGGCGAGACCGAGCCGGTCGCAGAGGGCGGCGATGTCCCGGGCGAAGAGCGGCACCCCATAGGCACCCGCCGGCTTGCCGCTGCGTCCATGGCCTCGCACGTCGGGAACAATGACGCGGTGGTGGGCCTCGAGCCCGGGCGCGACGAGCTCCCAGTCCCGTCCCGAGGAGCCGAGCCCGTGCAGCATCAGCACGGGCGTGCCCGCACCGGACTCCTCGTAGTGGACGGAGACACCATCAAGCTGGAGCAGGGGCATGGTCGCGGCCTCGAATTCCGGCGGGCACCGGAGTGAATGAACGTTCGTATGAACGATTTGAATAGAACCCTTCAGGCGTGGTATGAATGCTAATTGAACGAACGTTCGTTCATCAAGGTGGATCATGCGTTCCCTTCCCCGAGCACGTCTGCAGGGCCAGAAAGTGAGCCTCCCGCCCTCGGTGCCCGAGGGGGCGCGGCGGCGAATCCTGGAGACCGCCCTGCGGCTCTTCGCCAGCCAGGGATTCCACGGCACGTCGGTCCGGGATGTGGCGAAGGAGTTGGGGCTCGGGCCGAGCGCGCTCTACTCGCACTTTCCCTCCAAGGAGCACCTCCTCGCGGAGCTCGTCACGGTGGGGCATGAGGCGCACCACGAAGCCCTTCGCGCGGCGCTGCTGGAGGCGGGCACCGAGCCGGCCGCGCAGGTCCGGGCGCTCATCCGGGCCCACACCTTCACGCATGCGACCCATCCACTCCTGGCCGTCGTGGTGAACGAGGAGATCCACGCCCTGCCGCCCGAGCTCGCCGCACCCGCGGTGGCGCTGCGCGACCAGTCTTCCGCCCTCCTGCGCGAGGTCATCGCGCGTGGCGTGGCGATGGGGCGGTTCTCTCCTCCAGAGCCGCTCGTGACCGCGGCGGCGATCTCCGCGATGGGTGTGCGCATCCCGTATTGGTACGAGCCGGGGGGAGCACTCACTCCTGGCGCGCTCGCGGACGCCCACGCCGAATTGGCGCTGCGCATGTTGGGCGCGAGCTGACCGAAGGGCTCACACCGAAGCAGGCAACAAGGAGAGAACCATGAAGCGGAGTCTCGGCGCCTTCTGGCGCATGGGTGCGTGGCTGCTCGTGCTGTTCGCGCTGTCTGGAGCCCCGGCCCAGGCGGGCTCGTGGGTCCACGGCAGCTATACGAATCTCTGGGGCACTCGCGGCTTCCAGCTCTGGGTCCCGGATGGATATGTGCCGGGCCAGCGGATCCCCCTGGTCGTCGGGCTCCATGGCTGTCTCCAGAATCCCGACCAGTTCGCTGGCCTCACGCGTCTGAATCAGAAAGCGGACGCCGAGACGTTCCTGGTCCTCTATCCCAACCAGTCGACCACCTCCAATGGCACTCAATGTTGGAACTTCATGCTCGCCACCAACCAGGAGCGCGGCATGGGCGAGCCCTCCATCATCGTGGGCATGGTGGATTGGGTGAAGAGCCGATACTGGGTGGACGGCCAGCGCGTCTATGCCGGGGGCGTCTCCGCTGGCGCGGTGATGACGAGCATCCTGCTCGCCTGTTATTCGGATGTGTTCGCCGCCGGCATGGTCGGGGCGGGGGCGATGTACAAGGCGGCGACCACGGCCTCCGGCAGCGCCTATGCCATGGCGTTCGGCAGCATCTACGATCCCAATGCCCGCGGCCGTGACGCCTGGGCGTGCTCGGGCCAGCGGCGCTGGCCGGTGCCGGTGCTCGTCATCCACGGCACCGAGGACGGTGTCGTCAATCCCATCAACGGCGAGCAGGCCGTACAGCAATTCCTGCAGACCAATGATTACGGCGATGATGGTCGCGACAACAACAGCGTGCCCTATGCACCCACGGATGTCTGGTATGACAGCGTCCCGGAGGGCCGTGGCTACATCGTCAAGAATTACGAATACGGGGGCCGGCTGCTGGTCCAGAAGTATGAAATCCAGGGCATGGATCACGCCTGGCCCGGTGGCGATGCCAGCTACCCGTTCGCCGATCCCTCCGGCCCCGATGCCACCACCATCATGTGGGACTTCTTCGCGCAACACGCGCGCTGACGGGACGACCCTCACCCACACCAATCCCTTTCAGGGAAGGGTCCGAATATCCCCTCTCCCCTCGGGAGAGGGACGGGGTGAGGGTATCCGGACCCGTTCTTCAACCCGTGGGCTCCCAGTGTGGACAGGGGTTCAACCCGGGATTCGAGGCACCCTCACCCCGTCCCTCTCCCGGAGGGCGAGGGGAAATGGCCGCGCTCGATCCCTGGGGTACTCCTTCACGGACATACCTGAAGGGGATCAGGACAACAGGGGCTGGCGCGCACTCGTGGGCTCCGGGGCTTCCGTGAAGGGATCGGCCGCGGTGCGCAGGAGGACGCGGAAGGTGGTGCCCTCGCCAACGGTGCTCTCCACGGACAGCTCGCCCCCGAGCGCGCGGATGATCTCGTGACTGATGGGCAACCCCAGGCCGGTGCCTTCCCCCGCGGGCTTGGTGGTGAAGAAGGGCTCGAAGATGCGCTCGAGGTTCTCGGGAGGGATGCCGCAGCCGGTGTCCCGCACCTCCACCACCACGTGCGAGCCGTCCTGGACGCGCGTCTTCAACCGGATCTCCCCACCTCCCTGGGGCATGGCCTGCGCGGCGTTGACCAGCAGGTTCACGAAGACCTGGGCGAGCTGCACGGCGTTGCCCTGCACCTGGGGCAGCTCACCGTAGTCGCGCACCAGCCGGGCCCGGCTGCACACCTTGCCCCGGACCAGGTGGAGGGACGTTTCCAGCACCTCGTGGAGATCCAGTGGATGGGAGGACACCGGATCCCCTCGCGAGAGCGATTGCAGGCTCTGCACGATGAGGCGCATGCGCTCGGCCCCCTCGCGCGCCTCGGCGACCGCTTCCAGCAGATCGCTCCGGACGTCCTCCGGCTGAGCCAACTGGCGCAGCTCCGTCTGGATGAAGCCGAGGTTGCTGGAGACGAACGCCAGCGGGTTGTTGATCTCATGCGCCACGCCCGCCGCGAGCATCCCGATGGAGGCCATCCGCTCGTTGAGCCGCAGGCGCGCCTCGCTCTCGCGCTGCTCGGTGATGTCCCGGACCGTGACGGCCAGGCAGTCGCCCACGGCCCGTAGCTCGAGGCGGAACCAGCGGCGCCCGCTCCCCTGCAGGTCCTGGAGCACTTCCTCGGTCTGCGGCTTGCCCGTGCGCCAGAACGCCTCGCACGCGGCGGGTGTCGCGATGAAGGCCGCATGCGGGAACTCGGAGAGGAAGTGCCCCTCGGCCTCGCGCGCGCGGCATCCCAGCAGGGACTCGGCATGGGTGTTGAGGTGCAGGACGCGCATCCCCTCCGTCTCGCCCCGGAGGATGAAGAAGGCGTCGAAGCTGCCCCCCACCGCCAACCGGAAGAGCGCCTCGTTGCGGCGCCGGGCCTCTTCTCCGCGCAGCTGGGTGGACAGATCCCGGGCGATTCCAAACAGCCCGACCACCTGCCCATCCTCACTCCGGAGCACGCCCTTGGTGGAGAACCACTCGCGCTGCGACCCCGCCATGCGCTCGCTCATCTCGGAGTGCAGCACCCGCCCGGCGAGCAGCACCTGCCGGTCGAACTCCATGGTGGCCTCCGCTTCCCCGGGAGGCACCAGCTCGTCGTCCTTGTGGCCGAGGATCTCCTCCACCTCACGCCCGAGGAAACAGGCCCCGGCACTGTTGATGAAGGTGTAGCGGCCCTGAAGATCCTTGGTGAAGACCGCGTCCGGCGAATGCTCGGCGAGGTGCAGGAAGAGCTCCTGGTAGGGCAATCCCGGCGGTGGGACCACATGCCCCGTATTCAGGACGGCCTCACCCGAAACGCAATCCTCGGCCATGGAGATTCCCCCCGGGCTTCTTGTATCTCCATGTAATTAATGTGTTGCTGGAAATCCCAGCGGAAGCCGCGCCCCGGCATTCGTTGAGAACTCCACCCCGCACATGCCGCCTGGCGAACAGCGGGCTTCAGGGCTTCTCGTGGGGACCCACCGGAACGGGGCGGTGCTCGGTGTAGAGCTGGTCCCTCCAACGGACCAGGTCGGCGAACCGCTCCGCGAGCGCCGGGTGCGCCCAGGCCTTCCTCCGGCCCGGCCCCAGCGGGATGAAGAGCTCGTCCACGGGCTGGATGCACTGGAGCGTCAGCGCCATGGTGATGTCCGCGTACGAGAACGTGCCGGTGAGGTATTTCCTGCCCTGGAGCCCCGCGCCCAGTTGCTCGAGCCCGGGCGCGACCGTGTCGAGCAGGGCTGCCTCCGGGTCCTTCGCCGCCTCGTGTTTGTTCGCGAGGAAGAGGGCCGCCATCCGCGCCATGGGCTTCAGCGGGGCCCGGGCGAGCCTGGGGATGAACGAGGGCAGGGCCTCCACCTGGGCCTCGGGAAATTGCATGAGCCGCTGCACCATGTACGCGCGCCCCACGCGCAGCATCTCGTCACTGCGCTGCTCCCATTGCTCTATCTCCTGGAGCGACGCCGCGGGGAACAGCGGGGAGCCCTTGCCATGACGCTCGGCCCATTGCGCGATCGCGTACGAGCCCATCGTGGCCTTCGAGCCATCCAGCAGCAGCGGGACGGTGCCGCGCTGCCCGGAAGGTGCATGGAGCCGCAGACGCAGCTCGCCCAGCAATGGAATGTGTTCGCTGTACTGGTACGCCACGCGATGGTGGTCCAGTGCCCAGCGCGCCTTCTCGGTCCAGCCGGAGTAGCCCAATCCCACCAGGGTTCTCATGAATGGTGACTCTGTCCGGAGTCCGCTTCCATGGCAACAAGTGAGACGGTGGGGTGGGGGGCTCGGGGACCGAGACACCCTCACCCCAGCCCTCTCCCAGAGGGAGAGGGTGATCATCAACCAGAGTGGAGATTGTTGTGGCTCAGCCCAGGATGAGCTGCTCCAGCAGCGCCTTCTGGACGTGCATCCGGTTCTCCGCCTCGTCCCAGACCGCCGACTGCGGACCGTCGATGACTCCGCCGGTGATCTCCTCGCCCCGGTGCGCCGGCAGGCAGTGCAGCACGATCGCTCCCGGGTTCGCCTTCGCCAGCAGCGCCTCGTTGAGCTGGTAGTCGTGCAGGTCCTTCATTCGCTTCGCCGACTCCGCCTCCTGGCCCATGCTCGTCCACACGTCCGTCACCACCACGTCCGCGCCCTTCACCGCCTCGGCCGCGTCCGCCGTCACGTGCACCCGCGCTCCCGCCTGCGCCAGCAGCTCCGCCGACGGACGGTATCCCTCCGGGCACCCCAACCGCAGGTTGAACCCGAAGAAGCGCGTCGCCTCCACGAACGAGCGGCCCATGTTGCTCGCGCAGTCACCCAGGAACGCAATCGTCTTGCCCTTCACCGTCCCCAGCCGCTCCTCCACCGTGAACAGATCCGCCAGGATCTGCACCGGGTGCCCTCCCTCCGACAGGCCGTTGATCACCGGCACCTGCGACGCCTTCGCGAACGCCGTCAGCCGATCGTCCCCGAACGTGCGGAACATGATGCAGTCCGCGTAGCCGGAGATCACCCGCGCCGTGTCCTCGATCGTCTCGCCCCGGGCGATCTGGCTGCTGCCCGCGGTGAGCGTCGTCACCGTGCCGCCCAACTGGTACATCGCCGCCTCGAACGACAGGTGCGTGCGCGTCGAGGACTTCTCGAACACCGACACCAGGTGCCGCCCCGCCAGCGTCGTCACCACTTCCTTGCGCTTGCGGCTCGTCTTGAGCGCGTGCGTCCGCTTGAACAGGGCCTCGTACTCCGCCTCGGTGCGGTCGGCCAGGGTCAGAAAATCGCGCTTCACAGTGCTGCCTCCTGCAAGGAATCGAAAATGGCCCCGAGCCGGGGAACGGCAGCCGCCATCTCCCGCGCCCGCGCCGCATGGGACTTCAACCCGGCAATCTGCTTCTCCACCGACGCCGGTCCGGTCCCTCCGGCGTTGGCCTTGCGCTCCACCGCACGCCGCGGATCCGCGCTCTTCAGCACCTCGGCGTCGAAGCGCGGGTCCACCGACTGTGCCAACTCCAGCGTCACCTTGGCCAGCGGCAATCCGCGCTCCTGGCACGCCCGCACCAGCGCTCCCGTCGCCTTGTACGCCGTGCGGAAGGGAATCCCCTTCATCGCCAGCGCCTCGGCCACGTCCGTGGCCTGCATGTAGTCCGACTCCACCGCCGCGAAGCACCGCTCCTTGTCGAAGTACACCTTGCCCAGCGCCAGGTTCAGCATGGACAGCACGCTCGTCAGCAGCGGCCCCGTCTCCAGCAGCACCTGCCGGTCCTCCTGCAAGTCCCGGCTGTACCCGCCCGGCAGCCCCTTCACCAGCACCGCCAGCGTGTTCAGGTTGCCCACCGCACGCCCCGACTTGCCGCGGATCAGCTCGAAGACGTCCGGGTTGCGCTTCTGCGGCATCATGCTCGAGCCGCAGGCGATCTCCCCGTCCAGCTTCACGAAGCCGAACTCGGGCGAGGCGAAGTCGTAGAAGTCCGTGGCCACCCGGCTCGCGTGCAGCAGCGAGCGCATGGCCGCGTACGCGAAGTCCATCGCGAAGTCCCGGTCTCCCACCGTGTCCAGGCCGTTCATCGTCACGCGCGGGAAGCGCAGCAGCTCGCGCGTCACCTCGCGGTCGATGGGCAGCGACGTGCCACCAATGGCGCCCACGCCCAGCGGCAGCGAGGCCACCTGCTCCAGCACGAAGCCCAGCGCATCCACGTCCCGGGTGAACATGGCCCCGTACCCGCACAGCAGGTACGCCAGCGAGATGGGCTGCGCCCGCTGCCGGTGCGTGTACGAGGGGATGAGCGTGTCGCGCTCCGCCTCGGCCCGGGCGGCCAGTGCGTCCAACAGCGTCGCCAGCACGCCGAGCGCCTCGGCCACCTTCTCGCGCACGTGCAGGCGCAGGTCCAACGCCACTTGATCATTGCGTGAGCGCGCCGTGTGCAAGAGGCCCGCGCGCTCCCCGAGGACGCGGGTGAGCTCCGCCTCCACGGCCATGTGCACGTCCTCCTCCTCCGCGAGGACGAGCGTGCCGGCCTGCGCGGCCTTCCAGATGGCCACGAGCTGCTCACGGATGGCGCGCGCGTCCTCCGAGGGGATGAGGCGGGTGCGCGACAGCATGGTGAGGTGGGCGATGCTGCCCACCAGATCCTCGGTGAGCAGCGCCTTGTCGAGCGCCAGCGAGCTGGTGAATGCCAGCACCTCCGGGTGGAGGCCGGGCCCGCCGGAGGCGGCCGTCTTGGCAATCGTCACGGGGTTTCTTCCTTTCCAAAGAGGGACTTCAACTTCCGGTTCAGTACACGGGTGGACTTGCCACGGGCCGGGGCGACGAAGATGGTGTCATCTCCGGCGATGGTGCCCAGGTTCTCGGGCAGCCGGGCCTGATCGATGGCCGACGCCACCACGGGCGCGGAGCCCGGGCGGGTGCGGACCACCACCAACATCTCGTTGTCCTCCACCGAGAGGACCATCTCCGACAGCTCCCGCAGCCGGTCCTCGCCCGAGGGCGGTGGGGCTTCCTCCAGCCCGTACACCGTGCCGCCCTGGGGCAGGGACACGCGCATGGCGCCGAGCTGGGCCAAGTCCCTCGACAGCGTGGCCTGGGTGACGTCGAAGCCCTCTTGCGCCAGGAGCTGTCCCAGCTCGTCCTGGGTGGGCACCTTGTGCGCGCGGATGATGCGGCGGATGGCCTCCTGCCGCGCCGCCTTGTCTCCGTTGGTGCGAAGCGGACTCACGTTCGAGGTCCTCATGGCCGTGCCTCAGCGGGTGACGAGCGTCCCGACACCCTTGTCGGTGAAGAGCTCGGCGATGAGGCTGTGTGGGACGCGGCCGTCGATGACGTGCACGCGCTCCACGGAGCCTCCACTCAGGGCCTTGAGCGCCATCTTCGCCCGCGTCTGCATGCTGCCGGCGAACGCGCCCGCCGTCAGGAGCACCTCCAGTTGCGCGGTCGTGAGCTCGTTGAAGAGCTCCTCGCCTCGGAGGATGCCCGGTGCGTCGTGCAGGTAGATGAGCTTGTGGGCCTTGAGGGCGCTGGCCACCTCGGCCGCCACCGCGTCCGAGCCCAGGTCGTACGTCTGCCCGTCCTCGCCCAGCCCCACCGGGGAGATGATGGGCACGTAGCCCTGGCCCAGCAGCATCTCCAGGAACTCGTGGTTGACGCGCGTCACCTCGCCCACGTGCTCCCGGGAGCGGCCGTCCTCCACGGGAATCCGCCGGGCCCGCAACAGCGCGCCGTCCTTGCCGGACAGGCCCACCGCCCGGTCTCCCATGTTGTTGAGGATGGTGACGAGCTCCGAGTTGACGGAGCCGGACAGCACCATCTCCACCACCTTGAGACCCGAGGCGTCGGTGATGAGCCCGTCCTCCTGGCGCAGGCCGAGCTTGTCCAGCGTGCGCGTGAGCTCCGGCCCGCCACCGTGAACGATGATGGGCTGCAGGCCCGCCGAGCGCAGCAGCTCGATGTCCCGGCAGAAGGCCTGCTTGAGGGACTCCTTCACCATGGCCGCGCCGCCGTAGCGGATGACGCAGCGCTTGCCCCGGAAGCGGGAGATGTACGAGAGCGCCTCGACGAGCAGCGTCGTCTTGAACGCGGGGCTGTAGTTGGCCAGCCGATCATCCCGGCCCACGCCGCCGTCGGGCCTCGGGACGATGAGCGAGGTGTAGTCCGCGTTGATCTTCACGTAGTCGTACGAGAGATCGCACCCCCACGCCATGGAGGATCCCTCGCCGCCGGTGAGGCACACCTCGACGCGGACCTCGGGCTCGCGCATGCGCGCCTTGAGGTGGGCCGGGTCGTACGGCTTCGGCTCGCCGTCGTAGACGGAGATGCCCTGGATGCGGACGTGGGCCGAGTAGGGGTCCACGGTGTAGCCCTGGGTGCCAGCGCGCGCGCCCACCGTGGCCAGCACGCGGCCCCAGTTGGGATCCGCCCCGAAGACGGCGGCCTTCACCAGCGTGGAGCCGGCCACGGCCCGCGCCAGGTCCTGGGCGATGGCGGTGTCCGGCGCGCCCGAGACCTCCACCTGCAGCAGCTTGGTGGCGCCCTCGCCATCCGAGGCGATCTCCCGCGCCATCTCCAGGCACAGGTCCGAGAGCGTGGCGGTGAAGACCGTCAGCTCCGGCCCGGGATCGGCGATGGACGGGTTGCCGGCCCGGCCGTTGGCCAGCGCGTACACGGTGTCGTTGGGGCTCATGTCCCCGTCCACCGTCAGGCTGTTGAAGGTGGTGGACACCGCCTCGCGCAGGGCGGCCGCGAGCACGCCGGGTTGGATGGCGCAGTCCGTGGTGATGACGGCGATCACCGTGGCCAGCGAGGGGTGCATCATCCCCGAGCCCTTGAAGATGGCGGAGACCGTCACGTTCCGGCCACCGATGCTCACCGTGCGCCACGCCTGCTTGGCGCGCGTGTCGGTGGTCATGATGGCCTCGGCGGCGGAGTCGGGCTCGGAGCGCAGGGAGTCCTTGAGCGGGCCGAGCACCGTCACCACCTTGTTCACGGGCAGGGGATGGCCGATGACGCCCGTGGAGGCGGTGAGCACGGCGGACGGAGGCACGGAGAGGACGCGGCCCAGCTCGTCGCGGAGGGTGCGCACGGCCTGCTGTCCGGCGGGGCCGGTGAGGGCGTTGGCGTTGCCCGAGTTGACGAGCACGGCCTGGATGCCCGAGGCGGGCAGGCGGGGCTCGGCGTCCTGCACCGGGGCGGCCCGGGCCTTGTTGGCCGTGAAGCAGCCCGCGGCCGAGCAGGGCGTGTCGCTGTAGACGAGCGCCACGTCCTTGCGCTGGGGCTTGAGGCCGGCATGGACGCCGGAGAAGGAGAAGCCGAGCGGTACCTTCACGGATTGAAACCCCGCAGGGTGGAGAGGCCGAGCGTCTCCTCCCACCCCATCATGAGGTTGAGGTTCTGGACGGCCTGTCCGGCCGCCCCCTTCACCAGGTTGTCGATGGCGGCCGTCACCACCACGCGGCCCGGGTCATAGCCGGTGGTGTCGGCGGCCACGGCCACCGCGCAGCGGTTGGTGCCCACCACGCCCTTGAGGCTCACCGCGTCCGGCGAGGCCTCCACCGTCAGGAAGGGGCAGGAGGCATAGGCCTGCTCCAGGGCGGCGCGGGCCTCGGCGGCGGTGGCGCCCGAGCGCAGGCGCCCGTAGGCGGTGACGAGGATGCCCCGCTTGAGCGGCAGCAGGTGCGCGGTGAAGGTGAGGGGCACGGTGCGGCCCGCCACTCCCGCGAGCGTCTGGGCGATCTCCGGCGTGTGCTGGTGGCGCAGCACGCGGTAGGCGCGGAAGTCCTCGTCCACCTCGCTGAAGCTCAGGTCCTCCGAGCCCTTGCGGCCCGCCCCCGTGGTTCCCGAAGCGGCGTCGAAGATGAGGGAGCCCTCGTCGAGCAGCCCCGCCTTCAGCAGCGGCGCCACCGACAGCGCGCACGCGGTGGCGTAGCAGCCCGGGTTGGCCACGAGCTTCGCGCTGGGAATGCGCTCGCGGAAGAGCTCCGGCAGGCCATAGGCGGCCTGCTCCAGCAGCTCGGGCGCCGAGTGCGTGAAGTTGTAGAAGGCCGGATAGCTGGCGAGGTTCCTCAGGCGGAAGGAGCCCGAGAGATCGATCACCCGCACGCCCGCGGCGAGCAGCCCGGGCACCAGGTGCAGCGACGTCTCGGCCGGCGTGGCCAGCAGCACCACCTCGCATTCCCGAGCCAGCTCGGCGCTCTTGTCCTGTGGGGCGTAACGCAGTTGACCGGTTGCTCCCATGATGCCCAGACGGCGGCTCACGGCCTCGCCCTGCCACCTGTCGCTGGTTACCAGCCGCAGCTCCACCTTTTCGTGGGCCGCCAGGATGTGGGTCGCCTCGACGCCGGAGTACCCGGACGCGCCAATGATGCCGATCGCCGTCTTATGCATGGGGGTGCATGAATATTCGCTACCGTGCATACAAGCAAGCGGCAAATGTATATTCCCGCAGTGAGGAGGCACCGCCATGAATCACGAGGAGCCACACGAGCCGAAGAGGGAGTCCTTCCAGAAGCACGAGGCCGGGCTCCAGCAGATCGACGCCCAGATTGGCCAGATGGAGGCCGTGTTGCAGCGGACCTCGGCCGAGGATCTGCGGCTCACGCAGGAGGAGTTCGAGCTCATGCGCCGCTCGCTGGACACCGTCCGGCAGTCGCTGTCCGGGCTGAGGCAGTCCGATGATGACGGCTGGGAGCAGGCCCAGGCGCGCTTGGAGCAGGCCTGGACCGACTTCCAGGAGCACTCCCGGAAGCTCACCGGCGCTTCCGCCGGGTAGCCTCTAATGTGGAGCGGGGCCCACCGGCTCGTCCGGACCGTGGGCCTCGGGCTCCGGTGGCGCGGGGCCGACCTCGGGGAGGGGCGCGCTGGCCTCGCGCTCGCCGCCCCACCGCTCGCGCTGCTCCTCCTGCACCTCCCGGAGGAACTCCTGGAGGGCCGCCGCCAGCGGCAGGGCGATCATCGCGCCGACCAGCCCCATCAGCGCCGCGCCCATCAACAGCACCACCGAGATGAGCAGCGGATTCATCCGGATGGAGTGGCGCTGGACGAGCGGTTGGATCAGGTTTCCCTCCACCTGCTGGTAGACGAGGAAGAGGCCCAGGGCGATCAGCGCCTTGTTGAGGCCCACCGTCGTCAGCGTGGTGAAGGACACCAGCAGCGCCATGAGGAAGCTGCCGATGTACGGGATGAGGCCGAGCACCAGGTACAGGCTCCCCAGCGCCAGGAAGTAGGGCACGCCCAACAGGAAGGTGCCCAGCGCCGTGATCAGCCCACCCAGCGTCACCGTGAGGGCCGTGCCCGCCAGGTAGCCGCTCACCGCCCGGTGCATGTTCTTCACCAGCTCGCGCACCGCGGGCCGGCGCGCGGGACGCACCCATCCCAGCGCCTGCTCGTAGAGGTCCTTCCCGAAGAGCAGGGCGAAGAGGCTCAGCGTCACCACCGTGATGAACAACAGCACGCCGTTCACCGTGGTGGAGACCACGCCCGGCAGGTTCTGGGCGACCTCGTCCGGCAGGTGCGACAGCGCTTCCTGCACCTTGCGCTCCAGGTCGAAGCGCTCCTCGAGCCACCGCGTCCACTCCCAGGTGCGGACCTCGCTCACCAATCCGGGCGCGGACCGCACCAGACTGCGCACCTGCTGCACCACCAGCGGCACCAACGTGGCACCCAACAGTCCCGCGAGCCCGAGCAGCCCCAGGAAACTCACCAGCACGCCCCAGCCCCGGGTCAGTCCCCGCCGCTGGAGCCAGCGCACCAGCGGATCGATCGCCAGGGCGACGAAGAGCGCCACCGCCAGCAGCACGAAGACGGCGCGCAACTGGATGAGCATGTACGCCAGCAGCACCAGCGCACCGGCGTTGAACCCCACCGTCCAGACGGTACGGGCGGAGATCTGCGAGCGGCGTGTCGGATCCCGGGTATCCATCCCGTGCTCAAGGTAGGCACGGTGCGGTACCGGTTCCGTTCGGGGTCAGGAGGGCGGGCGGCCAGGGCGGCCCTCGTCCTCCCGCCTGATGCTTCCGGTCTCCCGGGAGCCCGGTTCAGCGCGCGGGCACGGTGGTGGAGTAGGCGCCGTTCTGGTCCGTCAGCGTCTGCGAGAGCAGCAGGGCGGACGGCTTGCCCTCCACGTCCACCACGCGGAAGAAGCGGATGGAGGCATAGGGGGCGCTGGACTGCGCCATGTTCGAGCCGTTGAAGGAGACCTGCCCGGTGACGCTGCGGCCCTTGGAGAGGGTGAAGGTGGAGAGCTCCAGGCTCGGCTCGGCGAGGGACCCGTCCGGGGGCGGCACCGTCAGGATGCGGCTGACGCGCGGGAGATCCTCGGCGGGGATGAAGTCGAGCCGGTAGCGCCCCGGATCCATCGCCAGCTCGAATCTGCCCTCCTCATTCGTGGTGCGCGGAGCCTCGAAGCTGGCCGTGAGCCGGGGCCATCCGGAGGAGTCCTCCTCGAGGGGCTCGGCCACGATCGTCACGCCCGCCGCCGGCTGCGAGCCACTGGGCTTCTTCAGCTCGCCACGGACCATGACCCGCTCCCCACACACCACGTCCGCCGACTGCACGACGCTGATGCGCGGCACCTGGACGTACCTCACGGTGAAGCTCGCGCTGGAGCCCGGCGGGGGCAGGACGGAGAGCAGCATCGCGCTCCCGGTCTCGTTCGGAAGGGTGAGCAGCTCGAAGGCGCCGTTCTCGTCCGTGAGCACCTTCTGGCTGCGGAACTGCCCGCCACCCCCCACCTTGCCCTGCAGGGACACCGTGGCGTGCGCCACCGGTTGCCCTTCCCGGTCCAGTACCCGGCTGCGGAGCCGCACCGGCTCGCCATGGTCCCCCATGGACAGGGGCTCCACCACGCCCTGGCGCGGGTTCACGGAGAACTGCTTCGCCGGGACCAGCGCCTGCGGGGAGGTGGGCACCACCTGGAGGAGCACCGTGGGCCGCTCGGCGGCCGCGGGCGGGAGCGCGAGGGTGAACTCCCCCGTGTCGCGCGTCACCGTCACCCGCTGCGAGAGCGGGCGCAGCTCCTCGTCCTGGGCCTGGACCTCCAGCTCCACATCCACCGGCTTTCCATCCGGGCGCACCACCTTGCCGGACAGCCGGACGAGCTCCGAGGAGACGGGCAGGGTGAAGTCCATCATCACCGCGTGGCCCGGCTGCACCTCGCGGATGCCGGACAGGGGCGGCAGCTCGGAGTTGTTGGCGAACAGGGTCACGTTGTAGCGCCCCACGCCCACCGGCAGCGTGTAGCGGCCGTCGCTGGGCACGAGCGTGCTCTCGTGGCGGCGCACCAGGCCGGGGATGAGCAGGCTCTCGCCCGTCATGCGCAGCGTGATGGGGGCGGAGTACGCGCCGTTGGAGGAGAGCCCCTCCACGCGCACCTGGCCCGTGAGGGTGGAGGACCCGTACAGCTCGATGTTCTGCTGGCTGCGCAGCTCCGTTACCCGGAAGTCCTGGGCGTGCAGGCCACCACGGGGGTTGGGGACCACCTCGACGACGATGTTCCTGCCCGGGTCTCCACATCCGTCGACGAAGCACACCTTGTTGCTGTCGCAGTCGTTGTCACTGCGGCAGCCGAGGATGGGGTCCGGGTCTCCAGCGCCGCAGCCCGTGGCGAGGGCCGTGGTCAGCAGCACGAGGGGGGTGAGTCTCTTCATAGACAGTCTCCTGCGGCCTCGGTCCTGACGAACCACACGTAGGTGGCGGTGTAGCCGGGATCCGTGACGGTGCCCCCGTCCGAGAGATCGATGACGTTGCTGCCGTCGGGCTCGCGGCCATTCACCAGGACGGTGTCGGTGACGACGACCTCGACGATGTGGTCACCCGGGACATTGAGCCGGTTGAAGTCCGCCGAGTCGAAGCTCACCTGGAAGGTGGCACGAGCGTCGCGGATGACCTTGGAGTTATTGGGCGGGATGACGTTGCGCGCGTCCTCGCGACTGGGCCGGGTGGGATCGTAGTCCACGTACCAGTAGGCGATGAGGCGGTCATCGACGTCGGGATCCTCGAAGATGGCCTCGAACGTCAGCTTGCACTGATCTCCGGAGCCGTAGCCCCGGATGATGCGCCCGGTGGGTTGCGCCTGGCTCTCCACGATTCGCGGGGGGCGGTTGCGCTGCTCGGGGATGTCGCTGAGGAAGCTCTCGTCCTGGGGGATGACACACCCCCCGAGCATCCATGCGGCGGCTCCAAGTCCCACCCAGTTCATGGCGGGGAGCCTTAGCAATTCGCTGGCCAGTCGGTAGAAAGCGGATTTCATCGTCGGAACAGGGGTTTGGCGAGGGTGCCACACCCGGGAGGTGCAGGGAACCGCGACAGGCCTGTCACGATGAGTCCACGACGATCGGCGGTGGGGCGAGCGACCCTCGCCAGGCAGGCGGCCAAGTAGAGGGACGGTCAGAAGGGTCTACCGGTCAATCGCGCCCGGCCACGAACCAGGAGCAAGCGCACCCAGGTCCGTGGTCGGGGACATCACCGGGACAAGACCGGTGAGTGAAGCGATGGCGGAACTCGACGAGCTTACTTCGAAGGGCCGTAGCGGCTCGCCTTCAGCATCCGCTCCAACTCCTTGGCGTAGATAGCGATTCTCGTTGCCTCATCCGTTCCGTTGATGATCCGCCGAGCGTTGACGTAGTTGCAGTTCCTGTCCTTGATGTAATCGCCGAGTGACCTCGACGTGAACGAGCCGTTACGCATCCCATAGGACATGATCTTGTATGCGACGTCCGGCTCAAGGACGAGTTCGGGATGGAGCACGAGTCGATCATCGCCGTACAGGATGTCGCTCATCGTCTTGTAGTTCTTCTTCCAGGTGAGCTGCACGTACCCGCGTCCGTAGTACACATTCGAGTAGGTCTGCCCGTCTGAGCCCATGACGTTCACGGGATTGCCGTACGCATACCCTGCGCCCTGCCCATACTCCTCGATGGGTTGCCAGGTATCCGCGCACTCGTGCTTGACCGTCGCCAGCATGTAGGCCGCCCAACGAACATCACTGATCTGGGGATCGCGATCGATGAACCGTAGCAGCATCGACAGGCCGTGCGCCGCGGAGTCATCAAGGATGCCGTAGGTACCCATGTAGTCCGACATGAACTGGTCGTGACGGAACGTCAGGCCTCCCAGGACGAGGTCCGTGCCCAATCGTGCCAGCGACTCTGTGGTACCTGACTCCTTGAGCCAGATGTATGTGCCGACCACGTTGCCAAGCGCGGCCCAGGTACTGGCACCGACGACTCCATTCGCGGGGGTGATTCGATGGGCGGCCTGGAATTGTTTGACGGTGGCCTCGGTCTGGGGACCGAACGTCCCCGACGTATCCAAGGCTGGGGGTGGCCGCTGCAGACGGCTGAACCAATGTTGAAGGGTCTTGACCTGCCGCCCCTTGCTTCCCCGTTTGAGGATCAATGCCATGCTTTCCCCCCTCTTTCTTCACACCTGCTTGAACAGCGATTGTCTGCGCCTGACGCCGGGTCTCATCACCTTCCAGCGCTACTCCCTGAAAAGTCGGCACGCAGCATGGGTTGAAGCTGTTTCAACGGCACTTCGACGTCGAGCGCATGGAAGGCTCGCGCTGAGACCGGTCGAAGCACCACGAGCGTTCCTTCCTTCAAGAAGAAGCGGTTCACCGAAATCGGCACGTTTGCGCCCACCTTCGTGGTCGCCGAGAGCTTCTCGTGCACGGCCTGGGTCATGGTCTCCTTCCAGGGGGTACCGGGGCGAAACAGATCCGCTACCTGATACACCGTGCCTGTCACGAGATTGACGGTGAGTCCATCGACCAGGTCATCAGGCTGGAGGCTCGGGTTGGTGCAGGCGGTACGTTGCAACCGGACGCTGAGGAGTCCGTCCTTCACCACCCCTACCGAATATGCAACGGAGACATCGGTCTTCCCGGGGTCAGGCAGGTCGGCACAGCCCTCGCCCTGACGTGTTGGCGAGGCGTCGCGCGGCGTTCGACAACTCTCGGGAACAGTGGCCAGCACGGCCTCCTCAATGAGTCGGTTGACCTTCGCGAGCGTCTCGGGCGACGAGAGTCCGGCGATTTCGGGATACGCCACGTCGACGGCGCATCGTCCCTTTCCCGTGGTGTAGGCCTTGCGTCGCTGCACTACGCGCACGGAGCCTGCGGTCCCAGAGCCACCCGTGCCCTCGCGTGTTGTCTCTGGCGGCAAATCGAGGGACTGGGCGGGTTTCGCCGTCGCTTCCTCCATGGGAGCGACCTTGACCAGAGGTTGATCGCCGCGCGAGCAGGCAAGCCCCGTCGCGCAGAGGCACACGAAAAGGAATCGCAATGGTCCTCCTCTGGCGCTTTCCGGCCTGATGCCGGTGTCAGGAGGCTAGAAGCCTCGACATTCCTTGGCAATAGAACTGCGTCGGCGCTCTGTGGCTACAACAGCTCGTCGCCGTCCTCGCCGGGCGGCAACGGCCCACCGTTCTTCTCCGCCTCCAGCTTCTCGAAGTGGCGGAAGATCGTGCGCGGATCCACTCCCAGATCCTTCGCCGTCTTCGTCTTGTTGCGGTTGTTCCGCTCGTAGACCTCCTGGATGTACTGCTTCTGCCAGCGCTCCCGCGCATCCGACAGAGGCAGTACCGGCTCCAGGCTCTCCGGTCTCAAGTCCAGATCGTCCGGCCCCAGCAGTGGCTTGTCCGCCAGCACCACCGCCTTCTTGATGCGGTTCTCCAGCTCGCGGATGTTGCCCGGCCAGCCGTACTTCTTCATCGCCACCGTGGCCGACGGCGAGAAGCCCTTCGCCTTCGAGTTGAACTCCTTCGAGTACTTCTGCAGGAAGTACTTCCCCAGCACGAACAGGTCCTCGCCCCGCTCGCGCAGCGGCGGCAACTTCAGCGTCACCACGTTCAGCCGGTAGTACAGATCCTCGCGGAAGGTGCCCTTGCGCACCTCCTCCTCGAGCACCCGGTTCGTCGCCGCCACCACCCGGATGTCCACCGGCTCGCCCCGGTGATCTCCCACCTTGTAGACCACCTTCTCCTGCAGCGCCCGCAGCAGCTTCACCTGCAACTGCAGCGGCATCTCTCCAATCTCGTCCAGGAAGAGCGTGCCGCCGATGGCCGCCTGGAACTTGCCCACCTTCGTGTTCACCGCCCCCGTGAAGGCGCCTCGCACGTGGCCGAACAGCTCGCTCTCCAGCAGGTTCTCCGGAATCGCCCCGCAGTTGATGGTGATGAACGGACCCTTGCTCCGCGGCGAATGCCGGTGGATCTCCCGGGCGATCAGCTCCTTGCCCGTGCCCGTTTCCCCCGTGATCAGCACCGAGATGTCCGTGGGCGCGATCTTGTCGATGCGCCGGTACACGTCCAGCATCCCCTGGCACGCGCCGACGATCTCCCCATAGTGGGTGTCGTCCAGCCGCTTGCGCAGCTCGGTGTTGTCCAGCTTCAGGTCGTTCACCAGCAGCGCGTTCTGGATGAGCAGCAGCGCTTGCGCCGCGAAGATGGTGAGCATGTCCAGGCTCTTGGGCTCGAACCGGTTCACCAACCGGTCGTTGCCCACGTACAGCACCCCGAACAGCTCGTCGTTGCGCACCAGCGGCACGCACATCACTGACAGCAGCTTCAGGTTCACCACCGACTTGCTGCTCTTGAACTCGGGATCATCCAGCGCGTCGCTCAAGATGAGCGGCTTGCGGCTGCGCACCACCTTCTCGATGATCGAGTCCGACACCCGCGCCGTCGCGTCCTCGATGTTCTCCCGCGACAGGTTGCGCGCCACCTTCACGGCCAGCTCGCCGTTTTCCCGCAGGATCAGGAAGCCCTTGTCCGCCCGCGTCACCTCGATGGCCTCGTCCAGCACGCTCTCCAGCAGCTCGTCCCGGCTGGAGCTGCCCAGCAGCCGCTCGCTGAACGCCGTGAGCCGGCGCAGCAGCACCAGCTCCCGTCCCACCACCCCTGGCATGTCCCGGGTGTGTGAATCCGGATCCGACGTCTGCTCGTGCGTCACCGACAGCGCCGGGGCCGGAGGCGGCTTCTGCACCACGTCCTCACGCGCGAAGACGAGCTCGGTGGCGCCCACGCGGATGACGTCGTCCGAGGCCAGCACGTGGTTGTCCCGCTTCTTGCCGTTCACCTGGAACGACGCCCCCAGGCTTCCCAGCTGGTAGCGCGTTCCATCGAAGAGCACGTGCAGTGCACTGTCCGGCACCGAAGGATCCTCCAGCTGCACGTCATTGTCGGCGGAGCGGCCGATGCTAGTGATGCGCTTGTGAAGGGGGACCGTGCGGACCTTGCCCTCGGGGCTGCGGACGGTGAGGCTGGCCATGTCGAAGCGTTCCTGGTCCTAGAAGATGAGGGTGAATCCGGCCATCGCGCCGCCGGAGGTGGGGGAGAGATTCAGGCTCGCCCGGGGCGCGGCTGGCGCGGGCTCGGTGGGCGCGGGCGTGGATGGCAGCGTCTCGATGCTCGTGCGCACCACCTGATCCTGGTGGTGCAGGATCGCGTCGAGCACCCCCACCGCGTAGACGGCGTAGAAGCCACCTGCCGAGCCCCACTTGAGCCCCGTCCAGGTGTCGGCTTCCCTCCGGCGCGCGGTGGGAATGAATTTCACGGAGACCTTGATGGGCCCCCGCGGGTCGTCCACCGGGAAGTCCCCCGTCTCGATGAGCGAGTCGTACGCGAAGAAGGAGATGACGCTGGTGATGGCGAGCACTCCCTGGGTGGCCGCGAAGAACGTCCCCAGGCCGTTGCGGCCCTGCTGGAACTGGCCCGCGCCAAAGGGCACGAAATTCACCAGGAAGCTGCGCGCCTCCACCTGCCGCACCGTCACCTGCCTCGACAACACCTCCAGGCGCCGCCGCTGCTCCTCGGCCGCCACCCGCTCCCGCTCCCGGCGCTCGGCTTCCGTGCGCTCCCGCTCCACCCGCAGCCGCCGCTCCTGACGCACCAGCTCCAGCTCCGCCGACATCTCCTCGCGGATTCCGTCCAGGTGCTCCACCGCCGGCGGCGGCACCGAGAAGGGATCCAGGTTGAAGTCCGGCTCCAACCGCAGCAGCGCCCGGAAGTGGCGCACCGAGTCCTCGGTCCGGTTGAGGTTGAAGGCGCTCAGCCCCGCCAGCTTGTGCAGCTCCGCCAGATCCTTGTCCGCCAGCCGGCCCCGGTCGATGCGCATCCCCGCCCGCTCCAACACCTCGGCGTAACGGCCGTACTCGTAGGTGCCGCGCAGCGTGGTCACCTCCGCGTCCACCGGCTCCTCGGCGAACACGGAAGCGGGGGCCAGCAGTCCCACCAGCAACAGGAGGCGAAGGCAGCGGCTCATTCGGCGACGAGCTTCCCGCTCAGGGTGATGGACTTGCCGGGTTCCAGGTTCGCCACGCGCTTCTCGGTGAGGTACCCGCTGTGGCTCACCTCGTACTCCACCCGGTGCTGGAAGCTCGCAGGACCCCTCGGAGATTGGATCTCGAAGGGACGCTCCTGGGACTCGCGCACGGTGCGCACCTCGCCGCCCACGCGCACCAGCGCGTCCGCCGGCTCATAGGCGAAGGACAGCCGCGAGCCCTTCAGCAGGGCACGCAGGCGGAAGATGTTCTCCACGCCCGGCCGTACCTCGATCGCCTCCTGCGCGTCCTCGCAGTAGTCGCAGGTGATGGTGACGGTGTGCTGGCCGGGCGTCAGTTCCATCTCGTGCCGCGCGAGCGCCTGATCGCTGCGCGCTTCCTGATCCACGCGGATGTAGCCGTAGGGCCGCACGAGGATGGACACGGACTCCGGCTCGGCCCGGACGGGCTCGGGGCGCGGGATGGGCCGCTTCTCGGGGATGGGCCGCGGGGGCTCCGGGGTGGCTGTTGCCTGGGGTGGGGGAGGAGGGGGTTTCTTCTCCTCGGGCGCCGCCTTCGGCACCGGGGGGGAAATCACCTTCGCGGGAGTCTCGAGCCTGGGCGCGGGCGTGGGCGCGGCTTCCGGAGCGCGCTGCTGCAAGTGGTAGAGGCCCATGCCGAGCACCGAGGCCACCAGCAGGCCCGCGCCCAGCTTCAGCCCCCGGGCTCGCCACAGCTTCACGCGGCGCTCCCGCTCCAATCCCGAGAGCAGCTCGAACGCCCGCGCGTTGCCGGGCTCCAGCGCCAGCACCTGGTTGAGGCACGCCAGCGCCCGGGGCGTGCGCTTGTCCGCGAGCAGCCGCTCCCCGCGCTCCAGCAGCGTGGCGATGATCCGCGGGCGCATCAGCTTCTGGTACGAGGGCGGATCCGCGAAGAAGGACGCGAGCTCCTCGCCCACGCGCGCGAAGCCGAGCCCCGCCAGGTAGTCCCCGAGCGCGTCGCGCAGCCTGCCCGCGTCCGGATAGCGCCGCGCTGGATCCCTCGCGAGGCATGTGGCGCAGATCTCCGCCAGCTCGTCCGAGAGCGTGGGCACCCGCTGGCGCGGATCCTCATAGGCCCCGTCCAGGATGCGCTTGAGCGTGGCGGTGGCGTTGGTGGCCGTGAAGGGCAGCCGGCCCACGATGAGTGAGTAGAGGATGGTGCCCAGCGAGAAGATGTCCGCCTCGGCACCGGCCTCGTGGCCCTCGATGATCTCCGGGGCCATGTGCGCCGGCGAGCCCACCAGCGCCCCCGTGACGGTCATCCGCTCCTCGATGTCGAGCAGCTTCGCGATGCCGAAGTCCATCAGCTTCAGGACGCCGTCCTCGCGGACCATCACGTTCTCGGGCTTCAAATCCCGGTGGATGACGCCGGACTCGTGCGCGTGCGCCAGCGCCGCGGCGAGCTCATGGATGATCATCGCCGCGAGCTCGGGCACCTCCAGCCGGCCCAGCTCGTCCACGCAATCCTTGAGGGTGCGGCCGCGCACGTACTCGGTGACGAGGAAGGCGTCCTGCGCGCCCTCGGCCGAGAAGTCGAACACCTCGAGGATGTTGGGGTGGTGCAGCCGCGCCACCGCCCGGGCCTCGCGCGCCAGACGCCGGCGCGACTCGGACTTGTTGGCCAGGTGCGGATGCAGCACCTTCACCGCCACCTCGCGGTCCAGCGCCGTGTCCAACCCCTTGTACACGACGCTCATGCCCCCGGAGCCGAGCTCCTCGAGGATGCGGTACCGCCCGATGTTGCGGCCGATGTGCGTCATGGGTGCCGAGTCTCAGTCTTCCAAGCCGATGCCTGTTCGGACGCGAGTGTCAGGGTGGCGGGCGTGGATATGACAGCGACGTCGGGGTTGGATTCTAGGAGCCGCCCCCGTGGGGTGCAAAGCGTCAATCGCGCTTGATGCGGCGGCGCGCGGCGAGCCGGTCCAACAGGGCGTGCAGGAGCGGCTCGGTCTGGCGAGGCAGCTGGCGGTCCGTGGGGGAGCTCACCGGGAGGGAGCGGGCGAGCCGGTACAGCTCCCCCAGCCGCTCGCGGAACAGCTCGTTCTCCGGATTCTCCTGGAGGGCACGGCGGTAGGCGGCCGCGGCACCTACATAGTCCCCGAGAAAGAAGAGGCGCTCGCCCTCGGTAACGGGGGTGGAGGGGCCCTGGGGAATGGCTTCGGGGACGGCACTGGCCCGGAGGGCCTGGAGCGTCTGCAGTTCCTGCGGCTGGAGCATCTCGCGCAGGTTGGCCAGCTTGAGGCCCAGCGCCTCGTCCTCGGGGAAGGCCCGACAGAGCGATTCAAAGAGGCTCAGGGCCTCGTTCAGCTCTCCGCGGCGCAGGGCGCGTTCGGCATGGGCGACCATTTTGGCGCGGGCTTCGGGGTTCATCTCGGGCGCAAGGTTACCGTACAAAGGGGGGAAGTCACCCGAGGACTCTGGGGCCTGCTCCAAAGGTGGACCGGAGGTTCACCCCGGGAAGACCGCCCGGCCGTCCGCCTGCCCTGGCGGCGAGAGACAAGGAAATTCAGTCTATCTGGAATTTTCCGATGCTGACGGTGCGCCTGCTCCGCTCCGGCGAAGGGGGGGGCGGTAGCGAGGGCGGGACGTGTCCGGGGTGGGCACACCTCGGGAACATGAAGGCCTTCGCGTCCGGTGGTTCGGGCGGGTCGGTGGTGGCGGGGGACTACCTGGGTGCGGTGGGCTTCGGGGCCGGCGCGCTGCCGGCGGCCGGGTATTACGACCACTCCAGGGACTGCCTATGCTCATGAGGTGGTGCGCCGCATGTACGGTACTGCCCACGCGGCCATGAGCAGGAGTGGGAGCAACCACCATCCCACGCTGACGATCCAGGAGTAGAGGCCACTTCCCCAGAAGGCATTCTCATCCTCGGCGAGCACCAGTGCTCCAGTGAGTTGAGACGAGTCGTCGAGGAGGCGCTCGTTCTCGAGAGACGGCATCGGGCGCAGCACGAGGCTGACCGTGGGATCGTCTTTGAAGGTCGCCTCGAAGGTGAAGAACCTGGTGGCCAGTGCAAGCAGGGAGACCACCACCAGTCCGAGTCGAATGGCTCTCATTGCTTTGTTGGCGCCTCGAGCTGAGCCAGTCTACCCCACAACAGACAGTGGTGGCACTCGTCGCGAGGCTTCCGAGCCAGCCGAAGTAAGTCCGTTCAGGGGTCTGTGCTCAGCTCGAAAGCAGGAGGGACCCCTCCGGGCCCGGTCTCGCCAGACTTGTCCAACAGTTGGACAAGTTCGTGAAGAGCGCGCCCGGAAGGCGGACTCACTCACCCCTGAACGGACTTTGTTCCGATGGCTTAGAGCACCCCTGATTCCGTTGAAGTGAGGCGGGCAATGCGCGGTGGTTCCGCCTAGTGTGTGCCCCCCATGTTGACGCTCCTCCTCCTCGCCGCGCTGGCCCAGGCTCCGGTCCCGGCCGCGGATGCCCTTCCCGGAGACCCGCCGGACGCTGGCACTCCGGCCGTCGTGCCTCCGCTGCCCGTGGCCACGCTGCCCCCCGCCACCCATGAGCTCTTCGAGCGCCTCAAGGGCCGCGTCGCCCAGGTGCGCATCATCGAGCGGCGCAGTGGCACCCGGTCGTCCATCGGCTCGGCGTTCTTCGTGAGCACCGAGGGATACGCCCTCACCAACTACCACGTCATCTCCGACATCGTTCACCACCACGAGGACTACACCGCCGAGCTGGTGCGCGAGGGGAGGGACTCCGAGGCCATTCCCGTCCGCGTGGTGGCCGTGGACGTGGTGCACGACCTCGCCGTCATCCGGCCGAACGTCCCGGCAGAGGACTGGGCCTGGTTCGAGCTGGCCGCCAAGGAGCCTCCCCAGGGCACCCGCCTGTACGCCATGGGCAACCCGCATGACCTGGGCACCACCATCGTCGAGGGCACCTACAACGGCCTCGTGCAGGACGCGCTCTACGACAAGGTCCACTTCAGCGGCGCCATCAACCCCGGCATGAGCGGCGGCCCCACCGTCACCGGCGATGGCCGCGTGGTGGGCGTCAATGTGTCCACCATGGGCAACCAGCTCGGCTTCCTCGTGCCCGTGGAGCATGCCCGCGCGCTGTTGGAGCGGGCTCGCACGGTGAAGGAGAGCGGCCCCTCGGCGCTCCTGGCCGTGGTGGGCTCGCAGCTCCTGGACAACCAGCAGCGCATCACCGAGCGCCTCCTGGCCGCGCCCGTCCCGACGCAGCAGCTCGGGGACTACCATGTGCCCGGCCGCTGGCTGCCCTTCCTCAAGTGCTGGGGCGATACCCCCCATGAGCCGGAGAACCCGTACACCATCACCAGCTACCAGTGCTCCTCCGAGGAGGACATCTACCTGAGCGGCGCGCACCGCACCGGCGTGGTGGCCTATGACCATGCCTATGTGTCGAGCGACCAGCTCGGGGCCCTGCGCTTCTCCTCGCTCTACGAGGCCACCTTCACCAATGACCCGGGCGGCGTGGACGCCACCAAGGAGGACGTGACCAACTTCCGCTGCCGCGTGGAGTTCGTGAAGGTCGGCGGCATCCCCACTCGCACCGCCCTGTGCCTGCGCGCCTACAAGAAGTTCCCCGGTCTGTATGACCTGGCGCTCCGGGCCGCGACGCTCAACGCGAGTACCTCGGGCGTACAGACGAGCCTCACCCTGGCGGGGTTCTCCGCCGACAACGCGCGCGCCCTCGCTCGCCGCTACCTGGAGGCGCTCGCGTGGACGAAGTGATCTTCCTGGAGGTGCTCGAGGCGGACGAGGTCCACGCCCGCCACCGGCTGGACCGCTTCCCCGTCACCGTGGGGCGCGGCTACTCCAACGACGTCATCCTGGATGACCCCAAGGTGTCCGCCTCGCACCTGCGGATAGACCGCACCGAGGACGGACGGCTGATACTGCACGACACGGGCAGCACCAATGGCACGTTCCGCGTGGAGCCCTGGGCCCGGCTGGCGGAGCTGGAGCTCTCGGACGACGCGCGCGTGGCCGTGGGAGACACCGTGCTGCGCTTCCGCGGCCGGTCGCACGAGGTGGAGGACACGCGCGTCACCGCCATCCCCGTGGCACCCCAGGTCCGCCCCTTCGAGCGGCCCTTCGCCTTCCCCGTGGTGCTGGCGGTGACGGTGCTCACCTACCTCCTCCGCGAGTACCTGACGAACTACCAGAAGACGGACTGGGGCTCGCTGGCCCTGGCCGTCGTCGCGCCGGTGTTCGTGTGCTTCGTCTGGTCGGGCCTCTGGTCCGTCGCGAGCAAGGTGGCGCGGCGCGTGTTCCACTTCGGCGCGCACGGCGCCATCGGGAGCCTCGGGCTGCTCGGGCTGCTGGTGATTCCGCTGCTGATCGGCGTCGTCACGTACAGCCTGGGGCTGGGCGCGTGGGTCCGGTGGCTGTTCCTGGCCGCGTACCTGGGGTGGATGGGGTTCATCCTCTTCTGGCACCTGCGCTACGTGACGCGCACGGAGCCCCAGCGGCTCATCACCGTGCTGGGGATCGTCCTCGTGTGCTTCGGCGCCCTCACCCAGGCGGATTCGCTGCTGGGCGAGGAGGACTTCTCCTCCTCGATCGACTTCGACCGCACCCTGCTGCCACCCGCCTTCCAGTGGGTGCCCTCCAAGCCGGTGGATACCTTCTTCGAGGGCACGCAGAAGCTCCAGGAGGACGTGGACGAGCTGGCGAAGGAGAAGCCCTGAGCGCCTACATCCCGCGCACGGCGTGCGGCTGGTAGGGCGCCTCGAGCGCCTTCACCTCGTCCGCGCCGAGCGTCACGTCCACCGAGCGGATGGCCGCCTCCAGGTGCTCCAGCTTCGTGGCGCCGATGATGGGCGCCACCACCGCTGGCTTGGAGTGCAGCCACGCCAGGGACACCTCGGCGGGCGTGTTGCCCCGGGCCGCCGCCACCTTCTTCACCGCCTCCACCACGTCCCAGTCGTGCGGATTGTCGTAGAGCGCCGTCGCGAACGCGTCCGAGCCCGCTCGCGCCGTGGCCTGCTTGTCATCCAGCGACTTGCGCGTGCCCGCCAGCAGCCCTCGCGCCAGTGGCGACCACGGAATCACCCCGATGCCCTCCGCCTCGCACAGGGGCATCATCTCCCGCTCCTCCTCGCGGTAGACGAGGTTGTAGTGGTTCTGCATCGACACGAAGCGCGCCCAGCCGTTGCGCTCCGAGAGGCTCAGCGCCTTCGCGAACCTCCACGCCGCCGAGGAGCTCGCGCCGATGTAACGGACCTTCCCCTGCCGCACCAACTGGTCCAGCGCCGCCAGCGTCTCCTCCAGCGGCGTCTCCGGATCCATCCGGTGGATCTGGTACAGGTCGATCGTCTCCACCCCGAGCCGCTTCAGGCTCGCCTCGCAGGCCTGCACCACGTTCTTGCGTGACAGGCCCCCCATGTTGGGCCCGTCCGTCATGGGGAAATACACCTTGGTGGCGAGCACCACCTCCTCCATCCGCGCGTACTTGCGCAGCGCGCGGCCGGTGACCTCCTCGCTCACCCCGAGCGAGTACATGTTCGCCGTGTCGAAGAAGTTGATGCCGGCTTCCACCGCGCGCTGGAAGAAGGGCTGCGAGGCCGCTTCGTCCAGCACCCACGGGCGCCAGCTGGGAGTGCCATAGCTCATGCACCCCAGACAGATGCGCGACACCTTCAGACCGGTATGACCCAGGTTGGCGTATTTCATGCCCTCACCCTGCCACACCGGTGCGAGTCAGGGCAGCGGACCTTCCGCCCAGTAGGCGATTCCCGCCGCGGACAGCCTGGTGACGCCCGCGAGGAAGTCGTAGTCCAGCGTCGAGGGCACGTCCGTTTCCCGGTGATAGTGGGGGTTGCGGAAGTTGGCGGTGTCCGTGATGAAGAGCGCGCTGTGCCCCGCCAGCCAGAAGGGGGCGTGATCGCTGCGCATGAGGTTGCCCGAGAACGGACCGGAGCCGTCGATCGGCGCCACCGCGCCCCGGAGCGGCACGAAGTCCAGCCGGCTCCCCAGCGCGTACAGCTCCTCCAGCCGGGGACGCGACTGCTCGTTGGCGATGGCGGCGATGAAGTCCCCCGTGTTGGGAATGGGGAAACCGGGCAGATCCAACTGCGCTCCCGGGCGCGCGTCCTTGTAGCCGATGCAGTCGAAGACGATGGAGGCGACGATCTCCTCTCCCGGCAGCGAGCGCACGAAGCGCGTGCTTCCCACCAGGCCGAGCTCCTCCATGTCGAAGCCCACGAAGCGGATGGTGCGCGCGAAGCGCTTGCCCGCCGCCAGCCGCGCCATCTCCATCATGGCCGCCACGCCCGAGCTGTTGTCATCCGCGCCCGCGTGGAATGAGTCGTAATGCGCCCCCACCACCACCACCTGCTCGGGGTGCTCGGTGCCGCGCAGCTCGGCGATGACGTTGGTGGTAGGCAACGTCGGGCCTTCCACGTTCTGATCGCTGATCGTGTAGCCGAGGGACTCGAAACGGGCACGGATCAGCAGGCGGGCCTTCTCCCGGGTGAGGTTGCACACCGGCTGGTGTTCCAGGTTGACCTGCTCCAGGTCGAAGGCAGAGCAGTCGATCGGGGTGTCCTCGAGGTGGGCTCTCGCCAGGTTGAGCACGTCCGCCTCCAGGCGGGACTTCTCCACGCCCGCGCCGAAGTCTCCCGCCCGGACAACGGCGGTCTCCTCGACGGGTGGGCGCGAGGCGCAGGCATTCACAGCGAGCAACAGCAGGGCGGCGCGCAGGGCTCTCACAGCATCACCCCCACCTGGAGCAGGCCGAGCTGCAGACGCATCAGCGAGCCGGGCCGGGGCGTGAGCAGGGTGCCCCATTGGAGCTCGAGTGCACTCGCGGTGAAGCGGCCGAAGGCGAAGCGCAGCGGCGCGGCGTGGATGGCCGCGTAGACGGGCCCGAAGCGATTGGCCCGGGTATCGGGGTAGTCCGGGGGGAAACCCGTGTTGGACGCGGCCACGACACGCAGACCGCTCAACCCCAGCTCCGGGCCCACCGCCGGCCGCCACACTCCCATCTCCGCGGTGAGCTGGGCGCGGGCGTAGACCTCGAGCGGCGGGTTGCCCCCCGCCGAACTGAAGTTCCAGCGTATGCCGCCCCCGAACCGCCAGCCGCCGCCGGTCTCGTAGGCATAGGCGGCCTCGAGACCCGGCCGGTGGGGCAGGGCGAGCGACAGCCCACTCGAGGAGAACATGTTCCCCCCGAGGGACAGCTCATGTCCGGAGGCCGAGGCCATTCCCGGGAGCAGTACGGCGGCGAGCATCATCCAATGGCGCATAGGCGCGGCACTCTAGCTCCTCCGCGAGTAAAGGGGCGCGCGCCCGCAGTCCCAGCGGGCTGGCGTCGGTTCACACCGGGAGTCTTGGAGCCTCGATGGCCCTGCGTCTAAGGTGGCGTCCGAGAAACACAGGGGGCAGGAAGAGCTTGTCGGAACCGCTCGGCCCCTGACGGCCGTGTGGTTTCCGTGCCGGGTTCCTCATGCCCTCCGAGCCCCCGCTCGTGAGGTCCCATGCCGCTGTTGTCGCGAGAGAATCCTGCGCGTGCCGTCTCCATGCCCGAGGGCACTACCTTCGTGGACGTGCTCCGCGAGCGGGCCCTCCTCCAGCCCGACGCCCGGGTCTTCACCTTCCTCGACGAGGCGGGGGAGATCTCCGTCACCTACCGCGAGCTGGACGAGGGCGCCCGCGCCGTCGCCGCCACGCTGCGTCAGCACCTCGCTCCCGGTGATCGGGCGCTGCTGCTCTACCCGCCGGGCCGCGAGTACGTGCTGGGCTTCCTCGGGTGCCTCTACGCCGGTGTCATCGCCGTCCCCGCGTATCCGCCCGATCCCTCCCGCCTCGCCCGCACCTTGCCCAGGCTCCAGGCCCTGGTGGCCGATTGTCAGGCCACCGCCGCGCTCACCACCTCCGCGCTGCTCGACATGGTCGGCTTCGTCACCGAGGACGCTCCCGGGCTCCGCGCGCTGCGCTGGCTGGCCACCGATGCGCTCGAGCCCGGCGCCGCCGGCGCGTGGGCCGCTCCCCGGCTGTCCTCCGACGACCTGGCCTTCCTCCAGTACACCTCCGGCTCCACCGGCACGCCTAAGGGCGTGATGCTCAGCCACCGCAACCTGCTGCACAACTCGGGGCTCATCGCGCTCGGCTTCGACGCCTCGCCCCGGCCCGTGGGTGTCATCTGGCTGCCGCCGTACCACGACATGGGGCTCATCGGCGGCATCCTCCAGCCCCTCTACCGCGACATCCCCACCGTCCTGATGTCGCCGCTCTTCTTCCTCCAGCGCCCCCTCAACTGGCTGGAGGCCATCTCCCGGCACGGCGGTACCGTCAGCGGCGGTCCCAACTTCGCCTACGAGCTGTGCATCCGGAAGACGACCCCCGAGCAACGCGCCGCGTTGGATCTGCGCGGCTGGGAAGTGGCCTTCTGCGGCGCCGAGCCCATCCGCCCGGAGACGCTGGACCGGTTCGCCGAGGCGTTCGCTCCCGCGGGCTTCCGGCGCGAGGCCTTCTATCCCTGCTACGGGCTCGCCGAGGGCACGCTCATCGTCAGCGGTGGGCGCAAGGCCGCGCCGCCCGTGGTGCGCCACCTCGAGCACACCGGGCGCCAGGGCGTGTCCATGGTGGGCTGCGGTGGCTCCCTCGGAGAGCAGACGGTGCGCATCGTCGATCCCGAGACGTGCGAGCCGTGCGCCCCCGGTCGAGTCGGGGAGATCTGGGTCCGTGGCCCCAGCGTGGCCCGGGGCTACTGGGAGCGCTCCGACGACACCGCTCGCACCTTCCAGGCCCGCCTCGCGGGCTCCGGGGAAGGGCCGTACCTGCGCACCGGGGACCTCGGCCTGCTCGACGGTGACGAGCTGTTCGTCACGGGAAGGCGCAAGGACCTCCTCATCATCCGCGGGCGCAACCACTACCCGCAGGACCTCGAGCTCACCGTGGAGCGATGCGACCCGGGGCTGCGGCCCGGCTGCGGCGCCGCATTCTCCGTGGACTCCGGAGGCGAGGAGCGGCTGGTCGTCGTCCAGGAGTTCGCTGATCGCTCCGGTGGTGACCTGGAGACCCGCACCCGTGAGGTCATCGCCCGCATCCGCCAGGCGGTGGCCGAGGAGCATGAGCTCGGCGTGCATGCCGTGGTGCTGCTCGTGCCCGGGAGCATCCCCAAGACGTCGAGCGGGAAGATCCAACGCCATGCCTGCCGCACAGCGTTCCTCCATGGCTCCCTGGAGGCCGTGGGCTCCTGGCGCGAGGGGACGGATGGGACTCGTGTGGCGGCGACGCTCGGGGATGCGGCGGATGAGTCCGCGCCGCCTTTGTCCGCGGGAGTGGAGGCGCTGCTTCCCTGGCTCTCCGCCCGCTTGTCGCGGGAGCTGCGGATTCCCGCCGGCGAGCTGCGGCTGGATGAGCCCCTCACGCGGTATGGGCTCGACTCGCTGCGCGCCATGGAGGTGCGTGGGTCGCTCGAGCTGACGTTCGGCGTGTCCCTGCCCGTCACCAGCCTCCTGCGCGGGCCCAGTGTGCGGGAGCTGGCCGAGAGCCTCGTGGCCCGCCCCACGCCCGAGGCCGAGGCTCCACTCGCGCCCCAGGCCCTCGAATCGGCTCCGTCCCTCTCCGAGGGCCAGCGGGCGCTGTGGTTCCTGCAGCGCATGGCACCCGAGAGCACCGCGTACCACGTGGTCCGCGCGGCGCGGATCCGCTCGCATCTCGATGTGGCGGCGTTGGAGCGGGCGTTCCTGTCGCTCGTGGCGCGGCACCCGTCGCTGCGCGCGGTGTTCCCCGAGGAGAACGGCGCTCCCGTCGCGCGCTTCCTGGAGCCCTCGGGCCCCCTGGTGCACGTGGAGGACGCCTCCGGCTGGAGCGAGGCCCAGCTGCGGACGCGGCTCGACGCCGACGCCCACCGGCCCTTCGACCTGGATCGCGGCCCGCTCATGCGCGTCCTGCTCCTCACCCGGGGACCGGACGAGCACCTGCTGCTGCTCTCGCTCCACCACCTCATCACCGACTTCTGGTCCCTGGGCATCATGGTGGAGGAGCTGGGCGCGCTCTACACCGCGGAGACGGGCGGCCTCGCGGGCGTGCTGCCGGCGCTGTCTCCGGGCCCTGTCGAGGCCACGCGTGCGCTCTCGACGCGGCTCGCGGGTCCCAGGGGCGACGTGTTGCGCTCCTTCTGGAAGCAGCGGCTCGGCGGCGAGCTGCCCCTGTTGTCGCTGCCCACGGATCGCCCCCGGCCCCGGATCCAGTCCTTCCGCGGTGACACGCTCCCGTTCCTCGTGGGGCCGGAACTCACCCGGCGCGTGAACGCGCTCGCCCGGGAGAGCGGGGCCACGCCGTACATGGTGCTGCTCGCCGCGTTCTTCGCCTTCCTGCGCCGCTACTCCGGTCAGGACGAGCTCATCGTGGGCGCGCCCACCGCGGGCCGCACCCGGCCGGAGCTGACCCGGCTCGTGGGCTACCTCGTCAACCCCGTGGCCCTGCGCGCCAGCATTCCCCCGGGCACCACCTTCCGGGCGCTCGTCTCCCAGGTCCGCGGCACGGTGCTCGAGGCGCTGGAGCACCAGGACATGCCCTTCCCCCGGTTGGTGGAGGAGCTCCAGCCCTCGCGCGAGCCGGGTCACTCGCCCGTCTTCCAGGCCATGTTCGTCCTGCAGCGCGGTCACCTGCCCGGAGAGGGCACCTCCCTGGCCTCGTTCGCGCTGGGCGAGCCGGACACGCGCCTGCGCCTGGGGGCCCTGGAGATCGAGTCCCTGCCGCTCACACGCCGGGGCTCGGCGTTCGATCTCACCCTGATGATGGCCGAGACGGAGAGCGGGTTGGGTGGCTCGCTGGAGTACTGCACGGACCTCTTCGAGGCCGCCACGGCCGAGCGCATGGCGCGGCACTTCGTGTCGCTGCTGGCGGAGCTGGTGGAGGCGCCCGGGCGGCGGGTGGAGGAGGTGGAGCTGCTGGGTGGAGAGGAGCGGGCCCGGGTGATGGAGGTGTGGAGCCGGGGGCCACGCGTGGACGCGCCCGTGGAGGGGTTGGCGCAGCTGCTGGACGCCCAGGTGGCGCGCACGCCAGAGGCGGTGGCGGTGGAGGGGGATGGACAGCGGCTGAGCTACCGGGAGCTGGAGGCGCGGGCGAGGCGGCTCGGCGCCCGGCTGCGGCGCGAGGGCGTGGGCCCGGAAGTGCGGGTGGGCGTGCTGCTGGAGAAGAGCGTGGAGGCGGTGGTGGCCTTCTGGGGAGTGCAGAAGGCGGGGGGCGTGTACGTGCCGCTGGAGGCGGTGCAGCCCCGGGAGCGGCTCGAGTGGATGGCGCGGGACGCGGGCGTGCGCGCGGTGGTGACGCGGCGCGAGCTGGAGGACCGGTGCACTCCGCCCGAGGGCACGCGGGTGGTGCGGCTGGAGGAGCCAGAGGAGGAGGCATCGCTTCCGCTGGAGAGCGGCGTGCGGGCCGGCAACGCGGCCTACGTCCTCTACACCTCGGGCAGCACGGGGCGGCCCAAGGGCGTCGAGGTGACGCACGAGGGACTGTGCGATCTGGCGAACGCGCGGGTGCGGGTGTTGGGGTTGGAGGCGGGCGGCCGGGTACTGCAGCTCGCGTCGCTGGGCTTCGACTCCTCCGTCTGGGAGTACATGGTGACGCTGTCGATGGGCGGGACGCTGTACGTGCCCGAGGGGGGACGGGTGCCCCTGGGCGAGGAGCTGCGGCGGGTGCTGGTGGAGGGCAGGGTGACGATGGTGACGATGCCTCCGTCCGTGCTGGCGCTGCTGCCGGACGAGGGACTGGAGCACCTGCGGGTGGTGATGTCCGTGGGCGAGGCCTGCCCCCCCGCGTTGGTGGAGAAGTGGGGAAGGGGACGGCGCTTCTTCAACGGGTACGGGCCCACGGAGGTGTCGGTGGCCGCCTCGTGGGGCGAGTGCGTGCCCGGGGAGGGCCGGCCTTCCATCGGCGGGCCAGCGGGCAACGTGGAGGCGTATGTGCTGGACGGAGCGCTGCGGCCCGTTCCCCAGGGCGTGGCGGGAGAGCTGTTCCTGGGCGGCCCCGGCGTGGCGCGGGGCTACGTGGGGCGGCCGGATCTCACCGCCGAGCGCTTCGTGCCCAACCCCTTTGGCCGCGAGGGCGGTGAGCGGCTCTTCCGGACGGGAGACGTGGTCCGGTGGAGGGCGGACGGGCGGCTCGACTACGTGGGCCGCGCGGATGCACAGGTGAAGGTGAACGGCGTCCGCGTGGAGCCGGGTGAGGTGGAGGCCGCGCTGCGCGAGGTGGGTGGCGCGAAGCAGGCGCACGTGAAGGCGTGGAAGGGCCCCTCGGGCGAGGCCCGGCTGGTGGGCTACGTGGTGCCCGGGGAGTCCACTCCCCGCGAGACCCGGGAGCTGCGCGCGCTCCTGCGCCAGCGGTTGCCCGAGTCCCTGGTGCCCTCGGCCTTCGTCTTCCTGGAGGCCCTGCCCCTGTCCCCCAGTGGCAAGGTGGACGGGCGGTCCCTTCCTCCTCCCGAGCCACCCGCGCGCTCCGCTTCCTTCGTCCCGCCCCGCAGCCCGCTCGAGGTGTCCATCGCGCGCTGCTGGGCCCAGGCGCTCGGGCGCGAGGCCGTGGGCCTGCATGATCATTTCTTCGATGAGCTCGGCGGCAGCTCGCTCACCGTCGTCAGGGCCTGCGCCCTGCTGCGCGAGGAGCTGCGGCGCGATGTGCCCATCGTCCACCTTTTCGAGCACCCCACGGTCCACGGGCTCGCCCGGCGGCTGGAGCAGGCCGTGAGCACCGAGACCCGCGGCACCCATCATCAGGATCGCGCGGAGGCGCGCCGGCAGGTCCTCCAGCGCCGCAACCCCCGAGGAAATCGTGGCAATGGCTGAGCAGGAGATGTTGGACGAGGGTACCGGCAACGACATCGCGATCATCGGAATGGCGGGGCGCTTCCCCGGCGCCGCCGACCTCCACTCCTTCTGGTGGAACCTGCGGGAGGGCGTCGAGTCCATCTCCCGCTTCCAGCCGGAGCAACTGGAGCCGTCTCCGCTCGTCCCCGAGGCGCTGCGCGCTCATCCGGATTTCGTGCGCGCGGGGGGCGTGCTCGAGGGCGCGGAGCTCTTCGATCACGGCTTCTTCGACATCGCCCCCCGTGAGGCGCTGTGGATGGATCCCCAGCAGCGCGTGTTCCTGGAGTGCGCCTGGGCCGCGCTCGAGGACGCGGCGTATGACCCGGAGCGCTTCCCCGGGAAGATCTCCCTCTACGCGGGCGCCGGCCAGTCCGGCCATGTGCTCTCCCTGCTGGGCCATGTGAAGAAGGATCCGGCCTCCCTCTTCGAGGCGCTCGGTACCACCAACGCGGAGAACGCCGCCACCAAGACGTCCTTCAAGCTCCGGCTGCGCGGCGAGAGCCTGGCCCTCTACACCGCGTGCTCCACGGGCCTCGTCGCCGTCCACATGGCCTGCCAGAGCCTCCTGCTGCGCCAGTCCGACATCGCCCTGGCCGGCGCGGTTCGCATCTCGCTCCCGCAGCGCACCGGCTACCTCTACCAGGACGGGATGATCTTCTCGCCCGACGGGCACTGCCGCGCCTTCGACGCGCGCGCCCGGGGCACCGTCAGTGGCAATGGCGTGGGCGTGGTCGTCCTCAAGCCGCTCGCGGATGCGCTGCGCGACGGCGATCACGTCTATGCCGTCATCAAGGGCTCGGCCATCAACAACGACGGCCACCAGAAGGTGGGCTACACCGCGCCCAGCGTCGAGGGCCAGGCGGAGGCCATCTCCGAGGCGCTCGCCTACGCGGGCGTCGGGGCAGGGGACCTGGACTACGTGGAGGCCCACGGCACCGGCACGCCACTCGGAGATCCGATCGAGGTGTCCGCGCTCACGCGAGCCTTCCGCCGCGACACGGACGAACGAGGCTACTGCGCGCTCGGCTCGGTGAAGACCAACATCGGCCACCTGGACACCGCGGCGGGCATCGCCGGCCTGATCAAGGCCACCCTGGCGCTCCACCACGAGGAGATTCCCCCCAGCCTCCACTTCGAGCGCCCCAACCCGGCCATCGACTTCGCCGGCAGCCCCTTCTTCGTCGCCTCCCAGCGCCGGCCCTGGGCTCGCGGCGAGAAGCCCCGGCTCGCGGGCGTCAGCTCCTTCGGAATTGGCGGCACCAACGCGCACGCCATCCTCGGCGAGGCCCCCCTCACCGCCAGCCGCCCCAGCGCCCGGCCCCGCCAGCTCGTCACGCTCTCCGCGCGCACCTCCACCGCCCTGGAGGCCATGACGCATGAGCTCGCCGCTCACCTGGAGGCCCGGCCGGACGTGGACCTGGCCGACCTCGCCTTCACCCGGAACGTGGGACGCAAGGCCTTCGAGCACCGGCGAACGCTCGTCGCGGCGGATGTGCCCTCGCTGCTCGCCCGGTTGAAGGCGCCTCCCGAGGCCCAGGCAATCGCCAGCCTGGAGGCGGCCCGCGAGCAGCGGGTGGCCTTCCTCTTCCCCGGACAGGGCGCGCAGTCCGTGGGCATGGCGCGCGAGCTGTACGCCGCCGAGCCCGGCTTCCGCGAGCACGTGGACGCCTGCCTCGCGCTGCTCACCCCACGCCTGGGCAGGCCCCTGCTCCCGCTGCTGTACCCGGCTCCCGCGCAGGAGGCCGAGGCCCGTGAGGCGCTCGCGGATCCGCGCTACGCGCTGCCCCTGCTCTTCACCGTGGAGTACGCGCTCGCCCGGCTGTGGATGGACTGGGGCGTGGAGCCGCATGCCCTGTTCGGCCACAGCTACGGCGAGTACGTGGCCGCGTGCCTCGCTGGCGTGCTGACGTTGGAGGATGCGCTGGCGCTCGCCGTGGTGCGAGGCCAGTTGATGGCGCGCATGCCTCCCGGGGCCATGACCGCCGCGGGCTGCTCCGAGGCCGAGCTCCAGCCCCTGCTCACCGGGGCGCTGTCGCTCGCGTCGATCAATGGTGCCAGCCGCTGTGTCGTCTCCGGCCCCGTGGACGAGGTGGAGCGGCTGGAGCAGGAGCTCGCGCGCCGTGGGGTGGGCTCACTGCGGCTGCCCGCGCGGCAGGCCTTCCACTCGGCGGCGGTGGAGCCCCTGCGCGAGGAGCTCCAGCGCACCGTCGCGGGACTGCGGCTGTCCGCGCCCCAGCGGCCCTATGTCTCCAGCCTCACCGGCACGTGGATCCGCCCCGAGGAGGCCACGGATCCGTCCTACTGGGCCCGGCAGATGCGCCAGCCCGTGCGCTTCGCCGCGGGTCTGGACGTGCTCCAGCAGGACGGGTGTGCCGTCTTCCTGGAGGTGGGGCCCGATCAGGCACTCACCACGCTGGCCCGCATGCACCTGCGGGGCTCGGAGCCGGTGCGGGTGATCCCCTCGCTGCCTCGCGTGGGTGTCTCCACGTCCGATCACGGCACGCTGCTGGAGGCGGTGGGCTCGCTCTGGCAGGCCGGGCTGGAGGTGCGCTGGGAGCGCTTCTACGCCCATGAGCAGCGCCAGCGGCTGTCCCTGCCCTCGTACCCCTTCGAGCGCCAGCCCTTCCGGCTCGAGCCCCGCTGGATGGAGACGGACGTGGCTCCGGCTCCGGTTCCGGTCAGCGCGCCTGTCGCGGCTCCCGCTCCGGCCAAGGCTCCCGTGGCGGCTCCAGCTGGCAAGGAGGTCCCTCGCACCGATGTCGAGCGGCAGGTGATGGCCATCTGGCGCGAGCGGCTCGGTGTCGAGGACTTCGGCATCCACGACAACTTCCTGGAGCTGGGCGGCAACTCGCTGATGGCGGCGCAGATGCTCACTCGCCTGCGCGAGTCCTTCCCGGTGCAGATCCCCCTGAGCGACCTCTTCGAGGCCCCCACCGTGGCGGGCGTCGCCGGGCGCATCGAGGCCCGCCTGAAGGAGGTGGATGGCTCGGGGACCGGTGTTCCGCTGCCCCCGCTCGTGCCCGTGGCGCGCGGCGGCGAGCTGCCGCTGTCCTTCGTGCAGGAGCGTGTGTGCGCGCTGGAGCGCTTCACGCCCGGCAACCCGGCGCTCCTCATGTCCGTGGCCCTCCGGTTGACGGGGTCGCTGGACGTGGGCGTGCTGGAGCGGAGTGTCGCGGAGATCGTCCGCCGCCACGAGGTCCTCCGCGTCACCTACGCGTTCGTGGACGGCCGGTTCGTGCCTCGTGTGCACTCCGAGATGAAGACGCCGCTCCAGGTCATCGTCCTGGAGGGCTCAAGCGAGGAGCGTGAGGCGGAGGCCTCGCGGCTTGCCCTGGCGGACATGGAGCGGCCCTTCTCCCTGGAGCAGGGGCCGGTCCTCCGCGCCTCGCTGGTGCGCATCGCTCCGGACTCGCACCTGCTGTTCGTCACCGTGCACCACGTCATCTCGGACACGCTGTCCATGGTGGCGATCGCCCGCGAACTGGCGGTGAACTACGAGGCCTTCCTCCAGGGCCGCCCCTCGCCGATCCCCGCGCTGTCCGTGCAGTACCTGGACTTCGCGGCCTGGCAGCGGCGCGCGCTGGAGTCGGGCGCCTTCTCGTCCCAGGTGTCCTATTGGCGCGAGCGCATGGCTGCTCCTCCCGGCCCGCTGGCGCTTCCCACGGATCGTCCGCGCGGGGCCTCGCGCCCGCAGCGCAGCGCCCGCCGCTTCTTCGGCCTGTCCCGCCGGCTCTCCGACGCCATCCTGGCGCTCGGCCAGCGGGAGGGCGTCACCTCCTTCATGATCCTCCTCGCCGGCTACAAGGCGCTGCTGGCCCGCTACGCCGGCCAGGAGGACATCGTCGTGGGCACGCCCATCGGCAATCGCTCCCGCGGCGAGCTGGAGCCGCTGATCGGCTACGTGGCCCACGCCGTCCCGCTGCGCACCGACCTCTCGGGCGATCCCTCCTTCCGCGAGCTGCTCGGCCGCGTGCGCGACACGACGCTCGGCGCCCACGCGAACCCGGACGTCCCCTATGAGCACCTCGTGCGCGAGCTGGAGCCCAGGAAGGATCCGGGCACCTCCCGGCTGTTCGACGCGCTCCTCATCGTGCACCACGCCGGCTTCGGCTCGCACCTGGAGCTGCCCGGCCTCCGGATGGAGCACGTGCCGGTGGAGGCGCCCACGCAGTTCGGCTCCATGCTCTCCAGCCACTGCATCGCCCTGGGCGAGACCGAGCACGGTTTCTCCGGTGACATGGAGTACGCCACCGAGCTCTTCGATGCGGCCACCATCGAGCGGATGATCGGCCACTTCGAGGCGCTCCTCGAATCGGCCGTGGCGGAGCCCGAGCTGCGCCTGTCCGAGCTGTCCCTGGAGACGCGCGAGGAGCGGAGTCAGCGGGAGTCCCTCGTGGCCCTGGCTCCGCGTGGGGAGAGCGCCTCGATTGCGTCGCTGTTGGAGTCCCAGGCCTCGCGGGCCCTGGAGGCACCGGCCGTGCTCGCCGGGGCGCGGAGCCTCTCCTGGGGCGAGCTGCGCGAGCGGGCCCGGCGTCTGGCCGGAGCACTGGTGCGAAGGGGCGTGGGGCCGGAGCAGCTCGTGGCCGTGTGTTTGGAGCCGTCTCCCGAGCGCCTCGTGGCGCAGTGGGCCGTGCTGGAGGCCGGTGGGGCCTGGGTGCTCGTGCCGCCGTCGCGGCTGCGGGAGCTGGCCTCGCTCGCTCCCGAGGGCTCACCGGTGCCGGTGTTGCTCACGGACTCGCGGTTGCGCACCAGCGTCCCGCTGGAGTCGTCGCGGGTGTTACAAGTGGACGCGCCGCTGGAGGCGGTGCCCGCGCTGGAGCACCGCGCCGCTCCGGCCGGTGCCGAGGCCATGGTGTGCCTCGAGGCGCTGGGCGCCTCCGAGGCCACGCCACGGCGGGCCATCCACACGCCCCGGACGGTGGCCCACCTGTTCCACGCGCTCGACCAGGGGCACGCGGGTGCTTCCGGAGGCGCATGGTTGTGGGCCGAGGAGGCCGCGGGGCAGGGGAGCGGACTGGAAGTGTTGTGGGCCCTGTGCCGGGGTCTGCGCGTCGTCCTGCCGCGTGAGCCCGCGAGCGCCCGGTTCGTGGTGGGCCGCGACTCCGCGCCCCGCCGCCCGCTGGCCTTCAGCCTCTCGTACTTCGCCAATGACGAGGACGCGCTTGGCCGGCGCAAGTACCAGCTCCTGCTGGACGGAGCGCGCTTCGCCGACTCGCACGGCTTCTCCGCCATCTGGACGCCCGAGCGTCACTTCCACTCCTTCGGCGGCCTCTACCCGAGCCCCGCCATCACCGGCGCGGGCATCGCCACCCTCACCGAGCACGTGGGCATCCGCGCCGGCAGCGTGGTGCTCCCCCTGCACGATCCCCTCCAGGTCGCGGAGGAGTGGTCGATGATCGACAACCTCTCCGGAGGCCGGGTGGGGGTGTCGTTCGCCTCGGGCTGGCACGCCAATGACTTCGTCTTCGCCCCGGACCACTACGCGCGCCGCAAGGAGATCATGCACCGTGGCATCGAGACGGTGCGGCACCTGTGGCGGGGCGGGACGGTGCGCCGCCGCAACGGTGATGGCCAGGAGGTGGAGATCGCCATCCGCCCGAGGCCGGTGCAGGCGGAGCTGCCCTTCTGGCTCACGGCCGCCGGAAGCCCGGAGACCTTCCGGCTCGCGGGCGAGCTGGGCGCCCATGTGCTCACCAACCTGATGGGCCAGCAGCTCGACTCCCTGGCCGAGAAGGTGGCGCTCTACCGCGAGACGTGGCGGCGGCATGGCCATCCGGGCCGGGGCCACGTGAGCCTGATGATGCACGCCTTCCTCGGAACGAATGTGTCCGAGGTGCGCCGCACCGTGCGCGAGCCGCTGATGCGCTACTTCCGCAGCTCGGTGGACATCTCCAGTGGCTTCATCGCCAGCCAGGGCCTCCAGGTGGACCCGCGGAGCCTCTCGCCCCGGGATCTGGAGGCGATGCTGGAGCACGGTTTCGAGCGCCACCTGGAGGACGGCGGGCTCTTCGGGACGCCCGAGTCCAGTGAGGCCATGATCGAGCGCGTGCGGCGGCTGGACGTGGACGAGGTGGCCTGTCTGGTGGATTTCGGCACCAGCGTGGAGGAGACGATGACCAGCCTCCAGCACCTGGACACCCTGCGGCGGCGCTCGCAGCCGGAGGGGACGGGGGCCGTGCCGTCCGTGGCGGTGGAGAGCGGCGCGGAGGTGGAGCCGGTGCTCGCGCTGGTGCGCGAGACGGGTGCCACGCACCTGCACTGCACGCCCTCGCTGGCCCGCGCGCTCGCCGCGCTCCCGCGAGTCTCCGAGGAGCTCCGCTCCGTGCGCCGGCTGTTCGTCGAGGGCGCGGCTCCGGAGCTGGCCGCCTCGCTCGCACGCGTGGCCGGCGTGGAGGTGCTGCGCCGCGAGGAGGCGTTCGGGCCGGCGGCCTGGCTGCCGGTGCGCGCGGAGGACAAGGGCACCGCTGTCTTCGTGCCTCCCGCTCACATGAGGGTTCACGTGCTGGACTCCCGGGGACGGCCCGTTCCCGTGGGTGTCTCCGGCGTGCTCGCCATCGCGGGCGACGGGGTTCCGAGGGGCTTCTGGAAGGAGCCACCCCTGGAGGCGGGAGCACGGCTGCTGCCCACGGGTCAGCGCGCCCGGCGCAGGGCCGATGGCTCCGTGGAGCTGCTCGCCGGGGGTGTTCCGGCGGTCCGCCGTCCAGCTCCCTCGCCCGTCCAGGCTCCGCGCCCGGAGGTGGCCCGTCCCGAGGGCCCACCCGCCATCGCCCGCGTGCCGCGCGATCGGCCGCTGCCCCTCAGCTTCTCCCAGCAGCGGCTGTGGTACCTGGATCAGCTCGAGCCGGGGAACGTGGCCTACAACAACCCGTCCGCGCTGCGTCTCAGCGGGCCCTTGAATGCCGCCGCGCTGGAGCGCGCCCTCAACGAGGTGGTCCGCCGTCACGAGGCGCTCCGGACCACCTTCTCCCTGGAGGACTCCGGCCCCGTGCAGCGCATCGCCAGCGCCCTGTCCGTGCCCCTGCCGGTGGTGCGGCTGGAGGCCGAGGGAGACCGTGACGCGGCGATCGTCCAGTGGGCCCGTGAAGAGGCCCGGCGGCCCTTCGAGCTCGCCGCCGGTCCGCTGATTCGCGCGGCGCTGCTGCGTGTCGAGGAGGCCGAGCACGTGCTGCTCGTCACCCCGCACCACATCGTCTCCGATGGCTGGTCCGCGGGCGTGATGATGAAGGAGCTGGCGGTCCTGTACGCCGCCTTCGTCTCGGGGGCCGCTTCGCCGCTACCGGAGCTGCCCGTGCAGTACGTGGATTACGCCGCGTGGCAGCACGAGTGGTTGCGCGGTCCCACGTTGGAGAAGGAGCTGTCCTGGTGGAAGCAGACGCTGGCCGATGTGCCGGTGCTGCGGCTCTCCACCGACAGGCCTCGTCCCGCGGTGCAGTCCTACCGGGGCGCGCAGCACCGCTTCACCGTGCCTCGGAGCGTGGCCGATGCCCTGGGGGCGCTCGCGAAGCGCGAGGGCGCCACGCCCTTCATGGTGCTCATGGCCTCCTACCAGCTGCTCCTGTCCCGTTACAGCGGCCAGGAGGACTTCGCGGTGGGCACCGCCGTGGCGGGCCGCAGCCGTCCCGAGCTCGAGCCCCTCGTGGGCTGTTTCATCAACTCGCTGCCCCTGCGCGCCGATCTCTCCGGGGATCCGTCCTTCGTGGAGCTGCTCGGCCGCGTCCGCCGCACCGCCCTGGAAGGCTTCGCCCACCAGGAGGTCCCCTTCGAGAAGCTGGTCGACGCGCTGCACGTCTCGCGCGACCTGGGCCACTCACCCATCTTCCAGACGCTGTTGGTGCTCCACAACGTCCCCATGCCCACTGTACGGCTCGCGGGCCTCACGCTGAGCGGCATGGACCTCCACGTGGGCGCCGCCAAGTTGGATCTCGCGCTGGAGCTGCGCGAGACGTCCGACGGTCTGTGGGGCGGCCTCGAGTACAACACCGATCTCTTCGACGCGGAGACCATCGCCCGCCTGGGTGGCCACTTCGTGCGCCTGCTCGAGGGCATCGCCGTGGCTCCGGAGCAGCGGCTCTCCGCGCTGACGCTCCTGTCCGAGGTGGAGCGCCGTCAGCTCCTGGTGGAGTGGAATCCGCCTCGGGCGCCCGCGTCCTCCGCCACGGTGCTCGAGCTGTTCGAGGCCCAGGTGGCCCGGACTCCGGACGCGCCCGCCGTGGCCGATGCCGGAGAGGTGCTCTCGTACCGTGAGCTGGCGGCGCGGGCCTGGCGCATCGCCTCGTTGCTGAGGCGGCAGGGCGTGGGCCCCGAGCGCGTGGTGGCCCTGGCGATGGAGCGCCCCACGGATGTCGTGTCCTCCATCCTGGGCACGCTCGCGGCCGGAGGCGCCTGGCTCCCGTTGGACCTGTCGAGCCCGCCGGAGCGGTTGCGGCTCGTACTCGGGGACGCGGGGGCTCGCGTGGTGCTTACGCGGGAGGCCATGACGGGCCGGTTCGCGGGAGAGGGAAGGACCGTGCTCGCCGTGGAGTCCGCGGCGTCCGAGTCCTCCGCGCCTCCCACGTCGCGTCCCGAGCCTCATCACGCGGCCTACGTGCTCTTCACCTCTGGTTCCACGGGCAAGCCCAAGGGCGTGGTGGTGGAGCACCGCCAGCTCGCGCACGCCACCCGGGCCCGCTTCGAGGTGTACGGGACTCCGGGCGTCTGTGTCCCGCTGTCGCCGTTCACCTTCGATGCCTCGCTCGCCGGCCTGTTCTGGACGCTGCTCCACGGCGGCACGCTGCGCTTCCCGGACTCCGGCGTGATGGATGATCCGAGGGAGCTGGCCGCTTCGCTCGCGCGGCACGGCGTCACGCACCTCATTGGCGTGCCGGTGCTGTACGCGCAGATCCTCGCGGCGGCTCCGGCCGGTGGGCTCTCCAAGCTGCGGGCCGTGACCGTCGGCGGTGAGGCCTGCCCGCGCGAGCTGGTCCGCGCTCATCATGAGGCCCTGCCCGGCACGGCCCTCTTCAACGAGTACGGCCCCACCGAGGCCACCATCTGGAGCACCGTTCACAAGGTGGATCCATCGGATCCGGGCCCCGTGCCCATCGGCCGTGCCATTCCCGGTGCCCGGGTGTACGTGCTCGACGAGCGCCTCCAGCCCGTGCCCGTGGGCGTGCCGGGCGAGCTGTACGTCGGCGGCGCGGGCGTGGCGCGCGGCTATCTCCACCGGCCCGAGCTCACCTCCGAGCGCTTCGTGGCGGATCCGTTCGACACGGCCCCCGGCGCGCGGCTGTACCGCACGGGCGATCGCGTGCGCTGGCGGAAGGACGGGGTTCTCGAGTTCCTCGGACGCGAGGACGGACAGGTGAAGGTGCGGGGCTTCCGCATCGAGACGGGCGAGGTGGAAGCGGCGCTCGCCGCCCACTCCGGGCTGCGCGAGGTGGCGGTGGCCGCGCGCGAGGACGGCCGGGGTGGCAGGAAGCTCGTCGGCTACGTCGTGCCGCACCAGCGCCCGGGCCCGGCACCGGACGCGCTGCGCGCCTTCCTGCGCGAGCGGCTCCCCGAGTACATGGTGCCCTCCGCCTTCGTGGAGCGGGAGGCCCTGCCTCGCACGCGCAACGGCAAGGTGGACCTGGGCGCCCTGCCGGCCCCGGAGCTCCAGACGGCCGTGCGAAGCGCCGCGTACGTGGCACCGCGCAACGAGCTGGAGACGCAGCTCGCGCGCATCTGGTGCGAGGTGCTCGGCGTGGAGCGCGTGGGGGTGGACGACAACTTCTTCGAGCTGGGCGGGGACTCCATCCTCAGCATCCAGATCGTCACCCGGGCGGGCCGGGCCGGCATCGAGCTGTCGCCGCGCCAGGTGTTCCAGAACCCCACGGTGGCCCGGCTCGCGGCGGTGGCGAACACGCGGCTCGCCGTGCAGGCCGAGCAGGGACCGGTGACGGGCCCGGTGGCGCTGAGCCCCATCCAGCGCTGGTTCTTCGCGCAGTCCCCGGCGGAGCCCCACCACTGGAACATGTCGCTCTTCCTGGAGGTGCGCACGGCCCTGGACGTGGCGCTGCTGGAGCGCACGCTGGGGCTCGTGGTGGAGCACCACGACGCGCTGCGGCTGCGTTTCGCTCGCACGGAGACGGGTTGGAGGCAGGTGAGCGCGCCCCCGGGCGAGCCCGTGCGGCTGGAGCGCGTGGACCTGTCCGGCGTGGCTCCCGAGGCTCGGACCGCGGAGCTGGAGCGGCGGGCCACGGAGGCGCAGGGCTCGCTCCGGTTGGAGGAGGGGCCGCTGCTCCGGGCCGTGCTGTTCGACCTCGGGGCGGGGCAGCCCGGGCGCCTGTTGCTCGTGCTGCACCACCTGGTGGTGGATGGCGTCTCCTGGCGCATCCTCCTGGAGGATCTGCTGGGCACGTACCAGCGGCTCGTGGCGGGCGCTCCGGTGGCCCTGCCTCCGAAGACCACCTCCTTCCAGGCCTGGGCCCATGGCCTCTCCGAGCATGCACGCTCGGACACGCTGGACGCCGAGCGCTCCTGGTGGCTGGCGCGTCCCTGGAGCCGTGTCACGCGGCTGCCGGTGGACTCGCCGGGAGGGGAGAACCTGGAGGGCTCGGCACGCGGCGTGAGCCTGAGCCTCACCGCCGAGGAGACCCGCGCGCTGTTGCAGGACGTGCCGAAGGCGTACCACACGCAGATCAACGACGCGCTCCTCACGGCGCTGGCGAGGACGGTGGGCCGCTGGTCCGGCAACCCGCTGGTGCTGGTGGACGTGGAGGGCCACGGGCGCGAGGAGCTGCTCGCGGGCCTGGACGTCTCGCGCACGGTGGGCTGGTTCACCACGTTCTTCCCGGCGCTGCTGGAGGCGCGGGAAACGGTGGGCCCCGGTGAGGTGCTGCGCGACGTGAAGGAAGCGCTCCGGGCCGTACCCTCCAAGGGCATGGGCTACGGGTTGCTGCGCCACCTGAACGGGGACGCCGGGCTGGCGGGGCTCCCGTCCGCCGAGCTGAGCTTCAACTACCTCGGACAGGTGGATGGGGCGCTGAGCGGGAACGGGATGCTCTCGCTCGCGACCGAGGGCATGGGACCGCAGCGAGGGCCCCGTACCCGCAGGCCGTACCTGCTCGACGTGATGGGCGCCGTGGTGGGTGGTTGCCTCCAGATGACGTGGACGTATGGGGAATCGATTCACCGCCGGGAGACCGTCGAGAAGCTCGCGGCGGACTTCCTGGAGCGGTTGCGCGAGCTGATCGCGCACTGCCAGTCCCCCGAGGCCGGAGGCCACACGCCCTCCGACTTCCCGATGGCCAAGGTGAAGCAGTCCCAGCTCGACAAGCTTTCCGCCCGGTTCGGCAAGAAGACCAAATGAGCGACAACATCGAGAACCTGTACCCGCTCTCCCCGCTGCAGCAGGGGATGCTCTTCCACGTCCTGCAGGAGCAGGGCTCGGGCCTGTACTTCAACCAGCTCTCCTGTGAGCTGCGCGGGTCCCTGAATCTCCCGGCGTTCACGGAAGCGTGGCGGCGGGCGGTGGCGGCGTTCCCCATCCTCCGCACGGCCATCGTCTGGGAGGACGTCGACGAGCCCCTCCAGGTGGTGCTCAACGAGGTGGAGCCGCCACTCGAGCAGGAGGACTGGCGCGCGACTCCGGCCGCGGAGCAGGAGGCGCGCTTCACCGCGTGGCTGGAGGCGGATCGCCGCCGGGGAGTCGAGCTCGGCACGCCGCCCCTGCTGCGCCTGTCGCTGTTGCGCACCGGGGACGCGGCGTACCGCTTCGTCTTCAGCCATCACCACATCCTGCTGGACGGGTGGTCCGTTCCCCTCCTCATCAAGCAGGTCTTCGTCCTCTACGAGAGCCTCGTCCGGGGCCTCACGCCGCGCGTGGAGCAGGGGCGGCCCTACAGCGACTACATCGAGTGGATTCAAGAGCGCGGGCTGGAGGAGTCCGAGCGCTTCTGGCGCCGCTCGCTCGCGGGCTTCTCCGAGCCCACCGCACTGGGGCGGGGCTTCCCGGGCCTGGAGGGTTCGCCGGCGTCCGGCCGCGCCTCCCGGAGGATCCACCTCTCCGCCGCCACCACCGAGGCGCTGAATGCGCTCGCTCGCCAGCAGGGGCTCACGCTCAACACCGTGGTGCAGGGGGCGTGGGCGTTGCTGCTCGGACACCATGCGGGGACGAAGGACGTCGTCTTCGGCACCACCGTCTCCGGCCGCCCGCCGGAGCTGTCCGGTGTGGAAGGCATGGTGGGCCTCTTCATCAACACGCTGCCGGTGCGCGTGCGCCTGCCCGCGGACGAGCCGCTCGTCACCTGGTTGAAGGGGCTCCAGGGCTGGCTGCTGGAGATGCGGCAGCACGAGCACTCGCCGCTGGTGAAGGTGCAGCGCTGGAGTGATGTCCCACCGGGCACCCCGCTCTTCGAGAGTCTGCTGGTCTTCGAGAACTACCCGGTGGACGCGGCGCTCACCGCGTCGTTGCCGTCGCTGGAGGTGCGGGATGTGCGCGCCGTCGAGGCGGACCACCATCCGCTGACGCTCACCGCCGTGCCGGGGCGTGAGCTGCGGCTGGAGCTCGCTCACGAGCGCGAGCGCTTCGACACGGCCCACGTTGATCGGATGCTGGCGCAGCTCCGTCACCTGCTCGAGTCCATGGCCACCTGGCCGGAGCGGCCACTGGCCGGGCTTCCGCTGCTCTCCGAGCGGGAGCGGCACCAGCTCCTGGTGGAGTGGAACGGCACGCGGGCCGATTACCCTCGCGAGCTCTGCATCCACCAGCTCGTCGAGGCTCAGGTGGAGCGGACGCCGGACGCGGTGGCCGTGGAGTTCGAGGGGCAGCGGCTCACGTACCGGGAGCTGGACCGGCGCGCCAACCAGCTCGCCCACGCCCTGCGCGAGCGCGGCGTGGGTCCCGAGACGCGGGTGGGCCTGTGCGTGGAGCGCTCGCTGGAGATGGCGGTGGGGCTGCTCGGCATCCTCAAGGCCGGTGGTGCCTACGTGCCGTTGGATCCCGGCTATCCCCCCGCGCGGCTGGCCTTCATGCTGGAGGACTCCGCGCCCGCGGTGCTGCTCACCCAGCGGCCCCTGTTGGAGCGGCTCGAGCCGAAGGGCACACCGGTGCTCTGCCTGGACCCGGAGGGGCCGGAGCTCTCCCGTCAGCGCGAGGACGCGCCGGACGCGGGCGCCCACCCCGGCAACGCGGCCTACGTCATCTACACCTCCGGCTCCACCGGCCAGCCCAAGGGCGCCGTCATCACGCACCGCGCGCTGGGCAACCACATGGCGTGGCTTCTCTCCGCGTTCGGTCTCGGGCCGGCGGATCGGGTGCTGCAGAAGACTCCGCTCAGCTTCGATGCCTCGGTCTGGGAGTGCTGGGCCCCGCTCATGTCCGGCGGACGGCTGGTCATCGCCGCCCCCGACGCACACCGGGACGGCGTCGCGCTGCTGGAGGCGGTGACGCGCGGGCAGGTGACGGTGCTCCAGCTCGTTCCGTCGCTGCTGCGGGTGCTGCTGGAGGAGAAGGGGCTGTCCCGGGCCACGAGCCTGCGCTGGCTCTTCTGCGGAGGTGAGGCGCTGTCCGCCGAGCTGGAGCACCGGCTGCGTGCGCAACTGCCCTCGGCCACCCTGGTCAACCTGTACGGCCCCACCGAGGCCACCATCGACGCCACCTTCGCGCGTTGCCCGTCCTCTGGCTCGGGGGCGACGGTCCCCATCGGACGCCCCATCGCCAACACGCAGCTGTACTTGCTGGACGCGTCGCTCCAGCCGGTGCCGGTGGGTGTTCCGGGCGAGCTGTACCTCGGCGGCGAGGGACTGGCGCGCGGCTATCTGCGCCGGCCGGAGCTGACGGCGGAGCGCTTCATTCCTCATCCCTTCAGTGACTCGCCCGGCAAGCGGCTGTACCGGACGGGGGACCTGGCTCGCTACCTGCCGGACGGGAGCGTGGAGTTCCTGGGGCGGCGGGACGCGCAGGTGAAGGTGCGCGGCTTCCGCGTGGAGCTGGGCGAGGTGGAAGCGGCGCTGGCCAGGCACCCGGCGGTGCGCGAGGCGGTGGTGGTGGTTCGAGAGGACACCCCCAGCGTCCGGCGGCTGGTGGCGTACGTGACGGGCGAGCCGCGGGCGCCAAGCGCGGACTCCCTGCGTGCCTTCCTCGAGCGGGAGCTGCCCGCCCACATGGTCCCCGGGGCCTTCGTGGCGCTGGAGGCACTGCCGCTCTCGCCCAATGGCAAGGTGGATCGCAAGGCGCTGCCGGCCCCGGACGCCACGCCCGCGGAGCAGGCACGGTCCTTCGTCGCCCCCCGCGGTGAGGTGGAGCGGACGCTGGCGGAGACCTGGGCGCAGGTGCTCGGGCACGAGCGCGTGGGCATCCACGATGACTTCTTCGAGCTGGGCGGTGACTCCATCCTCGCCATCCAGATCATCTCCCGGGCCGCGCAGGCGGGAGTCCACATCACCGCGAAGCAGCTCTTCTCGCACAAGACGATCGCCCGGCTCGCCGCGGTGGCCGGCTCGGCGCCCGGAGTCACCGCCGAGCAGTCGTTGGTGACGGGGCCGGTGGTGCCCACGCCCATCCAGCGCTGGTTCTTCGAGCTGGAGCGGGTGAATCCGCACCACTACAACCAGGCGTTGCTCTTCGCGTTGCGTGAGCCGTGGGACGTGGCGTTGCTCGAGCAGGCGCTCCAGCACCTGAGCCAGCATCACGATGTGCTGCGCCTGCGCTTCTCCCGGAACGGTGGGGGATGGAGCCAGGAGCATGCGGGCGCCGTGGGCCGCTTCCCGCTGGAGCGCGTGGACCTCTCTGGCGTGGCTCCCGCCGGGCGCAGGGAGGCCCTGGAGGCCCATGCCGGGAGGACTCAGGCCTCCCTGTCGCTCCACGAGGGGACGCTCGCGCGCGCGGTGCTGTACGACTTCGGTGTGGGGGAGCCGAGGCGGCTGTTGCTCGTCATCCACCACCTCGTGGTGGACGGCGTCTCGTGGCGGGTGCTGCTGACGGACCTCGTCACGGCGGGGGCCCAGCTCCAGGCGGGCGGGCCGGTGCGGCTGCCGCCGAAGACCACGTCCTTCCAGCAGTGGGCGGAGCGGCTGGAGGCGTATGCCCAGACGCCGGCCATGCGCGAGGAGGCGGAGTACTGGTTGGGGCTGCCCTGGGAGCGTGTCTCCCGCCTGCCCGTGGAACTGCCCGGTGGCGAGGACACCGAGGGCTCCTCGCGCCTGGTGCGGGTGGAGCTCGACGCGGAGGAGACGCGGGTGCTCCTCCAGGAAGTGCCGCGTGCGTGGCGCGCGCGCGTGGAGGAGGTGCTGCTGGCGGCGCTGGTGGAGTCCTTCCGGCGTTGGACGGGCGTGCCGTGCCTGCAGGTGGACCTGGAGGGACACGGGCGCGAGGACGTGCTCGAGGGCGTGGACCTGTCGCGCACGGTGGGCTGGTTCACCAGCCTGTACCCGGTGCTGTTGGAGGCGGGAGATGGCCAGACGCCCGAGTCGGGACTGCGGGCCGTCAAGGAGACGCTCCGCCGCATTCCGCGCCGGGGCCTGGGCTTCGGCGTGCTGCGCTACCTGTCGAAGGACGAGGCACTGGCCGCACGCCTGCGCGCGCTCCCGGCCGCGGAGGTGTCCTTCAACTACCTGGGCCAGCTCGACCACGTGCTGCCCCCTGGGTCGCCGCTCGCGCTGACCTCCGAGTCCGTGGGCCCCACCCAGGATCCCGGAGATCGCCGCGCCCACCGGATTGGCGTGAATGCTCTCGTGTCCGGAGGCCGCCTCCAGATCTCCTGGGCCTATGGCGAGCGCCTCTATCGGAAGGAGACGCTGGAGTCCCTGGCCCGAGGCTTCCTGGACGCCCTGCGCGCCCTCCTCGCGCGGAGCACCGCCGGAGACACGGCGAGCCTCCTCACACCAGCGGACTTCCCGCTGGCACGGCTTGGACAGACACAGCTGGATGCGGTGGTGGAGCGCGTGGCGGGCGGAGGCCCGCGCGGCCGCCGGAGTCTCGAGGATCTGTACCCGCTCTCCCCGTTGCAGCAGGGCATGCTCTTCCACGTCCTGCGAGAGCAGGGCACGGGCCTGTACTTCAACCAGCTCTCCTGCGAGCTGCGTGGGACCCTGGACGTCTCCGCCCTGACGTGGGCATGGCGTCAGGTGATGGAGGCCCACACCATCCTGCGGACGGCAGTGCTCTGGGAGGGCATCGACGAGCCCCTCCAGGTGGTGCTCCACGGCGTGGAGATTCCGCTGCACCAGGAGGACTGGCGTGAGGTGCCGGCCTCCGGGCAGGAGGCACGTTTCTCGGAGTGGCTGGAGGCGGATCGGCACCGCGGCTTCGAGCTGTCCACACCACCGCTGTGCCGGCTGGCGCTGCTGCGAACCGGGGAGTCGGTGTACCGCTTCGTCTTCAGCCACCACCACCTGTTGATGGACGGGTGGTCCGTTCCCCTCCTCATCAAGCAGGTCTTCGCCCTCTATGACCAGCGGTGCCGGGGGGAGGCGCCGGAGGTGGAGCGGGCGCGGCCCTACGGCGACTACATCGGCTGGATCCAGGAACGGAGCCTGGAGGAGCCGGAGCGTTTCTGGAGGCGCTCGCTCGCGGGTTTCTCCGAGCCCACCGAGCTGGGCCGGGGCACCGCGAGCCCGGAAGTCCCCGGAGCTGGCCGGGCCACGCGGGAGCTCCGCCTGTCCACCGCCACCACCGAGGCGGTGAACGCGTTCGCGCGACAGCAGGGCCTCACGCTCAACACCGTGGTGCAGGGGGCGTGGGCGTTGCTGCTCGGACACCATGCGGGGACGAAGGACGTCGTCTTCGGCACCACCGTCTCCGGCCGCCCGCCGGAGCTGCCTGGAGTGGAGGGCATGGTGGGCCTCTTCATCAACACGCTGCCGGTGCGCGTGCGGCTGACCCGGGACGAGCCCCTCATTCCGTGGCTCCAGCGCCTCCAGACGTGGCTGCTGGAGATGCGGCAGCACGAGCACTCGCCGCTGGTGAAGGTGCAGCGCTGGAGCGAGGTCCCCGCGGGGACGCCGCTCTTCGAGAGCCTGGTGATCTTCGAGAACTATCCGGTGGATGCGGCGCTCACGGCGTCGCTGCCCTCGGTGGAGGTTCGCGACGTCCGCTCGTTGGAGTCGGATCACCACCCGTTGACGCTCATCGCGTCACCCGCGCGGGAGATGCCGCTTCACCTGGCCTACGACGCGGCGCGGTTCGACGCGGAGCATGCGGACCGGCTCCTGGAGCAGTTGCGTCACCTGCTGGAGTCCATGGTGGCCCGGCCCGGACAGCGGCTGGGCGAGCTGTCTCCGGTGGACGAGTCCGAGCGGCGCCGGCTGTTGCGGGAGTGGAGTGGGGCCGGCGTGCCCGCGGCGGAGACCGGTCTGCTGCACCGGCGCTTCGAGGATCGGGCGGCGGTGGCTCCGGAGGCGGAGGCGATCCGCTTCGGGAAGGAGCGGCTCACCTACGGAGAGCTGGACGCGCGGGCCAACCAGCTCGCGCACCACCTGCGCGGGCTCGGCGTGAGGGAGGAGTCCCGGGTGGTGCTGTGCCTGGAGCGTTCTCCGGAGCTCATCATCTCTATGCTGGGCGTGCTCAAGGCGGGTGGTGCGTACGTGCCGGTGGATCCATCGTGGCCGGCGGCACGGCTCCGCTCCCTGCTGGAGGACAGTGGCGCATCCGGGGTGATTGCCCAGGAGCGCACGGCGGCGTGGCTGGAGGGGCGGGACGTGCGGCGGGTGCTGATCGACGCGGAGGCGGAGCGTGAGGTGCTCGCGCGCGCGCCGAGGACGTCTCCCGGGGTGGAGGTGCACCCGGGACAGCTCGCCTATGTCATCTATACGTCGGGCTCGACGGGCAGGCCCAAGGGCGTGTTGGTGGAGCACCGGGGCGCGAGCAACACCGTGCGGGCCTCGCGAGAGGCCTGGGCCATCGGGCCGGGCAGGCGGGTGCTGCAGTTCGCCTCGGCGAGCTTCGACGTGTCCGTGTTCGAGATCTTCGGCGCGCTGAGCGACGGCGCGGCGCTGGTCATGGCTCCGCGCGAGGCGTTGATGCCGGGCGCGGATCTGCTGCGCGTGCTGCGTGAGGAGCGGGTGACGACGGCCGTGCTCACGCCCTCCGTGCTGGAGGCGACGCCTGTCGAGGCGCTGCCCGTACTGGAGTCGGTGATGGTGGCGGGCGAGGCCTGTGGTCCGAGGCTGCCGAGGCGCTGGGGAGCGGGGCGGCTCTTCGTGAACGCCTACGGCCCCACGGAGATCTCCATCTACGCGACCCTGGCGAAGTGCGCGCCGGACGCGGCGGTGGTGCCCATTGGAGGGCCGCTCGCGGGGGCGAGTGCCTGCGTGCTCGACGCGGACCTGCGGCCGGTGGCGGTGGGCGTGCGAGGAGAACTGTATGTGGGAGGGGAGGGCGTGACGCGGGGCTACCTCGGGCGCCCGGAGCTGACGGCCGAGCGCTTCATTCCGGATCCGTTCCATGGCGCGCCTGGTGCGCGCATGTACCGGACAGGAGACGTGGTCCGGTGGCTGCCGGACGGGCAGCTCGAGTTCTTCGGCCGTGCCGACGAGCAGGTGAAGCTGCGCGGGTTCCGCATCGAACTGGGGGAGATCGAAGCCGCGCTGGGTGAGGAGCCCTCAGTGGGCGAGGCGGTGGTGGTGCTCCGCAAGAGGGCCGGAGGAGATCCGTGGCTCGTGGCCTACGTCGTGCCTACATCCCCTCGCCCTCCGGGAGAGGGACGGGGTGAGGGTGCCACGGCTCCCGGGTTGGAGCCCGCCCATCTGCGAGCCTTCCTGAGTCAGCGCATCCCCGAGTACATGGTGCCCTCGGTCTTCGTGCCGCTGACCGAGCTGCCGCGCACCACGAGTGGCAAGGTGGATCGCAAGGCGCTGCCCGCGCCGGAGCAGGCGCGGGAGAAGCCGGCCACCCATGAACCGCCCCGTACGCCGGAGGAGCGCGTGCTGGCGGAGACGTGGGCGCGGGTGCTCGGGCACGAGCGGGTGGGCATCCACGATGACTTCTTCGAGCTGGGTGGCGACTCCATCCTCGCCATCCAGATCATCTCCCGGGCCGCGCGAGCGGGAGTCCACATCACCGCGAAGCAGCTCTTCTCCGAGCCGACGATCGCCCGGCTCGCGGCTGTAGCGGGCGCGGCATCCAGCCAGTCCCCGGAGCCGGCGGCGCGAGCACGTGCCCCGGAAGACAGGGAGCGCTTCACTCCGTCCGACTTCCCGCTCGTGAAGCTCAGCCAGCAGGAACTGGATGCCCTGGTGGAGCGGGTGGCGCGAGGCGATGCCGTGCGCCGCCGGAACATTGAGGATCTGTACCCCCTCTCTCCGCTCCAGAAGGGGCTGCTCTTCCACGTGCTCCACGCCTCCAGCGCGGACATGTACCTCAACCAGCTCTCCTGGGAGCTGGAGGGCCCGCTGGATGTCACGGCGGTGGCTCGAGCGTGGCAGGAGACGGTGGACCGCCATGCGAGCCTGCGCACGGGCTTCCTGTGGGAGGGACTGGAGGAGCCGCTGCAGGTGGTGATGCGGGAGGCGCGGCTTCCCATCCGGTCGGAGGACTGGCGAGAGGTTCCGCCCTCGGAGTTCGAGGCGCGGTTCACGGCGTGGATCGCCGAGGATCGGCGTCAGGGCTTCGAGCTGGAGCGGGCGCCCCTGCTGCGGATCGCGCTGCTGAGAGTGGGCGAGCGGGCCTGGAGGCTCGTGCTCAGCTACTCGCACCTGGTGCTGGATGGCTGGTCCATGCCGCTGATGCTGGGCGAGGTGTTCACCCGCTACGGAGCGCGGATGCTCGGTGGTGCGCGGAGCTGGCCCGAGGCGCCCGCGTATCGCGACTTCATCGCCTGGTTGCAGCGTCAGGAGCTGGACGCCGCCCGGGAGTTCTGGCGTGAGTCGCTCGCGGGCTTCACGTCGCCCACGCAGGTGGGAGTGGATCGCGGCCCCGTGCCGGCCGGCGTCCCCGTGCGCCGGGAGCGGAGGGTCCGTCTGACGTCCGAGCAGGTCGCCGCGCTCCAGGAGCTCTCGCGCCGCCAGAAGGTCACCCTGAGCACGTGCCTCATGGGCGCCTGGGCGCTTCTGCTGCGCCACCACGCGGGCGAGGACGACGTGGTGTTCGGCAATACCGTCTCCGGCCGTCCGGCGACGCTGGCGGGGGTGGAAGAGACGATCGGAATGTTCATCAACACGCTGCCGGTGCGCGCGCGTGTTGTCCGTGGGAAGCCCGTGGGCGAGTGGCTGCGGGAGTTGCAGGGCTGGCTGCTGGAGATGCGTCAGCACGACTACAGCCCGCTGGTGGAGGTGCGGCGCTGGAGCGAGGTGCCGCCCGGGGCGCCGCTCTTCGAGTCGCTGGTGGTGGTGGAGAACCTGCGAGTGGGCGAGGCGCTGGAGGGCGGGCTCGGGAAGGGGACGGGGCTGGAGATCCGGGATCTGCGCAGCTTCGAGCTCGACAGCTTCCCGCTGGTGCTGATCGCGAATCCCCACGAGGGGCTGGAGCTGCACCTCTACCATGACGAGTCCCGCATCGACGGGGCGGACGCGCAGCGGTTGCTGGAGCATTTCCAGCGTCTGCTGGAGCGGATGGTGGAGTCGGCGGAGCGCCCGGTGGACGAGTTGTCGCCGCTGGGTGAGGAGGAGCGTCAGCGGGTGCTCCGCGAGTGGAACGCCACGGCGGTGGCGCGCGAGGGCGCTTCCGGCTTGGCGGCGCTGCTGGAGGCGCAGGTGGCGCGCACGCCGGAGGTGCCAGCGGTGGTGATGGGGCCGGTGAGGCTCACCTTCCGCGAGCTGGACGCGCGGGCCAACCAGGTGGCGCACCGGCTGCGGCGGATGGGCGTGGGCCCGGAGGTGCGGGTGGGCCTGTGCGTGGAGCGCTCGGTGGAGCTGGTGGTGGGCCTGTGGGGCATCCTGAAGGCGGGCGGTGCGTACGTACCGTTGGATCCGGAATACCCGTCCGAGCGGCTGCGCTACATGCTGGAGGACTCGGGAGCGGGAGTGGTGGTGACGAAGGGGGAGGCGGTGGGCGGGTTGTTGGGAGCCGGGCCTCGGCTGTTGCGGCTGGACGCCGAGGCGCAGTCACTGCGTGCGGAGCCGGAGACACCGGTGCCAGGAGACGTGGGGCCGGAGAATCCGGCGTACGCCATCTACACCTCGGGCAGCACGGGCCGGCCGAAGGCGGTGATGGTGCGGCGGGGAGCGGTGGCCAACCTCGTCGAGGCGCTGCACGGTGCGGTGTACGCGGGGCTGGAACCCGGGCGGCGGGTGAGTGTGAACGGCTCCGTGTCCTTCGACACCTCGGTGAAGCAGCTCTTCCAGGTGCTGCGCGGGCACACGTTGGACGTGACGCCGGAGCACGTCCGCTTCGACGGTGAGGAGCTACGCGCCTGGCTGGAGCGGCAGGAGGTGGACGTCTTCGACTGCACGCCCTCGCAGCTGCAACTGCTGGTGGAGACGGGCTGGTTGGAGGAGACCACGAGACCGGTGACGGTGCTGGTGGGAGGCGAGGCCATTCCGGAGACACTGTGGCGGCGGCTGGCCGCGTCGCGAGCGGTACGGGCCTTCAACGTGTACGGCCCCACCGAGTGCACGGTGGACGCGACGGTGTGCCCGGTGACGGAGGAGTACGGACGCCCCGTGCTCGGCCGGCCCATCGAGAACGTGCGGCTGTACGTGCTGGACCGCGATGGGCAGCCGGTGGGCGTGGGTGTGGCGGGTGAGCTCTTCATCGGTGGAGCGGGGCTGGCGCGTGGGTACCTCGGGAGGCCGGACGCGACGGCCGAGCGCTTCGTGCCGGATGTCTTCAGCGGCGAGCCTGGAGCGCGGCTGTACCGGACGGGAGATCGAGCCCGATGGCTGTCGAACGGGACGGTGGAGTACCTCGGGCGAGTGGACTTCCAGGTGAAGCTGAGAGGCCACCGGATCGAGCTGGGCGAGGTGGAGTCTGCCCTGCGCGAGCAGCCCGAGGTGCGTGAAGCAGTAGCCGCCGTACGCGAGTACGGACCAGGAGACCAGCGCCTCGTGGCCTACGTTGTGCCCAATACCCCTCGCCCTCCGGGAGAGGGACGGGGTGAGGGTGCCACGGCCCCCGGGTTGAACCCGTCCGAGCTGCGAGCCCGTCTGCGCCAGCGCTTGCCTGAGCCCATGATCCCCGCCGCGATTGTCGAACTGTCGGCCATCCCGCTCACGCCGAGCGGCAAGGTGGACCGCAAGGCGCTGCCGATACCGGGAACTCCCCAGGGGAGCACAGGCTTCATCGCGCCGCGCACGGACACGGAGAGGAAGCTGGCGGAGCTGTGGTCGCGCACGCTGGGAGTGGAGCGCGTGGGAGTCACGGACTCCTTCTTCGAGCTGGGTGGGCACTCGCTGCTGGCGACGCAACTGGTGTCTCGGGTGCGAGGCACCTTCGGGGTGGAGCTGCCGCTGCGAGCCGTCTTCGAATCTCCCACGCTGGAGGCGCTCGCCCTCCGGGTGGAGGAGCTGCCGCGGATTTCCACGGGCACGGGCGCGGCCACACCACCGCCGTTGGTGGCGCACCGGGGCCCGGAGGAGGTGGTGCTCAGCTTCGCGCAGCAGCGGCTGTGGTTCCTGGATCGGCTGCGGCCTGGAAGCGTGGCCTACAACATCCCCTATGGCGTCCGGTTGACGGGCACCCTGGAACTCGAGGCCCTGGAGCGGGCGCTGGAGACGATCATCCAGCGCCACGAGGTGCTGCGCACGGTGTTCGGTGAGCACGAGGGCAGGCCGGTGGCGCGTGTCGTGGAGCGGATGAAGGTGCCGCTCGGGCGGGTGGAGCTCTCGGGGCTCGGGGTGGACGAGCGGGAGGCGGAGGTGCACCGGCTCGCGGAGCGGGAGGCGCTGACGCCCTTCGTGCTCGCGGAGGGGCCGTTGCTGAGGACCGTGCTGCTGCGGCTGGGAGACACCGCGCACGTGCTGTTGCTGACGGTGCACCACATCGTCACGGACGGCTGGTCCACGGGCCTCTTCGTGCGGGAGCTGGCGGCGCTGTACGCGGCCTTCGTGCGCGGGGAGCCGAGCCCGCTGGCGGAGCTGCCGCTGCAATACGCGGACTACGCGAGGTGGCAGCGCGAGTGGCTGAAGGGCGAGGTGCTGGAGGCGCAGCTCGCGTACTGGAGGCGGCGTCTGGAGGGCAGTCCGCCGGTGTTGAACCTGCCGTTGGACAGGCCGCGCGCCGAGGAGCCGGAGTTCCACGTGGGCACGAGGCCGTTCTCCCTGCCGGGGGAGCGGTTGGCGCGGCTCGAGGCCCTGGGGCGGCGCGAGGGGAGCAGCCTGTTCATGGTGCTGCTGGCGGGCTTCCAGGCGGTGCTGGCGCACTGGAGTGGGCAGGAGGACGTGGTGGTGGGCACGCCGGTGGCGGGGCGCACGCGGGCGGAGGTGGAGGGGCTGCTCGGCCTCTTCGTCAACACGTTGGTCTTGCGCACGGACGTGAGCGGAGCGCCGACGTTCCGGGAGCTGCTGTCACGGGTGCGCGAGGTGGCGCTGGGGGCGTACGCGCACCAGGAAGTTCCCTTCGAGAAGCTGGTGGAGGAGCTGAGGCCGGTGCGGGACGTGCGGTATACGCCGCTCTTCCAGGTGATGTTCTCGCTGCGGAACCTGCCCCGCGCGCCGCTGGAGCTGCCGGGCCTCACGCTCACGGGCGTCGAGACGGTGATGGGCGGCTCGAAGTTCGATCTCTCGTTGTCGCTGGAGGAGGGTGAGGGAGGCGTGCGAGGGCAGCTCCTCTACAACGCCCGGCTCTTCGACGAGAGCACGGCGGCGCGGTGGATGACGGAGCTGGAGGCGTTGTTCGGCGCGGTGGCGATGGAGCCGGATCAGCCGCTTCCGCGTCTGCTGGGAGAGGGCACCGGGGCGCGCCCCGTGTCACCTCCGCCGCTGCTTCCCACGCACCCGGCGCGGCTCGGGTACGTGGAGCCCGAGGGCCCGGTGGCGCTTGGCCTTGCCCGGATCTGGCGCGAGCTGCTCCGGGTGGAGCGGGTGGGCATGCACGACGACTTCTTCGAGCTGGGCGGGCACTCGCTGCTGGCCACGCAGCTCGTGTCGAGGGTACGCAAGGAACTCGGGGTGGAGGTGCCGCTGCGGACGCTCTTCGATGCGTCGACGCTCGGGGCCCTGGCCTCGCACATCACGGGGTTGGGGGGGAGAGCGGCGGCCACGGCGGCGCTCCTGGTCCGGGCGGTGGACACGGACGAGCCGCCGCCCCTCAGCTTCGCCCAGCAGCGGCTGTGGTTCATGGATCAGCTCCAGTCGGAGAGCACGGCGTACAACATTCCCTATGCGCTGCGGCTGGAGGGCCGGTTGGAGCGGGAGGCGCTGGAGCGCGCGCTGGAGGAGGTCATGCGCCGGCACGAGGTGCTCCGGGCCTCCTTCAAGAGCCGGGAGGGCGAGCCGGTGATGCACATCGCGGAGCCCACGAGGCCCTCGCTGTCGCCGGTGGACCTGTCGGAGATGGACGCGGGGCAGCGGCGGGGGGCGGTGGAGTGGCTCGTCTCCGAGGAGTCCTCCCGGCCCTTCGAGCTGTCGCGGCCCCCCCTGCTGCGGGCGACGCTGCTGCGGCTGGGAGAGCGGGAGCACGTGCTGCTGCTGACGGTGCACCACATCGTCTTCGACGGCTGGTCGGCGGGCATCCTGTTCCGGGAGCTGGCGGCGCTGTACGACGCCTTCAGCCGTGGAGCGCCGAGCCCGTTGCCGGAGTTGCCGCTGCGGTACGCGGACTACGCGAGGTGGCAGCGGGGGTGGTTGAAGGGCGAGGTGCTGGAGAAGCAGCTCGCGTACTGGAGGCAGCGGCTGGGGGATGGTCCGCCGGTGTTGGACCTGCCGCTGGACAAGCCGCGTCCGGCCCAGAGGTCTCCGCGTGCGGGCCGGGTGCCGGTGGTGCTGGCGCGCGAGCCGAGCGAGGCGCTGGAGGCCCTGGCGCGCAAGGAGGGGAGCAGCCTGTTCATGGTGCTGCTGGCGGGCTTCCAGGCGCTGTTGGCGCGCTGGAGTGGCCAGGAGGACGTGGTGGTGGGCACGCCGGTGGCGGGGCGCACGCGGACGGAGGTGGAGGGGCTGATCGGCCTGTTCGTCAACACGCTGGTGCTGCGTACGGACGTGAGCGGAGCGCCGACGTTCCGCGAGCTGCTGGCGCGGGTGCGCGAGGTGGCGCTGGGGGCGTACGCGCACCAGGACGTGCCCTTCGAGAAGCTGGTGGAGGAGCTGCGTCCGGAGCGGGAGTCGGGGCACTCGCCGCTCTTCCAGGTGCTGTTCGTCATGGAGAACCTCCCGGCGCGCGAGGTGGCGCTGCCGGAGCTGAAGCTGTCGCCGGTGGAGCAGGAGGGCCTGGAGGCGAAGCTCGATCTGACGTTGGGCTTCACGCGGACGCCGGAGGGGCTGCGGGGCGATTTCCTGTACGACGCGGCGCTCTTCGAGCCGGAGACGATCCAGCGTCTGGCGAGGTACCTGGAGACGCTGCTGGAGGCGGTGGCGAGGGCGCCGGACCGGCGGGTGGATGAGGTGGAACTGTTGGTGGGGGAGGAGCGGGCCCGGGTGCTGGAGCAGTGGAGCCGGGGGCCGCGCGTGGAGGGGGCGATGGAGGGCCTGGCGCGGGTGCTGGAACTCCAGGCGGAGAGGACGCCGGAAGCGCTGGCGGTGGAGGGGAGCGGGCAGCGGCTGAGCTACCGGGAGCTGGAGGCGAGGGCCCGGAGTCTCGCGCACCGGCTGCGGCGCGAGGGCGTGGGGCCGGAAGTGCGGGTGGGCGTGCTGTTGGAGAAGAGCGTGGAGGCGGTGGTGGCCTTCTGGGGCATCCAGAAGGCGGGGGGCGTGTACGTGCCGCTGGAGGCGGTGCTGCCCGCGGAGCGTCTGGAGTGGATGGCGAGGGACGCGGGGGTGCACGCGGTGGTGACACTGCGGGGCCTGGAGGCACGGTGCCGGTTGCCCGAGGCCGTGTCCGTGGTGCGGCTGGAAGAGCTGGAGGCGGCGGCGGGCGCGCTGGAGGCGGGAGTTCAGCCGGGCAATGCCAGCTACATCCTCTATACGTCGGGGAGCACGGGGCGGCCCAAGGGCGTGGTGGTGACACACGAGGGCGCGTGCGATCTGGTGCGCGGCAAGGCGGGGGCCTTTGGGTTGGGATCGGAGAGCCGGGTGATGCAGCTCGCGTCGCTGGGCTTCGATGCCTCCATCTGGGAGTACCTGCTGGCGGTGTCGGGGGGCGGGGCGCTGTATGTGCCCGCGGGCGGGAGGGTGCCGCTGGGGGAGGAGTTGCGGCGCGAGCTGGTGGAGGGTGGGGTGACGATGGTGACGCTGCCGCCGTCGGTGCTGGCGCTGCTGCCGGACGAGGGGCTGGAGCACCTGCGGGTGGTGATGTCCGTGGGCGAGGCCTGTCCGGCCGGGCTGGTGGAGCAGTGGGCCCCGGGGCGGCGTTTCGTCAACGGGTACGGGCCCACGGAGGTGACGATCTGCGTCACGTGGGAGGAGTGCGTGGCGGGCGGGGGCCGGCCGGGCATTGGCGGGCCGCTGGGCAACGTGCGCGCCTACGTGCTGGATGGAGGGATGCGGCCGGTGCCACCCGGGGTGGCGGGGGAACTGTACCTGGGAGGCCCGGGGCTGGCGCGGGGCTACGTGGGGAGGCCGGAGCTGACGGCGGAGCGCTTCGTGCCGGATGCGCTCAGTGGTGAGCAAGGAGCGCGGCTGTACCGCACGGGGGACGTGGTGCGGTGGAGGGCGGACGGGCGGTTGGACTTCCTGGGCCGGGTGGACGCGCAGGTGAAGGTGAACGGCGTCCGCATCGAGCCGGGCGAGGTGGAGGCCGCGCTGCGGGAGCTGGCCGGGGCGAGGCAGGCCCACGTGAAGGCGTGGAAGGGGCCCTCGGGCCAGTCGCGGCTGGTGGCGTACGTGGTGCCGGGAGAGGCCACGCCGCGCGAGGAGCGGGACGTCCGCGCGCTGCTGCGCCAGCGGTTGACGGAGGTCATGGTGCCCTCGGCCTTCGTCTGGCTGGAGGCGCTGCCGCTGACGTCGAGCGGCAAGGTGGATGGGCGAGCGCTGCCAGCACCGGAGGAGGTCCGCCCGGAGCGCAGGCGTTCCGTCGCGCCGAGGAATGAGCTGGAGCGCGAGCTGGCGCGCCTCTGGGAGGAATTGCTCGGGGTGGAGTCGGTGGGAGTGACGGACTCCTTCTTCGATCTGGGCGGGCACTCGTTGCTGGCCACGCAGCTCGTGTCGAGGGTGCGCAACGAGCTCGGGGTGGAGGTGCCGCTGCAGGCCGTCTTCGATGCACCGACACTCGAGGCCCTGGCGGCGCACATCACCGCGGTGGGCGGGACGGCGGTTGCGGTGGAGCCCCTGGTCCGGGCGGTGGACACGGACGGGCCGCCGCCGCTCAGCTTCGCCCAGCAGCGGTTGTGGTTCCTGGAGCAGCTCCAGCCGGGGAACACGGCGTACAACATCCCCGTCGCGCTGCGATTGGAAGGCCCGCTCGACACGGCGGCGCTGGAGCGCGCGCTGGAGGAGGTGGTGCGCCGGCACGAGGTGCTCCAGGCCACCATCGAGAGCCTGGGGGGCGAGCCGGTGCTGCACCTCTCCGGGCGCGTGAGCCTGCCGCTGACGCCCGTGGATTTGTCGGCATTGGACGAGGACACGCGGAGCGAAAGGGTGGAGCGGTTCACCTCCGAGGAGTCTGGGCGGCCCTTCGAGCTCTCCCGGGGCCCGCTGTTGCGCGCGACGCTGCTGCGGCTGGGCGAGCGGGAGCACGTGCTGCTGCTGACGGTGCACCACATCGTGTTCGATGGGTGGTCGGCGTCCATCCTGTTCCGGGAGCTGGCGGCGTTGTACGAGGCCTTCTCCCGTGGGGCTCGGAGCCCGTTGCCGGAGCTGCCGTTGCAGTACGTGGACCATGCGCGATGGCAGCGGGGGTGGTTGAAGGGCGAGGTGCTGGAGAAGCAGCTCGCGTACTGGCGCCGGCAGCTCGCGGGCAGTCCATCGCTGCTGAGCCTTCCCCTGGACAAGCCGCGTACTTCGGCTCGGACGGGGAGGGCCGGCAAGGTGCCGGTGGTGCTGTCGCGCGAGTCGAGCGAGGCATTGGAGGCCCTGGCGCGGAAGGAGGGGAGCAGCCTGTTCATGGTGCTGCTGGCGGGCTTCCAGGCGCTGCTGGCGCGCTGGAGTGGCCAGGAGGACGTGGTGGTGGGCACGCCGGTGGCGGGGCGTACGCGAGCGGAGGTGGAGGGGCTGATCGGCCTGTTCGTCAACACGTTGGTGTTGCGCACGGACGTGAGCGGGGCGCCGACGTTCCGTGAGCTTCTGGCGCGGGTGCGCGAGGTGGCGTTGGGGGCGTACGCGCACCAGGATGTGCCCTTCGAGAAGCTGGTGGAGGAACTGCGGCCGGAGCGGGAGCTGAGGCACTCGCCGCTGTTCCAGGTGATGTTGGTGCTCCAGAACACGCCGGGCCACGCGGTCTCGCTGCGGGAGCTGAAGCTGTCGCCGGTGGAGCAGGAGGGCCCGGCGGCGAAGCTGGATCTGGTGTTGAGCTTCGCGCAGACGCCGGAGGGGCTGAAGGGCGTGTTCTCCTACGACACGTCGCTCTTCGAGCCGGAGACGATCCAGCGTCTGGCGAGGTACCTGGAGGCGTTGCTGTCGGCGGTGGCGGAGGCACCGGAGCGGCGGGTGGAGGAGGTGGAGCTGCTGGCGGGTGAAGAGCGGACCCGGGTGCTGGAGCAGTGGAGCCAGGGCCCTCGAGTGGAGGGAGAGACAGAGGGCCTGGGGCGGCTGCTGGAGCTCCAGGCGGCGCGCACACCCGAGGCCATGGCGCTGGAGGGGAGCGGGCAGCGGCTGAGCTACCGGGAGCTGGAGGCCCGTGCGAACCAGTTGGGCCGGAGGCTGCGGCGCGAGGGCGTGGGGCCGGAGGTGCGGGTGGGCGTGCTGTTGGAGAAGAGCGTGGAGGCGGTGGTGGCCTTCTGGGGCATCCAGAAGGCGGGGGGCGTGTACGTGCCGCTGGAGGCGGTGCTGCCCACGGAGCGTCTGGAGTGGATGGCGCGGGACGCGGGCGTGCGCGCGGTGGTGACGAGGCGCGGACTGGAGGACAGGTGCCGGCCGCCGGAAGGAGTCCCGGTGGTGCTCATGGAGGAGCTGAGCGGAGAAGACGCGGGCCCGCTGGAGAGCGGTGTCCGTGCTGGCAACGCGGCCTATGTCCTCTACACCTCGGGAAGCACGGGGAGGCCCAAGGGCGTCGAGGTGACGCACGAGGGCGCGTGCGATCTCGTCCGGGGGAAGGCGAAGGACTTCGGGGTGGGGGCGGAGAGCCGGGTGATGCAGTTCTCGTCGCTGGGCTTCGACGTGTCGCTCTGGGACTACCTGTTGGCGCTGGCGGTGGGCGGGACGCTGTACGTGCCCTCGGGAGGGAAGGTGCCGCTGGGGGAGGAGCTGCGGCGCGAGCTGGTGGAAGGCGCGGTGTCGGTGCTGGCGCTGCCGCCCTCGGTGCTGGCGCTGTTGCCGGACGAGGGGCTGGAGCACCTGCGGGTGGTGATGGTGGCGGGCGAGGCCTGCCCGGCGGAGTTGGTGGCGCGGTGGGGCAGGGGCCGGCGCTTCGTCAACGGGTACGGGCCCACGGAGGTATCGGTGCTCGCCACGTGGGAGGAGTGCGAGCAGGGCGAGGCCCGTCCGCCCATCGGAAGGCCGCTGGCCAACACACAGACGTACGTGTTGGACGGGGCGATGAGGCCGGTGCCCCCGGGAGTGGCGGGAGAGCTGTACCTGGGTGGCCCGGGCCTGGCGCGGGGCTACGTGGGGAGGCCGGAGCTGACGGCGGAGCGCTTCGTCCCGAACCCCTTCGGCCGAGAGCCGGGCGAGCGCCTGTACCGTACGGGAGACCGGGTGAGGTGGAGGGCGGATGGGCGGTTGGACTTCCTGGGCCGCGTGGACGCGCAGGTGAAGGTAAACGGAGTCCGGGTGGAGCCGGGCGAGGTGGAGGCGGTACTGCGGGAGCGAGCCGGGGTGAAACAAGCGCACGTGAGGGCCTGGAAGAGCCCCTCGGGCGAGTCGCGGCTGGTGGCGTACGTGGTGCCCACGCCTGTGGTGCCCCCCCCCACCGTACCCACATCCCCCACCGTGCCCACATCCCCCACCGTGCCCACATCCCCTCGCCCTCCGGGAGAGGGACGGGGTGAGGGTGCCGGATCCCCCGGGTTGAACCTCGAGGCCGTGCGTACCTGGCTGAAGCAGCGGTTGCCTGAGTACATGGTGCCCTCGGCGTTCGTGGTGCTGGAGGCGCTGCCGCTGACGTCCAGCGGCAAGGTGGACGGGCGAGCCCTGCCGGCGCCTGGGGAAGCGCGCCAGGGGAGCCGGAGCTCGGTCCCGCCGAGGGACGAGCTCGAGCGGCAACTGGCGAACGTCTGGGAGGAGGTGCTCGGGGTGACGCCCGTAGGAGTGACGGACAGCTTCTTCGAGCTGGGCGGACAGTCGCTGCTGGCGGTGCGTCTGGTGGCGAGGCTGCGGGAGCGGCTGGGGCGCACGATCCCGTTGGCGGCGCTCTTCGAGGGGCCCACGATCGAGGAGCTCGCGGCCCGGCTGCGGGCGGGGACACTGGCCTCGGTCCAGGGCAACCGGGTGACACTGCAACCGGAGGGCACGGACACGCCGGTCTTCTGGGTGCACCCGGTGGGAGGCAACGTCCTGTGCTACGCGGAGCTCGCGAGACACCTGGGCACTGGACGGCCCTTCCATGCGCTGCAGGCCACGGGGCTGGACGGGAGCGAGGCCCCCCTCACGACCGTGGAGGACATGGCCCGCCGGTACGTGGAGCAGGTGCGCGCCGTCCAGGCCGAGGGGCCGTACCTCCTCGGAGGCTGGTCGCTGGGAGGGACGGTGGCCTACGCGATGGCGAGGGAGCTGCGGCGCCAGGGGCAGGAGGTGGCCCTGTTGGTGCTGCTCGACAGCTTCGCCCCCGCGGCGCAGCCCTCGCTGGAGCCAGACCCGGCCACGCTGCTGGCGGGTTTCGCGGCGGACCTGGCCCGGAGTGCCGGGCGTGAGCCGTTCCTCACTCCCGAGTCCCTCACGGGCCTGTCACCCGAGGAGCAGCTCCGCGCCCTCTGGGCACAGGCGCGCGAGACCGGGCTTCTCCCTCCAGGGATGGGCCTGGACGAGCTGCGGGTGCTGCTGGAGGTGGCCCGGGCGAACCTGCGCGCCGTGGCTGGCTACGACCCCGAGCCCTACGAGGGGCGGATGCTGCTGCTCCGGGCGCGGGACGCGCGGAGGGGCGCCAACGTGGACGCTACGCATGGCTGGGGCCGGCTCTCCTCCTCCGGGCTCATCGTGGAGCACATCCCGGGAGACCACCACGGCATCCTCCGGGCGCCGCATGTGCATGAGCTGGCGGAGCGGCTCACGCGCTGGCTGGCGGAAGCGGAGCGGGCGGAGTCAGGGCACGGGGAGCGTGGCACGGGTTGAGACCTGGGGCGCTGGCGGGGCACTCGGGGGCGGGGAGAAGGCGTCCACCAGCCCCTGGGTCACCGCCGCGGCGAAGGCCTCCAGGGTGCGCTCCTCGCGCCAGCGGGCCACCTCCTCGAGGTCCAGCGCGTGGTGCGTCTCGATGATGACCGAGGGCATGGGCGGCTTGCGCAGCACGAAGATGCGCTGTCCCGGCAGGTGCCGGCTCACGAAGGTCCCCGGCTGCTCGGAGTCGGGGGCGTAGAGGCCCACGTAGTCCTCGCCGCCATAGGGCAGGAAGCCCGCGTCGCCCATGCGCCGGGCCAGCGTCCGGGCCAGGGTGTGCCGCTGGGAGAGCAGGGGCTCGGCGATGTCATCGGCGTAGAGCACGCTGTACCCGGGGGCCGTGTCATTCCTCAGGCACACCTGATCCAGCGAGCTCTGCCACCAGCGCGCTTCCCCCCGGGCGTCCGAGTGGATGCTCACGAAGAGCTGCGCCCGCCAGCGCTCGGCCTCCTCGAGCCGCGTCTGGTACGTGGGCCGCTGCCCGGCCTTCCGGCTCACCTTCACCAGGAAGTGCCCGGTGGCCTCCAGCCGCTTCGCCAGATCCTCGGCCACCCGGAGCGTGTGGGCCTCCTCCGGCTCGCAGATGACGGAGGTGTTCCCCTCGTTCCCGGGCGCGCCGTGTCCCGCGTCCAGGTAGATGCGCTTCTTCCCGAAGCCCTTGGGGAACTCCACCCTGGCCACGGTGAGCGGGGCGTTCGCGGCCGGCCAGCGGGGTGGAGCCTCCGGCACGGGGGCGGGCGCGGCGATCACCGCGGGAGCGGGGACGGCCTCGGGCGGAGGGGGTGCGGCGCGGGCCTGCTCCTCGCATCCGGCGGACAGGCCCAGGATCAGGAGCAGCGGCCAGGTGGGGCTCTTCGACATGTCTCCTCGGACCCCGGCCGGTGACTCGGCGTTCCCACCATACCCCACCCAACGACAACGGGCAGGCCCCCTGTCTGGAGACCTGCCCGCCATCTACATCAGCTCTGGCTCAGGGCCGCGTTACGCGCGGACCTCGGGAGCCGGCTCCGCCTGGGGGGGCACCGACTTCTCACCCTCGGTGACCCCCGGCTTGAAAGGGGAGGTCTCCAGCGCGGCCTCGAGGACCTCGTCCATGCGGGTGGCGAAGATGAACTCGATGTCGTTCTTCGCCTGCTCCGGCACGTCCTGCAGGTCCTTGCGGCAGCGCTCCGGGAGGATGACGCGCTTGATGCCGGCGCGGTGGGCCGCGAGCACCTTCTCCTTGATGCCGCCCACCGGCAGCACCAGGCCACGCAGCGTGGCCTCGCCCGTCATCGCCGTGTCGCCACGCACCCGGATGCCCGTGAGGAGGCTGGTGAGCGCGGTGAGGATCGTCACGCCGGCCGAGGGACCATCCTTGGGGATGGAGCCCGCGGGGAAGTGCAGGTGCAGGTCCGTCTTCTCGAGGAAGTTCGGGCTGATGCCCAGCACCTCCGCCTTGCTGCGCAGGTAGCTCAGCGCGGCCGTGGCGCTCTCCTTCATCACGTCGCCCAGCTGGCCGGTGAGCGTCATGCCGCCCTTGCCCGCCATCTTGGTCGCCTCGATGAAGAGCAGGTCTCCACCGGCCGCCGTCCAGGCCAGACCCGTGGACACGCCCGGCACCTCGGTGCGCTCGGCGACCTCGGAGTAGAACATCTCGGGCCCCAGGATCTCCTTCACCCGGTTGCCATCGATGTTCTGCTTGTCGGTCTTCCCGCCGGCCACCTCCACCGCCACGGCGCGGCAGATGTCCGCGATGCGCCGCTCGAGGTTACGCACACCGGCCTCGCGCGTGTACGCGGTGGTCAGCGTGAGCAGGGCCTCATCGGTGATGGTGATGTGGTCCGCATTGAGCCCGTGCTCCTTGAGCTGCTTGGGCACCAGGTGGATGCGGGCGATGCTCTGCTTCTCCTCGAAGGTGTAGCCGGACAGCTCGATGATCTCCATGCGGTCACGGAGCGGGCCAGGGATCGGATCCAGCTGGTTCGCCGTGGCGATGAAGAGCACCTTGGACAGATCGAACGCCACGTCCAGGTAGTGGTCGCTGAACGTGTTGTTCTGCTCCGGATCCAGCACCTCGAGGAGGGCCGCGCTCGGGTCGCCGCGGAAGTCCGCGCCGAGCTTGTCGATCTCATCGAGCATCATCACCGGGTTCTTGGTCCCGGCCTTCTTCATGCTCTGGATGAACCGGCCCGGCAGCGCGCCGACGTAGGTACGCCGGTGGCCACGGATCTCCGCCTCGTCACGCACGCCGCCGAGCGACAGGCGCACGAACTTGCGGCCCACCGCCTTGGCGATGCTCTGACCCAGCGACGTCTTACCGACACCCGGCGGCCCCACCAGGCAGAGGATGGGCCCACGCATGTCGTTCTTGAGCTTGCGCACCGCCAGGTACTCCAGGATGCGCTTCTTCACCTTCTTGATGCCGTAGTGGTCCTTGTCCAGCGTCTGCCGGGCGTTCTCGATGTCGAGGTTGTCCTCGCTGAGCTTGGCCCAGGGCAGGTCGGCGATCCAATCCAGGTAGGTGCGCGCGACGGTGTACTCGCTGGAGGCCGCCGGAATCGTCTTCAGGCGGTTGAGCTCCTTGTTGGCCACCTTCTCCACCTCGGGCGGCAGGCCGGCCTTCTTCAGGCGCTCCTGCAGCTCGTCGAGCTCCTCCTCCTCCTCGCCCATTTCGCCGAGCTCTTCCTTGATCGCCTTGAGCTGCTGGCGCAGGTAGTACTCGCGCTGGGTCTTCGACATCTCGCCCTTCACGGCGGAGTCGATCTTGTTGGAGAGCTTGAGGATCTCGCGCTTGCGGTTGAGCAGCTCGAGCACGAGCTTCATCCGCGCCTTGAGGTCCACGGTCTCGAGGACGGCCTGCTTCTCCTCGATGGGCACGTCCACGTTGGCGGCGATGAGGTCCGCGAGGTGGCCGGGGTGGGTGATGGACTCGACCAGCTCGGTGGCCGCGGCGGGCAGCTCGGGCATCAGCTCGATGACCTCGCGCGCCAGCTTCTTGAGGTTGATGCCCAGGGCCTCGACCTCGACGTTCTCCGCCGACGTCCGGTCCTCCACGGCCTCTACGCGGGCCTTGAGGTAGGGGGCCTCCTGGACCAGGTCCATGACGCGGAAGCGCGCCAGACCCTGGACGACGAGCGAGTAGTTGTCCTCGCCCATCTTGAGCAGCTTCACGATGCGGGCCACGGTGCCCATGGTGTAGAGGTCGGACGCACCCGGGTCCTCCTCTTCGGCGCGGCGCTGGGTCACGACGCCGATCACCTGGTCGTCACGCACCGCGTCCTTGATGAGGGCGATCGTCTTCTGCCGCCCCACCGCGAGCGGAAGCACGCCGCCCGGAAAGAACACTGAATTACGCAGGGGGAGGATCGGCAGGACCTGTGGAATGTCCTCCTTGTTGATCATCCCCGGAGGCGCCATCGCGGCCGGCATGGCCGCAGCGCCGGAACCCTTCTTCTTGTCGTCGGACATGTAGTCGATGCCTCGGTTTCCAGCCCGGCCGGACAGCTTCCGAGCCGGTCAAACAACTTAGTTGTCGATCTTCTGTGAGAGTTGACTCAACGTAGCAACCAAAACGCACATGGCAAACGCGGCCTGCGTTTTTCGTGAAGGTCGTCGGATCCCGGACGGTTGCTCGCACATCCCCCCGGATGTGGGGCATGTTCGGTGGCCCCCCCTTTGTCCGTGGGCCGGTGCGCGCTACATCCGGCCACGTTCCCAGGAGACCCCCCCATGATGCAGTCCATCCGTACGAGCGCGCTGTTGGCCACCGCCCTGTGGGGCGTGGCGTGTACATCGCCGGTGGAGGAGCCCGGCTCCACGTTGCCGGGCCGGTGTCAGGCGGACGCCCCGCTGATCTCGGCCCAGAAGACGGATCTGCTCTTCGTCATCGACAACTCGGGTTCGATGGCCGAGGAGCAGGCGGCCATTGCCTCCGAGCTGCCCGCGTTCCTGGAGGAGCTCCAGCGGGGAAGCGGCGTGGAGCAGGACTTCCGCGTGGGCGTCATCACGACGTCGGTCTACCTGCGCGCGTTCTATGATAACCGCGAGCAGTTGACGGATTTTCCCGATCAGGCGGGGAGGCTGAGGCCGGTGCCCGACGAGCGGGAGCGGCCCACGGCCGAACGCTACCTGGACGAGAGCGATCCGGACCTCCTGGCGAAGTTCCGCCGCCTGGTGAAGGTGGGGACGAGTGGAAGCGGGCAGGAGACGCCCTTCGAGGCGGCGCGGCTGGCGGTGACGCCGCCCCTGTCGACGACGCCGGTGGGGGAGGGAGGCAACGGAGGCTTCCTGCGGGAGGGGGCGCGGCTGTTGGTGGTGGTGGTGTCGGACGAGGAGGACTGCAGCTCGACGGAGCGGCCGCCGCCGGTGCTCCTGACGGAGGACACCAGCCAGGACCTGTGCAGTGAGCAGTCGGATCGGCTGACGCCGGTGCGCGAGTACGTGCGGATCTTCCGGAACCTGGACGACGGGAGGGGGTCGGCGCGCGAGGTGCTGTGGGCGACGATTGGCCCGGTGGGGCTGACGGACAAGGAGGTGGGGACGGTGCTGGATCGGACGCCGCAGGGGACGTTCGTGCGCAACGTGGACTGCCCGACGTCGTATGGGCCGGGATTCCGGCAGAAGGAGATGGCGTCACAGTTCGATACAGGGCTGAAGAACCTGGACTCCATCTGCCGGCCGAGCTTCCGGGAGACGCTGGTGTCGATCGCGACGTTGGCGAGGACATCGCAGAGCATCGAGGTGGTGAACCTGCCGGACGCGAGGTTGGCGCAGGTGAGGGTGACGAGGGAGGACGGCACGGTGCAGACGTGCAGCGTGGCGGGGGGAGACCTGACGTACGAGCCATCGGCGGAGGGGAGGGCGGCGAGGCTGTACTTCCAGTCCTCGTGTCCGCGGCAGCCGACGGATCAGAAGTTGGAAGTGAAACTACTCTGCGCCAACTAAGCTCACTCCCCTCTCCCCCCGGGAGAGGGACGGGGTGAGGGTGCCCGGCCCCTGGGTTGAGCCCGTGTAAACCCCCTCTCCCTCTGGGAGAGGGCCGGGGTGAGGGTCTATCTCCACCCCTGCGCACCCACCCCGAGAACCATGAAAAACAACACGCCCAGCTGATCACCAGGCGACATTTCCTGGCGCATGTCAGCCCGCTCGTCATACTGAACCCGTTTTCAGGTCCAGTGTGGGACGGGGGACGTGATGAGTGCGACGGCCGAGAAGGTGTCGGTGACGGTGGAGGCGCTGAAGGAGCAGATCCGCCGATTGCAAGCGGCGCCGAGGAAGTACCTGGCGGCGCTGAGGACGGGGGTGGAGGCCTTCGACGAGTTGCTGCCGGGGGGAGGGCTGCCGTTGGGTCAGGTGGTGGAGCTGTGGGGGGAGGCGGCGTCGGGGAGGACGAGCCTGGCGTTGAGGGCGATGGCGTCGGCGCACCGGGAAGGGCGGCTGTGCGCGTACGTGGATGGACCTGGAGAGCTCTACCCGCCGGCGGCGATGGCGGCGGGGGTGGACCCTGCCCGGCTGCTGATCGTGAGGCCAAAGACGGCGGAGCAGCTGGCGTGGTCCGCGGTGCAGCTGGTGCGGAGTGGGGCGTTCGCGTGCGTGGTGCTGGATCTGACGCGAGGCCCGAAGGGCGCGAGCGGAGTGCGCCTGTCCCCGGCGGAGGGCAAGCGGCTGATGGACGCGGCGGTGCGGGGAGGGAGCCTGCTGCTGCTGCTGACGGCGCCGGAGGCCCCTGGGGACGGGATGATGAGGCTGCGCACGGAGGCGCGGGACGATGAGGGCCTGTCGGTGGAGGTGGTGCGAAGCCGGCAGGGCGGAATCGGGGCTCGGACGCTGGTGCCGTGGAAGGCGCTCTATCCAGAGCTGGAGGGCGGCGAGACCCCATGGGGTGCGGAGCTGCCGCCAGCGGAGGACGTGACGGTGCCGGAGCTCCCGAGGGAGCGGCCCCCGTCCGAGGGACACCGGGGAATCCTGTGGCAGCGCCCGGGCCGTGACGCGCCGATGCCGTCGTTGCGCGCGAGCCTGGACGCGGGCTCGGCGCTGCACTGAGTCGAGGGGAGGGGAACGGAGATGCGGCTGGGGTATCTGCACTTTTCGCGCTTCCCGGTGCAGCGCAAGGTCATCGAGCTGCCGGAGCTGGCGGGCAAGCCGTTCGTGCTGGTGGAGGAGGTACGAGGCCAGCAGCGGGTGGCGTGCGCGTCCACGAGTGCGCTGAAGGCGGGCGTGAAGCAGGGGATGACGGTGACGGCGGCGACGGCGCTGGAGCCGGCGCTGAGACATTTCCCATACCGGCCGGAGGAGGAGAGGCGGGCGCTGGTGGGCATTGGCGAGATGCTGATGGGGCTGGCGCCGGGCTTCCAGCTGTCGGAGCCGGACGGGCTGTGGTTCGACGCGAGCGCGGCGCACTTGGCGAAGGGGGAGGAGGGGCTGTGCGCGAAGGTGCTGGCGCAGTGCTCGGAGCTGGGGTGGAGAGGGAGGGTGGTGGTGGCCTCGGAGAAGTTCACGGCGAGGGCGCTGGCGAGGCATGGGGCGCCGCGGATGAGCGTGGTGCCGGAAGGAGAGAGCGCTCAGGCGCTGGCGCCATTGCCGCTGAGTGCGCTGGAGGGACCGGAGCAGACGGCATTCGCGGCGCTCGGGCTGACGACACTGGGCGAGGTAGCGGGGCTGCCGGTGGGGGCGGTGACGGCGCGAGGCGGCGCGGCGGGGATGAGGGCGCACGCGCGCTGCCGGGGTGGGGATGAGACCCCGTTCATCGCGGAGGTGCTGGAGGAGGTGCTGGAGGAGCGGCTGACGCTGGAATGGCCGGCCGAGTCGCTGGAGCCGCTGCAGTTCGCGCTGAAGACGGTGCTGGACCGGCTGTGCGGACGGCTGGGAGGCCGGAAGCGCGCGGCGGTGCGGATGAACCTGACGTTGAAGCTGGACCCATCGGGACAGGCGGTGGTGCCGCTGACGCTGGCGAGGCCTACGGCGCAGGCGAAGATGCTGCTGGAGCTGACGCGGCACCGGCTGTCGGACGTGCGGCTCGATGGACCGGTGGCGGGGCTGATCCTCCGGGTGGAGGAGGACTGCGAGGACCGGGGCCAGCAACTGGCGCTGGGAGACGCCCCCGAGGGAGACGCGGCACTGGAGGTGGTGCTCTCGAGGCTGGCGACGGCGCTGGGAGAGGACGCGCTCTTCATGGCGGCGCTGGAGGACACGCACCGGCCCGAGGACGCGTATGAGACCAAGACCTTCCGGCCACCGCCCATGAGGCGCGGACTGGAAGGCGAGCTGCTCCAGTCCGTGGAGGCGGCGGAGCCGGTGCCCGAGGTGATGCGGGAGCGGCCCTCTCGGATGCTGGGGACGCCGGCCACGATCGACGTGGAGATGACGGCCTCAGGAGAACTGCTGGCGGCGAGACTCGGAGGGCGGAGGCGCCGGGTGATGGCGCTGGTGGGCCCAGAGCGGCTGAGCGGGGACTGGTGGGACGCGAGGCCGTACAGCCGCGACTACTACCGTGTGCACTTCGAGGGACTGGGCCCTGCGTGGGTGTTCCGGGACGCAAGGGACGGCCGTTTCTACCTCCAGGGCCTATTCGATTGACCCTGTGTATGCCCCCTCTCCCTCTGGGAGAGGGCTGGGGTGAGGGTCTATGACTTCATCCAAATCGTCGATGGAGCTGATCGCCTATTCTCGCTTGAGAATGATTCCCTCATCACTGACGGCATAGCTTGCTCCGGCATCGACAAGGCTTGGAGCAAGACCGCAGCGTTCATCTTCTTTGGGCGTGAAGTGAATGAACGTTACCTGGTCGCCGCGCTTGACCCATGCGTCGTAGTTCTCGATCTGCTGCAAGCAGTGCACCAGCGCGTCCTTGTTCTTGGAGGGCCCCCATCCTGCTGGTCGGAAGTCATCCATCGCAATCTGGAGTGCTTTGAGCTGTGGCCCGGTTACTGTGGCCGCGTCTTTGTCCCATTCCGGAAATTGGATGTGCTCAGCTACCTCGGGAGGCGCAACAGATGCCTTCCGGTGGATGTGAATGCACCCGGGAAGAACAATCATCAGGATTCCCAGGCTGATTCGTTTCATCCATCCTCCTGCGGGGTGCTTGTGCGGCATATTTGAGATGCCAGGTCGTTTTAACGTGTATGGCATGGGTTTTTATTGGCCGCGGATGTCGTCCGTCACCTGTTTGATGGGAGCGAATTTTCCGTCTTGAAGTTGGAAGACCGTACGATCTTGAAAGTCATACAGATAGACCTCGCAGATGCGGTTGAACATCACCCGGAAATAGAAGCGTTGACGATGCGCTTGTAGATCTTCAGGGGAGAACCGCGAGGCCGATGGGTGGCGATGGTAGTCAGCGTAGATTTGTCCTCCCGGTACTTCGGAATCACTGACTTTGTTTGGGACAAAGCAGGCTTTTCGCCCGCCCGGTAGTTCAAGGGGCGGGCCGAGCGAGGAGGGATAGCTTGCAAAAAATCTTGTATCTCCAGGACGCTGGTAGATGGCTCCACAATACTCCTGTCCACCGCGTTGATGCCCGGCTTGGGCACCGGGCATGTTTCGGACGTTTTCACAAAGCTGCGGAGCGAGCGTCTCCAGATTGTCGGCGGGGCCGAGCATGGGGCCCACTACGGTGATGTTGCCATCCGGGTCGCGCCAGAATTTTGGCTGTCCGCCAGTAGCACACCCCAGGATGCTCCCTGCGGCGAGTAGCATCGCGAGATAACGCGGCATCATTTTTCGTACCGCCTTTCAGGTTGTGACCGGCATGGCCATCCGCGTGAGCATACCATGCGGTTGGCTGGCGACGGCGTTGGGTGAGGACTCGATCTTCATGGCGGCGCTGGAGGGCATGCCCCGGCCCGAGGTCGCGTCTGAGGCCAAGACCTTCCGGCCGCCGCCTATGAGGCTCGGGCTGGAGGACGAACTGCTGTAGCCAGTAGAGGCAGCGGCCGGTGCTTGGTGCTGAGGCGGGATCGACCTTCGCGGATGCTGGGACGCCGGCCACGATCGACGTGGAGATGACATCCTCGGGGGAGTTGCTGGCGGCAAGGCTGGGAGGGCGGAGACGCTGGATGATGGAGCTGGTGGGCCCGGAGCGGTTGAGCGGGGACTGGTAGGGACGCGAGGCTGTACAGCCTCGACTCATTACTACCGGGTACACTTCGAGGAACTGGGCCCGGCATGGGTATTCCGAGACGCGAAGGACGGCCGCTTCTATCTCCAGGGCCTCTTTGATTTGCCCTGTGTATGCCCTCTCTACTTTTGAGAACGAGCCTTTTCTGGGGACTCAGGCAGAATCTGCTCTCTGCGCCCCAGCAGCGGTAAAGAAAAGCACACACAGTGGGTGGCGTTTTGTGGTTTATTGCTTTGGTTTTTTGATGGTGCTGATGTTCGGAGCAATCACGTTTTTCAAGGCGGATTCAAGCTTGCGCCATGCTTCCATGAATAGTGCGGGGTGAGTGTGTCGCGCATCTTTGAATGACTCCTTGATCTCCGCTGCGTATGTTTGTGGTGATCCAGTTTCTCTAAACATCTTCCAGTTCGCGTGCGATGCGCGCATTTGTGAGATTTGCATGTAGAGTTCATCAATGAGTACGTCTATCTCGGTGGAAAGATGAAGTTTTGCTTTGTGGTGTAAAGCACGCCATTTCGTCCATGTGGCTTGAGGATCTGGCAAGTCGATGACGCCGAACTTCTCCGGAGGGGCGAGTTGCCACCGCCGAACCTGTTCCACCATTTCGGCGAAGCCGGCGTGTATATCTTCCGCCACTTCGGCCGTTCTGTTTCGATTCGGCGCCGCAATTTGCTGAAGTTGGGCCGACAGATCCGGAATTAGTAGTTCAGGAAATTCTGCACGAACTTCTGGGTGTTTCGCTAGGATGGCAAGGAGTTTCTTTTCGCCCCATGACTCTGCAACAAAGTCTAACTCAGTGGCGATCTGTTGGAGTAGGATGTGAGTCTCATGTTGGATATCGAATGGGGTAAGGAATATGAACGTCTTTGCATTTGGGAAGTCCGTCTGCCTCAAGCCGTAGGCCAGTAGAAGAGAATCGAATATTTTCTTCCCTACCTTTGGCCACGAGAGTCTGTCTGGAGCATATGCTTGGAAAAGAATGCCTCCGGAATGGATAAAGCCGTCGTTTCCGAAGTCGCCCCCGGTGCCCTCTGCTGCTTGGAACCCGGGGAATTCGGAAGAAAGCAAAACCGAACAGAAATTCTGGAAGTCTTCTCGGCGGAAGCGGTCAAGTCGATTGAGCATTCCCATTAGTTCTTGTCCATATCACACGGCGGGTGCTGACTTGAGGGTTGTTGCGTCTCATTTGATTTCATGGGCTCGGGGTCTTCAGCCGCTTCAGCTTCTTCTCCAGCCTAGATGACACCAGTACCTGATTCTCCTTCGTCACCACCACCGCGGAGGCGCCGTGCTTCTCCGCGAGTGCCAGTCCCTCCTGGCCCCCGAGGATGAACACGGACTTCGTCAGCACCTCCGCGTCCACCGCGCTCGGGGCGAGCACCGTCGCCGAGCGCGAGGCCGTTGCCGGGTAGCACGTCCGCGGATCGATGATGTGGTGGTAGCGCTTGCCCTCCAGCACGAAGAAGTTCTCGTAGTCCCCACTGGTCGAGAACGCCGCGTCGGAGACCTCGAGCACCGCGAAGACGTTGTCCGGCTCGCCGCGCGGATCCCGGATCCCCACCTTCCACGGACGCCCCTCCTTCTTCCCCGCCGCGTAGAAGTCTCCCCCGGCCTGCACGAAGAAGTTCTTGAAGCCTTGTCCCCGTAGCTTCTTCACCGCCTCGTCCACGCCCCAGCCCTTCGCCAACCCTCCCAACCCCAACTGCATCCCCGCGCGCTTCAGCCGCACTCCGCACCCGGGTGCCCCTCCGTCCGCCGCTGGCGCGAACTCCAGGTCTCTGTACGAGATGAGCGCGCACCGCTTCTTCAGCTCGGCCTCGTCCGGCAGGGCAGGGGTCAGCTCCGTCCCGAATCTCCACATCCCCCGCAGCGCCGCCCACGTCGGATCGAACAGGCCTCCCGTCTGCTCCGCCCCCTGCACCGCGCGCCGCAGCGCCGCGCACAGGTCCTCGGGTACCGTCACCCACTCCTCGTCTCCCGCCTTGCGGTTCACCGCCGACAGTTCGCTGTCCGAGCGCCACTCGTTCATCACTTGGTTGACGCGCTCGAAGGCGCCGAAGGCCGCGTCGAACCCCTCGCGCGCCTTCTCTGGCGTGCCTCCCACCAGTGTCACCGTCACCGTCGTCCCCATCATCGGACGTGTCTCGGTGCGGACTCGCGGAGCGGGTGCAGCGGCCACGACCACCACCAGCAGGGCACTCAGCATCATGGCCTCCCTCTGTCACATGAGATGGTCCGCAGAGGCCACCGCTCCCCTCAACTTGACCTCCTCTCCGAGGGCGTAGTAGGCCATGTATTCCCTGTTTTTGAGAATGAATCTCAAAATCAACCCCTCCGCGCCTTCTCGGGATTTCGCTGGTGCCCTTGCCTTGCTGGTGGGGGCCGGAGTGGCCGCGCGCGTGCTCGCACTGCCCAGGCTGCTGCCGGACCTGGATGCGGTGAACTTCGCGCGCTCCCTCAGCCGCTTCGACCTCGCCGCGCAGGCTCCGCACTTCCCGGGCTACCCGGTGTACGTGGCCCTGGCTCGGCTGGCCTCGGTGGCTGGTGCCTCCGAGGTGCTGGCGCTGGCCCTGCCCGGAATCGTCCTTGGAGCGGTGGCCATTGGCGTGCTGGGCCTCGTGCTGCGGCCGTACCTTGGAGCCACCGGGGCGCTGGTGGCCGCGGCACTGCTGGCCCTGTTGCCCCTGCCCGTGCTCTTCGGCGCCACTCCGGGCTCGGATGGGACAGGCCTCGCGCTCCTGGTGCTCGCCGCCTGTGCGGCGCTGAGGGGGGCTGACTCCTCGCCTCGGGCGGCGGTGCTGGCGGGCGCGGTGGCGGGTGTGGCGCTCGGGGCCCGGCCTTCGTTCCTTCCGGCGTTGCTCGGGCTCGCCCTGGTGGTGCCTCGCGGCCGGCGGCTGGCGGCGCTCGCGGGCAGCGGCATGGGCGTGGGGGCGTGGCTCGTTCCCCTCGTGGTCCTCACGGGGCCGGCGGAATTGCTGCGCATCTGCTCGGGCTTCCTGCTCGGCCATGCGGGCAAGTGGGGCGGTACCGTGGCCGTGCGCCCGGACCTCGGCTGGCGCCTGGAGCACTTCGGTTTCGACATCCTGGCCGCGGGCCTCGGGCTTCCCTGGCCCGGCGTGGGAGATGACTCCGTGGCCGTGCTGGCCGCGCGGCTCCTCCTGGCGTTCGGCCTGACCGGAGCCCTGGTGGCGCTCGCCCATGCGGCGCTCCGGGCGTCGCTGTCCGCCTCCGAGCGTCGCGTGGCCCTGCTGGCCCTGGCGCTCGGTGGCCCCTATGCCGCGTGGATGTTCCTCGGGCAGAACCTGCTCAAGGCGCGCCATGCCCTGCCCGTGGTGCTCGCGCTGGCGCTGCTGGCCGCGGTGGGCGTGGCGGTGCTCGCTCGCGCCCGGTCCTCCCGGGTGTCCCTCTCCGTGGCCGGGGCCCTCGCCGTGAGCACCGTGGCCGTCATGCTGCCCGTGGCGCTCGAGCAGGGCCGAGATCCCTCGCCCGCGGTGCGCCTGGTGGCGCACGTGTCCTCCACGCTGGCACCGTCCGGCACGCTGCTCTTCACCGGCGAGGAGGCGCGGCTCTTCGAGCACTACGTGCCCCACTTCCGTGCCGGCCGTCCCGCCACGGGCGAGCAACTGCGCCGCGAAGTGGAGCGCGTGGCCGCAGCCGGAGCGGACGTCTACGTCACCTCCACCGCTCCCGGGGCCGAGGCGCTCGCGCCCCACCTGGAGCCCGTGTCGCGCTTTACGTGCGGCCGGCGTGTGCGCTCGCATGCCCACGACATCGTTCTCTTCCACTACCGGCCCGTGCCGCCGGCCCGCCCCGAGAAGGTCCTTTGATGCGCGCCCGCCTCCTCCTCGTCTTCGCGCTCTGTGCCGCCGCGTGTAAGGGCCCCGTGCCCACGGACTTCCAGCCCGTCCAGGACTCGGCGAAGGGCGCGCCCCGCATTACCGTATCCCTCAACCGCACCGTCGACGGCCGCTACCGCACCATCACGCCCACGTGCATCGGGCCGCGGTACACGGTGGACGTGCCGGAGGGCAGCACGGCGGCGTTCACCCGGACGGGCGGGTTGTCCATGCTGCCGGAGCAGATCGTCGAGTTCCGCAACTACCAGTCTGAAGTGCCCACCAACATCACCTCGCTGTCGTCGCCCGCGCCGCTCTTTAGCCCCAACCTGGTGCGCCCCTACAACGTGATGACCGAGTCCGGGCAGACGTACTCCTACTGGCGCTACGCCTTCCCCCGGCCGGGCGTCTACGAGTACTTCGACACCAACATGGGGAGTCCGGGCCGTCAGGTGGTGGACTCGTATTACGGCACGGTCACGTACGTGGGCGAGTCGAACGCGCCCAAGGCCGTGGTGTGCGTGGATCCGCCGGGCTGCCAGGCGACACCCGAGTGTCTGGCGGGCACCGCTCCCGAGGGCACCGCGTGCTGCGTATGCGTGGGCGTGTGCTGTGGGGGTGCTGTCCCGGAGAGCGAGTGCGCCACGGGCAAGACGTGTCTGCGTGGCCGCTGCGTGGACGTCGAGACGGGCGAGTGACGCGTATGACTTCGAGAGCCACCGTGCCAGGCCGCCATCACCTGCTCCTGTTGTCCCTGCTGTTCGCGCCCCTCACGGGCCTCGCGCAAGAAGAGGGCTCCACGCCCGCCCGGCCGGCGGAGGACGCGCCCCGTGTTCCCGCCGAGGAGCAACCGAAGCAGGACGAGGGCCCCCGCCTGGAGTTGGAGGGCCTGGAGGATCCGGCCGGGACGGGCACGAAGGCTCCGGCGCCCGGCGCAGAGACACCCGATCAGACGGCGCAGGACACCTTCACCGAGCGGCTCCAGCCCACCACCACGCTGGCGCAGAGGGCGGCGGCGATCCTCGACCGGACGACGCTGGGTGGCTACGCCGAGCACGACTTCATCCTGCCCCAGCAGGGCGTGACCACGTTCCGCGCGCACCGGTACGTGCTCTTCGTCTACAGCCACATCTCCGAGCGTGTCTCCACGGCGACGGAGATCGAGTTCGAGTTCGCGGGCAGTCCGCTCAAGCGCGACGGCATCCTGGGAGCGGGCGAGGTGCTGCTCGAGTTCTCGGTGGTGGACCTGATGTTGACGGACTGGGCCACCTTCCGGGCGGGCGTCATCCTGGTGCCGGTGGGGGCGTACAACCTGCGGCACGACGCGCCGGCGCAGGAACTGCCCGAGCGTCCCATCGCGTACACGACGATCGTTCCCACCACCTGGTTCGAGTCCGGCGCGGGCTTCCTCGGAGGCTTCGACCTGGGCGAGGACTGGCGGCTGTCCTACGAGGTGTACGCGGTCAACGGCCTGGACGCGAAGATCCTCGACGGCCAGGGCTTCCGGGCGGCGCGCGGCAGCCACCTGGAGGACAACAACAGCGACAAGGCCATCACCGGCCGCGTGTCCGTCTCGCCCTTTCTGGGGCTGGAGGCGGGCCTGTCCGGCTACACGGGCGCGTATGACGTCGAGGGCCGCCGGGTGAACATGATCAACGCCGATGTCTTCTGGCGGCTCGGCGCGCTGGACCTGACGGGCGAGGTGGTGCGCGCCTTCATCGATCCCGGTTACGTGCAGGGCTTCCCGAACAACTCGAATGCCAACACGCGCGACCGGGTGCCCACGGGGATGTTCGGCTTCTACGGGCAGGCCAACTACCGCTTCCGCATCGAGCCCTTCTTCCGGCTGCTGCCGGACGAGTGGAAGGAGGGCCACTTCACGGCCTCGCTGCGCTACGAGGAGAAGGACACCGACACGGAGTTCATCACCACGGGAGACGTGGCGAGGCTGACGCTCGGCCTGAACTTCCGGCCGCTGCCGCCCTACGTGCTCAAGACCAGCTACTACTGGGAGAAGAGCGGCGGCGATGGCGAGCAGCCCCACGCGTGGTCGGATGACTTCTGGAGCGAGGGCCATTGGACGTTCCTGGCCAGCGTGGCCTACCTCTTCTGAAAGCCGGAGATCCGATGCGCGCCTTGTTGCTTACCACCGTTGTGTTGCTCGCCGCCGCTTGTGGCGGGAAGGCCGTGCGTCCGGAGGGAGCTGTGTCGCGGGTGGTGGTGGTGGGCGCGTCGGTGGTGCCCAGACCCGCGCCGCGAGGATTCACGGCGGACGTGTTCGGCTCGGAGAATCCACGCGACGTGGTGGCCCGCGAGGGCGCCGAGGCCCTGCGCACCCGGGGCTACGAGGTGCTGGGCGTGGAACTGACGGCGGGAGCTGCGCCCACGGTGGAGCAGGCCGCGGCCCTGGCGCGCCAGTACCGTGCGGAGGCGGCGGTGGTGCTGGTGCTGACACAGTTGGATCTGTCGTCGGTGCAGCCGCTCGGGCGGGCCGAGATCGAGCTGGAAGCCATGATGGTGGGCCCGGATGGCCGGGTGCTGTCGAGCGACGATCGCCGGAGCACGACGTCGCAGAATCTCTATCGTGCCCGGACGGATTGGCGCTCGCACGTCAGGCAGGCCGTCATCCAGGCGGTCCGGGAGCTGCCATGAGCGTGGTAAGGGGAGTGACCGTGAAGCACTTCGTGCTGGCGCTGCTGGTGGGGTTGGGGCTCGGAGCGTCGCTCCCCGCGCGGGCGGCGGGGACGTTCTTCACGACGCCGCAGGTGCTCAAGGAGTTCTTCCCCAAGAGCCAGCGCGTCACCTACCGCAAGGTGAAGCTCGGACCCGCCGAGCTGGCCGCGGTGCAGGGGCGGCTCGGCTACAAGCCGGCGAAGCCCGAGTACGTCATCTTCGTGGCCACCACGGGCGAGCACGTGGACGGCTACGCCATCATCGACGAGGAGATGGGCCAGCACGAGCAGATCACCTTCGCGGTGAAGCTGTCGCCCGAGGGCGTGGTCGAGCGCCACGAGGTGATGGTGTACCGGGAGTCGTATGGCCAGGAGATCACCGACGCGCGCTTCCGCCGCCAGTTCCAGGGGAAGACGGTGAAGGACGCCGTGCGGGCGGGAGTGGACGTCGACGTGGTGACGGGAGCGACCATCTCGTCGAGGTCGATGGCCCTGGGCGTGCGCCGCGCGCTCGTGCTGCTGGACGAGCTCATCCTCAAACCCGCGCCGGGTGCGCCCAAGGGGTAGCCTTCTCGTGCGTCAATACGCCCGGCCGTTTCCCATCACCCGTCTGTCGCTCGAGGCGCGCGTCCTCTACACCGGATTCCTGCTGTTCCTGGTGTTGGGCTTCGTGTCCTCGGTGTGGCTGTACGCGGACTCGTTCGGAGGCCTGTCCGGGCTCGGTGCCACGGAGTACTACCGGGGTGGTGCCGCGCAAGCCGCGCCCGCGTCCGGAGCGGAAGCCGCGGGAGGCCCGGCGTTGGAGCTGCCTCCGGATGGACCGGCGCTGGACCTGCCCGGGGAGACGGTGACCGCCGCGCCCATGCGGCTGGAGAAGCCCGCGCGGCAGGTGATGGAGACGTTCCACTTCCACCTGTTCACGGTGCCGGTGGTTCTGCTGATCGTCGGGCACCTGTTCATGCTGACGGCGCTGTCCGTGCGGCTGAAGGTGGGCGTCATCGCGGTGGCCTCGGTGGCGACGTTCGTGCACCTGCTGGCGCCGCTGCTGGTGCGCTTCGTGGGGCCGCGGTGGGGCTGGCTGATGCCGGTGTCGGTGGTGGGCGCGGCGGTGGGGTGGTTGCCGATGCTGGTGTGGCCGCTGTGGGAGATGTGGCGGCCAGTGTCAGCCTCGCCGGAGGCGGCGGCGGAATGATCACCGTCGTCATTCCCGCGCGTGACGAGGTGGGCGCCATCGCCGGAGTGGTGCGGCGGGTGGGCGCGGCGCTGGCGGGGGAGGCGTACGAGATCCTCGTGGTGGACGACGGCTCGCGGGACGGCACGGGCGCGGTGGCGCGCGAGGCCGGAGCGCGGGTGCTGACGTTGAACGGAGTGGGCTACGGCGCGGCGATCAAGGCTGGAGCCGCCCAGGCACACGGCTCGCTGCTGGCGCTCATCGACGCGGACGGGACGTACCCGGAAGCGGCGCTGCCCCGGTTGCTCTCGGCGGTGCGCGGGGGCGCGCGGCAGGCGATTGGCGCGCGGCCGAAGCTCGGCGCCTCCGAGCCCTTCGCGCGCTCGGCGGTGAAGGCGCTCTTCCGGGGCGCGGTGCGATGGCTGGGCGGCTTCGAGGCGCCGGATCTCAACTCGGGCCTGCGGGTGCTGCGCACGGCGGATCTGCTGTCGCTCGCGCCGGTGTTGCCGGACCGCTTCTCGCTCACCACGACGCTGACACTGGCGCTGGCGGCGGCGGGGGACCCCATCGTCTTCCTGCCCATCGACTACCACGCGCGCGTGGGACGCTCGAAGTGGCGGCCGGTGCGGGACACGTGGCTGATGGGGCGCACGGTGGCGCGAGGCATCGGCTGGCTGCGCGAGGGCCGGGCTCCGAGGACACTCGCGGCGCTGGAGTTGCCGGCGGTGGGTGGCACGGGGTGAGCGCGATGGTGGTCATCGGTGCGGGGCCCTCGGGACTGGCCGCGGCGCATGCGCTCGTCCGGGCCGGCAAGCGGGTGGTGGTGCTCGAGGCGGCCGAGCAGGTGGGCGGACTGTCGGGCTCGTTCGACTTCGCGGGTTTCAAGGTGGACTACGGCCCGCACCGGCTGCACCAGGCGGCCGGGCCCGAGGTGCTGGCGCTCTACCGGGAGGCCCTGGGCGGCGCGCTGCACGTGAGGGCGCGCAGCGGCATGGTGCACGTGGGCGGGAGGCGGCTGCCATATCCACTGTCGCTGCTCGGCATCGCACGAGGACTGGGGCTCTCCGAGGTGGCGAGGCACGGGCTGTCGGCGGTGATGGCGCGGCTGCGTCCGCCGGAGGGCAACCACTTCGGCGCGGAGGCGGCGAGGCGGCTGGGGCGGCACGCGGCGCGGGTGCTGTACGGGCCCGCGGCGAGGAAGGTGTGGGGCCTGGCGCCGGAGGAACTGGACGCCTCACTCGGGCGGGCGCGGGTGCAGAAGGGGGGCCCGCTGGCGGTGGTGCGCGCGGCGCTCGGGCGTGGAGGCGCGTCCGCGGGGCGGCGGTACTTCTACCCGGAGGGCGGAGTGGGTGCGCTGGCCGAGGGCCTCGCGGAAGGCATCCGCCGGGCCGGTGGCGAGGTGCGCTGTGGCGCGGCGGCCGAGGGTCTGGTGCTGGATCGCGGGCGGGTGAGGGCGGTGGTGGTACAGGGGCGGGAGCTGCCGGCGGAGTCGGTGGTGGCCACGGTGCCACTGCCGCTGCTGTGCGAGTGGACGGGGCGGCCGGAGGCGGCCGAGGGCCTGGACTACCGGGCCCTGACGTTGCTGTACCTGATGCTCGCGACGCACCGTGGAACGCCACAGGACGTGCACTACTTCTCGGACGAGCGGCTTCCGGCCAACCGGCTCTTCGAGGCGAGGAACTTCCTGGGCGGAGAGGGGCCCGCGGGCCGGACGGTGGTGGGCTTCGATCTGCCGTGCGCGGTGGGAGACGGCATCTGGCGGGCCTCGCCGGAGGAGCTCACGGAGCGGGTGCGCCCGGCGTTGGAGCGGACGGGGCTGGCCGGGGTGGAGGTGCTGGGAGCCCGGGTGCGGCGCATGGCGGCGGCCTATCCCCTGTACCGCAAGGGCTTCGCGGTGGCGCGCGAGCGTGCGCTGAATGAATTGAGTCGGGTCGAAGGCCTCTACCCGGTGGGGCGGAGCGCACTGTTCGTCCACGACAACGTGCACCACGCGTGCGCGGCGGGTTTGGCGGTAGGGAGAATGGTCTCGGAAGGCGCGAGTTCCCGAGTCTGGCGCGACCGGCAGAAACCATTTCTCGAAACACAGATCGAGGACTGACTCGGTGCTATGTCCCTCTCCCTCTGGGAGAGGGTCCGGGTGAGGGTCTTCCCGGAGCAGTTCCGAGGTCCTGGATCGAGAAGTGGGAGTCGAGTCATGAAGGTGCTCGTCACGGGCGCAGCGGGCTTCATCGGGTATCACGTGTGTGAGCGGTTGCTCGCGCGTGGGGACACGATCATTGGGGTAGACAACCTGGACACGTCGGGAGACGTGACCTTGAAGGCGACGCGGCTCTCCAGGCTGAAGGCGGCGCCGAACTTCGGTTTCCACCGGATGGACATCCGGGACGTGAAGGCGTGCCGGGAGCTCTTCGACGGGGCGAAGCCCGAGCGCGTGGTGCACCTGGCGGCGAGGGTGGGTGTGCGGGCGATGCCCTCGGAGGCGCCGGACTACGCGGAGACGAACGTCACGGGCTTCCTGCAGGTGTTGGAGCTATGCCGGCTGGCGAAGGTGGAGCACCTGGTGTTCGCCTCGTCGAGCTCGGTGTACGGGACGGGCACGCCGGTGCCCTTCGCCGAGAATTCGCCGGCGGATCACCCGCTGAGCCTGTACGCGGCGACGAAGCGCGCGGACGAGCTGATGGCGCACGTGTACAGCCACCAGTATGGGCTGCCGGTGACGGGGCTGCGGCTGTTCACCGTGTATGGCCCGTGGGGCCGGCCGGACATGGCGCCGATGCTGTTCCTCCGGGCGATTCTGGAGGGCCGCTCCATCGTGCTCCATGCCGGGGGCGACATGCAGCGCGACTTCACCTACGTGGACGACGTGGTGGAGGCGCTGGTGCGGCTGCTGGACAAGCCGCCCACGGGTGCGCCGCCGTACCGGGTGCTGAACGTGGGGAGTGGCACGCCGGTGACGATGGCGCGCTTCGTGGACCTGCTGGAGGAGAAGCTGGGGACGAAGGCCTGGGTGGAGCTGCGGCCCGCGCAGCCGGGCGAGATGCCGGTGACGTGCGCGGACGTGACGGCGCTGGAGCGCGAAACGGGCTTCCGTCCCTCGGTGCCCCTGGAGGAGGGGCTCGCGAAGCTGGTGGCCTGGTACCGAGGCACCGAGGGTTGAGCGGGGCGGCTAGAAGGTGATGGCGGCGCTCACCGACAGCGAGGTGTCGGTGGGCAGCTTGCCCGGGGCCGGAACGCTGTCGTACTGGAAGAGGAAGGTGGTGGCGATCGACAGCGCCTTCGTCAGCCGCACGGTGAGCTGCGTCTGGCTGTTGATGAGCAGGCGCGCGTCATCGACGAGGCTGGGCAGCACGCTGAACTCTTCCAGGAACGACACGTCCTTGGAGATGCCGTAGCGGAAGGCCACGCCGAGGCGGGGGCCGCCGATCGACACGTCCGCCAGGTTCGAGCGGATGGGGTAGTACTGGAAGCGCATCTCCCGGGCGTAGCGGAAGGCGAGGTCGGTGCGCAGGAATGACTCGCCGCCGTCCTTGCGCTTCTCGTCCAACCAGATGATGCCGATACCCGCCTCGCCCGCGCCGCGGAACTCCACGCTGCGCACGTGGTCCGTGTCCGCGGCGCCCAGCAGGTAGCCGCTGATCTTCTCGTTGAACCGGCGGTCTCCGCGCAGCTGCAGGGCCGCGTTGAGCGCCGTCACCTGCGCCACCGTCTCCACCTCGCCCTCGAGCCCGGGCGGACGGCTCTCGCCGTAAACGCCCGAGGCCTTGACGGAGTAGATCCAGTTCTCCGACTTGCGCTCCGCGGCGAGCAGGCCGTTGAACGTGACGGTGGAGGCGTTGCCGGTGATGAAGATGAGGCCCAGGCCCACGGTGACGTCCCAGACGTCCTTCTTGGCCTCTTCCTTCTTCTCGGCGGGAGTCTCGGGCTTCTGCTCGGCCGGGGGCTGCTCGGCGGGGGGGGCGGTGCGGGCGATGCCCCGGGCGAGGCTCTCGATGGCCTCGGCCATGCGAGCATTGGCCTCGGCGGCGCGCTCGGCGGCGGCGGCGGCGCGCTCGGCGGAGGACGCGGCGCGCTCGGCGGACTGCTCGGCGGAGGGGGACTGCGCCGGAGCGGTGGGCTGCGCGGGCGCGGGAGTCTGGAACGTCAGGAAGGCGGAGAGAAAGGCGTGGGCAGGAAGCACGGCGGACTCGCGGAAGATGGGTGACGTCAGCGGCTGGGAGGACGAGCGCTCACGGCCACCGGTAGGACGCAGCGTCTACTACCAGGAGCACTCGAAGCGCAAAGTCCTGTTTTCATCATCGGCCCCTCCTATGAGCACAAACCGGGCCAGCGCCGTCCCGTGGGGAACCCCGCGAGACGACGGGCCTCGGGTTTCAGGAAGGGGCGTGAGGGCTCCGCTGACACAGCGGATGACGCGTCAGCCGGGCACCTTGACGTGTCAGCGGGAGGCTCGAGACGCCTTCTTGATGATGCCCCGGCAACGCCAGTCGAAGTAGTTGATGAGAATCCAGAAGTTCTTGAACGCCGGGTTGCGCGTCTGCTTGTGGTGGTAGCGGTAGTAGATCTGCTGGGCGATGACGGCGAGGCGGAACAGGCCGTAGACCTCGTAGAAGGCCCAGTTGGCCGGCTTCAGCCCGGTGCGCTCGAGGTAGTAGGCGACGACCTCCTCGCGCCGGAGCATGCCGGGCAGGTGCGTGGGCTGGCGGCGGGTGATGCGCATCAGCCAGGGATCATCGGCATGCACCCAGTAGGCCAGGGTGTTGCCGAGGTCCATCAGCGGATCTCCCAGGGTGGCCATCTCCCAGTCGAGCACGCCAATGACCTCGGTGGGCCGCTCGGGGTGGAGCACCACGTTGTCGAAGCGCCAGTCGTTGTGGATGACGCAGGTGGAGACGTCGTCGGGGGTGTGGGCGGCGAGCCAGTCACGCACGAAGCGGAAGCTGGGGACGTTCCAGGTGCGGGCCTTCTCGTAGCGATCCGACCAGCCCTCGATCTGCCGCCGGGGGTAGCCGGCGCCCTTGCCAATCGATTCGAGGCCCACGGCGCGGTAGTCCACCCGGTGCAGCTCGATGAGCTTGTCGATGACGCCGAGGCACAGCTGCCGGGTTTGCGCCGCGTCCAGCTCGAGCCCCCGAGGCAGACGCGAGCGGAGGATGAGGCCGGGGATGCGCTCCATGACGTAGAAGTCGGCACCGATGACGGCCGGGTCCTGGCACAGGCCGATCATGGTGGGCACGGCGGGATAGACGGGCTTGAGCGCCTTCTGCACCGTGTACTCGCGCGCCATGTCGTGCGCCGACTTCGCCTTGGTGCCCGCAGGGGGCCGCCGCAGGATGAGGTCTCGGTTGGCGTACTGGAGCCGGTAGGTCCAGTTGGAGGCGCCGCCCGCGTACTGGGTCACCTGGGGGGTGCCCTCCAGCGAGGGCACCTGGGCCTTGAGCCAGGCATCCACGGCGGGGATGTCGAGCTCCTCGCCCGCGCGGACGGCCTTGGCCTCATCGAGAGTGGGAGTCATGCCTGCTGTGCCCCTCCATACCCGCGCATCCGGCGGGTGCTCTTGCGCATCACAGAGGCATAGATGTTGCGCGGGAGGAGCCGCTTCATCAACCAGGCCTTACGGCCGTCGGGGTGGGGGAGGACGTAGAAGTCGCGCCGCTCGACGGCCCGGAAGATCTGATCGGCGATGTTGTCCGCGGTGATGGGCGAGCGCTCGAGCAGCTTGCCCATGGCCGTGCGCAGCCCGGCGTTGGAGGTGCGCAGGGACTCGGTGAGGTTGGTCTTGAAGAAGGAGGGGCAGACGAGGCTGACGCCGATGTGGTGGTCCGCGAGCTCGTTGTGCAGCGTCTCCGAGAGCGAGACGACGGCGGCCTTGGTGGCGTTGTAGCTGCTCATCATGGGCACATCGAGCAGCCCGGCCATGGAGGCCACGTTGACGAAGTGGCCGTGGCCCTGGCGCTTGAAGAGGGGCGTGAAGACCTTGCAGCCGCGCACGACGCCCAGGAGGTTGATGTCGATGATCCACTGCCAGTCATCGAGGGGGACCTCGTCGATGGCACCGGCCTGGGCGACACCGGCGTTGTTGACCACCACGTCGACACCGCCCCAGTTCGAGGCGAGCCATTCGGAGGCGGTGCGCAGGTCCTCCTCGCGCGTCACGTCACAGCGCAGGTAGTGCGCATGCTGGGTGAGGGAGGAGAGGGTCTTGAGGGTTTCGGCCCCGCGGGCGTCGTTGACGTCGGCGATGCAGACGCGCCAGCCGGCACGGGCGTAGCGCAGGGCGATGGCCTGCCCGAGCCCACTGGCACCACCGGTGATGAAGATGCGCTGGTTGCTCATGATTCACGGCTCCTGGAGAACCCGCGCCGGGCGAGCTCGATACGGGCGATGACGCCCTTGTGAACCTCATCTGGCCCATCCGCGAGCCGGAGGGTGCGCGCCTGGGCGAAGAAGCCCGAGAGCGGCGTGTCGTGCGACACCCCGGCGCCACCGTGGATCTGGATGGCGTCATCCACCACCTTCTGCAGCACGTTGGGGGCGACGACCTTGATGGCGGAGATCTCGTTCATCGCGCCCAGGGCGCCCAGTTCGTCCAGCTTCCAGGCGGCGTAGAGCGTGAGCAGGCGGGCCTGGTCGATGGCGATGCGGGCCTCGGCGACGCGCTCGCGGTTGCCGCCGAGGTTGAGCAGCGGCTTGCCGAAGGCGGTGCGGCTCATGCCGCGGTCGATCATCAGATCGAGCGCCTGTTCCGCCGCGCCGATGCAGCGCATGCAGTGGTGGATGCGGCCGGGGCCGAGACGTCCCTGGGCGATCTCGAAGCCGCGTCCCGGGCCCGCGATGATGTGGGAGACCGGTACCCGGACGTCACGGAAGTGCACCTCGCCGTGGCCATGGGGCTCGTCGTAGTCGCCGTACACCGGGAGCATGCGCTGGATCTCCACGCCCTGGGTGTCCAGCGGCACCAGCACCATCGAGTGCTGATGATGGCGGTCGCCGCCCTCGTTGGCGGTGCGGGCCATGAAGATGATGATCTTCGCGCGGGGGTCGCCGATGCCGCTCGACCACCACTTCTTTCCGTTGAGCACCACCTCGTCACCCTGGACGATGGCGGTGGCCTGCATGTTGGTGGCGTCCGAGGAGGCCACATCGGGCTCGGTCATGCAGAAGACGGAGCGGATTTCTCCGGCGAGCAGGGGAGTGAGCCAGCGGGTCTTCTGCTCCTCGGAGCCATAGCGCCAGAGCACCTCCATGTTGCCGGTGTCCGGGGCATTGCAGTTGAAGACCTCGGGGGCCATGAAGCTGCGGCCCATCTCCTCGGCGACAGGGGCGTACTCGAGGGTGCTGAGGCCAGCGCCGAGCTTCTCGTCGGGCAGGAAGAGGTTCCACAGGCCCTCGGCCCTGGCGCGCGCCTTGAGCTCCTCCATGACGGGGGGAATCTTCCATTGCCGCCAGTCACCACCGTGGCTGGCCGAGCGGATCTGCGCCCAGTACTGAGCCTCCACGGGCTGGATGTGCTTCTGGATGAAACTCCGCACGCGCTCGCGGTAGTCCTTGGAACGGTCACTCGGCTCGAAGTTCATGAGAGGTCCCTTGTATCGCCGCCCCATCCTGTGGCGGGGCCCCTTGATGAATCCAGTGAATGTTGGTCATGTGTCCCCATGAATGGGGCTCATGAAACGGGAAAGCTGTCCCAGCTCGACCTCAACCTCTTCCGGGTGTTCGACGTCGTCTACCGGGAGCGGAACTTCACAAAGGCCGCCGAGGTCCTGTTCCTGAGCCAGTCGGCGGTGAGCCATGCCCTGGCGCGCCTGCGGGAGCAGTTGGATGACCCGCTCTTCGTGCGCCAGGGGCGGGGTGTGGCACCCACGCCGCTCGCCGAGCGTCTGGCCCCTGGGATTCAGGAAGCACTCTCCCTGTTCCAGCAGGCGGTGGCGCGCACCCGGCACTTCGATCCCCAGCGCGACGCGGGCCACGTCACGATCGCGATGAACGACGAGCTGGAACCGTCACTGCTTCCACGGTTCGTCAATCGCCTGCGCGAGAGCGCTCCGCAGGTCCGGGTGGCGAGCGTGCGGCTGGAGCGGGCCAGCCTCGAGAGGGACCTGGCGTCAGGGCGGCTGGACCTGGCGGTGGATGTGGCGCAGCCGACCGGGGCCGATCTGCGCCACACGGTGCTGCTGCGTGACACCTTCTGTGTGGTCAGCGCGCGGAAGCGGAAGCTGGATGTGGCGGCCTACCTGTCCGCGCGGCACGTCACCGTGTCCTCGCGGCGCACGGGACTGGCGCTGGAGGACCTGGTGCTCAGCCGCCTGGGTTACCAGCGCGAGGTCGCCGTGCGCTGCCAGCATCCCGAGGCGGCGTGCCGCATCGTTGCCGGCTCGGACCTGCTCCTCACGATGCCGCGGCGCTACGCGGCGGCGCTCAATGCCCCACTCGGCAACCACCTCCTGCTGATGCCGGTGGAGCTCCCGCCGGTGGAACTCCACCTCTACTGGCACCGGCAGGTGGATGACGACCCCCGCGGCCAATGGCTGCGCACGGAGCTCTTGGCGCGAACAGAGGGGCTGCGCGGTGAGGTAAAGCCAGAGACAGCACGGCGCAGAGCGGTCAGGAGCCAGGGGGGATGATGGAGGCGGAATCCGTGGCCTCGGCCATGCTCGTGGTGGGAATCGTGAAGAAGAAGGTGCTCCCCACTCCCGGGCTGCTCTCGACCCAGATGTGTCCGCCGTGGGCATCCACGAGCCCCTTCACGATGGCGAGTCCCAGTCCGGTTCCCTGCTTCCTTACCGCGTGTGCCTGCCAGAAGGGCTCGAAGAGGTGGGGCAGGTCCTCCTCGGGAATCCCGGACCCGGTGTCGCTCACCGAGAACCGCATCATCCGTTCCACCGGTTCGGCCCGAAGGGTTATCTGTCCACCCCCGGGCGTGAACTTGAGCGCGTTGCCGAGCAGGTTCGAGAGGATCTGGATCACCCGGTCACCGTCCGCGAAGACAGGTGGGGCGTTCTCCGCGATGGCGATCGTCAGCTGAATGGACTTCGCATCCGCGAGCGCGCGATGCAACTCGGCGGCCTCCTTGACGAGTGTAGCGGTCTGCTCCGGCCGGCGGTCCACGGACAGGCGGCCTGCCTCCAGGCGGGCGACGTCCAGCAGGTCCTGGATGAGCCGGGTGGCCCGGTTGGCCGCATTCCTGATGGCCTCGAGCGGCTTCGTGTCGGTGGCTCGCTTTTCGGGCGGACACCTCAGGAGCACCCCGGTGCTCAGGGAGATGACGTTCAGGGGGGTGCGCAGATCATGGGCGACGATCCGGAGCACCTCGTCGCGAGTGCGTGTCGCTTGTTCGGACTTCTCGTGGAGGCGGGCATTGTCGATGGCGAGCGCGGCGCGGCTGGCCAGCTCTTCGGCCATGGCGAGGTCCCGGGCGCCATAGCGGCGTCCTGATTCGGAGGCCACGAGGATGATGGCGCCCAGGATGCGCCCGCGAGCGATGAGGGGGGCGACGATGGCCGAACGAGGGTCGAGGCGGCGGAGCAGTTCCAGATGGCGCGCGTCCTCCGCCGCCGGCTCGAGCATCCCCGCGGGGAACTCCGGCAAGAGGGCCGGCCTCCCCGTCCGGAGGACGTCGGCGACGATGCGCCCCTGGCGGGACGGATTATGGGGATAGGCGGTGAGCAACTCGCGCAGGACCTGTGACTTCTCGGGCGTGGCCGCCATGCTTTCCACCCAGTGCACCCGCCCGTCGTCACCGATGAGATCGAGCACACACCAGTCCGCCAGTTCAGGAACGATCAGCCCCGCGACAGCGGTGAGCGTGGTCTGGGACTCGAGCGAAGCCGCGAGCCGTGGGCCCGCATCGGCCAGGAAGCGCCATACCTGCTCGAGTTGCTTGCGCTCGGAGATGTCCTGGATTTGCGAGATGAAGTAGAGCGGCTCGTTCTGGGCGTTGCGTACCGCCGAGGCCGTCAGAAGGACGGTCACCAGTTGGCCCCGCTTGTGGAAGTAGCGCTTCTCCATCTGGTAGGAGCTGATCTCTCCTTGGATGAGCCGGTGCAGGTTCGCCAGATCCAGCTCCAGGTCATCGGGGTGGGTGATGTCCTGGAACGTCTTGGAGAGGAGCTCCTTCCGCGAGTAACCGATGATCTCGCACAGTGAGCCATTCACGTTCAGGAACCGGCCATCCAGACCGACCATGGCCATTCCGATGGGAGCATCCTCGAAGGCAGTCCGGAAGCGCTCCTCACTGTTGCGCAGCCCGTCCTTCACGCCCTGCTCCATGTCCCGATGCTGCTCCTCCAGCCGGGAGAGGGCGTTCGCATTGCGCACGATCACGAGCAGGAATGCCGCCATCGTGATGAGCACGAAGACCGGGACTCCGAAGGTGGTTCCGTAGAGCCCCAGCCGTTCACCCAGGAGCCAGGCTCCCCCCACCAGCAGGGGGATGAGGATGGCCGCTGGGAGAAGCCGGCGGGCCATGATGCCTCCCAGGTCGTCTCGGAGGAGCATTCCCGTGCCTCCCAACAAAATGACCAGCAGCCAGAGCGGTGCCTCTCAAGATGACGCCGATCGCGGTATTCGGCATCATGATGCCCGCCCCGGGAGGGGGGCAAGCCGGACGAGCAGCCTGCTTCCTGCCCCTCGTGCCTCCAGGAGAGCGAGGCCTCAGTCCGAGGTGACGTCCACACCGCCCGGCCGTACCTGCCAGCGCGTGGTGGTACAGCGCCGCGCGAAGTGCGCGTCGTGCGTCACCAGCAGCAGGGCCCCGGGGTACTCTCGCAGCGCCTCCTCCAGGTGCTCGATGGACGGCAGGTCCAGGTGGTTGGTGGGCTCGTCGAGCACCAGTGCCCAGGCATGTTCTCCCAGCCCCCGCGCGATGAGCAGCTTGCGCGCCTCCCCGGGGGAAGGCTGCTCCGAGGCGAGCAGGCGATCCGGATCCACCCCGAGCGCGGCCACCAGGGACAACACCCGGCCCTTCTCCATGGGAGGCAGCTCGCGCACGGACTCCAGTGCCTCCTCGGCCTCGTCCGCGTTCAGATCCTGCGGCACGTACAGTACGCGCTCCAGTGGGACGCGCGCCTGTTCGAGCAGGGCCCGGAGCAGGGTGCTCTTTCCCGCGCCATTGGGGCCTTCGATGCGGATGCGGGCGTCCCTCGGCACGTCCAGCCGCAGCGGGCCGAACAGCTCCACCTCGCCCGCGCACAGCCGGGGCACGTCGAGGCTGAACAGCAACGCGTGGGGCGGGCGGACGTAGTCGACGAAGATGGAGCGGCCGAGCGTCTTCTCCACCTCGATGGACTCGACGGCGCTGGCGGCGCGCTCGGCCTCGCGGCGGATGAGCGTTACACTGCGGCCGAGCCGGGCATCCGCCCAGTTCACGAGGTTCTTGGCGCCCAGGGTGCGCGCGTCGCTGTCGTACTTGTCCCTCATGCGGGCGCCCGCGTTGCGCGAGGCGGAGGCGGCCTCTTGATCCCGGCGCGTCTTGTCGAGCCGCTGCTGGAGCCGGCGGTGCTCCTCCTGGGCCTGATGCCGGGCGTTGCGGCGGCCCTCCAGCTCGGCTTCCCAGGCCTCGCGCGCGGCCGTGTAGGCCCCGGGCCACAGGCGCACCGTGCCCCCGTGGACGCGCAGCGTGGACGTGGTGAGGGACTCGAGCAGCTCGCGGTCGTGGGAGACGAGCACGCCCACCCCGCGGAAGCGGCGCAGCGCGGAGATGAGCCACTCACGGGCCTCGGCGTCGAGGTGGTTGGTGGGCTCGTCGAGCAGCAGCACGTCCGGCTCGCGCGCCAGCGCCGCGCCGATCTGCCAGCGCTTGCGCTCCCCGGGCGATAGCGTGGGCCATCGCTCCAGGGCCGTCACATCCAACCCGAGCTGGCCGAGCAGCCGCCTCGAGCGGGAGTCATAGGCCTCGGCGAGCGCGGTGATGTCGGGGGTGAGCTCCTCGACACGCTGCGGACAGAGGTGGACGAGCGCCGAGGTGGGCTCGAAGTGGAGGTGTCCGTCCGAGGGCTGGAGCTCGCCGGAGATCAGCCGCAGCAGGGTGGACTTGCCGGCGCCGTTGGAGCCGACGAGGCCGGTCCAGCCCGCGGGGAGGTGGAACTCGGCATCGGAGAAGAGGGCAACGGCGTCGGAGAACGCGAAGGAAACGCGGTGAGCGCGAACGAGTGACACGAGGAACTCCAGAATCGTTCCGGGCACGCACGAGGGGCCCGGGGGTTGGCTGAGAGACAGCGCCGACGATTCAGGAGTGGATCTTCAATGGAGTACGAAGCCTCGTGTTCGAGGGGACCCGGACTGCGGGACTCGGACTTCAGCGTCCGGAGGTTTTAACCACGGACGGGCCCCCGCGCAATCCCTGACGTGCGAGTTCTAGCGAACGGGCACGGTCGCGGCGGCGGCCCGTGCCTGCTGAGCGAGCCGCCATGCGCCGACGGAAGCCGCCAACGCCGACATCGTCGTCAGCAGGAGCGCCAGGGCCACGTTGTGCAGCGCCTCCTGGAAACCCAGGTACAGCACCGAGGGACCCTGGTCAGCGAGCGGGCCCGCGTAGGCGCGCATCAGGTTCATGATGCCCGTGACGAAGCCCAGGCTCCCCGCGAAGAGCGTGAACAGCCCCAGGGTGATCATCAGGGGAATGTATCGGGACTCCGGACGGCTGGCGTAGCGCGCGCTGGTGAGCAACAGCGCCAGACCCGCGATGAACGTGGGGTACATCCCGAAACCACCCGCGATGAAGGCTTCCCTCATGTGCTCTCCTTTGTGATGAGCAACCCCTCGGACAATGGGGCTCGCGGAAGGTTCCAACCCGGGGACCGAGATACCCTCACCCCGACCCTCTCCCGGAGGGCGAGGGGATGTTGACGAGGTGAGGGGAGGGGCCCGCTGGAACTACTGGAACTACTCCTCGGAGGGGAGGGCGGGGCGGTTGCGCACCGGCACGGCCGGCGGCTGCGTCTGCAGCGTGCGCGACAGCGACTGCGCGCTCAGGGCCGCGGCGCTCGGCGCGGGCTGCGCCTTCGTGGTGCCCTCCTTCGCGAACACCTCCTTGAGCGTCGCGATGCTGCCCAACGCCGCCGTGGCTTCGTAGGGGACGAACATCTTGTTGTCGCCCTTGCCCAGCTCCTGCAGCGTCTCCATGTAGCGCAGCGCCAGCACCTCGGGCGTCGCACCGCCACCGGAGTTGATGGCATCGAAGACCAGCCGCGTGGCATCGGCCTTCGCCTCCGCGTCCAGCAGCGTGGCGCGCTTGCGGCCCTCGGCGCGCGCCACCTCCGCGTCACGCTCGGCCTCCGCGCGGAGGATCCGGGAGATCTTCTCGCCCTCGGCCTGGAGGATGGCCGCGGACTTGTCACCCTCGGCCTTGGTCACCTCGGCGCGGCGCTCGCGCTCGGCCGTCATCTGCTTGGCCATGGCGTCCTTGATGGCGGAGGGCGGCTCGATCTCGCGCAGCTCCACCCGCGTCACCTTCACGCCCCACTTCTCCGTGGCGTCGTCCAGGACCGTGCGCAGCTTGGTGTTCACCGTCTCGCGGCTGGTGAGCGTCTGATCCAGCGTCAGCCCGCCCATGATGTTGCGCAGGTTCGTCATCGTCAGCTGCTCGATGGCCAGCGCCAGGTTCTCCACCGCGTAGAGCGCCTTCGCCGGATCCACGATCTGGTAGTAGATGACCGAGCCCACCTCCATGGTGACGTTGTCATGGGTGATGACCTGCACGGTCTCGAAGCCCATGACCTGCTCGCGCAAGTCCACCAGGTGGCTGCGGTGGTAGTTGTGACCCACGCGCATCTCCATCACACGCGGCGAGTCGAAGAACGGGATGAGGATGTTCGGACCGCTGCCGGCCACGTGGTGGAACTTGCCCAGGCGCTCCACCACCATGACCTTGGCCTGGGGAACGATGCGCAGGCCCTTCACCATGGCGAACACCACGGCCACCGCACCAAACACAAAGAGGGCAGTACCCATCTAACGACCTTCCTTCTTCTGTTTCGGAGTCACTTCCAGGGACGCGGAGGGACGCCGCACCCACAATTTCAAACCTTCCACCTGCTCGACGACGACGAGCTCACCCTCGGCCACGCCACCACCGAGGGAGCGGGCGGACCAGAGCTCGCCATTGATGCGGACGGTGCCGCCGCTGTGCCCCTCGACCAGGGCCTCGGTCACCACGGCCTCCTGACCCACCATGGCCTCCACGCCCGTCTTCATCTTGGAGGCGTTGCGCATGAAGGCCTTCTTGAAGATGGTGCGCGAGCTGGCGAAGAGCGCCAGCGAGACGCTGATGAAGACCGCGAGCTGGGCGTTGATGCCCAGCCCCAGCGCCGCGATGAGGCTGGCGGCCAGCGCGCCCACCGCGAACCAGAGCACCACGAAGCCGGGGAGGGCCATCTCCAGCGCTCCCCCGATGATCGCCGCGAGAATCCACAACTGCCAGCCATGGATGTCCATGAACGCTCCTATGCGGCCGAGAGCTTGCCACCTTCGAGACGCGGTGCGCCAGGACCGTGTAGGCTCCGCCGCCTTCGAACCCCTGGAGGAGTGATGGCCGGAAGAGTCGAGGGCAAGGTGGCACTGGTGACGGGAGCCGCGTCGGGGCTGGGCAAGGCCGCGGCGGCCATGCTGGTGCGCGAGGGCGCCCGGGTGGCGCTCACGGATCGCAACGAGGCCGGCGTCCGCTCGGCCGCCGAGACGCTGGGCGCATCCGCCCGGGCCTGGGCGCTGGACGTCACGAACGAGCAGGACTGGCAGCGGGTGGTGGACGAGGTGGTGGCCACCTTCGGCCGCCTGGACGTGGTGGTGAACAACGCGGGCATCGGCGTCTCGAAGGACATCGAGACGCTTTCACTGGAGGAGTGGCGGCTCGTGCACGCGGTGAACCTGGATGGGGTGTTCCTCGGCTGCAAGCACGCCATCCGCGGCATGCGCCAGAGCGGCGCGAAGGGCTCCATCATCAACATCAGCTCCGTGGCGGGGCTGGTGGGGGTGGACACCCTGCCTGCCTACTGCTCGAGCAAGGCGGGGGTGCGCCTGCTGACGAAGTCCGTGGCGCTGCACTGTGCGCGCAAGGGCTACGGCATCCGCTGCAACTCCGTACACCCCACCTTCATCGAGACGCCCATGGTGGATGGGCTCGCGAGCCTGGGCGGCGACATGGCGGCGGGCAAGGCGAAGCTGTCGCGCATGATTCCGCTCGGCCACCTCGGTGAGCCGGACGACGTCGCCTACGCGGTGCTGTACCTGGCCTCGGACGAGTCCAAGTTGATGACCGGCTCGGAGCTCGTCGTGGACGGTGGCTCCACGGCGATGTGAGCAGCCCGCTGATGGGCTTCCGGGGTGAGCAGTCCTTCGAGAGTGAGAGGTGGCGGATGGGAGTGTTGACCCTGGTGCGGCACGGGCAGACGTCTGGCGAGTGGTACGACCGGGACCGGTTGTCCGAGCTGGGGATGCGTCAGGCCGAGCGGCTGGGGGAGGTGTGGGCGGCGGCGGAGCACGCGTTGGAGGCGGTGTACGTGGGACCAGCCTGGCGCCATCAGCAGACATGCGAGGCGGTGAGGGCGGCCTACCTGGCCCGGGGCCTGCGGTTCCCCGAGCCGGTGGTGCTGCCGGAGCTGGACGAGTACTCGGCGGAGCCGTTGTTCCGGGTGCTGCTGCCGAAGCTGGCGGAGCGGAACGATCAGGTGCGCGAGCTGATGGAGTCGGGCGCGCTGGAGGGGCCGGACGGAGCGCGGCGGCTGTTCCGGCTGTTGGATCCACTGGGCCGGGCGTGGGCGCGGGGCGAGCTGGAGGATCCGGCGGTGGAGCGCTGGAACTCGTTCGTCTCGCGGGTGGAAGCGGGGCTGCGGAAGATGATGCAGCAGCCGGGGAGGAAGGCGGAGGTGGTGGCGTTCACGTCGGCGGGGACGATGGCGGTGGCCACGGGGCTGACGTTGGAGGCGAGCGCGGAGAAGGTCTTCGCGCTGAGCCTCATGGTGTGGAACACCGCTTGTACGGACTTCCTCTTCTCGGGAGATCGGATCTCGTTGCGGAGCTTCGACGCGACGCCGCACCTGCTGGAGCCCGGGCTCCAGACGCTGCGCTGACAGGTTCCCATCAAGGCAGGAGGTTGGGGAGCACGAGCACCTGGAGCCAGTCCAGTGCCGCGATGGCCTGGAACTTCTCGGTGGCATAGGTGGATCCCCTGTGCCGCCACGTGAGCCTGGCGTACAGGCGGCCCGGTGAATCCACGCCGCGCTGGACCTTGTACTCCATCCCCGGTGGAGGCAGGCCGACGACCGGAGCCGCGGTGGTCAGCATCAGATGATCTTTGTCCGTGAAGACGTGCACCCGCATCTCACCGTCGAGGAGCGCATCGACGCCCAGGTACATGTTCCTCGCGCAGCGAACGACCCGGTGGCTGTCGCCTTCGTCTATGGCGCATCCCGGGTGCCTCGTGGACAACTCGATGCCCGCCCAGCGCAGAAATTCCGGCCGATCCATGAGGCCATCTTCTCCTGAAATGCCGCCCCGCGTGGGTGAAAGCGAGGCGGCGGAGTGCACATGACTCAGGCCGGTGGAGGCCCCAGGAGACCCAGGATGGCCTTGCCGAGGAGGTCGCGCGTGACGGCGGGAGACCAGGCCATCAGAGGCCCGCTCATGGCGTCACGGACGTAGCGCTCGATGGGGCGGCTCTTCAGGTAGCCCGAGCCTCCCGCGAGCTCCAGTGCCGCGGTGGCGATGGCGATGGCGGCGTCATTGGCCACCATCTTGGCTTGCATCTGCAGGAAGGGAGAATCCGGGGTGCGCTGGTCGGTGGCGGTGGCCGAGCGGATGGCCAGGGAGCGCGCCGCCTCCAGACGGGTGCTCATGTCCGCGACGGAGAACTGGACCCACTGCAGCTCGGCGAGCGGCTTGTTCTCCGGGGGAAGCCTGCGCTCCTTCGCGTAGCCGATGGCGAAGCCCATCGCCGCCTCGGCGATGCCGATGGAGATCCACGGCAGCCCCACGGAGATGGCGTTGGGCTGGGTGGGATCGAGCCGCAGCCTCCGGGACTCCGGCAGCAGTGTGTCCTGGAGGTGCAGGAGCTGGCTGCGGGTGGCCCGCATGCCCATGGGATCCCAGATCTCCTCCGCCCGGACGGAGTCATCCTTGTCGATGAGGAAGAAGCCGGGTTGCCCGTCACAGATAGCGCTGGTGATGAGGTACTTCGCGCCCTCGCCGCCGGAGACGAAGCGCTTGGACCCCGAGAGGCGCCAGCCTCCCTCCACGCGGCGGGCTTGCTGCAGCGGCATGAGGAACTGGTTGCCGCTGGTGGGCTCGCCCAGGGCGTTTCCGAACCAGGCGCCACGGCGGAACTCCGCCTCCATGAAGGAGGCCTGCGCCGGATCCGCCAGGGCCCGCAGCATCGCCGCCGACCCCTGATGCATCAGCCAGGCCGTGGCGAAGGAGGCATCCCCCCGGGCCAGGATGCTGATGACCTGCCCGAAGGTCAGCCACGAGGCGCCATCCAGGAGCGCCGTGTTCAGCGGCGAGTGATTCATGGCCGTCTTCCCCTCCTCGGGGAAGGTGGTCTCACGATCATGCTTCGCGGCCTGCTCGGCCAGCAGTACCTGGAGCCGCTCCGCTTCCTTCAGAAGATTCGCATCCGTCATCGTTGTCTCCACGTGAAGCGAGCCATTCTACTGGCGGCGTTTGCGGCGTACGAGGACAACAGCGCCCAGCATGGGCAGCAGGAAGCCCGCGCCCACCGTGGCCAGCGTGCGCAGCCTCCAGGTCCGCCAGGGCATGGCGAGCTTCTGGTTGCGCAACCGCTCGAAGTCCGGCTCCGGGCAGCGCTCGCCAAACAGCGTCGTGTCGTAGATCAACGCTCCGTTCTTCACGTAGGTGGTCCAGAGCCGCTGGACGCGCTCCGGCTCGGTGCGAGCGACGAATCGCGCGGCGTGGCACAGGAGCGCGGCGTATGCCTGACTGCGGGGAGGCACCAGCGCCGCGGCCCGCTCGGCGAGATCCGCCGCCGTGGAGCGGTAGTGGAAGCGCCGCGTGTGCGGTGGTGCGTGGGCGGTCAGCCGCGCGCGCTCAGCCTCCGAGTCGAGCGGCAGATCTCCCAGGATGGCTCGCGCAGGGGAACCCTCGGAGGCCCGCTGGATCTCGGCATTCCACTCGCCCACGTCGTACAGGCCCGCCACCCAGGCCCAATCTGGTGCCACTTCGGTGCCCATCATCTCCATGCCCGTGGAGCGCGCGAGCCGCGCCGCCGTGTAGAGCGCCTGGGCCTCATCCAGGTCGCGCCAGGCGGACCGGGCCTGCTCGAGTGCCTCCACGTACTGGCGCGCGGGCTCCTCCCACTTCGTGCCGCGGAAGTACTCCAGGGACTCCTGGCCACGCCCGCCGCGCAGCAGACGCCGCCCGAGTAGCAGACGGAGCTGGGCATTCACGTCCTGGCGCTCGTTCTCCTCCTGCCACAAGCCAGGCTCGGGCTTGCACCGGAGCTCCGGGCTGGAGGCATGGGCCACGATGAACCTTTGCAACTCCTCCACCGTCAGCACGCGCTCCGCGACATAGGCGATGTCCGGCCAGGAGCAGGTCTTCAGCACGAGCTCCGCCGCCTGTGGGAAATCGCCGCGCAGGAGCGCCAGGAGCGTCCGCTCTCCCTCCACATGGGCCCGTGGACGCTGCGGCATCATCCAATCCTGGGGCGCCCAGTTTTCCTGCTCCGGGTAGCCCTCCGCGGCCTCCGCGAGGAACCGTTCCGCCGCCGCCTTGTCTCCCCGGCGCACCGCCAGCTTCGCCTGCACCCAGGCGGCGAGCGGGGTCCGCTCCTGTCCGGCGAAGCGCTCGGCCAGGTCGAAGCGTCCCGCGCGCCACGCTCCCGCAGCCAGCCGGTCCGCTCCGGTCAGCCCGGGCACGGCCGCGAGTGCCTCCAGCAGACGCCGCAGCGGCGTGGGCGACTCCGTGTCGTCCACCCACAGGATCTCCTGCCCGCGCGTCCAGGCATAGGTGGCCATCAGGCGCTGCCCCAGGGGCTCCCTCAACACCTGGAGCAGGCGCGCCTCGTCACGGGCGATGGCCCGGGCCATGAACAACAGAGAGGTTGCTCCGTTCCAGCTCCCGTGGGCCGCCTGCTCCGCGTAGAGATGGATCGCTCCCGTGTCGTCACCCGCTCTCAGCAGGGGCCGTGCTTCCTCGCCCAGGCTGGCGGCCGCCAGGCCCAGCGGATCGTCGAAACCCTCTCGCACCAGAGCGCGCACCTCGGCGAAGCGCTGCCGTGCTTCCTCCAACTCCGTGCCCGCGCCCGCCATCCGCCCCAACATGAAGGCCGCGAAGGTGGAGAAGCGGCGGCGCTCCCCGGCGGGCAGGGCGAGCACTTCCTGGAAACGGGCACGCGCCTCGTCCCAGTGCCCCTCGTGGAAGACCTTCGCACCGGACTGGTACAGCTCCGTCTCGCGGGCACCGCCACCCGTCCGGGATCCCTCCGGTTCCTTGGCGGTCTCGACGACGACGAAGGTGTCCGCCGGCTTCGGCAGCAGGTGCGAGACCTCGTGCATGAAGGCACTGTCCGGCAGTTCCGCCAGCAGACGGGCCCGATCGCCCAGCAACACGGGCGGGAAGTCGGGGCCGCAGGCGCGCGCGTGGCGCACGGGAGTGAGCACCACCAGGAAGACCAGGAACGTCAATGCACTACGGAGCAGCAATGGCCACCTCGGATCCCCGGACGAAGCCAATGACACGGCGCTCGCCGGCGCGCAGCCGGGGAGGCATGCGCGCCACGAGCGAGGTCCCTCGCGGGGCATAGCCGCCCACGCCATCGAGGACCTCGAGATTTCCAGAAAGGGTGAGGCTCGCGGGAGCGGGGGCATCCACGCGGCCGGTATTCTCGATGACGATGTCCAGCGTGCCTCCGCCCGCGTCCACCAGTCGCGGGAGGAACCGCGGGTCGAGCGATTCACCGCGCACCACCGCCGAGAGGGTGGACGTGCTCCACGCCTCTGGATCGCCCCGATGTCCGAGCCGGAACCAGACGATGCCCGCGACTCCCTCCACGGGGCGCTCGCGCAGTCCGGCGAGGAAGCGGGCCACCTCGCGAGGCTCCGCGGACAGGGGCGTCCCATCGTGCAGCCGCACACGGTAGGTGGGGAGCGCCACGTGGAAGGGACGGCGGGTGACCCGGGACCAGGCCTCGATGAAGCTCCGGGCCTCGCCGGGGGTGAAGAGCGTGGGAGCACGCACGGCGTGCACCTGGACCACGATGCCATCGGGAATGGAGACGAGCCGGGCGAGTGCCGGCGAGGTGCTCCACGTGGGTAGCGCCGTGAGGGAGAGCGCCAGGTCTCCGAGTGCCGCCCGCTCGCGAGCCAGCCAGTCCGCGTAGGCGGGCAGTGCGGCGGTGGCGCAATCATGATCCAGCTCGATGCCCCGGACGCGGACGCCCTTCGCCTGCCAGGCACGAGCGTGGGTAGCGACTTCCTGGAGGGAGATGCCCTCGAGCGGCGCCGTGCCATCCACGCGCATTACCGCCACTACCTCGCGGCCGCTGCGAGCCAGTGCCTCCACATCCACCGCGATGTCCACCGGCGTACGGGAGGGTCCGGAGCGCTCGCGAGCCAGCACGCGGAGAGCACCCAGCTCCGAGGGAACGTCCGCGATGGCCTGCTCCAGCTCGGGGCTCCAGTCGCGCTGCCAGACGTAGGCCTCGTGGACGAGCTCCTGTGATGGCCGTGAGTCCCCTCGCGAGCAAGCGAGGCCGAGCGAGAGGAACAGCACGCCCAGCGATATCCAGGTGCATCGTCGTATCGAGGACACCTTGGAATCCTAACCCGGTTCGAGCGGCCCCACTCCCTCGCCCTCCGGGAGAGGGCTGGGGTGAGGGTATCCGGCTCCCGAGTTCCCACCCGTGTGCATCCCCTCTCCCTCTGGGAGAGGGTCAGGGTGAGGGTCTGGATCAGACGTCCCAGGTTCCACCCCGAGCCACACCCGGCAAGAAGGTCACGCGGGATGATCCCACTTCCTGAGTGACGTGACACGGCGGGTAGACTGTACATACCTACTGGGGCGGACCTTCCGCCTGAACGGCCGCTCAGTAGGGTGGCGAGCGTGTACGCCGAGCTGGTCTGCCGGTCGAACTTCTCGTTTCTGCGCGGGGCATCGCACCCCGAGGAACTGATCCAGGCAGCGGCGGAGCGGGGACTGTCCGCCGTGGCGCTGGCGGATCTGGACGGCCTGTACGGAGCGGTGAAGGCCCACCTCGCGGCGAGGGAAGCGGGAATCAAATACCTGATCGCCAGCGAGCTGACACTGCTGGATGGCCCGCCGGTGGTGGTGTACGCGCAGGACGCGAGGGGCTACGCGAACCTGAGCCGGCTGATCTCGAAGAGCCGGATGTTGCACCCCAAGGGCGAGGCGGGCCTGCCGTGGCGCGAGCTGGCGGAGGGCAACGAGGGGCTGCTGGCGCTGCTGCCGTACCCTGTGGCGGCGGATCGGGTGGGGCCGCTGGCGGAGTCCTTCGGGGATCGCTTCTACGTGGGCATGTGCCGCACGCTGTCCTCTGGGGACGAGGCGCGGGTGGCGAAGGCGAAGGCGCTGGCGAAGACGCTCGGGGTGCCGCTGTGCGCGCACAACGATGTGCACACGCACCAGCGGAGCCGCCAGCCGTTGCAGGACGTGCTCACGGCCATCCGGTACAAGACGACGCTGGGGCAGCTCGGGACGAGGCGGCTGCCCAACGCGGAGCGGACGCTGAAGGGGCCGGAGGAGATGGCGCGGCTGTTCGCGGACTGCCCGGAGGCGCTGGAGCGCACGGTGGAGCTGGCGAGCCGCTGCAACGCGACGCTGGACGGGTTGCGCTACCACTTCTCGGAGGAGGATCTGCCGCCGGGGCAGACAACGTCGACGTGGCTGCGCGAGCTGACGTACCAGGGGCTTCAAGTGCGCTACCCGGGAGGCGTGCCACCCGAGGTGGTGAAGCAGATCGAGCACGAGCTGAAGCTGATCGCGGCGTTGGACTTCGCGGGGTACTTCCTGGCGATCTGGGACATCGTCCGGTTCGCGCGCTCGAAGGGGATTCTGTGCCAGGGGCGTGGGAGCGCTGCGAACTCGGCGGTGTGCTACGCGCTGGGCGTGACGGCGATCGATCCGGTGCGGATGGGGCTGCTCTTCGAGCGCTTCCTGAGCATGGAGCGCAAGGAGCCGCCGGACATCGACGTGGACTTCGAGCACGAGCGGCGCGAGGAGGTGCTGCAGTACGTGTACGAGAAGCACGGCCGGCACCGGGCGGGGATGGTGTGCGAGGTTATCTGCTACCGGGGGAGGCTGGCGCTGCGCGAGGTGGGCAAGGCGCTCGGGCTGTCGCTGGACCAGGTGGACCGGCTGGCGAAGGTGGCGGGGGCGCACGGCGAGATGTCGCTGGAGCTGCTGAAGGAGGTGGGGCTGTCGGAGGAGGACCGGCGGGTGCGGCAGACGCTGGCACTGGCGCAGGAGATCGAGAGCTTCCCGAGACACCTCTCCATCCACGTGGGCGGGTTCGTCATCACGCGTGAGCCGCTGGTGGAGATGATCCCGGTGGAGAACGCGGCGATGAAGGGCCGCACGGTGGTGCAGTGGGAGAAGGACGACCTGGAGGCGGTGGGCGTCCTGAAGGTGGACCTGCTGGGGCTCGGGATGCTGACGGCGCTGGCGAAGTGCCTGGCGCTGATCAAGGAGCACCACGGGCGCGAGCTGACGCTGGCCACGATTCCGGCGGAGGATCCAAAGGTCTACGACATGCTGTGCAACGCGGATTCGATCGGGGTGTTCCAGATCGAGAGCCGGGCGCAGATGAACATGCTGCCGAGGCTGAAGCCGCGGTGCTTCTATGACCTGGTGGTGGAGATCGCGCTGATCCGGCCGGGGCCGATCGTCGGGGACATGGTGCACCCGTACCTGCGGAGGCGGGAGGGGAAGGAGCCGGTGGAGTACCCGTCGGAGGACGTGCGGCGGATCCTGCAGAAGACGCTGGGGGTGCCGCTCTTCCAGGAGCAGGCGATGAAGCTGGCGATGGCGGTGGCGGGCTTCACGCCAGCGGAGGCGGACGGACTGAGGCGAGCGTTGTCCCACAAGCGGGCGGAGGAGCGGCTGGGGCCGTTCCACCAGCGCTTCGTGGAGGGCGGAGTGGGGCGGGGATACTCGCCCGAGTACGTGGACACGCTGTTCCGCCAGTTCCGCGGGTTCGCGCACTACGGCTTCCCGGAGAGCCACTCGGCGAGCTTCGCGCTGCTGGCGTACGCGTCCTCGTGGCTGAAGTGCCACTACCCGGCGGCGTTCACGGCGGCGCTGCTGAACTCGCAGCCGATGGGCTTCTACGCGCCGCACACGCTGGTGGCGGACGCGCAGCGGCACGGGGTGAAGGTGCTGGGCGTGGACGTGAACCACTCGGGGTGGGATTGCACGATGGAGGAGGGCGGGGCGCTGCGGTTGGGGATGCGGATGGTGCGAGGGCTCCAGGAGGCAGCGGGGCGGCGGGTGGAGTCCGCGAGACAGGGAGGGCGCTACGCGAGCATCGGAGAGCTGGCGAGGCGGACGCGGGCACCGCGGCACGAGCTGGCGCGGCTGGCGCTGGCGGGGGCGCTGGGGAGCATCAGCGGCTCGCGGCGGGACGCGCTGTGGGAGATCCAGGCGCTGGGCCCGCTGGAGGAGACGGACCTGTTCTTCGGGATGGCGATGGACGGGACGCAGGTGGAGCTGCCGCAGATGAACGTGGCGGAGCGGGTGAGCAAGGACTTCGAGACGGTGGGCGTGTCGCTGGAGAAGCACCCGTTGGAGCTGTTGAGACCGGCGCTGCGCAAACGGGGCGCGGTGACGGCGGCGGGGCTGGAGCGGGTGCGAGCGGGAGCCCGGGTGGCGGTGGGCGGGATGCTCATCACCCGGCAGATGCCACCGACGGCGAAGGGGTTCTGCTTCCTATCGCTCGAGGACGAGACGGGGATCGCGAACCTGGTGGTGGCACCGGACGCATATGCGCGGTTCCGTAAGGACATCCATGGCGCACTGTTCCTGGTGGGGCAGGGGGTCTTGGAGAAGACGGGGAAGGTGCTGAACGTGAAGGTGCAGCACCTGGAGCCGCTCGCCCAGGGGCTCCCGGGCTGAACTATGCTGCTTGGATGATCTCCCTCCTGCTCACTCTGTCGCTGCTCGGCTCGACACCAGCCGAACTCAAGCCAGCCTTCATCGTCATCGCCGATGGAGCCAAGACCCAGGCCGCCGCCGCCGCGAAGCTCAAGAGCTACAAGGCGAAGCACCTGCCGGAGCACGGTGACTTCCCCAAGGTGATGGACTCATCCACCATCAAGGGGCTGAACCCGGGCTTCTTCATTGTCGTCGCCGCGATTCCCGCCAACGAGGAAGTCGCGAACACACTCGCGGCGTTCATCCGCAAGACGCTCCAGGGCGCCTACGTGAGGCGGGTCGAAGTCGAAGCACCCGAAGCGTTGCGGCTCCTCGCCATCGAGCGCGTGAAGGTCCACGACTCGGAGCCCGATTCCATCTCCTACACGCTGCACCAAGAAGATCCGATGCGCTACTCGATACGAGGGCGTAGCTACCCCAGCCCGGACAACGGACTTGTCATTCCCTTCACTGTCGACTCGACGCTGCCCCAGAAGTTCCGTGTCAGCGAGAACCATAAGGAGGAGATGTCGATTTACTGTGAAACCGATAATCCGGAGCAGCTGAAGCAAGGGTTCGGTCCTGATGATGTGCTCGTGCTTCGCGTGCCAGAACTGAATGTCCACTGCCGCATCGCGGGCGATTGAGAGTGCCTTGCCAGTGGTGCCACCGGAGCGGCTTTGGATGTGCTTCCTGGAAAGGACTGTCTCAGTGGACAACGAGCCGGGCGCGTTGGGCGGCCGGACGCACGCGGGCCGTGGTGCCCGCGTTGAAGGCGAGGAAGTCCTCCTCCACTCCATCACTGAAGATGACGCCTCCCGAGGGCATCCGAGACTCCACCTCTAGTTCTTGCTGAGCGCTGACGAACCCGGCCACCAGGCTGGCCGCCGAGTGCCGGCTGATGAAGGGCTCGCGCACCACGAAGGCCAGCCGCGGGTCCTCCCAGGTGAGCCGCCAGGGCTGGCCTGGCTGCCCACCCGTCGCCGCCGTGAGTCCCTGGGCCAACGTGAACACCGAGGACAGCCAGCCGCTCGAACCTGCGCCCGTGGAGACGATGATGCCGCTGGAGGACTGGGACTCGGCGCGCTTCTCGTAGTGCAGCATGTATCGTGCGGAGACGTGGGTTCGCGCCCCCAGGAACAAGTCGTTGAACCCGAGCAGCCGCTGGCCATCGCTCAGCACTACCTCGGCGAGCGTCACCTCGCGGAAGCGGGCGTGTGACTCCAGCACATGGCGCACCGCCACCCGCGCCTTGTCGACGCCGAAGGGCAGCAGTACGCCATCGAAGCGCTCGGGGTCCGGGTTGACGCCGACGATGGGCTGCGAGCCCACGTACTTGGCCACGTTGGCCACCAGGCCGTCCTGGCCCACCGTCACCACCATCTCCTTGCCGGTGAAGAGGAAGGTGGGCACCAATGAGCGGTCCACCTGCTGCACCGGCAGGCCGAGCTCCAGCAGCTTGTGCAGCGCATCGAGCGAGCGGCGGTAGGTATCATCCTCCCGTGCGTAGTCCTCGAAGTCCTGTCCGGCGTGCTCCAGATAGAAGCGTGCCTGCGAGCGTGTATTGAAGCGCTCCACCAACTCGGCGAGCCTCGTCTTGCGGGTGACGAGGACGATCTTCTCGTACTCAGCCATGGCGGCCCTGGTTGCCGGACGGGCCCGAGAGCAGCGAGCGCAACAGGTCCGGGGACACGTTCAGCTCGCCGATCTTCCCGGCGTTCTCGGCCATCTCGCGGAAGGCGAGCGCGATGTTCAGCTTGGGATCGTTCCCACCGCCAGCCGCCGCCATGAGCACCTTCCAGTCCATGTCCCGCACCGGGGCGAGCGTCTTCTCCAGCGCGTAGGCCTTGGCCTCGGCGGCCTTGCGCTCGTTCTCGCTCCAGCGCTCCATGAAGGAGGCGCGCTGCTCCTCCACGGCGATGTCCGCGGCGATCTGTGCCTCGCGGATCTGCCGCTTGCCGGCCTCCACGGACAGCTCGGTGGCGATCTCGCTCTCCTTGATGCGCCGCTCCTGCTCCACGGCGGCGTTGCGGCGGGCGTAGATGGCCTCGTCCGCGCGCCGCTGGAGGGCCTCGCGGGCCTCGGCCTCCAGTGCCCGAGCCATCTCCGGGGTAGGGCGTGCCGAGAGCAGCGAGAAGCCCTGCACCTCCACGCCTAGCATTCGCACCGCCTCCGTCTCCCGGAGCGCCGCGAGCACCTTGCCCTCGATGGTGGCCGCCTGCACGAGCACCTCGCGCAGGGGCATGGATTGCACCACCGTGCGGGCGCGCACCTGGGCAATCTGGACGAGCCGCTCCTCGAGCTTCGAGGGGTCTTCCGAGGCGTACTCGCCCGAGGGCTTCACCGAGTAGTCGAGCAGCCCGGCGAGCAGCTTGGGGTCGGCCACGCGGTAGGTGAGCTGTCCCTGGAGGGTGACGGCCTGGAAGTCCTGGGTGACCTCGTTGAAGGCGAAGGGCACGTCCGAGCTGGCGAGCGGCACGGCGACCACGGTGGTGGTGGGTGCCCAGTAGAAGAAGGAGAGGCCCGGCCCCTCCCGCTTCACCCGTCCATCCTTGAACTGCATGACGTACGTCGTCGGAGGCGCCTTCATGTACCGGATGCTCATGGCCGGACTCTTTCTGTCTTCGTGTTTTATTGACACCAACATAGTGTTCAAGTGACACGATTGCAATAGGGAATGGATCCGTGGATGCTCCCTCTCCCTCTGGGAGAGGGCTGGGGTGAGGGTGTATGGCCCCACGGGTTGTGCCGCGCGTAACCAATCCGGCCCCCTGACGGAGCCGTCGGCTTGACAGTGGGACTCTCGACCACCTGACATCTGGCCCCTTGGGGACGCGGCGAGGGTTCATCTCGTACGACTCGCCAGAGAGGTGCGGCCATGTCGACTCAGCATCCATCCCCCTTGAGTGTGCGGCTGCGCTCGCGAGTGGGGGTGTTGGCCCTGGTGGCGCTGGTGCTCCTTGGTGCGTGCACCACGGGATCCCCCACTGGCGGACGGCTGATGGCACAGCGCGGCGAGCCACCAAGGCCGCACCAGTCCTCAAAAATCCAGGAGGGCATGGATGCAGCCCGAGGAGGCGCGGGTCATGACGTGCTGCTCTTCGCCAGGTTACCCACGGACTTCGATCCGGTGCGAGTCGGGGAGGCGGAGTTCAGGGCCGCACTGTCGAGCATGGTGCTCGACATGCCGCTGCGGGTGGCCTCCTCCGGACCTGGGCAACGTAGCGGCGGGTTGGCGCCTGGCTCCGGGGGAGCAGGTGGAGAAGCGTGGCACGCAGACATGGCCCGGTCCTACGGGCGTCTCTGTGCGCAGCGCGGTTCTCCAGGAGACTGCTTCACTCTCTTCAATGACGGTCCCTATCTTCAGGATGACGACAAGCGAAGCATCGCCATGGCCCTGGCGGTGGGTCCGGCGCTGGAGGGGGTAGACGCGGAAGTGCGGGCCATGATCGACCCAACGCGGGTGCTGGCGACCGTGAGCATCACTCTGTCGGCGTACATGGCTCTACTGATAGCGCCCGAGCCTGTCTCCAAGGGGGTGGCCGCCGCATTCGCGGTGCTCTTGTGGGGCTATCTTGGGTTCGAATTTTTCGAGTTGGTCCGGGCCTACGCGCGGCTTTCCGAGGATGCGAAGCGGGCCACTACGTTCGCTGAGCTGCGCGAAGCAGGCGAGCGGTTCGGCCGTGTCATTGGCCCCAACAGCGTGCGCATTCTTGTCCTGTTGGGGACGGCGGCGGTAGGCGAGACAGCGGCACTCGTCTCCAAGGGGCCGATGTTGCCGGGATTCGGCCAGGCCTCGCGCACCATTGAGGTCAACACCGGCTTGACCCTGATGGATGCGGCAGTCGGGGTCGAGCGACTCATCGTGTCCGTGCCCGAGGGGACGCTCCGGGCCGTGCTGCCCATGACTGCCGTGGCCATGTCGGCCCGGGGCGATGGTGACAAATCCTCTGGAGGCGGGATCGGGACACCCAAGGAGGGAAGGGTGCTTCCGAGCGGGCATCGGGGCTTCAAATCCTTCGACGACTTCAAGGACTTCATGGGCCCTGCGGGCGAGGGCAAGCAATGGCATCACATTGTCGAGAAGCGCGAAGCCAATCTGAAGCGTTTCGGTGCCGAGGCTTTGCACAACACAGAAAATATCGTTTCTCTCGACAGGGATCTCCACACCCGAGTCAGCGCATTCTACTCGTCAATTCAGAAGGAACTCACGGGATCGAGGAAGTTGACCGTCAGAATGTGGTTGGGCACGCAGTCGTACGAAGCTCAGCGTCAGTTTGGTTTGATCGCCATCGAAAATGTCAGGAGGGGGCTTTGGAGGTGAATCTGAAGGCGCTTGTGGAGCGGTTCGCTGTGAATGTCGCTGAGCAAACCGATGCAATCTGGAGGGGTGACGCCAAGACCGGCAACAAGCATGCAAAGCGGTACCTGGATGCAGTCGATAAGCTACTTGCCCTTGGTAATGCAGGACGGGACGCTCTGGCCTCGTTACTTACTCACCCGCGAATGGACGTCCGAGTCAAGGCCGCAGCGTACTTGCTTCGCTATCGAACAGCCGAGGCCAAGGCAGTATTGGAGGACGCAGCCAGCAGCGAGGGTTTGATCCCCTTCATTGCTTCTGAGGTATTGAAGAATTGGGAGAAAGGGACTTGGACGCTGGATCCTGAGTAGATCGGTTGCAATGACAGTTCTGAACTGGTGCAGCCGATCGGAGCGGTGGAGCGGGTGGCTATAAGAAGGGGCTTCGGAAATGAGGGACGCACCATGAAGAAGGCGCGGTTGAAGGAACTCTCGATTGAACAGTTGATCGAAATGACCAGGACTGCTTCCGCCGAGAGGTGGCGTACCATCAATGCAGGCAAGTCCAAAGACGGAAATCGTATGTTTGATCTTCTCGTCGCAATCCGCAGGGAGTTACGAGCGAGAGGTCTGGATGCCCAGCGCCAGCTCTTGGGTTTGATCGACGATCCAGAGCCGGGAACCCGTTGTTGGGCTGCGGTATCCGTTTTGGAGTTTGCTCCAGGTGAGGGAGAGCGAGTGCTTGCTGAGCTTGCGAAACTGCCTGACAGCTTGGTGGGTTTTTCCGCGGAGATGACGCTGGAGCAATGGAAGGCAGGCACCTTCAAGCCGCTCTGATAATTTCTTGAGGACTCGCATAGACTTGAGGGATGCCAAGCGCGTCGAGTGATCTCCTCCAGCAAATCCGCTAGCGGCCCGGTATGCACGTGGGCGATACGGGCGGTTACGGCCTCCATCGGCTGTCACATTCCCTTGGTGCTCACGGAGGGGCTCACGGTGCTGATTCCCCGGCCGGTATGGCTGGGTCCCGTCAAGGGAGTGCTCGCCAATGAGGAGTGCGAGTTCGAGGTGTCCGAGCTGGTCCAGACGTGGCTGAGCAAGCGGTTCGAGGAGTCGTCCGAGGTGGCGATAGTGGTGCTGGACTTCGTCATCGGGCGGTACATCGCGCGCGGGTAGCGCGTTAAGGTACCGCCATGGATCGTCTCCTCCGAGGAGCGAAGCGGATGTTGCTCCTGGTACTGGTCACGGTGGTCATCGCGTACGTGGGCATTTGCCTGCTGGTGTTCTTCAACCAGCGTCACATGGTGTTCCCGGTGCCTCCGGGGGCTCGTGAGCCCTCGCTGCCTGGAGCCACGCTCCTGCGCATCCCGGGCCCCGCGGGCTCGATGGTCTACGCGTTCCATGTACCCGCGCCGGCAGGAGCGCCAACCGTGGTGCACTTCCACGGCAATGGCGAGCAGCTCGCGGACGGAGCGTGGCTAGCGCAGCGCTTCCAGGAGGCGGGACTCGGCTTCTATGCGGTGGAGTACCCGGGCTACGGGCTCGCGGCGGCGCAGGGGCCCTCCGAGAGCGGCATCTACGCGGCGGCGGAGACCGCTCTGGAGCACCTGTACCAGCAGCTGGGTGTGCCTCGCGAGCGTACGGTGCTGCAGGGACAGTCACTCGGCTCGGGCGTGGCGGTCGAGATGGCGAAGCGGGGCCACGGCTCGCGGCTGGTACTCATCACGCCCTACACCTCCATCGTTGAACTGGGGGCGAGGCTCTTCTCGTGGTTGCCTGCGAGCCTGCTCGTGAGGGATCCGTTCGACAACGCGGCCAAGGCTCCCGGGCTGAAGCTGCCGGTGCTCATTGTCCACGGGACGCGGGATGAGGTGGTTCCCGTGGACATGGGGCAGCGGCTGGGAACCTTGTTTCCGAACGCCACCGTGCGTATCCTCGTGGGAAAGCGCCACAATGACATCCTTGACCTACCCACCACGCTTCAAGAGTTGGTGCGGTTCGCACGGGAGGGCGTGTAGCGGCTGGACCGGGCGAGCCAGGCTCCTGAAATATTGGACCAGCTACTCTATTTGCTTAGATAAAGGCCGCAGAACTCTCTTTATTTCTTCAATGATAATGCGTGACAATCTCAGTGAGTTTAGGTTTTCGATGTCTTTCAGCCACTCCAAGGCTTGGTCTCTTGTTTTTGTTGTGTCTGATATTAGCTCTGACAAGGAAATCGCAGTCGTGCGCGACAGGCCTATCTCCATAAGGGAGAGTTGCGTTGACTGCGAGGCCCCAAACTCAAGCCATATACTGATTTGAGGTATCTGGTTTACTAGGTGAGAAAGTCCTTTCTCCCTGAAAAAGTAGCGCAGCAAATCGATGTAACATGAAGAGTATTTGGCAAAGTAGAATCTTGCATATTCTTCGATGTCCTTCATCGTATCTCTGATGACTTGATTCAGTTCCTTGCCGCCCTTTTTTCTCCAATACTTCCAATTGTCGCTGATTATTCTGGCGAGCGAGTAGCCACGCATCCAGTTCACAACGAGAATTGCCCTGTAATAAATCAACTTGGGGGATTCGTCAGTGAGATGCTGTCCAATGCGCTCAATGATGCTCATGTAGCTTTTGACGGCATCTGGATCTTCTGGCATCGCAGGAATCAGTTCCTGTGGATTGCCTCTGAAGCAGTGGAAGTAATCAAGCAGCGATTGCTGAGAAAGAGGGCTGACGCCTGGATTCTGGTGCAAAATTTTTTCGGGGATTTGTACTTTCTTGTGTAAAGGTTCAATAAGTGCGTCGATCTGTGAGACGAATTTCTCATCGTAGGTTGTTGTTGATGGAGAACGCTTAAGTGTGCCATGGCGAATATGTTCTGAGAAAAAATACGTAAACGCATGTTCGAGTTCAGGATTTTGAGATGAGGTTTCTTTGGGAGTGCCTGAGGATACGTATCTCAGAAAATCATCTGTTTGAGCGTAGGCTACTTCGTCCAGGGCTCGGTGGATCGTGTATTCTGTCCGCTCTTGAGGAGGTGGCTCGTGCCACGTATTCCTGTCGAGCGGATCGACACAAACCACATTCCCCTCAAATTCTTTTCCCTGTCTGCCGGCACGTCCGGCGAGATTCCAGAAATCGATTTCCCCCATAGGCGTTCCACGTCCTTTTTGTGGTCCGCGCATAAAGATATTTCTGGCTGGAAGATTTACGCCTTCGATGAGGGTCGAAGTGCAAACTAGGAATTGGATTTTTCCTTGTTTGAATAGACGCTCAATTTCTCCTCTTATGAGGAGCGGCATGTTTCCATAATGACATGCCACCCCTCTTTCCAGCGTCGTAGACAGCACGTAGTCTTTATGAACCGTCTTCTTGATGAGACTGATGAGGGCTCGAATTTCTTTGTCTGGCTTAATAGGCGTGCGCGCCAGGAGCTCCCAAAGTTGAAGAGCTGTCTTCTCTGCGGCAGCAGGCCCATTGACGTATACGAGATTTCCACCATTGCCTGCGCCAAGTGAAAAGGCGACAAAAGGCAACCGTTTGCTATCGTGTGTCGGTCTGTCTGGAAGAGAGAATACACCGAGTCGTATTGTCTCTTGTCCAAGGCAAAGTTCTAGGTTCCAACGAGTAGGGTCGCCTTTTACTTGAGAAGCCCGAAGTAGATTTTGGTTTACGGCGACCTGCTCAGAGAGCACTGGTGCTTTGCGCTTCTCTTTTGTGGCGTGCTTTAAGAGCAGTTCGGGATTTCTGATCATGGGGCTTGAGAAAATCATTCTCGCCCCGGGAGAGCGTCGTGCCGTCTCTTCAAGCACTTGTTGAAGAAGGATTCCCCTCGCTCCATCTCCAATTTTCTGGGCCTCATCAATGATTATTAGATGAGGCTTAAATGCGCTAGGGGCTTCGTTCAGAAGCCAGTGCAGCCTTTCCTGTGTGAAGATGAAGAGGTTGGATTTTTTTTGCCAGTCCTCAGGCAGTCTCGGAACAGAACTAATGCGGACTTCGCCCAATCCGCGAGCCGATAGCCTTTCTGTAGTGTCTAGCTCGACTTCTTGTACCAGGGCTCTTGTAGGTACTATGTAAATTGCTATTCCATGAGATGTATTTCGGAAAAATTCCTCCACTATCCTTTGGAGGATAAATGATTTTCCGGAAGATGTGGGGGCTGAGATGCTGACCCAATCAAACTCGGCGGTTGCGTGATATACGGTCGTTTGAAAACGATTGAGCCGCAACAGCGATTCATCGGAGGGGTCTATGATTGAGTTTTGCATCCCCCTCTTGAACATATCTAACTGTAGCGGTAGAGGGACTGAGTGTTGGAAGTCCTGATCTAGCAATCCTCGTTCAATCGCGAGTTGGGTGGCTGGTGAGTTTGTCAGGATGTCGAGGATTACTCCTGCTCCTAGTTTTTGCTGGTCATTGCTGTCTTTGCTTGTTAGGCAGTGTTGTGCAATTCTCAGTGCGGCATCTTGACATTTGCCTCTGTCCGAGTTGGCCAGAATGCTGGCGCATAGGAGCATGTAGTTCCAGTCTGGAGTGGCGATTTTGAAAATGTCGTCGGATTCCAGGCTGCTGAATTGGGTTAGTACGGATCTGACTGTGAGTTGCTTGAGTCTTGAGGAAAAGCCGTTTAGTGCAAGCAGTTTGTCTGCGAGCGATGGTTCAGGCATTGCGAAGTTCCTCGAGGAACGCGGCTCTGAATGATTCCACAGAGGGAAAGGGGATTAGAAATACCTCCATCTCAATCGACTCTAGTGGAGTTCGTGAGCGGATGTTATGAGCCAACTTGCCTGTCCATGTGGAAAACGTGTTTGCGATGGACTGTAAAACCTGCTGCTCCAATATGCTGTTGGGTAGTTTTGGATAGTGCTCGTAGTCGAAGCCGACTAGGCAAATTCCTCGGTATTCTAGTTTGTTGTGTTGTTTGTCGTCGGGATCCAAGTATTGAAGAATTGCCTCTTCTAGCTCCGGTGAGTTGAGATCGATATTTGATTTTACGAGTTGAAGATCTCGCTCTTGAGGAATTCCTGTGCCTCCGTTGTTGCAAAGGAAGGGCTTGATGCTTTCGAGGCACGAAGAAATTCCATGGTCAATAGATGCGTGGAGTTTTGATTCGCACCAATATAGAGCTAGTCGGCCGCTTTCTCTGTTTAAGGCCGCATGGATCCCGTCCGCGCCATTATAGTGTAGCTTGTTGCTGGTTTTGTGCGGCATCTTGCAGAAGATTTGGGGGATTTTTAGTAATGTTTGTGTCAGCATATACAGGAGAAGTTCGCCTCCTTCTCCTGTGTTGCTGATGGTGGTGAATAGCTTTTTGGCTTTTGTTCTGAGTTCGGCGGTGCGGGCGCTTGTGTTATGCTTTTGATCGTAAGCCTGAGCTTCGGCAATTTCTTTTCTGGGAATTGCGTAATCTATGATGCGAAATACTAATGTGCGCGCAAGGTCGCCCACGCGCGGCATGCTGTTTCCGTCGAGAGAGATGGCATGGCAATGGATGTTTGCTTTGGTGTCTATAAGGCTGTGCTGGGCGGTTACTTTGCTCAAATAGGCATCCAGTTCATGGCCATCTCCTCTTAGAAGGGCTTCGAATTTATCGAATAGGCCGTTGGTGCTTTGGAGCTTGTTTCTTTTTCTCGTGCGCCGTGGGGAATTCTGTTTCGCAGTTTGCTTCGATGGCTTGGTTTTGGTTGAGCCACCCCGTCGAGCCCGGACTGTACTACCAGGAGTTCTAGTAGTCATTGGCGTGTGTACTTTGTGAGCAGTGATACGACGGTAAATGGGGTTTGACTCAAGACACCAGCAGCCGCGCGTCGTCCAGTTCCATGTCGGCGATCAGGTCCACGCCGTTGCGCATGAGCCGCCGTGCCGCCGCCATGGTCTTCGGGCCGTGTCCATTGTCCAGGCACCACTGCGCGTGCTCCACCAGCAGCGCCAGCTCGTACGTGCGGCCCAACGTCAGTGAAAACCGCCTCGCCCCGGCCTCCACCCCCGCCGGATTCTCCATCGCCTTCATCACCCACGCCCGCGCCTTCTCCAGCGAGTCCTGTGCCGCCGCCACGCACGGCCTCAGCCCCGCGTCCTTCGCCGCTCCCAGCCGCCGCTCCGCGTCCATGTACAAGGACTCCAGCGCGCCGCCCTTCGCCATCGCCCTCAGCGTGTCCAACGAGAGCACGTTCGTCGTCCCCTCCCAGATGGACAGCACCTGCGCGTCCGCCAGCAGCCTCGGCAGCCCCGTGTCCTCCACGTAGCCCGCCCCGCCGAAGCTCTCCACCGCCTCCGACGTCACGTGCACCACCTGCCTCCCCGTCGTCAGCTTCGCCAACGGCGTCACCAGCCGCTGCAACAGCAACTCCTCCTCCGTCGCCGTCCTCGCCTCCATCTTCCCCAGCAGCTCCACCGCCCGGAACGCCAGCAGGAACCCACCGTGGAACTCGGCCTCCAGCCCCGCCAGCGTGTCCACGTGCAGCGGCTTCTCCGCCAACGGCGCCCCGAACTGCACCCGCCGCTTCGCGTAGTCCCTCGCCAGCGCCAGCGCCCTTCTCATGCTCCACGCGGCGCCCATCGCGTTCCACGTCCGCGTCACGTTCAGCATCCACGCCATGTTCCGGATTCCGTCCGTCAGCCCCGCCACCGGTACCGCCAGCGTCCCGTCCAGCGTCAGCTCCGCCGTCGGCACCTTCCTCGTCCCCAGCTTGTCCTTCAGCCGGTTGATCTGGATCCCGTTCAGCCTCCCGTCCGCCCCTCGCGTCTCCACGTAGAAGATCGCCAGCCCCTTGCCTCCGGGTCCGTTCCCCTCTGGCCTCCCCAGTGTCAACGCCATCTGCGCCGTCGTCGCCGAGGTGAACCACTTCGTCCCGTACAGCCTCCACCCCTCGGGTGACTGTCTCGCCGCCGTCTGCGTCAGCCCCACGTCCGAGCCGCCCGTCCGCTCCGTCATCCACTGGCCCGACGTCCAGAACGTCTTCGGGTCTCTCGACGTCAGGTGGGGCAGGGCGCGCTCCATCAGCTCCGGGTTCCCCAGGGACAGCAGCGTCCGCGCCGCCCCGTCCGTCATCGCCAGCGGGCACGAGTAGACGTCCAGCGACGGCTGCACCAGGTAGTTCAGGGCGAACTGGTGGATGCGCGAGCGATCTCCATTCTTCTGCTCGTACGCCACCGCCACCAGCCCCCGCTTCGCCGCCAGCGTCTCCGCCTCCTTCCACAGCGGCGACACCTCGATGTGGTCCACCCGGTGGCCCCAGGCGTCCCACTGCTTCAGTTCCGGCTCGTTCAACCGGTCCCCGAGCTGGAACTGGTACAGGGGCCCGCCTCCCAGCTCGCCCAGCTCCCGGAACTCGTCCTCCAGCCCCGTCCGCATCTCCTTCGGCAGCACCCGCTCCAGGTAGCCGCGCAGCAGCGCGTCGTCGTCGTACTGGTTTCCAAGCCTCGGCGGTTCCTGGAAGAAGCTCATACCCAGCAAGCTAGCATCGAGCCTCGCCCACTTCCTGCTAGACTCGCCCGTCCCAACCCGGAGCAACCATGGCCGAGCAGCGGAGGCCGGGGGCAAATCCCCCTCCATTCGAGTCCCCCGAATTCGAGACCGACACAGGTCACAGCGCCACCCCACGGGAGACTCCCCCCGCGGGCAATGTGCTCTCCGCGCCTCCCAAGCTCCGGAACCCCCCGGGGCAGGGTCCCGCCCAGGGCGGCCCGGCGCGGACTCCCCCCCAGGGCGGTGCTCCCGAGCGCCGTCCCCTCGGTCCCAGTCCCTTCCTCGAGCGCCGCGCCCCGAGCCCTCCCAGCCCCGAGGCCCGCCGCGTCATCTCCAACCTCCCCACGGAGCAGCTCCCTCCCGTGCCCGCGGAGCTGCGCCGCCAGGCTCCTCCCGTGCCCAGCATGGACCTGGCCGCCGTTCCCATGGAGAAGCGGTCAGCGCCTCCCGTGCCCAGCATGGAGATGGCTCCCGTCCCCATGGAGCAACAGCGCCGCCCGGCCCCGCCGGTGCCCTCCATGGATCTGCCCTCCGTCATCGTGGATCAGCGCCGTTCCGCTCCCCCCGTCCCGACGTCGGAGCTGCCTCCCGTTCCCGTCGAGATGCGGCGGCCCACGATGGGTGGCATGGCTGTTCCGGGCTCCGAGCGCAGGATGACCGGCACCATGCGCCGTGCCGCCATCGCCGAGGGTGGGGGCGTCCCCCCCAGCTCCGCCGGCTTCTGGCCCGCACAGCCGCGCTCCCTCTCCGAGTCGGGGCTCACCGCCACCATGGTGGAGGAGCTCGTCCTCAAGGCCATCTTCTTCGCCGGCGAGATGCGGGGCATGGACATCGCCAACCGCCTCAAGCTGCCCTCCACCGTCGTCGATGAGGTCGTCGAGGGCCTGCGCCGCCAGAAGTACATCGACATCCGCGGCGGCGGCGGCTCGGGCGTGGGCAAGTCCACGATGATCTACCAGCTCACCACGTTCGCCACCGACGTGCTGCGGCAGATCCTCGATCGCAACCGCTACAACGGCCCCGCTCCCGTCACCCTCCAGGAGTGGATCGACTCGGTCAAGAAGCAGACCGTCCGCGGCAATCGCATCACCCGCAACCGGATGGAGGACCAGTTCGGCGACCTCATCATCCGCGACTACATCTTCGATGGCATCGGCCCCGCCATGAACTCGGGCCGCGCCATCTTCTTCTACGGGCCCCCCGGCAACGGAAAAACAGCCATCTGCCAGGGCATGGTCAACTGCTTCGACGGGGAAATCTTCGTCCCCCACGCCATCCTCATCGACGACTTCGTCGTCCGCATCTACGACAGCATCCTCCACAAGCCCATCGAGGACGACGACACCACCCCCTCCTATGACCGGCGCTGGGTCCGCTGCCGCCGGCCCCTCGTCGTCGTCGGCGGTGAGCTCACCCTTGAGATGCTCGACCTCGTCTACTCCCCCGAGGTCAAGTACTACGAGGCCCCCTTCCAGATGAAGGCCACCAACGGGATGCTCCTCATCGACGACTTCGGCCGTCAGAAGGTCTCCCCGAAGGATCTCCTCAACCGGTGGATCGTCCCGCTCGAGAGCGATGTGGACATGCTCACGCTCCACACCGGCAAGAAGATCCAGGTCCCCTTCGACGTCTTCGCCGCTTTCTCCACCAACCTCGATCCCAGTGACCTCGTCGACGACGCCTTCCTCCGCCGCGTCCGTTACAAGCTCGAGGTCCAGCCCCCCGACGAGGAGCTGTTCCATCAGATCTTCGACGTCATGTGCCGCAAACGCGGCGTTCCCTATGACTCCGAGATGGTCCAGTACCTCATCGATACCCATTACAAGCCCGTTGGCCGCCGCTTCGCCGCGTGCCAGCCCCGTGACCTGCTCGATCAGATGATCGATATGGCGCACTACCGCGGAATGGCCCCGCAGTTGGATCAGGACCTCATTGATTCCGCGGTGCGGAGTTATTTCGTCCGGTTCGACAAGGAGCGCGGGGGCGGGCACTGATTCTCGGGCTCACGGCGTTCCCCACGGTGGGGAGGACGGGGGCGGGTACCCTCACCCCGTCCCTCTCCCGGGGGGAGAGGGGATGTTGCCGTGGGTGTTATCTCGTGGGTGTTATCTCGCGAAGGGGCCCCAGGGGCTCGGTTTGAGCCACTCGCGCACTTCGTCCACCGGTACGTTCGACAGCACGTCCACGATCGACAGGCCCACGACGAAGCGCTCTCCCTTGCGGCCCTGGCCGTATCCCGGGTAGCGGAACTTCTGCCACAGCAGCCTCACCCCCGCCTCCCGGAACGGCCCCGGCTTCAGGTACAGCGACCCCACCGCCGAGTAGTACGTCCCCATCCCCAACTGCGTGCAGTACGACGCCAGCCTCCCCGTCTTGTCCGGGTGCGAGCGGTCCAGCTTCGATGCCAGCTCCACCCTCGGGCTGATGCCCAGCGGCTCGTAGAAGAGCGCCATACTCGCCAGCAACGTGCGCAGCAGCGAGCCCGGGCCCTGTTCCTTCTCCGCCTCCGCGTAGAAGCCTTCCAGCCTCGGCAGTACCTGGCTCCGGAAGTAGGGCCTCCTCCCGTACAGCATCGTCAGCGTCGCCAGGTGCTTGCGCGTCCACCGCTGCCCCGTGTCCACCGCCAGCTCGGAAATCCGCGTGTCCCGGTGCGCTCCCTCCAGCGGTATCGTCAGCCACTGGAACGCCGGTTCGGTGGGGGCGGGGAGGGGAGTGCCCGGCGGGAGCGCCACCCGCGCCCTCCGCTGCCAACCCCTCCTCAGCCACTGCACGTTGTCCAGCACCAGCAGGGTGTCCGCCCTCGCCACCTGCTCGTAGAAGTCCAGCCACGGCAGGTAGTGGGGTTGCTCGGCGACCAGGACTCCCGAGTGCGGCTCCGTCACGTGTCTCAGTGTAGGTGTCACATGCGCAGGCGCGCCACCACTCCCGACAGCTCCGGCTTCCAGGGGCCGAACCGCTCCTCCAGCGCGCCTCCCACTCCGTATGCCAGCACGGGGCCCATCCGCCGCGGGCCCGGCGCCACCGGCTGGCGCACCAACACCAGGTCGAGGCGCTCCGCCAACGCCGACATCGCGAGCGGCAGCTCCGCTTCCACCGGCCGCGTGCTCCCCGGCCGGTGCGTCCATACGTCCACGTAGCCCGCCAGCAGCAACTCCCGGTACGTGGGCGCCCCCATCAGTCCCAGGTTGGCCGGCGTGTTGAAGTCCCCCACCAGCACCACCGGCAGCGACTCGCCGCGCAGCCTGCCAATCAGCTCGCCCACCTGCGCCACCTGCACGCGCAGCCCCTGCTCGTCCGGCGCCGGCTCCAGGTGCGTGCTGACGAAGCGGTACTTCCGGCCCTCCACCTTCGCCGCCACCGACACCCAGCCCCTCGGCAGCGTCACCGGCTCCTGGCCCGGCCGCCGTACCTCCCGGCGCGCCACGTAGTTGCCCGCTCGCGCCTCCTTCACCTCCACGTCCGCCCGCGCGAGAATCACGTCGAAGTCCGTCAGCCGCACGTCCTCGAACGCCGGCGCGCCACTCGTGAGCAGCGGCACCTCCACGTCCGCGTTGCGCACCCGTGCCACTTCCCGGTAGTGCAGCCCGCGCGCCTCCAGCTCGCCCAGCAGCACCGGCAACACGTCCAGGTGCAGCGCCTCCGCCGGCCGCGTGCCTCCGAAGATCGCGTCCCCCGGCGACTGCCGCCGCACCTGCGTCACCTGCTGCAGTCCGATCAGGTGCGGCCGTGCGTATTGGATCTCCTCCGCCAGCTTGCGTGCCCGCGCCAGGACGTTCTCCTGCCGCAGTGCATCGAGCAGCTCCGCGGCGCGCACCGGCTCCTCCGCGAGCGGACCCTCCAGCACCTGCTCCAGGTGACTCCCGCCCGACAGGCCGCGCGTCATCACCGTGAGGGAGCCCCGATCGAAGAGCTCGGACGTGGAGCGCTCCTCCCGTCCGTCCACCACCTGGGGCAGCGTCGCCACCTGACAGGCGCCGAGCGCCACCATCCACAGCCCCACCGCGATGCCGTACTTCATCTGTGACTTCCCCCCCCCCGGACCGACCCCGCCCCGAGCAACCCGCGCCCGCGTCCGACCTCGGCGGACCACCCCGATGAGATAGGCCGCCCTTGCTCGGACGCCAGGGGACCGAGCCCCTTCTTCCCCCCGGACGACCACCATTGAGCACGTCGAGGTCGCACAAACGTTGGACACGTGGCAATAATGCGGGCTGTCCGCCCGCTGCACGGGCGGCCCATGGTGCCCCCTTTGCGCCTCCCAACCCTCCCCCGAGCAGAGCGAACGAGGGTAGGCTTCCGTCCAACGGAGAGCGGTTCTCCCCGGTCCCGGCGCTCGTGGTGGACCGGAAGGGCCTCGATCTAGCAATCTTCTGTTCCCTTAGAATCCGCTCCTGCCTCCATGCGCTTTCTCCTCCTCAGTCGCGACGGTGACCACCCCATTGGGGCGGAGCTCTCCCGGATGGGACATGAGGTGGTGGTCGCCTCGGGCCCCGAGGTCACCGCCGCCACCATCTCCCTGGTGGATGTGCTGGTCGTTGGAGCCGAACAGGTCCGCGAGAAGTCCGATTGGTTCAACCGGCTGCGCGCGCAGATCCGCGCCGCCGAGGTGTCCGTGCTCGGCATGGCCGACGGCCTCTCGGAGGAGGACATCGCCCCGCTGATGGAGATCGGCGTGGACGACTACCTGGTCGCGCCCTTCAACCCGGTGGACGTGCGCGCCCGCATCGCCCTCTTCGAGCGCCGCTGCTACGCCTTCATGCGCCGGCAGTCCCACGAGGAGTCCGCGCGCGGGGAGATCGAGCGGCTGGCCGCCATCATCCAGACGCAGAACGACATCGCGCTGGCGGGGTTGGATCTGGACGTGGTGATGCGGCTCATCGCCGAGCGGGCGATGATCCTCTGCGGCGCGGGTGGCGCGGCCGTGGGCATCATCGAGGGCGAGGAGATGTACTACCGGGTCTGCACGGGCTACTCGAAGCAGTTCGAGGGCGCGCGCCTGCCCATCGCCAACACCATGGCCGGCAGCAGCGTGCTGCGCGGCGAGGTGATGCGCACCGACGACACCGAGCGGGATCCTCGCGCCAACGTGGCCGCGGCGCGCCGGCTCAAGGTGCGCTCGATGCTGAACGTGCCCCTCAAGCGCGACAACCAGACGGTGGGCGTGCTGAGCATCGCCTCACAGGTGCCGTTCGCCTTCGTGGACTCGGACGAGCGCACGCTGGAGTTGATGGCCGGACTGCTCGGGGCCGCCATGGGCAACGCCGCCGAGCACGCGGCGAAGCAGGCGCTGATGACGGAGGTGGCCTCCATCGTCACCGCGCTCCAGGAGAGCCAGCACCTCTTCGACTCCTTCCTCAACAACAACCCGGCGCTCGCGTACATGAAGGACGAGGCGGGCCGGCGCGTCTTCGTCAACGAGCCCTTCCGGCGCTTCTTCGGCCTGGCGCCCGGCGTGGACGTGAGCACCATCCCCGACGAGCAGCTCATGCCGGCGGAGACGGTGGCCCACCTGCGTGAGCAGGACGAGCAGGCCTTCAAGTCCGGCCAGCCCTCGGTCTCCGAGAGCATGATGCCCACGCCGGAGGGCGAGCCGCGCCAGTTCCTCACCTACCGCTTCATCGCCCGCGACAGCTCGGGCCGGCGCTTCCTCGGAGGCGTGTCCTTCGACATCACCGAGCGCAAGGCGGCGGAGGAGGCCCTGCGCCGCTCCGAGGAGAGCTTCCGCGCCCTCATCGAGGGCTCGCCCGAGGCCATCTTCGTGCACCGGGGCGGGCCGCTGCTCTACGTCAACCCGTCCGCGTCCTCCTTCCTGCGGCTCAAGTCCAGCGAGCTGGTGGGCCGCTCGCTGCTGGACTTCGTCCACCCGGAGGATCGCGGCGCCGCCGCCGGCACGCTCGATGGGTTGCCCGGCCGGGGCGCCTCCAACCGTGTGCGGGAGATCCGCTTCCTGCCTCCCGGCGGCGGTCTGCTCACGGCGGAGATCAGCAGCCTGCGGCTCGTCTTCGCCGGCCAGCCCGCCACGCTGGTGAGCGCGCGCGACCTGACCGAGCGCAAGCAGATCCAGGCGCGCCTCGTCGTCGCCGACCGGCTGGCCTCGGTGGGTACGCTCGCCGCGGGCGTGGCGCACGAGATCAACAACCCGCTGGCCTTCGTCATCTCCAACCTGTCGTTCCTCTCGGAGGAGCTGCAGGCCATCAACCCGTTGCTGCCCGAGGGGCGGCTGGGCGAGGTGGAGGAGGTGCTCCGGGAGACGAACGAGGGCGTCAACCGCGTGCGCCTCATCGTTCAGGACTTGAAGACGTTCTCGCGCGGCGACGAGGAGCAGCCCACGTCGGTGGATCTGAAGCGCGTCGTCGATTCGGCGCTGATGCTGGCGCGCGGCGAGCTGCGCCACCGCGCCAACGTGGTGAGGGAAGTGTCCACCGATGTGCCGCTGGTGGAGGGCAGTGAGGCCCGGTTCGGCCAGGTGGTGCTCAACCTGCTCATCAACGCCGCCCATGCCATCAACGCCGGCCAGCCGGACAAGAACGAGATCCGCGTCACCCTGCGCACGGAGAGCAACCACGCCATCATCGAGGTGAAGGACACCGGGTGTGGCATGCCCCGCGAGGTGATGGATCGCATCTTCGATCCGTTCTTCACCACCAAGCCGGTGGGAGAGGGCACGGGGCTCGGACTGTCCATCTGCCACGGCATCATCACCGGCTTTGGCGGGGAGATCACCGCCCACAGCGAGGTGGGCCGGGGCAGCACCTTCCGCATCAGCCTGCCCGCCATCCGCAAGAAGCTGAAGACGGCGTAGGGCGCCTCAGCGCGAGGCGCGGCGGAAGAGCGGGAAGAAGTCCCGAGGCGCTTTCTTCTTTCGCACGCAGCGGGTGTCCGCGCTCATGTAGCAGGCCGAGAAGCCCCGCCGCCGCTGGCCCGTGCGGCTCTGCCTCGAGCGGTGCCACACGTAGTTGTGGAGGAGCAGGACTTCCCCGGCCTCCACCGGCAGCGGCACCGCGAGCCGGTCCGCCCCTCGCGCCGCCACTTGATCCGGCGGCACCACGCCCCCGAGCGCCGTGGCCAGCCCCCAGCGGTGGCTCCCCGGCACCACCTCCACGCAGCCCCCGTCCAGGGGCGCGTCGTCCAGCGCCGTCCACAGTTGCAGCTCGGGATCCTTCGTGAGGCCCCACAGCTTGCCGCCATCCTGGTGCCAGGGCAGCTCGCTGCCGCCCCGCTGGCCCTTGTGGAAGAGGATGGCCCGGTAGAGGCAGATGTCCCCGGGGATGAGCGTCCGGGCGAGGCGCTCGAAGAGCGGGTTCTCCATCCACTCGAGGAAGCGCGGATCCTTCTCCAGCTTTTCCAGCTTGCGGTAGTCCAGCGACGGCCCCTGCCAGCCGAGCCCCAGCGGCGCGTCCTCATAGCGGCCCGTGGGCGCGTCCATCTGCCAGAAAAAGCCTGGGTAGCTCACCCGGCCCAGCATCAGATCGTCCGCGCGCTCGCGCAGCGTCTCCAGGCCCTCGGGGGCGAGCAGCCGGCCCAGGCGTGCGTAGCCGTGCTCGGCGTAGTGCGCCAGCGGCCCGGCCAGGTCGAACGTCTCCACATCCACCGCCAACATGCTCACCTCGCGTACGTGGCGTCCGTGCCCAGCCACTCCCGGGAGAGCTCGTCCACGTGCGAGGCCACCTCCGGGGGCAGCGGCTTCGCGCAGGCGTCCAGCGCCGCGTCCAGGTGCTCCACCGTCGCCGGGCCGGCCAGCACCGAGTCCACCCCGGGCCGCCCCGCCAGCCATGCGTAGGCGAGCTCCACCAGCGTGAGGCCCGCGGCTTCCGCCACCTCGCGCAGGCGCACGGCCTGCTCCAGGAGGCGCTCGGACCAGTAGCGGCGCTGGTAGAAGCGGTTGCCGTCGAAGCGGGAGCCGGCGGGGATGGTGCCGCCCGGCACATGGCGTCCGGAGAGCAGCCCTCCGGCCAGCGGGTTGTAGACGGTGGTGTGGATGGGGTAGCGCCTCGTGAAGGGCAGGTACTCCACCTCCACCTGGCGCACCAGCACGTTGTAGAGCACCTGGGACACCGCCGGCCGGGGCATGCCGCGCGCATCGCACAGGCCGCGCAGCTCCAGCAGTTGCCAGGCGGCGTGGTTGGACACGCCCCAGTGCCTCGCCTTGCCGGCGCGCAGCAGTCCGTGCACGGCCTCCAGCGTCTCCTCCACCGGCGTGGCGGCATCCGGGGCATGCAGGTAGAGCACGTCCACGTAGTCCGTCCCGAGCCGCTTCAGGCTGTCCTCCACCGCACGCACCACCTGTTCCCGGGCGAGGCCCTCGGGTTTGCCCCGGACGCGCGCCAGCCCCACCTTGGTGGCGATGCCCACCTCCGCCCTCCGGCCGCGCAGCGCCTGGCCGAGGAGCCGCTCGGCCTCTCCGTTGCCATAGGAGTTGGCCGTGTCGAAGAAGGGCACGCCGCGCTCCAGGGCCCGGGCGATGATCCGCTGCGCCTCGGGCGCCGGGGTGCGCGCCCCGAAGTTCATCGTGCCCACGGAGACGGCGGCGGGTGGCGCTCCGGGCCCGGATGCACGGGGCTCGAGCCAACGCGAGAGGGGAAGGGGAGGGGTCATGATAGCCACTAGTGAACGCCGGACCTTGCGCCAAGGGGGGAGCGGCCGAATGGTGGTGCACTATGCCCTACCTCCGCCTCACCCGCTTCGTGACCGCTCCCGATGGCACCCGCGTCGCGTATCACACGCATGTGGGCAATGCCCCGGAGAGCGAGGCGGAACCCACGCTCGCCTCCCGTCCGTCCGTGCTGCTCACCAACGGCATCGGGACGTCGGAGAACTTCTGGCGCTACATCGTCGCGGATCTGGAGCAGGACCACCGGGTGGTGCACTGGGACTACCGGGGCCATGGCCGCAGCCAGTTGTCCGTCGATGGCGACTATGCGCTGCGCGTCCATGTGGATGACCTGGAGCGCGTCACCGAGGAGATGATGGTCCGGGGCGATGGGCGCCCGCCCCACCACGTGGCGTTCTCCATGGGCGTCAGGGTGGTGCTGGAGCTGTACCGGCGGCGGCCGGAGCTGGTGCCCGCCATGACGCTCATCGCCGGCAGTCCGTCCTCTCCGGATCCGAGCGCCTGGTTCATCCCCCTGCCGGGTGGACACGCCACCCTCGGCCGCGCCCTGAAGACGCTGACGCCGCTGGTGCCCCGGGTGGCGCCGTTCGTCCATCAGGTGCTCGCCTCGCGGCTGGCGTATCCGCTCGGGCGGGTCTCGGGTCTGCTGAGGGCGCGTGCTCCGCGCGCGGACATCGTGGAGTTCATGCTCGCCCTGCGCCGGATGGATCCGCAGGCCTTCTGGATGATGATGCGCGGCCTGGTGGACTGCCCGCCATGCTGGGACGTACTGCCGGAGATCCGGGTGCCCACGCAGCTCATCGCCGCGAAGAATGATCTCCTGATACCCCTGCGCGAGATGGAGCGGATGCGCAAGCGGATGCCCGCCGCGGAGTGGGTGCTGGTGGAGGACGCGGGCCACGCGGGCCTGGTGGAGGCGGGCACGGAAATCGCCGAGGTCGTGCGCGCATTCCGGCAGAAATGCGGGGTGGGCCCGGCGTACCCGGTGCTGACGCACTGAGAGGGGCGTTCCGCCCCGGGTGGAAGGGCGCGTGTGTCACTTGGATGACCTCTCGGGCATGATGGGCGCCGATCCGGTCCCCGCCTTCCGCGGGACTCTCCGTACCGGAGCAGGTGTGCTCGATGCTGCCAGCCCGCCGTCTCGGAATCGTTGCCTTCACCGCGGTCCTGCTCGTGCTCACGGGGTGCGTTGAAGGAGAGGAAGCGGAGCGTTGTGGCGATGGCGTGATGACTGGCGCCGAGCAGTGCGACGACGGCAACACCACGGGCGGTGACGGGTGCGAGAACAACTGCACCCTGCCGGTCGTCATCGGCACGGACGCGGCGACGGACGCGGGGCCGCGGACGGATGCGGGCTCGGACGCGGGGCCCTCGGGGCCAGTCTGTGGCGATGCGATCTCCGAGCCACCGGAGCAGTGTGATGATGGCAACACCGTGGAGGGCGATGGGTGCGAGAACAACTGCACCCTGTCGGCCGTCGATGCGGGCACGGAGGCCGCGGACGCAGGTACCCCCGTGGATGCTGGCTTCCCCGAGGATGCAGGCACATGGCCAGATGCGGGTCATGACGCGGGAACCGGCGATGCGGGCACATGGCCGGATGCTGGCTCCGATGGAGGTTGGGAGCCGGGCCCCGACGCGGGCACGGGGCCAGTCATCGAGTGCCCGGGCTCTTCGCTGCCGCCGCCCACGCCGGGAACGTGTTCGGTGACGCCGGGAAGCGCCAGCCGCCTCATCACGGGCGTCATCCTCGCGCCGGACAGGGTCTACAACGGTGGCCAGGTCCTCTTCGAGCCGGACGGTGTCATCCAATGCGTGGGTTGCGATTGCTCCAGCATGTCCGGGGCGGCTTCGGCCACGCGGGTGGTGTGCCCGGAGGGCGTCGTGTCGCCGGGTCTCATCAACCCGCATGACCACATCATCTACCAGGACGGGCCCTTCTCCGGCTTCACCTCGGAGCGTTACGAGCACCGCCACGACTGGCGCATGGGCCAGGATGGCCACACGAGGATCCTGTCCTTCATCTCCAGCAGCGCGGCCATCCGCTGGGCGGAATTGCGTCAGGTCATGGCGGGCACCACCTCCATCGCTGGAGGCGGCGGTGAGAACGGGCTGCTGCGCAACCTCGACAAGCCGAGCACCTCCACGAGCGGCGGCAACCAGGAAGGGCTGGGGGCGGGGGTCAGCGGCCTCAACTACGAGACCTTCCCCCTGGGGGATTCCATGGGCACCGAGCTGACCAGCGGTTGCGCCTATCCGTTCATCGCTCCGCCGAGTGACATTCCGAGCGACTCCGCCTTCCTGACGCACGTCGCCGAGGGTATCGAGACCTCCGCCCTCAACGAGTTCCTCTGCACCTCGGGCGTGGACCCATCCGGGCAGGATCTGCTCGGCTCCCGGACGGCGATCGTCCAGGGAATCGGCCTGCGCGTGCCGGAGATCGGGCGCATGGCCTCCCGGGGCGCGAGCCTCGTCTGGTCTCCGCGCTCCAACGTGGCCCTCTACGGAGACACCGCCCAGGTGGCCATCCACAAGCGGATGGGCGTCAACGTCGCGCTGGGCACGGACTGGTTGACCACTGGCTCGATGAACCTGCTGCGCGAGCTGCGCTGCGCGGACTACCTCAACAGCGTCTACTACAACGCCACCTTCAGCGATGCCGAGCTGTGGTCCCTGGTCACCCGCAACGCGGCCCTGGCCACGCGGACCGCGTCGAAGATCGGTGACCTGAGCCCTGGAAGGATCGCGGACATCGCCATCTTCCGGCTCAACGCCTTCGAGCACTCGCCGCACCGCGCCGTCATCGCCGCCAACCCCGAGGACGTGGTCCTCACCCTGCGTGGAGGCAAGCCGCTCTATGGCGACTCGGCGCTGGTCGAGGCGCTCGGTGCCACCGGCTGCGATGCGCTCGAGGTGTGCGGGGCCTCGCGCCGGGTATGCCTCCAGCCGGAGATCTCGGAGTCGCTCGCCTCCCTCCAGAGCCAGAATCCGGGTGCCTACCCGCTCTTCTTCTGCTCCACGGCGCCCTCGGGCGAGCCCTCGTGCACGCCGAGCCGCGCGTCCACCGATTCGCGCTTCCCCGGCTCCGTGAATGGCTCGACGTCGTACTCGGGCATTCCCGAGCTCCATGACCTCGACGGCGATGGTGTGCCCGATACCCTCGACAACTGCCCCAACTTCTTCAACCCCGTGCGTCCCCTGGACAACGGGATGCAGCCGGACTCGGACGGAGACGGGGCAGGGGATGCGTGCGACGTGTGCCCGCTCGATGCGCACACCCCCTTCTGCGCCTCGCATGATCCCAGCGACGCGGACAGCGACGGCGTGCCCACCTCCAGGGACAACTGCCCCTACACGTACAACCCGGGTCAGGAGGACTCGGATGGCGATGGCCTGGGCAACGCCTGCGATATGTGCCCCGTGTCCAACCCCGATGGCGCGCCGTGTCCGGTGAGCATCTACATGCTCAAGACGCCGGCGAGTGGTTCCTGGCCATGGGTGGGCCAGCGCGTGTCCCTCCATGACGTGCTGGTGACGGGCGTGGGCACCTCGGGCTTCTTCGTCCAGGTGCACCCGGACGAGCCCGGTTACTCCGGCCCCGGATACTCCGGCGTCTTCGTCTACAAGCCCGGCCACACCGTCAAGGCGGGCGACCGGGTGGACATGGGCAATGCGCTCGTCACCAACTACTTCGGGCAGCTGCAGGTCACCGAGCCGGTCAGCCTCGCCATCCGGAGCTCGGACAATTCGTTGCCCGTGCCCATCGAAGTGGCGTCCTGGGAAGTGGCGAGTGGCGGGGGGCGCGCGCGGGAGCTGGAGGGCGTGCTCGTCCGCGTCCGGGGCCTGGAGGTGACGGAGGTCGAGCCGCTGCCCGGCCCGGGAGACTTCAGCCCCACCCACGAGTTCGTCGTGGACGGCGTGCTGCGCGTCAACGACTCCCTCTTCCGGGCTCCCATGCCGGCCGTGGGCGATCTCTACGCGTCCATCACCGGCGTGCTGCAGTGGCGCAACGGCAACTCCAAGCTGGAGCCGCGCTCCAGCGCTGACCTGGCGGTTGACAGGGAGGCCCCAGACACCGTTCGTCACGAGACAGCCAGGTGAAGGAGAAGCTTGTCTCCGGTGTACGTCCGTGAGACCTTGCCCGGCGACACGGGAAGCCGTGTCGTCCATGATCTCCCTTCGCTGAAGACCTCCGCTTCGTGCCGTGACCCTCGGGTGTGACGCTGTCTGTCACGCATGCCGATCGGGTCGTGCCGTGTGTTCGCGAGGAGCGGAGACCCGCCCCCCCTTCATTCATTTCCTCTTGCCGCCGTGCATTCCGCGCGGAGCGCGCCCGTGCGCGGCGTGAACCCATCTCCAACGCAACCGGAGTCCCCATGCAATCCCAGATGCGCAAGCTCAAGTACCACGTGGCCACGACGCTCGACGGCTTCATCGCCGGTGAGGACGACTCGGTCGACTTCTTCCCAGCGAACCTGTCGCCCGAGCACGTGATGGACTACTTCCACTCCCTGTTGGCCGAGTACGACACGGTGGTGATGGGCCGCGGCACCTACGAGCCCGCGCTCAAGGTGGGAATCACCGACCCGTATCCCTCCCTGGAGACCTACGTCTTCTCGCGCACCCTGAAGGACAGCACGGATCCGCACGTGCACATCGTCCGAGAGGACCCCGTCGCCTTCATCCGGGAGCTCAAGTCGCGTCCCGGCACGCAGACCGACATGAGCCGCGCCGTGCGGGCGGCGAAGATGAGCGTCCCCAAGGACATCTACCTGTGCGGCGGCGGACCCCTGGCGGCGGCGCTCTTCGACGCAGGCCTCATCGACGAGGTCATCGTCAAGCTGAATCCGGTGCTGCTCGGCGCGGGAAAGACGCTCGCCCCTCATCTGGCCCGCAAGCTCGATCTCGAGCTGCTCTCGACCAAGGCCTACCGCAACGGGGTGGTGCTCCTGCAGTACGCGGTCAAGCGCTGAGGCCCGGGAGAGGATCGTCCTCGCATGGCGCGGGATCGGGGTATTCTCCCGCGCCATGGTTTCCTCACGTCCTCCCGCAGCCTCCTACGTCATCATCGACGCAGAGAACGTCGACTGGGCCGTGTCCAATGTCGTGGGACGCAAGCCCGAGCCCCAGGATCGCGTGCAGTTCGATCGGCTGGTGGCCTTCTGTGAAGAGCACTTCCCCAAACCCGTGCGTTGCGTGGTGGTGCTGAACGCCCGGGGCGAGCAGTTGCCGGATGTGATGATCGGCTTCGTGCGCGCCCTGAAGACCGCCGGCTGTGACGTGGCGCTCCTCCATGGCCGGTCCGATCAGAAGGTGGTGGACCTGGGCATCCTCAAGCTCCTGGAGGCCATCCGCACCCAGCGCCCCAAGGCGGCGGTCGCGCTCGCCAGCCATGACGGCACGGACTTCGCGGATGCCCTGCGCCTGCTGCTCGAGGAGAAGCGGCAGGTGGCCATCCTGGGGTTGCGCGAGTACATGAGCCAGCGCTTCCGCGAGCTCGTCCCCGCCGGGCTGGAGATCCTCGACCTCGAGCTCAATGCCCGGGTGTTCCAGAGGCCGCTCCCGCGTCTGCTCCCGGTTCGTGTGGACGAGTTCGATCCCACGCTCTTCCTGTAATCCACGGGGGGACGTGGCGTGCCGAAACCCCTGGTGGATGTGGACACGGTGGAGGCTCCGGCCTTCTGTCTCTCCGACGAGCTGTCTCCCTTCACGTCGGCGTGGCATGCCCACCGCAAGCACCAGCTCCTCTACTCGGCACAGGGGGCGTTGCACCTGGAGGTGGAGCAGGCTCAGTGGCTGCTTCCGCCCCAGCGCGCGGCGTGGTTGCGCTCCGGAACGCGGCACCGGGTGCGCGTCTCCCAGCCGGTGAGCCTGCGCACGGTGTACCTGGAGCCGCGGCTGGTGCGCCTGCCTCCCGAGGGCGAGTGCCGGGTGTTCATCATCGAGCCGCTCGCGCGGGAGATGTTGCTGTACTCCACGCGCTGGGGTCCCGAGCGTCCGCCCCGCGAGCCCCTGGCGGACAGCTTCTTCGGGACGCTGGCGCAATTGCTCTCCGAGTGGGCCTCGGAGCCGCGGGCGTGGCGGTTGCCCCGGGCCCGGACGCCGGAGCTGGAGCGGGCCATGGCCTTCACGCTGAAGCACCTGGGAGAGCCCATCTCCTTCGAGGACGCGGCACGCGCCGCGAGGCTGTCCGGGAGGACGCTCTCGCGGCGCTTCGAGGAGGAGGCCCAGACGACGTGGCGGAGGTTCCTCCACGACGCGCGGATGCTGCGGGCCATGGAGCTGCTCGCGGAGGAGGGGGCCCGGGTGACGCAGACGGCCTACGCGGTGGGCTTCGAGAGTCTCGCCGCCTTCACCCATGCCTTCCACGCCTTCACCGGAGAGCGTCCCCGGGACTTCCGGCAGCGGGTGGCCCGAGGCTCGGAGCCCCGGGCCGGAGCGGCACCGGCTACTCGGCGCACGCGAGCGCGTTGACCAGGCCGTAGACGCTGTACTGCACCATGTACGGCAGCGTGTACTGGGGGAAGGTCTGGGTGGCGCGCTTCGTGAGCTCCTCGTAGTGCGGTCCGGGCGAGCCGCCGCACAGCTCCGCCTTGCGCGCTCCCAGCTCCGCCGCGTACGTGGACACCAGGGACTTCATCGTGTCGAGGTACTGCTTCTCCTCGGCGATGGCCGTCTCCACCGGAGCGCTCTCGCCGCGGCCGCCGTACACCGTGGCGCCCTTCCACGCGGCCAGCTCCTCGAGCGCCGCCTTCCAGGAGTCCAGGTCCGGCACCGTCTTGCCCTCGCGCAGGCCTCCCTCCAGCCACGCGTGGGCGCGGTGGTGGACCAGGTCACCCACGACGAGCGCGTTGCGCCTCGGCAGATACGCCACCGTCTGCGTGGTGGTGACACCCGGGTGCTGGAGCACCTTCAGCTCCACCTCGGCACCGCCCTCGAGCGGCAGCTTCAGGCTGTCCTTGAAGGTGACGTCCACCGTGGCCTGCTTGGGGTACGTCTCCTCGGTGAACATGCCGGCGATCTTCGTGAAGTAATACTTCTTGTAGGCGTGGACCGAGGGGATGGCCGCCGCGGTGGCCTCGCTGGCCACCACCCTGGCGCCCTCGCGCTGGAACACCGCCACGCCGTTGAACTTGTCCGGGTTGGGGTGGGTGACGACGACATAACGGATGGGGTTGCCCGTCTTCGCGCGGATGGTAGCGAGCAGCTTCTCCGCCTCGGCCTCGGTGAACTGCGCGTCGAAGACGACCACCTCCGCGCCGGTGTCATAGAAGAACGAGTGCGTGTCGAAGCCGTTGGCGTCACTGGTGTAGCCGGCCAGCGCCGAGTCGATGAGCTTCGGGGCACAGCCGCTCGCGAGCACCGCCGCCAGCACCAGGGTCATCAGGGAGTTGCGCTTCATGGGTTGCGTCCTTTCGTGGGTCCGGGGAGTGGCCCCCGTCGACGTTGAGCAATGTGCCCTGGATGCCCGTGGCGCGCTTTCGCGGGTCGGACAGCTTTTTGTTCCCATCCGCCACAGGCGCGCAATCCCTTCCCCCCGGTCCTTTTCAGCCCTGGCGGCTCACGCCGGTGAGATCTGCTCCACGATGCCGTCGTAGATGCGGATGGTGGAGCCGTCGAACTTCGTGAGCTGGAAGAAGGCGTCGTCCTCGTTGAAGGTGATGCTCATCTCCTGCAGCAGGCCGATGGCCACGGCCTCGCCCAGCGGCAGCGACTCCGTGTAGTCGCTGCGCCAGTGCACGCCCGCCGCGTTGCGGAAGATGGCGATGTTGCCCGCCAGTTTGTTCAGCTCCCCGCCCACCGTGAGCTGCCCCGCGTCCGTCCCCGTATAAGGCACCAGCGAGAGGCCATCCGCACTGGAGATCACCGGGGCCTCGATGAGGGCGCGCTCGTCGAAGAAGGCCTTGAGGATGGTGGCGCATGCCCCGGAGATGGAGGCGTGGCCCGCACCGTAGGACGGGTGCGTGGGGCAGCCCTCCGGGTACGCCTGGGGCAGCAGGTACGAGCCGTACCGCTCCGGGAAGTAGGGCGCCAGCCCTCCCGTGGACAGGGACGTGATGATGGACGTGTGCAGCGGGTAGGTGCGGCGGTTGTTGAACTGACTGTCCACGCGCCCGCCGTACTCCTCGGGACGCAGCCGCCGGTGCACACCCCACTTCTGCCACCACACCGCCCTCCCGGTGCGCCCGGCCACCTCGATGAGCACCTGGAGCAGGTGCACCGGGCCGAAGGTGGCGAAGCCCACCTGCCGGCGTGCGTCACCCGTGGTGCCAGGCGGGTCGTACGGATTGCCCGCGTTGAACGAGAACTCCATGTCCACCTGGGGCCGGCCCGTGCCCGCCGCGTTGCCCAGGTTCTGGTTCCCGCGCGGCTCGGACAGCAGGTAGAAGGCCGCGTTCCACCACACGTTCACCACCTGATCGAAGTGGACGAAGTTGGCCCCGTCCCGCAGGTTGCGGATGAACCGGCGCTGCGTCAGGTCGAACTGGTCCGCGCCCCGGTCATCCCGGCCGTCCTGCACCGGCAGCCAGTCCTCGGTGAAGCGGGTGAGGTAGTCGGCGGCCGCCCCGAGCTGCGGGAAGCCCTTCACCGTCCACTGCCGCTGGTCGATGACCTGCGAGCCGAAGGTGATGTAGCCCTCGGCGGCGTCACGTCCCTGGCCGTCAGGCTTGCGCGGATCCACGTTGCCCTTGAGCAGGAATTGCGACACGTAGGGCCCCGCCTGCTCGCCGGGGTAGATGCCCCGGAAGACGTTCTGCGCGGTGACGGGAGCCGTGCCGCCGAAGAGGGGGAACTCGGTGTTCAGCGAGCTGATGGCCCGGGCGAGGATGCTGCCAGCGGTACCGGCTTCGGTGGCGTAGTTGATGAAGGGCACGTCGCGCGCCAGCGCCATCCAGTACAGCTCGCCCATCTCCGCGGCGGTCTGCGCGCTGTCGAAGCGGGGCGCGGGCGGCTGCGTCAAGGCCTGCGCGTCCGGACCCGCGACGTCGAAGGCGAGCCCCGCCTGCGGGTTGGTGAGCTTCTTGGCCCCCTCCGGCTGGTTGATGCTCTCGAAGTCACTGGGAGCCCGGCTCTCCAGCGCGCGCAGCAGCGTGCCGTAGGAGATGGGCTCCGGGTCACCACAGGAGCAGTGCTTGAGGCCCTTGGAGTAGTTCCCGATGAAGGGCCGATCCGGGTAGTTGACCTCGTCGTTGTTGTTGGCGTGCTCGGAGTGGTACCGCCTGGCGGCGAGCTCCGCGGCCCGCTCGCGTGTGGCCTGGGCGGACAATCTCCGCTCCTCCACACGCCGGGCGGGGCCGGAAGCGGGCGTGTTGAACGAGTCGAAGATGGTGACTCCCGGGGCGGGCATGGGATCGGTGGCGTTCGCTTGCAGCTCGAAGCGGACCGCGGTGAGGTCCATCGGGTTGCTCATGCTGAACAGCGTGGTCCACCGCTGGCCATCCCCCGACACCTCCCAGTAGGTGATGCCCGCGGATTCCCGAAGCTGCCACCAGCGGTGGTGCACCGGGGAGTATGGAACGCGCGCGAGGATGATGGTGCCGCCGACGGTGTGCCTGCATTGCATCTCGCCGTTCGCCCTGATGATGCGCAAGGTGCCGGCGCTGCTGCTCGCGATCAGGTGGGTGTACAGCCCGGCCGGTATGCTCAGCGCCGGGGGCACCTCGACCTTCACCGAGGAACTGGTCAGATCATAGGTGGAGAGAGACCTGTAGCCGACGAACGCGTCGTTCGTGTGGGGCGGTGGCTTGAGTTCGAGCCGCTGGTTGGTCTCCCGTGCCTCACCACTCCCCGAGACACTCCATTTGGACGTGTCCATGGTGTTGTCATTGAAGTTGTCGCTGAACGTATGCGCCTTGGCCATGAATGCTCCCGTTCTCACGCGAGCCGCCGAAAACCTCTGGCCGCCGCGTGAGCATGATTTCTACAGGGCACGTCTGACATTGATTGGCGGGGTGGAAATCGCTTGCGCGAATGGAATCATGAAAGCGTTTGATCCAGGACAATCAAAAACATCCGGGTGATGATGAGGAGGGGAAAGGGTTGTGAGTCTTTCTTTTCGAGCAACTCCGCACAGCCAGGGCCGTGGGCCGATGCGGTTGGCCGCCGTCCGCCTGTCCGCTCCCAGGGGAAGCAGGGAGCTTCACGGAGCGCTGGAAAAGCGCGCGCCGCTCGGGCAATGAACGGGTGTGCGCATCGTCTCCTGGAACGTGAACGGGCTGAGGTCGGTCCACAAGAAGGGCTTCCTGGATTGGCTGGCGGCCGAGAAGGCCGACGTGGTGGGCGTGCAGGAGGTGCGCGCCCGCTCGGAGCAGCTTCCCGAGGAGGTCCGTGCGCCGAAGGGCTGGCGCACCACCCACTTCGTCGCGGCGGAGCGCCCCGGCTACAGCGGGGTGGGCCTCTTCGCGCGCAAGGGGCTGGACGATGTGGAGACGTTACTGGGCGTGAAGGAGATGGACGCCGAGGGCCGGCTCCAGGTGGCCCGTATCGGGCGCCTCACGGTGGTCAACTGCTACTTCCCCAATGGCAACGGGAAGGAGCGGGACAACAGCCGCGTCCCCTTCAAGCTGGACTTCTACCGGCGCCTCTTCGCGCGGCTGGAGAAGGGCCTGCGCGACGGCGAGCGCATCCTGGTGATGGGGGACTTCAACACGGCGCATCAAGAGATCGATCTGGCCCGCCCCAGGGACAACCGGGAGACGAGCGGCTTCCGCCCCGAGGAGCGCGAGGAGCTGGACCGGTGGATCCGCTCGGGCTGGGTGGACACCTTCCGCCACTTCGAGAAGGGCTCGGGGCACTACAGTTGGTGGAGCCAGCGCTTCGGGGTGCGTGAGCGCAACGTGGGCTGGCGCTTGGACTACGTGCTGGCTTCGCCCGGGGCCATGCCCTATGTGAAGCGGGCGGCCATCCACCCCCACATCCTGGGCTCGGACCACTGCCCGGTGAGCGTGGATCTGGACCCCAAGGTCCGGCGCTGATAGGCCGGGAGGCACTCCATGAACGCTCTGCTCTCCATTTATGCGTGGCTGGAAACCGGCCTGGTGGCCCTGACGGGCTTCTGCCTGCAGGCGCCCCTGGTCATCACCTGGCCCTTCGACAAGCGCAAGGTGATCACCGGCCGGGCCTTCCGGCTCATCGGTGTCACCGCCGCCAAGCTCAACCCCTTCTGGAAGTTCGGCGTGCACGGCAACCCGGTGCGCCCCGCGCCCCGGACCGTGGTGGTGAGCAACCACGAGTCCAACGCGGACCCGTTCATCATCTCCTTGCTTCCGTGGGAGATGAAGTGGCTGGGCAAGGCCTCGCTCTTCAAGATTCCCGTGGTGGGCTGGAGCATGTGGCTGGCCGGGGACATCCCCGTGCGCCGCGGCGAGAAGGACTCGGCCCAGGCCGCCATGGCCGTCTGCGCCCGCTGGCTGGACAAGGGCATGCCGGTGATGATCTTCCCCGAGGGCACTCGCTCCAAGACGGAGGATCTGCTGCCCTTCAAGGACGGCGCCTTCCGGCTGGCCATCGAGACGGGAGCCGACGTGCTGCCCATGGCGGTGAGTGGCACGCGCCGCGCCCTGCCCAAGCACTCGTGGCGCTTCGCCACCTCGCGCGCGCTGGTGACGGTGGGCACGCCCATCTCCACCAAGGGCATGACGCTCGCGGACCTGGAGCGGCTCAAGCAGATGGCCCGGGATCAGATCCTCGCGCTCCGGGCCACGCTGATGCCGCTCACCGGTGTCGAGGGCGGGGCGCCCTCCGAGCAGGAGCGGACCGTCACTCCTCCGTGAAGCGCAGCTCGCAGTCGCCCTTGAGCGTGCCGCTGAGGGCCTCTCCGATGATCTTCTGGAAGAACTCCTCTCCGTTGAGGGTGATGGAGAGATCGTTCTTCTTCCCGGCGATGGAAGCCCCCTCGTCGGCCTGAATCCGTCCACCGATGGCGGTCACGTCCCCCGCGACGGTGGCGCCCTTCTGGATGTGGACGTTCCCGTTGATGGCGTTGATGTCTCCGGACACGCGGGCGCCTGCCTCCACTGTCACCTTGCCACGGATGGCCGCCACGTCATTCACCGTGGCGCCCGCGCGCACCACCACGTCCCCGTCGATGGCCACCGCGTCCCGGACCGCGCCCTTGCCATCGACGACCAGGTTCTTGCCCTGGGAGACCAGGTCCCCCTTCTTGACGCTGATGGTGCACTTCGCGTCCTTGTCCTTCGCCTCCGTCTTGGCGTCATCGTCCGCGCGGGCGGCGGCGGGCAGGGTGAGCAGGGCGAGTGTGGTCACGGCGGACAGGAGGGGCCTGGACATGGTGTGTGGACTCCGGGAGAGCGGCCGCTCGAGGCGGCGCATCCCGTCCTACGGGCGTCCCCGGGAATGATTGCGGCGCTGGCCGAGGTGGCTTAGCGGGGGATCGGACGCTCCGGGATTCCACGACACCCCTCATGGTCCGGACGTGTTACGAAGAGGGGCTACCGAGCTGGCCGTGGAGGCGGTGTGATGAAGGATGAGGCTCTGGAGAAGGTCCGCTTCGGGCGTGGGCAGAAGTTCCGGCTCTCCTCGAAAGGAAACGAGGCCGTGTCGGCGTATACCCTCATGGTCGAGAAGGCACGGGGTGGCTCGGGGCGTGCCCAGTTCGACGCGGCCCGGAGTGATTGGAGCGGGCCTCGCGGTCTGTCTTCCGAGGATGGTCTCTATCTCGTGGAGTTCGGAGTGGGGGAGCGGACGCTCTCCGAGGTGACACGCAACCTCGAGGACTGCGCCAGCCCGAAAGAGGTCAAGGTGGCGGTCGAGCGCCTGCTGGAGTGCGGCATGCTCGAGCCGGTGTCCGTGCCGGTCCCACCTCCCGCGCAGCCGCGCCGCTACTGGTAGGCCGCCGAGACCCGGACCCGGGGGCAGGTTGTCCATTCGACGGCCTACATGGTCCGCCGTGCGATTCAGACTGGCGGCTCCCGTAGCGATGTTCACCCATGGCAGTTGCAGGCGGCGGGCAAGGGGGAGGGGACGCGATGGGAGCGCTCAGGGGACTCTGGTTGGGGGCGCTGCTCGTGCCCCTGGCCGCGTTCGCGCAGGACGTATTCGAGAATGTCACGAACTTCAGCCAGACCCGCAGCACGTCCCGTGAACCCACGGTGGCGCTCGTGGGGGCGCATGTCTTCACCGCGTGGATCGACATGCGGACGGGCTATGGGGACGTCTACTTCCGGCAGAGCTCGAACCGGGGCCAGAGCTTCGGCGCGGCCCAGAACCTGAGCGACAGCCATCCCACGCGGGCCTCGGACGTCCGGGTGGCCCGGGTCGAGGGCCACGTCTACGTCGTCTGGGCCGAGGCGGGCATCCGCTTCCGTGTGAGCCACGACTCCGGGGAGACCTTCGGTCCCATCCAGGTGCTGAGCGAGCGCGGCCGGGAGCCCCATCTCGCGGCCAGCGGCGGGAATGTCTACGTGGCCTGGAGCGGCCAGGACGGCGGCCTCTTCCTGCGGAGCAGCCACGATTCCGGCGACTCCTTCGAGCCTTCCATCGCGCTCAGCGAGCAGGCGAAGGACGGCGATCTGGACCTCGCGTCGGATGGCGCCTCCGTCCATGCCGTCTGGGACGATGGTTCCCAGGTGTTCCTGCGCCGGAGCCTGGACGAGGGCCGCTCGTTCGCGCCCACGCAGGTGCTCGATGAGGGGAGCGCCCCGTCGGAGGACGCGAGGCTCGCGCTGATGGGGGCGGGCGTGTTCGTCGTCTGGCGGGAGGGCAGTGGCTGCGACAGTGAGATCGTCTTCCGCCGGAGCGCCACGCGCGGTGAGAGCTTCGAGCCCATCCTGAACCTCAGCCAGAACAGCGTGGCCTCGTTGGATCCGCTGCTCAAGGTGAGTGACCCGTACGTCTACGTCCTCTGGAAGGAGAAGGTGGCGGGCCAGACGGACATCTTCTTCACGCGGAGCGTGAACATCGGGGGGACTTTCGAGGCGCCCAGGAACCTGAGCCAGACCCCGGGCAAGTCGTCGCAGTACGCGCTCTCCTCCTCCGGTGGTGCCGTCCGCATCGTCTGGCGCGACCGGTCCGCGGGCGGGGGCGACATCTTCTATCGCTCCAGTGCCGACCGGGGGGCGAGCTTCGGGCCGATCCAGAACCTGAGCCAGTCCCCCGGGAAGTCCACCTCGCCCGTCATCATCTCCTCGGGCAAGGCCGCCGAGGTGCATGTCCTCTGGGAGGAGGACCTCCCCGGCAACCGGGAGAGCTTCTATCGCCGGGGAGTGTTGGGGCCCTGAGTCACCGGGCCTCCCTCCGTCAGCGCAGCTCCCGGGCGAACTGCGTCCGGTAACGCTCCTGGAGGTCCTTCAGCTCGTTGCTCTTGCCAGCGGTGCGGTACTGCTCCGCCAGCATCTTCCAGGCGTCCGTGTGCGCCGGCTCCAGGGTCACGACGCGCTCGAGGTGTGTCCGGGCTTCCTGGCCCGCGCGCGTGTTCGCCGCCATCCACCCGAGGAGGAAGTGCGCATGGACGGACTCCTCGTGCGCCGCGAGCGCCTTGCGGCAGGCGGTGCGCGCGGGGCCGAGCTGTCCACTCCGCAGTTGCAGCTCGCACTGGAGCACCTGCACCAGGCCCGCCCGGGGGTACTCCTTTGACAGCGCGGCGAGCTGCGTGCGCACCTTGCCCATGGCGCCCTGCTCGAGCTGTGTCTCCAGCGCCTTCGCGGCGCGGATGAACCCACCCTCGCGATCGGCACTCACGCCACTGCGCCCGGTGTCCACGGGCAAGGCCTTCCAGCGTCGCGTTTGCGTGGCCCAGGTGAGCACCTGGGCGGCCTCAGCGTTCCCGGGAGCCTTCGCCGCGGCCTGCTCGGCCCAGGTGACGCAAGCGGCGTTCCGGAAGAGCCCCGCGAGGGCGGCCCACTGCTCCGCCGGGCTCTCGGGTTGGGACTCCAGGTGCTGCCGTATCTTCAACAGGAGCGCCTGCGCTTCCCCGTGGTTCTCCGACTGGAGGTGGAGCGCCGCGAGGTTCATCAGGAGCGGCACCTGATGAGGGAAGCGGGTGATGGCCCCCTCACAGCGCTCACGCGTGGCGGGCAGCTTCGGCGCGGTGCGCACGGCCAGGTAGCACGCCATCACCTGGACCTGCTCGTCGCGGGGGTAGCGCTGCACGAGCGGCTCCAGTTGCTGCACGGCCACCTCGACGCGTCCCTGTTTGTCGAGCGCGAGCACCTCGTCGAGCCGCCGGCGATCGGCCGGGAGGAGGGGCGTGGCGGGTTCCGGGCCCAGGGGCTCGCGTCCAGCCAGGGCACGCTCCGTCCACGCGAGGGCCGACTCCTTCTCCGGTCCCTCCCAGTCCGGCCAGACGGTGTTCGTGAGCAGCGCCTTCAACTCCCGAGCCCAGGTCTGTTGGGCCTCGCGGTCGCGGCGGCCCTGGGGAAGGTGGCGCAGGCTCAGCACGAGGTGCTGCTGGGTCTGGGGCGCGAAGGCCGCCTGCGAGGGCTCGTAGCCGGGGGACATCATCCACTGGGAGTCCTGGACGTGGAACACGCCAAGCGTGTGGGCCCACTCGTGCAGCAGCACCGAGGTCTCCTTGTGCAGCTTGCGCTCGCGGTAGAGGGCCTCGCGCTCGGCATCCGGCAGGTGCTTGAACATGGACAGGAGGGCCTTGCTCTCCTCGGGGTTGTCCATGCCCCGGAGGACGCAGTGCCGGCCGAACAGCCGCGCCATGCCGAGCTGGTGGTGGGAGGTGGTGAAGATGGGCAGCGCCGAGACGAGGCCGATCACCAGGTCCACGTCCTCACCCGGATCGAGCGCCTCCAGCTGATTCAGCGCCACGTCGAGGTCCTGACTCGAGCCCGCGCGGTCCCAGTTGCGTGCCGAGTCCACCTCGAACACCACGCCGAGCGGCCCCTCCACCACGGCACTGGCGCGGCGAAGTTGCGCCTCGATGGCGGGCTGCCAGCGCAGCACCTGGGAGCGGTAGTCGGCGTCGGCGTAGACCCGGACGCGCAGGGTGCGGCGCGGACCGGAGGCGGGCGCCTGGGAGGTGTTCTCCAGGCGCTTGGGCGCGAGTGTTTTCGCGTACTCCCGTTCGTAGTCCACCGGCCGCTTCACGCAGCCGCCTCCTCCGGCGAGCACGAGCACGAGCAGGGTGAAGAGAGCACACAGCGCGCCCTTGAGGCGCGGAGAGACAGGTCGAGCCACGATGGTTTCCCCCCCGGAAGATGGAGCGCCAGTCTGCCAGAGGCGCGCCTCGTCCGGGGAGGGGGACCGTGGGGCTCAGCCGCCCACGAGCTCGCGCAGCCGGGAGACGAAGCCGCGCACGTCCTCCTCGGTGGTGTCGAAGGACGTCATCCAGCGCACCTCGGAGGTGGACTCGTCCCAGACGTAGAAGAAGGCGTGCTCCTGCATCCGGGAGATGAGCTCCTTGGGCAGGGTGGCGAAGACGCCGTTGGCCTGGGTGGCCCGGGTGATGCGCACCCTGGGCACGGAGGAGACCTCCCGGGCGAGCAGCGCCGCCATGGCGTTGGCGTGGCGCGCGCTCTTCAGCCAGAGGTCATCGGAGAGGAGCGCCTCGAACTGGGCGGCCACGAAGCGCATCTTCGAGGCGAGCTGCATGCCCTGCTTGCGCAGGAAGCGGAAGTCCGGCGCCAGCTTGGGCTCGAAGACGACCACGGCCTCGCCCATCATCAGGCCGATCTTGGTGCCGCCGAACGAGAGCACGTCCACGCCGCAGTCCGTGGTGATGGCGCGCAGCGGGACGCCGAGCGCGGCGGCGGCGTTGGAGATGCGGGCGCCGTCCATGTGCAGGTACATCCCATGGCGGTGCGCCAGGTCCGCGAGCGCGCGGATCTCCTCGGGCGTGTAGACGGTGCCCATCTCCGTGGTCTGGGAGATGGAGATGACGCGGGGCTGCACGTGGTGCTGGTCACCCAGGCCGCGGATGCGCGGCTCCACCAGCGCCGGGGTCAGCTTGCCGTCCGGGGTGGGGATGTCCACCAGCTTGCAGCCGGTGGCCTTCTCCGGGGCGCCGCACTCGTCCACGTTGATGTGCGCGGACTCGGCGCAGAGGATGGCGTGGTACGGCTTCATCAGCGTGCTGAGCCCCAGCACGTTGGCGCCGGTGCCGTTGAAGACGAAGTGCACGTCCACGTGCGAGCCCAGGTGCTCGCGGAATTTCGCCACCGCGCGCTCGGTCCACGGGTCGCCGCCGTACGCCAGGGCGTGGCCCACGTTGGCCTTCGCAATGGCCTCGAGGATCGTCGGGTGGATCCCCGCGTTGTTGTCGCTGGCAAAGCCTCGCTTCGGATTCATTCGGTTGTCCGCTCCTGTCGTTCCCGTGCTCAGGGCCGGCCGTGCTGCGCCTTGCCCTGCTTGAAGAGTTCCTGCTCCGCCTTCTCGCGCGGGTGGTTTCCCGCCAGCCTCGCGTCGATGGCCAGCTCCAGCTCCACGTCCGGCCGTGAGAACACCGCCGCCGCCGCCTGCTCCAGCACCACGTCTCCCGCTGCCTTCGCCAGCACCCAGTCCGATATTTTGGGCTGGACCTTGGCCCGCTCGCGCGCGTGCTCGGCCGCTTCCTTCAGCTCCGGCTGCGCCCGCAGCGCCGCCGCCACTTCCGCGCCCGCGGGTCCCGTCAGCGCCCGGTGCAGGATCGTCCCCATGCCATGGGTGCGCCGCTGCTCCTTCCACGCCTTGTCCAGTGCCTCGGACTTCGCCGCCCCATGCTCCAGCGCCACGGTGGCCAGCGCCCACTCCAGGGACCTGCTCTCGCCGAACTGGGGCCAGAGCTTCGCGGCCTCGCGGTAGGCCTCCACCATCGGGGCGAGCTGCTCCGGCTTCTCGTCGAAGTAGTGCTGCTTGTCGAGGGACTCGCCCAGCAGGTGCCAGGCCGCCGCGATCGTGGGCGTGTGGTTCGTCTGCTTCGCCCGCTTCAGCGTCGCCTTGGCCCTGGCCGCGTGCAGGGTCATCCACTTGACGGCCTGTGCGTCCATTTCGCCCGACTCCCACTTCTTGCGGCTCAGCATTCCGGCGCTTGCCTCGAAGGACGGCAGCGTCTCCAGCCGCTTCGCCAGCGACGCCAGGCCCTGCGTGTCCTGGTGCCACCGCAGCCAATGCAACTGGCGCTCCCAGGCCGAGGCCTTCCCGGGTGACAGGGTCTGCTCCTGCTGGCTCAGTTCCTGGCTCCGGCGCAGCGAGGGCTCCGCATCCAGCGCCTTCAGCACCTCCTCGCGCAGCGGGCCGTCGAGCAACGTTCCGAGCAACTCCCGCGCCTCGTCATCCCGCAGGTGCAGCGCCTTGGTGCGCACGAAGCGCTCCAGGACGTTGATCCTGCCCAGGTACTCCAGCGCGTCCGCGAGGTTGCCCACCACCAGGGAGTTGTCCGGCGCCAGCCGCACCGCGTCCTCCAGGTACTTCACCGACGAGCGCAGGTGCGTCACGTCTCCCGTCGCCCGGTAGCGGCCCATGAGCGCCGTGGCCGTGTTGTTGGCGGCCGTCGAGTTGTGCTTCGCCTCGCGGGCCCGGAAGGCCACGTTCTTCGCCAGGGCGCGATCGGCGTCCTCCAGCCGGCCCTCACGCAGGGCCCGGTAGGCCTCCATCTGCAGCAGATCGTCCTGGATGGTCGGTGAGCGCGGATCGCTCTTGCGCAGCCACTTCTCCTCCTCGTCCTCGTCCGTGGACATGCGGGCCAGGGTGATGGCCGCGACGTACTTCATCTCCGGTTCCGTCGCGGTGTCGTAGACCTCCTCGCCGAGCGGCCGGGCCAGGTCGAGCCGATCCAGCTGGCGGTAGATATTGACCACCTGCAGCGTGAGTGCCGGATCCTTGCGCTCCACCACGCCGCGCAGCTCCTTGTCGCCTTCCTCGCTCCGGCCGAGCCGGTGGTACACCTGCCCCAGTCCCAGGTGGAAGCGTGGATCGCCCTCGGCATCCTGGCGGATGGAGAGGAAGACGCGCTCGGCCTCGCCCAGCAGTGCCTGGCGCGCCTCGCCTTCCGTCTCGTTGGCCCGCATCAGCTTCACCATGCCCAGCATGAGCGAGGCCGGCACCACCGACTGGTGACGCAGGTACTCCTCCCGCAGCTTCTCCAGGCCGGGGTCCTTCTCCATCTGCTCGGACAGCCACTCGCTGAAGATCTTCCGCTGCTGCTCCTCGCTGCCGGAGGCCACCTTCAACCGGTTCTCCACCTCGGCGGGGAGCTGGCCCGAGCGCGCCCGCGCGACGAGCCGCTCCTGCAGTGCGTCCGCCTCCTCCTCGTACTTGCGCTGCACGCGCTGGAAGGACTCCAGGCGATCGGCGACGTAGGACGAGAGCACCGCGTCCGCCTCGGCCATCTGTCCGAGGTCGCGGTAGCAGAGGCCGAGCATCATCTGCGCATCGCCCGTGAGCCGCCCCATCGGTCCGAGCGCCGTCAGGGTGGCCAGGGCCTCCTTCGCCTCACCCCGGGCACGCGCCAGGCTGGCCATCGCCACGGCCAGTTCCTGGTTGCCAGGGGACCCCTTCAGGGCCTGGGCGATCTTCGCCTCGTCGCCCTCCTCGATGAGCGCCTTGTCCTTCGCGTTCGTGGCGGAGGCCGTCTTCAGCCGCTCGCGGTAGAGGGCCACCTTGTCGCCGCGGGACGTGTTCTGATCCTTGTGCTTCGTCCACGCCTCCACGTCGCTGGAGGCCTCCAGCCACAGCGAGGGCGCCTCGCCGAAGGTGTCGATGATGGCCTCGGCGGCATTCAGCGACTCCTTCCCGGGAAGCCTGACGTAGAGCGAGAGGGCTCGCAGGGGCTGATCCTTCACGAGCCGCTCCGCCTGGCCGCGCATGAGCGCTACCCGCCGCTCCTTCAGCGCGGGAGTGCCCGCCACCCGCAGCGCGCCGTCCACCACCGTGAGCGCCGCCCGCGCGTCCGCCGTCGTCTCCTGGCCGATCTCCTGGGCGCACGCGTCGAGCCGCTCGCCGAACCGGTCCGAGGGGGCGCCGCTGATCGCGCTGGAGGGCAGGGTGCCGATGCCCCTCACCACACGGCCCACCGCATCCACCGAGTCCTTCGTGCAGGGCGTGGGCAGGCCCGCGAGGCTCAGCCGCACCACGGCGTCCGCCGCCTGGGACCGTGCCGGCTCCTCCGTGTGCGCGTCGACGACGGAGCGGTAGCGCTCAATGGCCTGTTCGCGCGAGAGGGTGGCCTCCGCCTTCTGGGCCTCCTCCATCGCCAGCCGCGCCAGACGCTCCGGCGAGTTCAGGTAGCCGTCCGCACCCGACCAGAGCAGCAGGCCCGCGGCACCGGCGAGCATCAGCCGCTGCCACACTCGCGTCACGGGGCCGAGCGACTCCTTGGCGTAGAACTGGTACGCGTTGCCATCCACCTCGCGCACCCGGTAGGCCGTCAGCGGGAACACGGGGATGAAGATCAGGCTGATGAAGTACGTGGCCACATAGGTGCCGTCCGGGGCCTCGTCGCGCTTGCCGTACAGTCCCACGCCGCAGCCGTTGATGCGGAAGAGGGAGGGGGCGCCATTGAGGGGACGCGAACCCCGCAGCGCGGTCCGGGCCGCCGTCTTCAGTGCCGGCTGGCGGGCATCCTTCACCACGCGCTTGAGCAGGGCGTCCGCCTTGTCGAAGCGGCCCTTGCCCAGCAGCCACCCCGCGTACTCGAAGCGGCAGAAGACGTCCGGCTCGGCCAGTCCGGCCTCGAGCTCCGAGCGCTGCGAGGCGTCCTCGGACAGCTTCAAAGCCTTCTCCAACAGGCGGCGGCAGCCCTCGGTGCTGCCCGTGGCGTGCAGGAGCGCGGCGACCCGGCCGGCCACGCCCGCCACCCGCTTGCGCACGAGCGCCTTCATCTCGGCCTCTTCGGCCTCCTCCAGCGCGCCGGACAGGCCGTCGAGCACCCGCTCCATGCCCTGACGCACCATGTCCACGCGGACCTTCATGCCGCTCCAGTCCGTCCGCTCCGGATCCGGCTCCAGCACATCCTCGGCGAGCAACCCCGCGACATGGCGGATGTCCTCGGCCAGCGTGTTCAAGCGCTCCATCGTTCCCCCCTCCAGGGTCTGAATGCGCGCGGGACCATAGACGATACGCCGGGTGGGGAGCGAGCCCCCCCGCACGCCAGGCGCCACTCTTGCAGAGTCCACCGGGTGGAGCCCGGGGAGGGGCCCTTCACGTGGACATGACGACCCACCGGCGTGACCTCGCCATCTGGGGCTACGCCTTCGGCTACTTCGCCTGCTACGCGCCCTACAGCGCGCTCACCAAGGCGCTTTCACAGGGAGCGTTGGACGGGATGACGCGCGGTGTCTCCGGCTTCGAGCTGCTGCCGTGGAGCACGCTCGCGTCCGGGGTGGGCATGTTCCTCTTCCTCACCGCCCGGGGCTGGTGGCAACACGCGAGCACCCGCACGGTCCTGGGCGTGCGGGTGCCGTTCCCCGGCCCGTGGACGTTCCTCTCGGGGCTGTGCTCCGCCGCCATCATCGCCACCACCACGCTGGCCTATACCTTCAGCGGCACGTCCATCGTCTTCATGATGCTGCTCATGCGCGGCGGCGTGCTCATCCTCGCGCCGCTGGTGGACGTGCTGAGCCGGCGCCGGGTGGCGTGGCCCTCGTGGGTGGCGCTCGGGTTGAGCTTCGCGGCCGTGGCCGTGGCCACCGCGCCCGGCGTGGATGCCCGCGTCACCGCGGCGGCGTTGGTGGACCTGGGCGTGTACCTGCTCGGCTACTTCATCCGGTTGCGCTTCATGAGCCGCCTGGCCAAGTCGGGGGAGCCCTCGGTGGGCATCCGCTACTTCGTCGAGGAGCAGATGGTGGCCACCCCGGTCCTCGTGGCGGTCCTGGCCGTGGGGGCGCTCATCGGCGAGGGGCCCGTGCTCTCCGACCTCCGCCACGGATTCACGGAGCTGTTCGCGCGCGGGCGGGTGCTCGAGGAGCTGCTCGTGGGTGTGCTGTCCCAGGGCACCGGCATCTTCGGAGGCCTCATCCTGCTGGACCACCGGGAGAACTCCTTCTGCGTCCCGGTGAATCGCGCCTCCAGCATCATCGCGGGCGTGGTGGCCACCGGGCTGCTCTCCGCGCTGCTCGGAATGCCGGGAGCGGGCACCCGGGAGATGGTGGGCGCCGCGCTCGTGATGGGGGCCATGCTGGTGCTCGGCCTTCCCACGGTGCTCGCGGCCCGCCGGGCGGCGAAGCGGGCGGTTGGACTCCCGGAGGCCGGGGCCGGCGCTCCGGGCGGTGAGCCTACTTCTCCTCGGTCACGTGCAGGGTGAGGACGGGGCAGTGGGCCCGGGCGATGACCTTCTGGGCCACGCTGCCCAGCAGCAGCCTCGGCAGGCCCCGGCGGCCGTGCGTGCCCATGACGATCAGATCGAACCCGCCTGTCTCGGCCACGCGCAGGGTGGCCGCGGCGGGCTCGCCCACTTCCAGCCGCTGGGTGATGGGACCCGGGGCGTTGAGCGAGCTGATGAGCGTGGTCAGCTCCTTGCGGGCCGCCTCGAGCGCCGTCTTCTCCAGCGACTGGGGATTCCAGCCCGGCGCGGCCACCAGGAGATCCGGCGCCACGTACTGGGGCGGCTCCCAGGCATGCAGCACCTCGATGGAGGCATTGAAAGGTCTGGCGAGCTGCACCGCGTAGTCGATGACGGCCTTGGAGCCCTCCATCAGGTCCACGGGTACGAGGATGCGAGAAGGCGTGGGCATCGGTGTTCCCTCCGTTGTGGCCCGGGCCCCGGAGTGGGGCGGGCGATCTGCTTCTTCCTCCTTGGAAGATGCATGCCAGGGCCGCTTCACGCACCGTGTGGAGTCCGGGCGCAAACTCTTCCGTGGAGTGCTGAACGGGGCGCAAGCCTTGCGCGTGACGGAGGCCTGCCTGGAGGGGTGGGGGCGAGGCCCGGAAGGTGTCGGAAATGAAAAACGGCGGCCCCGTGAGGAGCCGCCGCCGGTCCCCGCGCCCCCCAGAGGCGCGCGGGAACTCATGAGGCTGGGATTACAGGCCGATCTCGGCCAGGCGGGCGCGGATGGCCGTGGCCTCGACGCCCCGGTTGGAGGCGCTGGTGCTGTAGTTGGAGCCGACGCCCACGTGGTGCAGGCCGATCACCAGGTGCGCATTGGCGGCGCCCGCGCCCGCGAGCACCGGCGAGCCGGAGGAGCCGCCCAGCGTGTCCGCGTTGTAGGACAGCTCGTTGCTGGTCACGTTGGTGTTGAGCACGCTGCCCGGCGAGTACTTCTTGTTGGGCACGCAGCTCGGGGTCGCGTTGTAGTCGCAGTTCTGGTGGAGGACGTACATCGCCGAGCTGTTGGCCGCGTTGGCGCTGGCCACCGTCAGCTTCCCGTACACCGCACCGGGCAGGACGCCGTTGACGGCCTTGCAGGTGAGGACGGTCATGTCCTCGGCCGTCCAGGTGCGCACGAAGGTGGAGCAGTCGTACCAGATGCGGCTGGTGGAGGCGACGCCGTTCTCGTAGTTGAAGGACACCCGGGCGCCCACGGCCTCGGAGGCGCTGCCGACGCAGTGGTTGTTGGTGACGATCTTGTCGTTGGCCACCAGCCACGCGGTGCAGCGGCTGCCCACGGCGGGGATGGACAGATAGCCCACCGCCTTGGAGCGGACGCGCTGGGTGCTGGTGGAGCTCAGCGACGTGACCTCCGACCAGTTCACCGAGCCGACGATGACAGGGGACTCCACCGAAGCCGCATCGGCGTTCGGAACGTCCTCGGGCAGCTCGGCCACACCACAACCCGTCAGACCCACCACCAGGAACGCACGGACAAGCTTCAGGCTCATAAAGGGGTTTTCTCCGTCGCGCGGGGAAGTGCGCGCGGACCGTGCTGATGGCACTTGTCGTGCCAAGCCCCCATGTGGCCGTTTTTCCTCGGGCCGGGTCCCTCTGGATTGGCTCCGGGTGGTGCGTCCACGCTCCTGTCTCTGGGTTGCAGATGTAAAAGGACTGCACAAAGCCGGGGGAAACCCGAATCGGCACCGGACCTTATGGGCTCCAAGCGACTGTCCTGAAACAGAACATCACGCTTTCTGGGATTCGTACTGAAAACGGACAATTCACGCGGTCCGGCCGGGGAGCAGGGGGCCCTGGAGGGCGCCTGTCCCGACGCGCCATGTGGGGGTGGGGTCAGGTGCCTAACTTTCCCCTTTGGTGAGCCAAGGAGGAGCCCATGCGTCCACCCATCGATTCGGGCACGGTCCTCATCACCGGGGCCTCCTCGGGGATTGGCCGGGAGATCGCCCGTCAGCTCGCCCGGAGGGCCCGGACGCTGGTGCTGGTGGCCCGCCGGGAGGAGCGCCTGGAGGCCTTGCGCGACGAGCTGCACGCGCGCAACCCCACCCTGGGCGTGATGGTGGAGCGGTGCGACCTGGCCCACCCGGACGAGGTGGACTCGCTGCTGGACTCGCTGCACCGGCACCTGGTCCGCGTGGACGTGCTGGTGAACAACGCCGGCCTGGGGGACTACAGCCTCTACGAGCAGGAGAGCTGGGCACGCATCCAGCAGATGTTGCAGGTGAACGTGACGGCGCCCCTGCTGCTCACCCACCGGTTGCTGCGGCTCATGGTGGAGCGCAAGCGCGGCGGCATCCTCAACATCAGCTCCGGTGGGGCGCGGGCCTTCGTCCCGGGACTGGCCGTCTATGCCGCCACCAAGCACTTCCTCGATGGATTCACCGAGTCACTGCGGCTGGAGTTGATGGGCACGGGGGTGGTGGTGACGCAGGTGGCCCCCGGGCCCGTGGACACCGAGTTCAGCGAGGTCGCGGGGACTCAGGAGCGCGCGGGCAGGGCTCCGGCGTGGATGCGTATTTCCGCCGCACGGTGTGCCCGCGAGGCCATCGAGGGATTCGATCGCGCACAGCCGCTCGTGCACCCGGGTTTTGCGTATAGGTGGATGATGCGGTTGTCCTCGCTCATGCCTCGGGGCGTGCTGCGGGCCGCGGGCCTTCCGGGCGCCAGACAGCTTCGGTATGGCACCTCGTTGCTGGAGCCCGCTCACCCGGACACCGGCCAGCGTGTGCTGCTGGCCAGTGGGCCCGAGGAGGCGTGACACAGGGGAAATGGGCTCAGCCGATGATCATGTCCTCGCGCTCCAGCTTGCCTTCCTGGAAGCGGCGCAGGTTGAAGCGGGTGAAGAGCTCGTCGGACTCGCCCGTGGTCATCCACCCGGCCATCCGCTCGGCCACCGCCGGCGCCATCATGAAGCCGTGGCCCACGAAGCCGGACATCTGCAGCAGGTTCTCCAGGCCCGGCGTGCGCCCCAGCACCGGGTTGTTGTCCGGCGTCACGTCGTAGCAGCCCGCCCACTGGCGCAGCACCTTCACGTGCCCCAGGTTCGGCATCTGCTCCAGCAGCGCCTGCGAGAAGCGTGACACGAAGCGCAGCGTCGAGCCCATGTTCAGCCCCGCCGGCTCCTTCGCATCGCCCATGCCGCCGACGATCTCCCCGCGCATCGACTGGCTGAAGTACAGCCCCGAGTCCAACACCGACACCAGCGGGCTCAGGAAGGGCTTGAGCGGCTCGGTGCTGAGGATCTCGTGCCGGTGCGGCTCGTTGGGCAGCTTCACGCCCACCAACTGCGCGATCTCCGGGCTCCACGCGCCGGAGGCCAGCACCACCGTGTCGCAGGCGATGTCGCCGCGATCCGTCTTCACCTTGCGCACCAGGCCGTCCGAGGTCTCGAAGCCCGTGACGTTGGTGAACGTCTCGACCTTGATGCCCGCCTTGCGGCAGCCGTTCGCGTAGCCCCAGAGGAAGGGCCACGGGAAGATGACGCCGTCCTCCGGGTTGTACGAGGCCGCCTGCGCCCCCGCGAGCGACAGGCCCGGGACGATCTCCCGCGCCTCGTCCACCGTGAGCAGCCGCGTGGGCACGCCGTGCTTGTTGTGCAGCGCCACGTTGCGCTCCAGGCGCTCCGCCACGGCCTTCGTCCTGGCCATGAAGAGGTAGCCGCCCTGGCGCAGCCACACGTTGATGCCCATGTCGCGCGCGAACCGGCCCATCAGCTCGATGGAGCGCTTGGCCAGCTCGATGTTGGCCGACGTGCCCCACTGCATGCGCACGCCGCCACCGTTGCGCCCGGACGCGCCCGCGCACAGGTAGCCGCGCTCGAGCACCACCACGTCCGTCTCGCCGCGCAGCGACAGGTTGTACGCCAGCGCCAGCCCCATGATGCCGCCGCCGATGATGACCACCTTCGCCTTCGCCGGCAGCGGGCCCTCGGGCCGCAGCGTCGGCGGGAAGACGGCCAGCTCCTCGGGCACGCCGCCCACCGGAGGCTGGGACTCGTCCACCTTCATCGAGCCCAGCACCGACAGCTCCGTCGGGTAGAGCGGCGGCCGCGGCGTGAAGGGCAGCAGGCTCGCGGGCTTCTGCGCCTTCTCCTTGCACAGCAGCGCCGCCACCGCCGACAGGCAGCCCTTGCCCTGGCAGATGCCCGTGCCGAAGCCCGTGAAGCGCTTCACCGACTCCACATCGCTATAGCCCCGCGACACCGCGTGCCGGATGTCCTCGGCCGTCACGTCCTCGCAGGAGCAGATCAGCGTCTTGCTCATGACTGCCCTCCCGTGAGCGAGCCCACGAGCGCCTCGGCCGCGCGCTTGCCATCCGCCGCCGCCTCCGCCGCGCTCCTCCCGCCCGTCACGTCACCGGCCACGTACAGGTCCTTCGCCTCGGTGCGGCCGTCCGCGTCCGCCACCACCGCGAACACCTCGCGCGCCTCGTCGAACTCCACCTTCGCGCCACCCTGGCGGGCCAGCTCGAAGCTCGGGCTCGTGGCCACCGCCACCAGCACCGCGTCACAGTCCACCTTCACCCGCTTGCCGGAGGTGTTCGTGTAGCTGAAGCCGCTCACCTCGTTCCGGCCGTGGGCCTTGGGCTCGCCGCCCTGGGTGGCTCCGGCCGGCGCGCCCGAGGGCACCGGGCCCTTCAGGTCCACCACCGCCGCCACCTTCGTGCCGTGCTCCTCCATGAGGCGCGCCAGCGCGTACAGCTCCGGGCCCCAGCCCACCAGCGCCGCCACCTCGGGCGCCACGCCGTAGCGGCGCATCAACAGGCTCGCCGCCCGGCCCGCGTACACGCCCGGGAGATCATTGTTCTCGAAGGGCAGCATCGGCGGGTGGCCTCCCGGCGTCAGCAGGAAGCGCTCGGCGTACACCTTGAGGAGCCGCAGCCCCTCCGGCCCCTCCGCCACCACCGCGAGGAAGCGGCCGGCCTCGTCGTCATACAGGCCGATCACCGTGGAGCGCGTGCGCACGCTGCCCGAGGGCAGGGCTCCCGTGTCCGGCATCTTCGGGGCGTCCGGCTCCGGCGCGCCCGCGGCGAGGCGGCCACCCAGGAAGCTCTCGCGCTCGAAGAGGAGGAAGGACACGCCCTTGCTGGCCAGCACCTGCGCCGCCGCCAGGCCCGCCGCGCCACCGCCCACCAATGCCACGCGCGTGCGCAGCGTCTGCACGGGCATGCGCTCGGGAGCGGGGGAGGCCGGCAGCAGTCCGAGGCCCGCGAGCTGGCGCGCCACCTTGGCCATCACCTGCTCGGCCACGGGCACGCCGGCGAACATCTCGTGGTGATCCAACCCGTTGGGGAAGAACCAGTCGATCGCCTCGAAGACGTCCACCTTCGCGGAGGGGTAGGCGTTCTGCCGCTCCAGCTTCATGCCGGCGCGGGCCGGGGTGCGGCAGGTGTAGACGTTGGGCACGCCGTCCACGCGCATGAGGCAATGCGAGCACGCGCCGGAGAAGCAGTAGGGCCCACGGGCGCGGTGGTACTTGATGGAGCGGGCGAGCACGGATTCACCGGTGGCGATGAGCGAGCACGCGACCGGCTCGCCCTCGACGGCGGGGACCGTCTCACCCTCGAGGTCCAGGGTGATGGACTTGCCGCGCGCGGCGGCATCTGGGAGGCGACGCATAGGGTGCGCGGACAATGTCCCAGCCGGCCCGGGCGGTCAAAGGACACTCGGCACTCCCGCCCGCTCACTCGGTGGAGGAGATGACAGACCGGGTGATGGAGGTTGGTACCCCGGCTTCTCTCCAGGCTGGCGCGGTGCGTCAGCACCCGTGTCGGGTGGTGGATGCTGTCCTGGTCCGGACGCGCAGAGGAGGGGATGGAGGACGCGGCGCCACTGGTGTGCTACCCGAGTCGCGCCGCGTTCCTACAGATGATGTCCGATTCGGGCCACTCGTAGCTCACCCACCTGTGCACCGCAGCGCTCCAAGAGGCGGTGCTGCAGGTCATGACTCAGTGGCAGGGCGGCAAAGACAAGCAAGGACTTGTTGCCTAATAAGGGCACGAACCAGGAGTTTGTGGGAAGATGTATGCCGCAGTTCCCTCGTAGGTGTAGCCATAATGGCGGGCAGCGTTCAAGGTTTCCTGCCAGGACAGGGTGTAGAAGTGATCGCTGCCACGACTCTTGTAGAGTCTATAGAAAGGGCACGTCCCTGTCTGATTCCATGAATAGACGTAGCAGGCGACGCCTTCATCGGTGTAGCCATGCGAGGCAATGGCGATGTCCCGCTCCTGCCATGAGGTCGTGTAGAAATGATCACGGCCTGAATAACTGTATAGGCGGTACAGCGGAACCGTTCCCGATTCTTGGGTGGACAAGCATTTGCCGGAAACACCTTCGTAGGTGTAGCCATAGTAGGACGCTGCGCGGAGCGCCTCGTCTAAACTCGTTGTGTAGAAGTGATCCGTGGCACCGTCGCTGTACAGCCTGTACAGATCCACTGGGCCAGCCAGCGCCGTGCCTGCAGTGACCAGCATCCCCATCAATACTGTTCGGCACATTCCTCTTCGGTTCATCGCGCTTTCCTTTCGCGGATTCCCGACAAGGTTGCTCTGTGCCATCTCTGGGGAAAGGGGTCTTCTGGTGCTGCGGCTTATCTGGGAAGCAACATTGAGCTTTTGTCTTTCATTGTGTGAGAAATTCTATGTTTGTGATTGTCAGTGCCACGCGGCACTTGAACTGCCGAATTCAGCGCCAGTGAGTTGTGGCTTCCTCTGCGCAGGTGGCTGGCAAGTGGGGGGCGGCTGGTCATGAAAAACTCCGGGGGGCGGACCGAAGCGCCCCCGCGCCTCGTGCCGCCCCCCGTGAGGTACTGCCCGTCTTCCCGCCCCGCTGATCAGACCGGGATGTGATCCGAGATGATGGGCTCCGGCATGCCCCGCGGGCGGCGTCCGAGCTGGGTACGGAGGACCGCGCCGAAGCCCACCAGCACCGCCGCCACGATCACCAGCGGTCCCAGCACCGGAATCCGTCCCACCACCAGCAGGAGCAGCAGCCCCAGCGCCATCACCATCGCTTGCGTCTTGCGGCCGCGCATCACCGGCAGCCGCGTGCCGATGCTGCTCGCCACCGCCGTGAAGCCCACCGCCGCCGCCAGGGGCGGGAGCATCCACAGCGCCACCGCCACCGGAATGCCGACGATCGTCACCGCCAGGACGATGGACACCACGAACAGCGGGATGGCCGCGGGAATCAGCGCCACCACCCCCGCCAGTCCCACCAATCCGCCCGCGAGCGGCTTCGTCTGGATGTCCTCCGCCAGCGCCTTCATCCGCGCCGGGAAGAGCATCTGTCCCAGGAAGCCCAGCCCGAACATCACCGCGAACTGGATGAGGAAGCCGGCGAAGCCGCCGCCGCTGTCCCGCTCCTCCTGCTCGTCATGGTCGGCGTGCGCGTGCTTGGCCTTCTTCAGCTCGCCGGAGATCACCTTGCCGAGCTTCGCGCCGCCGAAGGACTCGGTGCTGCCCTCGACGCGCGCTCCGTCCTGCTTGATGACGGCGCCGCCGAAGGACGAGACGTCTCCCTCCACCACGGCGCCCGGGCCGAGCACCACGTTGCCGCCGAAGGCGTGAGCGTCTCCCTCCACGTGGCCGTTGATTTCCAGGTTGCCGCCGAAGACGACCGCGTCGTCGTCCACGTGGCCCTTCACCGTCAGGTTGCCGCCGTAGACGACGGCGCTGTCCACCGACTCGCCCTCCTTGACCTCGATGGAGCGGCCGCGGGCCACCACGTCACGTGAGCCGTTGCTGGCCTTCCGCGCCTCCTTCATCTTCTTGCGAATGCGCTCCTTCACCTCGTCCTCGTCCACGGCGTTCTCGGCCACCTCGTCCGCGTCGTGCTGGGGCATGGGCGGAGGGGGAGCCACGGCGGGCATGGGAGGAACCGGAGGCACGGGGGCCGCCACCGCGCTGCCCTGGGCTGCTTCCGCACCCTTGGAGCGCACCGTGAAGATGCCGTCGTTCTCCTCCAGCTGCAGCGAGTGGGCGCGAGCCACGGTGCGCAGCGCCTGCCGGGCGCTGACGCCATTGAGGTAGACCTCGGCGGGAGCGTCCATCGGGCCGATGAGCACCAGGTTGAGCCCGCCCTCCTCGGAGAGCTCCTGGAGCACGTCCTTCAGCGAGCCGCGGGCATGGACGCTGATGAGGTCCTCGGCCTGCGTATCGGTGTCCTGCGTCTGGGCGAGGGCGAGGGGCGAGGCGAGCAGGGCGGCGGAGAGCAGCAGGCCCCGGGTATTGAAGGGTTTCATGGCGACACTCACGCTTGAGAAGGGGTGGGACCGTTGCGGACCAGCCGCTTGAGACCGAACACGGAAGAGAGGATGACGAAGGCGACCAGGGCGACCAGCGGGCCGGCGGCGGTGCTCCACAGCGCGTGGACTCCGCTCATCAGGGCCTCGGTGAAGGCCGTGCCGCCCACCAGGGTGCGGGCCATCGTCTTGCCCAGCCCGCTCAGGGCGGCGTCGCTGGTGAGCAGCAACCCGAGCCCCATCATCAGCGAGGCCCCGAGGATGGACAGGCCCGTCCACAGCTCGCGGCGCACGGGCGTGGGCTCGGCGGCCACCCGCGCCATCACCTTGTGCACCAGGTCCGGCGGGGGGAGCGGATCCGCCAGCCGGCACAGATCCTTCTCCAGCAGCCGGTGCTCCTCGATGATGGCGGTGCACAGCGGGCAATGCCCGGCGTGCTCCAGGGCGGGACCTTCGCCGGCCTCCAGCTCCGTGAAGAGCACCTCGAGGTCCGGGCACTCGATGGGCGTGGGCGTCATGTCGGCTCCTCCGTGCTCATCTGCTTGCGGAGCTTCTCCCGGGCCCGGAACAGGCGCGCCATGATGGTGCCGGGCGCGCAGCCCAGGACCTGGGCGATCTCCTTCGTGGTGCGCTTCTGGACGTAGTAGAGCGCCAGCACCTCCCGGTCGTCGGCGGACAGGGTGGCGAGCGCCGCCTCGAGCGACTGGCGCTCCTGGCGGGCGATGGCGCCGTCCTCGAGCGAGGCCTCTCCGCTGGGGAGGACCTCCTTCATGGACTCGAGCTCCTCCGTCTTCACCTTGGTGCGCCGGCGCAGCAGGTCCAGGCACAGGTTGCGGGTGATGGCCATCACCCAGAGATCGAAGGGGCGCGAGTCGTCGTACTTGTGGAGGTTCTGGTAGGCGCGGAGGAAGGCCTCCTGGGCGATCTCGGAGGCCTCCGCCTCGTTGGCGAGCAGGCGCAGGGCCAGGCCATAGACCGGGCGCTGCACGCTGCGCACGAGCGACTCGAAGGCCGACGGGTCCCCGCGCCGCGCGGCGGCCACATCCGCCTTCCAGGGAGTGGCCGGAGCGTCATCGGCCATCAGCATGCCGATGGCCCGGGCGAGGTCCGCGACGTTTGCTGCGTTGAGGGAGAGAGCGTTCACGCCCAGGTCTACGGAACATGTCCCGCCCGATTGCACCGCCGCGAAAATCGGCGGCCCCTGTCACTTTTTCTTCCGTGATTCCGGGCGCTTGGCCGCCTGCTCGCGCCGGGCCTGATCCTTGGCGTCCTTTTTCTGCCGTTGGCGCTCGAGGAATCCGGCCGAGGGCTGGGAGGGGCGGTGCTCCTGGGACTTGGGGGCCTGGGTCCGCCTGCCGGGGGAGGGGGCGCCCTCCGGAGCCGGGGTGCGCCGGGCGGCCCGGGGGCCCGCCGTGGGAGCCGCCTTGGGTCCTCCCCTGGGGCCGGACACGGGAGGCGTGGAGCCGGGAGCCTTGCGGGGCCCCCGGGGCGCGAAGGCCGTGTCGCCGGACTCCCGCTCGCCGTCCCGGTCCTCGACGGGCGCGCGCCAGGACTCGCGGATCTGCTGAGCGGAGTCCTCCGCGTACTCGAAGTGGAAGAGCCGCTTGATGACGAGGGTGGCGTAGGCGCCGGGGGGCAGGGTGAAGGCGATGTTGACCTTGAGGTAGCCCCGGTTGAGGTCGTCGTTCTGGACGCGGCCGATGACGAGCTTGTGCGGGATGACGACGGTGGGGCGCTCCTCGTGCTTGAAGAAGAGCATCCGCCGGGCCTCCTCGACGCGGAGATCCTCCAGCTTCAGCTTCTCGCGGCCGAGCACCCAGTCCACGGCCTGCTTCACCTTCGGATCCTCGAAGGTGCTGTCCGGGGCGAGCAGCGGGAAGGTGGAATTGCGCAGCGTCTCGAGCACCTCGAGGTCCGCGTCGCGGTGGAAGAGCAGGGTGCCCGCCTGGTACTTCAGGGGGAAGAGGTTCTCGCGAGGCAGCAGCAGCTGGAGGTAGCGCCGCACGCCCTCGTTCCAGAGGTAGCTCTGGTAGGTGAAGAGCAGCATGGCGCGGTAGGACGCGTCGATCTGCAGGAAGGCGCGCAGGTAGTCGCCGGGGTGCTCGCGCAGGGACTTGAGGATGCGGTGGTACTTGCGGCTGCCCTCGAAGGGCACGCGCGCGTCCCACCGGCCCCAGTTCTCGCGCCAGAAGGCCTTCACCTTGGCGTCCTCGCTGCGGTCCAGTTCCGAGGGCTGGGCGAGGTAGTTGCGCAGCGCGGCCTCGAAGTCACCGCGGATGAGATCCTTGGCGATGAAGCCCTGGCCGTGCTTGAGCGAGCCGAAGCGCTGGCTGTCGAAGTAGTTCACCACGCCCAGGCGGTTGATCTCCGCGGCGGCGAGGTTGAGCGGGCCGATGGACTCCTCCGTCAGCATGCGCACGGTGACGGCGAAGCGGTTGGAGGTGATGTTGGCGGCCGACAGCGGCTGATCCGTGCGCCCCAGGTACTTCAGGCGCAGATCAGGGTCCTGCATGTCCACGTCCGCCCCATCCACCGCGATGAGCTGCTCGGTGCGGCCCTGCTTGTCCTTCAGGCCGCAGTAGGAGATGGAGCCGGGCCTGAGGCCGAAGGCGTCGCGGATACGGTCCGCCGCGTCGAAGGTGGACAGCTTCTGCTTGTCCATCAGGTAGACGCGGTGGCGGCCGCTCGGCACCTCGTCGAAGCGGTACGACTCCTTGACGGAGAAATCCTCGGGCTTCTGCTTGATTCGCACGGGGCTCCCTTAACAGCGAGGGTGGCCTGAGAGGAAGGAACGAATGGCCGGGGGGCCTGACAACCCGACAACCCGCGGCGTATCGTGCCACCCCCCATGAGACTCCTTCCCCTGCTCGCCCTGCTGACGGCCACTGGCTGTGCCTCGACCCTGTCCACCATGCAAACGGCGAAGCCGCTCACCCGGGGCCAGTTCCAGGTCTCCGGCGCGATGGGCGTCTTCGCCCCGGTGGGCCAGCTCGGCTCGCTGCTGAATGAGGGCATCATCCATGGCAAGGCGATCCGGGACACCATCGACTCCGGCCAGCCCTACCACCTGGAGGAGGCGGAGGCCCAGCGGCTGCTCGGGGTGGGCATGGCGCTGGCGGTGGCCCCTCCCGGTCCGGCCAACGAGCTGATGATCCGCACCGGCCTGCTGGAGTCCAACACCCTGGATCTGGGCCTGCGCCTGAGCACCACCTCCCTGCGCTTTGACGGCAAGGTGCGTCTGGCGCACGGCGGCGATCCCGACGACTCCCTCCTGCCGGACTACCAGCGCAAGTCGTATGACCTGGCCATCGGCGTGGGCTACTCGCGCCACGTCTTCAAGAGCCCCGTCCTGGACGCGCTGGAGATCGTGAAGATCGACGATTTCTCCCGCTGGGACCTGGAGGTCCCCGTCTACCTGAGCATGGACCTGGGAGACATCTTCAAGGTGTACGCGGCCCCCAAGTACATCTACAGCCGCACCTCGCTGGACTCGCGGCTGGTGGACGCCGCCCAGTCCGGCCAGGACGTGACGGGCTTCGATCTGTCCCTGCCGGCCGAGGTGTCCAGCCACTTCTACGGCGCCAGCGTGGGCTTCGCCCTGGGCTTCAGGTACGTCCACCTCTATGCCGAGCTCACCGGCGGCTACACCGACTGCCGCCCCGTCGTCTTCGGACAGCGGCGCGATCTGGGGGGGGTCACCCTGTACCCATCCATTGGCATCGCCTTCAAGAACCCCCTGCCGTTCGGCAGCCGGGCGTCCCGTTCCGAGACTCCGCCAGCCCCGCAAAACCCGGTTTCGGTTCCCTGAAGCGGCCTTCCAGGCGGGCGTCCGTGGCCGTTCCGGCGCTCCACCGGCTCTGGTAGTGTCCCGCCGGTTCCGTCGAAGTCCGGACCGTCGAGGTCTCGCGCGTGAGTCAAGGTTCCACCCAATCCGCAAAGTCCCTCAACCCGCGGGGGCCGCACCTCAAGGGGCGGTTCCCGGATGGAACGACCGGGGATTACCCCCTCGGAGAGATGACGACCCTGGGCCGTCATCCGTCCAACACGGTGCGGCTGGTGGACCGCGAGGTATCCAAGGAGCACGCCACCATCGAGCGGATGGGGCGCGACTTCATCCTGCGGGATCTGGGCTCGTCCAACGGCACGTTCGTCAACGGGCGGCGCGTGGCGGAGCTGCGGCTGCGGGACGGGGATGAGATCAGCCTGGGCACCTCGAAGCTCGTCTTCCACACCGGGGAGCCGGTGGCGGCCTCCGCTCCACCCGTGCCGGGCCCCAGCTCCGTTCCGGGACGGGCCGCGCCCCGGGTGACGGTGGTGGCGCAGTCGCACTCCATCCCCGCGTTCCTCGCGCAGATGGATCAGCAGGTGCCGCAGAACTTCCGGCCCGCCGAGCAGATCCAGGAGCTGGCCACCCTCAAGCGCGAATACGAGAAACTGCGCATCGCCTACGAGTTCCACCGCCAGGTGAGCCAGCAGGGCAAACAGGCGGACCTCTTCGAGCAGATCCTCTCGGTGGCCTTCCAACTGCTGGCGGCGGACCATGGCGTCATCCTCAAGCCGGGCGCGGACGGCCAGTTCAACGCCGTGGCGATGAAGCACCGGCAGGGCAGCCAGCCCAACGTGATGGTCTCCGACACCGTGCTGCAGAAGGTGGCCGAGACGAAGAAGGGCGTGCTCACCGCGGACGCCATCATCGACGAGCGCTTCTCCTCCTCGGAGAGCATCGTGGCGCAGGGCATCCGCTCGGCCATGGCGGTGCCGCTGCTGGCCAAGGGCAAGCTGGAGGCGGTGCTGTTCCTGGACTCGCGCCAGCAGACCAACGCCTTCTCGGAGAAGGATCTGACCATCCTCTCGGGCATCGCGGCGCAGGCGGCCATTGCCCTGGAGAACGCGGCGCTGGGCGAGCAGATCCAGGCCGAGGCCATCACCCGCGCCGAGCTCAGCCGCTTCCTGTCGCGCGCGGTGGCCGAGGCGGTGATCCGCGGCGAGACGGAAGACCTGCGGCAGAGCCGGCTGGCGGAAGTGACGTGCCTGTTCGCGGACATCCGTGGCTTCACCACCCTGTCGGAGAACGAGTCTCCGCAGGAGGTGGTGTCCATGCTCAACGAGTTCTTCACCCTGATGGCGGGCGTGGTGTTCCGCCACGAGGGGAACCTGGACAAGTTCATCGGCGACTGCGTGATGGCGGTGTGGGGCCCTCCCTCGCCGCACACGGACGATCCGGCGCGGGCGTTGCGCGCGGCGCTGGAGATGCAGGACGCGGTGGAGGTGCTCAACGGCTCGCGCATGGCGGCGGGCAAGCGGCCCATCGAGGTGGGCATTGGCGTGAACACCGGCCAGGCCGTCGTGGGCTACATGGGCAGCACCGAGCGCCATGAGTTCACCGCCATTGGCGACACGGTGAACACGGCCTCGCGCCTGTGCGGCCTGGCCCGGGGTGGCGAGGTGGTGGCCAACCAGAGCACCGTGCTCAAGGCGGGCACCGGCTTCGAGGTGGAGCCCATGCCCGTCACCCAGGTCAAGGGCAAGGAGAAGGGCGTCCAGGCGTTCCGCGTCCTCGGGTTGGAGATCACCAACTCCCAGCGATGAAGACCTTGAACTGCCCCAGCTGTGCGCGCGTGCACGACGTGAGCGGCCTCGCGGATGGTCACGAGGTGGCGTGTGCTTGTGGTGCCCGCTTCCCGGTGCGGACCGCGTCTCCCTCCGAGCTGGAGCCCGTGCTGTCCGCGCCCACGCTGGTGCGCCCGTCGTTGCCCGTGCCCGCGGTGGGGACGGCGCTGGAGCTGCGGGGACAGGAAGCGGAGAACACGTCCCTGGGTGGCGCGGTGGAGCTGCCGGGCTACGAGCTGGTGCGCGTGCTGGGCCGGGGAGGCATGGGCGAGGTGTGGCTGGCCCGGCAGAAGTCGCTGCACCGCATGGTGGCGGTGAAGATCCTGCCGCCGCGGCTGGCGAAGGATCCCGAGTTCGTCACGCGCTTCGACAAGGAGGCCACGGCGCTCGCGGCGCTCAACCACCCCAACATCGTGCAGATCATCGATCGCGGGGTGGCGGGGGACCACTACTACTTCGTGATGGAGTACGTGGAGGGGCGCTCGCTGCGCGACGTGATGCGCGAGCTGTCGCCTCCCGAGGCCCTGCGCGTGGCGCTGCAGGTGGCGCGGGCCATCGAGAGCGCGCACGACAAGGACATCATCCACCGCGACCTGAAGCCGGAGAACATCCTGCTGGACGGACGCGGGCTCGTGAAGGTGGCGGACTTCGGCCTCGCGGGCATCCGCCGGCCGGACTCGCGGCTGCAGCTCACCGCCACGTCGGTGGCCATGGGGACGCTCAACTACATGGCCCCGGAGCAGCGCCGGGACGCGAAGAACGTGGATGGGCGGGCGGATCTGTTCTCGTTCGGCGTGGTGCTCTACGAGATGCTCACCGGCGAGATTCCGGTGGGGCGCTTCAAGCTGCCGTCCGAGCGCGTGCAGGGGTTGGACGCGCGGGTGGATGAGATCGTGGCGCGGCTGCTGGAGAACGAGCCCGAGGCCCGCTACCCGAAGGCCGCCGAGCTGTGCCAGGCGCTGGAGGGGCTCGTGTCGAGCACCTCGATGCCTCCGGGGGCACTGCGGGCCCGGGAGGAGCTGAGCCCGGTGCACAGCCGGCTGCGGTCGGGCTGGCGCACGGTGCGGGCGGTGCTCACGGTGCTGGGCGGGCTGATGGTGATCTTCGCCGGGGCGAGGCAGGTGTGGGGTCCGGTGACCCTCTACCAGGGGACCACCGGAAAGGTGGTGCTCGGCTCGGTGTTTCCCCGGTGGGTGGCTTCGGGCAAGCCGTGGCCGGCCAACACGGATGGGGATCTGTTCGTGTTCTCGAGGATGGAGGACCAGACGGACGGGAAGGTGCGGTTGCGGGTGGACTTCCTGGAGGGCAAGGAGGAGCTGAATGCCCACGCGGGAACGTGGAAGCTGGAGAACGGGCGGCTCCACGTCATCCAGGGCGGCGATGAGACCAACGATGAGCAGTTGATTCCTCGCACGTACCTGGCCCACCGCTACTTCTCCAGCGACGATCTCTCCGTCGAGGCTCAGATGAGCGTGACCTCGCTGGACAAGGGCTACGTCCAGGAGCCGGACGCGCAGCACTTCGCCGAGTTGTCCTACCGCGTCACGGGCCTGCAGGTGTCTGTCTTCGCCATCCCGGAAGCGGGCATGCGGCTGGGCTGGAAGTACACCACCCCGGAGGGAGAGGTCGTCGCGGGCAACAGCGCACAGGACGCGGAGAGCTTGTTGCAGGACGAGACGCCCGTGCCCTCGCAACCCTTCCGCGTGAAGCTGCAGTTGAAGAAGAAGAAGAGCGGCGTGGAGGCGACCGCGTACCTCAACGGCGCCTCCGAGCCCTTCGTGACCCGGTTCCTGGCGGGATTCCCGGGGAGCTCGGCGAAGGTGGCGGTGGGGTGCCGCAACCTGGTCTGCACCTTCGACGACGTGGTGGTGCGGGGCATCCAGACGAAGAAGTCCGCGCACACCGACAAGGTGGCGGAAACCCAACAGGAGTGACGGGAGGCCTCGTCCTGGAGGACGAGTCCGCGTCCGGGGGTGCACGGGAGTCTGCGCCCGGTGTGCTCTTGCCGAAGGCGGGATGCATCTCCACCTTTGGCCGGGCCGCGGTCCATCCGTGAGCGCGAGCCGTGGTGTGGACTCCGGGTCGAGGGGGAGCCATGGACTTGCGGTGGGCATTCGCCCCGCTGTACGCGGCGGGCCTGGGTGCACTGGTGGTCGCGGCGTTCGCCTTTGGCCGCAAGGACGCCCGGGCCTTCATGCCGCGCTGGCCGATGGCGTGGTTCGGGCTGCTGGCGGGGCTCTTCGCGCTCGTCGCGCTGCGCTACCGGGCCGGTCCCTTCATGTGGGTGTCCCCGGGAAAGCTCGGGGAAGGGCTGGGTCTGGCGTTGCTGGTGGTGGCGGCGGGGCTGGCGGTGCTGGGCTCGCGGATCTGGGTGCGCGCGGATGCGCTGCGGGCCGAGGCGCCCCGGAGCATCGACGAGGGCGTGGCGGAGCTGCGCGCGGGGCGCTCGCCGGGGTGGGGCGTGTACCGGGGCCGGCTGGCATCGAGCGAGCAGGTGACGTCCCCAGGCGGCGTGGTGTGCGCCTTCTACGAGGCGGAGTTGCGCGGCGTCATGCCGGACGGGAGCAAGGGTCCGCTGCTGTCGATGGAGCGGGCGTACGCGCCGGTGATGCGGGTGAGGGGAGAGCGGGCGGAGGCGGCGGTGAGCTTCTCGCCGGAGCTGCTGCTGGCGCCGGTGCGCATCCTCCGTTGTCAGGTGAGCCAACCCCTGGCGGAGACGGGCACCGGCGTGCCGGCGGAGGGCCAGGTGGTGGAGGAGTCGCTCTCGTACGAGCGGGTGGGGCGGCTCGGCGAGGAGTGCCTGGTGGTGGGCGAGCTGCGGCGGGGGCCGGTACCGGGCGTGTACGAGCTGCGGGGGAAGCAGGGAGGCCCGGCCATGGTCATCCTGGGCAACGCGGGCGAGGGCACGGGCACGGTGCTGGCACGGCGGGCCTGGAAGCTGTTCGCGCTGGCCGGAGGGCTCACGGTGGTCTCCGCCTGGGTGCTCGCGGGCTGAGGCAATCTGCCCCTCGGGGGTGCTTTGCCCCAAAGGGGCGCTCCGGGGGCGCTGTTACCGACCGTAACAAAGGTTACGAATCCACACTGGACGCGGTGCGACAGCGTGGGCCGGTCAGAGTGCGGGTTCTATGGTACGGACGTTGCGTTCGCAGCGTCCAGGCACCCATTGACCCCAACCCCAGGGAAGCCATGAAGAATGCTCGACTTGCCGTACTGATCGTCTCGGGGGGACTCTGCTCGGCCACCACCGCACTGGCCCAGACCCCCACCCCCGGCACGGGTGACGCCACCCCGCCGTCCGCCACGCAGCCCGCCCCGGTTCCGACGCCGCCCCCGGCTGCCCCGCCAGCTCCCGCCGCCGACAACGACGACGAGAACATCTTCCGGTTCTACGGCATCCTCACCCCTCGCTTCGTGGCGGCCACCGGGGCGATGGAGTCCTTCAGCCAGCCCAACGAGTCCGCCGTCACCGCCGCGGGCAACCCCGTCATCTCCAACCTCCCGGACCAGGCCCGTCATACCTTCCAGGTGGCGCAGTCGCGCCTGGGCTTCTGGCTCAACGAGAAGGGACCCCTGAGGGCGCAGGTCGAAATCGACTTCATCGACTTCGCCAAGGCCACGCCCACCGTGGCCAGCCTGCCCCGGCTGCGCATCGCGCGCGTGGACTACACCATCGCTCCCGGCCACAGCGTGGCCCTGGGGCAGGACTGGGATCTGCACGCCCCCATCAATCCGCACGGCATCAACCTGGTGGGTGGGCTCTTCCAGTCGGGCAACAGCGGCTTCATGCGCCAGCAGTTCAAATACTTCTACACCACGCCGAGCTTCGAGCTGGGCGCGGCGGTGGGCTTTCCCGCTCCCAACGTCACGCCCAAGGACGCGGGCTTCGAGATTGGTGCCCTGCCCACCCTGGCGGTGCGAGGCACCTACAAGTTCGGCAAGAGCCGGGCCGGTGTTTCGGCGATCGCCACGCGGATTCCCTTCAACTTCGGGGCCCCGGACGAGCGCTACGCCGCCGCCTTTGGCGCCACGCTCTTCTCCGAGCTGACGCCTTCCGACAACACCAACATCCGGGTGGAGCTCAACTTCGGGCAGAACACCGCCAACCTGGGCGTGCTGTCATTGGCGCAGGGCCGTGCCGCCACGGACGTGCAGGAGCTCGGCGGCTACGTCTCGGTCCGCCAGGTGCTGACGGGGATTCATGCCGTCTACGGCATGGCGGGCTATCAGAAGGTGCTCGATCCCTCGAAGGTGGTGCCCAGCTACGACACGCCCGCCACGGGCGGCGCCACCCTCACGGGCACCGGTCCGGGCATGCTGCACAACGGCACGGTGCGCGTGGGCTATGAGATCAAGCCCCACCGCCTGCTGGCCTTCGTGCTGGAGGGCTTCCTCTTCCAGTCGCACCACCGGCTGCAGGCGGCGGACGCGCCGAATTTCGAGGCGGAGCGCACCTCGCTGGGCATCGAGACGGGCGCCATCCTGACCTTCTGAGGCAGAGGCCTGCGCAGGTCATGCACCCAGGTCCGCGCCCAGGGGCTCTCGATCCTGCATCGAGACCACCTCGGGGGCGGGCTGCTGCTCGGGGAGCCTGGGAAGGCGGATGCGCACGCGAGTGCCCTCGCCCTCCCGGCTCTCCAACTCCACCTGGCCTTCGTGGAGCAGGAGGATGCCTCGTGAGAGGTACAGCCCCAGGCCCATTCCACCGCGGTCATGGGGCGTCCCCGCGTGGGGGCGGTAGAAACGCTCGAAGAGCCGCTCCCGCTGCTCCTCCGAGATGCCAATGCCCTCATCCCGGATGGAGATCTCCACCTCCTCTCCCTCCACATGGAGGGAGACCTCCACGGGGGTTCCCGCGGCCGAGTAGCGCGCGGCGTTGTCCATCAGCTCGGTGAGCACCTGCTCCAGCCGCGCCCGATCGCCCAGCACCCACGCGTCCGGTCCCGGGCGCATGTGGATGGGGTGGCTCGGATGGTGGGCGGCGGTGCTCGCGGCGGCGGCTTCCACCAGCGCGCGCAGACGCAGCTCCGTCTTCTCGAAGTGCAACCGGCCGAGCTGGAGCTGGGAGGCATCCAGCAACGTGCGCACCACGCGGTCCATCCGGTCCGCGCCCCGGCTGATGCCCTCGAGCAACCGGCGCAGGGCGGGGGCCGGATGCGCCGTCCGGCAGGCGAGCTGGGCGAAGGACTTCATCACCGCCAGGGGCGTCTTCAACTCGTGCGCGGCCATCTTCACGAACTCGCTCTGGAGGCGCTCCAATTCGACGGCCTGGGTGATGTCGCGAGACACCGTCACGGCGGCCACGACACGGCCCGACTCGTCCCGGATGGGGGCGGCGTTCACCCGCAGGATGCGCTTCCGGTTCTGCGGGGGCTGGGTGATGACGAGCTCGGAGTCGTTCACCTGCTCTCCCCTCAAGGCCCGGGCGAGGGGCAGGGTGTCGAAGGCCAGCTCCTGCCCATCCAACCCCTGGGGGGGATGCGCCCAATACGAGGTGTCGAGCTCACTGCCCGCGGATGAGGCTTTCCCGAAGAGCGTCAGCGCGGCCCGGTTGGCGAGGGTGACGCGTCCCTCGGTGCCGACCACGACGACGGCTTCGACCATGCTCTCGATGACGGCCTGGAGCTCCGCCGAGCGCCGCTGGACCTGGGCGAGCAGCCGCAGCCGCTCCTCTTCCTGGCGCTGGCGTTCGGCGAGCGTGCGGATCAGGGCCCGGGTCCTCTCCGAGCGGGCCATGACGATGCCGCTCGCTCCCAGCCCCATCCAGAGCAGCACGCCCAGGGCCACCAGGAACGACCGCTGGTGGTGGACGTCCGAGAAGAGCGTGTCTTCCTTCGTCGAGGCGAACACCCTCCAGCCGGAATTCGGGACGCTCACCTGGGTAGTCCACCATCCTCGGTCCAATCCGTGCGCGTGCTCCCACGTTCGCAGGTCCTCGAGTGTGAGCTCGGCCAGGCTGCGCGGGGAGCGTCCGCGCCCGCGTGCCCAGGTGAGGAGCTCCTCCCCCCTCGGGTGAGCGATGAGCAGGCCGTGGGGGCTGACGAGATAGAGGGACTCCGTGGGAGAGACATTGGCCTGACGGACCACCTCTCCCACCAAGGGGAGGATGAGATCCACGCTCACGACACCCCGCTGCCGGCCCTGGTCGTCGAAGAAGGCCCGCGTCAGGGACACGTACGTCTGTCCCATGTCGAAGTAGGGCTCGGTGATGGAGATCTGCTCGCCCCGCCGCCATGCCTGCTGGTACCAGTCCTGGCGGGGGTAGTCATAGACGGCGGTGGACCATTGGTAGGAGAGGACCTGGTCCTGGTGGATGTAGGGGCCCATGTAGTGCACGCCGGGCGCGAACTGGCCGGGCTCGAACCACACCCCGAGCCCATGGATCACGTGCTTCGGAGCGGAGGCCAGCATCCGGTGGAGCAGCGCCTCGATCTCCTGCCGCTCCCGGAGGGGACCCGAGAGCGAAGCCAGGGAGTCGAGGAGCTGCTCCGCGGCCTGGAGCTGGGAGCCGAGTCCGGAAGCCAGTTCACGAGCGCGAGCCGTCTGTTGGGCAAGGGCTTCCTGCTCCTGTCCGTGAAGCGCTCTCTGGGCAAACACGAGCAGGCCACCGGTGAGCGCCACGCCCAGTCCCACGACCAGCAGCAGGGCGAGCGAGGGCAACCAGCGTGCCGGCCTCTGCCGGCGATATCCCTCCTGGTGTTCACCTCGTGGCGATGGAATCCCTCCGGCTCATCATTCATGGATGAGGACGAGTGGGGAGAGCGCCAAGAGGGCGGTAGGGCGGCCCGTTCGTGCGCCATAGGCCCGGGCATCGGGGCTACCCCTCGTCCGCGATGCCGCACACCTGATCGTTGGTCAATCGTTGGTCAATGGCGAGGAACTTCCCCTCTCCCCTCGGGAGAGGGACGGGGTGAGGGTATCGAGAGCCCTGAGTTGAATCCGAGTGTACTGCGCCTCAGGAGAGGCTCTGCGGATCTGCGATGGACTGACGGAATCTGGCTTGTAGAGCTTTCCCTTGCCGACACTACGGCACATCACCCGGGGCGAAGCCCTGAACGAACACCAGATTCTGGCACGCTGAATCGGCGTCACCATCACGGCAGAAGCCGCCACGAGCCAACCCGGGGACTTCGATACCCTCACCCCGTCCCTCTCCCGAGGGGAGAGGGGTTGTTGGTTCGCCGGGATGAAGATTGTTGGGAGGGACGGGTGAACGGGGCTCAGCCCTCGTCCGCGATCCCGTACTCCTTGAGCTTCCGTCCCAGCGTGTTGCGGCCGATCTGCAGCACCTTCGACGCCGCCGTCCGGTTCCCCTTCACCGAGTCCAGCACTCGCAGGATGTGCCGCTTCTCCACCTCGGCCAGGGGCAGCAGCTCCCCGGTGCCGATCTCCGTCACCGTCTCACCAGACTCCACCGGAGCCGGTGCCGCGCTCACCACCTTGGGCAGGGGCAGGTGCTCCTCGAGGATCTCCCCCTCGCACAGCACCACCGCGCTCTCGATGCAGTTCTCCAGCTCGCGCACGTTGCCCGGCCACCGGTAGCGCTTGAGCCGATCCAGCGCCACCCCGCTCAGCCTCGGCAATGGCAGCCGGTGCCGCTTCGCCGATGCCGCGATGAAGTGCCGCGTCAGCCGTTCGATGTCCTCCCCACCGCGCTCGCGCAGCGGCGGCAGCACCAGCTCCACCACCTTGATGCGGTAGTACAGGTCCTCCCGGAACTTCCCCTCCGACACCATCTTCACCAGATCCCGGTTCGTCGCCGCCACGATCCGCACGTCCACCTTGATCGTCTGCGTGCCGCCCACCCGCTCGAACTCCCGGTCCTGCAGCACCCGCAGCAGCTTGCCCTGCACCGGCAGCGGCAGCTCGCCAATCTCGTCGATGAACACCGTGCCGCCATCCGCCGCCTCGAACTTGCCCGGCACCCGGTGATCCGCCCCCGTGAAGGCTCCCTTCTCGTGGCCGAACAGCTCGTTCTCGATCAGCGACGCCGGCAACGCCGCGCAGTCCACCTTCACGAACGGCTTGTCCCGCCTCGGCCCGTTGACGTGTACCGCCCGTGCGAACAGCTCCTTGCCGCACCCGCTCTCGCCCCGCAGCAGCACCGTGGCGTCCGTGGGCGCCGCCTTCTGGATGAGCCGGTAGATGACCTTGAGCGGCTCGGACTCGCCGATGATCCGGTTGAAGAAGTAGCCCACCGGCGCCTGCGGCTGATCCTTCGCCCGCTGGAGCTCCTGGTACAGGCTCGTGCTCTGCAGCGCGTGGCTCACCTGCACCGCGATGGCCATCAGCCGCTCCACGTCGTCATCCGTGAAGCGCCCGCCTCCGCGCCGGTTGAGCACCTGGAGCACGCCGTAGATGGTGCCCCCCGTGTCCCGCAGCGGCACCGCGAGCATCGTCGTGGTCCGGTAGCCCGTCAGCCGATCGATGTCCGCGAAGAAGCGGCTCTCGCCCCGGGCGTCCGGCATGTTCACCGGCTCGCCGTGCTCGGCCACGTAGCCGGCCACGCCCTGGCCCACCTTCACCCGGATCTGCGACACCTCGGGCAGGTGCGCCGCCCTCGAGAACAGCTCGCCTCGCGCCGGATCCAACAGCCACAGCGTTCCCCGGTCCGCCTGCATCGTCACCGCGATGCGATCCATCAACGTCTGGAGGAACGCATCGAGATCGATCTCCCGTCCGACGAGCCCGCCGATCGGGAGCAGTACCTGGCTGATGTCCGGGGTGGAGGCCATGAGGGGGAGGGGGGGAAGCTCGAAGTCCAGGGGGACACTACCGCAGTGCGGGCCCATGCGCCCCTCCCCCTCACGCGCAGGCGGCCCCGAGCACGATGCGCTTGCCCTCGCGCGCGGGCTCGGTGGCGGAGAAGTGGTTGCGCGCCTCCTCGGCCATGTTCTCCACCTGCTCGTCGTTGTGCGCCGGGTCATGGTGGAACAGGAACAGCCGCTGCGCGTTCACCGCCGCGGCCACCTGCGCCGCGTCCACCATGGTGGAGTGCCCCCAGCCCTTCTTCGGGATGCCCTTCTGCCCGTTGTACTCGTCCGGGGTGTACTGCGCGTCCAGGCACAGCGCGTCCGCGCCCTCCATCCACTTGGCCACCCGCGGATCCAACGTGGCCAGGGAGATCTCCATGTCCGTGGCGTAGACGAAGCTGTGGCCGTCCGCCTCCACCCGGTAGGCCAGGCACCCCTGGGGATGCGGTGCGTCGAAGGGCGTCACCCGGAAGGGCCCCACCTCCACCGTGCGCCCGTGCAGCGCCGAGCCGAACGTCATCCGCGAGCGCATGGTGGACAGCGGCACCGGGAAGTTGGGCGGCTCCATCTGCCTGGCCAGCACCGACTCGAGCGCCTGCGCCCCGTCCGTGCCCGGGCCGTACAGCGTCAGCTCCGTGGTGGGCAGATAGCCCGGCGTGAAGAAGGGGAAGCCCTGCACGTGATCCCAGTGCAGGTGCGAGAAGAAGAGCGTGGCCTTGCGCGGGTCTCCCTCGCGCATCATCGCCTCGCCCAGCGCCCGGATGCCCGTGCCCGCGTCGAGGATGAGCCGGTGCCCCTGGCTCACCACCTCCAGACACGACGTGTTGCCCCCGATCTTCGCCGCGTGCGCCCCCGACACCGCGATGCTCCCCCTCACTCCGTAGAAACGCACTTCCATGGTCGCTCCTCCTCGAAGGCTGGGGCGGTCCGTTCTGGCCGCCCTCACGCGCTCTCCCCAGAGCAAGGACGTTGCCAACCTCAAATGGCCGGAATTGCTGGGTATCCAGGGCGGTGGGACAGATCGGCTGCGCCATTCCGGCGCACCTGGATGGAGCGCTCGGTCCGATCCGGATCGCCCGGGGGTGCGTGGGGCAGCCGGGCATTGTGTGGGAATGGACGCACATGGAAGACTCGGCGCGCCGCCCCTTGCGCGGCAAGAGGGGGAACTCCCGCGTGTATCCCGATCGTTTCCGGCTGCCCCAGGTCACCGAGCACGTGCTGACGTGGTTGGAGAGGCGCCGGCCCGGGTTCGGTGAGTGGGACGGTGAGGTGGAGGCGCAGCTGCTGGCCGAGGCGCGGCTGGCGCTGGCCGACGTGGCCCGGCGCTTCTCCGAGGTGGCGGTGGACCCGGGTTACTGGGGGCGCCTGGAGCGCAGCGTCTTCACCGTGGCGGTGCCGCGCTACTTCCAGCTGGCGCGCGAGCACCACGCGCTGCAGCGGCGCAAATACGGGCTGTGGCGCGGGGGGGATCTGCTCTCGCGCGTGGCCTACACGGGGGCGGGCATCGCCGCGGCGGTGGTGATCGCCGTGACGGCGGTACCGGACTGGATGGAGCCGCTGCCCTTCGCGTTCATCCTCTTCGGGCCCTTCCTGCCGGACATGCAGGAGTCTTATTTCGAGCGCCGCTACCGGCGGCAGCTCACCACGCTGGTGAGGGACATGGTCGTGGAACAGCAACAGCTCGAGGCATACCGGCCCCTGGACGAGTCCGTCCCGCCGGTGCCCGAGCGGCTCTCCGAGCCGGAGTCTCCGGAGCGGAGCGGTGGGTCGTCCTCGAATTCGAAGGAGAAGGTATGAGCAAGGCGGGAGATCAGATTCTCGCGGCCCTGAAGCAGCCCCGGATACGGATGCTCTGGCCCCTGGGCGTGCTGCTGTTCGGCGGCCTGTTCGCGTACAACGTGTGCACCGTCTACATCCGGCCGTACGAGAGCGGGGTGAAGCAGGTGATCCTGGGTGGGGAGAAGGGCATCCGGGACAAGGTGTACGGGCCGGGCCTGCACTGGGTGACGCCGGGGGCCGAGCGCATGCACCGCTTCCCCACGGATCTGCAGGTGCTGGAGATGGCGGACAACTCCGCCGAGGTGGGCGAGGGCGCGGAGCACCGCGTGGTGCGGGCCATCAAGATCCAGACGTCCGAGGGCTACACGGTGTCGGCGGACGTCACGGTGCTCTACCGCATCGAGAATCCGTACAAGGTGATGACGCAGATCGGCCCGGGGCGGCTGTACGAGGACTCGGCGGTGATTCCGCGCGCCGAGCAGGTGCTGCGCCGGACGCTGGGCGAGATGGACGCGGATGACTTCTACAAGGGAGACCGGCGCGACAAGGCGGTGGCGCAAGCGCAGAAGCTGCTCGTCTCGGAGCTGGAGTCCAAGGGCATCAAGGTGACGCACGTGCTGCTGCGGCAGTACCGGTACGACTCGCGCTACCAGCAGGCGATCGAACAGCGGAAGATCCAGGACCAATCGGTCTTCAAGAACATGGCGGAGGCCGCGGCGGCGCAGGCCGAGGCGGAGAAGAACAAGATCATCGCCGTGGGCCAGGCCACGGTGCAGGTGGAGCTGTCGCGCGGAGACGCGGAGGTGGCGAAGCTGCGCTCGGAGGCGGAGCTGTACCGGCGCACCAAGGCGGCCGAGGGAGACCTGGTGGTGAAGCTGGCCAAGGCCAAGGGCATTGAGTTGGAGAACGCGGCGCTGCGCGGGGCGGGCAGCGAGAACATGGTGGGCCTGAAGATGGCGGACGTGCTGGGCGGCACGCAGGTGATTGTCGTGCCCACGGACGGCGAGAGTGGAGTGAACCCGTTGGATCTCAACGCGGCGCTCCGGCGCTTCGACGTGAAGGGGATGTGAGCGCCATGAAGCGCATGGACTTGAGGATGCTGGGGTTGTTCGTGCTGTTGGCGCTGCCGGTGGTGCAGGGGTGCGCGTGCCACTCGACGGAGGCGAACGAGGTGGGTGTGCTCACGCGGAAGTTCACGCTGATGGGCTCGCGGGGCGTGCAGTCGGAGACGTATGCACCGGGCGCCACCTACTTCTTCTTCCCGCCGTTCTCCACGGACTGGGACACCTTCGAGACGAAGCTGCAGAACCTGCGGATGAGCGCGAAGGTCGAGGGAGAGAAGGGCCGGACGAACGACATCGAGTTCAAGACGGTGGACGGTAACGACATCGCGGTGGACGTGACGGTGGCCTGGCGTATCGATCCCGCGAAGGCGCCTCACCTGATGCAGAAGGTGGGGCGCACGACGCAGGACGTGGAGAACCGGCTGGTGCGGCCGGCGACGCGGGCGCTGGTGCGTGACGCATTGAACGTGCTGCGCTCGGAGGACTTCTACACGGCGGACAAGCGCTTCGCGGCGGCGGAGAGCGCGCGCAAGCTGCTGGAGGAGGCACTCCTGCCCGAGGGCGTCATCGTGGAGCAGGTGATTTTGCAGGAGCACCGCTTCAACCCCGAATACGAGAAGGTGATCCGCGAGAAGAAGCTGGCCGAGCAGACGGCGGAGAAGCTGCGCTCGGAGGCGCAGGCGGCGGCGGAGGAGGCCAAGCGCAACCTGGAGTCGGCGAAGGGAACGGTGTCGCAGAAGATCGCCCAGGCGATGGGAGAGCTGGAGCAGACGAAGCTGGGGGCGGACGCGGAGCTGGTGCGGGCCACCAACGAGGCGACGGCGATCCTCAAGGAGGCGGAGGCGAAGTCGAAGGGTATCGCCAAGGAGAACGAGGCGATGGCGGGGGCGGGAGGCCGGACGATGGTGAAGCTGCGGATCGCCGAGGCGCTGATGGGCAAGCAGATCATCTTCATGCCCAGCGGGCGCAGCGGAGCCACGCTGCAGACGATGGACATGAACCAGATCCTCACCCAGTACTCGGCGGCCAGGACCACGCAGACGTCGAGCAACCAGCAGTGAGCGAAACTCCCTCTCCCTCTGGGAGAGGGCTGGGGTGAGGGTCTTCCTGGATGTGGAGCACGAGAGCGGAATGGATCGGCCGCGCCCCGAAGACGTCATCCTGATCGTTCCCCACAACTGGGGGACGCTGGAGATGACGATACCGGAGTGGATTGCTCGTGGTCCGGGGCTGCGGCCTGGAATCCAGCCGGTCGCCGCCAGGCATGCACGCACGGGGAAACCGCTTCCGTTGCGTGTCCTGCCCTTGCGCTACAGGAATACGTGGTTCTCGAGATGGCTCATCCGCGTGGGCGTCTTCAGCGACCCCTGGCCGAAGCTGTGACCCTCCACTTTGTTGGTGTTCCATCTCAGGGGCTCTTCAGTGCAGGAGCCCCTCGAGCCGTGTCTGGACGAAGGTGTCCACGACGCCCAGGGTGAACACCGCCATCTCTCAGTAGAGGTAGTTCAGCGCGATGACGTCGTATTGGCTGAACTCGCCGTTCGCGGTCGAGCTGAAGCAGGAGTTGAAGAGCGAGTTCGGATCGCTGAGCGGCGTCCCGGGGATGAGGATGGCACCCACGCCAGCGGTTCCCTCGGTGCCGGCGCCCGAGCCGCAGCTGATGCTCCGGTCGTAGTAGTCCGTGTGGCGTATCCCGATGGCGTGGCCAAGCTCGTGGGTGATGACGTGCTCGTTCAGGTCAACGCTGTAGCTCTGCAGTCCGGTGCCGATGTTGATGGTGCCGTAGGGCCTGCCGCCCGAGGGGAATCCCGAGGAGCCGCCGGCGCCGGCCATGGTCTGCGCGGTGATGTTCGCGGTGCAGCCGGTGGCCGGTCCCCGCGCGAACATGATCCGCAACCCCAGGACGTTGTAGTTCTGGATGGCCATATCCAGCCCCTGGCTGAGGCGGGTGTAGCTGGTGAACGCGGAGGTGGGATTGATGCAGATCTTCGTCACGCTCGTGCTGACGAGATTGGTCGTACTGAAATGCTCCTTGCTCCCCTCGCCGGGCTGGAGCAGCTCGCGCGACGCCTCGAGGGTCACGTGAGCGTCGTTCCCCACGAACACCTGCCCGTCGTGGACCTGGATGTCGCCGGCCGGAAAGCCAGCCTCGATCAGGTTGGAGACGACCTCTTGGCTCTCGGCCTCCGGGCCGGCTCCGCAGCCGGCCAGCACCGCGCCGCTCACCACGAGGACTGCCGTTCGCTTGAACATTTTCATTTTCCCTTGAGGACTGGAGTTGGACGCCCTGCTCACGAGCAACCCTCGGGCCAATACCCGGGCACTCCGGAAAACAGGTATTTGCTGGTCAGCGTGAGGTGGGCCCTGGTGCATGGATGCACCAGCCGTCCTGGGACTTCTTGTAAGGAGTCCTGACGTTTCCTGGTGAATCGCCCGTTGGCTCAAAGGGTTGCGCGCACGGTGCCCGGATCGTCCGAGTCTCGGACGCTCACTCCTTCCAGAGCATCTTCCACGGGTGCTTGCGCAGATCGGACAGCAGGGTCTTGAGGTCGTCGTACACCTGCTTGTCCTTCTGCAAAGCACCCACCGTGCCCTCGCCGGCCTCGATGCGCGCGAGCAGCCGGTCCGCCTTCGCGGCCATCTGATCGAGCTTCTCGCCCGCCGCCGTGTAGCGCTCCAGCGCCACTTTCAGCCGCTCGCCATCCTTCGCGTCGAGCCCGCCCGTCACCATCGACAGCCCGTTGAGTGTCTTCGCCGCCGAGCCGGAGAGGCCGGGCAGCTCGCGCTTCATCATCGCCGCCGTCTCCGCCGCGTCGCCCAGCAGCCTGGCCCCCGTGCCTCCGGGCTGCATGGCCTCCCGAGCGACCTTCGCCAGCATCCGCAGGTCCTTCGCCGCCGCGGTCAGATCGCCCGTCAGGCTCTTCAGGTCGCCCCGGTTGTCACTCAGCACTCCGGCCAGTGTGCCCGTCAGCCGGGACAGGTTGGTGGCCAGATTGCGCATGCCCTCCGGATCCTCCGCGAGCGCGCCGCTCGCCACGTCCAGGAAGGCCGAGAGCTGCTGGGCCACCAGATCCAACCGGGGCGCGTCCGTGCCCCGCAGCGAGCCCCCGGATGCGGGCAGGGGAGGGGAGGACGCGGAGCCCGGGTTGAGCTCCAGGTACGGCTCGCCCAGCGGCCCCACCGTGGCCACCGTCACCCGCGTGTCCTCCCGCAGCGCCACCATGGCCTCGGGCTTCACGGAGAGCCCCATCCGCACCGGCAGCGGCCGGCCCTGCGTGTCCCTCCGGTCCGGCTCCAGGTGGATTTCCTCCACCCGGCCCACCACCACGCCGCCCAGCTTCACCGGCGCGCCCTTCACCACGTTGCCCGTGTGGCTGAAATCCACCGAGAGCACCGTGTCGCGGCCCATCGTCAGCTCGCCCATCAACCACAGCAGCCCGAGCACGCCCACCAGCGCCGCCAGCACCAGCGCGCCCACCTTCATCTCCAAGCGACGCTCATCCATCCGATGCGCTCTCCAGGAAGGGCGCCGTCAGGGCCCTCAGCTCCGGCTCCGAGGATGCCAGGAACGCCTCCGGTGTGCCCAGGAAGGCGCAGCGCCCCCCGCCCACCACCAGCACCCGGTCCGCCAGCGTCCGCAGCAGCCGGTAGTCGTGGGACACCACCAGCGCGCCCAGCCCTCGTGCCTTCACCGAGGCGAGCACCTCTTCCACCTGCGCCGCCGCCCTCCTGTCCAGGCCCGTGGTGGGCTCGTCCAGCAGCAGGTACTCCGGCCGCAGGGCCAGCGCCCGGGCGATGGCCGCCCGCTTCTTCGCCCCGGGGCCCAATTCGGTGGGTAGCCGGTCCGCCGCTGCTTCCAGCCCCACCCGCGCCAGCGCCTCGTGCACCGCCTCCGGCGAGAGGCCCGGGGCCGCCAGGGCCACGTTCTCCCGCAGCGTCCGCCAGTCCAGCAGTGCCGGGCCCTGCACCAGGTACGGCGCCCGCTGGCGCAGGCCCCGCAGGGCGCGCTCGGGCATCGTGTCCACCCGCTCGCCGAGGAGCTCCACCCGGCCCGACTCCGGCTTCAGCAACCCCACCGCCAGCCGGCACAGCACGCTCTTGCCCGCGCCACTCGCGCCGGCCACGAAGGTCAGCTCTCGCGTGGACAGCTCCGCGCTCAGCCCCGTCAGCACCCGACGGCCAGACTCGAACGTCACCCCCACGTCGGAGAAGCGCAGCATTCCCGCTCACACCCCCAGCGCCTGGAAGCCGAGTGCCACCACGAAGGCGATCAGCAGGCAGCCGAAGCACGCCGCCACCACTCCGCGCGTGGTGGCCTCGCCCACCGCCTCGGCGCCTCCGCGCGCGGACAGGCCCGCCACCGCCGCCGCCAGGGGAATGTAGAGGCCGCAGCCCGCCCCCTTCGTCAGCCCCGCCAGCACGTCCCACCCGTCCACGAACCGCGCGTCCATGAAGGCCGTCCCGTCCACCCCGAAGGCCCAGCTCGCCGTGGCCACCGCGGACAGCGTCGCCGCCATCGTCCCCACGATGCACAGCAGGGGCACTCCCACCAGCCCCGCCACCACCCTCGGCGCCACCAGGTCCGCATACGGGTCTCCGGCGGACATCTCCAGCGCTTCCACCTGCTCGTTGACGCTCATGGTGGACAGCTCGGCGCTGTGGCTCGCCCCGCCGCGCGCCGCCGCCAGCAGAGCCGACACCACCGGGCCGAACTCGCGCACCAGCAGCTCGAAGTAGGGTGGACCCACCACCGGCAGGTTCCCCGTCACCTTGCGCGCCTGGCTGTCCGCGAACGTCACCAGCACCGCCCCGAAGAAGGCCATCCCCGACATCACCAGCCACGTGCTGCGCGAGCCCGTCTCGTACAACTGGTGCAGGCACTCGCGCCAGGATAGGCCATGACGCACGCTCGCCCGCACCGTGCGCGCGAGCATCAAGGCCGGGGCTCCGATGAAGGCCAGGGGGTTCATGAGGGGGCGGGGATGCTACCAGCCGGGTGTGAACACTCGAAAGCATGAGTAGAGCGGCTGCGCGGTCTTTTCTTTGAATCCCGGGAATTCAGCATCAATCTCTCCGCCCCCCCGCAGCCCTTCAAGAAGGCAGGAATCATGGACAAGAGGTTTGGAGCCTGGGCCGTCTCCCTCATCGTCACCGCGTCGCTCGCCGCGTGTGGCCCCGCCGAGGACACGGACGTTTCCCACGAGCCCGTCGCACGGAGCGAAGCAGCGCTGTCGGGGGCGGGCTGGAGCGTCCTCCAGGCCGGCGGCCCGGCGCCGATCCGCGGCATCATCCGCCGCTCCGATGGATGGCTGCTCGGTCCGCGCAGCAATGGACATGAGATCGAGGTCTGGGCGAGCAGCAACAACGGCGTGAGTTGGTTCCGCCACGGCTCGGTGGCCAACAACGCGGCCGTCGATTTCGGCGATGTGACGATGCTCCGCGTCCCCGGCACGACCACCATCTTCTGCGCCTTCCGCGAGCACAGTAACGGGCAGTTCCGCGTCACCGTCACCCGGAGCGACAACGACGGCAACAGCTGGGTCTACGACAGCACCGTCGTCGGACCCGTCTCCCGCTTCGTCGGCGCGCCGTTCCTCTTCATCCGCGGCAATGGCGACCTCCAGGTCTATTACGACTCCGAGCCGCTGGCCGCGGCGAATGGCTATCCTGGCCACCAGTGGATCGCCATGCAGGGCCGCAATGGGAAGACCGGACCCTGGACGGCGTATGGCGTCGTCACCGTTTCGCGCGAGACGGCGGCCGGAGCGATGTCCCGCGAGGGAATGCCCACCGTGGTGCAGCTCGGAGGGGATCGCCTCATGGTCGTCAACGAGGGGGTCGAGCCCTTCACGACGGGAGGCGTTCGCGCCAACGTCGTCAATTCCATCCAGTCGTGGGACGGCGGGAGGACCTGGGATTACTCGCTGCGCCGCACCGTCTACCGGGCGCCCATCCACCCGGGCAGCGGACGGCGCTACAACGCCTACGTGCCCTCCGCCATCCGCGTGGGTAATGGCCCCGTGGGTGTCGCCTTCTGCACGGACGAGAACAAGGGCACGACGCCCGATCTCGCGAGCACGCCCCCGGAGCAGCGGCAGTGCCACGTCGGGTACGTCAGCACGACCACGAACTTCGAGACCTGGTCGGGCGCGAGCGCGATCTGGACCGGGAGCATTCGCAACTACGCACCCGGCCTCTTCGAGCGCAGCCTCAATGACATCATCGTGACCATCGATGCGTTCGCCGGAAACCAGCGCGTGATGCGCAGGCCGTGAGTCCTCACGGGCCGGGGGATCCAGATGTCCGCCCCGGCTTGTAGACTCCGTGCATGCCCGACGAATACCGCTTCTTCGTGGATGGACGTATTCCCGTGCTCAAGGTGCACGACGAGCCCCGGCCCGGCCCGGCTGTCATCGTCCTGCATGGGCTCGGCGCGAATGCCGATACCCAGCGCGGGGAGTTGAACGCGCTCGCCACCTGGGGTCTGAGCGCCGTGGGCGTGGATGCCCCGCACCACGGCGCCCGGCGGGACGGATGGCTCGATGAGCTGGCGTGGATCGGCCAGCCCGGGTACCACGCCCGCCTGCTTCACGCCATCCGCGAGGCGGCCCACGATGTCTCCCGGGTCATCGACCACGTGGCCTCCGAGGGCCACTGGCCCATCGGGCTCGCGGGCATCTCGTTCGGCGCGTACACGGCGCTGACCGTGGCCGCCAATGACTCACGGGTCCAGGCCACCGTGTCCATCCTCGGCTCGCCGGACTGGACTCCTCGCGAGGGTCCCATCACCGATGAAATCCGCTGGCTGATGCAGTACGCGCCGGTCCATCGCCCGTGGGATTGCGCGCGCCACCCGGTGTTCCTGCTCAACGCGGGCCGTGACGGCGTGGTCCCGCCGCACTGGGCCCGCGACTTCGCCCACGGGGTCTGGCAGTGGCACCCCGGGTTGCATGTCGAGCATTACGAGTACCCGGAGTCGGATCACATGATGCGGCAGGAGGACTGGGACGACGCCTGGCGCAGGGCGCTCGGCTTCCTCCGGCGCACCCTGTATCGGGAGTGAGCAGGCACATCGCGCGTCAAAGGTGATATGCGGGGCCCCATGTCCCGAGACGTTGAGCTCCAGTGCCGTTGCGGAAAGGTACACGGTTGGCTGCGCGATGCGGCGCCAGACACGGTGAACCGCATCGTCTGCTATTGCGATGACTGTCAGGCGTTCCTGCACCACCTCGGCCGCGCCGAGTTGCTCGACGCGCATGGCGGCTCGGACATCGTGCAGGTCGCGCCATCGACGCTCTCGTTCGATCGGGGCCTCGAGCTCGTCACCGCCGTGCGCCTCACGCCCGAGGGCCTCTATCGCTGGTACGCGAGCTGCTGCAAGACGCCGCTCGGCAACATGGTGTCACCGCAGATGCCGTTCGTCGGGATCGTCACCGAACTGTTCCAGCAGGCGCTGAACGCCCTCCCGTGTGACGAGGTCTTCGGCGCGCCGCGCGGTGGGGTCCTCGGCAAGTTCGCGATCGGCGAGCCGCCGCCCGGGTCGGTGAAGCTGAACGTGCGCCTGATCGCGCGGACGATCGCCAAGGTGCTCGGCTGGAAGCTCCGTGGCAAGGTGTGGCCCCATCCGTTCTTCGACCGGGCGAGCGGCAATCCGAAGTACCCGGTCACGGTGCTCTCCACCGCCGAGCGTGACGCGCTCCGCGCGCTGTGTGGCCCGCGTCCCGCTCGCGCGTGACCACAGTTGAGCCGGAGGCAGAATTTTCCTAGATCGGGTGGCACACCACTGAATGGAGTGTGTCACAGATGAGGAATTTGATTCGCAGCCTGCCGGCGACCCTGACTCTCCTGCTGCCGGGTCTCGCCACCGCCGAGACGACCTGGGTCATCACCGCGTCCGTGCCCGTGGTGGGAGCGGGCGGTGGCTCCGTGTATCACCAGTTCACGCTGAATACCGGCGTCTGGCCGGTGGCGCCGGGCCACGCGGCGGGTGTGGCCTATACCTGGGACGGTTGGCGGACCACGAACTGGGGCACCTTGCAGTGGAAGTACAACCAGTCCAACACCTACGGCTCCCAGGACGAGGTGTGGGCGGGCAACTTCAACATCCCGCCCTGGGTGAGCCCCATCGTCATCGAGTACGCCATCTACGTCGATGACGCGTCCGGCGCTCGGACATGGAACAACAACGGCGGTTCGAACTACGTCTGCGCCCCATAGGGGATGCCGAGCCTGGGGCCGCAGGCGCCTCTCACCGGGTCGCGCAGTACATGGTGCGCGAGACGACGGGGGATTGCGCCCCGCTGCTGTCAATCACCTTGTAATAGACGATGATCTGCCGGGTAGCGGTGGTGCCGCTGGTGACCAGGGGGCAGTAGGCGCCCCAGGAGGTGCCACCCTCCCTCCAGGGATTGGCGTTCGTGACGCCATTCTCGATGTAGACATCCTGCATGAAGTGGGTGTAGCCGCCCGTGCCGCCACTGCCGCTGCCAGTGCAGGAAGCGGAATAGGGGATTTGCGTGCAGGACAGGTTGGCGGTGGGGCATCCCTGGGTGAAGGTGAAGCTCTTCGATGTGGAGCCCGTCGCGCAGGTGCCGGGAGGATTGCCGGTGCTGTCATAGACAGCGGGAATGGCCCGCACCTGGAAGGTGTGCGAGCCGCAGCTGATCCCGCTGTCGTTGAAGCTCCAGGTGCCAGAGCGGTTGGAGTCGCCCTGGAGCGTCTGGTCACCGCGCCAGACGCCATCGACGTAGAACGACAGCTTCACCCCATTGGCGGGGTAGGTCACCGACCAGTTCCCCCCGCCGGACAGGACTCCACCCCACGAGCTCATCCCGCCGATGTTGAGCGTGGTGACGCTGGCTCCGGCGCAGTCCAGGGCCGACTCCTGGGTGCCCAGGGTCTCCCCGGCTGGAGTCAGCTCCACCTCGCCGGGCATACCGCCACAGGCAGACAGCATCGAGCCAGACAGCAATGCACAAAGGACAGAGCGGAGCATGGGGTGGATGTCCAGGATGGAGATGGACTACGGGTTCCAGCAGTTCGCGGGCTGATCGCTGATGTGGACCCAGAAGCGCATGTCATTGCGCACGTTGCCGTACGCATAGAAGTTCCACCCGCCGCCGTCGTGGAACTGGGCCATCCGCCAGCCGCTTCCGAAGCTGGCGGCGCAGATCTGATCGGCGACGGCCGCGCTCGTCAGGGTGAGCCCCTGGACAGGGGGAGTCGTCGTGATGTGACCGTTCGCCCATCCGGTGTACCAGTCCGCGGGCAGGCCAGCGGGCGCGGGCGAGAAGTCCTGCTTGATACAGAGGATCGGCAGCGACGCGGTGCAGGACGTATCTCCGGAGTAGGCATTGCAAAAGATGCCATTGTCACAGCCCACCCAATCCGCACCATTCGTGGAGAAGTGACTCCTCTTGATCCACGTCATGCCTCGGCCGCCAGAGGCCTCCGCGGGAAGGGCAAAGAAGACAGCGACCAAAGCTCCAGCCAGCATTCGATTCACGCCAATCCTCCGTGTTGAGGGTGGCATGAGGTAACACGGGAAGTGGCAGGATACAAGTGAATTCGCGTAAAACCGACCATTCTTGATTTCGTTCAAAATCAGCAGTGGCTGAGCTGCCTGCTGCACCAGGGAAGCGGAACCTCCTATTGCCCCTGCTGTGCCGCGAACTGGAGTGAATGGTTGCAGGAGCGCAGGACGATTCCCCTCTCACACGCCGGATCGAATGCCTGCAGGTACTCGTTGTGAGCCTCGTGCTGCGAACGCTGGCAGTAGAAGCACGCGAGGTTCGCCTCCAGCCCCACGTGCTTGCAGTCCACGCGCGTCCATCGGCGCTCATCCGTGTAGGTACACGGCTCGGGGGTCTGCCCGGGGAGGGCGGAGGGGGCTCGGGCGGGCAGGGTGGAGGCCACGGGCTCTGTCACTCGCAGGAACCGTTCGCAGAGCGCTTTCTCCGGTACGCCCTCGGCCCGGAAGACGACTCGGCATTCAGTCCAGCTGTTGTCCCATTTGAAGCACCTGCTCAGCTGTGCCAGGGGCGTGCGGCAATCGGCAGGATCGTTACTGGTGACCGCGCCCGTGAGGGTATTCCCGCTCGAGGCCTCGAACAGCAGGCGGAATACGGCCCATCCGAGGCAGAGCCCGGGGATGGACAGACCCGCGATGAGAAGCCAGCGTTTGCGTTTGGATGGCATCAGCTCAGCCACATGGCCAGCGTGGTGGTGAGCAGGAAGTCCAGCAGGAAGATGGCTCCACAGCCGTGCACCACCGCGCCCGCAGCCGCACGGCCCACCGCCCGCGCGCCTCCCCGCGCCCTAAGTCCCACCGCCGTCGACACCAGCGCGATCGCCAGTCCGAAGGCGCTCGCCTTCACCATGCCGCCCAGCACGTCCGTCGCGTGCAGCATCTGCTCGAAGCTGCCGAAGAAGGCTCGCACCGGCAGCTTCAGCGTGAAGAAGGCCGCCACCGCCTCGAAGAGCACCGCCACCAGGAAGGTGAGGGCGGACAGGCACGACACGCTCAGCGTCATCGCCACCACGCGCGGCGCCACCAGCACCGCGAATGGGTCCAGGCCAATCCCGCGCAGACCCTCGAGCTGCCCGCCCACCTGCATCGTCGCCAGCTCCGCCGCGTTGCGCGCTCCCAGCCTCGCCGCCATCACCAGCCCCAGCAGCAGCGGGCCGAACTCCCACAGCACCGCGTACCCCGCCGCCCACCCGAGAATGGCCCTCGCTCCGAAGCGCTCCACGTACAGCGATGTCTGCACCACCACCGTCGCCCCCGTGAGCGCCGCCGTCGCCAGCGCCAGGGGCAGCGAGCCCCAGCCGAACTCCTCCAGCCCACGCAGCAGCTCGCGGCGATCCATCCGCGCCAGCCCCAGCACCGTGCGCGCCAGCACCAGCGCCACCGACCCCACGCCGCGCACCGCGCCCAGCGCCTCCTGACCGAGCCACGTCAGCGCCGCCGTCACGCGAGCGCCTCGTCCGTCCGCGCCTCCACCCCGGGGGCGGGCGGGCCGTCGTGGACGAGCCGTCCGTCGCGCAGGTACAGCCAGCGGGACAGGGGGAGCTCCGGTGGGGCCTCGGGCGCGGCGACCACCAGCGAGCCGCTCCCGGCCACCTCCAGCAGCACCCGCGCCACCTGCCGCGCCGTGCCCGGATCCAACCCCGCGAAGGGATCGTCCGCCAGCAGCACCGAGGGGCTCGCCGCCAGCGCCCGGGCGATGCCGGCCCGCTTGCGCATGCCTCCGGAGAGCCGCTCGGGCAGGGTGTCCGCGGCCTCCGCGAGCCCCACCGCGCGCAGCACCTCGTCCGCGCGGGCCTCCGCCTCCTCCCGGGGAACCCTCCGGCGCTCCAGGGGCAGCAGCACGTTGCGGCGCACCGTCAACGAGTCGAAGAGGGCATCCGTCTGGAACACCATGCCGAACGCCGCCTGGCGCGCGCGCTTGCCGGCGGGCGGCATCCGGGCCACGTCCTCGCCATTCCAGAGGGCCCGTCCGCTGGCCGGCGTCACCAGCCCCGCGAGCGCCTTGAGCAGCGTCGTCTTTCCCGCGCCCGAGTGCCCCAGGACGAGCACCCGGCTGCCGGGCGGAAGGGCGCAGGTCACCTCCTGAAGGAGCGACCGTCCCCCCTGCTGAATCGAGAGCCTGTCCGCGCGCAGCTCCATGTCACCCCGGGCTCAGGGAGGGCCCCAGCGCACCAGCGTACCGTTCTGTCCCGCGGCCCACTGCTCCCGGGGACTGATGGCGTCGAGCGACTGGAGCACCTGGCTCTGGGGGTAGGGCTCGCTCCAGGCCGTGCCGTCGAAGCGGTGGAGGAACGTGCCGCTCTGGTTGGAGAGCACGTAGACGGCACTGGGGTGGAAGGCGGCCACGTCCAGCAGCTCCAGCGTCGCCGAGCCACCGGGGGGCGGCAGCTTGCGCCACGTTCCCTCCTTGCGCTCGAGCACCAGGCCGTGCTCGCCCACCGCGTAGGCCAGCGAGCCGTCCACCACGGACACGCCTTGCAGGTAGCCCGTGCCCACGTCCGCCGGGAGATCCTCGCCCACCCACAGTCCCGAGGTCAGGTCGAGACGGTAGGCGCGGGGCAGGGGGGCGGCGCCAGGCTCGAAGTTCTCGGCGCCCACGGCGAGCAGCGTGTCCGGGCCCAGGCCGTGGATGCTCCGCAGGCTCGCTGGCAGTTGTGTCGCCACCACCACCGGAGGAGGAGTGCCCACCGGCTCCCGCCATTCCCACCGCAGCACATGGCCGGTGCTGGTCACCGCGTACACCGTGGTGGTGCCGCTCCGCTCGAAGCCCACCATGCCGGTGACCCTGCCCGGCACTCCGCTCACCGTCCGCATGGCGCAACCCGAGGTCAGCGGATGGACGCTGGCGAAGGTTCCCTCCGCCGTGCCGACGAAGACGCGCCCGTCGCTCGGCCGGGCCCACGCCACCTTCCAGTGGTTCGCGGGGCCGCACTCCGAGAATTGCGTCACGGAGGCGCCGTTCACGTGCGCGAGCCAGCCGTCCGGGCCCGCGAGCCAGGCCTTCCCCAGAGCGTAGGCCGTCACCGCCTCCCACGCCGTGCTCCACAGTGTCTGCGTCCTCCAGGCATGCGTCGCGCAGACGCCGTCCTCGTCCGTGACGCCGTCGCAGTCGTTGTCCAGCCGGTCGCACACCTCGGTGCCTCCGCGGAAGCGCGAGGTGTCATCGCAATCGTCCGCGGCGGACTTCGCGCCCGTGGGCGCCTCGCAGGACAGGGACTCGAACGTGCCGGCGAGCCCGTCTCCGTCTTCATCCGCGTACCACGTCACCGGGGCCTGCGTGCCGTTGCACTCCGCCCCGGCTTTCGCCGCCGAGCACGCCCAGGTGCCCTCGCAGCCGAGCTCCGTCCTGCACGTGGTGCCCAGGGAGAAGTCTTCGTCCTCCGTGCCGTCGCAGTCATCGTCCTTCCCGTCGCAGCGCAGCTCGGCCGCGGCCGGGTGCACGCTGGGGTCGGAGTCGTCGCAATCCCCGGCCTCCATCACCGTGCCCGGGGGCGGCACACACGCCATCACCACCCGGGAGATGTCGCCGTACCCGTCGCTGTCCGCGTCCACGTAGTAGCCGTGCTTGTCGGGCGCATCCTGCTCGTCACCGGAGCAATTGCTGTCCTTGCCGTCGCACGTCTCCGGGGCGCCCGGGTACACGGTGGCGTCGGTATCATCGCAGTCCGTGCCCTGGCTGGTCGCGCTCGCCGCGACGAAGCCGTCTCCGTCCAGATCCTCCGCGCGCAGATCCAGGTACACCGCCGTGGTGCCGCTCGCGGGGACCTCCACCTGCCGCGTGCTCGTGGCCACCACTGGTCCCGCGCACGAGCCCTCGTGGGCGCTCGCGATCACCTGGAGGCGCTGGCTCCAGTCCGCCTTGCGGAACACCGCCACCGTCTTGGCGTCGCTGTTGCGCTCCTCCACCGCGAGCTGCTGCGTCTCGGAGCGGCTCACATCCGCTTCATCCAGTGCCGTCACAGTCAGGCACCCCGGGTGGAACGTCGCGTAGAAGATTTCCACACGTACGGCGCCCGCCCCGGCCTCCGTCCCTCGACAGCCGCACAGCGCCAACATTCCCAACGCCAGCAGGAATAAACGCATCGTTCGGGCATTCCCGGGCGCGCCGCGCCCCACTCGAAAAGTCTTCGTCCTTCTCCCCATTAGCCCGATGTGCGATGCAGCGTCCAGAGAGGTGGGTTCCCGTGAACGTGCTCGCTCGGGTCCCATGAATAAAAAATCGGGCCTGTCGTCCTAGCCCGTCCCGGAACATCTTCCTTCGCCCGACCATGCATTTGATCCGTTCCGCCGTTGTCGTCCCCGTGTGTGCCTGGCTCGCTCTATGTGTGCCCGAAGTGCGCGCCCAGGAGCAGCAGTCCGTCCCGGGGCCTGGAGCCGGGACCCCGGCCGCCGAGCAGTCCGCGCCCACGGAGGAGCCGCTGACGCTGGAGCGCGCGGTGTCGCTGGCGGCCGAGCGCAATGAGACGGCGCTGACGGCCCAGGCTCGCTCCGAGGCCGCCGAGGCGCGTGTGGCCCGCGCCCGCGCCTTCTTCTTCCCGAGGCTGAACGCCAGCGCCACCTATACCCGGCGCCTGCAGGACGTGGTGCGTCAGGTGGGTGGTGAGGAGGTGGTGGTCCAAGCGCGCAACGCCTTCTCCGGCAATGCCACGGCCACCGTGCCCCTCTTCGACGCGCGCGGCTTTCCGCTCCTCCAGGCGGCGAACCGGGATCGCGAGGCGACGGCGCTGGACGCGGTGGAGGCGCGCCGGCAGGTGTCCTTCCAGGCCGCCACCGCCTTCCTGTCCACGCTGGGCCAGCAGCAGGTGGTCCAGGCCGCCGAGCGCCGGCTCGTCTATGCCCGCCAATCCCTCGAGGAGGCGAAGGCCCGCGCCCAGGCCGGACTGGCCAGCACCAACGACGTGACGCGGGCGCAGTTGGACGTTGCCACCGCGGAGGCGAGCCTCGCTGACGCGGTGGGTCAAGCCGAGACGAGCCGGTTGGAGCTCGGCTACCTGCTGGTGGCGCCCGTGGAGGGCCCGCTGGCGGCGCCCGAGACGCTGCTGGGCGAGGCCTCACGGCCCGTGGAGTCCTTTTCGCTGCTGACCGAGGGGGCCCTGGAGCGCCGCCCGGACATCCTCTCCGCGAAGCTCCGGGTGCGGCAGCAGGAGGCGCTCGCGAGCGAGCCGCTGGCCCGGCTGTTCCCCACGCTGTCGGCCACTGGCGTGTACTCGCTCACCAACGAGGCGGGCCTCGCCGGCCGCAACTGGAATGCCTTCGTGTCGGTGAACCTGGGCTGGTCGCTCTTCGACGGAGGCGAGCGCTACGCGGATCGCCGGGAGCGGCTCGCCCTGGTGCGGGTGCAGCAACTGGACGTGGCGGCGCGGACGCGGCGGGTGGACGTGGCGGTGGACCAGGCGAACGTGTTGCTGCGCACTGCCCAGGCCGCGCTGAACCAGAGCCAGGTGGCCTTCGATGCCGCCCGCCAGAACGCGGAGGAGACAAGCATCCTCTATCGACAGGGGATTGCGTCCTCCCTCGCGTTGAGCGATGCGCAGGTGAGGCAGTTCGAGGCCGAGGTGGCGCTTGCCCGGGCTCGCTATGCATTGGGGTCCGCGCTCCTGGAGCTGCGGGCCGCCGTCGGACTCGATCCGCTGGGGAAGGAGCCGTAAGTGAAGATGCGTGTGGTGACATGGGTACTGGGCGCCGCGCTCGCCCTGGGGACGGGGTGTGGCAAGCCGGCGGGAAGCGCTCCAGCGGCGCAGGGTGGCGGCAAGGGGGGAGGCCCCGGTGGCCGCGGACCGCTCCAGTTCCCCGTGGAGGTGCGGCCCGTGGAGTCGCGGGACGTGGAGTACGTCGTCTCGGCGGTGGGCTCCGTGGAGGCCTTCGAGCAGGTGCAGATCACCGCGCGCGTGGCGGGCGTGGTGGAGCAGGTGCGCTTCATGGAGGGCCAGTCGGTGAAGAAGGGCGAGGTGCTCGCGGAGATCGAGCCCGCGCGCTACGGCATCGCGGTGCGCTCGGCGCAGGCCTCGCTGGAGAAGGCGCTGGCGGCGAAGGCGGAGGCGGACTCGGCGGCGGGCCGGCGCGCGGCGGCCAACGAGGCGAAGCCGGGGCTGCTGCCGGCGGAGCAGATCGACACGGCCGAGGCCCGGGCGCGCACCGCCGCGGCGGATGCGAGCGCGGCGAGGGCGGCGTTGGATCAGGCCGAGCTCAACCAGCGGGATGCGTACGTGAAGGCGCCCATGGAAGGGGTGCTGCAGACGCGCACGGTGCAGACGGGGCAATACGTGCAGCCGGGCACGGTGCTGGCCACGCTGCTGCGGAAGGATCCACTGCTGTTGCGCTTCACGGTGCCCGAGTCGGACGTGGGGCGGGTGAAGCCGGGCATGCCGGCGCGCTTCACGGTGCGCTCGGATTCGCGCACGTACGCGGGGAAGATCACCTACGTGGCGGACGCGGCGGATCCGGCCAGCCGCATGGTGAAGGTGACGGCGGAGGTGCGTGGCGAGGACGCCAAGGCGCTGCGGCCGGGGGCCTTCGCCACGGTGACGGTGCCGGTGGACACGGCCAAGGAGGCTCCGGTCATTCCCCAGACGGCGGTGCGTCCCAGCGAGCGCGGCTTCCTGACGTTCGTGGTGCAGGACGGCAAGGCGCGCGAGCGCGTGGTGGAGCTGGGCCTGCGCACGGCGGACGGACTCGTGGAGGTGCGCGAGGGCCTGAAGCCCGGCGAGCAGCTGGTGGTGCGGGGTGGCGAGGCGCTGAAGGACGGCGCCGGAGTGCGGATCGCCGAGGGCCAGAAGCCGGCCTTCACGGGTGAGCCGCGCCAGGAGGCGGAAGCGAACACGGGAGGCTCGGCGCGATGAGCATCACGGACGTCTGCATCAAGAAGCCCGTCTTCGCCTGGATGCTGATGGCGGCGACCATCGTCTTCGGACTGGTGGCGGCCGGGCGCATCGGCATCAGCCAGTTCCCGGACGTGGACTACCCCGTCATCAGCGTCAACGTGACGTGGGAGGGGGCCTCGCCGGAGGCGGTGGAGACGGACATCATCGAGCCGCTCGAGGAAGCGGTGATGCAGGTGGAGGGCGTCAAGGCCCTCACCTCCCGGGCGAGCCAGGGCGGTGGCAGCATCTCCGTGGAGTTGGATCTGTCGCGCGACGTGGACAAGGCGCTGCAGGACGTGACGGCCAAGGTGAGCCAGGCGCAGAACCGCCTCCCGCGGGACGTGGATCCGCCGGTCATCTCCAAGAGCAATCCCGAGGACAACCCCATCATGTGGCTGGGGGTGTCCGGCCCCTTCTCCCGGCAGTTCATCTCCGACTACGCGCGCTACCGGGTGAAGGAGGTGCTGCAGACGGTGCCGGGCGTGGGCGAGGTGTCGCTGGGTGGCTCGTTGGATCGCAACGTGCGTATCTGGGTGGATGCGCAGAAGCTGGACGCGCGCGGGCTCACCGTCACCGACATCGTCACCGCGCTACAGCGCGAGCATGTGGAGCTGCCCGCGGGCCGCATCGAGACGGTGGGTCGCGAGGTCAACGTCCGTGTCATGGGCGAGGCGTTGGATCTGGAGACGCTGCGCCACCTGGTGGTGCGCGAGGGCAACGGCTCTCCCATCTATCTGTCCGACGTGGCGCTGGTGGAGGACGGCTTCGAGGACGAGCGCCGCATCGCGCGTGTGGATGGGCAGCCCGCGCAGGGCCTCGGCATCCGCAAGCAGCGGGGCGCCAACGCGGTGGCGGTGGCCCAGGGCGTGCGCGCGAAGCTGGCCGAGCTGCGCAAGGACGCGCCCGAGGGCATGGACCTGGGCGTCAACTTCGACTCCACCCAGTTCATCGAGGAGAGCGTCCACGAGATCGAGTTCGAGCTGCTGCTGGCCTGCCTGCTGACGGCACTGGTGTGCTGGGCGTTCCTCGGCTCGCTCTCCAGCACGATGAACGTGATCCTCGCCATCCCCATGTCGCTGTTGGGCACGGTGGCGGTCATCTACTTCCTGGGCTTCACCCTCAACACCTTCACCCTGCTGGGCCTGTCATTGGCGGTGGGCATCGTGGTGGATGACGCCATCATGGTGATGGAGAACATCTTCCGGCACGCGGAGGAGGGGAAGAACCGGGTGGCGGCGGCGAGCGAGGGCACGCGGGAGATCACCTTCGCGGCCCTGGCGGCCACGCTGGCGGTGGTGGCCATCTTCATTCCCGTCGTCTTCATGACGGGGGTCATTGGCAAGTTCTTCCTCCAGTTCGGCGTGACGCTGTGTGTGGCGGTGATGCTGTCCTACGTGGAGGCCATCACCCTGGCACCGGCGCGGTGCGCGCAACTGCTGAAGACGGGCCGTGAGGGGCGCAGCCGGGTGGGACTGGCCGTGGACAAGGCCTTCACCTGGCTGGAGCACCACTACGGCAAGGTGCTGGTCCAGGGGCTGAAGCGTCCGTGGTGGGTGCTGGGGGGCGCGGTGGCGCTGCTGGCTCTGTCCGGCTTCGCCTTCAAGAGTCTGTCGAGCGAGTTCGTCCCCTCGCAGGATCAGGGCCGCGTCATGGTGCGCCTGCAGACGGCGGTAGGCAGCACGGTGGGTGAGACGAACCGGCTCTTCCTGCGGGCCGAGGAGTTCCTGCGCAACCGGCCCGAGGTAACGCGCCTGTTCGCGGTGGTGGGCGGTGGCGGCAGCTCGGTCAATGGCGGCATGCTGTTCGTCACCCTGGCGCCTCCGGACCAGCGCATGCCCATGTCCGAGTTCAACCAGGTGCTGCGCAAGGAGTTCAACTCGTACCCGGGCCTGCGCGCGGTGGTGATGGATCTGTCGCAGAGCGGTTTCACCGGCTCGCGTGGCTTCCCCGTGGAGTTCAGCGTGCGCGGCTCGGACTGGGAGCGGCTGATCGAATCCAGCACGGACATGCGTGAGACGCTCCAGGCGAGCGGCAAGGTGGTGGACGTGGACACGGACTACCAGGTGGGCATGCCGGAGCTGCGCATCACCCCGGACCGGGCGCGCGCGGCGGACCTGGGTGTGTCCATGCAGGACGTGGGCTCCACCCTCAACGCGCTGGTGGGCGGGGTGCGCGTGGGCAAGTACAGCAGCGGCGGGCGCCGCATCGACGTGCGGCTGCGCCTCCTGAAGGATCAGCGCTCGCGGCCGGAGGACTTGTCGATCCTCAAGGTGCGCACCTCCTCGGGCGAGCTGGTGCCACTCTCCTCACTGGTGACGCAGGAGGAGCGTCCGGCGCTCCAGGCCATCACCCGCAAGGACCGTGAGCGCGCCATCAGCATCTTCGCCAACGTGGCCCCTGGCTCCACGCAGCAGGAGGCGATGGAGACGGTGCAGCGGCTGGCGCGGGAGCTGCCCGGCGGCACGCGCGTGGTGTTCGGCGGCTCCAGCGTGGCCTTCCAGGAGTCGATGGACAGCCTCCTCTTCGCCCTCTTCCTGGGCATCGGGGTGGCCTACATGGTGCTGGCCTCGCAGTTCAATTCGTTCCTCCACCCCGTCACGGTGCTCACCATCCTCCCGCTGTCGGTGGCGGGAGCGGCCTTCGCGATGTGGGGCACCAACACGACGCTCAACATCTTCAGCATGATTGGCCTGCTGCTGTTGATGGGTATCGTGAAGAAGAACTCCATCATCCTCGTGGACTACGCGTTGCAGCAGCGCGAGCTGGGCGCCAACGCGGTGGAGGCCATGCAGCGGGCGGGGCCGGTGCGCCTGCGGCCCATTCTCATGACGTCGCTGGCGACGATGATGGCGGCGGTGCCCGCGGTGCTGGCGCTGGGAGCGGGCAGCGAGACGCGCGCCCCCATGTCCGTGGCCGTACTGGGAGGCCTCTCCGTCTCCACGGTGCTCAGCCTGCTGGTGGTGCCCGCCTTCTATGTGGTGGCGGATCGGATGAAGGCGCGGCTGGGCCGGCTCCGGGGTGGCTCCGGGGACTCGGACGAGCACGGCTCGGGCTCCGGTGGTGAGTCCGTGCCCGTGGTCGAGGACGAGAAGCCCCGGCTCGCGGGGAGCTGATCCTCGCGGGGAAGCACGGGGTGTCTTCCGGCCGCGCGGCGTGCCAACGGGTCCGGCAATCGGACCCGTTGCTCCGCATCGCGACCGGAAGCCCGGCACCCGCGGGCATGGAGCCCGCGAGCCGCGGGTCAGTACGTGCCCTTGAGTGAAACGCCCGAGTAGGCGCTGTAGCCGTTGAGCATGACGTGGTAGCGGCCAGCGGTGGGCTGCGTGGTCATGTTGCACGTCTCGTTGTTGCCGCTCAGGTACGGGCGGCAGCCGTACGAGGCGGTGCTCGGCTGCGAGCCGAACTTCACGTACATGTCCGCGTCGCCCGTGCCGCCGCTGATGGTGAAGGACACCGGGCGGCTGGCCGGCACATCCAGGTAGTAGAACTTCTGCGAGCCCGCGGCGCCCGACTGGTTGAGGAGGGCCACGCCATTGGTGAGCGCGGTGGCGGGAGCGGGGGGCACCGGCAAGCCCACGCCCACGGCCTCCCAGGCCCTGGTGACGGCGGTCTGCTCCGCCGAGCCCGAGCCGTAGAGCATCGCGGCCGCCTGCTCCGTGTACGTCTTCACCTGCGCGAAGTTGGTGGAGGCCGTCATCAGGTCCGAGTTGGCCTTGTAGAAGATGGCGCCGGCCTTCTGCACGCCGGTGGATGGCACCAGGGTGGTGCTCTTGCCGCGCGGGTGGGTGCCGCCCTTGCTCAGCAGGCAGAAGGCCAGGTTGGCGATGCCCGAGTTCCAGTGCACGCCGCCGCTGTCGGACGACCCGATGTAACGGTCGGGGTAGTAATCCCTGGACGCGCCGTCCAGTACCGGATCGCACATGTAGCGGATCGCATCACCCGGGGTGGCGGGAGTCCACACGTCCTCGGCGATCTTGAAGACGTCCGGGCCGGTGGACCAGGCATTGCTCCAGCTCTCGCAGTAGGCGGCGAAGATGTCGCTCATGCCCTCGCTGAGCGCGCCGGGCTCGAGGGCGTACGTGAGGCCGGAATCGGCTTGGGTGATCGCGTGGCCGTACTCGTGGTTGATGACGTCCATGTCGTTGCACATCGGGCCCGAGGTGACACCGTCTCCGTCGCCGCAGGCCATGGTGGTGCCGTTCCAGAAGGCGCCCACGAAGTTGCTGCTGTAGTGCACGCTGAGCGTCAGCGCCGCCCCGGCGTTGTTGACCGAGTCGCGGTTGAAGTTGGCCTTGAAGCAGTCATAGAAGGTACCGAGGTTGGCGTAGGCCTTGTCCACGACGGGATCGCCCGTGGTGATGCCTCCCTCGCTGATCTTGAGGGTGCCCGGCAGCGTGGTGGAGTTGTTGGCCGAATACACCAGACGGTTGCGCGCCTCGTGGATGTCCGAGGTGCGCTCCTCGATGGATCCATCCAGGGCGTTGACGAAGACATGATCCCGGATGGGCTGAGCCCCGTCCTCGCCCGTCACGAGGACTTCGAAGGCAAGCTTCAGCCGTCCATCCGCGCTGGAGCGGACGTAGACGAGGCGAGGGGTTTCCTCGGCGAGGACGTTGCCCGGAGTGCTCTCGAGCGCCGCGGCGCGGGCGGCCTCGGGTGCGATGCGGGCGCGGAAGGGGGCGGGCTCACCATCCCGGGCCGAGCCGTTGACGGCATAGACGAGGCCGTTCTCATCCACGTGCGCGATGAGTTCGTGGCCCACGACGGGCAGCCCGTTCTTCGTCTGCTCGTATCGGATGTGCGTGTGGCCCTGCTCGTCCACGGAGAGCCGGCGCACGACGAGATCGGAAGCGTTGAGCCGGAAGACGGGGGTGATGCGGGACAGGGCGGAGCTGACGTGCGAGTGGGCCTCGGAGGCGGATGCGCCCCGGAGTGAGCTGACCGACGTGCCGAGTTGGCCGCGAATCATGTACGGCACACCGTCCTCGTGAGCGCCAATCACCTGGGCCGAGGGCAGGGCGGCGAGGGCCGCCTGGACATCCTCGATGGAGCCGGGGCCGGTGGAGAGCTCCAACGGCTCCGTGTCACAGGCGGTGAGCGCCAGCGCGAGGCTGGCGGCGAGCATCCGGGTACGCATGCGGTATTTCCCCCTGAATGGCGGCGAGGCGCCGCCGAAGTGGGGAAGCATGAATGTCCGCCAGGACTGGAATCAAGGGAAAAGCTGGAGTCGCGCAAAAGCAAACCCCCGGAAGGCAATGCCTCCCAGGGGCCGTTCATCTCACTTCGGGTTCAGCGGATCACGGCGTGTACGCGCCCTTGATCGTGACACCGGAGTAGGTGCTGTAGGCGTTCAGCATGACGTGGATGCGCTGGGCCGTGCTCTGCGCGGCGATGCTGCACGTCTCGGTGTTGCCGCTCAGGTACGGACGGCAGTTGTACGAGGAGGTGCTCGGCTGCGAGCCGATCTTCACGTACAGGTCCGCGTCACCCGTGCCACCGGTGATGGTGAAGGTGGAGGCGCGGCTGGCCGGCACGTCCAGGTAGTAGAACTTGTTCGTGCCCGAGGTGCCCGACTGGCCGGTGAGGCCCACGTTGTTGGTCAGCGCGGTGGCCGGAGCCGGAGGAACCACGATGCCCACGCCCACCGCCTGCCAGGCGGCCGACACCGAGGCGACCTCGGCCGTGGTGTAGCCCAGCTGCGTGGCGGCCTGCTCCGTGTATGTCTTCGCCTGGGCGAAGGTGGTGGAGGCCGTCATCAGGTCTCGGTTGGCGCGGTAGAAGATGGCGCCGGCCTTCTGGATGCCGATGCCCGTCACATTGGTGGTGGTGACGCCGCGCGGGTGGGTACCGCCCTGGCTCAGCAGGTAGAAGGCCAGGTTGGCGATGCCCGAGTTCCAGTGCACGCCGCCGTTGTCGGACGTACCGGTGTAGCGCGTGGGGTAATAGTCCTTGGACGAGCCGTCCAGGGTGGGGTTGTTCATGTAGCGGAGCGCGTCACCCGCCACGCTCGGCGTCCACACGTCGTCGCCGATCATCCACACGGACGCATCCACCACCCAGCCCTGCGTCCAGGCCTCGCAGTAGGCGGCGAAGATGTCGCTGATGCCCTCGTTGAGGGCGCCGGACTCGTTGGCGTAGGTGAGGTTGGACTCGGAGCTGGTCACGGCGTGGGTGAGCTCATGCACCGTCACGTCCAGGGACAGGCCGAGCGGCGCGGACTGCACGCCATCGCTGTCGCCGTACACCATATGGGTGCCGTTCCAGAAGGCGTTGGTGTAGTTGCTGCTGTAGTGGACGATGGCCCTCAGCTGCGCGCCCGAGGCGTTGTACGAGTCGCGGGCGAAGTTCTGGTAGTAGCAGTTGTAGGTGGTGCCGAGGTTGTCGTAGGTGCCATCCACGACGGCGTCGCCGGTGGGGGGATCTCCTTCGCGGCGGGACACGGTGGCGGTGGAGCCCGAGTAGACGATGCGGTTGAGCGCCGAGTGGATGTCCGAGGCGACGGTCTCGACGGCGCCGGTGAGGGCGTTGACGAAGACGTGGTCACGGATGGGCAGCTGAGGGCCCTGGCCCGTCACGACGACCTCGTAGGAGAGCTTGAGGCGGTTGTCCTTCTCGGAGCGGACGTAGACGAGGCGCGGGTTCTCCTCGGTGGAGAGACTGCTGCCGAGGGTGGCGTCGAGCGCCGTGACGCGGGCGGCCTCGGAGGAGACGCGAGCGCGGTAGGGGAGCGTCTCGCCATCACGGGCGGAGCCGTTGGCGGCATAGACGAGGCCGTTGGGGTCCACGTGGAGGATGAGTTCGTGGCCGAGGACGGGCAGACCGTTCTTGGTCTGCTCATAGCGGATGTGCGTGTTGCCTTGCTCGTCGCGGGTGATGCGGCGGACGACGAGGTCGGAGGCATCGAGCCGGAAGGCGGGGCTGATGCGGGCGAGGGCGGAGCTGACCTGGGAGTGGGCGGCGGAGGCGGAGACGCCCTGGAGGGAGCTGGCGGAGGAGCCGAGCTGGCCGCGGATCATGTAGGGGACGCCGTCCTCGTGGGCGCCGACGATCTGGGCCGAGGGCAGTGCGGCGAGGGCTGCCTGGACATCCTCGGTGGAGACGGGGTCGGCGGAAGGCTCCACGGATTCGGTGTCACAAGCGGTGAGCGCCAGCGAAAGGCAGGCTGCGAGCATCCGGGTACGCATTGAGTGATTCCCCCTGTGGCGGCGGGTGTGCCGCCGAGGTGGAGCAGAATGAAGGCCCGTCAGAGCCGGAACCAACGGAAAGACCGGCGATGTTGGCTGATGGACACTCTTCCGGGTCTCGATCAAACGGCGGAGGCTGTAGAGTTGGAGCGCATGGGTACCTCCTTGATGCGTCAGCGGCTGGCGGTTTCGATTCTCAGTCTGCTGCTCGCCTCCTGTAGCTCCACCCGCCATGGGGCCAGAACGCCCGAAGGAGCCAGCGAGCTCTCCCACTCCGTGCTCATCATCGAGGAAATGCCCGATGGGCAGGTGGTTCATTCCTGGCAACCCCTGGAGGAACTCGACTTCTCTCGGTACCCATCACTCCCGAGCAGGCAGCGCGTCGTTGGAGCGGTCGTCCCCGCCGCCTGGACTCGTGATTGTGAGCAAGAGCGTGATGGGTGTGAGGATGACTGCATGAGCAGCAGGATGCGCCCGGGATATGGGCACGTGACCACACCTGATCGCAAGCGCGGCGGTAAGTATGACTTCTGCCGGAAGAAGTGCATGCAGCCCTATCTCGACTGTTGCCGGCTGCGTGAGCTCGAGCCTCAAAGGTTCACGGTGATTGCCGGCGCGGTCGACTGGTTGAAGAGCCACCGCGAAGAGGTCCTCGTGGGCAGTACTGTCATCATCGCTGGGGTGGTCTTCGTCACCGTTTCAGCTGGGGCGGGTGCTCTCGTGCTCGTGCCTGTCATGCTGATGGCCTCGTCGAGTCCCTCGGGCGGGCCCGCTACCGCGCAGGTGTCGCCATGACGATCCTCGATACCCTCAACGAGGCACAGCGGATTGTCGGACACTATTGGAAGGAGGATCAGTCTCCCGAGCAGGCTCGAATCCTGGGTTGTGCAAGAGATGCTCTGAGCTTCATCAGCTCCACCGGTCAACCCTATCGCTTCGAGGATTACCGCAAGCGACTTCAGGCCGAGAACCCGTCTCGAGAGAGTTCTCCCTCCGGTACATACCAGGCGCCTGATGTGCACGAACCTTCCCGGGACCTCGCCGAGACCACCGGGGAACTTGTACACAGAGCAGAGGGCTTCTTCGAGCGGAGCCGCGACGAACTTCGGTCAGCGCCAGAACGAGCGCTGGCTCTCGTCATCATCGACGCGCTCCGCTTCATCGACTCGACCGGACAGTTCGACGATTTCAAGCGTTATCTTCAGGAACTCGACTCCAACGAGCCACCCCGAGTGGTCGCCTCTTTCGATACACGTGAACAGGCGGAGGCCTGGCTGAAAAACCACCCGAGTCCTCCTCACTGCGCCAGCATCCTGATCGCGGGCAGGTACCACACCGTCGCGTATGATCGTGAGACGAACGGCCGCTACCTGCCACCCTCTCGCGATCTCGAGTACTACCTCGTCAGTCTAAAGCAAGACAGCCCTCCCACCGCCACTGCTTCTTTTGACACGCGCCAGGATGCCGAGGCATGGCTGAATGCTCAATCCGCACCACCCAGGCGGGCTTGGGTGCTGATCTCCGGTGAGCTCTACCTGGCGGTGTATCAACCCAACGTCAACCATCGAGCCCTCTACCCGCTCTCGATGGCCGATGGGTTTGAGATCAACACGGAAGTGGAGCCCGAGAGCGCATAGTCACACTGTGTCTCGGCATCCCCGGAGAAGCGAGGTCTACGGAAACCTCACCCCTGGGTGGGTGATGACTCGCGACGTCTCATCCCAGAGCATCACCTTGAACTTACCTTGGAGCTCCTTCCTGGTTGCATTGATTTCCAGGTGGACTGCCTGTCGTGTGGTGGGTGCAATGGTATTCATCTGCAGGAACTGTATTCCAGGCACTTCCTCATCGTTGGCGGTGAGCAGTACTGCCCGGGTCGTCTTCCACGGCGCTGAGCTGGAATTCGTCAGCCACATTTCCATCACCGCGGTCTTGTCTGCGCGGTAGCTGACGATGTAGTCGAAGAACACGACTCCGGGCGGGATGTTGGTCGTATCCACTGGCATCTCCAGGGTCTGGACCCCGGATAACCCCACGATGGCGTTGGCAATGAGGCTCCGGAGTCCCTGTGCCCGTTCCAGTTGAACCAGCAGTTGCTGGTTTTCGTTGCGGAGTCGTTGATTCTTCGCGCGTTCCTCCAGTGTCTCCTGTTGATAGGACTCCTGAGGGCGCCTGTCGCGATACACCTCGACCTGCCGGGTGGCTTGTCCCCTGTGGGCCACCAGGAAGAAGGTGATGATCTCCTGGGAGGCTGCGGCCCCGAAACGAACCGTTAGCCGCAGGCGCTCTCCAGGCATCATGTCTTTTGGTGGCACGAAGCTGATGCCACGTTGGCCGTGCAGCACTTCCGCGAAACGGACTTCCTCCTGTAACTCCCATGAGCCGGGGATGGTGTCGAAGAGGAAGCCCGTCATCATTCCCGGGCTGACGCATATCTCCCGGGCCTTCGTCGAGGGCGTCAACGTCAAATCAATTCGCTGTGAGTCCTCACACGCGACTGCCGATTCCAGGTCAGGAGCACCTTGAAGGACAACCAGGGACAGGAGAAACGGAAGGGTGGGGAGCACGGTCAGGGTCTTTCTGTGCGGCCTAATCGAATCGCGTCACCAAGATGACGCTCATGATGTTCTTGACGATGGCTTTCTTGGAGGTGCTGCCGGGCTCCTTCGCGATTCCAGTCCCCCGCGATGTCGCCAACTCCATGCAGACCGGCACGATCTCCCCGTTCTGCAGTTGGGCACGCGTGAAGTGGCCATAGACATGGTTCTTCCTGAAGATGAACTCGCCGTACAAGGCGCCGTCTTGCGGCACCTTCCCCTTGTGAGTGCCCACTCGAGCCATGACCTCGCCCTCCGAAATCTCGACGGTGAGTCCTCGTCCATTGGTGGGCATGTAGATGCGCATGAAATCTCCCGGCTCGATGCCGAGTTGCTTATGGCCCTCCTCCGAACCGGGCGGGCACGGCGAGGTCGGAAGGGGCCCCTCCTTCTCCTTCGGAACACTCGCGCAGCCGGCCCCCACGCATGCGGCGCCGGTCAAGAGGGTGGCGGCGGCGAGGGAACGGGCCTTCTGGGATTTGATCATCTTGGGCTCCTGGGTTGGCGTCGCGCTGGCGACGGGCGCGGGGGGAAGTGACTTTTGCGGTCCCGCGACGTGCCCAACTTCTCCCGTCACCTCGGGAGGAGCCAATTCCTGGCGAGCACTGGCTTGTTGCGTTTTTGGGGGGGAGGACGACCCGGAGCGTTGGGCGGAAGGAATCAAGACTCCTCCCAGGAGGGCGACGCCAAGAGCGAGCCAGACCATCCTCCGTGGCCTGGGTGTCTGTCGTTCGGTTGGCTCCTCTGGAGCAGGAGGTGGGGACGGAGGGGGGGCTGGTGCCTCTTCGCGTCTGACTTCGGGGAACAGGCGCACGCGCCAGGAGCGGTCCGCCTCGCTCCACGCCGAGGAAAGGGCCTCCGCGAGCGCCCTGGCATCCGCGTACCGGTCCTCGGGTGCCTTCTCCAGCATCCGCATGCACAGCTCGCTCAAGGAGGGGGGAATACGCGGGTTGAGCTCATCCGGAGCCCGGGGCGTCTTCTCGAGGATGGCGCGAACCATCCCCGGGTCGTGCCGGTCCCCGAAGGGAAGCGAGCGTGTCAGCAGGATGTAGGTGACGACACCCATGGCCCACAGGTCCTCTTCTGGCCCCATCTGGTAGGGCTCGCCTTCCCATTGCCGGCCGAAGCGCAGCGTCTCGGGGCTGCGATATTCGGGGGTGCCCGGTGGCATCCACTGCGTCAGGCGGGGTGCCCCCTCGAGGCCCGCCGCGCCGAAGTCCACCAACACAGGCAGCCCGTCCGATTGCCGCACGATGATGTTGGCTTCCTTCACGTCCCGATGGACCACGCCCAGGGCATGCACGTCCGCGAGGGTGAGCGCCAACGGCAACAGCACCCGGCCCACCAGGTCGAGCGCGGTTGGATTCACCTCCTGAACCCACTGGTCCAGCGGGAGGCCCTCCACGAGCTCCAGGGCCAGCACCAGGGAATGCGGCTGCTCTTCTGGCCAGAGGCCATAGCCGTGGAAGCCCACGACATTCGGGTGCCGCATCCGGCGCAGCGCGTCCACCTCACGGTCTCCGCGAGGGGCCAGGGACACCAGCTTGATGGCGAAGGGGCGGCCATCCCGTCTGGCCCGGTACACGGTGCCGAAGCTGCCGCTGGCGAGCAGCCCCTCGATCGTGAAACCCGCGACCACCGTACCGGGAGCCAACCCCGGCCAGGCAGCAGCACCCTGTCCGCCGCTTCCGTCGAGCATTCAGCCTGCCTCCGAAAAGCGCCGGAGGCTACCAGAGCGGTTGCTTACAGCCCCGAACGTGACGGGTTGGCAGGGTGCACGAGGGCGGGAGGGAACCCGGTGGGTTCACTTCGACTGGTGCATGTCCTTCGCGTACTGCACGAGGGCCTGCTCGGCCTCCGGTCCCGTCCATCCGAGAGGCACCATGCGTTCCAGTTTCTTCCCGTTCACCGAGACGATGAAGTAGCGATCGCAGCGGTCGCCCTCGCCATAGGAGATGCCCAGGCGCAGACCGAGCTGCCGCGCCCGGGTTTCGAGCCGGGCCGTGGTGGAGGTCGAGTAGAAGCGTGGGAGGATGAGCACGCCCCTGCTTCAACCAGAAGGCGTCGCCCCTTTGAAGGACCACCTGGGGAGTCACTCCCCGAGGTCACCCTTTACGGTGGGATGGCCGCTTCTTCGTCAGCCAGCGGCTCACCCGGACCTTCCCGAAGCGTCTGCCGAACAGGTACCAGGTGAAGACCGCGCCGAAGATCGCCGCCGACAGGATGATGCCCAGCAGGCCCAGCACGGGCAGGCCGTGGTAGTGCCACGGGGTCTGCGCGAACGAGATGAACGCTCCCACGATGAGCCCGCACGCGCACAGGCCCATGAACATCACGATCGCCGCGCTGCGCAGATTGTCGTTCAGCTTGTCGAACTGCTCCGCCCGCACCGTCACGCTGAACTTCCCCGATTCCAGGTCCAGCAATATCTGCGACAGCTGCGTGGGCAGGTCCTGCGCCAGGGACTGGAAGCGCAGCAACGTGCGCATCAGTCCGCCCTGGAGCTGGCTCGGATCATACCGGTCCGCCAGCAGCTCCTTGGCGTACGGCATCGCCACCTCGAGGATGTTCAGCTCCGGGTACAGGCTGCGCAGCATGCCCTCGGTGGACACCGAGGCCCGGCTCAGCAGCGCGTACTCCTTGGGGATCCGGATCCGGTACTTCACCGCCAGGTCCAACAGTTCCCGCATGAGGCTGCGCGCGTCCACCTGGCCCAGCGTCATGGGCAGGTGTCTGCCGAGCAGTCCTTCGATGTCGTCGCGGAAGCCCGCCAGGTTGGCCCGCGCGTCCGGTACGCCCACCCGGTAGAGGATGCGCGCCACCGAGTCGCTGTCCTTCAGCGCCACCGCCAGCGCCAGCATCACCAGCGTCTCCTGCATGGCGCGCGACAGCCGGCCCACCACCCCGAAGTCCAGCAGCGCCAGCCGGTTGCCCTCCAGCACCAGCAGGTTGCCCGGGTGCGGGTCTCCGTGGAACAGCCCGTCCTCGAAGAGCTGCCGGAAGCTCGCGTCCAGGATGTGGCCCGCCACCTCCCGCCGGTCCTCCGGTGACAGCTCCGCCTGGCTGATCTTCACCCCACGGACGAACTCCATCGTCAGCACCGTCCGGCTGCTGAGCCCGTCGTACACCCGCGGAATCTTCATGTACGGCCGGTTGCGGTTGTTCTCGAGGAAGGCCCGGATGTTCGACGCCTCGTGCACGAAGTCCAGCTCCTCGTGGATGGCCCGGTCGAACTCGTCGATGATCCCCGTGGGCGAGTAGATGCCCGTCTCCTCCACCACCGCTTCCAGCAGCCTCGCCAGCGAGCGCAGCACCACCAGGTCCGAGTCGATCTGCTCGGCGATCCCCGGCCGCTGCACCTTCACCACGACCTCCTCGCCCTCCAGCGTCATCGCCCGGTGCACCTGGGCGATGGAGGCCGCCGCCAGTGGCTGGGGATCGATCTGCTTGAAGAGCTCGTCCACCTCGCGGCCCAGCGACTCGCGGATCTGCGCGTACACGTCCTCCAGGGGGACGGGCTCCACGTTGTCCTGCAGCGTGGCCAGCTCCTCGATGTACTCGGCGGGCAGCAGATCCGCGCGCGTGGAGAGGATCTGCCCCAGCTTCACGAAGGTGGGGCCGAGATCATTGAGGAGCATCCGGAAGCGGCGCGCGGTGGAGGCGCGCTGGGCCTCGGGGGACACCTCCACCTTCTCCCGCCGCCCGAGCTGACGCCACACGCCCGCGCGCTCCAGCCACTCGCCGAAGCCGTGGCGCGCTGCGATGACCCCAATCTGCCGGACGCGGTTCAAATCCTGGAGGAGCACGGTGGCCGGCACCTTTCCACGGGCCCGCCCCGCCCGCAAACCCCAAGAAGCCCCGCCGTCGCTGGCTCAGGCCGCCCCGGAGGCGGGCTTGGAGGCCGGCTCCCCCTGGGGCCGGGGCGTGGGTCCGAAACGCAACAACAGGTAGCCCACCAGCGCGGACAGGAGGGAGCCGAGCAGGATGCCCAGCTTGGCCTCCGTCAGCAGGTGCGGCTCGTTGGCGAAGGCCAGCCCCGCCACGAACAGCGCCACCGTGAAGCCGATGCCGGCCACCACCGAGACGCCATACAGTTGCATCGCCCCCGCGCGCCCCGGCATGTCCGCCAGCCCCGTCTTCACCGCCACCCAGGTGAAGAGGAAGATGCCCAGCTGCTTGCCCACGAAGAGGCCGAGCACCACCCCCAGGGGCAGGGGCCGGAGCACATCCGCCAGGCTCATCCCCGCCAGGGAGATGCCCGAGTTGGCCAGCGCGAACAGCGGGACGATGGCGTACGCGGACCACCCGTGCCAGATGTGCACGAAGCGGGTGAGCGGCGGCTCGATGTCCTCGAGCTGCTCCTCGATGTGCAGCAGTTGGTTGGTGCGCAAGGTTTCGTCCTCGGGCTCGCGCAGCAGCTGGCCGATGAACCCGTGCAGCTCCTCGAGGACCAGCCGGCCCCGGCGCACGGGCCGGGCGGGGATCATCATTCCCACCACCACGCCCGCGATGGTGGCGTGCACGCCGCCGTGGTGCATGGTGTACCAGAGCGCGCCGAGCAGCACCGCGTACACCAGCCCGTTGCGCACGTAGAACTTGTTGCACGCCACCAGCACCGCGGTGACCCCCAGCGCCGCCAGCAGCCACTCCACGTGCAGCCCCGTGCCGTAGAACATGGCGATGACGAGGATGCCGCCGATGTCATCGAAGATGGCCAGAGCGGTGAGGAACACCACCAGCCCGTGGCTCACCCGGCCCTTGAGCAGCGTGAGGCACCCGATGGCGAAGGCGATGTCCGTGGCCATGGGGATGGCCCACCCCTTGAGCGCTGGCGTCCCCGCGTTGAGCGCCGCGTAGATGGCGGCGGGCACCACCATGCCGCCCACCGCCGCGATGAGGGGCAGCAGGGCCTTGGACAGGGTGCGCAGCTCACCGGCGGCCAGCTCCCGCTTGATCTCCATTCCCACCAGGAAGAAGAAGATCGTCATCAACCCGTCGTTGATGAATTCACGGAAGGTGAAATGGAACAGGGTGCTGCCCGTGCCGAAGGCCAGGGGCGCGTCGAAGAGGCCGGTGTAGGTGCTGGCCCAGGGCGAGTTGGCCCAGATCATGGCCGCCACGGCGCAGAGGGCCAGGAGGATGCCTCCGCTCGCCTCCAGCTTGAAGAACGCCTGCACGGGCGCCACGGCCACCTTGAAGAGCCGGGGGAGGGGGACGGGCTGTACGGTCTCGGGACGGGTCTCCATGGTGGGGGGCAGGTTGCCTTCCGGAGTAGGACGGGCCAACCGTTTTCGGAGGCGCGACTCACGATTTTTCCGGAGCGGGACGGCTGGCCGTCAGGGGGACATGCTAGCCATCGGCGGAGTAGGAACGGACGGGTGGACGGCAGAAGTCATGTGTTCTGTTGATCCGGGACCGGACGCATGACACAAGAGGCGGCGATGGGCGCGACGCAAGCGAAGGCAGGCAAGGGACACGGGGACGAGGCCGAGGCGCCGATGGAAGCGGCGGCCGAGCAGGCCGGGGCGCGGGAGATTGGCGCGCTCACCCCGATGATGCGGCAGTACCTCGAGGTGAAGGCGCTCAACCCGGACGCCATCCTCTTCTTCCGGCTGGGGGACTTCTACGAGATGTTCTTCGAGGACGCGGTGCGCGCCTCGGAGCTCTTGCAGATCACCCTCACCGCGCGGGCGAAGAACGCGGAGAAGGTGCCCATGGCCGGGGTGCCGTACCACTCGGCGCGCCGCTACATCGCGAAGCTGGTGGAGCACGGGCTGAAGGTGGCCATCTGTGAGCAGGTGGAGGAGGCGGGCAGCGGGCCGGGGATCGTCCGGCGCGAGGTGACGCGCGTCATCACCCCGGGCATGGTGCTGGACGAGGAATCGCTCGAGCCTCGGGCGAGCAACTTCCTGGCCGCGGTGTACCCGGGGGCGCAGGGCTTCGGGGCGGCGCTGCTGGAGGCCTCCACGGGTGAGTTCTTCTGCCTGGAGGCGGAGACCACGCAGGAACTGGTGGAGGCGCTGGCCCGGGTGGAGCCGAGGGAACTGCTGGTGCCCGAAGGCGAGAAGGACTCCCCGGACACGGCGACGCTCGTGTCGCGGATGTCCCGGCCTCCGGCGGTGGCGGAGCTGGAGAAGGCGGCCTTCGAGCCCGGACGGGCCACGGTCTTCCTGCGCGGTCACTTCGCGGTGCAGTCGCTGGAGGCCTTCGGGCTGCAGGACGCGCCGCTGGCCACCGGGGCCGCGGGCGCGGCGCTGCGCTACCTGAAGGACACGCAGAAGACGGCCGCCGCCCACGTGGACAGGCTCAGCCGCCACCAGCGGGGCGTTCACCTCCTCATGGACGAGGCCTCCCGTTCCAATCTGGAGGTGCTGCGCACCCTGCGGGACGGGGGACGCAAGGGCTCGTTGCTGGGGGTGCTGGACAGGACGGCCACGGGACTGGGGGCGCGCAAGCTGGCCCGGTGGCTGGCCGCGCCCCTGTGCTCGCTGCCGGAGATCAACGCCCGGCTGGACGCGGTGGAGGAGCTGTCCCAGCGCAGCGTGTGGCGCGAGGAGATGACGAGCCTCCTCAAGGAGGTGGGTGACATCGAGCGGCTGTGCGGCCGGCTGTCGCTGGGGGCGGGCAATGCGAGGGATCTGCGGGCGCTGGGGTTGTCGCTGGCGCAGCTGCCCCGGCTGGGGGCGGTGCTCGCGCGCTGTGAGTCTCCGCTGCTCAAGTCGCTGGCGGGGCCGCTCAGCGCACTGCCGGAGCTGACGGAGCTGTTGCTGGGGGCGGTGGTGGACGAGCCGCCCACGGGCCTCAAGGAGGGTGGCTTCATCCGCCCGGGCTTCCACGCCGAGCTGGACAAGCTGGTGGAGCTGTCCACCTCCGGCAAGGACTTCCTGCTGAAGATCGAAACGCGGGAGCGGGAGCGGACGGGCATCAACTCGCTGAAGATCCGCTACAACAAGGTGTTCGGGTACTACCTGGAGGTGACGAAGGCGAACCTGCACCTGGTGCCCTCGGACTACATCCGCAAGCAGACGATGGTGGGGGCCGAGCGCTTCATCACCCCGGAGCTGAAGGAGTACGAGGAGAAGGTGCTCACGGCGGAGGAGCGCCGGAGCGCGCTGGAGCTGGAGCTCTTCGAGCAGCTGCGGGCGCAGGTGGTGAAGGAGGCGCCGCGGCTGCGCTCGGCGGCGGAGGCGGTGGCCACGGCGGATGCGCTGCTGTCCTTCGCGCGCTGCGCGGCCGAGTTCGGCTACGTGCGGCCGGTGGTGGACGACTCCGAGGTGCTCTCCATTACTGGCGGGCGCCACCCGGTGGTGGAGCGGATGCTGGGGGCGGGCGAGGCGTTCGTCCCCAACGACGTGAAGATGGACTCGGAGGACGCGCAGATCCTGGTGATCACCGGCCCCAACATGGCGGGCAAGAGCACGGTGATGCGGCAGGTGGCGCTCACGGTGCTGATGGCGCAGGCGGGCAGCTTCGTGCCGGCGAGCGCGGCGCGCATCGGCCTGTCGGATCGGATCTTCACGCGCGTGGGAGCGGCGGACAACCTGGCGCGCGGGCAGTCCACCTTCATGGTGGAGATGACGGAGACGAGCCACATCCTGCACCACGCCACGCGGCGCAGCCTGGTGGTGCTGGACGAGATTGGCCGAGGGACGTCCACCTACGATGGTTTGTCCATCGCCTGGGCGGTGGCCGAGCACCTGCACGACAAGGTGGGAGCGCGGACGCTCTTCGCCACGCACTACCACGAGCTGGTGGATCTCTCCCGGGAGAAGCCCCGGGTGAAGAACATGTGCATCGCGGTGCGGGAGCAGGGCGGCAAGGTGCTCTTCCTGCGCAAGCTGGTGCCGGGCGGGGCCAACCGCTCCTACGGCATCGAGGTGGCGAGGCTCGCGGGCCTGCCGCCGGAGGTGGTGACGCGGGCGAGGGACATCCTGCAGAACCTGGAGTCCGGTGAGTTCGACGACAGCGGGCGGCCGAGGCTGGCGCGGAGGACGTCGCGCGCGCCGTCCCCGGGGCAGCTGGGGCTGTTCGGAGGGGCCGCCGAGCCCGGGCCGAAGCTGGACCCCTCGCACCAGAAGGTGCTGGAGGCCCTGCGGGGGGTCAAGGTGGACGAGACGACGCCCATGGAGGCGCTCAATCTGCTGGCGAAACTTCAGCGGGAGCTGAAGTAGAAAAGAGACGTGGTGTCCACGTCAGCAGGGTGTCCTACACTGGGGATGGAATCCTCCATGTCCGACCTGGTGCGCCGCGCCCATACCGCCTTCTTCGAGCACACGTCCGACGCCGTGCTGGTGCTGGATTTCCAGGACCGGCTCGTGGAGGCCAACGCCGCCGCGCAGCGGCTGTTCGGGGAGTCCGGGGACGCGCTGCGGGGCAGGCCCATTTCGGAGCTGCTGCCGCGGTGGACGCCGCCGGAGCCGTTGCCGCCAGAGGCGCCGCCGAGGGAAGGGGAGTGGGTGTGGCACGGGACGGAGCGGTCCCCGCGCCATGCGCACGTGCTGCGCGTGAGTTGCGTGCCCGTGCCGGAAGGCCGTGTGCTGGTGCTGCGGGACCTGACGGCGCACGCGGAGGTCGAGGCCTCGCTGCGCCATCAGAAGGAGTATTACGAGTCGCTGGTCCTCCACAGCCCGGTGGCCATGATCACGGTGAACCTCCGGTTCAACGTGGTGTCCTGGAACCCGGCGGCGGAGCGTCTGTTCGGCTACACGGCGCGGGAGGCCAAGGGGCGGAACATCCTGCGGCTGGTGGCGGGGGAGGGGCCCATGCGGGAGGAGGCCGAGGCCACCTCGCGTGAGGCGCTCGAGCGTGGCTCGGTGAAGATTGTCACCCGGCGCATGAGAAAGGATGGGACGCCGGTGGACGTCGAGTTGGTGGCGCTGCCGGTGACGGTGGAGGGGGAGCGGGTGGGCTTCGTCGCCATCTACCACGACCTCACCCAACTGCGCCGGATGCACGAGCAGGAAGTGGCGCACCTGCGCACCATCGAGAGCGAGCGCGAGCGGGCGGATCAACTGCTGCTCAACATCCTGCCGAAACCGGTGGCGGACCGGCTGAAGCACGGCCAGCGGATCATCGTGGAGAACTTCCCGGACGTGACGGTGCTGTTCGCCGACCTGGTGGACTTCACCCGCTTCGCCGCGCAGCACTCGCCGCCGGACGTGCTGCAGGTGTTGAACATGGTCTTCTCCATCTTCGATCAGCTCACGGACGAGTTCGGGGTGGAGAAGGTGAAGACGATCGGGGACGCGTACATGGCGGTGGGAGGGCTGTCGCTGCCGAGGAGCGACCACGCCGAGGCCATGGCGGGTCTGGCGCTGGCCATGCGCGCCGAGGTGTTGAAGCTGGGAGATCAGTTGCAGATTCCGCTGCACCTGCGCATTGGCCTGCACTCGGGCCCGGTGACGGCGGGGGTGATCAGCGGCAAGAAGTTCGCATATGACCTGTGGGGCGACACGGTGAATACGGCGAGCCGGATGGAGTCGCACGGCGTGGTGGATGGCATCCACCTGTCGGAAGCGGTCTACGAGCGGCTGCGCGGCCGCTACCGCTTCCAGGATCAGGGCATCGTCCCCGTGAAGGGAAAGGGGCCCATGCGGACGTGGCTGCTGCTCGGCGCGCAGTGAGCCGGAGCGTGCAAATGACAACCCCTGCCGCCCGGTAGGAGCGACAGGGGCATGGTACCCGGCGGGATGATTAGGGACAGGGCCGAGGACGGCTGGGCTGAGCCCTACGGCAGGAGCACCTTCACCGGGGAGTGTTGTTCGAAGATGCTGCCATTACCGAGCTGGCCATAATAATTGTAGCCCCAGGACCAGGTGGATCCGTCCAGCTTGAGGGCCACGGAGTGCATGCCGCCAGCCTTGACGGCTACTGCGCCCGAGAACCCCGGCACCTGCACCGGTGTGGTGCGCGAGGTGGTCGTGCCATCGCCGAGCTGGCCAGCGAAGTTATCTCCCCATGCCCACGCAGTCCCATCATTCCGCACAGCCAGGGAATGAGAGGAGCCCGTGTCAATGAGCGTGATGCCAGACAAGCCGGAGACCCGCACCGGCGTGGTGCGGTCGGTGGTGGAGCCATCGCCAAGCTGGCCAGAGTAGTTGCAGCCCCAGCCCCACACGGTTCCGTCCTGCTTCAGTGTCAGGGAATGGTATTGGTCGGCGACAAGGACTGTTGCTTGCGTGAGACTCGTCACCCGTACCGGCGTGTATCGTGACGTCAAGGTACCGTCCCCGAGTTGGCCGCAGACGTTGTCACCCCAGGCCCACACGGTTCCATCCTGCTTCAGTGCCAGCGAAAACTGCCCACCTGCTGCGACGCTCGTCACGCCCGAGAGTCCCGCGACCTGCACCGGCGTGTATTGTGGCGGGGTGACACCGATCCCGAGCTGGCCGGCGGAGTTGTTGCCCCAGGCCCACACGGTCCCATCCTGCTTGACGGCCAGCGAATGCTCCTTGTTCGCGGCGATGGCCACCACGTTCGTGAGTCCCACGACCTGTACCGGTGTGTTTCTTGACGTGGTGGTTCCATCCCCGAGCTGGCCGTGCGAGTTGTAGCCCCAGGTCCACACGGTGCCGTCCTTCTTCAACGCCAGGGAGTGTTCCTCACCCGTGGTGACGGACTCCACGTTGTCGAGCCCCACCACCCCCACAGGTGTGGTGCTCTGGGTGGTCATTCCGTTGCCGAGTTGCCCCCGGTTGTTCATTCCCCACGCCCTGACGGTCCCATCCTGGCTCACCTTCAGGTTGTGGAAATACCCCGCCGTCAGGCTTGATACCTTCGGCAGGGAGGCACCCATCACCGCGAAGGCCAGGTCATCCCGGTCGTCATAGGAACCGCCCGTGCATGCGCTCGCGGAGCCCATATAACGGAAGGCCGCGCGTACGGCCTGGGTGCTGCCGCCGCTTGGTGGCAGCGTGTAATTCACGCGCAGCGTCTGCGCACCGGCCCCGGACGGCGCCAGGGTGGTGATGAAGTTCCAGGTCGGATTGCTGGCATCCGCCGCGTAATACAGATCCAGTGCGTCCGACGTGTAGCCGGACCAGGCCCACACATCGACTTCGAGGATCACCTGCTTGCCAGGAGCCAGGTCGGTTCCATCGGTGGTGTAGACCTTCACCCGATCCACGGACTCGTCGACATGGTAGGAGCCTGCTGTACCGTCAGCGCAGGTCCCGCCCACGGTATTGGGTGCGTTGAGCTCGGAGCCTAGCGCGCTACGTCCATTGACGAGGGTGCCCGAGTCACAGCCCGAAGCCACTCCGGTGCACCGGGGTACCTTCAAGGTCGAGTCGTAGCTGGCCGTTGCCGTCAACGTCGCGGAAGTGGCGCCTTGCTTCTCCTCTTGACCCTCGACCATCTCCCCGGACCCACCACAAGCCCACAGCCCCACCGCCAGGACAGCCCCGGCATATTGCTTCCACATGTTTCGCTTCCCCCCTTCGGGAACAGCTTCCGCAGGGCGGACTACCAGTGGCGCGGGGCAGGTGCTGTGAAGCACCTCACATGAAGCAGGTGAGCACGTTCACATGAGCCTGGTGCCATTGCTTCCGCATCCAAGCGAAGGAGTCATCCACGTACAAGCGGGAGGGGCCCATGCGAACTGACTGTTGCTCGGCGCGCAGTGGGCCGGGACTCAGGGTCTCTGAGGGGTACTTGACTGCCTGCTCTTCGTTCAATGGTTCCATTCCGCCCGTTGGGATGGTGCATTGCAGCGCCGGAGGGTGCCCGGTAATCTGCCTCGCATATGGCAGCGGACGAAGGCATCAGGTCGGAGGCCCCGGCGGAGAACGAGCCGGAGGATGTTCCCGAACTCGAGAGCATCAGCTCGCAGATGGCCTACGAGACGTTTCTCTCCGCCGCGAAGGCCATCGACCCAAGCCTCATCGAGGAGTGCTGTGCCGATGCCGTGCTCACGTACCAGACCGTGATGCGCGGCGTGGAGAGTGTGGTGGGCAGCGGGGCGGCATTGGTTGGCAAGCTGCCCAACGTGAACGTCGAGGAACTCTCGATGCTCCCGCGGCTCGCCCAGGGGCTGGCCTTCGCCGCGCTGCAGGTGCAACGGGAGCTCCAGTCCGCATCGTTCGGGATGCTCTTCGAGCGGGCGCAGCAGTTGCGTCGCAAGCTGCGCAAGGCCGCCGACGCTCTTGCCGAGGTTGGCCTCCTCGCCGAGGCGGACATCGATGAGGTCCGAGTCCACGCTCCGAGAGAACTTCTCGAGGATTGTCTGGCACTTGCCGCACTGTTCCGGAGGAACGAGGCGAGGATCACCGGCCGCTCACCGGTGACGGCCCCGGATATCCGTGAGACGGAGCAGGTGGCGGAGAAGTTGCGCTCGTTGCTCGGACAGCAAGGGGATGTGAGCGAGGGGGGAACGCCGTCGCTCGTCAAGGTCATCGAGATGCGCGACCGGTTCTGGACTCTATTGAACCAACGCCACGACATGTTGTGGCGGTGCGGTGCGTGGCTCTTTGGCCGTGCGGTCGACGAACGCGTACCGCCGCTCCCGGTCCGTCAGTCGGTGGTCCGCAAGCCGCGCACCACGCCCTTCGCTCGTGAAGCACCGCGAAAGGTGGCGGAGCCGCGGAGGAGCATGAATCCTCCCGCCATCGTCCCTGTACGCGCGAGCCCGCCCGCGATCATTCCTGTGCGCGACTCGGCCCGGCACCTGAGTGATCTGCAGCGGGAACTGGAGCGGAAGACCCGGTTCCTCGTACGGATCGGCGTCATTCCTCAGCGCTGAGCAGTACGCTCATCCCTGACACATCGGGGGGGATTCCCCCTTGGGTGTTCCTGTACCAGCGGGAGCGGTGGTGGGGAGCTACGGAGCTGGCGCCTGGGTGGTGAGCGGTGCCGGAGCTACACCCGGAACCTTGGTGAGGACGAGCACCTGGACCCGGCGGTTGAGCTGGCGCTCCTGCTCGGTGGCGGGTCTAACGCTCACCGGCCAGTCCGAGCCGAAGCTGCGGATCTGCACCTGCGTCCAGGGGATACCTTGGTCGATCACGTAGCGCCGCACCGCCTGGGCGCGCTGCAGTGACATGATCCTGTTGGAGGTGTCGGTGCCCTCGGTGTCCGCATGCCCCTCGACGATCATGATGGTTCCCTTGGGCTGCTCCAACAGCCGCAATACGGCCTGATCCAGCAGTGGCACTACCCCTTGCAACTCCGAGCTGCCCCGTGCGAAGTGGATCTCCCCCCTCAGCACGAGTCTCTCCTCAGGACTGGGCTGGTAGGGCCGCAATGGCTCCCGCGGCCCTCCCTCGGCCGAACTCCCTTGAGGTTCGCCACGGGTGACGTAGAGATCATGGGTGCTGACCGGACGGACCTGGTCATCCACCGGTGGGGGCTTGGGCTTGTCAATGGTGATCTGGAATGATTGATTCAACTGCTCGTCGAGAAAAACGAGCTTGGGAGGCGGCTCGCTGTGGAAGGAGACGCCGGCGAGTACGCGGAAGAGAGGCGTCCCCAGGGAGCCGCCCACACCGGGCCCCCCCAGGACAAAGGCGTCCAACCCGACCAGCAGCGGAAAACGCACGCCTCCGAGCAGCTCCATCGACACCTGCGAAGTCTGGGGGGTGAGTGTGGTCCGCAGGCCTAGTTCCCCTCGCAGCCCCTTGCCCGTCGTGGCCAGCGCGGCTCCCAGGCGGACCTCGGAGCTTGCGCCCGGTTTGACCTCTTGCTCGGTACTGGCCAGCTGAATGGTGGGGCGGAATAGTACTCCCGCCTCGAGCGAGGGTTGCAGCCAGCCCAGGGTCGTCCCAACCACCAATCGGGCATGGAAGCGAGCGCCGGCGTCGCCCGCAAGCGCCAGCCCGGTGCCCACCGGCAGGCCTACGCCCACGTCCACCGACAGGTCCACGGGTTGTTCGAAGCGCCGTGAGAGCAATCCCAGTCGTGCTTGGAGTACGGGGGTGCCAATCCCCTGGGCCGAGAGTGGGGCCAGACCCGCTGGGCTCGGATCATCTCCTTGTTGCCACAGCACGAAGGGGACCTGAGCGCTCAGCTCGAGCCACGGCAACACGCCGTAGCTGGCGGCGAGCAGCGCGGTCGCCCTGTCACTCACCACCTGAAGATCCTGTACTCCGTCGCTCAGCACCAGGGGCAGGCGCTGATAGTGCCCCAGCAGGCTCACGCTCAGGCCCCCGGGCACCATCAACTGGCCGTTGCCGACCAGCAAGGTGCCGCGTCCCACGTTTGTCTCCAGCCGCTCCAACTCGAAGCCCGGTAAGTGCTCGGTGGTTTGCGCGGACGCCAGCGAGCACCCCAGCAGCGCCGCGGCCACTGCCCCCTTGATTGATGAATGTAGACGCATGCAAATCTCTTTGGCGGCTCCTGAGCGCTGGCCACAAGTGGCCCGCGGAGACGCCGGAGCGTCCTCTCCCTGGGGCAACCTGCCCGGCGACAATCCTACCGCTCTTCGTATAGGAGGGAACAAGGGCCCCGGTTCAACGTCCTGGCTACGAGGTGACCGCTCAGCTGCGGGAGACCCCTGCCGCCAGTGACGCGGCAGGGGTCGAGGACGGCTTTTCAGCCCGGCGCCATCAGTTGGTGCACTGCGCTCCGCCGGTGTTGTTGACGAAGGTGTTATTGTACGTGGCCAGGGTGAAGTCCGTTGTCACCAGGGTGGTGGATTCGCGGGTGCCGTCGCTCCGGGTGAGGCCGCAGCCGGACGCGTCGCTGAACATGCTGTTGGTCACGAAAGCGCCAATCTCCCTGTACACGTTCACGTTGCCCGTACCGAATGCGGCCGTCCCCCCGGCGTGGGTGACGATCACGTGGTCGAGTCGGCTCCCGCCTGCATCATAGAAGTGCAGTCCGTTCCAGTATCCTTTGGTGGGCGGGGTTTCGTCTGGGACAAAGCGGATCGGCGCCTCCGCGGTCCCCATCGCGATCAGGGCACCGGGGATCCCATCGCCACCGACACTGATGAGGCCCTCGACTGGACCAAAGCGTATTTCCGTCCCTGGGCTAAGGGTCAGCGCGGCCGCCAGTTCGATCCATCCGGTGATGACGTAGGGGTAGCTCCGGCTCGGCCACGTCTGGGCGATCAACATATTGCCCTCACGGACCTCCACCACGTTGCGCGCGTTGTCGCTGAGGGTAATTCCCTCGGGGATCGTGTGGACCTGGTTGGGCTGTGCCGAGATGGCGTAGCCGCCGTTGTGCCGCGCGGTCAACTGGGTCGAGCCGGGGCCGAAATTCCCTCCAAAACCTGTGTAGAGGCCAGACTGGCTGCTCCTCTGCACGACGACGTCCTTGATGAGGGACCCTGCGTCGTTATCGTTCCCGTACAGGTTCAGGTTGCCGTTGCCCATCCAGAAGAGGCCGCCACTCGCGCCCGCATACTCGATGACCGCATGGGAGATGCTGCTGGGGCTGGAGGAATGGTAGACGAGGTGCACGCCCTTCCAGTGGCCGGGCAGGGGACTGGCGGAGTCGGCGGTGAAGACAACGGGAGCGGTCGCGGTGCCGTTCACGACCAATCCCCCTGGAGTGTCGCTGCCGACAAAAAACGCGGAGCCGGACCCGAAGCGCAACACCGTGCCGGAGGAGAGGGTGAGCGTGGGGGGGGTGGTGGCGTCTCTGACGTGGATCTCAGCGGTCACCACGTAGGGGATGTCCAGGTTCGGCCAGGTCTGTGAGCGCGAGACATTGCCCTGGAGTTTGATGGCGTTGGAGACATTGCTCGTGAAGGTGCCACCGGTCGGGAGTGTGCTGGCCTGGTTGGCGCTCACGAGCACCGCGTAACCCTCGCTCCCGGAGACATTGAGCGTAGTCGATTCGGCCCCGAAGGCGCTACCGTCATCGGCCACCGCTACGCCCGCGGTGCTGCTGTTCTGCGCGGTCACATGGCGAAGCACCGGGGCCGCAAGGGACTTCATGGCGATGCAGGCGCTCTCGCCCGTGTTCCGCCCGCAGCCATTCAGGATGACGTGGTTCATCTCCGAAGTGCTCCCCCCTCCGACGAACACGACACCTCGCCAGTAGCCCTTGGTGGACACGATCGGGTTGGTTGTCATGTGGATGGGCGCCTCCTCGGTGCCCAGTGCCCGCAGCGCCCCGGTGGTGACGCGGAGCTCGGAATCCAGCTCGAAGCGGAGCTGCACCCCCGCCTCGAGGGTGAGCTTGGGGGCGCTGGCGCCGCCCAGCTCGAGGGTGCCTTGCACCACGTGCGGATTGTCGGCTGCCCGCCAGGTCTCATCGGCGGTGATGGGGGTGGAGTGGAGCGTTGGCTGGGCCGCGGTGACGGTGAGCTCGGCTTGCCCTTGTTGAGTGACGCCGCCCACGGTGGCATTCGCGCGGAGGGTGGCCGCTCCGGTGGAGAAGGTGGTGGCCCTGCCCGTCGAGCCCACCGTGGCGACAGACTCGTTGCTGGAAGTCCAGGTGTAGCCGGAGACGGTAAAGGGCTTGCCGTACTGGTCCGTGGCGCTGGCCGTACACTGCGAAGAGCGACCGGCCGACACGGAGGCGGGTTCGCACGTCACCGTCACCGTGCTCAGCCGGGGCGGTTGCGGGGTGACGGTAAGGGTGGCCTGGCCTTGTTGGGTGATGCCGTCGACGGTGGCACTTGCGCTGAGGGTGGATGCGCCGGCGGTGAGGGTGGTGGCCTTGCCCGTCGAGTCCACCGTGGCAACGGACTCATTGCTGGAAGTCCAGGTGTAGCCGGAAACGGTGAAGGGCTTGCCGCTCTGGTCCGCAGCGCTGGCCGTGCACTGAGACGGCTCACCGGCCACCACGGAGGTGGGGGTACAGGTGACGGATACCGCGCTCAGCTTGGGCTTTTCTTCGGGGGGTTGGGGGCATCCTCCGAGCACCAGCAGCGCAGAGGTCCAGAGGGATACCTTATTGAGCCTCATGATTCGTGAACTCCTTGTCATCACCAAGGCCCGGCATCATAGGGCGGATTGGCCTTGGGCAAAGGGATGCCGCAGTGGCCGTCGCGCATCGAGGTCCGCTTGCCTGACCGCTCCTGGTGCTCCAGGTCGGCCCCCGACAACCACTCGGTGGATTGTGCTTACACCCGTGGGTGCACCACGCCGTGCTGCAGGAACTGCTTCCCGGTATGTACTGGTGTGTTCATGTGGGGCAGATGGTTCCTGGGTAGCCAGGCGCGAGAAGTGACCTGTGGGAACGCAGGAAGGGCTCTCCCTGGCGGCATTGACTGGGCTACAGTCCAGGGGTTGTCCAAGTGGGGAGGGACAAGTGCTTCGAATCAATTTCCTGGCCGTCATGATGGTGTGTCTTGGCCTGCTGACTGCCTGTGGGTCCAACGAGCCGGGGGCGGGGGGGCTGGGATCCGAGGATTCGGTGGGGCAGGTTCGCGCGAGCCTCATATCGGCCACGACCACTTCGCTGGACTTCGAACCTCAGAGACGGGGAACCACCAGCACCGGCAGCCAGCGCCGGGTGTTGTCGTTGACCAACAGCACTAATAGCGATGACTCCGTCGCTGTTAGTCTCACTGGTGGCACCAATAGCCCCTTCCGCATGCTCAGAGGTTCCCCTGAGACTACTGAGGACGATAGTTTTACTGCCTCTGTACCCAGGAATTCGACCAGGAACATCCCGGTGGTGTTCAAACCCACCGTTGTCGGAGCAGTCAGTGACACCCTCACCGTGAAGAGTGGGACGACGACGCTCGCTACATTCACGGTGACCGGCACCGGGTTGTCGCTCTTTGACTCGAGCCCTGCCTCGCTGACCTTTGAGGCCCAGAAGACGGGCACCACCAGTCAGCCCAAGCCGGTGACGATGACAAACACCGGCACTGTAGAGCGCGACATCACCGCCATCACCGTGGAGGGGCCCTTCGATATCCGCACCAAGCCACCGCTTCCGCACACGGTGGCTGGGGGCAACGGAACCAGCGATCCCATCTCCGTGGTGTTCAAGCCCACCGCCGGGGTACCGCCCACGGGCACCCTTATCATCGCGACCACCGAACCCTCCATCTCGGGCTCGTCAGCCACCGTCCGCGTCCCGCTCTCCGGCGCCCAGGTGGAGTTCGCCACCGAGGTCAGCCCGACTTCGCTCACTTCCTTCGGCGACCAGCGCATGGGGACTACCAGCAGCACAGCCAAGACGGTGACGGTGTTCAATAGAGGTGAATCCTCCCTCTCGGTCCGTGCCTCGACCTCTGATGAGACGCAGTTCGTGCTCGACAACCCCCCGACGATGCCGTTCACAGTGGCGGCGGGTGCCAGTCAAGTCCTCTCGGTGAAGTTCCACCCCACCGGAGAGGGAAATGTGACGGGCAATCTCGTGCTCACTTCCAATGAGGTGGTGAACCCGGCGAGCGATCCGCCCCAGACCTTCTCTACTTCCATCAGCCTCTCCGGAAGGGGAGTGAAGCCTCACGTCGTGCTGAGTTCCTCCTTGCTCGATTTCCAGGATCAGCGTGTGGGCACCACCGTCACGCAGACGGTGCAGGTGAGCAACACCGGCGATGAACCCATCATCATCACGAACATCGCCGAGAGTGTCGATTCGAGTGCGGCCTTCACGATCGTCGACCCCCCGAGTGTTCCGGTCACGTTGTCGAAGGGCGGCCTTCCTGTGGAACTGGAGGTGGAGTTCACCCCCGACACCGAGACCTCGACAGCGGTCACGGGCTCCATCGTCCTCACCACCGAAGACTCGGACCCGGCGTTGCAATCCTTTTCCGTTGGCCTCTCCGGCAGAGGGGTACGGCCCCACGTCGTGCTGAACCCCACCGCGCTCGACTTCAAAGACCAGCGTGTGCGCACCACCGCCACCAAGACGGTGCTGGTGAGCAACACCGGCGATGAACCCATCACCATCACGAACATCGCCACGAGTGTCGATTCGAGTGCGTCCTTCACGCTCGTCGACCACCCGGGTGTTCCGGTCACGTTGTCGAAGGGCGGACTTCCTGTGGAACTGGAGGTGGAGTTCACCCCCGACGCCGAGACCTCGACAGCGGTCACGGGCTCCATCGTCCTCACCACCGAAGACTCGGACCCGGCGTTGCAATCCTTCTCCGTCGGTCTCTCCGGCAGGGGGGTACGGCCCCACGTCGTGCTGAACCCCACCGCGCTCGACTTCAAAGACCAGCGTGTGCGCACCACCATCGAGAAGACGGTGCTGGTGAGCAACACCGGCGAAGAACCCATCACCATCACGGGTATCGCCAAGGGTGCCGGTTCGAGTCTGGACTTCACGCTCGTCTCCCCTACGAGCGGTTCATTCAGGCTGGTGAAGGGCGAGCCTGCGCTGGAACTGAAGGTGGCGTTCACCCCCGACATCGAGACGACGACAGCGGTCACCGGCTCCATCGTCCTCACCACCGGGGACTCGGACCCGGCGTTGCGAACCTTCTCCGTCGGCCTCTCCGGCAAGGGGGTGAAGCCCAATCTCGTGCTGAGCCCCGCCTCGTGGGACTTCGAGGAGCAGCGTGTGGGCACCACCGTCACCAAGAAGGTGCAGGTGAGCAACACCGGCTCAGGCCCGATTGTCATCGCGAGCATCGCCAGGAGCCTCGGTTCAAGTCCGTACTTCAAGCTCGTCTCCCCCCCGAGCGGTGAGATCACGCTGGCGAAGGGGGACCCTGCTCTGGAACTGACGGTGGAGTTCACCCCTCTCATGGAGACGACGACAGCGGTCACTGGCTCCATCGTGCTCACCACCAAGGACTGGGAGTTTGGAACCTTCTCCGTCAACCTCTCCGGCAAGGGGGTGGAGCCCCACATCGTGGTGGAGCCTACACCGCTCGATTTTCAGGACCAGCGTGTGCGCACCACCGTCACCAAGACGCTAACGGTGCGCAACACCGGCTCTGGCCCCATCACCATCACCGGTCTTGGCAGGAGCGGTAGCTCGGCCTTCGCGCTCGTTTCCCCCCCGAGTGTTCCGATAAAGCTGGCTGGGGGTGGCACTGCTGCTCTGGAACTGAAGGTGAGTTTCAGCCCCACCACCGAGCCATCGACACCGGAGACGGGCGCCATCACCTTCACCACCGAGGACCCGGACCCGGCGTTGAAGAACTTCTCCGTCAACCTCTCGGGTAAGGGCGTGAAGCCCACCATCGTGGTGGAGCCCAAACCGCTCGACTTCCAGGATCAGCGTGTGGGCACGGAGCGCACGTTGCCGGTGACGGTGCGCAACACTGGTTCCGGCTCCATCGTCATCTCCGGTATCTCTATGAGTGGCAGCTCGGCCTTCACGCTTGTCACCCCTCCGAGCACGCCGTTCACGCTGCCGGCTGGTGGGAGCCAGGGCCTCTCGGTGAAGTTCAGCCCCAGCAGCCTGACATCTGAGACGGGCGTCATCACCTTCACCGCCGAGGACCTGGAGTTGAAGACGTTCTCTGTCAGCGTCTTTGGCAGGGGCGTGAAGCCCTCCATCGTGCTGGGACCCAACCCACTCGCGTTTGGTAAACAGCGTGTGGGCACGGATCGCACGCTGCCGGTGACGGTGCGCAACACCGGTTCCGGCCCCATTCGCATCTCCAGCATCTCCACCGGGACAGGCGCCATCTTCACGCTTGTCTCCCCTCCGAGCACACCGCTCACGCTGGAGCCGGGTCCCACTGCCGCCGCTCTGGAATTGTCGGTGAAGTTCAGCCCCGCGGCCGAGGCAACGTACTCGGGCGCCATCGCCTTCACCACCGAGGACCCGGATCCGGCGTTGAAGAACTTCTCCGTCGACCTCTCCGGCCAAGGGGTGATGCCCTCCATCGCGCTGGACCCCCTCGCGATTGCGTTTGGCGCTCAACGTGTGGGCTCTGAGAACACGAAAATGGTGACGGTGAGCAACACTGGTTCTGGTCCCATTGTCATCTCCGACATTTCCAAAAGTGGCAGTTCTGATTTCACGATCGTCTCCGCTCCGAGCACGCCGTTCACGCTGGCGGCGGAAGGGGCCCCCATCGTGCTGTCAGTGAAGTTCAGCCCCACTGCCGATGCATCGGTCACCGGAGCCCTCACCTTCACTACCGCAGACCCGGAGTTGAAAAGCTTCTCCGTCGACCTCTCCGGCAGAGGGCAGAAGCCCAGCATCGTACTGGACCCCATCGCGCTCGACTTCGGTGAACAGCGAGTGGGCACAGAGAGCACGAAGTCGGTGGCCGTGCGCAACACTGGTTCCCTCCCCCTGGTGGTCAGCTCCCTGTCCATCGGTAGCGGCCAGCCCTTCGTGGTTTCCCCCAGCACGGGGTTCACAATCCAGTCAGGTGAGAGCCAGGTGCTCTCGGTGACGTTCAAACCCACTTCCGAGGCGGCGGTAACGGGCGCGGCCCTCACTCTTTCCACCGATGACCCGAACAGGCTCAGTGCCACCGTTCCGCTGTTGGGCAGCGGAGTGAAACCCACCCTCACGTTGTCCCCCATCTCACTGGACTTCGAGCAGCAGCGCGTGAACACCACCAGCGCGCCTCAGACGGTGAGGGTGAGCAACACAGGCACTGGCACCCTTCGAGTTACCAGCCTGTCCGTTACCGGGCCCTTCTTGCTCTCCAGCCCGGCATTCGACGTGCCGTCAGGGCGCTACGTGGAACTGTCGGTGAGGTTCTCCCCCTCTGAGCTGGGGGCTGCCACGGGCACCCTGACTCTCACCACCAACGATCCAGGCGCCAATTCCTCCGTCACTCTCTCGGGTACCGGGGTGCGCCCCAAGCTCGAACTTCGCCCCGATTCGCTGGCCTTTGGTCCGCAGCGTGTGGGCTTCCCCAGTACGTCTCAGCGAGTGCTGGTGCACAACAGCGGCACCGGACCTGTGCACGTCGGTGGCATCTCCATCACCGCGGGCAAACCCTTCACGGTCTCTCCAAGTGGATCATTCAACCTGTTGGCGGGCGAGAGCAAGCCGCTCGATGTGACGTTCAGCCCCACTACGAAGACGCCTGAGACGGCTACCTTGTCTCTGACCACCGACGAGGCGACCCCCTCCGCCAATTCTGTCGCCCTCTCTGGCACTGGAGTGACCAATTGGGAGATGGACCCAGCAGATGTTTCCTTTGGCCCGGTGGCGAGGAATACGTTCGTCACGCGCACCATCAAGCTCACCAACACCAGTGGGGCGCCCATCAGGATTACGGAAGTGTCGTCGCTGGCTGCTCCGTTCTCCATCGAAGGACTCAGCAGCCCGCTGCCCGAGATCGGTGCCTACTCTGCCATCGATTTCAAGGTGAAATTCAGTCCCACCAGTGCGGGGACGTTCAATCAGTTCCTCCGTCTGACGAGTGATGCCCACAACAGCAGCCTCTCGTTGCCACTCTCGGGAACGGGCACTGTACCGGAGGTGCAGCTCTCACTTCCGGGCGGTGCTGTCGCCGCTTCGCTCGACTTCAGGGGGGTGCAGTTGAACACCGAGAAGACTCTGCTGGTGACAATCACCAACACGGGCGGGGCTGAGTACATCTCCGAGAAGCCCACGCTGACATCCAGCTCTTCCGCCTTCACCTACAAGGGGCCGGACTCCATCAGGCTGCTTCCCGGTGCGTACATGGAGCTCCCGATCTCCTTCAGGCCAACGAGCGACATCCCCTACAACGATACCCTCACCATTAACTCGAATATCGTGGGCGGGCAGACGACACTGGGCCTGACGGGGTTTGGAGCCAACCCGAAGGTGGAGCACTCTCCCTCTAGCATCTTCTTTGGAGATGTGCGGGTGGGCTCAGCGAGCGACAAGAATGCCATCACCGTCAAGAATACGGGTAATGCCAGCGTGATGCTGGGGCCTCTGCCCGTGGTGGGACCCTTCGAGGTCGTCCTTCCCTCGAGCGTCACGAGTTTGCCCGTGGAAGTTCCCGCCAAAACCAACTTCACCTTCGAGGTTCGGTTCAAACCGACGGCGGAGGGTGGTGCGACGGGCTCCGTTACCATCCGCAGCGACATCAGCGGTGATTCGACGAGGGTCGTGGAGCTCAGCGGCACGGGCATCGTTTCGACGCTGAAGACGTTCGTGCCCGAGATCGACTTTGGCAACCGGCGCGTGGGTTCGACCAGTGATATCCGGTCATTGTCGGTCAAGAATGAGGGGACTGCCGAGTTGGAGATCACGAAGTTCACCAACCCCTCCGTGTTCTCGGTCTCGCCCCCCTCGGGGAGCCTGCCGCTGAGGATCCGCGCTGGTGAGACGGTACCCCTGTATGTGACCTTCACTCCGGACGCACTGGGACCGGTGGAAGGACTCCTCGAAATCACCAGCAATGCCGCCACCCAGTCGCCTCCGGTGAATCTCAAGGGCAGGGGGATTGATGGACGGCTCACCGTGACACCTGCAGGCCCCGTTAATCTCGGGGCAACTGACGTAGGGGGGCCTGGGACGCACCAGACTGTGACCCTCACCAATGCAGGCGAGGCCAGGCTGACGATCGTGAGCGTGACTCCGCCTGCGGATAGTCCATTCGTTGTCTCTGGGCTGCTCCCTGGGACTCCGGTGGACCCCGGCGAGGGAGTGTCGTTCACGGTCTCCTTCAAGCCTGGGGTGCGCGGCAATTTCTCCGCGAGTGCGTCCATCGAGACTGATTCTGTCTTGAACCACGTCTTCACCCTCCTGATGCAGGGAACGGGGAAGGCTGCGGCCGTTCAGTTGGAGCCAGGGGAGGAAGTCAATTTCGGCAAGGCCAATGTTCGAGAGAGCATCGCCCAGACCCTCTCCATCAAGAACGTGGGAGAGAATCCATTGCATGTCTCGAATATCTCCTTCGCGGAGGATGCGTCGGGCAGTCCTGGCTCGGCGCTGGACTTCAGCGTCGACAGCAGCGTGAAATTCCCTCTGGAGGTAGCTGCCGGTGGTAGCGTGCCTGTCCGACTCCAATTCACCCCAAGCGCTGTGGACCTGCGTCAGGCCCGGGCCATTGTCTACACGAATGACAGGGCCGCGGAGGTGAAGGTCCTGGGGTTTGGCACCTCGCCGAACCTGGATCTATCGCCTGGTATCCTGAACTTCGGAAACGTAGTGGTTGGTAATTCTTCCGAACCCAGCACGATTACTTTCAAGAACAAAGGAAATGGTCCGCTCACCCTGAGTGAGCTGACATTGGGCGGAACAGACAAGGCTGCCTTCACCCTGACGACGCCCACGCTACCCATCACACTGATGCCAAGTGCCTCCACTGAAGTGTCGGTGACATTCACGCCTGATGGTGAGCGACCGTCGTTCTCTGCCCAACTGCTGGTGAAGTCGAGCGATCCGGTGGCGCCGAGCAGGACGGTATCCATGTCTGGCTCTGGTGTCCTCCAGCAGATTCAACTCTCAGAGTCGTTGTTGGAGTTCGGGAATCAACTCATCAAGCACACCTCACTCCCGCGAGAGTTGCGCGTCACCAACGACAGCAACACCAACGTTACGCTCACCGCGCTGACCATAGAAGGAGAAGGGGCCTCGCAGTTCACTCGGACGACGTTGTCGCTCCCCTTCATCCTGGGTCCCGGTCGGGATCAGCAACTGAAGTTGGGGGTGAGCTTTGCTCCGCTGAGCGAAACCGATGTGAACTGCACGTTGAAACTTACCTTCAGCGAACTGCCGCAGCCGCTCGAAGTGAAGTTGCATGGCAAGGGCATACCTGCGGTGTTCTCCATCAGTCCGTCGCCGTTGGATTTCGGCGGGGTCCGTGCGGGGAGCAGCAAGCGCGAGCAACGGATCACCCTTTCCAACCTGAGTAGTGACCGGATCGTCCTCACCGCGCCAGAGGTCGAGTACACCACTGGCGAGCCTTTCATGTTTGACGGGGCCAGCCTGCACGAGCGCCCACTTGATCCTGGTATGTCCGTCATCGTGACAGTGGGCTACCAGCCCATGGTGGAGACACTGTCTGAGACCACCCTCTCCTTTGGCACCACCACTCCGTCGCAACCTCTGGCGGTGGGCCTTCTGCTCAAGGGAAAGGCGGTGAATCGTCTCCTCAGCGTCGATCAGGAGAGCCTGGATTTCGGTTGGGCGAAGGTGAACTCGTCGGTGGAGCCCAAGGTGGTCACCATCACCAATAGGTCCGCACAGCAGCAGCGGGTGGTAGTGATGTTGAGAGACCTTGAGGATTCGCCCTTCGCGCTAGAGGCGAAGGCCCTGGCCAACCCCATTCCGGCGGGCGGGACCGCCACCTTCACTGTGGCGTTTGATCCAGACAAGGCGGGTGAGGCCTCCAACGAGGTGCAGGTCTGGCTCCAGGGCGACACTTCACCCGAGGTGTTGATCTCCACGAAGGGAATTGGCCGCGCGCTCACCGGGTCGGGCGGTGGCTGCTCTTGCGGCACCACCGAGGCGGGCAGCGCGGGCATGCTGATGCTGCTGGCGCTGGTGGGCCTGGGTTCCCGGCGGCGGAAGCGCGAGTAGCCGGATGAACTTCGACGTCCGGAAGATCCTCGAGCAGCTCGAGATGGGTACCCCCGCGGACGCGGGGGTGCCCCTCTGGCAGCAGGAGAGCTGGCAGGATCCAGAGGGGTTCGCCACCGCGCTGGCCGTGGCCCATGTGGGCCGCGGCGCCCCACTCAAGAGCCGTGCGGGCCAGCACTACGACTTCTTCCACGACCTCGTCGTCCGTCACGGCAACACGGATCGTGTGGCCCTGCGCAGCTATGATCGGAGGAGTGGCTGGCAGGTGCTGAGCTACCGCCAGTTGCATGAGCAGGCCTCGCGGCGTGCCACCGAGTGGGTGCGGCAGGGCGTCAAGGCTGGCGCCAAGGTGTGCCTGTTCTATTCCGTCGGCAGCGAGTTGCTCATCTCACTCGCGGCAGCCCTGGGCCTGGGCGCCTGTATCAGCTACCTGCCACCCCAGGGCCGGCGCTTCATCGCGCGCCGCCTGGCCACGCTCGCGCCGGACCACGTCGCCACCGAGCCACATCAGGTCCTCTTGCTGGAGGGCTTCGAGAAGAAGCTGCTCAACAACCAGGGGCAGGCCGCTCCCGCCTTCACCTCGCACACCTATAAGCCGGCCGAGCCGGTGGGCCTGCTCTTCTCTCCCCTGGTGGAGCCGCCCGGCACGCCGGCCCCACTTCTCGCGGAGGATGCCTGGCGTGGAGCACTGGTGGACGGGCTGCTCACCTTTGGTGTCGGTCCCGGGGAGCATCTGGCCGCGCCCGGCTACCACCCGCTGCAGCACCTTCCGGCCTTTCTCTTCACCACGTTGCTGCGCGGGGCCACGTACCTCCACCTCGAACTGCCGGACATCGAAGCCAACCCCGCGCTGCTCACCGAGCATCCCGTGCGCGCGCTCGGCGTCACTCCCGCGTTGCGGGACGTGCTGTTGCGGACCCGTACGCAGCTCAAGAACGTGGCGCACTGGTTCCGCAACCCCGAGGAGCCCATCGACTGGCACTCCTGGCGCGCCTGGGTCAAGCAGGGCGGGGTGTCCACCGTCCCATCCTCCAACGTGCTCGTGGATTCCTCCGCGGGTGGCGCGGTGCTCGTCTCCCCGCGGCGGGTGAGGGATGTGCACACGGAGACGCCTCCCGCTCCGGGACGCCGCTGGGCACTGCACGACGTCAACATGAGTGGCCAGGAAGCCCCAGGAGACCTGGGCGTCTTCACCCTGCTGCCAGACAAGGAGCGGCCGCCCGCCTACCTGGTCCTCACGCGCTCCTATGGTCTGTACCATTACGGGGGACCGCGTACGGCCAGGAGGGAAGGGCGCGTCTATCCCACCGCCGAGGTGGCCGAGGCCGTGCAGGAACTGGCCTTCGTGAGGGGTGCCGCCGTGGTGCCTGCTCCCACGGGCGGCGTGGCCGGCCACTACCGTTACGTGCTGCTCGTCTTCACGGGAGCCCAGGCCCAGCAGACGAACGTCTGGCTGCAGGAAGTCCGCCGTTGCCTCGAGCTCCAGCTCGGAGCGGAGTACCTGCCTGACCGGACCGAGTTCGTCCCCCTCTATCCTCGCAAGGTGGACGGGCAGGTGGACGAGGCCTGGTGCAATACGCAGTACCTGACGGGTGCGCTGCACCGGAAGAGCACGGATCCGCTCTTCCAGTCCCTCACCGTGTTGCGCGGCCACCTGCTGGAAAAAGGAGGGCAGGGTGTGTGACGATGGTGCGCCGCGCGAACCTTCGCCACGGAGTGCGCCATGGGAGTCCAGGTTGTCATGGGGGCGATGTTGCAGTGCAGTTTCGGAGCGGCCCCTTCGTCGATGGTGGTGCTGCCCACCAACAAGATCCTGGCCACGACACCCGCGGCCAACATCATGGACAACAAGCCCATGCTGAACATCCTGCCCTTCGGCATGTGCATGTCCATGGCCAACCCCACCGTGGCCGCGGCGACCGCGGCGGCCATGGGAGTGCTCACGCCCATGCCGTGCGTGCCCGCAACGGCGGCTCCCTGGGTTCCCGGTTGCCCCAAGCTGCTGATCGGCAACATGCCGGCCTTGGACAGCAACTGCAAACTCATGTGCAACTGGGGCGGCGTCATCCAGGTCGTCTCCCCTGGTCAATTCACGGTGCAAGATGGCTGAGTCCGCGAAGGCCCTTCCTCCTCCTCCCCTCCAACCCGACCTGCTGGACAAACTCCTGGATGCCGAGGCACCAGACCTCGAGAGCTCGGATGACCGGCTGGAGAAGGTCAACGGGCTGATGTCCAAGGGTGCCTACCTCGATGCGGCGCGGGCCGCCGAGGCGTGCTTGCGCCAGGATCTCTACGACGTGCGGCTGGTGGGTCCCTATCTCCTCGGCCTGTTCATCGAGGGCGGGCTGGAGGCGATGCCCGCGGTCTTCCAGGGGCTCTCCCGCACGTTGATGATCAACTGGCAGTTCTTCGGACCTCGCGAGCGCAAGGACGTCTTCGCCGACGGGGGCCTGCGCTCGATGCTCAAGGTGCTCAACAAGCATCTCGAGCACCACGAGCGCCTCAAGGACGAGACGTGGCAGCGCTGGATCGCTCCCACCAACCGGGAGCCCCTGGAGCAGGCGCTCACGCTCAGCGAGGAGATCTTCTCCGCGATCGGCAGGGCGATGCCGCGCAACGGCTGTGAGGCCCCGTTCCGCCGCCTCGCCCAGTGGCTGGAGAACCACCTGCGGTCCCTGCCCGCTCCGGCCTCGTTGGAAGAGTCCGAGCCGGAGCCCGAAGCCGAGCCCGAGGAGGAGTCCGAGGCGCCGTCGCGGTCCACCGCGTCCGTGCGCTCCGCTCCCGCGTCCGACGGTCCCACCGTGCCGGTGTCGCCCGCCCTGGCCCAGCTGATGAACAAGCTCGCCGCGTTCGATACCCTCGTCGCGCGCCAGGACTTCCTGCGTGCCAGCGTGGTGGCGGCCGACGTGCTGAACGTGTTGGAGCATTTCGATCCGCGCGTGTACCTGCCCGCGCTCTTCTCCCGCTTCTTCGCCGGGCTGAGCGTGAACGCGGAGCAGGTGGAGCCCCTGCTGCAGAGCACCGAGACGCTGTCCTTCCGCGCGCTGGAGCAGCTCTACAGGGTGGACCTGGAGACCTTCCTCTCGCAGGGCGCGGAAACGGACGGGGAAGGGGAGTAGGGCCATGGACGTCGCGCTCGAGCGGCGCATCCGCGAGCGCATCCGCGGCTTCGATGTCCCGGCGCTGCTGGACGTGTTGAACGCGTCCGGCTATGGCGACGCGGACATCGAATACCGCAGCCATCGCACCACCGTGTACCAGTCACACCTGGTGCACGACATCCAGTTCATCCACCAGCCGCGCAAGCGCATCATCATCACGGTGAACGTGGGACTGCTCAGCGCGCAATCCCCGCTGCCGTCCTTCATGATGCAGACGATGGATCAGCTCGATCATGATCGGCTCGAGCGCTTCATCGGCTTCTTCGATCATCAACTGCTGCGCGAGTGCTTCGCCGGCCTGTACCCGGAGCGCGAAGGGGCCCTGCTGCCCGGGTGGCCGGAGGCGGCGAAGGACCGGCTGCGCCTGCTGCGCCCCACCTGCCAGAGCACCCTGCAATGGCTCTTCCGCAAGGTCTTTCCCGAGACGGAACTGTCGGTGCGCCGCGACGTCCGCAAGCAGAAGGTCGCCGCGCCCGAGATGCGGCTGGGTGCCAGCGCGCTCGGTGAGGGAGGGGCCATGGGCGGCTTCGCTACCATCCCCACGGGGGGCATGGAGGTGAAGATCTTCTGCGACGAGCCCATTTGCAGCAGCGGCGTTCCCTGGGCCATCGAGGCCCGCCGCCGCCTCGACAGGGATTTGCTGCCGCTGCTCTCCGAGACGGTGTTGATGCTCACCGTCATCCTCGTGCTGCGAGATCAAGAGGGTTTCCTGCGCATCGAGAATCAGAGCCATCTCGGCTACGATCCCCTACACGGAGCGCCAGTCGAGACCCGACACGTCCTCTTGTTCTCGGGAGACACGTCGCGTTCTTCATCGCCTGACGGCTCTTGAGGAGGGGGGAACCTCCCTTGACCCGTGTAATCGCTTCTTTCTAAACTGTCGGACTAGAACGCAGTCGGCTGTGTCCTGCGGTGCTGGGGGAGGCGCAGGGGCTTCCAGAGGACGCAGATCGCTCGGTGCAAGGAGAAGCCGTGCCCATTCAGGACAAGCTGCCCAAGTCTCGCATCACGCTCGTCTATCGTACCAAGATCAACGGCCAGCAGGAGGACGTGAAGCTTCCCTTCCGCGTCGTGGTGCTGGGTGATTTCTCGCAGGGGAGCTCCAAGGACCGGCAGTTGGACCTGGAAGAGCGCACCATGCGCTCGGTCACCGGTTCCAACATCAACGATCTGATGAAGGACATGGGTATGTCCATCTCGTTCGAGGTGGACGACAAGATCAGCGCGGATGGTGAGGGGAAGATGCAGGTCGAGCTGCCCATCAACCGCATGAAGTCCTTCCACCCGGACGAGATCGTCCACCAGGTGCCCAAGCTGAAGGCGCTGCTGCTGCTGCGCAAGCTCCTGATGGAGATGCAGTCGGACATCGACAACCGCAAGGAGCTGCGGCGCACGCTCTACGAGCTGTTCTCCAACAAGGAGCAGCTGCAGAAGGTCCTCGAGAGCGATCAGCTCAAGAGCTACGCATCCATGCGCCTGCCCGCGCAGGCCAAGCCGCAGTCCGACCAGCCCGCGCTCGCCGCCGGCACCGCGGCCGCCAAGGCCTGAGTTCTCCACGCACCCTTCTCCACGCCGAGGAACCTTCTTCCCATGGCCGTCGAAAAAAACTATCTGAATGAGCTGTTCAAGGTCCGCGGGCTCGACATGCCCACCAGCGCCCAGCCGATGGTTGGCACGGGTCTGGTACCCGTCTCCGCCAACGAGGTGCAGGTCCCGGGTGACGAGCGCTTCATGTCCTCCCTGGCGGCGCTGCTCTACAACGTCGAGCCCGTCCAGGACGAGGCGGGGCAGATCCGCTTCGACAAGGGCGAGGTGCTCAAGGCCGTCGCGCGCATCGATGATCTCATCGAGGTGCAGCTCAACGAGATCCTCCACAACGAGAAGTTCCAGCAGCTGGAGTCGGTCTGGCGCGGTCTCGAGGACCTCGTCAGCCACACCAACTTCCAGGCCGACATCACCATCGACATCCTGGATGTGGCCAAGGATGAGCTGGCCGAGGACTTCGAGAAGAACTCGAGCAGCCTCTTCTCCAGCGCCCTGTTCGACAAGATCTACATCAAGGAGTACGACCAGTTCGGCGGCCGTCCCTACGGCGTCATGCTGGGTCTGTACGACTTCACCGCCTCTCGCGCGGACCTGACCTGGCTGGAGCGCATGGGCATCGTGGCCAACGCCGCGCACTGCCCGTTCATCGCCTCCGCCAGCCCCAAGTTCTTCGACTGCGACAGTGTCGAGCAGCTCGAGTCGCTCAAGAACCTGGACGGCGTGCTGAGCCACCCGCGCTACGGCAAGTGGCACGAGCTGCGTGACAAGGAAGAGGCCGCCTACATCGGTCTGACGCTGCCGCGTTACGTGGTGCGCCTGCCGTGGGATCCCGAGCGCAACCCCTGCGACGTGCTCAACTTCAAGGAGGATGCCCAGGGTGACTCGAAGAAGTACCTGTGGGGCAACACGGCCTTCCTGATGGGCCGCAACCTGGTGAAGGCCTTCGAGCTGTCTGGCTGGTGCCAGTCCATCCGTGGCCCCAAGAGTGGCGGTCTCGTCACGGGCCTGCCGGTGGACAGCTTCACCCTGCGCGGCCAGAACATGATCCAGGCGCCGGTGGAGATCGCCATCCCCGACTACCGGGAGTTCGAGTTCGCCCGCAACGGCTTCATCCCCCTGGTGTACCGCAAGTCCACGGGCGAGGCGGCCTTCTTCAGCACCCAATCCATCAAGCAGGCCAAGAAGTTCAAGGACCCCAAGGACTCGGAGAACGCACAGCTCGTCACCAACCTGGCCTACACCTTCTCCATCACCCGGCTCGCCCACTACGTGAAGAGCATCCAGCGCGACAACATCGGCAGCACCGCCGATGCGGGCTACGTGCAGCGGCAGCTGGAGTCCTGGCTGACGGGGTACGTCACCACGGTGACGAACCCGGACGATGTGACGCTGCGGCGCTTCCCCTTCAAGGCGATCAACGTGCAAGTCGAGGCACGCGCCGGGGAGATTGGATGGTATGATTGCAAGGTGGCGGTGCTTCCGCACATCCAGTTCGAGGGTCTCAACGTGGAGTTGATGTTGGAGTCGCGCCTGGGATGACCGGGCTTCCATCGTAGTCCCCATCCAAGAAAGAGGGAAAAATGTCTGGAACTACCTTTTCGCGTTCCCTGGACGTGTCTCAGGGCTTCAACTTCACCAAGACCGAGCAGGCTTCGGTGGGCTTCGTCACCAAGCTGAAGCTGGGCGATGTCGAGCTGAATGCCGATCAGGCGAGCATCAAGGATCCGGAGCAGCCGGGCCAGAACATCGGCAGCAAGGTGGTTGGCGTGCTCAGCCACTACATGTGGGAGACGCGCACCACGGACTCCATGTACCTGTCGATGCAGGTCTCCGAGGCGAACAAGAACGAGCTCTCCGCGAAGCTGCTCTCCGACTGGACCAACATGGAGGTCGTGTTCAGCTACGTGATCTACGAGTACGACCCGAAGGCCAAGAAGTACTTCAAGTCCAACTGGAGCGAGCCCGAGCTCAAGGGCATCCTCGAGAAGAACGGACGTTCGCTGAACCTGACGGTGGGCAACGAGCCGTCCACCGAGGTGCAGTCCCCGGAGAACTTCACCCTCCAGGTCGGCATCAAGCCGCAGCCCGAGGAGCAGACGGTGCACCTGGCCACCGCCGCCGCCAAGAACGTCTCCAAGCTGTGGGGCATCACCAACGAGTAGTGCCGGGCGTCGTACCCCAGCAACCCATCGAGCCTCTGGCAGCGGAAATCCCGGCTGCCGGGGCGGGGCCGGTGTGGGGCACCCGTTGACCTTCCGCTTCGGGAGGCGCAGGTGCCCCACGTCGTCTCCGAGCAGTCGAGCGAGTGCTGGAGCAGGTGTTTCATCCGTTCAGGGGCCAGGCCCGGAACGTCGCCAGGCCGTGGGGGGCATTACCGGGACGCCCTCCTGGCTACTTCACACCAGGAATCGATGCCATGCAGCGCCACAAGCTCGCCAGGGTCCGGTGGCAGGTCGGCCAGACGATCCTTCCCGAGCACTTTCGCGCCCAGGACGAAGCCCTCTCGGCTGAGGCGAGGCTGCATGCCGAACTCTCCGGGCTGCCGCAGACCGGTATTGCCTCATTGACCTGGAGCGAGCCCCTTCTGGCGGAAGGGAGTCTCTCCATCTCGTCGTTGACCGCCGTCATGCCGGGGGGCTTCCTGGTGGACGTGCCGGGCAATGCGTCCCTGTCCTCCCTGTCGCTGGAGGCCACCGGCCGCGCGGAGGCCACCGTCTACCTCCACTTGCTGGAGGACGTGCGTGGCACCGAGGGCGTGCCGCTCTACGCGGATGAGCCGCCCAACGTGCAGCGCGTGCTGCGCCGGTTGCAGCTCTCCAGCGAGCAGTCCGTGGACCGGGCCCTCTCCTCGTTGGAGCTGGTGGCCTTCTCCAAGGATCTCCGGGGCGCATGGCGTCCCTCCTCGCGGAAGGTTCCGCCGTTGTTGCTGGTGGGTCCCAACCCCTTCCTCAACGAGCTGCTCTTCGAGCTGGACTCGTTGCTGGAGAAGGCCCACGGCCAGTTGCGCACCCTCCTGCTGGACAGCTACCAGCGCAGCGAGCGGCTCGCCAATGCCCGCCGGACGCTGCTCGAGGTGCGCCGCCTGCAGGCCATGCGCGACGACATGCGCGTGGGCATCTGCCCCCACCCGTACCACTTCTTCGACGCCCTGCGCCGGTTCTACTTCGAGGTCTGCTGCTACCTGGAGCTGGAGCCCGCGGACTCCATGCCCACCTACAGCCACGACAACCTGGGCGAGGGGCTGTGGGGATGGATGAAGCTGCTCAACCGCGCGTTCCGTCCCGAGGACACGCGGCTCACCTACAAGCCCTTCGATTGCCGGGAAGGGCAGTTCGTGCTCGCCCCCCTGCCCACCCTGGAAGAGGGGATGCAGAGCGAGCTGTACCTGCTGGTGCGCAGCGAGGACCCCAGCCAGCCGCCCAGCATGGAGGGGGTGAAGGTGGCGAGCCCCTCCCGCCTGCCCGCGGTGCGCCGGCTGGCGCTGCGCGGCATCCCCTTCCAGCACGTGCCGCACCCCGCCTTCCCCCACGCCTTCGGGCCGGAGATCTCCTGGTACAAGCTCACGCTCGGCGAGGAGTGGCAGTACGCCCTGCGCGACAACGGCATCGCCTTCTACGTCACCCCGGCGCTCCAGGGCACGCAGGTCTTCCTCTTCTGGCGCAGGGCTTGAGATGGCTCCCTCCTCCTTCCTCGACAAGTTCACCCCCGCGTGGCAGCGCTCGGGCTCCCAGAGCGAGCTGGCCCAGGTGCGGCAGAACCTGGAGTCCGTCCTCAACACCAAGGAGGGGTTCGGCTACTTCGTCCAGGGCTTCGGGGTGGGCAACTACCTGGAGAAGCTCGGCACCCGGCAGTTGATGACCACCCTCAACGACGAGTTGCTGCACGCGGTGGTGCGGTTCGAGCCGCGCCTGCGGGAGCCGGAGTTGAAGCTGCGCGGCCGGGACTCGGGGCTGTGGCTGCACTTCGTGCTCACCGGTGAGCTGAATGGCGAGCCCTGTTCGCTGCGCATCCTCTTCCATACCGTGAGCGGCCGCGTGCGGGTGGAAGAGGAGGAGGAGGAGGGATGATGGAGCGCACCTTCGACGAGCGGCTGACCGTGTTGCTCACCCTCACCATCGGGGGCAAGTCCCACAAGATCGTCGCCGGCAGCATCAAGCGCTTCGCACTGGACCTGTGGAGCTGGGGCCTGGAAGGCGAGGTGGAGTTCCTGCTGACGGACAACCAGGCCCGTGGTGGCAAGGAAAAGGACGCCCTGCTGGCGGACTTCCTCAAGCCGGACCTGGTCGAGGTGTCGCTCGAGGTGAAGGCCGTCCTCGCGGAGGCCTCGAGCCGGCCCTCCTATACCTCGCTGAAGGTCAAGGGCTTCGTCTCCGGCAAGACGCTCGTCGAGGAGGTCATCCCCACCCAGGGCGCGAGCGATGTCATCCTCCACCGCCGCTATGGCATCCGTTTCCAGGACGCCGCGCGGCTGCTGTGGCGGCAGCACTACCCCTGTGCCCTCTACACCTCGAAGACGGTTCAGGACGTGCTGGACGCGCACAAGGGCGACAAGATCAGCCTCACCTATGACTGGTCCGCGGGCCTGGGCACCACGCACCCCATTCTCTTCGTGGGGTTGGATCCCGAGGCCCAGGCCAGCTTCTACGACTGGGTGCTGTGGTACGTGCACGGCCACGCGGGCGTGTTCACCTACGACTACGCCACGCAGGGCTACAAGTTCGCGGCCGCCAAGGACGCCTCGGGCACGCCGCTGGAGCTGGAGAAGGACAACCTGTCGGGCCTGGAGATGGTGTTTCCCGAGATCATCCGCCACGACATGACGGTGCTCAACGCCACGGCCGAGAGCCCCCAGACGCAGCCCGTGACGCAGAAGCAGGCCGTCGCCGGCATCCGCCAGGACGTGCTGCTGTGCACCTCCATCTCGGACGAGGTGCAGGCGAGGGTGGACCTGGAGACGGCCCGGCTGAAGTGGCGCGGCCCGGAGATGGAGCTCGTCTGGCGCTCCTTTCCCGAGAAGGCCTTCGCCCCGGGCGCCCTGGTGAAGCTGCCGTCCAACGAGGCCTGGGGCGCCGCGGGCGTGGCGAAGGACCAGGTCCTCCGCGTCCGCGAGCTGCACCTGTCCGGCGAGGTGCTGGACGAGCAGGGCTCGGAAGAGGTGTACAACGATCCGGATGCGCTCTTCTCCTTCAGCATGAGCACCCGGCTGGAGCCCAAGGACGAGCCCCACGTGGATCTGCCCGCCTGGCAGCCTCCGGCCTACCCCCGCTACGTGGAGGGCTTCATCGTCAGCGAGCAGGGCGCCGACAAGGACGAGACCTGGCAGGCCTATACCGACTCGAAGACGTCCCTGGACGGGTACAAGGTGAAGATCCCTCTCTTCGCCGATCAGATCATCCCCGCTCCCTTCAATCCCAATCTGCTGCCCGGCCACTTCTACTTTCCCGCCTACAAGGGTGAGCGGGTCCTGGTGGGGCTCGACTTCCAGCGCGCGTGGATCAAGCGCTTCCTGGACTGGCGCACCGGCGCACGCATGCCGCAGGATGGGCAGGGCGTGCAGTTGCTGGTGGGCAAGACGCCCGAGAATGGCACCGCGATCAAGCATTTCTACACGGACGACAAGCCCGTGTTGCTCATGCAGCGCACCAGTGCCAAGGACACGCAGAAGATCCAACTAGACGAGGGCACGCTTCTCATCCAGGTGAAGGAAGAGAAGTCGTGAAGCGGCGGGGGCCTCGGCTCCCCACCAGGAAGGCGAGGAACCATGGGCAAGCTCGTCTGCACCGTTGAGCTGGACAAGGAGAAAGGCGTCACCGTAAAGGTGGAGAACGCCGATGATCAGATCACCCAGACGGTGGTGATGGACGGCACCAGCATCACCATCACCGTGAAGGGCTCCGAGGAGACGAGCACCTACGTCCAGAAGCAGGACAGCGTCACCATCACGTGCAAGGATTTCACCGTGGACGCCACCGGGACGCTCACCCTCAAGTCAGCGAAGGCCTCGAGCTGGGCGAGCCAGGACATCCTCAAGGTCGAGAGCACCAAGGACATGACCTTCACCTCCAGCGCGAAGCTCACCCAGAGCGCCACGCAGGACGCCGCCCTGTCCTCCAACGCCAAGGTGGCCATCGAGGCCGCCACCAACCTCGATCTCAAGGGCATGCAGACCAGCTTCACGGCCTCCGGCGGCGACAACAAGATCGAGGGCGTCAACCTGAAGATGGCCGGCAAGGCCCAGGCGGAGCTGGCCGCGCCCATGATCAAGGTGGCCGCCCAGGCCAAGCTCGGCCTCGAGTCCTCGGGCATGGCCGATCTCAAGGGCTCGATGACCTCCGTCGGCGGCTCGCTCGTGAAACTGGGATGATGAGGGCGCGGTGAGCGATTCGTCGGAGCGGATCTACCTGGACTACCTCAACGAGCTGGATGCGCTCGAGCGCTTCCGGCAGCGTTTCCTGGGCTCGTACCCCACCGTGCCCATGGATCGGGAGGATCCGCACGTCCGGCGCCTCATCGAGTCCATGGCCTTCTTCTCGGTGCAGACGCGTCTGGCCACGCAGCACAACCTGCGCTCCACCTGGCTGCGGCTGTTCTCCTCCTTCTTCGACTTCCTGCTGCAGCCGCTGCCCGCGGTGGCCCTGGTGCAGGCGCTGCCGGCGGAGAAGATGACCGAGACGCTGTCGCTCCCGCGCGGCACCGAGCTGCGGCTGTCTCCCAGCCAGGGCGTCTCCGGCACCTTCCGCACCCGGCACCACCTGCGCATCCTCCCCATCTCCCAGGCGGGCACCGAGGTGGTGCGCCTGCCGGACGGACGCTGGCGCCTCATCCTCCGCTACGAGTCCAGCTTTCCGCGACGGGATCCGGTGGGCCTCTTCAGCCTGCTCGTGCGCCACCTGGACGAGTTCCGTCCCTCGCTGGCCGTCTTCCACGCGCTGCGTCAGCACCTCACGCAGGTGGGCGTGGTGTACGACGCGCAGGCCAACGACTCCTCCCAGCCCATCCCGTGTGAGTTCTCCCTGGGCAACGCCCCCGCCGAGCTGGATGACGCGGGCGCCTACGCGCACCCGCTGCAGCGCGTGCGCGCCTTCTTCCAGATGCCGGATCAGGGCCTCTTCCTCCATGTCTCGGTGCCCTCGCACCGCAAGGAGTGGAGCCGCTTCAGCCTGTGCCTGGACCTGGACAGGTCCTGGACCGTGGGCCGCTCGACGTACCCGGACTTCCTCCACCCCTTCGTCGTGCCGGTGGAGAACCTCAAGGCCGAGCCCGCCCAGCCCATCTCCGCCGACGGCACCCGCTCCGAGTACCCCATTCGCGGCATGACCGCCGGGCGCGATCTGCAGCTGCACTCCGTCACCGGCGTGTACGTGCTGGACAAGTCGGGGCGCACGCCCATGCGCCCGGCCTTCCTCCCCGGCGAGGGGGCCAGCTACGAGCTGGACGAGTCGCTCGACGAGGAGATGCGCACACGCCACAGCCTGTTGGTGCGCATGCCCGAGGCTTTCCTCGAGCCGCGCAAGCTGCTGGTCGAGGCGCTCTGGTACCAGCCCCAGTTCGTCTCCGAGGCCATCGGCCGCGTGAGCATCTCCACCCCGGGCCGGCACGTCGAGGGGCTGGGCTGGCAGCTGGTGGGCCGGCTCGAGGCGCACCGCGACAGCACGCTGCGCAGTGACGTGGCGGGGTTGACCCGGTTGCTGGCCTGGAAGGTCAAGTCCACGCTCGAGCGCAACGAGCTGGCCGCGTTGTTGAACTACCTCGGCACCCCCGCCGAGGAGCCCTTCCGCCGCGTCATCCCCTGGCTGCGCGAACTCAAGGTCACCGTGGCCCCCGACGGCGCGCTGCGTGGATCAGGCCTGTTGCACGTCTACGAGCTGCTGCTGGAGCCCTTCGAGCCCAGCGCCGAGCCCCTGGTCGCCTGCTTCCTCGAACAGGTGCAGCAGCTGCTGGAAGCATGGAATGGTGAGGCCTCCGTGGTGCTGCGTCCCACCGTGGCCGGGGCGGGTCCCTTCCAGTTCAAGGTATCCTCATGAAACTCGAGCATTGGCAGAACATCCTCCGGACGCACCGGCAGGTCCGTTCGCTGTTGGATCAGTTCCTGCCCGCCGAGCCGATCGCGGGAGGAGAGCGCACACAGGTGCGCGTGGGCGCCATGGGTCTGGCCCAGCTCCAGCAGCTCCTCCTGTCCGATGTGGCGGGTCTCCAGAAGAGCCTGGGCGGTACCTACCGCGACGAGGAGATCGACGAGGCGATGCGCCCCTTCGTCTACCTCGTGGATGAGCTGGTGCTGCGCCGGCTCGCGGAGGTGGAGCAGTCGGAGTGGCCTCTGTTGCAGTACAAACTGTACGGCATGGACTCGGGCGGTGATCGCTTCTACGAGCAGGCCGACGAGAAGCTGGTCCAGCGCGGGGCCTCGCCGCTCGTCTTCGAGCTGCTGCACTTCTGCCTCACCGCGGGCTTCGAGGGACGCTACGCGGGCAACACGGCCCGGCTGCGCGAGTACAAGGAGCGCCTGGCCGCTCGCATCCCCACGCCCGAGGCCATGCCCGCTCCGCCGCCCGCGGTGTCCCAACAGCCCCTCGTTCACGCCTTCCCGTGGCGTTACTACGCGGTGTCCGGATTCGTGGTGGTGACCGTCCCGGTGCTACTGTGGTGGCTATCGCGATGAGGGCCGAAGCGCAGATCACCAAGGACCTCCAGGGGGCCCGGACACAGCTGGGCCGCCTGGAGAAGCTCATCCAGTCCGAGCTGGGGGGACTGAGCGCGGGCGTGGAGCCCCTGCTGGGGGAGGTGCGCGCGGGCGTGGCGGCGCTGTTCCCGGAGCCCGGGGGCACGCGGCTGGCACCCAAGGAGCACGAGGCCCGGCACGAGAAGCTCCTGCAGTCGCTGGATGAGCTGGAAGACGTGGTGGAGGCACTCCAACTGGCCGCGCGCTCTGGCCGCTCCAAGGCGGGCGCCGCCCGCGGGGGGAGATGAGCCGTGGGGCCGCAGCTGCTGAAGGTTGTGACGGCGCAGGTGCCGGATCCGACGAAGGCATTGAGCGCGGGAGTCAAGACGCTCGATGGGGGCGCCAAGTCCGTCAAGGCGAGCGCGACGACGCTCGGCAAGCTCTGGGCGATGGTGAGCCCGTACATCGTCTGGATCCTGGCGATCGTCCTCGTGGCGTTCCTCGTGTACGCCACGGTGAAATGGATCCTGCCGTGGTGGCGCCGCCGGCGCGCCGGTGCTCCGGCCTCCAGCGGCCCGCCGCCCATGGACTCCAACCGGCTGCTGCGGGTGCGCCAGGCCTTCCTCTCCGGGCTGCCCTGGGCCAACCGCGCCGCCGTGGTGGATCTGCCCACCGTGGTGGTGCTCGGACCCGCCGGTAGCGGCAAGACGGAGCTGATCGGCCTGGACGTGGACTGGCAGCGCCAGGCCCGCCAGTTCCTCCCCAGCTACACCGCGGACGCGCTGCTGCAGGTGTACCTGGGGCCCGACTGCGTGGTGCAGGAGGTGTCCGCCCCGCTGTTGGAGGATGAGACGCTCGCGGCCCGTGGCGCCCTGCGCAAGATGTGGCGCAAGTGCTTCAGCCACCGGCAGAAGGGCCTGTCGGTCATCGCCCTGGACGTGCGCTGGCTGGCGGATACCCCGCCCGACGAGCAGCGCCGCATGGCCCAGCTGCTGCGCGGCAAGCTCAACATCATGTCCGAGACGCGCGGGGCTCCGGTGGAGACCCGCCTGTGTCTGACGCACATGGACGGGCTGGAGGGCTTCGAGGACTTCGCCCGGCTATTGAAGAAGCACGGCGTGCCGCTCTCCTTCGAGATCCCCAAGGAGGGACAGGAGGGTCGGCTGGCGTCGCTGCTGGAAGGGCAGGAGCAGTACCTGGCCCTGGGCCTCACCTCGCTGCCGGTGGACGACTTCGAGCGCCTGGAGCATTTCTACTCCCAAGGCGGACGCTCGTTCTCCGCGCTCGGCCGCTTCGTCTCCGCGCTGCTGGAGGGCGACACGCTCTCCTACAAGCCCCGGCTCACCCGGGTGTACTTCTCCTCCCGCACGCCCGAGGCGCGCGCCAGCGACACCCTGTCGGTGTTCGTCGAGGAGAGCTCCACCCAGTCGCTGCGCCAGCACTACCTGCGCACCCATATGCACCGCGCCGCGCTGATCGCCGCGGTGGGCTGTCTGCCGGTGGTGGCCGCGTACGTCCATTTCTACTCGCTGCTGGGCGAGGCGCAGGAGGAGTTGCAGCGCTTCGAGAATACGGTCACCGAGCTGCGCGAGCAGGGGCTGGAGGGCAGGGGAGAGGTCGTCGAGCAACAGGTGAACGAAGCGGCGGACGCACTGCTTCATCTCAACCGGGCCACGCGCTGGTGGCCGCCGCTCAGCACCAGCTTCCCGGATGAGATGCTGGATCTGCGTCAGCGGCTGGCCCGTGGCATCCGCGAGAGCCACCTGCGGCCCTCCCTCACGCAGTGCAGCAAGCGGCCCCAGGACTGCCGCCCCGAGCAGGTGCTCTACCTGCTCGCCACCCTGCATGCGTCCAGTGGGGACAGCCTGGGCACCTTCGTGAGTTCCAGCGTCCAGCCCCATCACTCGCGCCACCTGCTCCAGCTGCGCGATGGCGAGGACGGGACGGCGGCGGCCTCCTCCAACATCGAGAAGCGCCGCACGTGGATCTCCGCGCTGGATCTGCGCGAGCCCCTGGTGGCCACCTACGTCCTCGCCAGTGACGAGCCCTGGGAGCGCTCTCCGCCCTGCCGCCGCGGGGCCGTGCAGCTCTCCAACAACGCGGACGAGGATTGGTCCTGCTGGCCCTACACGCAGCGGCTGACGTTCGAGAGCCAGCTCAAGCCCTGGGTGGATCACTTCCTGTTCCTGCGGCAGACCCTGGAGGCCGGGCCCAAGGGGCTGGTGGATCTGGAGCTGCGCCGCGAGGAGCGCGAGCGGCTGCAGGCGCAGCTGGCGGACCTGGACGTCTATGTCGCGCTGCCCACCGTGCTCAACCTCTTCGACGCCTCGGCGGTGCAGGTCAACACGCGCCAGTTCGAGGGCATCGAGACCACCGTGCAGGTGCTCGACTGGCTGAGGACGAACCGGGACACGCTCGCCGCCGTGCTGCGCATGGAGGAAGAGGCGTACGCGGGTTTCCAGGCCGTGGAGAAGATGACGCCCTCCGAGCTGCTCACCCGCGATGGTCTCTGGCTGACGGGCGAGAACAAGGGCCCGTACCGCATCGAGCTGCTCCAGCAGTCCTTCGAGTTCCGCCCGCCCCAGTTGTCGAGGGATCTCCTGCAGGCCCTGCTCGACTCCTACGAGAAGAGCGGCCGGCTTTCGGTCGCCGCCCATGCCTCCGTGCGCGATGGGCAGATGGTGCTGACCCGGACGCCCTTCGAGGCGGATCTCAAGCCGCTGGTGGATGACTTCACCCAGCGCCTGAAGAACGCCCAGCTGCCGATGGAGGAGACCGCCAAGCGCGAGGCCTACGTGCAGAAGCGGGTGAACATGTTCTCCCAGGGCTACCGCGACGGGCTCTTCCACACCATCCGCGGCTACCACTTCAACGTGCCGCGCAGGCAGTTGCTCGACTCGCTGGCCCGGCTCACCCAGCCCTCGTCGGAGCAGGTGGACATGCTGCGCGACGTGGCCACCCGGGCCAACCTCGATCCGCTCGAGGGGCCCTATTACGAGCCGCTGCGCAATGCCGTGGCGCCCTTCCGGCCCATCGTCCAGCTCATGACGGCGGACAAGAGCGGCTTCTATGCCGCGCTCGCCCCGTACCAGGCGCTGGTGGCGCAGATGAACGACGAGCTGGACGCCGTGTCCAAGAAGCCCGGCCAGGACAAGGCCGCGGGCGGTGACAAGGCGGCGGCGGGTGCCGCGGCGGCCCCCGCCAAGGACAAGAAGGCCCCGGCCGGGGAGGAAGAGGGAGAGGGCGAAGCGGCGCCGCAGGACGGCACCGCGGAGCTCGCGGACATGATCACCCCGCTGGAGAAGGTGGCCCTGTCCATGCTGCTCGAGGAGGAGGGCTCCTACCTGCGCAAGGCCCAGGAGTGGCTGGACTCGCAGGGCATCACCGGCGAGCTGCGCCAGCCCTTCCTCGAGCCCTTCCTCCAGGTGCAGAAGCTGGGCAAGCAGGAGCTGGAGGCCACCCTGGCGCGCCAGTGGGAAGAGGCCACCGGGCGCATGCTGCGGCCCATGCTGGAGCGCTACCCCTTCAACCCCGACTCCAAGGAGGACGTGGATCCGGGCGAGCTGGAGGTGCTGCGCCGCAAGGACGGTGCCTTCTGGCACTTCGTGGACCAGATGTTCTCCCGCGTCGCCATGGAGCGGGGCACCCAGTGGTCCCTGCGCGGCCCCCTGCGCGAGAAGCTCTCCATGCCGGACGAGCTGCTGCTGTCCCTCAGCCGCCTGTCCCGCCTGTCCAAGCTGCTATGGGACGACGAGGGCCGGCCCCGGCCGCTCATGTTGAAGGTGCAGCCCCAGCCCCTGCCCGCGCCGCCCATCACCGGCGTCTTCGTCACCATGTCCTCCCTCAAGTGTGGGAAGACGACCGCCTATGGCTTCAACCAGAGCCCCACCTGGCAAGAGTTCCCCTTGAGCTGGTGGGATCAGCAGGTGTCCTCCATCGTGCTGGAGATGCGCTCGCCGGCACGCGACGCGCCCCAGTACCTGTCGTTGCCGTGGAACCGCTCGGCCTGGAGCTGCTTCCGCCTCTTCGAGGAGGCCACCCTCACCAGCGATCAGCGCCGCCAGTGGAGCCTCGCCCTGCAGGGCAACAACGTGGGCAAGCGCGGTTTGGAGATCAGCTTCGGCCTCAAGGGAGACCCCTGGGTGCCCTTCCGGGAGGTGCCGCGATGAGCGCACGCATGTATCGGCTGACGGCCCTGGCGGCGCTCGCGCTGCTCAGTGGCTGTGCGGCCAGTCAGATCAGTCTCAACGTCAAGTCGCCTCCCGGCACCAACCTGGGCCGGCCCATGTACATGCTCGTCCGGCAGGTGGACCCCAAGCAGTACGCCAACGAGGCCTACTCCGAGGTGGCCTCCAAGGTGGGCGCCCCGGACAACACCGTGCTGCAGACGTCCGTCATCTATCCGGGCACCATCCAGCGCTTCCAGGTGAAGGCGCCGGCGGAGGGGGCGTTGGCCGTCTCCTTCCTCTTCACCGCCCCGGATGGCAACTGGCAGCTGCTGCTCAGCCCGCCGGTGACGAACGCGGTGGACATCGAGCTGACCGTGAGCCGCATCCTCAGCAACTCGATCCCTCCCGCGCTCCCCCAGGATCAGCAGGCCGCCGCGCCCGAGGGCAAGCCGCCCGAGGGCCCCAAGCTGCCGGAGCTGCCCAAGGAGATGCCCAAGCTGCCCGGCCTCCCCGGCGGCAAGTAGCTCAGGCGGCCAGCGCGCGCACCTGGGCGTCGAGCCCGTCCATCAGCTTCTCCACCCAGGTGCGGGCCTGATTCAACGGCTCCTCGAAGAGGGTGGTCTCCGCCAGGGACTGCTCGATCTTGTCCATCGGCGCGAGCAGCTGCTCCCGGGCCGCGTCCACCCGGCCGGCCATGGCGTCGATCTGCGCCGCCGCCTCGTCCATCAGCGTCCCGGCCTGTTGCGCGAGGGGAGAGAGCAGCTGATCCACCCGCTGGGTCAGCTCGGTCTCGATGCGCTCGCGGGCCTTGTGCACCTCGCCGAGCGCCTGCTCCACCGACGTCCGGGCCGTGTCGAGCCCTGTCTTCATCTGCTGGCGGGCCGCTTCCACCTGCTGCTCGACCGCCTCGCCCACCTTCTTCATCTGCCCGGCGGCCTGCGTCACTCCCGCCTCGAGGTTGTCCTGGAGGAGCGTGAGCTTCTCCTTCACCTGCGTCTTCAGCTCCTCCACGCGCGCGGAGACCTTCTCCACCATCGCCTCCACCTGCTTCACCACCTGATCCCGGGCGGTGGCGATCTGCGCCGTCACCTGCACCACGAGCTGCTCCACCTGCGTGACGGCCTGATCGATGGTGCTCTGCACCGACTCCAGCAGGGTGCTGATCTGCTGCACGAGCTGATCCTGCAGGGCCTTCACCTGCGTGATGGCCTGCGTCTGGAGCTGCTCCACCTGGGTGATGAGCTGATCCTGCAGTGCCGTGATCTGCTGCCCCACCTGGTTGGAGATGGCCGTGAGCTGGGTGGAGATCTGTGACACCACCTTGCCGATGGCCTGCATGGCCGGGTCCACCAGAGGCTTGGGCAGATCCGAGGCGGGGATGGCCTCCAGCATCTGCACGGCCTTGGCCAGCACGGACTCCAGCGTGCCCACCAGCGTCTTGTAGAGCGTCTGCAACTGCTCGAGCTTCTCGGGCAGCAGGGCGAAGAGCGCCGACAGCTGCTTCTCCAGCTGGGCGATGGTCTCCATCAGCTGATCCAACACCGAGAAGGCGGTGTCGATCGTCTGCTGCACGGGTTTCTGGATGGACTCGAAGGTGGCGAGCGCCGTCTGCATCAGGGCGTCGATGGCCTGGCTGCCCTGGGTGATGAGCGTGTCGAGCTGCTGCTGGATCTGCTCGATGAACTGCTCCACGGCCTTGATGCCGTTGGCCAGCTGTTGCACCTGATCGGCCAGGGCCTTCTCGAGGGTGTCGAGCACCTGGTTGAGCTGATCCCGCCCCGTCGCGAGGGTGCCGCCGACAGTGGTTTCCAGCACCTGGAGGAGCTGATCGGCCGTCTCGGTGGCGCTCTTCAGCGTGGTGCGGACCGGCTCCAGTCCCGCGCGCACCTGCCCGATGAGCCGCCGGGCCTCTTCCTTCGAGGACTCGCTCGTCGCGTGCACGGTGTCGTGGAGCCGTTGCAGGGCCGTGGAGGGCGTGGCGATCACCGCGTCGATTGCCTTGTCGAGCCGCTCGGCCTCCTGGCCCACCAACTGGCGGACCTGCACGGCCGGGGCGAGCACCAGCGCCGTCACGCTCTCCAGCTTCGTGGCCGCGCCCTTCAGCTCCTCGCTCACACGGGTGCGGACCTTGTCGAGCTCCTCCTGGAGCTGTTTCTCGCGGGCCTCGAGCTCCTTGATCGGCTTCTCCAGCTCCTGCTCCGCCTGGGCGCGCAGCTTCTGGTAGTCCTCCTGGAGCTGCTTCTCGCGCTCCTCGAGCTTCTTCGTCTGCTGCTGCACCTGATCGCGCAGCTTCTGGATCTGCTCCTGGAGCTGCTTCTCGCGGGCATCCAGCTGCTCGGTGGCCTTCTTCACCTGCTCATCCACCTGCGCGCGCAGTTTCTGGAGCTCCTCCTGGAGCTTCTTCTCCTGGGCCTCGAGCTGCGCGGCCGCGCCCGGATCCGCCTGCTGCACCTGGGCGCGCAGCTTCTGGAGCTCCTCCTGGAGCTTCTTCTCCTGGGCCTCGAGCCCCGCGGTGAGTTTCTTCACCTCCTGCTCGGCCAGGGCCCGCAGCTTCTGGAGCTCCTCCTGGAGTCTCTTCTCCTGGGCCTCGATCTCGGAGGTGATCTTCTTCACCTCCGCTTCCACCTGGTCGCGCAGCTTCTGGTACTCGCCCTCGAGCTGCTTCAAGCGCTCGTCGAGCTTCGCCTTGAGGGCGTCCTTGCGCTTCTTCAGCGCGGCGAGCAGCTCGGTGGAGAGGGACTGGCAGCGCGTCACCACGTCCTGCCCCAGCGTGTCGAGCTGCTGCACGAAGGACTGCTCCTTGTCCTTCACCGTGTTTTCCAGCGCCTGGAAACGCGAGGAGACCGCGGGCTCGATGGCCTTCACGGAGCCACGCACCCGGCCTCCGGAGGACTCGAGCTTCTCGCGCAGGGCGAGCACGTCGTCCGCCGCCTTGTCGAACCTGGACCACAGGGCCTTCACTCAGGGCTCCATCTGTGCCAGCTCGGCATCCAGTGCATCGATCTGAGTCGAGAGCTCGCCACCGAACGCCTCCACCTCGGGACGCAGCGAGCCGATGGCCGCTTCCACCTTGCCCGTGAGGGCCTCGACCTCCGTGCGGATCGGCTCCAGGCGGGCCACCACGCCCGTGCTGAAGGACTCCAGCTCTCCGCGAAGCTCCGCTACCTTGCTGATCAGTTGCTTCATGGGTCCGCTCCGTCCCCCGGTTCCTTGCTCACCGCAGCTTCTCGAGGGCCGCCTTGGCCTGCTCCGCCGCGCTCCCCAACTCGCTCACACCCTGGGACAGCCGGGAGGTGGCTCCCTGCAGCCCGCTCTTCGCCTCGGCCACCTTGGCGCCCACTTCCGTGCGCGCCCCGGTGAGCGCCGCCTTGGCCTCGGCCTGGGCGCTCTTCATCTTCGCACGCACCGAGGCCATCGCGCCCTGGTAGGCGGCGGACGTCTCGCCGATGGCCCCTCCCACCGCTGTCGTGAGGTCCCCCTTGGCTGCCTCCACCTGTGGGGAGACATCGTAGGTGGGAGTGGGGGCCGCGCCGCTCTGCGACTCCTTCACCTGGATGAAGAGGTTGCCCTCCTTCATGCGGATGACCTGGGTGTCGCCCCCATTGGTGCGGAGCATGCGCCACACCGGCTTGTCTTCCTGGAAGTCGTGGGTGAAGGCCGTCTGGCTCGACTTGTTCCAGCCCAGGAGGATCTGATCGCCCTGTCCGTCCTGGGGCGTACGCACGCCTTCCTTCCAGTCGAGGAAGCGATCGAACTCGGCATGCGCGAAGTGCAGTGCCACCAGCACCCGCGTGTTCTTGTACGGCGGGAAGAAGAACTGGCCCGGGAAGTGGATGGGCTCGGCGGGCACGCTCACCGTCTGGTTCCACAGCGGCACCGTCATCCTGAACCAGGCCAGTGACGTCTTCTCGTCCTCGACGATGAGGTAGCGCCTGTCCTGGGGCTCGCCGCCGGGGCTGTGCACCAGGGCCTCCACGTGGATGGGGTAGTGCGGCGCGCGGAAGGCGGGCAGGGTAACCAACGGCTCCGAGGCGGACTCCAGCCGCGCCGACATCGTCATCTGGTACTGGGCCTGGAGCGTCTGCTGGTTGTCGTGCTGGCCCTCGCTCGTGGCATGGGCCTCCAGCTCCAGCTCCAGCACCCGGTGGTCCTCGCCGAGCCCCGTCATCGGCGCGGGCCACAGCGAGCCCTCCATGCGCACCAGCGCGCCGGGATGGACGGGCACCGAGGGGAAGTCCTTGAAGGACACGTGAAGCTGGCGCTGGCGCACCTGCAGGCGGGTCTTCTCCAGCTTCTGCCGCTGCTCGACCTGGGAGGTGATGGGGTTGCGCAGCAGCACGTCATGGGACACGCCCGTGGCGGCCTGGGGCTGCGCGATGGGCGTGGTGGTGGGCCCGTTGGCCAGCGCGTTGAGCACGCGGGTGCCGTGGCGGATGGGCGGCGGCAGCTTCGTCTCCACGTGCGCCACCTGGTGCCGATCGATTGGCGCCGCCGTGCCCGAGGGCTTGCTGTCGGCCAGCAGGTACTCGCTCTTCTGGGTGTCGTAGGCGAAGACGCCGTTGTGCGCGTGCACGTACCAGAGGACGAAGTCGTAGAAGCTCACCCCGGGGGCATCCGCGCCCACCGCGAGGCACAGCATCTCCTGCTTCTGCCTCAGCGCGGCCCAGTCGTAGGAGAGCTGGAGGCTGGCCTTGTGGGCCTCGAGCACCTCCTGCATGGACATGTCCGTGTGCAGCTCCACGGGGCGGTGCTGGCGCCAGAGCACCTGGGCGGCGTCGGCGAACTCGAAGGTGTAGCGGCGGAAGACGCGCTCGGACTTCTTGTCCTTGCCGTGGGGCTCGGCGATGAGCCGGCGGCTGCGGGCGAGGCCCTGCACCACGAGCGGCGCGGGCGGCGTGTCGATCGCGTGATCCACCGCGGCCACGGCCAGCCGCACCTGGACGAGGTCCGGCTTCTGGAAGGCGGTGAAGAGCGGCGCGTCCTTCTTCTCCATCGAGGTCCAGAAGGTGACCGAGGCGGTGAAGCCATGGCTGGCCAGGCGCACGGCGAGGTGCGTGATCTGACCTCCGGGAATGGAGAACGACTTGCCGCCAATGGTGAGCGTCAGCTCGGGCTTGAGCTCCTCCTGGAATGCCGTCCTCACCGGGTGGTGTCCTCCCCTCGGGCAGGGTGCCTGGGCCCATCATCGCACATCCCCGCCACATCCGTCCCCCGTCAGGCCCACCGGCTGTCGTATCCCCTCGTACTTCTCAGTGCCTACCCGCTTGGGGTACGAGGCACGGACCATGAAGACACGCTCTGGAATCGTGTGGCTCCTGCTGGCCCTCGGAGGCATCGCGTCCGCCGAGCCCGTGAAGTCCACCTCGGCCGACCTGGATGGTGATGGCAGACCGGAAGCCATCTCCGTGCAGTGGGCCGATGGCGATGCGCAGTTCACCCTCAAGGTGGGCGGTGCCACCCTCCGGGGAAAGACGAACGAGGCCGAGGTGCGCGGCGTGTCCATCGTCGACCTCGATGGCGCCGACAAGTGGAAGGAAGTCGCCGTCGACATGGGGCTCACCGATGACGATCACCGCAGCATCGTCTACGGCTTCGACGGCAAGGCGTTGAAGGAGCTGGGCAGCACCCACGCGCTCACCGAGGTGCGCGGCAACGGCATCGTCCTCTCCGACTCGTGGATGGGCTTCTGGACCCGCCGCGAGAAGTACGTCCTGGATCGCAAGGCGTGGAAGCTCAACCCCGTCCCCCAGGAGGTCTACTTCGTCGGCGCCGAGGCCACCGTGAAGAAGACCTTCCCGATCGTGCGCAGCAGCAAGGACAAGGCCGTGGTGGCCAATCTGGCCGAGGGCTCGAAGATCCAGGTGCTCGCCGCCATGCCCGTGAGCCCCAAGGGTCCGGACTACTGGTACCTCGTGAAGTCCTCCACCGGGCTGCTCGGCTGGACCCGCCAACAGAACCTCCAGGACCTCACCGAGGGCCTGCCCTGGGCGGGCTGAGCACCGGGGCCGTTCTTCAAGCGCGCAGCGGCAGGGTGAACTCGAGCTGCACGTGCGTGCCCGCGAGCTCGGGCCGTAGCGAGGCGAACACCTGGACGGCGCGCCCGCTGTTCCCCGCGGGCACCACCTTCCCCTGGAGCTGACAGGCCCGCCCGGCACCTCCCGTGGGGAGGAACGCCTCGGCGGCCCGGGTGAAGACGGCGGACACCGCGTCCTGGCTGGCGCCCGCGGGGAGGCGCTCGGCGATCTCCTCGGCGAGGCGGACGATGCGGCCGGTGAGCAGTTGCGCGGGCAGCGGCGTGGCATCCCGGCCGCCGTACACGGTGGGCGCCGCCGCCAGCAGCACGGCGTTCGAGTCCCACCAGCCTCCCACCCCCCCCACGCCCCGCGCGGCCAGTTGCTGCTGTTCCCGCAGGGAGAGGCCCACCTCGGTCGCCACCGGCGAGCGTCCGCCGGGCCGCCACACGGCGGGGGCACGCGTCCCGCTGCCCGCTCCCACCAGCCGGCCGAAGGTGCGCGTGTCGCGGAAGCTCGCCGCCAGCAGGGCCGCCATGGCGAGCGCGGGGCTGGTGAAGCACTCGCGGTGCACCTCCCCGTGCTGCTCGGCCATCATCACCACGGGATTCTGGGCGGCGCACAGCCAGCGGGAGGCCTCGTCCGCGCGCAGCCGGTTCCACGCCTCCGACGCCGGCGCCTCGCGGACCGCCACCACCAGGGGCAGACAGGCCTGCTCTCCCAGCGCCGCGAGACGATGCAGGGTCTCCACGTCGTCGAGGGTGTCCAGGAGGAAGCACGCATCGGGGCGCTGAAGGGCGGGCACGTCGATGCACCGCGTGAGCGCGTCCACCACCTGGTGGGGCTCCACGTCGAGCACCTCGATGTCCATGCCCGAGGAGGCGGGGCAGTGCGTCCACAGCCAGTGCAGCCCACGCCAGGCGGACTCCAGCCGCGCCACCCGGGGGTGCTGGAGGATGTCCCGCGCGGTGCCGAAGAGGGCCTCCTCGATGATGGCGAGCGCGGCGTCACGGGCCTCCTGGGGCGAGTCCGTGTTCCGGAGGGCCTCGGCCAGCGCGGAGGACAGCAGGCCCGGGCCCAGGCCCTGCTCGAGGCGGGCGGCCTCCTGGGGACCCAGGCCCCTGGCGTTGGAGAGCGCCTCGCGGACGGCGCGCAGGGTGCGCAGATCCGGCAGGGCGTCGATGACGGCGGAGAGCTGGAAGGCCTCCAGCCCGTCGAAGGTGAGGGTATGGGAGCACGCGTCGCCGGAGCCGAGGCGATCCCGGATCGTGACGCTCAACCCGCTCCCGGCGTGTCCGAGCTGCTCGGCGAAGGAGGCATCGGTGAGGAGGAACCGGCGGCCCGAAGGGGAGGGGAGGAAGGCCCCGGCGACGAGCCAGCGCACACGTACAGGGGTTGCGTCCATGAGACCTCCGCTACGCGCTCGCCCGCTCACTCCGCTGCTCGGGGACGAGGGGCAGCTCCAGCGTGAACGTAGCCCCCTTTCCCGGTCCAGGGCTGTTCGCCCTCAGCGAGCCTCCCAGCTCCTGGGCCGCCAGGGCACTGGAGTGCAGGCCGAAGCCGTGCCCCTCGCTTCGGGTGGTGAAGCCATATTGGAAGATGCGCGTGAGCATCTCCGGCGCGATGCCCACGCCATTGTCCTGCACCTCGATGTGGATCCGCCCGGCCGTGGAGCTTCCCAGGCTCACCGTCAGGAGCCGCTGCCCCGGGGGCACCGGATCCATGGCGTACTTGGCGTTGCTGATCAGGTTCACGAGGATCATCAACACCTTGTGCTTCTCGGTCTCCACGGGAGGCACATCCGCCAGGTGGCGCTCCACCTGGACGGAGTGGCGGCCGAGCGCGGCCTGGTTGATGCGCAGTGCGTCCTCCACCAGCTCCCCCAGCTGCACCGGCTCGAACATCTGCTGGGGCGTCCGGGCGTAGCGCTGCTGCAGCTTGACGATGGCGCCAATGTGCTCGGTGTGCCGGCTGATGTCGCCGAGCAGCGTCTGGAGCTCCTGGCGCTCCTCCTCCATGTGCTTGCCCAGCCGGATGAGGTAGGGAAGCGCGTTCTTCCCGCGCTCGTCCTGGGTGAGGAAGGTGGAGAGATCGGAGCGGTGCGACTCGAGCAGCTCCGCCAGCTTCTGCAAGCTCTCGAGCTTCAGCGCGGCCAGCCGCTCCCGGGCCAGCAGCGTCGAGGTGAGGACGCTGTTGAGCACGTTGCCCACGTTGTGCAGCACGTTGGTGGCGATCTCCGCCCGGCCCACCTGCCGCGCGGTCTCCACCAGCTGCCGGTGCACGTCCTGGAGCTCCCGGGTGCGCTCCTCCACCCGCTGCTCCAATCCCTCGTTGGCCAGGCGCAGTGCCTCCTCGCGCCGGTGGATCTCCCCGGCCATCCGCTGGAAGGCGGTCGCCAGCTGCCCCAGCTCGTCGCCGCGCGAGGTCTCCAGCTGGACATCGAAGTCACCGGCCTCCAGCCGGCCGGTGGCCCGGGTGAAGCCGAGCAGCGGGCGGGTGATCTGCTGCTTCAGCACCCAGTACATGATGGCCAGCTCCAGCAGCAGCGACGCCACGCCGAATCCCAGGACGTAGCGTGCCGCCTGGAACGCGCCCGCGGACACCACCTGCTCGGACAGCACCGTGACGATGAACCACCCCGGGCCCTTCAACCGGTCCACGGCGAGCAGCTCCTCGTACTCCGGGAACTCCAGCACGGACTGGTCCGGAGGATGTTTCTTCACCCCCTCGAAGATGGCGTGCAGGTGGGCCCGCTGTTCCGGGGTGCCCACGTACGCCGCGGCATCCTCCGGAGTCCCGGTGTTCTTCAGGATGTCGTAGACGCCCTCTCCGCTCCTCATCCTCATCTCGGGGTGGGCGATGAGCTGGCCATCGTCGCGGAAGAGGATGTTGTAGGCCCCGGGCATGTGGTTGTTGATGGTGCGGGCCATCAGATCGTTGAGGAGCAGATCATGGGTGATGGTCGCCACGTGGCGGCCGTCCACGTCCAACGGGGTGGCGAGCGTGACCATCCAGGTCTGGGTGGGGGGATCCTCGTAGATGCTCGTCCAGGCGGACACCCGCCGCGGGTTGTTCGCGGGCAGCCCGAGCGCGTAGTACTCGAAGTCCTTGAGCGAGAAGGTGGCGTCGAGGTCCTGGAAGTAGTTGGCCCCCTCCGGCCAGTACCCCGCCACGGCTCCCTCCGGGAGGATGACGCCGGAGGTGGAGAAGCGGACGTGGAAGGCGGGGGCGTACTCGGCGGTCACTTCGTAGGCGGCCACGAGCCGGCGGCGGAAGTCGGCATCCGCCGTCACGCCCGGGGGCACGAAGACGCCCGGCATCCGCGTGCCATCGAAACGCTCGGGGCGGTTGCGGATCGTCCCATCGGGGCGGAGGGCGAACAGGCTGTCGAACCGGGTGTCCACGTCCTCCTGGCTCAGGGTCTGGATCCGCTCCGCCAGGGCCTTCTTCATGGCGGCGTGGTTGTCCTCCGCCAGCACGAAGAGGGCCTGCTCCCGCTGGCCGCGCTCCGTGACGTTGCGCTTCAACTGCACGAGGGCTTCCTCGCGCAGGGTGTAGAAGATGTGGAGGTAGCTGAAGAAGGTGGTCAGCGCGATGATTACCGCGATGCGCACCCCCATGCTGATGAGCGTCGAGCGGGCCAGGGAGGACCGGGCGGGGATGAGGGACTCGTGCTGTCTGGCCATGGGGGTGCTCGGCCTGCTCAGGGGGTACTGAGAGGATCCGCCGGGTTGCTTCCCGCCGCCCGCTCGTCTCCGTCGAGGAAGCCGTCCAGATCGCGATCGATACCGAGCCGCAGGCCCGAGCCCGGAGGCGTACAGGTGAAGGTCAGCGCCGAGTCCGCGGTGGACACCTGCTGGCGAAGGACCGTGTCCGTCATCTGTAGCTTGAGCTGCCGGTCGGGCTTGAAGTGGCCCCCCTGGTAGAAGAAGCCCACCTCGATCAGGGCGATCCGGCCCTTGGCCACCAGGTCGCACTCGCCCGCGTTCGCGCGCGCCACCAGCAGGCTGATCCGCGGGGCCACCACGGACGCGTTGCCGAGCGTGAGGGTCACCTGCTGGCCGACGATCGGCGCCAGGTTGGTGTCGAAGGCCAGCAGGAACTGCTCCATGTCCAGCTTGGCCTGGTAGCCCTCGGGCCCCTCCGGGATGCCCACCGAGTTGAAGATCGGGTGGAAGTCGAAGCCGCTGTTGAAGCGGAACAGCGTGTCGATGGAGCCGTCGCTGTTGAAGCCGAAGCCGCGGATCTGATCACCCATGAAGCCATCCGCCGGGGTGAAGCCGAAGTCGTAGCCCACGCCGAACATGCCGACCTTCTGGTACATGTTCCGCAGCTGCGGCGTCTTGGGGAAGAGCGCCGTGGCGACGAAGCTCGGGCGGCCGTCCGTTCCGAAGAAGCCCTTGCCCACCGGGCCCTCGCCCGGGTTGGCGTTGGGATCCAGCGTGTGGCAGGAGTTGCACGAGCCGTGGAAGAAGCTCGTGGTGTTGAAGTAGAAGTCCCGCCCGCGCTGCTGCGCCGCGGTGAGCGAGTTGTCGAGGTTGCGCACCGGGTTGGGCGGGTACCTCACCTGGAGCATGAAGCCGGTGAACTGCTGCATCTCCGCGGCGGAGAGCTGCGCGTTCCTGCCGAGCAGATCCACGAACGCCGGGTTGAACTGCTTGAAGGCCTCGGCCTCGTTGAAGGCGCCGCTGTCCGGCTGGGCGTTCGGCGCGGTGTAGCCGCCCGTGCGGTCTCCACGCCAGTGCATGGGTCCATGGTTCGACATCCCGCGCAGGCTCTGGGTGGAGAACGGCCCCTTGATGGGATGGAAGTTGGGATCCTGGCCGAAGGTGGGATCGTTGCCGAACTCGGGCGGCACCGGGACGATCGGGTTCGGGTTGACCTTGTAGAGGGCGTCCGGGTTGCCGAGGTTCCACACCAGGCTGTCGAAGTCGCCGAAGATGTGGCAGCTCGCGCAGGACGAGTCGCCGTGGCTCGAGCTGTTCTTCGCGTCGTAGAGGAACGGGCGTCCCGCCACCACGCTGGCCGGCTCGGGGTTGTGCATCTTCAGGTGGGCGATCTCCTGGCGCGTGGTGGTGTTGATGACGGAGATGCCGTTGTCGAAGCGCGTCAGCACGTACATGCGCCCGCTGCTCTCATCCAGCACCATGCCCGTGGGCCCGCCACCGCTCACGGAGATCTGGTTCGTGGTGCTCGGCACGAAGGTGTCCGCCTCGAGCGCCGCGGTGGAATAGACGCCGATCTTCGAGGAGCCGAACGCGGCCACGTACAGCGTGGTGCCGTTGGAGCTCACCGCCATGCCGAGCGGCTGCGCGAGGCTCTTGTCGTTCTCCGCGTTGGGGAGGGCCGCACAGCAGGCGGCGTAGTTGATGTGCTTGTTGAGGTGCCGCGGAGCGACACCCGTGGAGCTCAGCACGGAGATGCGGCTCTCGTGCAGGTGGCCGCGGAGCGTCTCGCCCGCCAAGGTGCCGGGGCCCTCGAAGCGCAGATCATTCCGGGCCTCGGTGTTGCTGACGTACACCTTCCCGTTCACCGGGTTGACGGCCATGTTGAAGAGGATGGTGCCCACGCCGGTGTAGAAGCCGGCCGTGCCCGCGAGCTGCGCCGGCGGGTTGGCGTTGGCGTCGATGACGAACACGTCCTTGTCCGGCAGGGAGAACTTCACCTTGTCCGTCCACGGGCGGCCGAGGCTGTCCACCCAGTCCGTGCCATTGAAGTGGACGAGCACGGAGGACTCGGGCGCCGGCTTGCCCTCGGCGTTGACGTTCGGCCCCGGGACTCCCCCGTCCGTCTCGCCCCCGTTGGGCACGAGGATCTCATGCACCACGGTGGAGCGGTTTCCGGAGTGGAAAGCGGCGGCGTAGACGCGCGAGCCATCCGGCGTCACCGCGAGCGCGCGCGGGGTGTCACTGAAGAGGGTGATGATCTTCAGCGGGTTGCCGCCCAGCGAGGCGCCCAGGTTGTTGGAGTCGAAGACCCAGACGTCGGCGCGGCCCACGCCCGGCGTGGTGAACTGCGGATCGAACGGGACGTTCTGCCCACGGTGGGCGGCCGTGATGAAGGCGCGGCTCTTCGTGGGGCCGGCGAAGACGATGTCGCGCGGCTCGTCACCAACGAGCAGCGTCCGCACCACGGTGCCGGCGCGCCCGTACGTGTTGTGCCGCACGATGCTCACGCTGTCGGACAGGTGGTTGACGACCCAGACCTCGCCATCGGCGCGCGCCGCCACCGCGACGGGCTCGAGCCCCACGGGCACCGAGGAGACATGGGAGAGGGCTCCGGCCGTCACCTTGAAGATCTCCAGGCGGTTGTCCGGGGTGTTGACGGCGTAGAGGAACCCCCCATTGGGAGACAGCGCGAGCGGCCGCACCTGCCCACTCTCGAAGAGAGTGAACGATGAGGCGGACGCCTCGTGACCCGCAACCGCTCCCCCCAGGAGCACCATCGCGAAGAGAGCTGCTCTCAGACGATTCCAGCGTGATGTCAGACGGTTGGCTTCCATGACGACTCCATACAGAAGGACTGAAAGAATCCTTTCCAACAAGAACCCGCTCGACGTCAAGTCAGGTTACCAGAGCACACTTGACAGCGCCTGTGTCCCTTGGGACCCGGGAGTGGGATGACCCGGGGGAGTCCGCCATGGGCGCGGTGGCGGGCGCGCGCTAGCCTCCGCGCGCATGAGCACCCGGCGCATGTTTCCCATGCTGTCCACCGAGAACCTGGAGCACGCCCTCGGCTTCTACCGGGGGCTGCTCGGCGGCACCGAGACGTACCGCTTCCCCGAAGACGGGCCACCGGCGTTCGTCGTGCTGAGACTGGGCGAGTCGGACATCGGACTGGGAGCGCTCTCCCCGGACAGCCGGCCCCTGCATGGCCAGGCCCAGCGCCCGGCCCTGGGTCACCGCATCGAGTTGTGCGTCTACGTGGACGACGTGGATGCCACCATCGAGCGCATGAGGGCGGGGGGCGTGCCCATCCTGCTCGAGCCCACTGAGCAGCCGTGGGGCGAGCGGGTGGCCTACGTGAGCGACCCGGACGGCAACCTGGTGATGCTCACCCGCGAATAGCTCACGCCGAGCGCCGGGGCTCCTCGTCCGAGGGAAGGGGCAGGGGCTCTTCCTGTTCCGGGAGGCCCGGCGAGCGGCGCTCGAGCAACGCGAGCACGGCCGGGAACAGCACCGTCGTGCCCAGCGAGGCGCACACCACCCCCAGCAGGGCGATCTCCCCGATGGAGCGCAGCCCCGGGTGACGCGCCGTGAGCAGCGCCCCGTAGCCCGCGGCATTGGACAGCGTGGCCACCACCGCCGCGACGCCCGTGGTGCGCACCACGTGGGACAGCGAGCCCGGCCCCTCCTCGCGGTAGCGATGGTAGAGATGCACCGCGTTATCCACGGCGATGGCCAGCAGGTTGGGCAGCACCACCGCGTTGATGAAGTTGAGCTTGAGCCCGTACAGGTGCATGGCCGCCGGCAGACACGCGAGCCCGAGGTACAGCGGCCCGGCCACCAGCGCCGCCCGGCGCACGCTGCGCAGGCTCAGCGACATCATCGCGAACACCGCGAGCGCGGCGGCCAGCAGCAGCCAGGGGCCATCCACCCTCACCAGCTCGAAGATGCGGTAGGCGATGAGGTTCGGGTCGAGCACCTGCACCTCCAGGCCCCGGGCCTTCGCCACCTCGCGCAGCTCGTCCATCTGCACGCCGAAGCGGTGCAGCGCGTCCGTGTCGGAGAGGGATTCCCGCTTGAAGGCGAGTACGAAGGTGCCCTGGCCATCCAGCGCGGTGAAGCGGCGGCGCACCTCGGCGGGCAGCTCCTCCACGCCGTAGGGGCGGGCATTCAGCAGGGACTCCAGGCGGCGCAGCCCGGGGCCCACCCGCTCCGAGTCCCAGGCACTCACGGGAATGCGCTCGAGGAACGCGCGCAGCGCGGCACGCTCCGCCTCCACGTCCTCGCCCGTGCGCGGCAGGAAGTCGCTGAGCGACACCACCTCCGCGAAGGTGCGATCCGCGCCATGGCGGGCCTCGAGCTCACGCAGGGCGGCGGCGAGCTGGCCGGCGCGCGAGACGTCCTCGGCGAGGAAGATGGTGGGCGAGTGGCGCCGCCCCAACTGGGCGATGATGTGATCGTCCAGGCGGGTGGCGGCGAACTCCCCGCGCAGCTTGCGCATGTCGGGCTCGAAGCCGATGGAGCCCACCACCGAGGCGGACCAGGCGGCCAGCGCGCAGACGCCCACGACGATGCTCACCAGCACGGCGCGGGACAGGTGCGGGGCCTCGCGGCGGGGCCGGGCCGGCAGGGGCAGCTCCGCGCGTCCGGGCCGCAGCCGCTCCGTGAGGGCGATGAGCGCGGGGCCGCTCAGGTACGTGGCCAGCACGGTGAACATCACGCCCGCGGCGGCGATCCACCCGAACTGGGCGAAGGCCTGGAACTGCGCGAGCGTGAGCGCGGCGAAGGCCGCGGCGTTGGTGCAGGCCGACGTCAGCGCGCCCTTCCACGTGCCCAGCACGGCCTCGACGAGCGCCTGCGCGGCGGGGTGCTGGCGGCGCTCCTCGCCATAGCGCATGGCCAGATGCAGGCCGTACTCGATGCCCAGCCCGATGAGGATGGCCACGAGGAAGCCGGTGATGATGTTGAGGTAGCCGATGGTCTGCTGCGCCATCGCGAAGGTGACGAGCAACCCCACGCCCACGGGCGCTCCCACCACCACGAGCGAGGAGAGCCGCCGGCAGGACAGGACGACGATGAGCGCCGCGATGGCGCACGAGAGCATCGAGGCACGCGTGAGATCCGCGCGCATCCTCCGGTCCTCCTCGAGCCGCAGCACGTGCGCGCCCGTGGCGTCCGTCTGCACCCCGGGGAAGTCCCGCGTCACCTCGGCGCTCGTTTCCCGCACCCGCGTCACCAGGCGCTGGGCGAAGGGGAGATCCGCCGCGACACCCGAGGGCTTCACGAAGAGGTACAGCTCGCTGCCGTCCGCGGGGCTCAGGTACTCGCGCACGGCGGCGGCGCGGGGCGCGTAGCGGCGGGCGAGCTGTTCGATCGAGGGCGGTGGCGCCGCGTCCTCGGGCTCCGTGAGCACGGACATGGCGGCGCGCCGCTCCGCCCGGAGCATGGACTCGAGATCTCCTCGCAGGGCCCGCAGCTGCTCGGCGGGGAGCAGGAGCAGGGCGCGCTCCTCGAAGAAGTGCGTGTCGTAGTGGAACTCGACGTAGCGGACCTCCTCCAGGGCCTCCAGCCGCGGCGCCAGCGCGTGGGCGAAGCGGCGCAGCGTCTCCGGGCTCCCACCGCGGGCCCGCAGCACCAGGTAGCCGTCACCGCCGGCCTTCTGGGACACGGCCTCCAGCTCGCGCACTTCCTGGGTGTGGGCCGGGAGCAGCTCCACGAAGGAGCCCCGGAACACGAGCCGCGAGGCGAGCACGCCCGAGAGCAGCGCCGCCGCCACCACCCACGCGAGCACGAGCCCGGGCCGCCGGTACGACAGCCGGGTGAAGCGCTCCATTCCACTGTTGAAATCGAGACGCACGTGCAAGGACCCTCACAACCCCCCGGCATTCGCCCGCGTGTGTCTCACGAATGCGGGGCGAGCCCAAGCGTCGCGAGCGCCCTGAACCGATTTGGAGGGGGACGCGGTGCAGCAGCGTTCTCAGTAATACGCCAGCAGTGTGACACTCACCTTGGTCCTGGCGGCGAAGGTGGGCAGGGCGTCCTCGACACCGGTGACGGGATCGAACGTGCCGGAGACGCCCATCCCCGGGCCTCCCACGGTCCGGAGCAGCTCGAACTTCCACTCACTCACCACCGAGTCGCGGCCCATGAGGACCTCCGGCGGAAGGGAGGGCAGCTCCTCGCCGAGCTCCTCCACGGCGGTGACGGCGGCTTGATCCAGCCCCCCGTTGCCCGAGGGCGCGAGGAGCTCCGTGGAGAGGACGTTCCCGCCGGGGTCCTGGGTGAGACGCACCACCGCCGCGCCCTCGCTGTGCGTCCATCGGGTCGGCAGCATATAGGCCAGCCGCTCCTGGGCCTCCTCCAGCATGGGGTGGGAGGCCGGTCCGGCCGCGAGCGGATCGACGCGGCGGGGGTGTTTCATCGGATCCTCCATCTCGCCGGAGCGGGAGAGCACGCTGCCCACGTCGTTCGCCTTCCGGGCCACCTTCTCCTTCGTCGTCTGTTCGTCTTCCACGTCCGCATGGCTCTGTTGGAAGCTCCGTGTGAGCACCTTGCCCATGTCACCGAAGTACGAGTGGCTCAGACCGCTCTCGGCGCGCCGCCGGGCGATGGTGTCGCGAGCCGTCTCGGTGGCGAGCTCCTGGGGGGAGGCGGGGGGCTCGGGGGCACGAAGACGGGTACCCGGAGGCCCCGGCTCGGGTGGCGGCACGGGAAAGTCGCCATCGGACTGGAGCGCCAGGGTGTCGGCGCCCGGCAGGAGCGAGGGTTTCTCCGGGCGCGGCTCGGCGCGGGGCACATCACTGGCCAGGGGGGCGGGTGCCGGCGGTGGTGGGGCCTCGGAGGGCGGGGCCGTGCGGGTCCTGTCTCCCTTGCTCCCCGCCTGGGGCTGGCGCGTCTCCGGACCCTGGCTCGGTGGGTTCAGGGTGGGCGGCGGATCGGGGGCGGGACGGGCAGGGGGAATGTCGACGACGATCACCTCCACCGGGTCCTGGGGGGAGTGCGAGGAGACGGAGGGTTGCCCTGCTGGAGGAAGGGGGATGCGCTGCCACCACCACAGCAGCACCAGGTGCAGCACGAGGCTGAAGGCCAGGGCGAGCTTCAAGACACGGGATGGGTGCCTCATGTGCCCAGGCCCTCACGGTCCGCCGCCGCGTGGGGCTTCCCCACGAACGGACTGCGAAAAAACGGTAGGCATGGGCCATGCCGGTGGGATCTCCGGAGGGGATGCGAGGAGCCAGGCCTCCGATTGCATGCCCCGGTTGCATGCCCCGGTTGCATGCCCCAGGTGGTGCACGGGGCGCGTGGGCCGCCAGGAGAGGGGGCCAGCGGGGGAGCGAAACCCGCCGTGCACCGTCTGACGGGCTCGTTCTTCACCGTGTGTTCAATGGACTGGCTTGCATGGAGGCCCGAACCCCGGCATGGATGCCCCGATGACCGCCGACCGCTCGATCCACCGTCTCTCCGTCGCGCCCATGATGGACTGGACGGATCGCCACGACCGCTACTTCCTGCGCCTGATCTCCAAGCGCACGCGGCTGTACACCGAGATGGTCACCATTGGCGCCATCCTCCACGGCGACAAGGTGCGGCACCTCGACTTCTCCCTGGAGGAGCACCCCGTCGCGCTCCAGCTCGGCGGCAGTGATCCGGAGCAGCTCGCCGAGTGCGCCCGTATCGCCGAGCAGTGGGGTTATGACGAGGTGAACCTCAACGTGGGCTGCCCCTCGGACCGCGTGCAGAACGGCATGTTCGGCGCGTGCCTCATGGCCAAGCCCGATCTCGTGGCCCGCTGTGTCGAGGCCATGCGCGGCGCCACCCGCCTGCCCGTCACCGTCAAGCACCGGCTCGGCATCGATGACCTCGACTCGTACGAGCTCCTGACGCACTTCGTGCGGACCATCCACGGCGCGGGCTGTGACACCTTCATCGTGCACGCGCGCAAGGCCTGGCTCCAGGGGCTCAGCCCCAAGGAGAACCGCGAGATTCCTCCGCTGCGCTACGAGGCCGTCCGCCAGCTCAAGACGGACTTCCCCCACCTGACCATCGTGCTCAACGGCGGCGTGAAGTCCCTGGAGGCCGCTCGCGAGCACCTGGCGTGGGCCGATGGCGTGATGATCGGCCGCGAGGCCTACCAGAACCCGTACATGCTCGCGCTCGCGGATGGTCTGCTGTTCGGCGACGAGCGCCCCGCGCCCACCCGGCGTCAGGTGGTCGAGGCGTTGATGCCGTACGTGGAGGAATTGCTGGCTCGTGACGGGCACCTGTCGCGAATCACCCGCCACATCCTGGGGCTCTTCGCGGGGCAGCCGGGAGCGCGTGGCTGGCGGCGCGTGCTGAGCGAGCGCGCCTGCCGGCCCGGGGCGGGGATGGAGGTGCTCCGGGATGCGCTCGCCCAGGTGCCGGATCGCGTCCTGGACGAGCCGCCCGGCGCCGAGCCGGCCCCGCTGGCCGCCTCGGCGTGAGCCACCGTCAGTAGACGTTGTACTTGCGGCGCAGCGCCTCGTGCTCGTCGGCGTTGCGCGAGGGGTGCAGGCGCCGCTCGGCGTCGTGGAGGTAGTACCAGAACTCGCTCGGCTTGGGCTTGAGCGAGGCCTGGAGCGACTCCACCGTGGGCGCGCCGATGGGCCCCGGCGGCAGGCCCTTGCGGTGCCGCGTGTTCCACGGGTCCTCCTGGTTGCGCAGGCGCTTGAGGAAGGCCACCCGATCATTCCACTCGGCCAGCTCGTAGCGGGACGTCGCGTCCACGCCCAGCGGGAAGCCCTTGTCCACGCGCTTCCAGAGGATGCCCGCCACCAGCGGACGCTGCGCGGGCACCGGCTCCTCGCGCTCCAGCATCGAGGCCATCACCACCACCTCGTGCAGGCTGCGGCCACTGCTCTCGAGGGCCGCGCGGTTCGGCGTGTAGAAGCGCTCGGCGAAGGTGTCCAGCTGGCGCTGGATGAGCTCCTGGACGTTGAAGGCGCCGGGCACCACCCGGTACGTCTCCGGGTAGAGGTAGCCCTCGAGCGTGGCGCGCGGGAGCGGGAAGGCCGCGGTGTAGCGGCTCGGCTCGCTGGCGGCGGAGATGTAGGCGCCGGGCTTGATGAGGCCCGCGGCGGCGAGCGCCTCGTCCGTGTCGCGCAGGCGCCAGCCCTCGATGACGACGAAGGGGACGTCCTCGGGGATGGGGCTGCCCTCGAGCGCGGTGGACAGCTCCGCCATGGTCATGGACGGGCTCACCATGTGGCGGCCCGCCTTGGGGGCGAACTGACCGCGGCGGTAGAGGTGCCAGCGCCAGATGCGGACGTCGCGGATCAGCCCCTGGGCGGCGAGCTGGGTGCCCAGACCGCGGCCCGTGGTGCCCTTGGGCACGGTGAATTCCACCATGGCGGCGCCCGGCGGGGCCACGGAGCGTTGGACCTCGCGCTCCGCCCAGAAGAACGTGCCGGCGACCGCGCCCACCGCGAGGACGAAAATCCCAACCAGGACGAGAAGGATACGCTTCATTCGGCCGCGCACCTTAGCACCGGCCAGCCCGGCCCCCAGGAGATGTTGAGGGGCCGGATGTCCTCCGGGCGCCCTTCTGCTCGCCCGCTGACCTTCCGGGAGTATGGCAGCATGGGCCGACCCCCCTGGAGGCCCCACCTCAATGCGTCGTGCCCTGATCTCCGCCCTGCTGCTTCTCACGGCCCTGCCCGCCAGCGCCGCCGGCTCTCCCTCCCAGAGTTCCTGGCCCCGCATCCGCAAGGCCCGCATCCAGCAACTGCTCCCGAGCGCCATGGAGCTGGCGAAGGTGGATGCCTGGGTCGTCATCTGCCGCGAGAACGACAACGATCCCCTGGCCATGCACGTGGGTTGTGAGAACACGGGTGCCCAGGCGGCCTTCCTCTTCCTGAAGCAGAAGGGCGGGGTGCGCTCGCTCGCGCTCTCTCCGGCCGGTGAGGCCAGGGCCCTCCAGGACGTGGGCCCGTTCGACGAAGTGGTCTCCCTGGAGCGCGGCACGGACGTGTTCGCCCGGGTGGCCACGGCGCTCGCCGAGGCGAAACCCCAGCGCATCGCGGTGAACTCCTCGAGCAAACTCACGGTGGCGGATGGGTTGTCGGCCACCCAGCGTCAGCGGCTCGAGGCGGCACTGTCTCCCACGCTGCGCCGCCGCATCGTCTCCTCCGAGGAGCTCGTCTTCGAGTGGCTGTCCGTGAAGCTTCCCGAGGAGGTGGAGATCATGCGGCGCGCCGCGGCGCTGACGGCCTCGCTCCAGGAGGAGGCCTACCGCAACGTCATCCCGGGCAAGACGCGCGACTCGGACGTGGCGCGCTTCCTCAAGAAGCGCATGGCCGAGCTGGGCGTGGAAGACGGCTGGCAGCCAGACCAGAACCCCAATGTGAACTCCGGTCCGGACCGGGGCCACTCGCACGCGACGGATCGGGTCATCCAGCCGGGTGACTTCATCCAGATGGATTTCGGCATCAAGGTGGAGGGCGTGTGGTGCACCGACATCCAGCGCTTCGCCTATGTGCTCGCCCCGGGCGAGACGCAGCCTCCGGCCGACGCGCTGGAGAAGTGGGAGAAGTCGAAGAAGGGCAGCCGCGTGGCACTCGCGACGATGAAGCCCGGGGTGCGCGGTTACGACGTGGACAAGGCCCAGCGGGACTGGATGCGTGAGGCGGGCTCGGAGCCGGTGATGTGGGGCACGGGCCATCCCGTGGGCTACTGGGCGCACGACGTGGGCCCGGCGCTCTCGGGCGCGCAGAAAGGCAAGCCCCCCGAGGGCTGGGCGCTCCGGCCGCTCCGTCCCGGTCAGGTCTTCGGCTTCGATGGTTTCTTCGCCTGGAAGCTCCCGACTCCCGGCGAGACGAAGACGCTCTCCGTCGAGGAGATGGCCGTGGTGACGGAGAAGGGCGCGGAGTACCTCATCCCGCCGCAGGAATCGCTCATCCTCATCCCTTCGCCGGCCGAGCCTGGCAAGCCCGGCAGCGGGAGGTGAGCCGGCGTCATGGCTTGCGCAGGCCCCTGCCCGTGACGAGGTACACGGCGAAGCTGCCCAGCCAGTGTCCGCCCTCGTAGTGGGCTCCCGTCACCGCCCGGAGCCCCGCCTCACGGTGGAGCTTCGCCGTGGCCCGCAGCGCGCGCAGCCGTTTGTCCGTGGGCGGCAGTCCGGACACGATTCCCTCCAGCATCCACGCCCGGCTCAGGTTCAGTCCGTCCAGGTGCGCCAGCTTCGGATCGCTCGGGTCCGTCACCACCGCCGGGGCGAGCCAGGCCGTGGAGCCATCCGTGGGAATCTCCGGCAGGAAGCCGCGCAGCCACGTGGCGAAGCGCGCCGGAGGGAGGAGCCGCCGCATCAGGTCCGCCTCTCCCAGGCACGGCGAGAGGAAGTCCTGCCCCGAGGGCTCGTACGCGAGCGGGCCCCGGACGTCCTTCCCATAGAAGGTCTCCACCCGCGACGTCAGCAGTTGCTCCATCGCGCGATCCTCCGCCCGCCGCGCCCAGTCGAGGATGAGCCCGAAGGAGAAGGCCGTCTGATCATGCTCGCCCTCGCGGATGGGCCGCGAGAGCTTGGGCAGCCACTCCCGGATCCGATCGGCCGAGCGCGTCTCCAGCGGCTTCAGCGTGGCCGACCACTCGCGCGCCTGGGGATCGTCCCACTCCCGCAGCTCCGCCGCGAGCTGGAGCAGCCACGCCAGCCCATAGGGGCGCTCGAAGGACACCCGGCCCGGGGCGCTCAGGTAGCGCACCTCCACCTCGATGTTCGCGGGCGTCAGGCTTTTCGCCAGCGCCTCCCGGGCGCGCGCGGCGAAGGGCGCCTCCGGGAAGGTCCGCGCCAGCCGCACCAGCAGCCAGTGCCCGTGGACGGCCGAGTGCCAGTCGTAGCACCCGTAGAAGGCCGGGGTGAGCTCGCGAGGCGGGCGCACGTCCGCGTCGCCCGCCATCACGTGAGCGATCTTGTTCGGGTACTCCTTGTGGACGCAGGCGAGCGCCAGCTCCGCGAAGCGCGTGGCGGCCTCGGCGCCGAACTCCGGGGACGGGGGCGTGTTGGAGGTGAGCGTGGTCACGAGGATCGTCAGCAGGAGAGGGGAGGTCATGGCGTTTCAGCGCGGCTTCGCTCGAGGCACGATGGGCACGGTGAAGGAGAAGGTGCTGCCACGGCCCGGCTCGCTCTCCACCTGGAGCCGTCCGCCGTGTGCCTCGACGATGCCCCTGGCGATGGACAGCCCGAGGCCCGCCCCGCGGCGATCCGTCCGGTTCGCCTGCCAGAATCGATCGAAGATGTGCGCGAGCGACTCGGGAGGAATCCCCGGACCGGTATCGCGCACATGGAAGCGGACCTGTTCTCCCTCCACGCGCGCGCCCACCCGGATCTCCCCTCCCGCTGGCGTGAACTTCAACGCGTTGCCCAGCAGGTTGGAGAAGACCTGGAGCAGCCTGTCTCGATCGGCCAGGACGTGAGGCGCCTCCTCGGAAGCGTCCAGGTTCAGCTGGTGTCCCGTGGCCTCGGGACCGGCCGAATCGATGGCTTCCCGCAGCAGGCTGGCGGGGGTCTGGGGGCTCACGTTCAACGACAGCCGGCCCGCCTCCAGCCGCGCCACGTCCAGGAGATCCTGGATGAGCCGGCCCATGCGCCGGCACGAGGAGGCAATGGAGCTCACCGGCTCCTGGCTCCGGGTCTGGAGGTCCGCCGAGCCCAGCTTCTGGATCTGCCGTTCGACCACCTGGAGCCACAGGGAGATGGAATTGAGCGGGCTGCGCAGATCATGGGCCACGATGCCCAGCACCTCGTCGCGTACCTTCGTCGCGCGCTGGGCGGCCTGATAGAGCCGGGCATTCTCCATCGCCAGGCTGGCGAGCCGTGCCAGCCCCTGGGCGAACTCCACGTCCGCCGCGCCATAGCCGCGCCCCGGGCGGGTCGAGATGAAGACCAGCGCTCCCAGCAGCCGCTCGTCGCTCAGAAGGGGAACGCCCATGATCGAGCGCGGCTCGAGCCGCCGCAGCAGCGACAGGTGCTCGCCGCCCTGGGCCATGGACTCCAGCGCCTCGGGAGGCACAACGGGCATGAGCAGGGGCTCGCGCCGCACCAGCACCTCGCGCGCGAGGAAGGGCTGGCTCATGTCGATGCGGAACTCGCGCAGGGCCGTGGCCAGCTCCCGCTGTCCGGGCTCGTGGTGGGCCACCTCCAGCCGGCGCACCTGCTCGCCCTCGGTGACGTACACCATGCACCAGTCCGCCAGTGACTCCACCGTGAGCCGGGCCACCGCGGCCAGGGTGCGCTCGGCGTCCAACGAGCTGGAGAGCGTCTCCCCGGCCCGCGCCAGGAAGCGGTGCTCCGCCTCCACCTGCTTCTGCAGCGAGACGTCCCGCAGGATGGCCGTCAGCACCCGCTCGCCCTCCACCTCCATCCGGGAGATGGCGGCCTCGGCGGGGAACTCCTCTCCGTTCTTCCTCCGGCCGAAGATGGGCTGGCGCTCGGCCATCCTCCGGGAGGCCACGGGCCCTCTTCCGAAGGCGTCGAGGTGTCCGGGGTGGCCGCCCCGGAAGCGCTCGGGGAGGAGCAACTCCAGCGGCTGGCCGAGGATCTCCTGGGCGCTGTAGCCGAAGATCTGCTCCGCCCCGGAGTTGAAGAGGGTGATGCGTCCCTGGCCGTTCACGGAGATGATGGCATCCGCGGCCAGGGAGATGATGCCCGCGAGCCGGGCCTCCGAGGTGCGCAGGGCGTGCTCCGTGTTCCGCTCCGCCGTCATGCCACCATTTCATACCGCATAAACGAGCACGCGGTGGCGACTCAGAAGGCTCCCACGGGCCTGAGCAGTCCTCCGGACACCGCCGGCTTCTGCTCGAGCGCGGCGCGCCGCCCCTCGCCTGTCAGCTCGTAATAGCGCCTGGGCCGGCCACCCCGCTCCGCGAGGGGCTCTCCCTCGAAGCTGCGCACCAGACCTTCGCGCTCCAGCGCCTTGAGGGCGGGGTACACCGAGCCCTCGTCCAGGACGATCTTCCCCTCGGTCCGCGCACGAACCTTCTCGATGATCTCCAGTCCGAAACTCCTGTCCTGCACCAGCACGGTCAGGATCGCGGTCCGGGTCGAGAGGAGAGTGTCCATGGGGCGCGGAGACTACCTCGGACTTCGCGGATTACAACCCCACGTCACGGGTATGCCCGCCAGTGACCATTTGAACCGGTCCCGGGCTGGACGCTCGCCCGGCCGTCCTCGGACGGAGCGGAGGAGGGCCTTCCGGGAGGTCTCTCCTCGAATGGGTTCCGAACGATGCCGGCAGGACCCCAACTTGCCCGGTGCGGCTTCACCGCATGGAGGATGGGGAACCCAGATGAGCGCCACCGTCAGCGACTACCTGCTCTATCGCCTCTCACAGTGGGGCGTCCGCCGCATCTACGGGTACCCGGGGGATGGCATCAACGGCATCCTCGGAGCGCTGGGCCGCAACTCCGAGCTCCAGTTCATCCAGACGCGCCACGAGGAGATGGCCGCCTTCATGGCGTGCGCCCATGCCAAGTTCACAGGCGAGCCCGGCGTGTGTCTGGCCACCTCGGGCCCAGGGGCCATCCACCTGCTCAACGGCCTCTATGACGCGAAGCTGGATCACCAGCCCGTGGTGGCCATCGTGGGCCAGCAGAAGAGCATGGGACTGGGTGGCCACTACCAGCAGGAGGTGGACCTGCCGGTGCTCTTCAAGGACGTGGCGTCCGAGTACATCACCATGGTGACGCACCCCTCGGCGGTGCGCCATGCGGTGGACCGGGCCCTGCGCATCGCCCGCGCCGAGCGCACCGTCACGTGCGTCATCATCCCCAACGACATCCAGGAGGAGCCCTACCAGCCGCCTCCTCGCGTGCACGGTTCCATCCACTCCAGCGTGGGCTACAGCGAGCCGCGCGTGATTCCCCAGGAGAAGGACCTCAAGCGCGCCGCCGAGGTGCTCAACGCCGGCAAGAAGGTGGCGATGCTGGTGGGCGCGGGCGCCCTGCGCGCGGCGGATGAGCTCATCGAGGTGGCGGACCTGCTGGGCGCCGGCGTGGCCAAGGCGCTGCTGGGCAAGGCGGTGCTGCCGGACTCGCTGCCCTTCGTCACTGGCGCCATCGGCCTGCTGGGCACCCGGCCCAGCTGGGACATGATGATGGAGTGCGACACCCTGCTCATGGTGGGCACCAGCTTCCCCTACTCGGAGTTCCTCCCACCCGAGGGCCAGGCGCGTGGGGTGCAGATCGATCTCGACGGCCGGATGCTCGCCATCCGCTACCCCATGGAGGTGCCCCTCACGGGCGATTCCAAGGAGACGCTGCGCGCGCTCATTCCGCTGCTCAAGCGCAAGGAGGACCGGAACTGGCGCGACGGCCTCGAGAAGAGCATCCGCCAGTGGTGGAAGGCGTCGGAGGGAATGGCGATGAAGGACGCCAACCCCATCAACCCCCAGCGCGTCTTCTGGGAGCTGTCGCCGAGGCTGCCGGAGGGTGTCATCCTCTCGTCGGACTCGGGCTCGGCGGCCAACTGGTTCGCGCGCGACCTGAAGATTCGCCAGGGGATGATGGCGTCCCTGTCGGGCAACCTGGCCACCATGGGCTGCGGCGTGCCGTATGCCATTGGCGCCAAGTTCGCCTACCCGGACCGGCCCGTCATCGCCCTGGTGGGCGACGGCGCCATGCAGATGAACGGCAACGCCGAGCTCATCACCGTGGCCAAATACTGGAAGGAGTGGAAGGACCCGCGCTTCATCGTGCTGGTGCTCAACAACCGCGATCTCAACCAGGTGACGTGGGAGCAGCGCGTGCTGGCGGGTGACCCGAAGCTGCCGGCCACGCAGGATCTGCCCGACTTCCCCTATGCCCGGTACGCCGAGTCCATCGGCCTGCGCGGCATCCGCGTGGACAAGCCGGAGCAGATCGCCCGCGCGTGGGACCAGGCGCTGAGCTCGGACCGGCCGGTGGTGCTCGAGGCGTACACGGATCCGGACGTGCCGCCGCTGCCGCCGCACATCACCCTCGAGCAGGCGAAGCACTTCGCCCAGTCCATGCTGAAGGGGGACGTGAACACGGGCGGCATCCTCAAGCAGTCCATCAAGGGCCTGGTCGAGCAGCTCAAGCCCCACAAGAAGGACTGAGCCCGGGAGGGTTCCGAAGACGGGCAGGGCCCTACGGCCCCGCCCGGGGCCCGGGTGCTACTCGTGGCCCTGCCCGTTGTTGCCGGTGCTCGCCGTCTCCGTCCCGATGAGCGAGTGGACGCCGTCCTGCGCCGTGTGGGCGCTGACCCAGAAGAGGGTGGAGAGGATCCTCATCTGGATCCTCCACTTCGGCTGTCCCGCCCTCACCATCTGCTGGAGCACCTCCAACGCATCACCCAACTCCTCGGCGTTGATGCGCTGGGGCAGGTGCACGCCCATGGCATCGAAGAGCCGCCGGGCCTCCAGCAACAGCTCCGGCTGCCCTGGGTGCCGCGCCAGGGCCGCGGGCCGTGCCGCTTCCTTCCTGGCGGGGGCAACGGATGGCACGGAGGCGCGGAGGGGGACGTAGGTGGCCCCCAGCACGTTCCGGCGCGAACCCGTGAGCCCGTCCTCGAGCGCGAACCACTCATCCCCGTATGTGGACTCCGGCTTGTGCTCGTCGTTCATCGGAACACCTCCGTGGGATGCAACAGGTTGAGCCATGTAACGACACGAAGAGAGATCTGCCCGTGGTTACCCTCCCGAATGCCAACGGCTCCCACGTGCACGGCCCGTGTGGGTTTGCCGGTGCTTTCGTGGGATGCAAGGTACCTTGAAATTTGAGATTTTCAATTGAAACTTTCCACACTCATCAGACTGTTTGATTCCTGACAAGTGGGGAGATGGCCTACGCCCCGAGCTGCTCGAGCCCCACGGTGACGCGGAGGGAGGCATCGGCCCAGGCGGCCGCGAGCGCCGCCTCGTCCCCGGGCAGGCCGGAGGCACGGGCCGCGTCCAGCTTCTTGGAGAGCGCTCCCAGGTCCTCCGCCAGGCGCTTCATCCCGAGCTCCTGGACTCGCGAGGCCACCGCGGAGAGCCGGGTGCCCCAGGCCGGGACGACGTGGCGCAGGCCCTGGTGCACCGCGTCCGCGAGGCAGCCTTCCAGCTCGGCCAGGGCCGCCGGGAGGGGCTCCAGGGGCGGCCTGTCCCCGGCGGTGCGCAGCGGCCCCGTCGCGGTGGCGGGTTGCATGTCGAGCACCACCACCCCCGTGCCCTCGCAGGACAGCGCGAGCGGCTCGACGACGAGCCCCCGGGCCGTCCTCCGCACCTCACCCGAGAGGTAGCGAAGCGCCCCGCGTTTTCCCCCCAGCCCCTCGGCGAGCGCGTCCAGCGCCCCGGGGGCCACGCGGCGGTGGGACAGCTCCACGAGGAAGCCGTGTCCGCCCGCGTCCTCCAGTTCCGCGCGCACCAACTGGGCGCCCGGTGAATAGGCCACGTCCACCACGCGGGAGACCTCGAAGGCGTGCACGTTCTCGGCGAGCTGCCGTGGCCGCAGGAAACGCGGAGGCCGGGCCCGCAGGGCGGCTTCCAGCGCGGAGACGTCCTTCACGAGCAGTGGCGCCGGCAGCAGGCTCCAGTCCCCGGACTGGGGCGTCACCGAGGTGCGCTGCAGCCCGCGCGTGGAGAACACCACGAGGCGATCCGGCAGACGCGTGGCGCCCGAGGTCACCACCTGTCCCCGCGAGAGGGTCTCGAGGGTCGCACCGGGAGCGCCCTGGCGGCGTCCGAGCTCGGCGCCGTCCTCGGGGGTTTGATCCTCCGCGTAGGTGAAGGCCCGGCGCACCACGAGGAGGCTCGCGCTGGCCGGATCCGCGAGCACCAGCTCCGCGCGGCGTTCCCGGCCATCGGCGAACAGCCGCGCCCCGAGTGACACCAGCCGGACGTAGTCGAGCTTCGTCTCGGGGGCTTCGTCCATGCCCAGCACGGCGCGGGGCGGGACGGCGCCCGAGGTCCGTGCGGCCCGCAGCCGGGCGAACAGCTCCGCCAGGGTGGCGGAGAGTTTCGCCGGGGTGTAGCGGGCCCCTCGGGCCACATAGGCCCCGAGCAGATCCTCCAGCTCATCGAGCGCCGCGAGCGGCCAGGCCATCTTCACGTCCGCGAGGCTCGAGCGCGCCACCGCGAAGCGCCCCGCGAGCCCGGTGCTGGCGTGCTGGGCTCCCTCCAACAGGAGGAAGCTGGCCAGATCGCTCGCCGCGTCCATCGCCGGCCCGCCCTCGTGCGAGGCGGCGTGCTCGCTCGCCACCTCGACGGAGAGCTCACGGCTCGCGGGGTCCTTGGCGTCGGCGGCGCGGAAGGCCCAGATGGCGAGCGGCAGGTGCTCGCAGCCCGTGCCCACCGCGCAGTCGCAGCGCGCGTAACCCAGGTTCCGGGGCACGAGGAAGCGCACCGTGCACGTGGCGAGCGACACGGTGGGGATGTCCTCGCCCACGAACGTCCCCCGGCGCACCTGGGCGAGGTAACCGCGCCGGCGGAGGGACTCGGCGCGCTCCAGGGATCGGCGGGGGATCAGCTCCTCCAGGGCCTTGTCCTCCACCGAGCCCGGGGACCAGGGCGGCTCCGGTGCGGCCTCCGCGGCCTTCTCCGGGGCGGGCGCCGCGCTTGAGGCATTGGCGAACGCCGGGTAGGCGAGTGCCACGGCCACGCGGTGCCGGCACACGGTGGTGGAATTGCACGAGCAGGGGCTGTCCTTCAGGCTCTTGCCCGGGAGCAGCCGGGCCGTGTTGCCATCCTCGAAGGTGCCCACCACCGTGCCATCGGCCAGCTCCTCCAGCCGGGGAGCCTTGCCCTGCTCGATCTCCTTCTGGGCGCGCTTCACCAGGCCCAGGTTGGACACACTCGCGATGGCCTGCGGGGTGAGGGCGAGGAGATCCGGGCGGCTCATGCGCGCACCTTCTCGGCGATCCACGCCGCGAGCTGGCCGGGCGTCATGGCTCCCACGTGGGCGCCCACGTCCACCAGCCGCCGGGCCAGGTCCCGGTCGTAGTTGGGGGTCGCGTCCGGTTCGAGCGCCGCGAGCCCCAGCACCTTCGTCCCCTGGGCGCAGAGATCCTTCACGCGGCGCACGAGCAGCTCGGGGCCGCCGCCCTCGTAGAAGTCCGTGATGAGGACGACGATGCTCCGCCGGGGGGACTCGATGAGCCCCGCACCGTAGGCCACGGCCTTCTGGATGTCCGTGCCGCCTCCGAGCTGCACCTTCATCAGCAGCTCCACGGGATCCGTCACCTCGCGGGTGAGCTCCACCACGGCGGTGTCGAAGGCCACCAGGTGCGTCTGGATGCCGGGCAGTCCCCACAGACAGGCCGCGGTGACGGCCGAGTGGATGACGGACGACGTCATGCTGCCGGATTGATCCACCAGGAGGATGACCTGCCAGCGCTCGGTGTGCTTCCGGGTGCGCGAGAAGAACGAGGCGTGCTCGATGGCGATCTTGCGCTCGGTGGGGGAGTAGCGGTCCAGGTTCTCGCGCAGCGTGCGCCGGAAGTCGAAGTTGCGCGCCACCTTCAGCGGCGAGCGGCGGCGCCGGTCGAGCACGCCCGAGAAGGTCTGGCGCACCTCCTTGCTCAGCTTCTCCATGAGGTCGCGCACCACCTTCTCGACGATGCGGCGGGCCACCGCGAGCACCTCGGGATTCATGAGGTGCTTGGTGCGCAGCACGGCGCGCAGCAGCGTCTCGTTGGGCTCCACGCGCGAGAGCACGTCGGCGCGCGTCACCACCTCGTCGATCTTGTAGCGCTCGACGGCATCGCGCTCGAGGCGCTCGATGGTCTCCTTGGGGAAGAGGCTGTGGACCTCGTTGATCCAATCCGGGACGGTGAGCGAGGACGGGCCTGTTCCTCCCTGGCGTCCTCGGACATCGCGGTCGGCGAGGTCTCCCTCGCGCCCGTACAGCCACTCGAGCGCCGCGTCCATGCCGCGGCCCTGGGCGTCCAGGCTGTTGCCGAGCGCTCCCTCTGCTGCTTCACCGAGCACGAGGCGCCAGCGCGCCAGGGGATCCATCGTCATCGCGCACCTCCCTCGTGGGGCCGCAGCAGTCCGTAGCGGGCCAGCACCTGCTCCATCTCCTCGTCCAGCGCCGTGCCCGCGGCGACGAGCGCCGGGTCCACCTCGAGGCGGAGCAGTGTCCGCGCCCCCGCGGGATCCTTGCCGTGCAGGGTGAGGATCGACCGGGCGATGTCCTCCTTCTCCCGGGGCGGGAAGAAGCCGAAGGCCAGGCGCAGGGCCGGGACGGCGACGAGGAAGTCCTCCTGGGGCAGCTCGCGGAGCACCTCGTCCAGCACCGCGGTGACGGGAGGTGCGCGCACCACCTGCTCCCGGGCGAGCCGGAACAGGCCGGCCAGGAAGTCACCCAGGATGGCGGGACGTGCCGCGGCCCGGGTCGCGCGGATGGCGGCGGCCTCGGCGCTGGCCTCGTCGGAGAAGCGGGACAGGGACCAGAGCGCTCCGAGCGCGGCGCCTCGCACGGCGGGTGGGGCGCGGAGATCGGCCAGACGGCGCTCGAACACGGCGGCGGCGTGCGTCTCGTCGAGCGAGAGCGCCCGGCCCGCGAAGCGGAGCGTGTCGCGCAGCGCGGCCACGGCACGGAGGTGTCCCTCGTCCGCGGGAAGAGCGGGCCCGTCGAGCTGTTCGAGCAACCAGAGTCCCCGATCGAAGGCCGCCGCGATGACGGTGCCCACCTCGGCCGAGCCCTGAGCGCCGAGCAGCACGTCGTATCGCCAGACGGAGAGGAGCCGCTCCAGGGCCAGGCCCAGGCGGGTGAGATCCGGTTCGTGCAGGGCCTGCGCGGCCACGGACTCGAGCACGCGTTGCGCCAGGCCCTTCGCGCCGATGAAGAGGCTCTCGGCGAGCAGCAGCGCGAGCCTGCCCAGGTCCGGCCCCGCCGTGCTGAGCGCCTCCTCGAGCCGTCCGGTGGCCGCCACCTCCAGCGAGGGGCCCCAGCCCGAGGCCTCGATGACCCAGGAGATGAAGTCCTCCGTGGGTGCCACCGTCCAGGACTCCTGGAGCACGGGCTCGGTGGGGAAGGTGGGGCCCGCGTCCCGTGTGAAGCCGGGGATGCCGAGCACCCGCAGCCGGTGCAGCGCGCGGCTGCGCTCCAGGTGCGCGGGCTCGCGCAACTCCACGCCCACCTTCCGGGCACGTCCCTGCGGCCGGAGATCATGCGCGGTCAGGACGCGCTCCACGTCGGCCAGCAGCGGGGGCCTCGGGGTGGAGTCGCTGAGCCGGCCCGTGCGGTCGCCCGAGAATGCGCGCAACACCTCGGCGAGGAGCGGATCCGTGTCCGGGGAGAGGACACCGCGCGTCGTCCACGGCAGCGCCACGTCGAGTGCGTCCTTCACCAGGGCGGCGGCCATTCCGTCGAGCAGGTCCGAGCGCGCCAGGGCCGTGTGGGCGCGCAGGCGTCCGAGCCCCTCGGCCATGACGGAGGCGGCGATGAGGTCCGCCGAGGAGATGTGCTGTCCCCGGCCGCGCAATCGCGTGACGGCGGCGCGGAGCATGTGCTCCGGGGCCTTCTCGGGGCCGAGCTCCCATACCGCCTGGTAGAAGGCGGGGGAGGGCATGCCGGACTCGTAGCCGGTGAAGGAGTCCAGGCGGCGGAAGCTGTACGGCACGAGGTAGCTGCGCGCGGACGGGTGACTCGGCGTCTCGGGGAAGGGGGTGCCCGGTTTCCTCGTGGCCCGCGCGAGCACGGGCGCGTGGAAGCCACCGCACACCACCACCACGGGGCCATCTCCCAGCGCCAGCGCGGCCTCCACGTGCTCCAGCATGAAGGCCTCGCGCCGGTGATCGCTCCCGGTGGCCTCCTCCTCGGCGCGGAACGAGTCGAAGTAGACGCGCAGCCGCTCCGCCAGGGTGTCCAGCTCGCACGGCTGCTCGAAGAGGTGATCCCAGAGGGCATCCATCCCCTCCAGGCCCAGCTTGCGGCAGAGCGTCTCGATGAGCCGGGCGGTGCGGCGCTCGCCGTCCGAGTAGCGGTTGCGCACGCCGTGGAAGGACTTGTCCCAGGCGGGCAGGTCCATGAAGCGCACCTGCGCTCCGGCCGCCTTGCCCTCCGTCAGGGCCACCCACTCGGGCGAGTAGGCGCAGAAGGGCGTCCACGAGGCATGGGTCCGCTCCTCGTCGCGGTAGCTGCTGAAGACGGCCAGCGGCAGCTCGTGCGGCAGGAGCAGCTCGTCCAGGCGGGCGTTCATGTCCGCCGGGCCCTCGATGAGCACGTGGCGGGGCTTCACCTTGCGAAGCGTATGCGCCACGACGCGGGCACACGCCGGGCTGTGGTGGCGCACGCCGACGACATGGAGGCCCGGAGTCCCCTGCATGCCCACGGTGTCAGCCCGGCAGGAGGTGGCGGGCCTCGTACAGGGCACGCCATTGGGGTCCATTGCGGCGAGCCACCCGCTGCTCCAGGTACGCGCGCAGACGCTTGAGGTCCTCGGGGCTGTCCTTCGCCGCGGTGCCGGCCAGCGTCTCCACCAGGTCCGCCGCCGAGCCTCCATCTCCACGCAGGTAGTAGCCGCGCACGCCCACCGCGTGGGCCACCGACACGGCCTCCGCCGTGGAGAGCACCGCCGTCAGCCGCTCCATCGCCTGGCCGTCGCTCGTCTCGCCGGCCCGCAACTCGCGGAACGTGGTGACGAGCACCTCCAGCAAGTCCTCCGAGGGCGTCACCGGCACGCCCGAGCGCTCCAGCAGCCGCTTCGTCTCGTTGCGCACCAGGGACAGCTCGGTGTTGAAGTCGCCGATGGGGAACACCGTCTCGAAGTTGAAGCGCCGCTTGAGCGCCGCGCTCATCTCGTTGACGCCCCGGTCGCGCGTGTTGGCGGTGGCGATGACGTTGAAGCCGTCCCGCGCGAACACCATGGCGTCCTCGTCCCGCAGCTCCGGCACCGCGAGCACCCGGTCCGACAGCATGGAGAGCAGCGAGTCCTGCACCTCGAGGGGGCAGCGGGTGATCTCCTCGAAGCGCACCACCTTGCCCTCCTTCATGCCCGTGTAGAGCGGGGCGGGCACGAGCGCGCGGGGCGTGGGGCCCTCGGAGACGAGGAGCGCGTAGTTCCACGAGTATTTGATCTGATCCTCCGTGACGGACGCGCCGCCCTGGATGGTCAGCGTGGAGGTGCCGGAGATGGCGGCGGCGAGCAGCTCGGACAGGAGGCTCTTGGCGGTGCCGGGCTCGCCCACGAGCATCAGTCCGCGGTTGGTGGCCAGCGTCACCATGGCCCGGTCCACGAGGCTCGGGTTGCCCACGAACTTGCGCTGCACGCCCAGCGACTCGTCTCCGAGGATGAAGCGGCGCACCGCGTGCAGGGACATGCTCCAGCCCGGAGGCTTCGGCGCGTCATCGTGGGCACGCAGCTTCTCGAGTTCCTCCGAATGGAGGGTCTCCGCGGGAGGCCGCTGGACGTCCTTCGCCGGACCGCTGCCGGCCGGGGTGGGGGCGGTGTTCTTCTTCCGGGTCGTCGCCATCGGGAGCACTCGTACTCAAGTGCGGCGGGACGCGCCAGCCCCTTCTCCCTGCTACTCGAGCCGCGAACGTCGGCCCGTCGCGCGACAGGCGAGCAGGAGGAGTGCTCCCCATGCGAGGAAGGTGGACCCGCTCGTGCCCGAAGAGCAGCCGCACCCGCTGGCGGGAGTTGGCACTGATACGGAGTTCAACTGCACGGAGACCTGGAAGTCGCACCGGGCCACGTTCCCCGAGGCGTCGGTGGCCGTCACGGACACCGGAGTGATGCCTGGGACGAAGCGGCTACCCGAGGGGTGGCTGTAACTCATCGTGACAGAGGAGCCGCTGTCGGTGGGTGAGGCCATCTCATAGGAGACGTCCGTACCCGCCGGGTCGAGGGTCACCACCGTCACATCCGCGGGGCACGTCAGGGAGGGCACGGTGGTGTCACGCACCGTCACCGTGAAGATGCACGAGGCAGCATTGTCCGCCGTGTCCGTGGCCGTCACCGTCACCGTTGTCGTTCCGAGCGAGAAGACCGTGCCGGAGGCGTGGCTGTAATTCACCGTAGCCGAGGACACCGCATCCGAAGCGCTCGCCGCCGGGTAATCCACCGTGGCGCCAGAGGTACTCGTGGCCTCCACCGTCATGTCCGCCGGGCAGGTCAGGGAGGGCGCGGTGGTGTCGCGCACCGTCACCGTGAAGGTGCATGAGGCCGAATTGCCTGCCCCATCCGTGGCAGTGGCTGTGACGGTGGTTGCGCCGAGCGAGAAGGCAGAGCCGGGGGCCTGGCTGTAATTCACCGTGGCGGAGGACACAGCATCCGAGGCGCTCGCCGCCGGGTAGTCCACTGTCGCGCCCGAAGCGCTCGTGGCCTCCACCGTCATGTCCGCGGGGCACGTCAGGGTGGGAGCAGTGGTGTCACGCACCGTCACCGTGAAGCTGCACGAGGCCGAGTTGCCTGCCCCATCCGTGGCTGTGGCCGTGACGGTGGTGGCGCCGAGCGAGAAGGCCGTGCCGGAGGCCTGGCTGTAATTCACCGTGGCGGAGGACACCGCATCCGAGGCGCTCGCCGCTGGGTAGCCCACCGTGGCGCCCGAGGCACTCGTGGCCTCCACTGTCATATCCGCGGGGCATGTCAGGGTGGGCGCGGTGGTGTCACGCACCGTCACCGTGAAGTCACACGAGGCGGAATTGCCCGCCGTGTCCGTGGCCGTGGCCGTCACCGTTGTCGTTCCGATCGGGAAGACGCTGCCGCGCGCCGGCTCATAGCTCAGACTCGGAGCGGCGGTGTCGTTGTCCGTTGCCTCCGCCTCGGGGAAGAGGACCGACGTGCCGGACGCTGTCGTGGCCTCCGCGTTCACGGGCTCGGGGCATGTCACCTCGGGCGGAACGGTGTCGGGCGTCACCTTCGGCAGCACCCAGAGTTCCTTGCCATGGACGTAGTCGTCGGCCACGAAATAGAGCTGGCCTCCGGAGACGACGAGTGGTTGCGGGCTCGACGAGGCCGCGCCCGGCATCAGGTCCGTTACGAGCTCCGTGCCTGCCTCCGTCCCATCGCTCTTCCACAACTCCACGCCGTGGACGCCGTCATCGGCCGAGAAATACAGCACCCCATTCAGCAGCGTGAGGTTCTTGGGCGAAGAGCCCGTGCTGCCCGGCCGGATGTCTTTCACGAGCACCGTGCCGGCCACCGTCCCATCGGTCTTCCACAGCTCCTGGCCCGAAATGCCGTCATCGGCCACGAAATAGATCGTCCCGTTCCACACGGTGAGCTGGCTCGGACCGGAGGACCCCGAACCGGCGCGAATGTCCTTGAATTGGCTCGTGCCCGCGGGTGTCCCGTCGCTCGACCACAGCTCCATGCCCGTGCTGCCATTGTTCGCCGAGAAGAAGAGCCTGCTTCCCAGTACGACCCTCGGTCCGAAGCTCACGTTGCCCGCGGAGAAATTCGTCATCCTCACCGTGCCCTCCGCCGTTCCATCGGTCTTCCACAGATCGGTCGAGGAAGGGCCGGCGCTGGTGGTGAAGTAGAGCGCTCCGTTCCACGACTCCCCCAGGATGGGAATGGAGGAACTGGTGCCCGCATAGAGATCCTTCACCAGGGCCGTGCCCGCGGCTGTCCCATCGGTCTTCCACAGCTCAAAGCCCGTGGTGGGGTCGTTGGCGCAGAAGTAGATCGTTCCCCCCGCTTCCCTGATGCCGAGGGGGTCGGAGCCCCGACCGCCCTCGTAGACGTCCTTCACCAGGACCGTGCCCGCGGCTGTCCCATCGCTCTTCCACAGCTCCCGGCCCGAATAGATGTCGGCGGCCGAGAAGTAGATCGTCCCACCCACGCTCCGCATGTTCTGGGGTTCGGAGCCCGTGGAGCCCCCATAGATGTCCTTCACCTGGAACGTGCCCGCAGCCGTCCCGTCACTCCTCCACAGCTCCCGGCCGCCGGAATCCAGTCTCCCCCCGAAGTAGAGCACTCCCCCCGCGGCCACGAGGCTCGTGGGGTCGTGCGATGCCATGATCTTGACGGCCCCCGTGCCGGCCTCCGTCCCATCGCTCTTGTAGAGCTGGACGCCGTTGAGCCCATCGTTGGCCACCAGGAAGAGCGTTCCCCCCACGTCCGTGAACAAGCCAGGCGCGGAGCTGGCGCCATGCGTCTGGATGTTCCGCACGAGCACCGTGCCCGCGGCCGTCCCATCGCTCTTCCACAGCTCGTCGCCACTCACTCCGTCATTGGCGGAGAAGTAGAGCATCCCGTCCAGGGCGGCGAGCGACGTGGGCGCCGCGTTCCTCGGCGTGGGGTGGAAGGTGGTGACGAGGACCGTGCCCGCGGTCGTGCCGTCGCTCTTCCAGAGCTCGCTGCCATTGGGCCCGTTGAACACGAAATAGAGGCTCCCGTTCACGACCGTCAGGTGGGCCAGGACGGGGAAGAAGGCCCCGCCCGAGAAGAATCGGACGCGCCCCGTGCCTTCCGGTGTCCCGTCACTCTTCCACAGCTCGTAGCCCGCATCCGTACTGGAATACATGGAGAAGTAGAGCGACGAGCCCATGGCGGTGAAGTACGGGGCCGTCCCCACCACATACCCGATGTCGGCGATATAGACCGTGCCCGCGTCCGTGCCGTCGCTCTTCCACAGCACGCTGCGGCCGCCCGGCGCGGCCATGAAGAAGAGTGTCCCGTTCACGTTCATGAGGTTGGACGGCTTCGAGCTGAACCTCGCCCCCGTATTGAGGTCCTTCACGATCACCGTGCCCGCGGCCGTACCGTCACTCCTCCACACTTCCTCGCCACGCGTGCCATCGTCGGCGGTGAAGTAGAGCACCCCGTTCACGTGGACGAAGTTGCGGGGATTGGAGCCATAGCTGCCGGGCTGGATGTCCTTCACCCGCACCGTGCCCGAGGCCGTGCCGTCGCTCTTCCACAGTTCCTCGCCGGTCGTGGCATCTTCCATCGCGAAGAAGAGCGTGTTGTTCACGGCGGTCAGCCACTTGGGACTGGCTGATGAATAGGAGGTTCCGATCGACTTGACCACGGTGGTTCCCGCGGCCGTGCCATCGCTCTTCCACAGGGCCTCCACGCGGGAGGAGGAGTCGAAGGCGGAGAAGTAGAGCTTCCCGTTCATCGCGACCAGGGTGCTCATGGGCGGCTCGATGCTGGGGTGGATGCTGTAGACCAGGACGGTGCCCGCGGCCGTGCCATCGCTCTTCCACAGCCCGGAGTTGTTGACGAAGAAGACCGAACCATTCAGCCGGGTGAATGCACGGGGATTGGAGCCAATGGTACCCGCGTAGGTGTCCTTGAGCCGGAACGTGCCGGCCTCGGTCCCATCACTCCACCAGGGCTCCGAGCCCGTGCTGTCGTCCGTGGCGGCGAAGATCACGCCCCCGTTGCCGGCGGTGATCGACGAGGGCTGGGAGCCCAGGTCCCCGGGCCGGAAGTCCAGGACACGAGCCACCTCGCCAGAGGCCGATTCGAGCTTCTGTGCCCGTGCGTCCGTGCGACGCGGCCCATCCGATGGGTCCTCCGAGTCCATCCCATCCGAACAGCTCATCACCCCAGCGAGCAGCACCGCCCCCCAGGCTCGAAGCATCCATCCCGTGCGCATCGTGTCTCCGCTGACATCCCTTGGCCGAAGCCTGGCCTCACCCTGACGGGCGGGGCTCCCCCGCAGGAAGCCCCTGGGGGTGAAATCCAGCTTCGCTCCGTGAGAATCGGATTCTATAGAACGGGGATGGCGCCGCGAACCTGACGGGAGTCCCACCGCCCGGGGCTCATGGAGACTGGTGCTTCCGGGGCAGGCGCAGGACGAAGCTCGCGCCAAGGCCCATGCCCGGGCTGTGCGCCGAGACCTGGCCCCCGTGCAGCTCGACGAGGTGGTGCACGATGGCCAGGCCCAACCCGAGCCCGCCATGGGCCCGGCGGCTGCTGCTGTCCTGCTGGCGGAAGCGCTCGAAGAGATGGGGCAGGAAGGCCGGGGAGATGCCCATGCCGGTGTCCGTCACCCGCAGCTCCACCGAGCCGTCCAGTGAGCGCAGTTGGACGGTGACGAGGCCACCCTGGGGGGTGAACTTGATGGCGTTGCTCAGCAGGTTCCACACCACCTGCTGGAGCCGTCCAGCGTCGCCCCACATGGGCAGGGGCTCCGTGACCGTCTCCAGCTCCAGCTTCACGCCTTTGCTGTCGGCGAGCGGCCGCGTGGACTCGAGCGCCGCGTCCACCACGTTCCTCATGTCCAGGGGCCCGGGCTCCAGGTGGAGCTTGCCTGTGATGATGCGCGAGATGTCCAACAGGTCCTCGATGACCTGGGCCTGGACGCGGGCGTTGCGCTCCACCGTCTCCAGGGCGCGGGCGCGCTTCTCCTCGGACAGGGTCCTGGTGCGCAGGATTTGAAGCCAGCCGAGTATCGCCGTCAGCGGCGTGCGCAGCTCGTGGGACACGGTGGCGAGGAAATCATCCTTGAGCCGGTTGGCCTCCTCGGCCGCCGCATGGGCCGCCTGCACGCGCCGCAGCAGTTCCAGACGTTCCTGGCCGGCGCGCCGTTGCTCGTCGATGTCGGTACAGGAGCCGATCCACCGCAGGAGGGTGCCGTCCGAGGCGCGCGCGGGTTGGGCTCGGGCGATGAACCACCGCCAGGCCCCATCGCTGGCCCGGCGCAGCCGGAGCTCGGCCTCTTGGCCGTTGAGGGTGTCCCGCGTCCGCTGCCAGTGCGCCAGGATGCGCGGCAGGTCCTCCGGGTGTATCGCGCGCGCCCAACCGCCCCCGAGGGACTCCTCCATCGAGAGGCCGGTGTACACGCACCAGGGCCGGTTGACGTACTCACAGGAGCCATCGGGCCGGGACATCCAGGCGAGGTGGGGAAGGGTGTCGGCCAGGAGCTGGAACTGCCGCACCTGATCGGCCCGGTCCTCCTCGGTGCGCTTGCGCGCGGAGATGTCATGCACCACCAGCGCCGCGCCCATGAGGCGTCCCTCGGTGAGGATGGGAGCGTTGGAGCAGTAGACGGGGATGAACGAGCCATCGCGGTGGATGAAGAGGTCCTCGTGGCCCTGGACAGGCCGCCCCTCGCGCATCACCAGCCCGAGGGGACAGGCGTCCATGGGGAAGGGCCTGCCATCGGGGTGGTGGTGATGGACGAGGTCGTGGAGGACCTGTCCGAGCATCTCCTGCCGGCTCCAGCCGAACATCCGCTCGGCGGCGGGGTTGACGTAGGTGAGGTGCCCCTGGGCGTCCATCATGAAGAACGCCTCGACGGTATGGCTGGCGAGCAGGTGGACGAGCTGACCCTCATCCTCCCAGGGGGCCTTGGTGGAGTGGCTCATCGCCGCCCCTGGCGAGGAGGGGGAACGGAAGGGCACCCGGGACGCACCAGCGCTGGAGAAGAGGGGCGAGCCATCTGCACCATGTCGCAGCGCCCGCCACCGGGGACTCCGGGGGCATTGGGGGGATGGCGCTGGCGGCGCTGGCCGTATAGCAGGGCGGCGGGAGAAAGATCGCGAGGCGTGCGCGTCCTGTTGGCCGCAGGACGCTGGAGGGTGGCTCCTCTCAGGAGGGTGCCTCCCGGAGTTCAATACCCATAGCCTGGATTCTGGAGCGCCACATGGCACGGGAAATCGATCTGACACAATGGCAGTCAGAGCTGGTTGATGCGTAAGCCTCCGATCCAGCCCAGGTAGTGTCGGTGCATGAGGGGCCGCAGAGTGCGCGGCGAGATGACGACGAGCACAGCGACGACGAAGACGGAGCCGGCGTGGTTGGAAGCAGCGCGGCGGCCGAGGTGGACACCGGAGGTAGCAGAGCAGGTGGTGCGAGCCTGGGAGGAGGAAGGAGGCACGCAGTCGGCCTTCATGCGCAAGCACGGGTTGCCGCGCGAGAGG